>NZ_JACJTR010000050.1 GCF_014698795.1 Nostoc sp. FACHB-892
ATTGGTTTGTTAACTGCCATTACTTTGAACAATTTAGTTCTCTCTAAAGGCTACGGGTGATAACTCTCCTACTGGCGCGATGAAAGTACTTTTGCCACTGAGGTTGCCACCGAATGAATTAACCGCTTCAACGGTTTTGATAAATCGAATCACGCCCAGCTTTTGCTGCCGCCTCAGCACTATAGTAAATCGGATAATCACCCAATACCGTGCCATCAGGGCTAACAATCCGAAACTGCCAACATTTACACGGGGTGTAAAATACGACTAAAACACGAGACTGAATACAGACAACTGAATGAATTTTAGCGATAGTCATGGTGCAGGTACTTGGCACTTGCTGAATATTAGTAAAGCAGGCATTCTCATAATGAGAATAGGTATAAATACGTTTTAAGTGAAACTAACTGAGCGAGCCTAGTTATAGATATTTTAAAAAACTTTTTAACATTAGCACTTTTTGCAACTAACTTAAGTATGAATAATAGTCTATCTTAAGTTAGTTTTTGTAAATATGTATAGCAACTAAGCTGTTGCTTGTAGCTGAAAATAGCTTTCCATAAAGAGAGTACCTAAATATCAGGGATCTAAGTACTCTTTATCTAAGCTAGGATTTAGGCACTGTAAAGACTAACCATAATGTTGCTGTAAATTCCGGCTTTTCAGGCGTGCCATATCTATCGCAGGTTTAAATAATTTGACGGGAGCAGATGCTGAGAAATGTTGTAGTCCAATCTCTAACAGTACTCGGCATTTTGAGAAATGCGGTATCAGGGTCAAGGTTTTGGTTAACATAGAATTTCTAGTTCCGAAGAAATAAACTATGCCCAAGACTTGGAATATTAAGATAGATAACCATTTTCAAGCCAACCCCAATTGCATCATCGCCACAGCCCATGTAGACAGCTTCCCAACAGACCTCCCCCTAGAACCGAATATTCGGGAAGCAAACCGCAAAAGCGCGACCTACAGACAAATCTTCGACTCGCTGACAACGGAACCCGAAAAATTCTTCTCTCGCCACAGCGGAATCGTTCTGTCAGCCAATAAAGTTAAGCCCAACAGAAATAAAACTGAACTCGAACTAGAGATTTTGGAAGCTAACGAGGGCGGTAGCGATGGGATTATCAACGGTGGGCATACAGTTTTAGCTTTTGAGCAAGCGAAAAATTACAAATATGACCTAACCGAAGCTAGGGTAAAAGTTACGATTCACATCGGACTAACTGAAGAATCAGCCAAAGATATAGCCCTAGCTTCAAATACTACAACCCCAGTAGATTCTCGCTCGAAAGTCAACGCCAGAGGTGATTACAAATTCATCAAGCAGTATTTAGCCCAGTTAGAGAGAGCAGAAGATAGAAAATTCCGCATCGCTTATTACCAGAATCAAAGTGGCGCTCCCAGAAACGCTCAGTGCAATGTCACCCATTTGCTCAAGCTGCTTTATTGCCTCGATAGAAATAAATACAACCCCGACGGCAATAAACGAACCAAACACCCAGTAGGAATGAGTCTTCCAAGTAACATCACAGATGCAGAAAGGGAACGGCTAACTGCTTTACTGCCTTTGCTAACTCATGCTTTGTGGATAGAGCAAAGACTCTATGAAATAATCCAAGACTATATTAGCAACCCCAGAAGAAAGGGTGCCAACGATTTAGCATCAATAGATATACGTAAAACTACGTTATTGCCGGACAGTAAATATTCTTTCGGGTTTGGTGCGCCAACCGACCTGGCACTACCGATAATTGCGTCCTATCGGGTATTTTTGGACAAGGACTATAAATGGATTCTGCCATTTAACGAATTTGCCGAAGATTTTCTCCAACATCTGTGGACTAACTATTTCCGCAAATATTTGGTGTCGGAGAAAACAGCAGGGAATACAGTCGGTACAAAAATCAGCCGCAATCAAGAGATTTGGGAAAGTTTGTATATCTCTGCACAAAGTTATCTCAATTCTTCTTTGGTGAAAATGGTTAACTCCAGTAAGTCAGAAGAACCGAAGGTGATACAAGGTGCAAACAAGAGGGGAAAAGGGAAAATGGGTGAACTCAAGGCGACTATTGTCCCTAAATAGTTTTTACCGAACAGGGTATGAGGTATAGGGGAAAGACTTTTAGCCCCTATATTTTACTAGACTTTTCCAGTTAAGTCAGGAACTCTCAAAATAGCTTGAGTAATGCCAACTAATTAATTTTCAACAACTTAAGTTTAGTTATGACCTAACATTGGGAATCAACTTAACCGGAACATGACTTTGGCTTGCTTCCCAAATCCTTTAGTAAAGGCATATTCAATCTCTGCGGCATCACAAATCTCTGTTAGTTTGGATTTCAGCCCAGGAAGTTCTCTAACCTCAATACAGATATTTACATATACATCTTTATTGGGGTTTAGACTAAAACTGGAGTTTAGACTAAACTTATTGTAGAAGTAGGGTAAGGGGTAAAGGGATGGAATTTCCCCAAACCCAGTAACCTTTACTATGCACCCCAATATTTTGGCATTTGTTACTTTTGCAAGATGTCTACTAAGCAATAAGAAACGACCCCGCAACGCTGAGTAGAAAATAAACGCTTGGTAAAGAATGAGACTCGTCCCGATTAATAGCGAGTGCAAATATAGACCGACCATTGATTTTTATGCAAGCAAATCGCAGTTGTGTTAGTATTCAGATGAATCTCGGTTCTAGTGGGGAACAGCCGCTAGAGGAAACGGGGAAAGTCCGGTGTAAATCCGGCGCTGTCCCGCAGCTGTAAACAAGGCTTGCCTTGGGAGTCAGAATGCCCGCCGAAGTTGACTTGTAAATTTTGTACATCTGCGAGGCACAGATAATTATTTTTATGAAGATTTATACAACTACTCAGTTTTACGTTCTCATAGTCCCACATATCAAGACGCTACAGATTACGACTTTCTATGAGAGGGTAAGGGGTTAATTTTCGGTACAAATTGTGTCTTGAAATCCAGCAATCGCTATAAGATACTCCCATAGGGAGTATCGCTTGTAAATAGTCACCGTGACAAAAAACGCTGTATTAACTAACAGGTAGAAGTTGTTTAAAACAGGTAGCAAATGGCGTGTATGACGTACATAGTCCTGTTTCACAATTGAACAAATACTTCCTCAATCACGCACAGAAATTGCTAAGTTACTAAATGAATACTTGAATTAATTATCATGTCGAAATTCTATCTTCACCGAACTGGGAAGATTCCTACTGCTATTCATCCCTCTGTCAAACAAACGGCTTTCCTCCAATATAAACACAAGCCCAGTCTACTTCAAGGGAAAATTATTCAAGATGTTCAAAACATTGCAATGTTGATGTATCGGATAATTTATATTGCAATTGCCTACCTCGGTCAGTTACGTCATAGCTGGTCTGATTGGGGACGAGCAGCAATAAGTAAATCGTTAGATCGGCTCAAATAGGTGTAAAGGAGCGTTCAAAAAAATGTCAACTTTATTATATTCTGTAATTGGTTTTCTTCTGCTTTTAGTAATTGGAATTGCGGCTTATTTCCTAACTGCCCGCAAGTATCAATCCTCATCCACAGTCGCCAATTCCTACGATCAATGGACTCTTGATGGCATCGTAGAGTTTTATTGGGGGGAACACATTCACCTCGGTCATTACGGTTCGCCACCGCGAAGTAAGGATTTTTTGGCTGCTAAATCTGACTTTGTACATGAAATGGTTAAATGGGGTGGAATAGAAAAATTACCTCCTGGTACTACTGTTTTAGATGTTGGTTGTGGGATTGGGGGTAGCAGCCGGATTTTAGCGCGAGACTATGGGTTTGCTGTCACAGGGATTACCATTAGTCCACAACAGGTTAACCGCGCCCAGGAGCTAACACCCCTTGGGCTAAATGCCCAGTTTGCGGTCGATGATGCGATGGCATTGTCGTTTCCAGATGCCAGTTTTGATGTGGTTTGGTCGATTGAAGCAGGCCCCCACATGCCAGATAAAACCGTTTTTGCTAGAGAATTAATCCGGGTGCTAAAGCCTGGTGGAGTGTTGCTTGTAGCGGACTGGAATCAGAAGGATGACCGCCAAAAGCCGCTAAATTTTTGGGAGAAACGAGTAATGCGGCAACTCCTCGATCAGTGGTCTCATCCAGCTTTTTCCAGCATTGAAGGCTTTTCCGAGCTTTTGGCAGGGACAGAATTAGTTGAAGGGGAGGTAATTACGGCAGACTGGACGCAAGAAACCCTTCCTTCTTGGTTCGATTCGATTTGGCAAGGAGTGGCTCGACCAGAGGGATTAGTGCGTTTTGGGCTGTCTGGTTTCATCAAGTCTGTGCGCGAGGTACCGACGCTTTTACTGATGCGTTTAGCGTTTGGTGCAGGGTTATGTCGATTTGGAATGTTCCGGGCTGTGCGGGCAAAGGGAAGCACAGAATTCATGGACAGAAACTTTGCTAGCCAAAATCCCTCAAGCTTGGTTAAGTAGCGATCGCAGCTATTTATGAATATTTGGATTTTAACTAAGTTTGGGGGTTTAAGTCCCCTACTTCTAGAGGCAGAAAGAATTGAAGCCTAGCTAAATCCCCGTCACAAAATGTAATTATGAATTATGAGTTATGAATTATCGAATTAAGGGATTTGTAGCAGTTCCAAACAAAGCTATGCGTCTGGCATTACAGGGTGTTGGTAATCGATTTGACTACTTTTATGAACGTCTTTGCCAACCCCAGGAATTCCGTCAAACGCGATTAGTATTGATTGGACAGGAGCTTGAACAGGTTCGCATTGAGCCATTGCTGCTATGGGAGGAAGTCAATGCGACCATCCAATAGTGTCTGGCAAGGAAATTTTGGCTACTGGCAAAATAGTTTTATTCATAATAATCTGCTGGTCATTGGTTACACAGCATGGAAAGGATTTCAGTCATTTGGACGGGGAGTTGTCTTATGTGATGTAGATACTCAAGTTACTCAGTCGACAATTACAAACTTTGATACAGTTCCCTTCACCCTCCAGTTTCTCCCCTGCGATTTAATTGGGTTTTACTTGCGATCACAATCACTTAACTCATCTATAATCTCATCCATTTTCCCAGCAGTTGCAACATACAATCCCCATCAAGATATTCTTCTGGTGCTAAAAGTTGAACCTCAGATTGAGGTTACTTTTTTACACCAATTAAAAATTACTCCACCCGATTGCTACGAACAAGTTTGCAAGCGTTGGTCAGAATTTCAACCAAGCTTAATGCCCTAATACTTACTTTATTCCTCAATTGGTAACAGTACAATAGTTAACGCACTGAAGTGCCGTTGAGCATTGAGATAAATGAATTCGCAAAATGAACTCCTAAAACAGCAGTTGATAGAAGCGATTTCTTGTCAGAATCTGCAAGAAATTCAAAAAATCCTAACCCTAGCACAATTAGAGGATGAGACAATAATCCTCAAAGAAGCTCTTGTGCAAGTAGAGGGGAGCAAATTTTGTTTGGTTCTTGCAAGAATACGTAGGTAAGGAAAGTTATCAACAAGCCGTAAAGGATGTATCAACAAGCATGATCCAAAAACTAGTTCAAGGAGGTTTCAAGCCAGGGGTTGATTTCAACTTACACCCAGATGGTAGGATGTTGGCATCAAAGGAGGCAAATGAATATTTAGAAAATTATCATTCTAAACAACTAGAAAATAGCCAAATTTCTGTTGTAGCCCATGCACTACCAGAGCCAATGCAGATGTTAGAAAAAGCTTTAGGTGTGCGATTTTTTGAGAATCTTGGGAGGGTGGCAGCTAAACGTTTAGCCACAATGGATGATGCGACAGCCAGTATTTATGGTCTATGGCTGATGCAAGGGATTAGTAGTCGTCATCCATTGCTGGAAAAAGATTTTTGTGACTGGTTCATGATTGAGATTTGTGGTGAGCGATTGTCAGCCTTAGCATCAGCCGAGATTCAAGGCTTGGAGTTTAATGGCTTAGTGGTATTTGAAGATTTGTTGATGGCACTGGGCAAAACAAATGTATCGATAGTGAAAGAGAGCGACCTAACTCTTGAAAATTTGCGGTTACTAGATAAAGTTTGGACGGGAGAAAATATGCGAGTGTTGGAATTAATTGCCATTTTGGAAAAAGATGGCGAACGAGATTTTTAATCAAGATGCGCTGGCTACGGCAATTGTGCGGATTCATGAAGTTAGCTGATTAATAAGTCCCGCACAAACACGGATTCATTCAATGCTACCTTTCAGTAAAACTGCATTATACAAGTTTTGAAGGTGCATTTATGGCTGATACTGCAATATTAGATAACCGTATAAATAAGCAAATAAAATCTGAGCCATTAGAAGCGACAGTAGCAGCAACAGAGGAAGAGTCAGTAATATTAGCCGAAAAGCTCACACAGGTGGCAATTCCTTTACAAGTATTGTTACAAGCGCTGAATATAGCAAAATACGATAAGGCAGCAGCTTTCCGCTATGCTGACAAATATCTAAACAATATCAAAAAGTCGAAATGGGTTATTATCAAAACGGCTTGAAATTTTTCGTTGAAACCCTCGGTTGGATATTTTCTCCTGATGTAAATTCTCAGTTTTGATTATTCCAAGGATTGAACTTATATTTAATTGGAGAATTTTGGAGTAATTTTTCAATTCCTAAACGGATTAGCTCTGGTGGAATCCCGTCTAATTTCAACTCGGTTTGGATAAACTCATCAATGGAACTGGCTTTCGTCTTCTCCAAAAGTGCCAACATCTGTTGAGCTTGGGTTGTTGGTGTGCAAGACTCCTTAGTTTCAGCTTGAGAGGTTTGCTTATTACTTGGTGCAGAGTCAATAAAGTTTTTAGTATCCCGGTCATAACCAGAGAAATTCTTTAACAGAGGCATTGGTATCCATTCATTGATGCCGCCGTAATAAACTGCTCGACCGACTGGTGATTGTGCAGCAATCTCCATTACTTGGGTTGAAGTAATCTTGCGATCGCTAGGAATTAACTGGGTGGCAATCATGGCGTTGTAAGCCGGGACATTATCAGGATGAACCAACGCCACTGAAGTTAATTGGGATCTTAGTCCGCCAGAAATACCCAAGTCATCAGTGTGAGGGTTCTGCACGACAATCCAGAAATGCCAACCAGAACTATCACCGCAAGAACAGTAAGAGATGATTTTGTCTTTGAGCCAACCAATCTCACCCTTGGTATTTTTAAATTTGGAACAGACAGCCGTTCCTTCATCCAAAATAATCAGCTTGGAGCCAGAGATATTTTGAAATTTGGTAAAGCATTCTTTGACCCATAAGACTGCTTCGACCGGAGACATTTCTAGGATTTTAGCCCGTTTAAAAGTATCAACACGACCTTTGAAATAACCGGTTTCTTTCTCGTCACCTTTGGGGTCAATATAAAAGATGTGTATGTCAGGATGCAGTCGCTTAATAGCATCGATTGCATTGCTAATGGTAATGCCTTTGCCAGAACCAGGGACACCAACCCACAGCATATTGGTAACTTTTTTAGCAATGTGAGCGATTAGGTCATACTGCACTTGGGGTTTAGTGGTGTAGGTAGAGATTTCGGTATTGACTGAAGGGGAAGAAGCAGGAGGCATGGGAGCAGGGGTCATGGGAGAAATTTCCCCTCCGATGGGAGCAAAGTGTCTCGTTTCCTCTTCAAACCTTGCTCCCACAGCATGATTTGGTAATTGAGCAAATCGAGCTTGTGGGATACCAAGATTTTGTGGTTGTATCGCCTCTTGAATAACTGTTACTTGTTGGTAGTTAACTCGCGGGTCAATTGTCACTTGCGCTAAATGCCCAGACAATTGCTCACGGGTGGGAAACTGCCCACGTAGCTGAATAAACCAATCAAGTAACCAACGGTAAGCGTAAAATCTTTTTCCTGGCTCAACGGCGCTCAAGTATTCACACACTAAATGAGATGATTGCTTGAGCATGGCAAACTCATACTTAGACATTGGCTCCAGATGCAGCATCAAGTCAGCCAGTTCATTTTTGTTCGCAAAGTATTCGTCCCTGGCAACACTATCTCCCATTGCCGAGAGGAATTCAAAAAAGCCACCACGTATAAAAGGGATTGGTGCAAATTGATGAGTATCGTTTAAGTCCTGAACAATTGACCATAGATAACCAACACCAGCTACGACTGCACCGATGGGAGCAAGTGGGGAAGTGGCATAACAAACAGCACCAGTGGCCGCCGTTGCTAAAGTAATGAACTTCGCCAGATTCATGCCATTACGCTCGTCCTTGGCGCGGACTAATAACTGATCCTGTCGTTCCTGTAACCAAGAGGCGGTATTCCCAGCTTCCAAATACTCAATGCTGGGGTAGTCGTCACGTAAAAGTGCCGTTTCTTTGGTTTCTAGCATTGGTATTTGTTGCTGCATGTGAATCCCTCTTACTTAGTTAATTTCCAAATGTTGTAACCAATCTCGCCTGCCATCATTGAGGCTACATTGTAAGCAAAACAAGCCAGGATTAAACCTGGGTTAGTGTAACGGAAAGGATTACGACCAACGAAGGTAGTAGTCAGATCCAAAACCCAGAAAAATAGTGCGATCGCTCCACCTGTATGACGTTCTTTCATGCCAGCAGCTTTATAATCACCCCACAATGCCACTGTCAGGTCGATATTGCCATTCGGTTTACTGCCGAGTGTGTATTGTTTTGATTCCTCAAACTCGTTCTTGGCCTGTTGTGGGTCTTTACCACGTAAGGTTCGGGCTTCCATCACTTGCACTAGTGCAGAGATGCCAAAACTAATCCAAAATAAGGGATTCAATAGGAGTTGCAACCAACCAAGCCAGCCAATCCATTCTTGCTCAAACCACGGGAGGATGGGTTTTCCCTGGAATAAAACTTGCCAGATGCTATCAGTAGAAAGGAGCGTACCAATCCAGAAACCAATTGCACCAACAAGCTTGTATCCGGGTGTGCCTGGGGTAACGAATTGGGCAATGATATGTGAAATAAAAATGACTGGCAGTGAGATTAATGCCACAATCCACCGAGCTAATAATTCTAGGTAGTCACTCCCTGCCTTTTTCGGCTCTTTTTGTGGTGATGATTCTGGTTTTGATTGTGAATTAGATTTGTTTGGAGTGAGATATTTCATAAATCAATTGAGGGAATCTTGGTACAGTGGCGAATTCTTACAAGCATTTTTAAATCGATATTTCCATTTCCATTGCCTTTGTTCAATACGCCCAATACAAAAACCCGTTGAGTCATATACAAAAACTGTCTCATCTTCTAAATAACCCGTAGTGTCAGGTCTAGGGTTACGTTTCTTCGAGTCTAGATAGTTCCTGATTCGTAACTTACTGAATGAGGGCGTAACTCCAAGAGAGTTAATTTTGTCGGCGGTTTCTGCCCTTTGCTCGGCTTTAATGCGTTCTAGTTCTTCAGACTCACGAATAGTAATGCCACTGTTGTAAGTTTTAAATTGGGCTGGCAGTTGCGATAACCAAGGACTTGCGATTAACCCCATGCCCAATAATCCCAACATCGCTTGCTTCTGGTATTTCATTGCCACTCACCCGGAATATTTTACGGTTGTTGCCCGTCGATAGTTTGTGTTGTCTGGGGTGGTGGTGCATTAATAACACGAACATAAACAGACAGCCCAATGCAAACTAGAAAAAAAATGACTGAGAATCCGAAAATATTCTCCTTGAAGAACTTGCGCCATTTTAAGCTGGAGATTGGAATTTCTCGCTCAACAAAGAGCGTGTCAAATTTTTCAGATCCTGAATTGTCGCAGGTCGTGTAGACTTTTTTTCTGATGTCGGCACTCCCAATTCGTCTAAAAATGCTTTCGGGTCAAAACCAACAGTTGCAGCAGTAGTGAGGGTTTGAACTTGTTGCTTAATCTCATCCCCAGTCTTTAACCCGTACTCTTGGGTAATTTGTTGCCTGATTTCGGGATTTTTGGCCAACTGATAAATAAACGCTATTTCATCAAAACCTTGCTCTGTGCGTCGTTGTAATGAACGAGCATCAAGTTCACTCGTGATTTCATCGAACAATTCTTGCTCAAACTCATGAACTGCCAGCGCTTGAGCAACAGTCTTGCCTGCCACAATGTCCAAGAATGCCTTAAACGTTTCCCGGCTGACTCCAGCAAGATGTAATTGTTCACTCACACTTTCTATGGCTTGAGTCTGTATATTCGCCAAATTGCTCCCACTTTCTAACAGCTTTGATTGGTCGATAGTTGTTTGCGCTAAACTGAACAGCTTTTCCAAGCGATCGCAAATGTCAATGCTAAATTCTTTTGCGTCATCTTCTACATTAAGGTTAATATCTGGGTCGGACTTAGCCAACTCCTGTAAACCAGCAATAATTTTAACAGGAGCATATTTTTCACCCAGTAATTCAAACAAATCTTGACGGCTAAATTTATCTATTATTTCAGACATTTTGTAATTCTCCTGTCGATGGTTGTGTAAATCTGATTTGTTCAGCTTCAAACTCTTTAATGGTGTATTCCGACTTATTGGCTTCCACAATCGACTTTGCTATTTCAACCTTGTTTGTGCCTTGATCTAAATCTCCAAACACTTCGCCAATCCTGCCTAGTACCCATACTTGATATGGACGAATCAATGGCGCTCTTAACCTTTTTTCTTGTGCTATCTTCTGCATTTGGATTCGTGACAATTTATACTGAGGGATTGTTTCAGCCACTTCTGTCCAACGCTCCCATGTCCGATAGCAAATATCCAAAACTCGCAACATTTTGGCATTAGTCATCGGTAAAACCAAAGGATTCAACCCAGAATTAGTGGTCTTTCGGCTAAAAAGTTGTTCTCTCCATGCTTGGTTCATCAATAAATAGTCAATAGGTAGTCAAGAGTGTAAAAAACATAGTCAATACCCGTGTCAATTCCGTATGATTTTGATGTCATATTCTCTATTAATTGATAGTGAATTAACTGTGATTGACCTTCTTTTTTATAATAAAAAACCGCTCTTGGCGGTTCAATAGGATTTTGATAGATTGAGAAGTTGTTTTATTTGGAGTAATTTTGCAGTTGGGAGTACTTTGGGGAAAATTTTTTGACGTTCTCCATCTCCCTAAGTAAAACTATGACTACCCATTCTGGAACTTGCTTTTTATATAGCCAGCAAGAAATAGTTTTTGTTGTCGGTGGTGTATAACCTGTTCCTTCATACCATTTATGAATTAAAGGCTCAATTAACCTAGTTGCTGTTGAAACAAATTCATATTCCCCAAATTCGACTGTATAGCCAGCTGCCTTTACCATTTCCTGAGCTATCTGTTGCAATTTATTCTGGGGAGACTTCGCCATTTTTTCTACCTCCCTAATTAATCTTTTTCATCATTGCTGCCAGGGTTTTTTCTCTTCATTGCTATGAACATTGCTATGAACAAGGTACTTTTACCTTACTCTCTTTTACCATACTATACCGTAATCCAATTTGCATCTATAACGTCAAGTGCCGTACTATCAAAAAACTAGTTCTCCCTTAGATATGCCAAAGCCAGAATTTATATGCCGAAACCAGGATTTAAAACTATTACCGTCCCGGACTGGATTATTGAAGAAATCAAGAAACAACCTGACTATAAAGGAAATCAAGCTGCTACACTCGCACAACTGATCCAG
Source organism: Nostoc sp. FACHB-892 (assembly GCF_014698795.1). Lineage (GTDB taxonomy): Bacteria > Cyanobacteriota > Cyanobacteriia > Cyanobacteriales > Nostocaceae > Nostoc. The sequence goes on from NZ_JACJTR010000050.1 coordinate 11,634, forward strand.
GATGCTGTGAAGGCTCGTAGCCGAGAATTAGAGAGTCCCCGATTAATTAAGAGTCGAATACTTAATCATTTGCCACGTTGGAATCGGAACGAATCTTGGGAATTAGCATTAACTATTTTAGAGTGGTTACATGAAAACGAACCAACTGCTGATTGAATTCTCAGTAACACATAGAGGTTTGAATGATTCTATTGCTACGTGAGCGTGCTACCCCGGAGCAACTTGAACAAATGCTGCGTTCTCACAAGTTCTACATTAAAACCGCAGTTGATATCGAGCGTCGGGTGCTGGTTGGTGGTGGAGGTCTACACGCTGATTGTGAAGAAAAATTGCTAGATGACGGCAGTAGACAACAAAATATTTGGGCTGCCAGTTTTATGCCAATAACTGGAAAAATCATTTATGAATCAATGGTTAATCTTCGTCCCCGGCAAAACCGTTCAATGGAACTTTTAGACCCTAATATTAGAGAAAGGGTTGCTCAACTGATTAACGAGTTTCTAGGAAATTTATGATCGAAGTGACACCAAAGCAACAAATTTTTATGCAAGATGATGTGACTACACGTTTACATCGTCTAGCTACACACTTGTCACAAATTCAATCTTTGTGGACTCAAGGCTCATCAGAGGATGTAATACTGGCTTTGATTGATGAAAGCAGATACTTTGTTGAGTGGACTGTGCCAGACATGGTAAAGGCAGATGATATTGACCGAGCCTGTGAGTTAGTTGATTTAGTTCGTCTTCTGACTCGTTGGCTATTCCATTGGGACAATATTTGGACTGATGCTGAACAAAAGCAATCTGCATCTGCTCAAATTTCATATTGGTTACAGCGAGTTTTGGAAATATCACGTACAGAACCAGAATCAATGAGCGCCTGAACTCTATGAAGTCTGACATTGTTTGACTAGCACCGAACGCAAGTACTGCCGACAAGCTGCTTCTCCCCTATAAATCAGAATCCGCAATGCCTGTACTTCCTGGATCGGAGAAATACAAATCTCAGCGATGGCTGGAATTAAATTCTGTTGCTTCTGCACATAATCTTGATGCTGCTGCTCCAACTCTTGAATCTTAGAGTTTAGCTGTTGTATTTGCCGTAATGCTTGGGTCAGAGACGATTCTTTCTTTTGAGAGCGATTATCCAAAGTGAATGTCATTTTCTTGCTCCTCTAAATTTAGATGGTTCATTCTCAGCTAAAAGTCTGCCGAACTCGTAAATCGTTACAGTTGGTTTTGGTTCCGGCTCCAGTTTTGGTTTTGGCTCTATTACAAGTTCTGGACTACCTAACCCAACTGCATTTTTGACTTCTTGCTCCATGACTTGATTCTCCTTATTGATTAAATTGCTCCACGTCATCAATTGCGTTCACTATTTCCCCTAAAACATTAAACGCATCATTTAACACCACATCATTTGATGTAGAAAAGTACTCGGACGACTGAAGCCTGCGATAATCCTTACTGCTCCCCACAAGCTGCAACGTATATTGACACCCTTGCAATATAGTTCGGATCTCTGCTGTGGTTAATCTGATTTCCATCGTTGTTTATCTCTCTAAAACTTGTCTTGACGAATACTGAGGCTTGCTCCGACTAAAGAACTGCCCAAGAATGCGGAAAAACTTACCAGCATTGCACCCAAGCAGATACTTTTTTGCTGCTCCCAACCAGAGATGATTATGTTAGAGTCAGCATTTGTTTCGATAATCTCCATTCCCCAGCAGCCCATCGCCCCTACTCCTAAAAACCCAGTCAAGAGCAGAGAGACAATTGCAGTTGTTTCTATGATGCGGTCAACGAGAATCTTGAGATTGAATCTTTTTCTAGTACGACGGCGAAGAACCAACTTACTCTTGTGATCTAATTGAGATTGATAAACAACTTGTTTGTGATTAGTCATTTGGATTCCTCCAATTGAACATAAAAACCAGCACCTGTATTCGTAATCTTTACCTTTCTTTGATTGACCAAGGTTTGAATAACTGACAAACTGAAGTTAATATGACACAATCGAGCGCTACCCCCACAAAGATGAAGGTATTGTATACATAGTGAGGAATTGTCAGTAGGAGTAGGATGAGTGGATTTTCTGGGCATAATCTTGGCTATGACTCTATGATCTGTAAATGATGTGAATTGAAAAAAAATCCTTGACCAAGTGGCATATCTGGGAAATGAACACAAACCATTCCATGTGCTGAATACTGAATTACTACCCTAACCTTGGGTCTTGTTCTCCCAGTGCTTTAATGACTTTGACAACTGAATTAATTGCTGGAAGATTAGCCATTTTTTATCTATTTTTCATGTTTCAGAGCAATCGCAGGCTGATGATTAAATGCGATTGCACTGAAGCGTTTTAATTTTTGACCAAAGGCTGTTGAATTAAAGCCAACACAATGTTAGGAGTTAAAGGACTCCAGCGAGGTTGGCAAAATTGTTGTCCATTCCAGTTAAATTGAACTAGTGAAAAGCTTTCTGGTTTTTTATCTTTTCTGTTGTGATAGGGATAATGCTCAATAAACACGTAGCTCATATTACGTGAGAAAAATTCTTGGGCATATTTTTCCCAAATTAAAGTGGCTACATTTTCAACAGAGTTGGTAATACTCGTACCCGTAGATTCTTCATCCAAATCTGAGCAGATGATAATATTTGGTATAGAAAACGCCCGATAAATTCGCAATCGACATTTACTATCCCAGTAGTTTGGATTACTTTGCTGTAATTTGCGTCCTGCTCCTTTCCAGGTGAAAATACTGTCAAGTACTAAGCTAGGTGAATCAAGGTTAATGTTGGTGGTTTGAGTAGTCATGGTTTAATTATTCTCCCTTGTAAAATTAATCAAGCTCAGGCAGTCTCGCCAAATGTTCAAGAACTACACGACGCTGTTTAATAGTGAAGTATTTTTTTTGTTGAAACCAACCAGATAGTTTGACTAAGAAATCATCGCTACTCAACAGTCCATGCTCAACGTAAAAACCAATAGTCTCTACTAATTGCTGATTTGTCTTTTGCTCATAGCTCTGGTAATTAACCCTCTCAAAGTATTCTTGTTTAAGTGCCATATCTATTGCTAAGTCTGCCATTTCACCCATGATTATCTCCTGGTTTAAAATTAATGATGTACACTCATTTCAGGCATTTGTGCTTGCACTACCTCCATCCATGCTTGAATTGCTTCTATCTCAGAAATACCTCGTAATACAGCATCGATTACGTGTTTTTGATAAGAATTAGCAGCATGATTCGGATGTCCAAACTTATTACCAGCCCAAGCCAAACACATGGTTTTCACTAATTCGTCAATCTCAACAGAATCAAGCTCACTTGGACTGGTAACATTTCGAGAATGCAGCCATTCTTTGACTAAATCGAGTGGATAATTTAAAACTGTGCGAACTTCTTTGACTCGCAAATCTTTTGGGTTGATTGATGGTGGAGTTACAGCTTGTTTTGTTGGCTGAATCCTGTATTGTTGATTCTCTTTGCGAGGTCTAATATTATTCTGCACTTGTTCAGTCTTTTTAGGAGTAGCTGCACCTTCAGCATCATCATCTTCATCTGCTGTTACCGATAAAATTGCACACACAGCATAACGACGCGCGTAGGTTAAGGCTGCACCCAATTTCTGGGAATCACTAATCTCAGGCAAGGGATAGGTGCTGGTGATACTCTCCCCAGATTCATGAAAAATATGAGTCCGTAGTACGGTTTTACCTTCAAAGATTTCGGTGGTTTGAATTATTACTAAGCCATGTTTACCCAATGCAGGAGTGACAGCATCCAATACAGCATCTAGGGTCGCATATTTACGTTTATAGTGAGGATTAGTACCGTCTTTTTGAATGGGGTTAAACTCTGCCTTTGCTTTGATTAAAGCTTTGATTAATTCTTGCATTAGTCAAATCCAAACTCTTACCAATCATTTTCGTTGACATCACCAGAGACTTTTTTGCTAGATTTAGCTTTATTTATCTGAAACTCTGAGGCTTTTAGCACAGGCATTGCCGCTTGTTTTACCGAAGCTTTGGCTTGATGATAGAGGAATTGGGTTATTCCATCCGCGTCTTCTCCATCTTCGACTTGTGCCCAAAGTGAGCAGCCTAGTTCCAGTGATTCGTAGTCGCCAAGATTAAATTTCCTAGAGTAGCTAACAGAGACAGTTGTGAATTTCATTTTGTTTGGGTTTACTAAGTTTTGGTTGTCAATTTTCTTCGTTAGTATCAACCATCTCAATACTGATTCTTTGACATAAATCACCAGCTTTTACACCAACAACTCCTGGTTGAATTTCAGTAGATAATTCCTCAATGATTGAATGAAAGCCAGGGTCTTCATCATTAATTTCAATCCCAATTAAACCAGCTTGATTAGATATAACAGTTGTCCAACTTGGCAGAGATTGAGGAATACTTGTTGCATAGAATTTCATGATTCTGCGTCCTGATTAAACTTGACCCCAACGATTTCTTCCACACAACCCATTACTTCACTCAAGTAGTGCAGGACATCGGCTAAGTGAGTCGCTGCTTCTGGGTCAATCTTCTTATCAGCAATTAACAAAAGCCAGTTTTCGTTTTGGGCAATTGCCTGAATCTTGAGGTAGCACAAGTTAAAATCTTGTAGGATTTCTATGGGTGACATTGCTACATTCACTCGCATTTCGTTGTTTTATTTTGATAAAATTTAGCTTGACTCCTAGCCACACAGGTGGGACTTCCTCCCCACCTATTTTTTACGCTGCAACTAAATCTTTCACTCGTGGCACGTATTTCTTTAACCGTTCCCATTCGTCACTCGTCAGCGCATCAAATTCTTTATCGAGTAATTCCTCTTCTGTGGGTGCTTGTTCTGTAGTTGCTGTTAATCTACCTGTCATCGTCATGAAATCATCTAGCCCCACTGCTGCATCAATCGGCTCGGCATATCGAAGAGAATCGACTCCGTTAGACCAGTGGGTAATATGCTGAAATATCACCCCAATCATTGAATCAGCTTTGTAGACTCGATAATTTCTGGGGCAAGCTCCATTGACATACACAAGCTTGTAGCCAGGGCTTTCCATGACCTCTGCGCTGGGGTCGGTTGGAGGCAGGAGAATTTTGTCTGTTGGATCATCCAACTGGGTTTCTTGAAGAGAAAATGTGGTAATCATAGTCTGTGTGCCATGATGATTTAAATTGTCATAAATTTCGTTGTAGAGGCGATTGCATTACTCTTGGGCTGCAATCGCTTTTTCTCACTTCCAGGACTAGGGATTTCTTACACCTGTGCGTTCGGATCTGCTGGAGGGTGCATAATTATTCAGTTGATGGTTATCGAAACCCGAATCTTGAAGTGTGGGGTTATCTGCTGTACTTTGTGCCATGATTGTGTCTGCTTAGAGATTAAACTTATTGGCGATTGCAGTTATCTTGGTGTGCAATCGCCTTTCTCACTTGCAGCAACTTACGCCGCTACTGCCGCTCGGATTCCCAGCAACGCAATCACATCTTTGGCACTGCCAGCAACCCGATTTACCCCGTACTGTCTTGGTCGAGTGTACCAACCTTGTTGATTGCACCCGACGAAGCCAACAAAATGCCCGTCTTGGTAGAGTTTGGTGCTGAATGAGAGCCAGTCGATCTCTCCGTGATACAGACCAAAAACAGTACAGGCTTTTTCTAGTTCATCGCTTAATCGTTCGTTCTTTTCTAATGGGGTTTCCGGTAGAGTCGCCTTGACCTCTGCAACTCTTGTAGCGAACCAGTTTCTATCGAAGGGTAGTCGTCCCCCACCGACTAACTGTACCCATACGGTAATCCCGGCTTCTATCCAGATCGTCCGAACGGATTCGGGTTCGACTTCGATAATCTCACCAATGATACGGCGATCTCTGCTGGTGAGGGGGTCTTTGGTTGACGCTACAGCTTCGGCTTGGGATTCGAGGTGGGTGTACAGTTCTGCTTGGGCTTGGGCTTGCTCGTCTCTGCAAGGGGCATCAGCAAATGTGATTAGTGTGTTGAGATTGAAGCTTGGAGGTGCTTGCTCTGTATAGGTTGAATGCGTCATAATTATATTCCTGACTCATGCTTTGGGTTAGGTTTTCACAAAGGGCGATCGCTTCGTTGTCCAGACTGCGGCGGTCGTCTTTTGTTTAGGCTTATAAATATAGTATAGTGTTTGTTATCCCATTTGTCAATACGCTGGGATAACAAAATATAAATACCTGGGAGTACACTTGTTAATACAAGGGTTTCGCTGATAGCGTTGATCAAGAAAAGAGGAAAGTACTATGACTGAATCAAGGCTAAATATCAGGATTTCACCAGAAAAGAAGGATGCTTTTTACCAAAAGGTCAAGGAAGAAGGTAAGAATGCTACCGATGTCCTGCTTGATTTAATTGAGCAATACCTGGGTAACAAAGCTGAGTCTGGCGATATTGTGGAGCTAAAGCACAGAGTCGCAAAATTAGAAGAGTTAGTATTGGGGGAAACTGCCGCCTGAGAGAAGAGAACGAATCTCTCAGGCAATTACTAGAAAAACTAAAAGAAATGCTCAAGGAAAAACCCGCCAATCAATAGGCGGGTTTACTGCTTTAAAGGTGTTGCATCTTTTGTGATGATACTGTGCTACCATTTGGGATAACAAGCATATTCTGTAAAAGTGTCACATCCCACATGGAAGTGGCGCATCTGTACCACCTGTGAGAACAGTTGGCTACAGGCAGTAAACAGGGGGTATAGCTAGTTCCTCTACACCTCAAAATATGCTTTGTGCCTTTCAAAATTTGGAGAAAACTAAACCCCTTGAGTTAGTGCCTCAAAAACATTGCTCTTTGGTCAGTCTCACAAATTGCACAGTTCATGATCAATAAAACAATATCAAATCGCCCTGTACCATCCACAGTGGCTAATTTCGTTCGCCCATATAAGCAGTTTTTTACGGGTGTATGCAGCACATATAGGTAAAACCATGCTGACACTAAACCGTTCCGAGACAACATCAGCACTCGATTACAGCAACCTCAACACCAGCATCCAGGAAACCTTCACCGCCATTGATAGGTTCGAGTGGCAGGCGGTAGATGAAATTCTACAGATGAGGGAACAGCAGCTTTACCTGCAAGCTGGATATAAAAACTTTGAAGAATACTGCCAGCGTGAATTATACGCCTGGGGTGGATACCGACGAATCAACCAACTGCTAGGAGCCAAAAAGGTCATAGACGCAGTTGGCGAGTTGGGCGGACACATCAAGAATGAGCGTCAAGCCCGTCCACTGCTGCGGCTAATCAAGGAACCAGAGAAACTAAAACAAGCTGTAGCGATCGCTCTCAAAGACAATCCTTCCCCTAGTGAATCAGACTTTGCATCTGCCGCCCAAAAAGTGGTTCCTCAACTTCCACGCAAAAAGCAATCTACTCAGGAACCAATGGTTCCCAAAATTCAGGAACCACTGGTTCCTCAAAAAGCCAAAGTCATAGTTTCACAACAATCACACCCAAGGTATGGAGATGAGGGAACCATTGAGGCAGACGCACCAAATCACTGGCAACAGATTGTCACTTTTGCTGATGGCGAGAGGTTGTTGATCAACAATGCTGATTTAGATGCTCCCAGCGTTCCATTCCCCAGAGAGCGCACTTACCCCGCAGAATATTCTGAGGCGATCGCTGCTATTGAAGAACGCCATAAACAGGAACTAGAGCGACTTTGCCAAGAATTGAGAATTGGTTTGCAAGCAGAAGCGGGGGCTAAAGCTGAAGCCCAAGTACAAGAGCAAATCCAATCTCTACAACAACTGTACAAGCAGCAGAGAGAACAAAATATCCAGTTGCAGCAGCGATTGGATGAGATGGAGGGGTTACGGAAACTGGAAATTGAAAACCAACAACTCCTTTCTCGCATTCAGGAATTAGAAAACGCCGTACAACAGCGCCCTTCTCAAGAATGGGGGAATACCATGACCCAACAAGCGGCCAAAGCGTTGAACAAGCAGGTGAAACAGGCGTTAGAAAAAACTATTGATCTGCGATCGCTAGCAGCAGAACCCCCCAAGGAGAACGCCCAAGAATGTCTGCGGCTCATGGGTATGGCATTGAAAAATCTCGGCAGCGCGATGAACAACACGCAGGCGCTTGAAGCTGCGGCGATAATCTTGGGGAGTGAGCCAACACAATCTGCGATCGCATATCGAGCCGAGCAACTGGAAATGTTGCCCCAAGCGGTTAGTGATATTCGTCAGGTACTTGCAAAACCTGGGTGTAACTGGGAGGAGTTTTGGAATGTTGCCCAAGAGTACGAAGTGATTAAATCAGACTATTGGGCGGAATTGACCAGTGAGGAAATAGAACTAATCAAATCTCTTGAAATTGCTTCTCATCCTCCAATTATCGGAAAGGGTTCTATTGTTGCTCACGCTGACCCCTACCGCACTTTGTATGTAGAGAGAGGTGAAGTAGTAGAGGATTTAGGCGAAGAAGTGGTGGTTGCATGGGATTGCTGGAAGGAGCAATCAAAGAAGACTGATAGGTATTTCCGAGAGGAATTGCGATTCTGGCAGCCTGAATAGGCTTCCAGTGTATTGGTGACTTTTTAGACAACCAAATACAAGTACCAAGCCCTGCATCACAGTGGGGGATATTTCTGTGCGCCAACATAAACAGGAGATTGAAACATGAGTGCAACTATTACCAGACCCAAGCTCAAAAAGTCTGCTGCCACTAAACCACAGTCACCGTATAAAAGGCTTCATGTGATTATTCCCATAGAGGATATGTTATGGGCTTCACAACAAAAGCCTTCAGTTACGCAATTGTGGCAGGAGTGTTGGACGGCTGACCCTTACGGTTCTCGGTGGATGCCGCTAACAAGTGCTTTGGGGTACAGGAGATATCACCAAGAAATGAGTACAGAGAAGTAAGTATCATGCAATACTCATTATATAAAAAATAGTTATCATGTTTTACAGCACTTCAAAATATGAAATGATCAAAGGAGTGTGTCGTATATTGGCTGAAAAACTTGACTGTTTTATCTCTAGGAAAAGCTAAGAGGAGTGAGTCTACAGAAGAACCAATTTTAACAGACTTAGAAACCCTAGATGAAGTGATTGAATGTTTAGTAGAAAATTTCTCGATTGAAACTCAAGGAGTATGTGAGCAGCAAACTTTATTCGAGATTCTCATAAAAGCAGCCAGTAGTGGAGATAGTATTGAGAACACAGCTAAACTATTAAAGAATGTTCCTACAGCTAACGATATTAGATATCATCTCAAAAAAATCAATAATTTTGAAGAGCTAGAGGCGCAAATAAATCAATCACTGAAAAGTCGAATTCCTTTGGGTTTAAAAAAAGGATGTTTAAAAATAGCGATTGATTTAAATTTAATTTGTTATTATGGTAAGCCAACACTCTTAGAATTACCATACATATATAAAAGTGAAGCTAAATCTGGTACTCATTCATTTTATGCCTATGCAACTTTATATGTCATTAACAAAAATAAGCGTGTAACACTAGCAGTCAGAGGTGTTCGCCGACTAGATACTAGTGTAGCAATAATTACTTATTTATTGGCAGAACTTGAATCCCTTAAAATAAATGTAAAAAAACTCTATTTAGATAGGGGATTTTTTAATACTCCTGTAATTAGATGGTTGCAAGCATTAGATATTCCATTTATGATGCCTGCTATCAAAACCGGAAAGAAGGGAGGAATTAAACAGTTTTTGAAGGGAAGAAAAAGCTATAAAACTACCCATACTATTACAAGAGACAAAGATGATTCAGTCACTTTTGACTTATGGATTGTCTGTAAATATAGAAAAGGAAAACGTAAAAAATATGGGGTGCAATACTTTGTTTATGTTACTTATAAAATCAAAACGAATTTAGACTATATATATCAAGATTATCGAAAAAGATTTGGCATCGAAAGTAGTTATCGGCTTAAAAATATTTGTCGAATTAGAACAAATAATAAAAATCCAGCATTGAGATTGCTATTCGTTGGTATATCCTTTCTTTTAGTTAATATTTGGGTTAACCTCCTCTGGCTTAGAATAAGTCGCAAAAGGAAAGGTAGCCGATTAATTTATCGTACACTTTTTACACTTAAACAGATGTTGGCCTTTTTATCGCAAGCCCTACAACGCAAATATCAAGTAGTTGAAAGTATTTATATTCCAACAGGTTAGCACTGAAAATTTATCGACCAACTAATCATAAGTAATCATAATCTATACTATGTCTGCTGGTTAGAGGATTCTGTATTTACTAGTATTATAAGCTATCAGTATTTTAGTGATCGCCCTTTTGGAAAAACTTTTTGGTTTACTGATAAAGTAAAATGTACGTCCTGAACGACTACCAATCACTATTTCAACTGCTAACGTATTCCAGCACTCGTTCCCATTCCCAACGCCATACCGTCTCTACCAGCATTTCTTTACCATTGGTGAATTGGATGAATTCTTGCCCATTCTCGTACAACACATCAGCAATGAGGTGATTGCGTACATCATACCCCTACCGAGAAACTGCGCCATTCTACCATCTTTGCCTCGGTGATTCCAAATCAATTGTTTTTTTCACTGCTCTTAGCAAGTTATCTGGCTATAAACCGAAAACACGTATATCTCTGGCGATACACTGTTTTATCAGGTATGGTATATTGATACATTAAGAATACTGTGGGTATGATAGGACACATTGATCTGACGCTAGAGAAAAATGTTGTTTGGTGTTTTGACCTAAAAGATTATCCTTGGCTGCGAGAAACATTCGCAGATTTTCCCCAAAGAGAGGGAATTACTAAAGCCATAATCTCTAACCATCAAAGATGTGAAGAACAAATCGTGGGTTATGTGGAACTAGAAAATGATGCCCCACCTACTAAAAAAGGTAGAAATAAGTTCACAAGACGTATTTTTGTATTACGTAAGGGTGATTATGAGGCTTACAAAGATCATTATAGTTTTCCTACAGAGTCCATAAATCCTTTGACAGTAAAGCCTAAACAGAAAGGGTTACAACCTTCTAAAACTCAATCACTTAGGAATGAGGATCAAATTTAGATCCATAACTTTTTTCTGGGGGTATAGCACTGAAATGCTTCTAGAGTGCTGGAATAATGACCCTGCTTTGCAGATTGTGATTAAGAAGTTACTGGCGAAGTTTCCGCAGTGGGGAATTGCGATTGTGGATGGGGTGCTGATGAAGTGGAATGAATAGCGATCGCAAAACTTTGGCCACCTGAATTTGAATAACTTAACCGCTTCATGATGCAAGCAGTTTGTGGGTGCATAAAGTGTTACTATTTTGTTTTCTGTGATAAAAACGAGGTATTTTTATTATGGTTGCAGTTTCAAGCCTTAAAGCGACTAAACAAGGATCTGTTCTACGTATAACTGGTAATAGTGGAGCATTAGTAGAAGATGTATCTAAATATTTAAAAGTTTTAGATCATGCTTATAATAGTGCTTATGTTTTTGATAGTATCGTTAAACAGGCTGAAGAATTAAATAATCGATATGATAGGAAATTACCAATACCTTTGAGAAATTTATTATGGTTAAATTGGTGGAACCCTAGTGAAGAAAAAATAGCCAGTCTCGTACCTTTAGAATGTAGATTAAAACTTCAAAAAGTTAATATTAATTCGCCTGGATTTTGGGAGTTTTTAGGAGCTTTAAACCCGTTGCTCTTTGTTAGAGAATATTTGAAAGACAATCATGAAAGGAAAAAGGATAGAAAATATAGAGAAGAAGATGAAGAAGAGATAGGTAATTTACAAGTTGAACTTAAAAGAATTGAAGTTATTAAACAGAAATCAGAACTTTTAAAAGATTTAGGTGCTAGTGCTGAAGATATAGCTATTTTAAGACATGAATTACTAGGCAAAACATTTACAAAATTAGGTAATTTTCAGGACACAAACTTGATTATAAATGCGGAAATTGTTGATTCTGATGAAAGCTATTCTTTGTCTTTAGGCTCTAAAATTCCTTCTGGCGCTCGTCCATATAATAGACGAGATAGAATAAGCTCCTCAACTCCGTCTAGCTGGGGGGACGATTTAGAGAAGGGTAGTACAGACAAGGAATTAGATGATCTGTTCTAGGTGTGTTCCAGAATCAAACTGAGGAGCAGGTAGAACAGGAAAATTCAGCTTCGCTGAAGGTGATAGCTAAACCTGTATGCTACTCTCCTAACGGAGTTTAGAACTTGCTGTGGGTTAAGTCTGCGATCGTTTCTGGGGTTAAGAAAGATAGTGAATTAGCTCAACTGTGCAGTATCAGCAATCCTAATCGCATTTACTACTTGCGTCAGGAGGTAGTAAATACAAACAGTAATGCTTTAGCTAAAGCAGTGATTATGGTGCTGGATTTAGAGATGTGTATCAAGAAAGGTGTTGATAGCGCAACGTCTTCAAGTAATCGAGCGTCAGGTAAAAATTTACTGCCAACAATTCTCAGTATTAGTATAATCTTTTAGTATTGAGTATAATTTATGTTATGAAACGCTTCCGTCAAATTGGATGAAAGCGTATTAGCAAATTTCAAAGAATAAACTAGTAGTCTGCCAACCCAAAAATGCTAAGTGAGGACTGGGGAAAGGGGAAAGGGAAAAGGGTAAGGGATTTAAACCCTTTCCCCCTTCCCCCTTCCCCTTTACCCCGCCAAGTTCACTTGGCGAACTACTAGATACGAAAGGTAATCCCTCATGTCTGACGATTCCCATCCTAATTCTGCTGTCAACGCTGCTGCTACAACCAACATTCACCACGCTAATTTACAGGATTTACCTTTAAGTGCGGCGCGTAGATTATATAAAGGTGGGATTCGACCTGGTGAACCGACAAGAACCAGGGTACAAGCCCAAGAAATGTTAGAGAAGATTCCCCCATCTCAACGCGCAGGTGTTGACGGCAAATCTGCGGCTAGTAATGCCGAACAATATCTATCTGATAAACACGCTAGTCATATCAAACCCCACAGCAAAGGAGGGTCTAATAACCCCAACAATATCAAATGGGAGAATGCCAAAGACAACATCACTCGTGGTGATAAGACCATGAGTTGGCAGGAACAAATGAGACTGAATGCCAAATTGCAGTTTGACAATCTCGCAGGTGCTGTTAAAGCAGGTTTTCAAGCTGCACCTTTGGGGGCTGCTGTTGGTGCAGTGACAGCCGCACCTTTTTCGCTTCTAACTAATGCACTGCGTGTAGTCAGAGGCGAAATTTCTGCACAAGAAGCGACTACAGCAACATTAAAAGATACCGTCATGGGTGGTGCAGTTGGGGGTGCAACGGCATTTGCAACTACAGCAGTAGTAGCAGCTTGTCCACCAATTGCGATCGCATTAACTACAGTAGCACCTGCATTAGCTGTTGTTGGTGCTGCGGGTATGGTTTACGAGTTTTTCAAAATCCTTGATGACCATAAACAGGATGTAAGAGTATATTTCGAGTCTTTAACTCAGCAAGAACTAGCGAATTTGCAAGCAATTGAAGATGAACTGATTTATGAACATCAGAAAAATCTAGAATTTTTGTCCGAAGCAGAAGCCATTAATCAAGAAATTACAAATCGTCCAATTGCACCGGGGATAGAAGGGGCTATGCAACGGTTACGTGAATCAGTGGCTATTGCTCAATCTTTAGGACTCACATCAGCAGATAGTAAGTTGTTGCCTAATTCTCAACTTCCTTGCCTTCCTCCTCATTCCTAGATAATTAGTCAAAAATTATATGATTTTTATAATTCCTCTTCTGTTCGGTGCTTTAGGGGCGGCGGTTGGTGCTGTTGCAGGTGCTTTTACTACTCATGCTGCCGGCGAAAAGGACAGACAAGCAGCCAAGCATCACAGACAAGTTGCAAATGAATTAACGGACAAATACACCAATTTAGAGAAGAAATATTATGAATTTGCTGATGAAAGCAAAAGGCAGATTAACGATTTAACTCGTCAACACGCATTAGATGAAGTAGAAAAAGACTGTTTGCGTTTGGCAGTGCGATTGCAACAAAATCTCATTACCTTAATGTGGGAGATTGATAGAGAATCAACAGCAGATGCTTTGAATAGATTTCAAACAGCAGTGGAACAAACTAACCAAGTTCTCTACCAATTAAAAGAGGAGTTAATTATTGTTCCTGATGACTACTATACACGTCTTTTAAAAGCAATAGAAGCAACTAAACAAATCAACGCTGTAAAACCCAACGATGTTGAAAATAAAACTATTCTCAGTGTTCTCAGTGTTGATTTAGGCATAATCAGCACAAAGACTTGTGTGAGCCGCGAACCTAATAATGTGGTGTTTATTCCTGCCAATGTGAAGCAAATCTCATTTGAACAAATTCGTGGGGGTCTTTTTGAACCTAAAGCTACTGACCCCTTAATGGATTTGTGGATGGAACATCAAGGTAGTGGTTATGCTGTTGGTCAATTAGCAGCTGACTTTGGTGCAAATCTCTGTGTTGGACAATCTAAGCTTGAATCTGCATTGATCAAAGTTTTAGCAAGTGCTGCCTATTTTAAACTTAAAGATGAAATATCCGTAGTGATAGGTTTACCTTTCTTCTCCTTAAAAGAATTTGAGCTAGATAAAGCACAGTTAATTAGTATGATTGCTAGTCCCCATTTAATAACCTTTCGTGGTGAATCCGTATATTTGAATATTACTAAGGTATGCGTAATGCCAGAAGGTTATGGTAGTTTGCTCTGGACTGAAGCTCAACCAAAGAAAGCAAGAGGCAGTCCTGATTTTACAAAAATTCCCGTGGCTATTTTTGATATTGGTCATCAAAACATTAATATGGTCATAGTAGATAACTTCCGGTTTGTTAAAGATGCTTCTAAGAGTGAATACTTTGGTATGAACCAGTTATATGAACTGGTGGCTGCGGGAATAGACGGTGCTGATAGTCAATCATTAGGACTGATTTCTGCTGTAAACAAACCCAGAGGTGAGCGTTTTTATCTTCCTAAAGGCGCAAGCAAACCCACTAACTTAGACGATTTTCTCCCCAATTTCACAGAGATGTTTTCTAGGGAAATTTGTCGTCGCGTACTAGCTTTGTTGCCAGAGCGAGTGACAGATGTAATTATTACAGGTGGGGGTGGTGAATTCTTCTGGGACGATGTTCAACGTCTGCTCAAGGAAGCTAGAATTAATTCCTATTTAGCTGCACCGTCTCGTCAAGCTAATGCTTTAGGGCAGTATATTTACGGAGAGGCGAAATTGTCTGCTGCTATTCGCGCTGCTGGGTAACAAAAGTGATGTTCCAACAGTCAAGATTGACGAACTTTGGTTTATTTACAGCAAAGGTCTTTTTGGCTTTAATGGTACATGAGAACGAAAAATTTTGGGGGAGATGGGCGTTAACCTTTCTTCATCTCGGCGTTGCAATAAACAATAAACCCTTAACTGTTATATCCAACAGTTAAGGGCGTAACTACTTATTTAGACTTAGGTAAACCTCCTCTCAGTGTCAGGTCAACTCCTATCTTTATAGTCGTTGACCGTGAGTCAGAGTTGCTTGTATCGATTACGTCGATATAGAAACTAAAACCAGTAATCGAAGCTAGTAAAACAGCAATAGCTAGAGGTTTACGCAAGCGTTTGATTGGGGGCATTTTTCCATTGTCATTGGTTGCGTACAATGTGGCTCTAAATCCACTGGTGTACAGTCCCCTTCAAGTCAAGAATATCACAAAAGATTGTAGGGTAGATCAATATCTAAAATTTCTCTTTATTTTATTTGTATAAAATTCTGCTTTTAAAGTAGATAAAAAATTGAAAAAAAGCTGATTGTGACATCAATAGTATGTGAAATTTCGGTTAAAATGGTTGAAATAGGTAATTATAACGAACTATTTATGCTAAAAATCTATACTCTTTTTAGAAATGTTGATGAGTCAATACTAAAACTAAACAAATATATCAAAGGATACCAATTTGTTAAATTTGATTTACTTGAGGTTAAAGATAGATTTTCCAACCTTTTTAATATGCCTAACAGTTTTACTTCTGAAGAGTATTTTGTTAATTATACTGGGCAAGAGTTAGATAGATATTTTTGCGATGCAATTAACTGGAGTAAATTATCTGATTCCGGTTTTTTTAATCGATACTATATGATATTTCTCGAAACTATTGATTATGATGTTAAAGTGAAAATTGATGGGAAAGAATATTTTGCAGGTGATACGAATTCTGTTTTATACGTTACTCACGAATACGTTAAGCATTTAACTCAATGCTTGCGACTTACATTTCCTGGTTATACAGTAGCCACTGTAACTTTTTTAATAAACCTTTCAAGTAAAGAAATTCCTATCAGATTTTATGGGAGCGGTAGTCGTCATGAAGAAAAAACTTTATGTATTAATGAATCAAAATTTGAACAGTTCAATAATTTAATTCAAAATAAATTACCTATAAGTAATGATTTATTGCTTACCCTTGAATATTTCAATGCTTCTTATACAGTCGAATATGATATGGTGAGATTTATTATTCTTATAACTGCTCTAGAGAGTATTTTCAGCATTAGTCATGACCAAATAACCCATACTGTAGCTCGACATTCAAGCCTATTACTATCTAATACAAAAGAAGAATTTCAAAATAATTATTCAAAAATAAAAAAGCTTTATAATCAAAGAAGTAATTTTATTCATGGTACTAAGGATAAAATCGTTCTTCTAGAAGAAGATATTGACTTTACAGAAGAATTAGTAAGGAAAGCAATTATTTTTTGGATAAATTTAGGTCAGAATAAACAACAACTATTCAATTATTTTAATAGATTGGGATATTCTGCATAAAATTTACGCATTATTATTTTTAACCACCTGCAATACTAATCGCTCAAACCTGGAACCAAAAAATTTTTAAGCCAGGATAGCATTGAGCCGAAATTGCTGCCCATAAACTCGACACTAACCTCACCTACAAATCTTTGCAAAAAGCAGGTGCGGCGTTGACTGCCCAAGGATTGTTTCAGTTCGAGGAAGTGTTTGGCCGCTTGCCTTCCGGCAGACCAGGACTGATTAGCTACCGTGTCCGTAACTTGCACGGTTATTACAATCGCTTTTATTGGGAATCGTCCACGTCTGCGGAAACCAGTTCTTGTGATGAGAAAGCTGTCCACGCCGGGGAGGAAATAAACCAGCCCGGACGGAATGAAAACCACCCCAAAGTGGAACAAATCCAGCCTGATTTGGAATCATTCCAAAAGAATGGTCAAAAAAGTCAGGAATTGCAAGGGTTCCAAAATCCTAACAACGTTTCTAACTACCCGTTAACTACCTACCAACAACCAACTAAGGTTGTTGGTATGGTAGTTGGTTCTGACGCGCTTGCTCGAAATCCGCGTGAGGAAACGGCTCATGCGCCCTTGAGGGGCGCGTCGCCTTCACATATCGAAAGCGCGTCAGAACTTGAAGAATTGCCTGTGGCAATGGACTGTACGACGCTGGCGCTTGTGGATAATGCACCGAGTAATCCCGCTTCGTTGTTGGCTGAAAACCAACTCTCTGGTGTTGAAGCGATATACCCTCACGAAGATACTTATTCCGCCGCGCCCGTCGCTAAAAATGAATTTTCTCTAAATTCTGCGATCGCAGATCAACCACAGGGGCAAGTAGAACAAAGTAATTCCGCTTCGTTGCTGACTGAAGACCAGGACTGTGGTGTTGAGGCGAGGGACTGTCATGAAGGTGCTTGTTCCGCCGCGCCCGTGTCATTAAGTCAAAGTGAGATATTTGAATGGTTGGATAGAGCAAACCTTGGAGAATGCCCCCCATTGTGGGTAATTCAATATTTGCTAGACAGCAAGTATTACGCCAGCATGAGGGCAAGCATCAACAAGTTTGAGAAGCAGTGGAATATATCTGTAGTCAATTATCAGGTGCAAAAATCTAGTGAGATGTTGTTTACTGCCGTTCGCGGAGCGTCTCGTAGAGAAGACATCGCCATCAGATCCAAAGCTAGACTATTGCGAATGGAGAAACTGAAAATGGCTTCTCTGGTTGGGGAAAATCCTGGTTTTGACTTCCTCCAACAATGCTGTCATGATGATCCGGCTTTGAAGATTGTGATCAAAAAGCTTTTAGCGAAGTTTCCGCAGTGGGGGATTGCGATTGTGGATGGGGTGCTGATGAAGTGGAATGATTAGCGATCTCTCTCAACTACTGGCATATTGCAATACTCGTTCCCATTCCCAGCGCCATACCGTCTCTACCAACATTTTAAGTATTTTTGGGTCAATGCGATAAAACTGAAATCAACGCTTTCATGAATTAATCTTTATAATTCACAGGCTCTACCCAAATTGGATGCCTTGGCAAGCGATTGCCACATGAGGGGCAAGGAAGCACAGGATATCTTTCAGCAGCTCTCATAAGAGTGAAATGATCTTGATTTATCCCATCTCCAAAATAGGGATCAATAACCATAGGATTAGCTGTTTTTCCTCGCCAATTGCAAAAACTACAGGTTAAAGTTTCCAAGTGGACTCTTTGAAAGTTTGATTCTATATCAAGAAAAATATATGGCATCCATTTCTTTCCAGATGATATTTTTCCAAGCCCCAAGTGAATTTCAGGGTACTTCTGAGCAAATTCAAGTGCTGACCAAATAGAATCTAAAATAGCCAGTGGTCTATCATCAATAATTGGATTTAATTTTAAAGTTTCCCAGTCCATTTGACTAGGAAATAAGATTTCTTGACCGTCAATACAAGTATGTTTTATACTAGGTTTCTTTGAGTTCATGATCTTCTAAGTGAGCTTAAAGAATTTGGCGGATATGAGTTCCAGTTTCCCACAGTCCAACACCAGTACCAATCGCATCATAAGTAGTTGCAATCCAGTTAGAGCGACCCATGCTAAAAGTCAGCTTCTCAGGCGTGGCAGCATTGGGTATGATCACAACCCCAATTCCAGCCACTTGTCCCATATTCTTTCATGACTTCGGTGAAAGAAGAGTTTAGATTCTCGTTAATAAGGTGATTTTTTCTGTTTTCGCCATTAAAAATTTTGATACGTTGACTTTAAAAATACAAGAAGATCGCTACGGTTTGGTTCTGTCCATGATTCGAGAAGCTTTTTGACAATCTCTTTTGTATCGCTAGTATCTGCTTCTAACAAGCCAGCAATACCTAAAAAAGAAATCGAAACTGTACCAATTGTTCTGGTATTCCTGTTTTTAGAATCATATATTTCTCTTACAACTGTGTCGATAAGTTCCTTATTGTCCCCGGAACGTCGCGCAAGCATGAACAACGCACGTCCCCTCTCCAACAACAAACCATGTTCGAGGATTTCTAATAAATTTGTAGTGGAGAGTTGAGAAAATTCATCATTTGGTAAAAGGCTTTTTTCTTTCATTTTCCTAATATTTCCTTCCGTCTCTGTCTCATCAATCCAACAATTTCTCTTCCCACCTCAAAATCTCGTTGACTCTTGGCAAAGTGAATCTCTTCCATATATATCCATACCGCACTTTGTATGTTGAAAGCACCGCACTGGCGGCGTTTTCCGCCCGTTATGGATGAAAGAAACAATAAGCATGGACGCATGGGCGAAATACCAGATACATTTATAAGTATCCTGACAGTTAAAACCGTACCCACAATAGTGTATTAAAAAAAGCCTGATTGAAAGCATGGTTCTGGGTTGAATGGTTATGGCATTGGTGAAGGAAAATTTTCCTATCCCGTTTCAGAGATTATCTACATATAACCAACCCAGGTCAGGACATATTGGAATGATCAAACTGGGGTGCCAAGATGAAATTGCCAATAAACCAAGATCAAAATCCATTTAGTGTTCAAGAACAAAGGCTAGAGTCATCTAATGCTTCACATTTAGCGCAAATAAATGAGAATGCGGCAGGAATTGACTTGGGTAGTGCAGAACATTGGGTGTGTGTTCCGCCTCTGAGAGACGAGAAAAATGTGCGGCGATTTGGATGTTTTACCCCAGATTTGATGGCAATGGCTGATTGGTTGAGTCAATGTGGCGTAACATCTGTAGCAATGGAGGCAACAGGAGTATATTGGATTCCGGTGTTCCAAGTTTTGGAAACCAGAGGGTTTGAGGTCAAACTGGTAAATGCTCATCATTTGAAAACAGTGCCAGGACGTAAAACAGATGTCAAAGACTGTCAATGGTTACAACAGTTACACACCTACGGGCTATTGTCTGGCTCTTTCCGCCCAGAGGACCAAATTTGTATCTTACGTAGTTATATTCGCCAAAGAGAATGCCTGATTAAAAGTGCTGGAACTCATTTGCAAAGAATGCAAAAAGCACTGATTCAAATGAATTTACATTTACATCAAGTGATTAGCGATATTAGTGGTTTAACTGGAATGACAATTATTAAGGCAATTGTCGCTGGTGAACGAGACCCACAAAAGTTAGCTGCCCTCAAAGACCCTAGAATTAAAAGTAGTACCACAGACATTGCTAAAGCCTTAACTGGAGACTATCGTCTGGAACATTTATTTGTCCTCAATCAAGAATTAACCCTTTATGAGGTTTATCAACAACAGATAGCTGCCATAGATAAAGAAATTGAAAAATGTTTAAATACCTTTGAAACTAAAGTACAGGATGAACCACCGACCAGCAAGCGAAAACGCAGAAAAAAGCCTGTAGGCAATAATCCCAATTTTGATTTACGTAAATATCTTTATCACATTTCAGGCTTAGATTTTACCCTGATTGATGGTCTTGATGTTTTGACTGTGCAAACCATTCTCTCAGAAGTTGGATTAGACCCCAAACGATTCCCTACTGTTAAGCACTTTACCTCATGGTTGGGTTTATGCCCTGGTCAAAAAATCACTGGTGGTAAAGTCAAAAGTTCTCAGACTCGTCGAGTTGTTAATCGCGCCGCTTCGGCTTTTCGGATGGCTGCTTTTTCTCTAACTCAAAGCCGTTCTGCTTTAGGTGCTTTTTACAGGCGCTTACGATCGCGCTTGGGTGCCCCAAAAGCCATCACCGCCACTGCCCACAAATTGGCTCGCTTGTTTTACCAAATGTGGGCAACTGCTGGACAATATACCGATCCTGGTATGGACTACTATGAGCAAAAATATCAGGAACTGATTCTCAAAAATCTCAGGAACAAAGCTCATACTCTTGGTCTTGAAATTGTCCCAATTTCTCCAGAGCAGCAAAATACTCTATCCTCTCCTACCCTTGCTACATAAGCTTTACGCAAAGTGTTTCTTCAGAGGAGCGAAGTAGTAGACTGTAGATCGCTGGCGCTTGTGGAAGCTGTACAGGGGGAATCTGCTTCGTTGTTGGCTGAAAACCAGAATTGTGGTGTTGAGGCGGCAGTCTCTCATGAAGGTACTTGTTCCGCCGCGCCCGTTGCTCAAAATGAATTTTCTGGCAAGGAAGCGATCGCTAATCAAACACAGGGGCAGTTAGAACAGGGTAATCCCACTTCGTTGTTAGTTGAAAATTCAGTTTCGGGTGTAGAAGTCAAAGCAGATCATGAAGGTACTTGTTCCGCCGCGCCTGTGCCCAATGCTGAAAAATGGTCGCATGAGGCGATTGTTGCAAGGTCAAATATGCGACCAGAACGTATGCAGAAACTCAAACTTGCGGCGAATTCGGGGGAGAATCCGGGGTTTGATTTCTTGCTCTCGTGTCGGGATGACCCTGCCAAAGCAGATTGTGATCAAGAAATTGCTGGCGAAGTTTCCGCAGTCTGGTATTGCATGTGTGGATGGGGTGCTGGTGAAGTGGAATGAGTAGCGATGGCGTATCTGCCATGACCATGAATGATACAAATAATTTCTCCTCTGCACCCTAGCCCCTCTGCGGTTAGATAAATTAAGTCTTTTATGATTTTTACGTAATAACCGCAAAATAGCTTGTATAACAAAAAGAAGACTTGACTAAAACAATACAATCTTTTGTATGCAAAAATCTTATTCCCAGGTTTTTATTGTAACCTTATCACTTTTAACTTTGTTAGATACTGTTAGTTTTATATTTTTATCGCCGACATTAGCCCAAACCACCACTTGTCAACAACAGCAGCAACAAGATACCCAAATTCAAATTAATATACTTGTGTCGGATTTGGAACAAGATATTCCTGCTGGTAAAAATGAACAAGCAATTTCGCGTATTAACCAAGCTATACAAATTGCTCTAAAAGCCCAAAATTCAACAGTAACAAGAACTTTTCTCACTCAGCTATTCGATAGTTACTTACCCCAAGAGTCACTCTTAGGAAGATTAGCTCAACAAATTGAGCCTAGCCAAAAACCACAGCTACGCCAATTATTGACATCGTTAACAAGCTTAACCCAGAGTTTGAATAGTAGTTATAGTGTTGCAAAAACTCAAAGTTTAACTAGAATAGCTAATTATTTTCGGATAATTGGCGAACAACAGCAAGCTTTATCATTGTTGACACAAGCATTAACCACTAGTCAGTCTATTAAAGGTGCAGAATTTCAAACTAAAGCTTTAACTCCTATTGCTCAAGAATATTTAGCACTTAAACAAACAGTGCAAGCAGAACAAATTTTGGCGCAGTCGCTTCAGTTTGCCCAACAAATTCAACCTCAAGAACCAATCCGTCGAGTTTTGGTATTAGAAACTATTGCTGTTACTTACGCTCAATTAGGTAAAACTGAACGTGCTCTACAACTAGTTACTTCAATATCTGATCCTTACTATCGTTCTAGAATTAGATTTGAAGTTGTTAAGCAATTAACTCAGACAAACCAACTAGAAGCAGCCCAAAAATTAGCACAAAATATAGAAACACCAGAGTTTAAAGGTAGAAGCTTCGTAGAAATTGCTCTCGCCGATGGTAATAAAGGTCAACAGCAGCTAGCTGACCAAAATTTTGCCGCAGCCCTGCAAGCAACTGGTAATGATAGTAATGCAGTTTACCTTCAAGCACCGCTAATTCAGACATATGCTAAAGGTGGACAGAAAGATGCAGCTTATAAAGTAGCACAAAGATTACAAAATGTAGAACAAAAAGCCCTAACTTTGGGAATTATTGCAAACGAATATAGTAAAGCAGGACAGTTACAAAAAGTTGAGCAAATTATTACTGAACTTACTCCTTTAATTCAAACACCAGAGGCTATAGATAATGTCGGTTTTTTGCAAAATATTTTGGCAAATTCGTTGGCTGAAAAACAATACAAACTTGCTTTTGACTTAGTAAGTAAGACAAAACGAAATGATTTCATGGGTAGAGAAGATTGGCTGTCACGAATTACCGATGCAGCAATTAAAGCCAGAAATATTGAATTACCCTTGCAGATTGCTCAAAAAATGGATAAAGCCGATATTGACCAGCGCAATCGCTTATTGCAAAAAGTCGCTGAAGGTTATGCCCAAAACAAACAACTAGAACGCGCTTTGTCTATAGTTCAGCAGATTAACAACTCTGGTAATTCAGTTTATAAAGTACAAACACTAGCTCTAGTTGCAACTGCATTTGGTAAAACTGCACAAACAGATAAACTGTTAAATCAAGCAACTGCTGAGGCAAGGAAATTAGCACCACAACAACGTGCTTTTGCTTTGGTGAGTGTTGCACAGGCATTTCTTAAAATTGGTAATCAACCGCAAGCCAAGAAATTGTTAGCCGAAGCAATACAGGCAGTTCAAACAGAGAAAGACTCTTCAGTGCGTGATAATCTTTTACAAAGAATGTCAGAGCCTTTTATTGCAGCTAAACAATATAATGCTGCTTTGCAAATTATACAAGCTATACCTACAACAACACGAGATTATAGGCTGCCAGAGTTAGCTAAATTAGTTATCGAAAATGGTAGTGATGCTAGTGAGATTGTTAATATACTGTCTCAAAATACCAAAAACCCTGAAAATAAAACTAGAGGGTTAATAAGTATAGGGGAAACATATCTTCGCACTCAAAAAATCCAGTCAGCAAAACAAGTTTCAGACTTAGCTTTTGCCGCAGCTAAAACTATCTCTAACCCAGAATCACGGGTTTTAAATTTTGGCAACCCACCAGATATTACAGTAGTAGATGATGATGGTGATAGAGCCAGTTCTTTAGAAAAAATTGCTTTATTAAAAGCAAAAATTAGTGATTATAATCAAGCTTTAGTTGTGGCTCAAGTTATTCAAGATAAAAAGCTTCGGGAACAACTAGTGCAGCAACTTCTTTGTTATAGAAAATAGTTACACATAAATACGGTTCATTTAAGATACCTCGCCTGCGGCGACCACTTAAAAAGGGGATCAAGTCACCGTCAGCCTTTTTTGTCGCTTTAGAACAATGGGCTGAATATGAGACTAAGGAAAGACTCCAACAAGCGTTTGAGCAAGCTCAACAATTGTCTCCTATTGTTGCAGCTTTGAGGTGGTTGCCAGTTTTATCCACAATGGATGCAATCCATCGGAACCAATATATGGAAGCAGTTCCAAATTTGTTAAGGGAGTTTCTAAGCATGATCTCAGTTTGATCAGGAGTAAGTAAGCTATTGTGAATCTACTTCCCATCTTCTGCTCGTAGCTTGGCATCGATGAGGCGACGTGTTTCTCTCTCATCCAGGTCAATATTCCCTGCTTGTTGCGGTAAGCGAAGCCATGCCGTAGGCTTATCGCCTATCATAGAAAGAGATCGCGCTAATCAAGCGAGTTATACCTGCTAAAGCGATTGCTGCTTGACGGTGCTTGTCTACTCTTGTGCAGAAGGTGTAAATCAAGATTCCCTTGTATTGATACCGCGAAGTGAGCAATTACTTTCTGAGAACGGGGACGCATAATCTGCGACTCGCTCCCACCCCCACTTATAAGCAGTGTCAACTAGAATTTCTTTCCCATTTCGGAACTTAATAAATTCCTGTCCGTGGTCGTCAAATATGTCTGCAACCAGTTGATTACGCTCGTCGTAACCCCACTTATCCACTGCTGCCCTCCACCAGCGCTTTCCTCTTGAGAGCAACTGTTCAAGTTCCAAATACTCCGGTTTCCAGTACTTGGTTCGCCATTTATTTGCGAGTGCCTCGATTAGTATCGCAGTCGGGTAGATCGGCTTCAGGTTTTCTTCGAGCCAGAGTATGTAAACGATTGCGCTCCTGAAAGCATCTTCTAAACAATAGCTTGATGCTTCTAAACTGTCTTGGAGTTGCTCGTCATTAAAATTTACGCCGAGCGATCGCAGGGCTGGAGCATACATATCAAATAATTCTTGTTCTACTGAATCGGCAGACCAAAACCACATAAGAAAAAGAAAACTCCTGCTGGGTGGCTAAATAAAATTTAGCATTTAGTGTGGGAAGTCTTGATGTGTGGACAAGTAGCGATCGCCAATGCGATCTATCACGCTACAGGTAAACGGATTCGCTGCTCATTACATTAGACAAGCTACTGTAATAAGGGTGCTTCCAAGACGACTTGTAGTTTTGATAGAAAAAATGAGTAAAGTAAAGGCACAGCCAATGACTAATTCAATTAACCAACAAATCTTACTCAAAAGCCGTCCGCTTGGAGAACCGAAAGAGAGCGATTTTGCCATTGTCGAAACACCAATTCCAGAACCAGGGGAAGGTGAAGTCCTCAATCGGACGATCTATCTGTCCCTTGACCCTTATATGCGCGGTCGTATGAGTGATCGCGAGTCTTATGCTGCTCCAGTAGAACTGGGGTCTGTGATGGTCGGTGGCACAGTTAGCCAAGTGATGAAATCTAAGCATCCCCAATTCTCAACCGGAGATTTTGTACTTGGTTATGACGGCTGGCAAGCCTATGGCATATCGAAGGGCGAAACTTTGCGTAAGCTTGACCCCAATCAAGCTCGCATTTCCTATGCGTTGGGTGTAACAGGAATGCCCGGAATGACGGCATACTTTGCTCTGCTTGATGTTGGGCAACTCAAAACTGGCGAAACGGTTGTTGTCTCTGCCGCCTCTGGTGCAGTCGGTTCTGTAGTGGGTCAAATTGCCAAAATCAAAGGCTCTCACGTGGTAGGAGTCGCTGGGAGTGATGCAAAATGCAATTATGTGACGAAAGAATTAGGGTTTGATGCCTGTATTAACCGTAAAACTCAAGAACTGAGTTCAGCCCTAAAAGCTGCTTGTCCGAACGGGGTCGATGTTTACTTTGACAATACAGCTGGCCCGATTTTAGAAGCGGTGTTGCAGCACATTAATCAAGGAGCAAGAATCCCATTGGTTGGTTTAATCTCACAGTATAATGCTGAAAATTCTCCTCCTGGCCCTAATTTAATGCCGCTGTTGGTTAAACGGGCGTTAATCAAAGGATTTCTTGTGGGTGATTACCAACATC
The DNA here is from genome assembly GCF_014698795.1 of Nostoc sp. FACHB-892. Taxonomy (GTDB): domain Bacteria; phylum Cyanobacteriota; class Cyanobacteriia; order Cyanobacteriales; family Nostocaceae; genus Nostoc. Next base: position 37,956 of record NZ_JACJTR010000050.1, read on the forward strand.
GGCAGGCAGAGTTTGTCAAAGATGTTTCTGGGTGGTTGCAAGAAGGTAAGCTCAAGTACAAGGAAGATGTTGTACAGAAACTGGAAAACGCCCCGCACGCCTTCATCGGCTTACTACAAGGGAAAAACTTCGGCAAGCTGATTGTTCAAGTCAGTGACGATCCGACACGATAAGCATACTTTTTGAATGAATTCTTGCCTTTAGGCAATAAAAAAAACATATCAGAACCAGCCGATGGAAGCACATTGCAGCCTCCAAGTGAGGCTGCGGCATTCTATTGTTCAATAGCAATTCTTCTTGACTTTGCAGATAATAGTTTTAGAGCTAATTATTTAAGAGGTTGATTGTGGTCTTTGCTCAAACCAGTCCCCCAGATGTAATAACAACTCGCCTCACGTTAGACGAGTATCGGGCTATGGAAGAAACCAACCCCGAACGCCATGAATACCGTAACGGAGAGATTATTACTATGTCGGGAGGGTCGGAATCTCACAGTGCGATCGCCAGCAACTTCTTAATAACTCTAGGCTTTTTACTGAGAGACACGGATTTTCGTTTGTATAATAGCGACTTGCGAGTTTGGATTCCTGAATATCAGTGTGGTACTTATGCTGATTTGATGGTTGTTAATGGCGAACCAGAGTTTAATGGCAATCGCAAGAAATTCTCAATCCAATGCTTATTGTCGAAGTTTTATTGCCCTCTACTGAATGAAGCTTATGATCGAGGGGACAAGTTCAGAAAATATTGCTCGATTGCCAGCTTTTGCGAATATCTGCTTGTAAGTCAAACTGAACCCTACATTGAGCAATATCACAACGCGGGATCGTAACAGTAACGATCGCTGGCTATGGCAAGTTCACTCTCACCTTGAGCGGACGATTATGCTGCAATACGGTTCAGTTAAGGCTCAAAAGCTTATGAGTTACGTTAAATTTCGGAGCTTCGACTCGTTGCCCAGTACCTCTGTGTTTTAGTTTTTTAGAACGAAACTTTGATACAGGTTTTTTTACAACCCTGGGATTAGTACGGTGAACGCGCTCGGGTAACAACGTATCTAGAATTTCTACAATTAACCAATCGAAAAAAAGGGTAACTCTTCTTGCTGTAAGTGTTGAAATTTAGGAATAGCACGACGAATTACCCGTAAAGTTCCTGTAAAACTCAAACGTAATGGCGCAACCCCAGCAGCCGTTGCAGCTTGAAACATTAACACTCTGACTGACCAATGTCCTAACAGCCAACCATAAATTTCTTGCACTACTTCGCGTGGTTTTTGAGAACGAACATGGGTTTTTCGCCCCAAAAGATGGATTTTCAATTCATCAATCGTATTTTCAACTTCCCAACGCTGATGGTATTCTCTAGCTAGCAATTCGGCCGGAAATTGCTGAATGTCTAACAGGCTAGTAATCAAGCGATATATCACTTTTTCTTCTGGGTAATCAGGATGTTCAATTGTGTATTCTATCACTCGTACTATTATTGGCTGACAACCCTTTTTTCGTAGCTTTCCAGATGGGTAAATCGATGACAGATAAGAACCATCTGGCAACGATTTTTCTGTAATGAATTTAACATTGGCAGGAATTCTCCCTAAATAGTCACACCCCTGAGACACTGTTGCGTGTACCATTGCATACGAATGCAATCCCCTATCCCACATCAACAACATCCCTGATGTAACAGAGCGTAATAATTTTAATGCCCGCACTCGTTCTCCGATGCGGTATGGACACATTAAAGCATCAAATATTATGTGCGTTCCTGCTTCTACCAATATGACTAATCTGACTTTAGGAAAAGCTGCTTGTGTGCCTGGACGGCTACCGGGGCGACCAAAAACTCTCGCATTTTCATCGCTATCTGGAAGGTCAAAACAAGTACCATCAATCACCACAATTCGCAGTCCATTTAGAAATGCTCCTATCGTCTCACCAGTCGCCATTGGTCGTACTAACTGGTGAAATAATTGGCTCATTACCCCTGCCCCTAATCGTTGCCGAGCTTGAGTAATTGCTGATTTACAAGGTACTCGCCAATATTTCCCAACTTTTACCCATCCCACAGAAAGACCATCGACTAAGTTTTTGAGTACATCTCGCATCGAATCTCTTGACCACAAGCTCATTGCTATCACCAGTCCAACTACCAAATGTGCTGGCAAAGAACGATTTCTTTGTTCATTGGACTTGTTGGTCGCGATCGCTTGTTCAATAGCAGTTGCAGGTATAGCTGTCTCTATCGCTTTTAGCAGTTCACTGCTTTGTATTATTGGAGACAACAGCGCGAAGTCTTTGAGATACACTACAGTTTATTTCTAGCTTTGATTACAATCCTTAATTTACACAACTTTGAGCCTTAACTGAACCGTATTGGATTATGCTGCACAGTTTAAACGTAGAAATTCCCCTGACTGAAATTTATCGTCGCATTAATTTTTAAGGCTGCTTAACTCTCTTGGATGTGATTAGTGAGACTCGTTACCAAAAGAAGCACTTCCAAGGAAGCTAGAAAAAGCAACTAACATCCAACCGAAACAAATATGTTTTTGGGTTTGCCAATCGTATCTCTCTTTTATTATCGGGATTGTGTTAGCTTCAACAATTTCTAATCCCCAGTAGCCTAATGCACTGATGCCAAACAACATAGCGCTGACGATGGACAATTTAGCGATAACCTTGAAAATGTAATTGCTTAAAGTGGGTAGTACCTGAAAGGATTGTCTGTGACGGTGGTGGATAGTGAGTTCACTTGGAGCTACAACCGAAACACGTCTTGGTCTTTGTTGAGTGAGTTGAGAGACAACTTGTTTATTATCAGTCATGGATCGAACCAAAGCTTGTTGGTTGTAGCTAGATTAGTTTCAGTAATTATATTGTAAACTTTCGTCAGGATGATGTGGTTAAATTTACATAAAATTTCCCCATTCAGAAAAGATATTCTAGTGGTTAAGCGATGTCATACGAAAAAACCCAGAGGACAAACAAGCAATTAAGCTGAAAGTCAGTTAGAAATATCCCCCAGTGCATACTGCACTAAGGGATATACTTAATTAATCCGCATCGCTATGGTAAATTGGCTCCACATAATCCAGTACAGATTCATCGGCAATAATCTCTGTCCTTGTGCTAAGTGACGTAATTTGAGTGTCCATTTCTGGGATATCAATTCCTAACCGTTCGCATATTTCTCTTATTTTTAGGTATTGAGGATGTATTTGCTCATCAATATAAGAATGATGTCCATACCCCTCTGATTCCCAAGAACTAACAATGATTTTCGCCATATTCACTCATTATTTTAATTTTCAACGATAAAAAACTACCACAAAACGTATCGGCTCAATAAGTCGGGGTAACGAATAAAAGTAAGAAGAGTTGCTAGCATCCGATTTCATGAGAGCTAACTATATTGTTCTAACGCAGGCATTCTATTTGAATGCAAACGCTTTACTATAAAG
>NZ_JACJTR010000051.1 GCF_014698795.1 Nostoc sp. FACHB-892
AACGTTGCCCTATTTCTTGTTGTTCCTTGACTTGCCCACTCGCCAGCCACCACAACATCTGTAACTTTTCTTTCTGGTTTCCCAAAGACGTTGTTTGTAGGCGTTTTTTTAGTTCCTCTTCGCTCTCAGCGATCTCAATCTTAAATGGGCGACTCATGGGTATGCTCACTTACCGAGTTTGTTTCTCCTTATTATATGTAGCTTCACATTAAATTGGTATTAGGTGTCCGTTTTTAATTCCTCTCGGAACTCGACTTTTTAATGCTTGATTAATTTGTCTCTCTAAGTCTTCAAAATCAGTAATTTTGTTGAGATGATATCTAATATCATTTCCCGATGGAATTTTCTTTAACGTTTTGGCTGTATTCTCAATAGTATCTCCATTACTTGCTGCTCTCACTAAAATCTCGAATAAAGTTTTTTGATCGCAAGCTCCTTGAGTCTTAATTGATAAGTTTTCTGCTAAACACTCAAGAACTTCGTCTAGAGTTTCTGTCTCTGTTATAGCCAGTTTTTCTAATGAAAAAGTCAATTATTTTAGCAAGATAATACACAACACTTTCATTATTTCACTTCTTGAAACTGTTTAAAAATGATAAATTTTACTTATGTATCAAGTAGTATATAGCACTTGTTAATACTGATTAATCTGTTGGCGATCGCCTTTTGGAAAAAAGTTTGTGATCTACTGACATTGGGTATCGCGTTACTTAGTGCAGAAGGCTTTGTGAAATCGCTCTAGTGTGGTGATGGTAGGCGATAACTTCGTTCCATTTCTTTTTGCAGGGCCGGACGTACTTTGCTTCAGTTGTTGGTGACTGATGAAAATCGCGGACAAATTACAAGTCTTTACGTTATGGCATCTACAGGCGCAGTACCCATAGGTAACTTAATAGCTGGCGCACTAGCAAGCAAAATTGGTAGTAGCAATAGGTTAATCTAACTTTCAAATTAAGAATTATTTTAATAAGTCCAGTTTTGCTTGGTCTGTAAGCTATAGGTTCCATCTTTCACATTCACCCGCTCAGGAATCAGATTTAAATCTCTAAATATATCTGCCTGATGCTGTAGAGCATCGAGCGATTGGTCGTCAATCGGAATGATGGCGCGTTCGCCACTATGTTTGTGTAAAATTTCTAGAACGGATGGATCGATTTCATGGTGTTTAGCCAATCGTTGAATAGCTTCTAATTCCTGTTTTTTCGCCCAAGTTCCAGCTTCATTTACCTCTTCTAAAATCACCTTGAGTAGGTCGGGATAGTCGCGTACCAGTTCTGGAATCGCGTAATAATAGGTGGGAACTTCCACAGAGACTTTATCACCAAATATACTCTCTAGGTCTGTAATCGATCGCCCTGGATAAGCGCTTCGGGCAAGAGTAGCTGTGTAGGGAACCCAAATCACCCAAGCATCGATTTCACCTCGGCGGAATCGGGGCAACGCCTCCGGTTGTGTCAGATAAACTGGCTCGATGTCACTAAAATCTAGTCCAACTTTTGCCAGCGATCGCACAAGTATATAATGTGCGCTTGAACCTTTGTCAAAAGCGATCTTTTTACCCTTCAGGCCAGTAAGCGTCTGAATTGGCGAATCTTCCGGTACTAGAATCGCTTGACCTCTGGGAGCGGTATATTTTTCCTTAGCCACCCGCACAAATACATGATCTGCGGCTTGAGAGAAGATACTAGCTGTGCCGCCGCCGCCGCAAAAGTCAATTGTCCCGTTGCTGAGTGCTTCTATCAGAGAAGAGGCTGATAAAAAGCTTGTCCAGGTGACACTCAGCCCAAATGGTCGCAAACGCGTTTCCAGCAAGCCTTGAGTACGGAGAACTTCCAAATTTGTCATCCCTTCTGGATATCCAATGTTGAGTTGCTTGAGCCGCCGCGCTTGCTCTGCTAAGGGCGTGTTGCTAGATTGATTAGAACGCTGAGAAAACCAACGATCCAAAACTATACAGAAAATTATCCCCCCCATAAACAGTCCCACAGCTTCCAGTAACTGGATTGTAGAGCTTTTGGATAGTTGGAACTGATTACCAGATTCAGAAGCAGCAACAGCATGACCATCAAAAACTAGAGGCAAGACCAAAATCGAGACAAGTCCGATGGAAAATCTAATTGCAAACCTGTAGATAGCCGATCTACAAGTGGCTGCACTGAACGACCGTAAGATATTTTGACCTGTGCATTTAGGCAGAAGGTCAATCAAACGGCTAATCATAATGACTCCTTTGATAAATTATGTGATGGAAATTGCCGGATGAATTGGAGACGCGGGATAAAGTCAAAGCGCCACTTGATATATAAACTACCAAACTTGCTCGCTCGTTACACCCAATATGCGATATTCACATTATCATATCGATATTGTGTGGATTTTCTAAAAATGTTGAGCAATCGCTAGTTTTGCTCATCAGATAGGTGTTAAGTGAGGAATGTTGATGGATTGGTTCATTGCAACAATTAAGATTGGGCTAGCTGCGGCTGTGGCAACAACATTTGATGACAATATTTATCTAACGGCCTTCTTCAGTGAGGTCAATCGGACTTTTCGTCCTCAACATGTTGTAGTTGGTGAAATTCTAGGGTTCACGACATTAATCATAGTAAGTTTACTTGGTTTCTTACTGGATCTAGCAATTCCATCAACTTGGACTGGTTTACTGGGGATTCTGCCGATACTCATTGGCTTGAACAATTTGCTTAATTTAAATAAGGATGCCTCCGCCCAAGATAAGTCAGCCAATTTGAAAAGAAACTCTAAATTTCGAGGATTTGATTCCAGAAAGCGATCGCTCTGGGACGTAGTCCGTGATCCGCAGACCTATCGCGTCTCCTCAGTAACAATTGCCAACGGCAGCAACAATCTTGGCATCTATATCCCCCTGTTTGCCACTAGCTCAATCCAAAATCTGACTGTGATCATACCAGTTTGCTATTTTATTGTTTTTTGCTGGTTGTTTATGTCCTACAGTCTGACTCGTCTACCTGGTATCGCTTTGATACTCAGCCGTTATGCTAGCAAGATTTTCCCCTTCGTTCTGATGTGGCTGGGTTTTAGAATTCTGGTAGACAGCGAATCTTATCGTATTTTTCTCCCGAACACTTGACAGATAAATGTTATTAGTCATCAGTTTGGTGAGATTCTGAAAGCTAAAGTCAATAGAGCTTAACTCGTGCATAAGCAGTCTCGTTTTAGTTGGTAAACCCAGTGCGTAATTACAACCGTAGCTTTCATTAATAATCTCCTAAACTCAACGTTTTTTGAAATACTACTCATTAAGTTTGGCTGTAGCTACCATCAATCCCCACACAACACCAAAATGAATTTTAGTTGCACGAAAAACTGCAAAATTTGTATCTTCAAGCAAGCGGTGAAGTTCATTTTGGTTGGAACACTGCTTATGAGCTAGATCATTTGCCCCTTACCCTTGACCCCAGATCATAAGGAAAGTGAAAAATGCTTATCCGAACTGTATTGACCGCAGTCCTTGCAAACCCTGGCAAATACAAGATTTCATGTTTTTGAAATTTTTAGCTACATCATAAAAATTAGAAAAGCTTTAGCTTTTTAGCTGTTCTAGAATTAATGTGTTCCTTTGTTGACAGACGCAGGCCGAAGTAGCTTGCTTCCACAAAGTGGTACGACAAGCTACTTCGGCTGCGCTCAGTACAAGTCAGTGACCATCGTAGACATCGCTGGGATTCTCCCTCGCCTTCAAATATTCTCACGAGTAATTACTTTTATTTATCGTTCTAACAAGAAAGAATATTTGCTTCTATCGGCGGCAAAGCTTAACTTTAAAGTATCAAGTCAAACACATACTGAATTAACTAAACAGGTGCAGCATGAATACGAGCAAAAAAATATTGTCAAATAACCTTGATGTAAAAGCATTTCAAAACACTCAAGTTGCACAGAAAGCTCCAGACGCATCGATAGAGCAATTAACGCGCGGACAACAGCTTGCTGATAAATTAGCAAACCATGTAGGCTCTTGGAAATTTCTGATTTGCCAAAGTACCATTTTGGCGGGATGGGTGGGAATGAACTTGACACCAGGAGTCCCCCACTGGGATAATTCACCGTTCATCATGCTCAACTTAGTGTTTTCATTTGCTTCAGCCTACACAGCGCCAATTGTATTGATGAGTCAGAATCGCCAGTCTCAGACTGACCGCAGAAGTACCGAAATCGACCACCAAGTGAATCTTAAAGCCAGTCAAAATATTGAACTACTACATCAGAAATTGGATGAATTACACTCTCAAAAGGTTAACGATCTAACTCAAATTATCAAAGAGCAGCAACAAATTATCAATGAACTTCAAATAACTTTAGTATATAGCCCGAAAGAGGATAAAAAAGCTAAAGTGGCTCTATTACCAGGCTTGCATATTCAAACTAATAGCAAATTTCCTAAACAACCTTCTAGCAATAAATCTTTTACAGTTGCTCAAGCAGTTGGAGACAATAACAATGCTGTTGAAAAACTGACTCGTTACTAATTAATCAGGCATAAATGCTTTTTTGATTAGCAGATCATCAGCTACGTTTTACTTGAATTAATCCATTTGTAGGTTTGATATGCTCCCATTTGACGCTAAGTTAAAGCTGTTATTTAACTTTTGTAACAATAAAGAATATTTGCTTTAAATTAGGATTTTCACAAAGTTAATTTATATTTTTTGTACTTCATTACCAGTAGACACAGCTTCCCAAATGCATTGGAGATACTATATTTACACTCTTGATTAACTAGCAACTTTCCCTAGATTTTCAGACATCAGCGAACATTAATGGAAAAAGTATCAACCACAAAATTGAACGAAGATGAAATGAACGAACTTATTACAGCTATCCCCACCGGAATCACAGCTTTTATAGCTACAAATTTAGATGATTTAGTTATCCTCACGCTGTTATTCTCGCAGGTAAATGCCACTTTTCGCCGCCAGCATATCGTAATTGGCCAATATCTAGGGTTCTGTACTCTGGTTATTGCCAGCCTAATGGGTTTTTTAGGAGGGTTGATATTACCATCCCATTGGATTGGGCTTTTGGGTTTAGTACCAATTAGTATTGGATTAAATAGTCTGCTCAATCCAGAAATTAATTCTTCATCTGATGTAGAATCAGAAATACAATTGTCTGATTCTTCTACTTTCGCTAGTTTTTTATCTCCTCAAGCTTATAGTGTGGCGGCTATTACCATCGCCAACGGCAGTGATAATGTAGGTATTTATATGCCCTTGTTTGCTAATAGTACTTTTTCTGAGTTGCTAGTGATTATTGCAGTCTTCTTGTTACTGGTAGGTGTTTGGTGTTACATAACTTATAGATTAACGTGTCAAAAGTCGCTCGCAAATTTGCTAACCCGTTACGGCAATAATTTTGTTCCTTTTGTCTTGATAGGTTTAGGTGTCTTTATTATCCTAGACAGTGCTTCATTGACTCCAATTGCTTTGATAGCTACGTGTCTATGTTTAATGGGACTAATCAAAATAATCCAAACTTCTAAATTCAAAGCACAAAGTTTGTAATTTTAAAAATACATGAAAAAATTCCCCTTTCTTTTACAGTTTTAGTACTTTTAATCAACTTAGTAGTAGGTTATCCCTCTTAAAAACAATAGTAAATTTGTCAATCGATAGACCAATACTAATAGACTTGAAAGTTTTACTAAGATTCAAGACTCAGCATTTCACTAAATCGAAATTTATGCAAAAATATTGAAAAAGCTTCTTTATGTTGGCAATAATTTTGCTTTTTAACTCTTTTACTCAAGTGTTAAGCAGCTAAGAGCTTCCTTCGGTGATTACAAAAATCTCAAACCAGAGAGAAAAATATGCAGTTCATCAAAATTATTCTTGTCGCTCTCGTGTTTATTGTGAATTTGACAATTGCTGAACCTTCTTGGGCAGGCAAAGATTTCACCAAAGGAACTGATTATACTGAGGTAACTCAAGAAATCAATCAACTTCTAACTGTGAAAGATAACCCGGAACAAGCTGGCTATACACCTGAGCAATTTCAAGCTCGACTATCACAATTGCAGTCTCAAAAGTATGTGATAGAAACAGCTAGAAAACGAGCGCAGTGCTTTAATCAAACCGGTAAAACTTTGGGTATCTACGCCAATAAACCGAAAAAATCTCCAACTCAACTTTACTTCTTAGCAGCAGGGGAAATTACAGATGATGATTGGGATTGTGATGGTATCTACCTACCCGCAGGTACTCAGGTAGTTTTAAGTCCTAATACTGAAGTACAAGAGTTAACCCAACCCATTGCTGTCAAGTTTGTCGATGGTACACAGTCCATTGCTAGAAGCAATCCAGCTACTGGTGCAATTGAATTGAATGTTGCACCTGCCAAAGTCTTCAAAGCTGGTGAAGGCAACTGGTTGCTACCTACGTTATCTCAGGCAGATATTGACGCGCAAGTTCCTAGTCCACAAATCATTGATTAATGTTTGCTAGGCATTCAATTTTGATGCGATAAGCGCGTCAATTCTAATTACACTAAATAATACTTTACCCCTCTTAACTAAGAGGGGTTTTTAATTAATAGAGTAGGTATAATTGAAAAGATTACGTCGGCTTAGAGTGATAAATAGCGAGCGCATCTGGGTGCAGACAATTATAATTCACATTAGGCGTGAATTATTGCCAGTTTTTCTAGCTCTGTATAGGGCAATCTCCGATCGCGATCCCGTTCTGTTGCCTCTTGAGCAAATTCTGCCGCTAATTGTTGGGCTATTTCAAGGGCTTCTCGATCGCTAGTAATAATATGTGCAGTGCGTTCCCGATTAGGGTTGTCATAAGCATCGCTTGTGAAAACTTGAGTCTTACCGACTTTTTCCTGGACATAAACTTCAAATGTCTCTGAGGTTATACTACAGGTTGTAGGCGTTTAACCCTTGGTATCACCTCTGCGGCAAAGCGATCTAACTCTCGTGCAAAGGGAGAGAACTGTAACATAAAGGTTTCTACACCGATGTCTACAAAGTCAAGAATTCGAGATGCCACTGTGTCATAACTGCCTACTAAACCAGCCGCCGTACCACCGTTAGTACCTACATGGGGATACTTCTCAAAAGTTTTGAACATGACGGTGGCGGGATCATTTCCATTCAAGATGTTTGGCATATATGGCTCAGTTTCTCGTGCTTGCAAAAATGTCAGCCGCTCTAATTCTTCTTGGGCTTCTTTGTCAGTTGGACGAGCAATAATAAACGCTGACATTCCAAATCGTAGCGGCTGGAGTTGCTTGCCCCTTCTGCGGGAGACATCAGTAATAATCTTGTGAACTTCTGCAATCGGCTGACCATTAATAAAGAAGACATCTGCCTCTTGAACCGCTAAGGATCTAGCTGGATCTGATTCACCCCCCAGGTAAACTCGTGGACGAGGTTGAGCTACAGGTGTTGGGCGATAACTTAGATCCTGAATTTGAAAGTATTCACCTTGATAGTTTACTTTTTCCCCACTCCACAGAGCCTTGACAACTTTTATCCAATCTTCAGAGTAACGGTAACGTTCATCATGTTCAAGAAAGGGAATACCAGCCTTTTCCATTTCTGTGCGAAACCAGCCACTAACCAAGTTAATGGAAAATCTGCCATTACTAATAGCATCAATACCCAGTGCCATTTTTGCTAAGACAGCAGGATGAAATAATAAAGGCTTAATTGCTGCAATAATCTCAATTTTTTCAGTGGCTTCGGCGAGGGCCGCTGCTGCTGTCCAGGTTTCTAGTTGATCAAAATCTTGGTCGTAACAATTGATTATGTGTTGTGCCAGAAGTGTAGATGAAAAACCTACTCGTTCCGCTTGAATCAGGAGCGATCGCGCCCTGGCATAACTGGCATCAAATGGATCTTCGGGTTGATTTAGCGGCCCCCAGTTTCCATAGACCGGAATCCAAATTCCATAGCGTGGTTCAGTCATGGTCGCTTTGCTCCAATTTCAATGAGAACTACCAGTTACAATCAGTTATTCAAAATATCTGCTATCACTGCTTAATCCTATTAACACTGCATTCTAGCTGCATAAGCCGTTTTATAAAAAATAGCAGATGGATGGAAATCACCCAGCTGCTGGTAAGAAGGGAGTAACGATAACTCTGATTAATTAACCTGAGTTCGAGATAAGCTGAAACCCTTATTACACCGTTGCTTGATTCTGACATATGTCAACGTGTTTGCGTCTTTCCGTCAACTAACGCTGAATAAATCTTCTTAACCCGAACTGACGTTAATTAGCCAGCATGGACAAATTCTTTGGCAGCATTCTGGGAATGATTCACCGCTAGAGCAAACTCTTTGAGCACATCCTGCAATCTTTGGTTTATTTCTTCATCGAGTTGCACGCTACCATCTGGCTGGATTTGAATTTGCTTATCAACTGCATATACTGTACTCAATATATGGCGTGCGCCTAGTTCTGATAGCACAGGTTTTAAGGCATACTCTACTGATAATAAATGTGCTATGGTCCCACCTGTAGCTATAGGTAGCACAACTTTCCCAGTCAAAGCTTTCTGGGGTAATAAATCTAGAAATGCTTTGAGTACCCCTGTGTACGCTGCTTTATAAATGGGAGTTGCAATAATTACACCGCTTGCTTTTTCTAGCAGTGCTTTTGGCTGTTGTAATGCGGCACTATCGTAACGTCCATAAGCTAAGTCTTCGGCTGGTAAATCACGCACAGAGATGATATTCGTGGGTAAATCTTTTTGCTGTGACAGAATTTGAGCAGCGTATTCCAAAATAGCGTAGGTTCTGGAAGGGTGAGAGGGACTGCCGGCGATCGCTAATATATTTGTCATGTTAGATAAGAGGCTTTGAGGTTTTTAAACGCAGAGGTACGCAAAGGGAAGCGCAGAGGTAGGTAGAAGTGTTTTTTAATCTACGGTGGCGATTTGCTGTTTGGGGAATTCTTGGTTGGCTACAACCTCCCCAAAGGGACTCAATAGTTGCGGTTCTAGTGTTGGCTGATTGTCTAGGGATAAACGAGGGAAAAATAATTCTGCTACCCGATATGCTTCTTTTAGATGAGGATAATCAGAGAAGATAAAGGTATCGATACCTATTTCTTGATATTCCAGCATTCTCTGAGCAACGGTATGGATCGCCTACTAAAGCTGTGCCAGCACCACCACGGACTAAACCGATTCCTGCCCATAATTTCGAGCTAATTTCTAAAGCTTCACGATAGCCGTTGTGTAATTCTTTCATCCGGCGTTGTCCTTTTTCTCCTTGTGATGAGTATGGATGAGGAAATGGGAATTGGAAGACGCTGAAGTTAGGATTCAGTTGCGACACGAGGAGGTATAGTTCGCCCAATTCCCAAGATTTAATGCTTGACATTGCTGATTGAAAATATGAGCTAGTCTCACGCAAAGAGTAAGAGCTTAAATCAGTGATTTTTTAGTCAGTTGGGCAACAATATTTTTGAATTAACACTGCTTCTCCTTAAGTTTTGTTGAGTCTGCTTAATCTTAAATCCTTACCGAGCAAGCACTTTTAGAAAATAACTATTCTGGTAGTGGCAAGATTAATTTGAGCTAACTACTGCAAACCAGTCGATATTTAGTAGTTTATTCATAGTATAGCAGTGTCGCATGGTTAACTGTGAAAGGCAAGTACATTTTGGAAAATCATATTCCAATTCAGCAACATCCTTGATCCATAGGACTTACGCAAAAAAGTAGTGAAATCCCATCCGTGAGAGGTTAGAGAAATTTGACGAAAGCATTGCTGAGTAAAAGACTTTTCGTTAGCGCTCTATAACGCAGAAAATTAATTTAAACTGTGACTTTTGTACCGTCAAATTTGGTGAAGGTGAAGCCATTGAATATTTCGTTATAACCCAGTCTTTCATCCCTAAGCAGGCTAATAGCAACCTCTTCTCCCAAAGCCAAAGCAGCTGAACCATCTGAACGCCAATGGATACCGCCGTGACCGCGACCAATAGCATAGTTAGTTGCTAGTTTATTTAACTCACCACCTACAGTCAGTGGTGGCCCACTGTAAGGAATTACTTTTGTGGGATCATTGGGATCAGGCACTACTGGTGAGGGGATAACAAAGTTTTCATCAAAAAACGCTTTCAACAGTGTGATATTGACGCCAGCATTAGCAGCGGCACCTCCGGTATAAGAGGAATGGATTGGCGCTCCTTCTGGATATGCTTGGGGCAATAGATAGGTGTTAAAGGTGCTAAAGGTCTGAGCCAAAGCTTGGGAATTTAAGACCTCAGAATTAATTGGATACTGAGTTCTATTGACAATGTTGTTGTAGATTAGCCCACCATAAGCTTCTGGGCGGAGAATGCGGTGTACATAAAACTTCTGCCAGTATGAAGCTCTAATCGCACGCGAAGTACCCAAGTTAAGCAAGGCTTGTAAATGTCCCACTGCAAAGGTTGCCGCTGAACCACTTTGAGTTCTCGATCTGACGTAGGGATTGCCTGGATTCAAAGGAGTACCGATGCTATTAAGAATTAAGGAGGCTCCCACGTATGTAGGGCCGCCAATATGGGCATACTCACCTAAATCCCGAACCGTGACTATGTAACGGTTTTTAGGGTCGTATTTTATGGATTTCCCGGAACTACCTCCATTCTGAACAGTCAACCATTCCTGAAAATTGACTAGAAAGTCATTACCAGGAAGAGCAGTACGAATCAGTGGCGAAACAGACTGAGTTCCCCAAGGAATAATTTGCAACAAAAATTGTGAGAGATAGGGCCCATTTAGTACTCCTGGCGGAGTAACATATTTTGTACTTGAACCTGAACCAACGTAGTTGACACTACCACGAAATAAAGTTTGAGGGGTAACACGGCCATTTTGTTTTGGCCCTCGAAACGCCGAAAGCTTATTGAGGTCTTCGACAGCTGCCAAGACTTTTGGGTTGTCAGTATTGTTTTGGAACTTGGAAAGAGGTACGTCTCGGAGTAAAGCTTGCCAGTAGAGTTCAACTGCTTCAGCAGCGCGTTCTGCACTAGCTAGAGCTGGTGGGGGCGGCACAGCTATCTGCGCTGCATTGATCCCTTCTAGGCTAATTGCCAGGGCCCCTTGAGGATTGACCAGCTTTCTGGTGCCACCCAAGATGATATTTTCAAAATCATTCGGGTTTTGCGTTGTCAGTGCTTTGGTCAAAGAGTTATAAGCTTCCAGCTTGACTTCGCCTAGCTCATTATGCGGTAGTCCCCTGCTGTCAGAGCCGATTTTGTTGGGATAACGCTCCTCATCGCCGTTGGCCGGATGGGCCGGAATCGGAATATTTCGTTCACGTGTCGCTGCTTCAAGACGTACTCGATAGGCTTTATCAACAAACCTCCTGTAGTCGAAGGGTCGATTATTATAATTATACCGCCTGTTGATAGCTTGGGCTTGTACAACATCTCCTCCGTTCTTTGAGGAGAAAGTTGAACCTAAAACTCCTGCAACAACGCTAGCGGCACTAAACAAACCAGCACGACCAAGAAATGAGCGTCTGCTGACGTGACTACCAAAAAAACGTTTGCTAGCTACACGGGGTTGTTTCAGTTTATCTATTTTGCTATTAGCCTGAGTATCTTGCTCGGAACCTTCATGAGAATTAGGATCTACTTGCATGAGATGTTCTCCACTGATAAAAAATAAGACGAAAATTTACTCATGAGTGAATACATAACCTTTGCAAAGCTAGAACAACTAGCCACGCACAAAATACGCGCCTCCAGAAAAATAAGTTAATATCGCCGGATTATTAGGATGAAATCTGGGATTACTCTACTGGAAGGTAACTTGCATAGAAGTTGATTTTCCTGAAAGTCATGTAAGTATTCAGTGCTGTATGATGCTTCCATCACACGGCTGTTATAACTTTGTGATTGTAATCAGTCTGAAAGAATCTTGCCGGGGTTAAACCACAGCTATAACTACCACCTAATTCTGGCCAATCCATAAAATACATTAAATCGATAGATTTAACGTATTTTATGGATATTAAATCAGACTTTCTCACAATCAGTGATGAAAATCAAGAGATTTTTACAATAAACTTAGCAAGACCGTCAAAACCTAAAGGAAAAGGCATACAATGTCGTGTTTCTTGCTTGAGGCTGTGGTTCAAGTCCAACACGGTGGGTTTTGATAAAGTATTAAAGACGGTTGTGGTTGAAAGAATTAAGCGAGGCCGAATAGTCCACGGCATAGCTACGCTTCGGGCGCAACCTCTCGTAGAGAAGGGTATCAGTGTCTCAATTCCGAAGATCCTAGCTGCAAAAACACAGGAAATTGTTAAACAGCGTTGCATACTACGGTAAACCTATCGAAATAATGTATGATGTTCTCAGTTCTACTCCCAGCACAGGAATGTTGCTATCAGATATTGGCAAAATTCCAAAGGATAACAGCGAGTGTGAACACCACCCTACAGATCAAACTCTGGAGAATCTACATGGGCTACAAACATATAGAAGTTAAACAAGTTGCTGGTTTCATCGGTGCCGAAATCGGTAGCGTAGATATTTCCCGTCCTCTTTCTGACGAGCAAGTCCAAGAAATCCGTAAAGCGTTATTGAAATGGAAAGTTGTGTTCTTTCGTGGTCAGAACATCGATCATGCTGCTCAGGTTGAGTTCACATCTCGTTTCGGTGAAGTAACTTTCGCGCACCCACTCGGAGAGCCTGAACCAGTCCCGGGATTCCCACAGATCAAACCCGTAGATCGTAAGCTCTATGAGAAGCAGTATGGTTTTCGCACTGGTGGTCCTTGGCACACAGACGTAACGGCAGCTATTAACCCACCAGCAGGGTCAATTTTACGCGCGGTTAACGTCCCCAGCTTCGGTGGTGACACTCAGTGGAGTAATCTAGTTGCGGCTTATGAGGGACTGTCAGCGCCCCTACGGGCGCTAGCAGACACATTGAAAGCTGAACATCGCTTTAATGGGGGCGGGTATCAGCCTCGCAACGGTAAATTCGACGAGCGCATTGCTGTTAATCCACTAGTCTCAATCCACCCAGTAGTCAGGGTTCATCCTGAGACTGGCGAACGTGCGTTGTTCGTTAACCCTGGCTTCACTTCGCACATTATTGACGTGTCACCACAAGAGAGCAAACTGCTGCTGGAGTTGTTCTTCAACCAAATCACCAAACCTGCCTACACCACCCGTTTCCGTTGGAACAATGGTGATATCGCGTTCTGGGATAACCGCGCCACAGTGCATTTAGCTCCTCAAGATTTAGATCATTTGGATGTCGAGCGTCTCTTATATCGCACCACCATTACTGGTGATGTTCCAGTTGGAGTTGATGGTTTCCGCTCCCAAGTGGTTCAAGGTGAGGTGTTCAACGCGGAAGTACCAACTGTCTTCAAGCAGAAAGCTGAGTCTAAGGAACCACAACCAGTGCTTTCATAAACCTGAGTTTTGTTAGCTTTTAATTACTAGTTCTCCTAAATATTAGATAACCTAATATTTAGGAGAACATAGTATAATTTCGCTAATGAAAATTTGGAACAGACAACTAGGCGATCGCGTAAGTAATATCATTTACCAATATTTACCCGCCTTTCGCTGGCGTAATTTTCGCCTGTTTTTTGGGGGACAGTTACTATCAATGTCTGGGACATTTATGACCCAGCAGTTAACTATTCCTTGGCTGGTATACGATTTGACTAAATCGGCATGGTTGTTGGGAATTGCAGGTTTTGTACAATTTTTACCTACATTATTAGTAATTCCCTTTTCCGGTGTATTATCCGATCGCTGGAGTCGTCGTGACTTGTTAATGCTAGTGCAGATATTGGGAATTAGCGTTTCCCTGACTTTGACAATTCTTACCTTTAGGGATTGGATTACGTTTCCCATCCTATTGGTACTGAGTGTTCTCAATGGTTTGCTCAAGGGATTAGATATGCCAGTGCGTCATACAATCGTCACCGAAACCGTAGGTGATCGCGCCCATTGGAGTAATGCGATCGCCTTGAATTCAGTGATGTTAAGTTCCTCGCTGGTATTGGGGCCCGCTATGGGCGGGATTTTGATTGCGACGCTTGGGGTGAAATATTGTTTTCTCTACGATACCCTCAGCTATATCCCTGCCATCTTTACCCTGCTAGCGATGCGGCTGAAAGTCAGACCGATGCAAAGCCTTACGAGCCTTAGCGATACTTTGCAGAAATTGCGGGAGGGCTTTGAATATGTCTCCAAATTCCAGCCGATTAGAGCAATTTTATTAATACTGGCGTTACAAGGTTTTGTCGGAATGTCTCATGTCGCGCTCATGCCCATCTTCGCAGCTAAGATTTTAAATGGGGATGCAACTACGATGGCTCACCTCAGTACCTCAGCACCCATTGGCTCGTTGTTTGCTTGTTTGTATCTAAGTGTTAGGCGAGGGATTGCGGGCTTAGAGCGTTTGATTGTAGTCGCTCAAGTCTTGATTGGGATAAGTGTGATTTCCTTCTCACTATCGCGTCAAGTTGGATTATCCATAATCATACTGGTGTTTACAGGCTGCTTTTCTATCCTCCTGATTACCAGTAGTAATATGATTATCCAAACCCTAGTTGCCGAGGATAAGCGGGGACGGGTGATGAGTTTTTATGCCCTAGCAATGGTGGGTATGATGCCCTTTGGGAATCTGTTAGCTGGAACTTTGGCACAGAATTTTGGTGCGACTAATGCCTTGATCGTCTGTGGCAGTCTAAATATCTTAGGTGCGCTATGGTTCTCTGCACAATTGCCAGCAGTGAGGCGTTGGATTGATTCTTAATCTTATAATTATTAACTCCGGTAACTCGATTGATATGATATTTAAATCCTAGCTGTTGCAAAGTAATGCTCATAGCTTTGCAATACTCTAGGCAGATCAAGTGTACGAGAAAAGTGCAAAACCTCTAGTAACAACATTCTACTGATTCATTAAAAATTAGCTAACACTACAGCTTCTAAGGACGCACCAATGAAGCCAATTGCACCTCCCAACTGGCTGTAGAAACGTCACAACGTTTTGCAAAAGTAACTTTTGCAATAAGTCTAGTGTCGTTAGTGGAATCATGCAAGACATAGGATCAAGTGCCACCCACGCGCAGATCCGGTTTAATCTCAAAGAATAGCGTTTGCTGAATCTTTATCGGGACGCGATCGCCTACGGGAAGCTTTGAAAAATTTGGGTTTTGAATTGCGTTAAAAAAATAGAGACGCAATTAATCGCGTTTCTACAAATGCAAACAAGTAGTCGCCATTAAGCAGCTGATTTTTCACGGCATCTGGAAAACCTCTTTCTAAATCTCTCTCCTAAAAGGAGGAGACTTTGAATTTTCCCTCTTCCCGCGTCGGTTAGGTCTTTGGCGAACTTTTCCACATAACGTGAAAAGTCAGATTAAGAAGAGACTATTTGAAATTTAGACTGTTTGCAGTTGGAGGTTTTTTTGGAATAATTCTAAGACTTGTTGCCAAGCGTCGGCGGCAGCTTCGGGATTGTAGCTGGCACGATGGTTGCAGAAAAATCCATGCCCTGCTCCTTCATAGCGAAAGATTTTATGAGAAATTTGATGTTTCTTTAATTCGGCTTCAATTTGTTCTGTGTGTTCTAGCGGGATGCCTTGATCTTCAGTGCCAAAGAACGTGTAAATAGGAGCTTTAATTTTGGAAGTATGGGTGAGAGTGGGTTCACCACCGCCAGGTGTAGAGTTGGTAATCCCGCCGCCATAGAAAGAGGCTGTAACTTTAATGTCTGGCAGAGTGGCTGCTAAGTAAACAACGTGACCGCCAAAGCAGAAACCAATAGAGCCGATCGCATCTTTTTGAACATTTGGCAGAGTTTGCAAATAGGCGATCACCGCTTGAATATCGCTCAATATTTCCTCGGCTGTAGTCTGCTCTTTATAGCTTCTACCACGCTGGATATCTTCTGGAATATATTTAGCCTCGAAACCAGGAGCAGTGCGCTGATAAAGTGCGGGAGCGATTGCTACATACCCCTCCTTAGCAAACTTCTGGGCAACTTCCCGAATATGAATGTTTACCCCAAAGATTTCCTGAATCACAATCACGGCAGGGAAAGTTCCTTCTTTTGCCGGTTCAGCTAGGTAAGCATCAATTTGCAAATCACCGTTTGGGACTTTAACTTGAGTTGTGCGAATTTCTGTGGTTGCCATTTTTAGGATGTAGCCTACAATCTCGTTGAGCGTGGATTGTTCTTGATATTTCTCAAATACTACGTTAAATACGTCGACTTAAAGTAGTATTTAATAAAAACATCATTCCACAACTAAGTGAGAAAGGCAAGTGTTGTTACCAATATTCCAAGTAGAGGTGAGGCAATTCTCATGATATTACCGTTAAAATACGCTAAACTTATCGACTTAGTGCATTAAAATGACAAACTCTAAAAAGATTAGTGATGATCTGAGTGCAACTGGACAACTGACCCCAGAGCAATTACAACAAGCAGCAGCTGAGGGGTTCTAATCGGTGAGCAATTTGCGTAGGCGTAGTTGGATGATTTGCAGTTGGTTTTTTTCGGCGTTTTTCCCCGTTATTGGCGGTTGATCTAAAGTCTTAGGTTCATGCATGTGCTAAACATTTTTTGATTTGTGCATCAACAGCAATAATCTGTTGTTGGTAAACTTCATACAAGGTCAATTCCTGTTGAAGAACAAATAAATGTTCATGGCGGTAATCACCAGTTAAAGATGCAGCAATATCTGCGGTGCTGCTTTTTATGTGTGGGTCTTTGAGTGTGGCTAAAACTTGTGGGTTTCGTTCACCAGCAACGATGGCTTTAATAATTTTCATTCCAGTCAAACCTGTGACATCGCTGATGACTTTATGGAGATGTAAACTCATTTGGATGAGTGCTTTTTGCATTCGTTGTACATGAGTGCTAGCACGTTCATACTCCAGATCAATTAAGCGCTGTGTTTCTTTTTTGTTCCCTTCAATATAATTCAAAATCTCGCTTATGTTTCTGTGTCCAAAAAGCTCTCTAATGTTCTCTTACCATAGAACGTTACTATTTTGGAGATGTCCATTGAAGAAGCCCGAAAATTATTCATGAAGTCAATGTCTTTAACCTTGTTTCCCAAAATTTGCTGTGTCTCATTTAATAACCTG
Source organism: Nostoc sp. FACHB-892 (assembly GCF_014698795.1). Classification (GTDB taxonomy): domain Bacteria; phylum Cyanobacteriota; class Cyanobacteriia; order Cyanobacteriales; family Nostocaceae; genus Nostoc. The sequence goes on from NZ_JACJTR010000051.1 coordinate 17,120, forward strand.
ATATTAAATGGCTGAAAACTTGCATTAGTTAAACTCACAGTAGCAAAATTCCACTCATTAAAGCTTCATTCCACAGAGGCGATTTTTGTATTTCTGCCATAGAAACAGGTGGATTTACAGATTGTATGCAACTATCGGTCTTATTAGATTGCTCAGTTTGTAAAGATAATTGCCAAAAACCTATATCATGCCACTGACCAAATTTATACCCAACTCGACGCAAGACACCTTGAGGTAAAAAACCAACAGCCTCATGTACAGATACACTGGGTTGATTGGGTAAAGCAATCGCCGCTACCACATTATAAAATCCTTGGAGTTGCAGTAATTTAAACAGCGAAGTGTACAAAGCTGTGGCAATTCCTTTGCGGCGATAATTTTTACCAACATATATCGATGATTCTACAGACCATAGGTAAGCTGCACGGGTACGATAAGGACTAGCATAAGCGTAGCCGACAACTCCACCATCAATTTCGCAAACTAGCCAAGGCATCTGCTGTTGATAGCTTTTAATTCGGTGTTGAAACTCCATTTTGCTAGGTGGTTCTAGCTCAAAGGAAATTGTCGTTTCGCGAACAATTGGTGCATAAATTGCCAACATTTGTGATGCATCTTCTTCATTTGTTAGTCTGATTGTTGCTTTCACAGCAAGTTCCTTAACATCTAAAGAGTAATGTAATGCAAATATTACACTAAGTCTGATTACAACAATGAACACACCAATTAGCTATAGCCAAAGCGCCCAACAGCAAAGGGATTCAAATCTATAAAGACTGTTTTCTTAAGTGCTAAATCGGCAACTATAATCGAGTCAGTAAGTGGCAACACCTTGGGAACAGCCCTTAGTTTATTGGCACAAAATTGGACAGTGGTTCTGTTTGGTACATCAGGGAAAAATGAGGTGACATTCAATGCTCAACGATTTTATGGAACTCGTGGTGGGGAGCATCCCAGTTTTTTGCAAAGAGGGCGAAAATCAGCCATGATAAATAAGATGAGTATATTTACTTAGAAATGGCCCCAGAACAAACTGTTAGCCTATCAAACATTAAATATTACAAGTTAATCTCTTATCGGATTTAGAACTGGTGTACTTAAAAACGAATGACACAGGGAAAATAAATTTTTTCCTCCTGCCCCCTGCCTTTTTTCAGTCGATAACTAAGGAACTTTTTGCAAGTGTTGCACGCGAGGCATAACTTCTTGGGCAAAACGTGTCATCTCCCGGACAAAAGGATTAAATTGCAGCATGAAAGTGTCGATACCTGCATCAACGAAAGCTGCAACACGAGTCGCAACTGTATCATAGCTGCCAACCAATCCTGCGGCTGTGCCACCATTGCCGCCAACAGCCGGATTTTTAGCGAAGAGTTTGAACATGGCGGCTTCTGGATCAACTCCTTTAGCAACACTTAACTTATATTGTTCTTCCAACTTTTGCAGTGCCATGAGTCGTTCTAGTTCTGCTTGCGCTTCTTCGTCTGTAGTCCGGGCAATGACAAAGGCTGACAGACCAAAACGGACTGGTTGGGGTAGGAAACGTGGTCGGTTTAAAACTTGTTTAATTACTTTGTGGACATCTTCAATCGGCTGACCGTTGATGAAGTAAACATCAGCTTGTTGGGCTGCTAAAATCTGTGCTGGGTCTGATGCTCCTCCCAGGTAGATACGAGGATAGGGTTGAGCAACAGAGAAGGGTCGAAGGCTCAAATCTTGGATTTTGAAATATTCACCCTCTAAGTTCACTCTCTCACCGCTCCACAAAGCTCTAACAACCTGCAACCATTCACCAGAATAGCGATAACGTTCATCATGGGGAGGGAAGGGAATATTAGTACGCTCCATTTCTGGACGAAACCAAGCACTAATTAGGTTTATGGCAAAACGTCCACCACTGATTGCATCAATACCCAAGGCCATCTTTGCTAAAACGGCTGGATGAAATAGTAAAGGTTTAATCGCGGCGATAATTTCTATACTTTCCGTAGCTTCAGCCAATGCCGCACAAGCTGCCCAAGTTTCCAACTGTTCTAAATCCAAACTACGAGGATTGGCAAGGTGCTGTGCGACTAAGGTGGTGACATATCCTAAACGTTCTGCTTCTAATACTAGCGATCGCGTGCGTTCATAACTAGCATCAATCGGTTCATCTGGGGTATCGAGAGGACCAAAGTTACCCCCAACTGGAACCCAAATACCATAGCGTGGTTCTAACATTCTTGCCTCCAAATTAAATGGGGACTGAGGAGATACAGAATCTACATACCCCCTTGTTTTTTATCTTTATCTATGCGAATCTCATAGTATCATACGCTAAATCGGTAGACTTACCGTATAATTATTCTAGGTACAAAAATAAAGTTTTAGTACCGACTACAAAGGTTCTAGAAAGCTATGTCTGAACCACGCTATGGGATTTGGATTCCTGTTTACGGTAACTGTGGTGTGATGAACCATCCTCTTGAACCTCGTGATGCTAGTTACTCACGAGCCAAGAATTTAATCCAGTTGGCCCAAAGGTGCGGATTTAGCACAACTTTAATAGCGCAACATATTATCAATCCCAGGAACCAAGAACTTGACCAGCTAGAAACCTGGACAGCAGCAGCAGCTTTGGCAGAAGCAACAAACTCTATTGAGATTATTGCAGCTGTTAAGCCATTACTGTTTCATCCCGCCGTTTTAGCAAAGATGGCTTTAGGTATTGATGCAATCAGTCACGGACGTTTTGCGATTAACTTAGTCAGTGCTTGGTTCAAGCCAGAAATGGAAAAACCGGGCATAAATTTCCTTCCCCACGATGAGCGTTATCGTTATTCGGATGAATGGATTAGAGTTGTCAAAGCTTTGTGGAGTGGAGAAAAAGTCAATTTTCATGGTGAATATTTTCAAATTAATGATTTGAAGCTCAATCCTCCACCTATAGCCAAACCACATCCGCGTGTATATTTAGGAGGAGAGTCAGAACCAGCCCAAGAACTAGCTGCAAAAGAAGCGCATACATTTTTCCTCAATGGTCGTCCTATTGAAGTCATACGCGAAACCATCGCTCAAGTTGCTCAAAAAACTAAGTTTCGCTCTCAACCTCTGGGCTTTGCTATGTCGGCTTTTGTGATTGCTCGACCGACAGACGAAGAAGCGGAAGCGGAATATCAAAACCTTAGAGCAATGGTACTATCACAAGACGATCGCTCAGAATTACTCAAAGGAGTAGATTCTGAAGTAGTTATGTTCAAAAACATGGCTAAGTATCCTGGTGTGGGAAGCAATGGTGGTACAGCAGCTGGATTGGTTGGTAGTTATGAAACTGTAGCCCATAGGATTGCTGAATTTACCAAAGTAGGAATTGATACTTTTATGCTGCAATTCCAGCCTTTTGCCCCAGAAATAGAGCGTTTTGCTGCGGAAATTATACCAAGAGTGCGAACGTTAACAGTAGATAGTGAAGCAATGTCTGCGATGGTCACTGAGCTTGCCGAAGTGCGGGCTGCGCCTACACCAGTTTGAAAATAGGGGCTAGAGGCTAAGAATTTTAGATTTTGGATTAAATTGTTCTCCACTATCCAAAGGAAACTTTATGACAGCAATACTTACTCGTCCAGCTTGGACTACTGATTTAGAACTGGAAATTTTTGACAAACTGCTTGATAATTACGCCCCTCACATTCCGAAAAAGCGATTGCAAGAACCGAGACCGCCGGAAACTGATGAGGAAAAAGAGAATTTTTACCGCTTCCGTATTGCTGGTGCAGCCCATGACCTGTTTATTGTGCAAGTTTGTGCTAAGATAATCGACTCCTTTGCTGACCCAGAATTACAGCTATTTTTGAGTAGACAAATCGGTGATGATGGCGCACACGCTCAAAATACTCGTTTAAGAGCGCAGGCTATATCGGGGCGTGACCCAATTGAGGATATCCAAAAACAGGTGCAGAAGCATTGGGATTATCTGGGTGATTTACCCATTCGTAATTGGCAAGGCTTTTTAGCATTTGAGTTGCATTACGAACTTCATATTGTGGCTTTGTTATTTATTAATAGCCGTACCAGCAAAATCAACGACCCAGACTCAGCCAAGTTTGCGGCAGAAAGAATCCTACCAGATGAAGCAGTTCACCGCCTGGGAGTTGTAGACTGGTGGCAACGTAAATTTGATCGAGCTTCATCCGCAGAGAAAGAGGATTTAATCGCACAAGTCATAGAAGCAGATGAAGAAGGCCAACGCCGACGTAATCCTTACCTTCGGGATCATTGGCATTTGAGTCAAAAAGCTATTGGTATTGAAATTGATAATTTGCCAGTACTTTATGATACTTGGCGGCAAGAGGTTCTTTCTTACTTCTTGGATATTCCTATATCTAGACTGCCCAAACTTGTAAGTGTAAATGATTGATGATAAAAAACCGTCCTTTGAGCTTTAATTTGAAACTTATCACCGAACTGACTGTGGATGAGGAAGAAGCGTTGCGTGTTCTCAGAGCAGCAGTTTACCCACCAGAGGTCATTGCTCATCGCCCAGGACGGCACATTAAATGGTCTTTACCGCAATGGAGATTACTTGTAGAAGATGGAAGTGGATGGCTTGTTTCGCACATCGGGATTGTTATCCGCAAGGTAACGCTAGATGATGTATCAATCTGCATTGGCGGTATTGGTGGGGTAATGACAAGCCCAAAAGCACAGGGTCAAGGCTTTGCAACTGCTGCCCTTCGGCACGCAGAGGCCTTCTTAGATAAGTGTGGTTTGACTTTCGCATTGCTCGTATGTCGTCAGGATTTAGTACTCTTTTATACTCGCCTAGGATGGCAACCTTTCAATGGCATTCTTTTGGTTGAGCAGCCAGGTGGCACAGTCCCTTTTACGATCAACGAGCCGATGGTATTGCCTGTGAATGACAAAGCTCCCAAAAAAGGAACGATTAATCTCTGCGGTTTACCGTGGTAACACATTGATTTTTCATATTTTAAAGGATTATAAATATTACTAATTTATCAATAAATTAGTAATATTTTTTAATTTCACTATTCTATTATTAATTAATGTGCAATATTTTCCAATTTAGTCGTCAATAACACTACATTTTTACGATTTAACGTGTATCATCTTTTATTTAATAAGAGTAATTTATTTCAAAAAAATTAAATTTTAGACTTGAGCTAGAAGTTCGCTTTTTTTATATAACCTCGATTTTAAATTCTGACAAAAATGCTAAAACGCAAAGTAAAAATATGTCAACTCGATTGATAAATCAGTTTTTAGACGCCATCAAAAAAAGAAGCTTATTTCAACATCACCATATTAAAATCTTTATCCTGTTTTTTGTTATAGGTATAAGTTTAAATTTAGTGATCGCTTCTTGTGCTCCTAGTAATTCAGCTAATGCACCTGCACAACAACCCCAAGCACCCAAGCTAACAGTGCTGAAAATGGGGCATCAAAAAGGAATGGCACTGCTGAATATTGTGAAAGCGCAAGGAAGTTTAGAAAAGCACTTACAACCTCTGGGTATTTCTGTTACTTGGAATGAATTTTCCTCTACAGCACCTCTATTGGATGGGATGAGTGCAGGTGCGATTGTTTTTGGTGGTGGCGGCGGTACAGGAAGCGTCTTTGCTCAAGCAGGAGATAAACCATTTGTCAGAGTTGCAGCCGGTACAGGTAGCACTAGAGGTTCAGCTATTTTAGTCCAAGAAAATTCACCGATTAAGACTCTTTCTGATTTAAAAGGTAAGAAAGTTGCTTTTGCAAAAGGCTCTGGTCAGCACTACATTATTGTACGTGCTTTAGAGAAAGTAGGTTTGAAATTTAGTGATATTAAACCTCTTTACCTGACACCAGCCGAGGCTTTACCAGCATTTGATCGTGGTGATATTGATGCGTGGTTAATTTGGGACCCTTATACTGCTGAAGCTGAACGTAAACTTCGCACTCGTCTATTGGCAGATAATAGCACTGTATTTGGAGACAAAGCTCCACTAGAAAGCCCAAGCTTTTATTATGCTACTCCAGATTTTGTGCGCGATCATCCAGATATTCTCAAGACAATTTTACAAGAGTTAGAAAAGGCTGGTGCTTGGTCTAGAGAAAACTATCAGGATTCCGCCAAGCTCCTTTCTAAAGTGTACAAAATTGATCTAAAAACAATGGAAACTGTAGAAAAACGTGGTGGTCAACGTGAGGTATTACCTGTAACAGATGAAGTTCTGAGTGGATTGCAACGCATGGCAGATACTTTCTATGAACTCAAAATTATTCCCAAAAAAGTTGATATTAAAGATAAAAACTATAACTGGTTTCCTGAGCAAAAGTGGTAATTTATAATTTGTTGTAATTAAATTAATTAAGATATAAATTTTTGTTCACGTTCTGATTGATTATAGTAGGCGATCGCATGAAACTTTACATAAATACCAACCGTCGATTCTTTTTAATAGCCTTTACATCATTTGCGGCTTCTACAGTATTTTCTAGCTGTAGTTCACCTCAAAATAATTCTGGTGCTAATACAACTGCGAATCCATCAGCAGCCCCAGTTGGGAATACATCTACAACTGGAGCTAAAGAGAAAATCAAAGTTGGTGTAACGCCAGTTCCAGCCGGAGAAATTTTAGATTTTGTCAAAAAGAATTTAGCAACTGAAGCTGGGTTAGATATCGAAATAGTTACTTTTAATGACTTTGTGCAGAATAACACTGCCTTGAAAGATAGGGTAATTGATGCCAATTATTTCCAACATATTCCTTTTATGGAGGACTATGGCAAAAAACATAATTTCGAGATGTATGCCTTTACGCCCCAAATTCATTTGAATCCAGTGGGAATTTTTTCTAAAAAATATAAGTCTCTCAAGGATGTGCCGAATAAAGCCCTCGTCACCATTCCTGATGATGTTAGCAATGCTCATCGTGCTTTAAAAGTGCTGGAAGAATCAGGCTTAATAAAACTCAAGCCAGATGCCCGTCCTGCGAGTCCTAAAGATATTATTGCAAATCCTAAGAACATCCAAATTAAAGAGATACCAGGAGCGCAAGCAATTCCTAGTCTTCCTGATGTGGATTTAGCAGGAGTTACAGGTAATTGGATTGTGCAAGCCGGACTGAAAACCGATAAAGACGCTTTAGCATTGGAGTCAGCTAACGACCCAATTTATGCTGTTACTATCACAACATTAAAAGGCAAAGAAACCGATCCCGGAATTCAAAAACTGTATAAGTTGTTGCGTGACGATAAAGTTAAGCAATTTATTAAAGATAAATATCAAGGAGCAGTACTTCCCATTCCTTAAATAAAAATCTTTTTTTTTAATGCTAAGAGACTTTTTTCGTGGAGAAACTCTCAGATGATCGAATTTACTGATGTACGCAAAGTTTATAACCAAGGCAGCCAAAAAGTTCTAGCTTTAGATGGAGTAAGTCTTTTAGTGAAACCAGGAGAAATTTTCGGTGTTTTAGGTCAAAGTGGTGCAGGGAAAAGTACTTTAATTCGTTGTGTTAATCAGTTAGAAAAACCGACATCGGGTTCAGTTGTAGTTGACGGACAGGAGATGACAAAACTTTCTGGAGATAAATTACGTCAAGCTCGTCAACGTATTGGCATGATTTTTCAACATTTCAATTTACTTAGTTGCAGAACTGTCGTGGAAAACATTGCTTTTCCTCTGGAAGTGATGGGTTACAGTAGACTCAAACGCCGGGCTAAAGTAGAAGAATTAATTTCACTTGTTGGGTTGACAGGTAAGGCTGATGCTTATCCAGCACAACTTTCTGGCGGTCAAAAGCAACGAGTAGGTATTGCTAGAGCTTTGGCTGGAGAACCAAAAGTTTTACTTTCTGATGAAGCGACATCAGCACTTGATCCGCAAACTACGAGGTCAATTTTAGATTTATTGCGCGACTTGAACAAGCGTATGGGTTTAACAATTTTACTGATTACCCATGAAATGGCCGTAGTCAAGCAAATCTGCGATAGTGTCGCTGTACTCAATGCTGGCAAGATTGTGGAAAAGGGATATGTTAGCGATTTAATCGCCAAGCCAGAATCATTTCTTGCCCAAGAATTTTTCCCCCATCGCAATGGTTATAAACCAAAGCCTGGTGCAGTTATTGCCACGATCGCCTTCGCCGGAGAACAAGCAAGTAAACCGATTTTCGCCACTCTAGCCCGTAATTTTGATGTGGATGTCAATATCCTCAGTGGGAGTGTGGAAACAGTAGGCGATCGCAGAGTTGGTCAGTTTCACGTTGAATTAGAAGGTCAAAAGGTAACTCAAGCTTTGAAATACTTGCATGAAGCAGAATTTGAAGTACAGGTGCATTGAATTGGGGACTGGCAATTGAGAAGAAAATCAAGATCAAATTTCACTTTTAAAATTACGAAATCTCCTAGAGAATATTAAAAATCACAAATTATTATCATGTTTTATCCAAAGTTTAATCGCCGCTATTTTATCCTGACAACATGGTTAGCGATCACATCTATTTTTTTCGCCAGTTGTACACCAAAACCAAATTCATCTACGGGTCAATTAGTCAGCCAATCAACTAAGACAGCAGTACTCAAAGTCGGTTCTAGAAATTCCACCACTGAAGATGTTTTAAAGTTTATTCAAAAAGAAATAGCCTCCAGCCACGACTTAGATTTTCAAATCGTGACTATCGCTGATTCAGTAAAAATTAACGATGCTCTTAAAAGTGGGGAAATTGATGCTAACTTTTTCCAGCATGAACCGTTTATGAAACAAGCTGCCAAAAGACTTAGCGCGGATTTTGTCATGTTAAATCGCAGTTATACTACCATAACTGGACTCTATTCAAAACGACTAAAGATAAAATCACTTAATGAAATTCCTGTAGGGGCGACAATTGCTATTTCTAATGATGACAGCAATCAAGACCGCGCCTTGCAATTCCTGAAACACATCGACTTAATCAATTTAAAAGAAAAGCCAGGGGAGTATTACAGCATCAAAGATATTATTAAGTATCCCAAAAATCTCCAAATTAAGGAATTAGACAATTACGCCATTGTTAGAGCGTTAGACGATCTAGATTTAGCTGTGACATCTGCATCCTTCCTTGTGCAGGCAAAGGTATCTCTAAACCCCATTGTGTTAGACGAGATTGGCATAGCTAACAAAAATTATGCGGTGGGTTTAGCAACTGTACAATCAAAAGTAAATGATCCCAACATCCAAAAACTAAATCAATTGGTTATCGATCCCAAATTGAAGGACTATATCAATAACTACTTCAAAGGGACGATTGCACCTGTATTTTAAACTTAATACGGAGGACTGATGAGCAGATCGAAGCAATTAAAACTAGGTGCTTTTATGCGCCCGGTAAGCATACATACAGGCGCTTGGCGCTATCCTGGGGCTTTGCCTGACGCTAATTTCAATTTCCCGGCACTAAAACAATTCATCCAGAAACTAGAGCAAGGCAAGTTTGACGCATTCTTCATGGCAGATCATTTAGCGGTGCTGAATATGCCAGTTAACGCTCTGAAACGCAGCCATACTGTCACATCCTTTGAACCTTTCACCCTGCTTTCAGCCCTCGCCAGTGTCACTGAACACATCGGACTAGTAGCCACCGCTTCCACAACATACGACCAGCCTTACCACATCGCTCGCCGCTTCGCATCTCTCGACCATATTAGTGGCGGCCGCGCTGGCTGGAACATCGTCACCACAGCCAATCCAGACGCAGCACTCAACTTTGGTTTAGAAGAAGAGGTAGAGCATGATGAACGCTATCGGCGAGCTAGAGAATTTTATGATGTTGTCACGGGTCTTTGGGATTCTTTTGCTGACGATGCGTTTATTCGGGACGTGGAAGCAGGGATTTATTTTGACCCTGCAAAGCTTCACGTTCTTAATCATCAGGGAAAATATCTCTCGGTGCGAGGGCCATTGAACATCGCCAGACCTGTCCAAGGCTGGCCAGTAATCGTTCAGGCAGGCGCATCCGAAGCCGGACGGCAATTAGCTGCCGAAACCGCCGAGGCTGTGTTTGCACCTGCTGGTAATCTGGAAGCTGGTAAAGCTTTATTTGCAGACATTAAGGGGCGGGCGCGGGCAATTGGCCGTGACCCAGACAGTATAAAAATCCTTCCTGGTGCTTTAGTCATCGTGGGTGAAACCGTCGCCGAAGCATATGCCAAGCGTCTTCATTTAGATAGCCTAGTACATTATGACAGTGGGATCGCTAGCCTAAATAGTGCCCTTGGCTACGACGTTTCGGGTTTTGATCCCGATGGTCCCTTGCCAGAAATCCCATCGACTAATGCTGGTCACTCTTCACGAGAAAGAGTAATAGCCTTAGCGCAACGTGAGAACTTGACTATTCGACAACTGGCGCAACGCATTGGCAGTTACGGCGGACTGGCCTTCGTCGGTACGCCCCAAACGATCGCTGATGATATGGAGCAATGGCTGACTGAAGAAGGCTCTGACGGTTTCAACATCATGTTCCCTTTTCTTCCTGAAGGGCTGAATGATTTTGTGGACAAGGTTGTGCCAGAACTCCAACGGCGTGGAATCTTCCGCAAAGAGTATGAGGGCAAGACGCTGCGCGAAAATTTGGGGTTGGCGCGCCCTGCTAATCGCTTCTTCCAGCCTAGTCTGGTATAAGCTGCGATCGCTAGCTATTACACCTAGCATTCATTTCATTTTGCCACTTGCATCAATAGCATAGTAATCCTTGCTGCTTGATTTTTAGATTAGCTTGTGGTATATTTCGTGGAATTAAGAATCTACTTTAAAGCGGTGGATTTACAGTAGATTTTAGTTTTTGTCAGATTAGGCAGTTTGTAAACGGACTCTAATCGCAAAATAAAAAATTTCCGCTCTCCAACTTTTACATCATTTCAAAATCAGTTCTTAGTAGTAATTAAAGCTTATATTTTAACCCCAGGAAATTGGTATACATCATGGTAGCAATATTTAAAAAACGTAGCTTTCTCATGATATTAGTGGCTGGAGTATTTACCCTGTCTACAAGCCTAGTTGGTTGTAGCTCACAAATTACAGAGAAAACCGCTGTTGCTTCTAGTAATATCAAGACCAAAGTATTACGGATGGGCTATCAGTCGGCTGGAGATATAGTCAAGGTTAAAGGAGTTTTAGAGAAGCGTTTAAAGCCACTTGGTATTTCTATAGAGTGGTCAAAATTTGCCGCCGGGCCGCAACTTCTAGAAGCAATGAATGTAGGAAGTGTGGATTTCGGTTCTGTTGGTGAAACTCCACCTATCTTTGCTCAAGCTTCTGGTGTTCCTTTTGTATATGTTGCTAGTACTAAACCTGGTACTGGTGAAGGGACTGCTGTTGTAGTCGATAAAGACTCTTCAATCAAGACTGTAGCCGATTTAAAAGGTAAAGGACTAGCTTTCCAAAGAGCCACAGCACAGCAGTACTTCGTTGTGAAGGTTTTAAAAGAAGCCGGACTAAAACTTAGTGATGTTAAACACATTAACCTTACACCATTAGAAACTCGTGCAGCATTTGAACGTAAGAGTATTGAAGCCGCCGTTGTTGGCGATCCGCATTTGGCTGTATTTCAAAAAACTGCTAGGGTTCGCATTCTCCGCGATGGTAAAAACATTACTACCCAAGGAGGCTACTGGTTAGGTTCACGCACCTTTGTTAAAGAAAACCCTGAATTAGTTAAAGCTATTTTGGAAGAAATTAATAATATTGGTAAATGGGCTGAAAGCAATCCAAGAGAAGTTGCCGAACTAATCTCGCCCGAAGCAAAAATTGATGTTCCTACATTGGAATTAGTTTCAAAGCGAAGGTTTTACACTCTCAGACCTCTGAGTGAAGAAGTTTTGTCAGGACAGCAGAAGATTGCTGACTTGTTTTATGAACAAAATTTCATCACAAAAAAAACCAATGTTAGGGATGCGACTCTCTCTCCTGAACAGTATGCTGCTTTGACTCCAATAGATGTCAAGCCTTGAGTAGCAATTGCTTTACGACTCACAAACATAGATTTTTTAGGCATATTCGGAGATAAAAACTAATGATTAAGAGTCCAGAAAAACTTGCAGATACGAAAATTCAATTTTCGGCTCCTGTGAGAACAAATTCGCCAGAACTTCAGCAGCTTTTTGATTTTATTGCACTGGGGGCAAGTGAGCGCGATCGCGATCGTATCCTTCCTTATAATGTGGTTGAGTTGATCCGGCGTTCCAGGTTGGGTGCATTGCGAATTCCCGTTGCCGAAGGTGGTGGTGGTAGCACCGCACGCGAACTGTTTGAGGTCGTGATTCGCTTAGGGGATGCCGATCCAAATGTCGCTCACATTGTGCGGAATCATTTCTCTGTGACAGAGCGAATTTTGCGTTCTCAGCGCACCCAAAGGAATCGACGCTGGCTCAAAGCCGTCGTAGATGGCGCGATTATTGGACTCGCTTCGACCGAACTGGAAGTTAAGCGAGCTGGTGGTGGTCAAGTAGTGAATACAAAATTAACACCTGATGGCGATGGCTATCGTCTAAATGGGACGAAGTATTACAGTACTGGCAGCCTTTATGCAGACTTGATCTTCGTGCGTGTGCTAGTACCCGATGGCACTACAGCGTTTATACTCATTCCTACCAACCGCGAGGGAATAGACCTTGTGGACGACTGGGACGGCTTCGGTCAAAGGCTTACAGGTACGGGAACGACAACATTTACAAATGTCCGTGTAGAGGCGGATGAAGTAATTTTTGACACAGACACAGATAAAGACAACCTGCCATACAACATTGTCCCGCAATTATTTTTAACAGCAATCAATGCTGGCATTATTCGCAGCGTTCTACGCGATGCAACAGCCCTCGTCCGTACCCGGCCCCGGACTTTCTACCATGCTGTATCCGAGCAAGCCTCAGAAGATCCAATCTTGCAACAAACCATCGGGCAGATTGCCGCCAATGCCTTTGCTGCCGAAGTGATCGTTTTAGCAGCAGCTGATGGTCTTGATCGCCTCCCTGCTGCCCAAGCTCAGGGTGAAGAGGCAGAAACGGCTGCGGCACTGGCAACTTCTCTGAGTGCAGCAAAAGCCAAATTGATTGTCGATGATTTGGCTCTACGTTCGGCCACTTTGCTGTTTGAAGTTGGTGGGGCTTCCACAACAAAGAAAAGCTCCAACTTTGATCGCCACTGGCGCAACGCCCGCACCTTATCCTCACACAACCCAAATCACTTTAAGGCTCGTGCGATCGGCGACTACGAGATCAACGGTACACCATTGCCGCAACGAGGATTCTTTTAATTTTGTTCAGATCCCTGACTTCTAACCTACGGAAAACCATTTTATGAGTATTTATTTAGAAGTCGGGGATCTCGCAGCCAACCGAAACCGTTGAGAGGAACTATGAGTGCAATTGATACTACTTTTTTGAGAGCAAGTAAAGAGGCGATCGCCTCTCCAACAAACTATCCCCAAAGCCCATTATCCCAAGCTCTCCGGCAGCCAGTACTGCTAGGATTATTCTTACCGATTCATCACGGTGGTTGGAGTTCTTCTACCCTACCACGCACTACAGACTGGTCATTTGATTACAATGCCAAATTGACTCAAAAGGCTGAGGAATTAGGTTTTGACCTGGTTTTCGGCTATTCTACATGGCAGCCGAAGGGCGGACAGGGACCAACTCGGACAGAAGCAGGTTTAGATGCCTTCATTGCTACTGCTTCCCTTGCTGGTATTACCTCACGCATTCTATTAATCTCAACAATTCATGTTCTCTACGGGCCTTGGCATCCCATCCATCTGGCTAAATTTGGTGCGACACTCGACCACATTTCTAAAGGTCGCTGGGGAATTAATGTTGTCACTGGACACAGGGCTTATGAGCATGAACTGTTCGGCTGGAGCCAAATCGAACACGATCGCCGCTATGAACTCGCTGATGAATTTGTCACCATCCTCAAACGACTCTGGTCGGAAACAGAGAGTTTTTCCTACAAAAGTCAGAGTTCTTGGCAGTTTAAGGATGCTTACATCAGCCCCCGACCGCTTTATGGTCGCCCCATCCTAGTTAACGCCACCGGTTCGGATGCTGGCATCGAGTTTGCGGGTCGCCATTCTGATATCGTATTTATTACTAGTCCGGCTGGCGGTGATATAGAAAGCGCCTTGTCATCGTTACCCGCCCATACAGCCCGTGTCAAACAATCAGCGATCGCTAATGGTAGACAAGTCCGCACTCTCCTAAATCCGCTTATTGTCGTGCGGGAAACTGAAAAAGAGGCAGAAGAATATGCTCAAGCGATAATCGACCATGCCGATTATGAGTCAATTGCTGGACGTTCTGGCGTTAGCAGCGATGCACACGCCTGGAGGGGGCATAAGAAGGGAAATCTGCGTCATGATGTTGGCAGTGCGATCGGTGGTAATGTGCAGCTAATCGGTTCACCCGAACAAATTACCGAACAACTTTTGCAACTGAATAAAGCTGGTGTCGATGGGTTCCAGCTTGCGTTCTACGATTTCGAGCCTGATCTAGATTTCTTCGGTAAGCGTGTTTTACCACTACTGAAACAGGCAGGGCTGAGACTTTAACAGTTATCAGTTACCAGTAGAAAACTTTGATAACTGATTTAAGAGGTGCATCCATGCAAGGACAAGAATTACTCCAAAGCTTGTTGCTAGCCACTAGTGAAACTTTTTACATGGTGGGTATATCTACCCTGGTTGCAATAGTATTAGGCTTACCTTTGGGCTTGTTGCTGGTGATGACAGGCCCCGGAAACTTGCTAGATTTTCCCCAAGTGCATAAAGTGCTGGGTGCGATCGTCAATACTGGACGCTCATTTCCTTTTATTATTTTGCTTGTCGTTTTAACACCACTCACCCGCCTAATTGTCGGCACTTCCATCGGTAGCACTGCTGCTTTAGTTCCCCTAACTCTCGCCGCCATTCCATTTTTTGGTCGTATCGCTGAAACTAGCATTTTAGAAGTTGATAAGGGACTAATAGAAGCTGCCCAAGCAATGGGGTGCAATTATTGGCAAATCGTTCTCAAAGTCTTAATTCCCGAAGCTTTGCCTTCACTAATATTAGGTATGACGATTCTAATTGTGAGTTTACTTAACTCTTCCGCGATGGCTGGGGCTGTGGGTGGGGGTGGATTAGGTAATTTGGCAATTCAATATGGTTACCAACGCTTCGATGTAGGGGTGATGTTTTCTACCATTGTGGTTTTGATTGCACTAGTACAAATTATTCAATTTATTGGTGATTTAATTGCACAGCGGATGAGAAAACGCTGAATGAAAGCAAGAAGGCAGAAGAGCAATATTTTACTCAACATTTACAATTTACACTAATTATAAATCTTATGAATAGACGCAGATTTCTCTTAACAGCTTTAGGTTCCCTGACTGTCTCTTCAATCTTTGCTAGTTGTAGTCAACAATCTACTCAAAACTTTACTAATACGCAAATAATTAGCCAAAAAGAGCAAAAAGAAGTAATTAAAGTTGGGGTGACTGGTATACTCTCTCAGGATATTTTGAAATTTGTGAATAACAATATAGCAGCAAAAGAAGGCTTGGAGATTCAAGTTGTTACCTTTAATGACTGGATACAACCCAACACAGCTTTGAGAGATAAGGTTATTGATGCTAATTTCTTTCAGCACAGGCCTTTCATGAATAATGCTAGTAAAGAACTAAATCTAAATTTAGTAGCATTGAATACAGTTTATTTAAACACACTTGGTCTTTTTTCTAAAAAGTTCAAATCAGTAAGCGAAATTCCCCAAAATGCAACTGTGACAGTTGCTAATGATGTCATCAATAACGACCGAGGATTACGGTTATTAGCAACTAACGGTTTAATTAAATTAAAAGAAAATACTAAACAATTCGTGACCCAAAGAGATATTGCTGCTAACCCGAAAAACTTGAAAATCAAGGAAGTAGAAGGTGTACAAGTTGTCCGAGCTATTAATGATGTAGATTTCATAGTATCTTCTGCTCAAACGGTTGCACTTGCAGGGATAGAACCTAATTCTATGGGTGAAGAAACAGCTAAAGACAAGAAATACGCTCTTGCATTAGTTACATTACAAGGTCGAGAAAATGAACCAAAGATTCAAAAGTTAAACAAACTACTCATCCATCCAGATGTCAAGAATTTTATAGATAAAGAATACAAAGGAAGGATCATACCAGTTTTTTAGAGCTTGTCGCTCAAATTAAATATTTTTTTTGATATTTGTGTCTATGGTCTTTTTACAGTTTATTTTCTCACTACTTGAGTGTAGATTCACATA
Organism: Nostoc sp. FACHB-892; assembly: GCF_014698795.1. Lineage (GTDB taxonomy): Bacteria > Cyanobacteriota > Cyanobacteriia > Cyanobacteriales > Nostocaceae > Nostoc. Next base: position 33,395 of record NZ_JACJTR010000051.1, read on the forward strand.
CAAACACCTGCACTAAATCCTCATAGTCAAAAATAAAGAAATATTGATTGGATTTGAACAGCCCATCAAAAGGTGGTATCTTGTTTATTAATACTACGATAAATTAATCGATTTACAGTATTTACTCGTTATCATCATAGATATGGCTGCTTAAACTCCTAAAAATTGATATCAAGGAGTCAATTGTGGTGAATTCTTTCAAAGAACATCGCTTTCAGTACAAACAAAAATGTTCTGCCAGTAAGAACATTGCGATCGCAATATCTTTTCTTGCTTTGATAGCTTCTAGTTGCAGTCAACAAACAGCTATCAATGCCATAGCTAACTCAGATTCCTCCTCAAACACTGTTACTACCAAAACTACAGACAAAAGTAATGTGATTCGCTTGGGCTACCAAAAAGGCGGGATTATTCCCATCGCACGTCAACGAGGTGAGTTAGAGCGTCAGTTAGCCACGCAAAATATTAAAGTTGAATGGAGTGGGCCATTTGACCGTTGCGCTACGCTTTTAAGTTCTCTCAATGGTAATCGAGTGGATATTGGCGGCTGTGGTGATATTCCTTCTATTTCTGGAATTGCTGCCGGACAACCTCTTTGTATTGGCTCTGTGCAGCGTCCTAGCCCAGATTCTTTGAGTAGTGCCATTTTAGTTCGTGGTGATTCTCCGATTCGTAAACCGACTGATTTAGTAGGTAAAAAAGTTGCAGTTAATCAAGGTGGTGCGGGCGAATATCTGTTATTAAAAGTTTTGGAAAAAGAAAATATTCCTTCATATAAAGTCCAGCGAGTTTACTTATCACCGAATGATGCTGCACCTGCTCTATATCAAGGTTCTGTTGATGCGTGGGCAGTTTGGGAACCTTATATTTCCATTGCCCAATTAGAGCATCAGGCACGGAGAATTACTACTACACACCCTGCTCCTACCTACGGCATTATGGTTGTTCGTGGTGATGCAGCTAAAGAAAATCCTGTAGCCGTGAAAGCTGCTCTTACTGCTTTGAGTGAGGATGGTGAATGGTTAAATCAACATACTAATGCTGCATCAGATTTTTTAGTTAAAGAATTAAAAGTTTCTGATGCGGTAGCCAAGCAGGTGACGAAAAATCGAGGGCCAGAGTCTTACGTATTTACTAATAGTGAAGATATCGCCAAGCTTCAGAAAACAGCTGATTGGTTACTAGAGCAAAAAATTATTCCGCAACGAGTAGACATTGCTACAGCAGTATGTCCGTTAGAAACTACCGCCGCTAGGTAGGAAAGATGAAAAGAGGCACAGAATAACTGCCACTAAAAACTTAAATAACAAAGATTTGGAGCAAAATTATATGCCTGTGGAATTTATTGGCATGATTGGTACGCGAGAAGCGTCTGAATTATATGACCCTACCGTATCTCTCACGGGAGGAACTATAGACTTAGCTTATGTCCGCAAATTTGCAAAAGTCCATGAAGATGGTGGTTTTGATCGAGTATTAGTTGGTTATAGTTCTACAGGACCAGATGGCTTTAATGTAGTCAGTTATGTGGCTGCTGCAACAGAACGACTCAAGTTTTTACTTGCACATAGACCAGGTTTTGTGGCTCCCACTTTAGCCGCCCGTAAATTAGCAACATTAGATCACTTTTCTAATGGTCGCGTTGCAGTGCATATCATTACTGGTGGGAGCGATGCCGAACAACAGCGCGATGGTGATTGGCTTGATCATGATACTCGCTATCGCCGTACCGATGAATATCTTGATATTGTGCGGCAAGTTTGGACGAGTGAAGAACCCTTTGATTATGAAGGGGAGTTTTACCAACTCAAAGATGCATTTTCGGAAGTTAAACCTTTACAGCAGCCACATATACCAATATATTTCGGTGGTGCTTCTGGTGCTGCTGTGGATGTAGGTGCAAAGCACAGTAATGTATATGCGTTTTGGGGAGAACCCATAGCTGCTATTAAACAACGGATCGCAGAGGTGAAAGCCGCAGCACCGCCTGGAAAAGACTTACGATTTAGTGTTTCCTTGCGTCCGATTTTGGGCGAAACAGAAGCAAAAGCATGGGAAAAGGCGCGTTATATTCTCTCAAGCATCAATGAAAGCCTTGCTAAAGCAGGTATTCAATTATCTGCTGGTGCTTCTTTGCGACCTCAAGCTGTTGGTTCATTGCGGTTGTTGGATTTTGCTAAGGAAAGCGAAATTCATGATAAGCGTTTATGGACACCGATCGCAGCTGCTACTGGCGCTCGTGGTAATACTACTGCTTTAGTGGGGACTCCAGAACAAGTTGCAGAGTCATTATTTGATTACTACAAAGCTGGAGTCACAACACTATTAATTCGCGGTTTTGATCCGGTGGAAGATGCGATCGCCTACGGTCGAGATGTAATTCCTTTGGTACGTCAACAAGTGCAACGACAAGAACGACAAACAGCAACCGTAGCTTGAAGAAGCCAAATCTATGCCTCATACAACTGTTCTTGAACCTCTAAAAGCAGACCAATGGTTTGTTGATAATCCTGATGTGCGTGAGTTTGTAGCGATCGCTAAAGAAATTATCTCTAGCACAGAGCATAACCGCACAGAAACCCTAAATATTCTAGAACCTCACTTCGCAGCACTGCTGAAGAAAGAGAATTGGTTACCAAAACCTTTTACTCAACCAAATCCTGACAGTGGTTTAGGCCAAGGAATCGGGCAATGGTTGCTGTATCGTTCTCAAGAACGAGTACTAACTATTTTCAGTTTGGTAATTCCTCCTGATGCGATCACGCCTGTCCACGATCATTTATCTTGGGGACTAGTAGGGCTGTATCAAGGCAAACAAGAAGAAACAGTATATTGTCGCGTGGATAACGGCGAATTAGAAGGACGCGCCCAGTTAGAAACAGTAGGAACCTATCAAGTGAAAACTGGTGATATTTACCATCTACTACCTCCAGACAATGATATTCACTCTGTCAAAGCTATTACACTCTTCGCTCCATCTATCTCAATTCATGTCATGGGTAATGATACTGGTAGCATTTGGCGACATCATTATCATCCCGAACAAAAGAGTGTGCAGTCTTTTCGCTCTAGATACTCCAATGTACTTATGAAACAAGAAAGAGAAAATCATGCCAAATTTCACTAGACCACAACCGCCGGTCTTTGAACGAGTTGAAGAAGAACGACTCTACCGCAAACAACGCCTTGCGGCTGCATTTCGACTGTTTGCTCGTTTTGGCTTTAGTGAGGGAACAGCAGGCCACATCACCGCCAGAGATCCTGAGTTTACCGACCATTTTTGGGTAAATCCCCTTGGCAAGTACTTTGGTCACATCCGAGTTTCTGACTTGATTTTGGTCGATAGAGAAGGCGAAGTTGTCAAAGGTAATGCTCCTGTCAATCGCGCCGCTTTTGCGATTCATTCACAGGTTCATGAGGCGCGACCTGATATAGTTGCAGCTGCTCATGCTCATTCTCTGCATGGTAAATCTTGGTCAAGTCTTGGTCGCCTGCTCGATCCTCTAACTCAAGATGCTTGTGCTTTCTATCAAGACCACGCTCTATTTGATGACTATAGAGGAGTAGTTTTAGATACTTCAGAGGGTAAAAGAATTGCTGAATGTTTGGGAGACAAGAAAGCTGTCATCCTACGGAATCATGGCTTTTTGACCGTGGGGCAGACAGTAGACGAAGCTGCTTTTTGGTACATTTCTTTTGAACGATCAGCTCAAGCCCAACTGCTTGCAGAAGCAGCTGGCAAACCATTTCCCATTGATCACGAAACAGCAACTTTTACTCATAACCAAGTAGGAACCCATTCCGGCGGTTGGTTTAGCTTTCAGCCACTCTACGACCGAATTGTGGGCGAAGAACCAGACTTACTAGAGTAGTTGGATTTTTCTTGATTATCTTTTTATACCCAAAACTTAACGTGTCTACCAATTGGCTGCGGCAGAATTTTTTCTTCTCTCTGGATTCCTTTATCAATACCCGATGGACTTTCGGCTTTTCGTAAAGGTGAGCTTGATGCTTGGGCTACCTACGGTTACTCTATCCCCCAAGCCCAAAAAGAAGGGGCGCGAGTGCTGGAATCTGCAAAAGATATTTTGAGTGGTAACTTCGTGATTATTGCTTCACCGAATGCGATCACTGATCCCCAAAAGAAGGTTGCGTTGGCGTAGCCCGTCGAAGACATCGCTGATTTTCTCTGTCGTTTGCGGAAATCCCAAACTTGGCGTGAATCTAATCTTAAGCAGTGGTCGAAGAATTATGCAACTACTATCGATGTTGATGAAGGCATCGTTTATCAGGATGCCCAGCAAGGACAACAACAGCGTCGTCAAGAATTACTTCCTGTTTCTGATGCAGCTATTGCTTTTCAGCAAAAAGTTGCTGATACCTTTTTTCAAGCGGGTGTAATTTCCACAAAAGTTGATGTGAAACAACTATGGGACAGCAGTTTGAACGAAGATGTCGCCAAATGCCAATAATTGCAGCAAGAAGTAAAAAGCAAAATGTCAAAATCACCTTGTTTTTCATAAGGGTAAAAATTATGTTTCATGGAATAGAAAGAGAATTATTAAATGCAGTACCTTGGTTATTTGGGCAACAGTCTCAATTACCAGAGCATCTCCAATTAACAGATTGCGAAGAACATGAGATACGAGATATTTGGGAATTACCACCACAAGAATCTGCTGATAGTGAGCGTTCTATTAAGCAGGAAATAAAATGGTTTGAGATTTTTAGCAAACTAAAAAATTTTTCTTTAAAGACACTCGCTAATAAATAAAAATAAGCGTTATCAGCTACTCAAATTAATAGAAAATTTCAACTAATTTGCAATGTGCAGTACACCTTTACAGGGTAGTTTCTTTCAAGTATTTGGGTGACATCAGCACCACTTTGCTAACAGTCAGTAATTGTTTATTTGTAAAGATTAATATTAGACAAACTAATAATTAGCTTCTCATAATATTATGCTTTTCAGTATCACTAATTATTATGCTTTTCAGTATCACTAATCTCGATAAAATCTCACTTCATCCTCAAATACCGACATGACAACAACGACTGACCTCGATTTTGCCGCTCGTGAGGCGTTGCGCCTACTCGGCCCCGATCCCGAAAACTGGGTGAGCGATCGCGCAGATATTGACCACAATGTGACGATAGTAGGCGGTAGTGGCAGTGGCAGCACCTTCGCATTTGCCCTGCGGCGTGCCGGCATTGGCCGCGTGACAGTCATCGACGAGGCTCTTGACGAAGCCCATGCTGGCGTGTGGCTGACGCGGGCGCGGATGAAAAAGCTACGCACACCGAAAAACCTGCTAGGGCCAGAACTGGGCATTCCGGCGCTATCATTTCAAGCTTGGTATGAGGCACGGCACGGTGTTGAGGCATACACAGCGATTGACCGCATTCCACGAGTGGCCTGGGCTGAGTACCTCAGTTGGTATCGGCATTTTCTGGGCATTCCAGTTCGGTATCAGACGAAGTTGGTGCGGATTGAGCCGGACGCAGATTTCTTTCGTCTACACTTAACGGGACTTAAACAAAAATTAAGCCCAAATAAAGCCCAAACTGGCTTTGTAAGCAGCAAATACGTCCCGGTTCAGGGTCAACCAATCAAAAAATCGAAAAGACATGGCTGTTCTAAAAGCCTCTAAAG
>NZ_JACJTR010000052.1 GCF_014698795.1 Nostoc sp. FACHB-892
CAGTAGAAATTAAAAATCGATAAATTTTAGAGCGTCACTGTCGAGTTACAGGTCACTTGCGACAAGCCAAAGGCACTTAGAATAGATTGGTCTGAGTACACTTCAGTGGGTAAACAACGCAAGATAACCATCAGTAGTTCAGCCAAAACTATCGGCGTGCAGAAGTTAAAAACTCGCCGCAGTGCAGTCTTATTAAAGATTGTGGCAACTTCAGCGACGTGTTCTAAGGCATCTTCTGGTGATGATTCTGATTCAGCAATCAACATCGGAAAGTATGTACGGGCTAGCCACTTTTCATCATCGTCTAAGTCAGCCAAATTTTTATTACTACCGCTATTAAGACTATCTAATAGCAGGAGTAATAATTTTTTAAAGTGCTGCCAACCCCCCCAGCGTTGGGTAAATCGGCTCACCCATCCTTGGGTAGTGTCTATGATTTTGGCGATCGCCTTTTGTCCAATTTTCTGGTGTGACTGCCAAAGCTGGGTGAACGCTTTGACGATGGCGTGTCCGGTCTGCTGATCTCGGCTACCCGCTTCGGTGCAAAGAGAGCAGGCATCGACTACTTCTAACTTGACTCCCGGCAGTTCATCTAAGAGAAAACTAAGGTCATAGTCAGCGCAGAAGTAGAATGTTAGCTCCACATTGGGGCGACGATGAGCGCGTAATCGCCCAATCTCTTGGATGATTTCTGCACGGATCAGGTCTGTGAGATACTTTTGGAAAGCGCTGTTTTTATCCTCCAGGTTAACCCTTTCCCCAGTCATCACCTGATACTGTGCGGCTAAAACACCGATGTTCTGGTAAGGAATGCCAAAAGAAGCGATCGCATCACACTCACTAAAGCGATTAACACCACGCCCATCGACAAAGTGACCGTATTCTGTGCGGCCCTCGGCTTGGGTTGCAATTTGTTTCCAATCGATAATCCCAAGGGTGGGGCAGAGTTTTTTCAAGGTTTGTTTGAGGGCATTAACGCGGTTGCTGAGTGTATCGGAGCGATTTTTGGGCAGTTTACCCAGCCCAGTAACGTTGACCACTTTTAAATTGTTGTAGTCTGGGCGTTGTTGCTCAATGACTAACACAGGCTCATCGATGCCCAGTTTCAATTTCAATTGCTGGGATTTGAAAGTGGCATCAAGATAAATATTAAATTGGGCAGAATTAGCCAATTCAGTATGTTTGGGGTTTCTGCGGTAAATGCTGAGTACACCCCATTGAGATTGAAAACTACCGTCACCCTTCCAAGCTTCCAGAAAGTCAGGCAACCAGTAATTAGGCAAGTCAAGAAACTCCCGGACAGCCGTTCGTGCGCTGTCTTTAACTACCTTTTTGGCAGCATAACGAGCGGCAGAGCTTTTTTTGAGTTGTTTATCTTGGGTAATATCAATTGAGTCCAAGTCTTCTAAGAAAGTTAAATCAGGTTCAGAGAAAAGCTGAATCGCTTCGATATCTAAGCCTGTGGGGAAAGCCGGCAGCAGCGCACGGATGCTGGCATCATCAAAGCCGTAGCGGTCAGTGGGTTTAATTTGCTGAGTAAGCAGTTGGTGTAAAACTAAGAGGGCAGGTTGCAGCTGTGATAGAAGATTTGGTTCTAACAGTAGCAGCTTGCCGACGGTGGTTTCAAAATCGCCTCGGTTCACATCAACCGAGCGCACGGGCTTGATGAGCGTACCTGCTTCTTCCCATAACCGCCCAACAGTGAAAATTTGGTCAGCAGCGTTAGTTAAGGTAACTGGTGTAGAGTCTGGGTGCGCTCTGAGTTCAGAATAATTTTGAATTGCTGTGCGCTTTTGAAAGCGGAAGCCAAAACCGTCCCCGTTAGCGAAACGGCACTGATTTTTAAGGGAACAACCGCCACAGATGGGACTGATGCCGCTTTCTTCAAAATCAAGGCTGCTAAAATTCTTGTTGCGGAAGGCGTTAAACAAGTAAGTTCTGTGACAATTGCCATCAGTGTCGGCAGTCTCACCCGCTTTAGTCCACAGTTTAAAATCCTCACCTAGAGGAGTTTTGCGGGTGGGATCTAGTTTAAAGCCGTTGTGACGCACTGGCAGATCAACGAAATTCGTCTCAATGGGCAGTGTAGATGGGTTTCTGTGGTTGGCATCCTGGTAAATTAGTTTATCAACGCCAAATAAGGCGGCTGTCAGTTGCCCCGCGTTGTAAGACTTGCCCAGTCCAGGGTGAGAATTATCTAAGATTTGTGTCCAGCCCTTAGAAACAGCTTCCACCCATGCGGCAATGTGTTCTTCTGGCTGGCAGGAGATAGAGATATTGCCTGTAACTTCAGTTATGTACGGGATATTGCCGGGCTTGTAAATAATTACATTGGGCGAAGGCGTGTCAATTTCGGGTAAGGGCTTTGGTGTTGGTGGGGCTTTAAATCCTTTGAATATCGAACTAAATGGAGCGAGCGCTTGCTTTAATAAATTTTGGAAGCTGCTCAAGTCCTCTCTAACTCGCCCAAGCTCCCACTGTTCACGGTTAATTACTCCTTTGGGCTGGTATGCTTGGTACTGCCGTTGCGGAAACCGAAAGCCATACTGTTTGGCAATGTGAAACAGTGTTCCGATCGTAATTCCCCCACGCCGAAAACTGCGAATCTTGGCGTGGATGTTCCAAGTTGAACCCTTGATACTGGGCGACCACTGCTCGGCTATGATTTCCGCATCTGTTGCCCCATAATGATTAACCAGTGCCATCAATACCTGACGGCATTCGTCATAGTTGCCGCTTCCTGGGGTGCGCGGTGGGATGAATGAAAGCGCGTTCTGGATTAGCTGGTCAATGTCCCAGCCTTCAGCGAGGGAAATCTCACGCCACTCTTTACGCCGTGACTCAATTTCCTGGATTCGTAGCTGATACTCAATACGTTCCTGTTGCGCGATCGCGATCGCTTCACTTATCCATTCTGCTGGTAAAGTGGCTTCAGGATTGACTAGCGGGAATTCTGCCTCTGTGCTGCCGTAGAATACACGACTTGCATCCTTACAAGCTGGATCATGCGGTAACTGCTGCATGAGGAAGCGTGTACAAGCTTCTACAGTATCAGCACCCTGAACATATTCGGGGAGAAGGAAAATCAACCGAAATTTATGCCACTCTGGTTTATGGCTGGCTGTGGTGTAAATTAAAGCACAGTGTTTTTTAATGAAGGGATGGGCTAGGGCTTCTTCTATGGTTAATTGGTGATCGTAAACTTTGATGTAATTCCCGTTTTCGTCTTTAATTGGCTTGTCATAAGCATCACGGGCGATATTAGAATTATCAATGTCGAGTAGTAGCCACTGAGAACCGATAATATTGGCCTTACTGCGCCATTTACCGTTTGACAGTCCGGCACAGATAGCGTGACCTGCTTTAATATGTTCTTGAACATCGGCTAGAGTGCCTTCTACATCAATGAAGTTACCAGCCAGCTTCTTAAAGTCCCAGTCTTTGTTTTTTCCAGTGGCGTTAAACGCAAACCTGATTATGCGACTCTCAATCAACTCAAGTTTTGTCTTTACAGCAGAAAAAGTTTCTGATTGGCCTGCTGATTGCGCCGATACTGAGTGATTAAATTGTTGTAATGGTGACATGAGAGCTATTCCTCCTGAAGTGTGTTGGAGGAATTGGAGCTATCCCAAAAGTAATCTTCTAATACAAACGTTCAGAAATGTAAAAACAGAAAAATCCTAAACTGCTCTTTCTGTCTGGATTGCTGGTGTTACAATGGCTTAACACCTTGAAAGGTTTGATAAGATTACTATTAGGGACATTAATTAGGCCTTCAACCCAATCCCCAATTCCACGTGAATAAAAATCAGAAAACCTCGGTATCCCAACGGGACACGGGGTTTTCACCTTTTAGCCTATCTGTACTTGGCTAACCAAGCCCTGACAAACTCGATTACTTCCTCCTCTTGAATAACAAACGCAGTACCTTTTCTTCTGAGAGCCAGAATTTTCATACTTCCCACCTCCGAATAAAGATGTTCATTGTGAGTATTAGCCGCCTTGGTAGGAGGCCATAAGACTAAAACTTTTGCTGTGGGAGTCTTTTGAGCTTCACGGGAAGACATCAAAAACTTATCTCTGTTCTTGTTGAGCCACTTCTCGTAATCTGCTAACTCCACAAGTGGGCAGGGTTGCCACAGTTTTAGTCCATTTTTGTCTTTGCGCTTGACTTGTAAAACCTCTCTAGCTTCGTTGTAGACAATTTCTCTATCTCCTTTTGAGCGAATGGAGATAAACAGGTGAGTTGTTCGTGGAAATCTAATAAACAAGTCGATAGGGTTGTTGTCTTCTACCGGAATTACTGGGAAGACTTGTACATCTAGGCTTTTAAACTCATCAAAAAGTAAGGTTCCTAATTTTTCCAACCGCGCAAGTTTTTGAGTTACCACCAACGGCTTGTAAGCCAATCCAAAAAGAACCCAGCCAGCCGGATGAATTATGCCTCCTGTAGCCAGCGCAGCAGCACCAGCCGCTAGAGCTTGAGTGGACGCATAGTCTTTCGCCTCCCTAATTTTTTCAAACGCCGCTTCGTTGTGCAGTGGGAGTTGAAAATCGCTTGTTAGGTCTTTCACTGTTAACATTGGCGACATCAAAAAATAATGATGTGAAATAGTACTAGCTGCTCGATTTTGCCTTACGGGGCTAACGGCCTATGAGTTTACGCAAGAGTAGTTCACGCTACATCTTTCACTGTAAAACCTTTGCTACACCACTGAACTAGCAGCCATCTATCAGATTCTTTGTCTAAAGCTGGCTTTAGTCGAAAAGCAAAAAAATCTTCCCAAGCCTCTATACCGTGTTTTGTAACGAATTGTTTTTCAACTTCTTTAAAGCGTTCCCAGTTGCGATCCGCGATCGCGGTCAGCATTGGGATTAATTCGCTTACGGGTATCTGAGTAGTTGTTTCACTCATCTGGGTATCCCTCAAAAATACAAATTATTGGTAAAGGTTCTATCTTGGTATCAACAACTTTAACTAATCGTATTCCCCTTTTTCTGCTTATCCGTTTGCAGTGTTGCTCTGAAGCAGCAGGCAGCCAATATCTAGTCTCAGCTAGTGGGTCAAATTTGCCCTCAACACGCTCTATACCGTCGTTTGGCTGATTTTCTTCGGTCAAATTACCTCCTGATTTTGTTCTGCGCGATCGCGTTAGTTATTTGTCCTTTTCCTCCTTTTTCTTGTCTATCGCTTGCTCAAGCAGCATTGTTATGAGGTTGTTAACGGTTCGATGCTCATCCTCAGCCCATTCCTTAAGAAACTCGTGCTTATCTGGGTCAAGGTAAACCATGACTCGCGGCTTTTTACTAGGCATCTCTACAGGTACATATAAGTACTATCGCTTGTCAGCAATTGTCACCTTAATAAGAAAATTTGGGAAGGGAGTTGCACTTGTTAGTACCTGCTGCTAATATATTAGTGTCAAGGTTATCGATGCGTCAATAACTTAAGGCAGACGCAGTAAGACCCAAGCGCAAAACGCGCTTGGCGAGTTCCTTTCGAGGGTTGTAAGGCTTGCAAGCGCTGTTTTGACAGCATTCAACTATTCACAGCAATATCTGCATTGCGTCCGTTCATTTTCAACGGTCGCGGTAATTGTGCGTGTCTGCATTAGGACAGAGGATTCATGCATATCAATTTACGCAACTTAGAAGCAATCAACGAACTACCTTTTGAGAGAACAATGCTTAATCAAAATCAATTACGAAGGTTAGAAGCAATAGATCGCTGGCTCAGAGAAATTCGAGATTCGGAGGAATTCAGACAACTGGAATACTCTCCAGACGTGACACTAGGCGACGCAATCCAAGCAGTAGGCGAACTACTTGACTTTCACGTTCCCTATGATTACAAGCCCACAAATTTTACTAATGAAGAGTGGCATTCATATCTAGAACAGAAACCAATAATGCACATTCGCCGTGTGAAAACTTGGCGTGAAAAGATTAACTCATTCATACTTAATGGAGCGTCATCAGTAGCAATTGTGAGCTTGGTAACTACTAGTTTTATGGTAGTTGGTTCTATCTTTTGTCACGGCTTTGACCGGATTGAGGAAAGTAGAGGGGAGGAATATCAACCCACATGGATTTACAACGCCAAGATTTTTGAAGGAAGCGCGATCGCATCTCTTGCGGTCTTCCTGGGTGCAAGCTTGACAGGCGCGTGTGTTGCGGGAGACAAGAATGATGATCGATAAACAGCTTGTAGGATGCGTCACGCTGTTGAGCCAGAGCAAGACTTACTGGATTAATGGAACGCTGTACAGATATTTAACAAGCAGTGATAGTATCAACCACACACAATATTATTTCCGTCCTTTACCGCGTCAGTCTAAGAGTGCTGACTTAAAGCTCAATCGTGACAAGGTGCTAAGGCGCTGCTACGAAGTGCCGAGCTTATATAAACAGCACACAGCAGAGATAAATCACAACTCAATACAGTTGAGTTTGTTCTAACCATTGGTAACAGATACTACCGCGCGTCGCGGACAAAGGCTTTGGTACAAGCGCGTCAACTAGTCCAAAAAGGGCGCATTCGCGGGGGTAAACGAGAAAGTGTCAGTAAGTCTTAAAAGCTGACAAACCTTGTTATTACGTGGTTATAGCCGATGAACAGTAAGTCTGTTGTGATTTGTCAGATTTATTTTCCAAGGTTATTGATAGTCGTCAGCTAACTGCTGATATCAAATAACTGGATTCAGCTAATTACATACATCAAATACCTTGGACTTATCTGGAATGGCAGTTAATTTTATACACACTTAAGCATTAACCAGGAGAAAATGTGGCGACGAAAGAGTATATAGCTAAGTATCGCCAGTTGAAACAGATTTACGAGCGCGAGTTAAACAAACAGATTGCTGATATTACTTGGTATCGAGTGGTAGCAACCTTAAAGCAACACTTTAGTTTTGAAGTACAGGCAGTTGATGCTCAAAAGATAGTTGAAGGTTTCGCTGGGCTAAAACGGCGCTACGGCAGTTTTACGGGCCGTGGTGAGGGGTTTACGGAACGCTGGCAGGCATTTAGACATTTCTATGAGTTAGATGCTCACTACTCAGGCAGACAGTTTTTAGAAATTCTTGCAGACTATCTAAAAATCAATCTTGACGATGTACCACGCAGCACTCGTTATTACTGGTTTGAACGCGCTGGCCTTTCTTTGAGTGCCAAGGAGGGGCATCACTGCAAGGATTTAGCCCTTGTTGCGTTTGTTGCTGCTAAATGGGCAATCAACAGACGAACGCAGCCCATGAAATCCGCAACCATCGAAGTTTTAGCACTAGCCCTTTAAGGAGTAATCACCATGTCTGACAAATTTACTAACAATGTCCGCGCTCGTTTGTACAAACAGGGTTATCAAGGATTTACCAAGGACGATTACACAACGGCTGCGCTTGCTGTCGAGTGCGATGACCTTGACAATCCCACCAAAGAGCAATTGAGTCAAGCCGTTGACTATCTCAAAGTCAAATCGACAAGCCAATTATCTGTAGTTGATGAACCCGTTGAAAAAACGTTTCTAGTAGGGGCAGAAGATGAACAGCCTGAGACTGATCTTCAAACAGGGGCGCTGACCGTGCAAGAGCCAGAGAATCAGATTGTGCTAACAGACCTTGAAAAGCAATCCCTCGTTGCAGATATTGCACAGGGCGCGGGGATTGAGTTAAAAGCGGCGGACGTGAAACAGATTACAGTATCCATCGCTTCTACCTTTGCATCTAGAAAAGAGTTGAACGAGGCGATTTTTAACGCGCTCGTCCACTTTGCAACAGAATTCAAGAATCAGGAAGTATCCAAGATCCGACGCAAAGCCGACGAAATCAGGCAGACACTCGCAGAGATGGACTCGGTTGCAGGCAGTGAACTGACGCAGATCAAGCAAGCGATGGAGGCAACCGCCCTCGACTACAAAAGCCAGTTTGCAGACCTCGCGTTATCTTTCGCCGGAATCATCGACTAAGCCCGGAGGCAAGCTCACTTACAAACATTTGTTGATTGGGCTTGTGGGGATACCGTTGCTAATTGCACTCGCGGCCCCCCTGTCTCAATGGTTTATGACGGAATGTTGCACATACAGGAGTCAAAAACGTGAAGCATATCAAGAATATAGTCAGTAAGCACGGCAGAAAACTGAAAGCAAGGGCTGAGAAATTAGGTGTTGCTGATAGCTTAATCATGGGTTGCATCAATGGTGACGATGCCGCACTGACCAAAGTAGGGGAAATGGGTAACGAAGGTGAGCGCATCTTAACCATCATGCCCTACATCACAGATAACCTCAGTGCATTCATCAAAGGCACTGAGGAGTACAACAAAGGACTTGCAGAGATTTACAAATCTGCTGGCGCGTCTGGTATTGCCATTGATAAAGCCAGTGCTGATTTAACGATCGCAAATTTAAAGTACGGTCATGAGCGCTCAGAAATCGGATTGAAACTGGCCAGCGACCGCACACTAGAGAATCAGCGCTACAGAGAAAGCATCGACCTAGTTAAGCTCAAGGCTTACATCGACTATCACATGAGTAAGGTTGACCATTTAGCAGCTTCTAAATCGCAGTTAGCGCGACCTGTAAAGGCACAGCTAGACGCTGACAGAACTTATGAGACTGAGAAAGCCAAACACCTGCTGACTTATGGCGAAAACTCAGACCTTGATTTAGTACCTCGTAAGTCATTCACGACTAACAAATTAGTGCAAGCGTTCCGCACTGCTGTTTCTACGATTTTCGAGTAATTCGCATCTAAAAATCCCCTACTAAGTTACCGCTCAGTAGGGGAAATCAAAATTCGTCATGAGAACAATGTTAGATGAACTTGACACCGAATTGCAAGACGGGGACACCGAACAATCACGCTTCTATCAAGACTTTCCTGATACTGCATTTACCCAGGATGAACAAGAAGCTATTAGAAGATTCAAAACCTTGGAAATTGAAAAGCTTAATCGCAGTCGCGCTGTTCTCAAAGGTATTGAATCCTGCGGCTGGGGGGTAACGAGTTACTGCTTGGCTAAGTATTTAGTAATAGCTACAGGCTCGGCGGGGCTAATGCCTGCGGTCGCTATTGTGTTGGGAATTAATCAAATAGTTAATCGTGATTTGTTGGAGTTCACCGTAAATAAGTCTCCTGAAGGATGGGTTTTTACGGACATGGACAAGGCGATAAAATTTCTCTTTCAAACAATATTCGGATGTTTCATTTTGTGGACTGCTATCGGCGATTTCTACACGACTTTGCAGAACTCACACAAGACTTATGACAACATCAAAGCAACTGTAGAAGATTTTAACCGTCTGCCAGAATCAGACAAAACTATTGTGTTTATGGTGGGTGCATTAGTGGCAGGTGGTGTTGTTTACGGCATCCACAAATCTAAGTCATGAAGGCTCAATCCCTACTGAAAATTGGTGCTGTCACAGCTTTACTTATGGGGCTTTTCAGCGCTTATTACTATGGGCAGACACCGCACCCTTATCAATTTACTGAAGTGCGATTTTGTCCTACTACCGCGAATAAACGGACATTTGGGAAGTACTATAACAAACCCGCAAAATCACAATCGGTACTTGATAATAAATACTGCCGTTTCAAGTACAGATTGCTCACAGAAGTATGGAAGTCACGACAGTTTAATGATGTTGTGTCTCTCCCTGACGGTGCTTTCATTACGTCAGATTTAGCTCCATCAGATAATCCTAGTCTGTGGTTATTAGTCGCGCCTGCTTTTGTCTGGATGGGCTATTACTGCTGGGCTGCCAAAGATGAGATTGACAACGAGTCAAGTTTTCAACGTCTGGAATATTTTAAGACAGCTATTAAGCGCCAAGGTTTAATTACTAGGACTGAGCGCGATTTGCAGTCACATGAATCAACACGGATTTCAGACAAGCATAAAAAGGACATCGACAGACGCGCTGATAATCTGTTAGTCCAAGAACGCTATATCTCTCTTGAGGAATTGCAACAACAGTATCAACGTCAGTCTGAGCTTGAGGATTTGCAGTTTGATAACACTAAAAAACAGTTCGCGGTCGCTGATTCTGTAGCTGATAAATCTATTGCTGAGAATAGAAGAGACAAGCGCAAAGCGGATGCAGAAAACATCAATCCCAGTAGTGAAACAGCTAAGGCTCCACAAGGCACAAGCGCCCAAGAATTAATTCAACTTTTAAAAAATCATGAGGGCGGCTGGCTATGGGATGTCATTGAATCAACAAAACCAGTTTGGGTGCTAGGAGGTCAAGGTAGTGGTAAAAGCAGCTTTGCTGCATCAATTGTTATGTGTAGGAAGGCGATTTTTGATTGGAATATTACATCAATCGTTGACGCTCATGGACATAAGAACAGAGCAAAAGCTTGGAAGTTGTTGATCCCTTTGGAGCCGGAATTAATTGGCGAACGCAACGATTATTTAGCTATTGGTGAGGCAATGAATGAAGCTGTTCAACGTTGGAGTGACCGTACAGAAAACGACACCCCTATTCAAACACTTTGGGATGAATTAACACAACTTTCTATGCAGCCACAATGCAAAGAATCAGTCAAAAAATTTGTGAGGCATTCACTTACTGACGTTCGCAAGGCAGCCGAATATCTAGTTTGCATTGCTCATGCTTTTACTAATGCCGCTTCTGGCAATGCTGAAGGTTTTAATGACTTAAGGCAAACCGAAACTATCCAAATCAAGCGCAAGTCAAAGAACGGTCGCGTACCTCTAAACCATGCTGAGATCAGTGGTCTTTATGATGACGACGGAAATCTGATTGAGGATAGGCGCGTAACAGTTCCCGACTGGTTTTATCCTGATAGCTTGCTCAGATTTATTAGCGCTTGTTAAATAAATATTCCTTGTGAGTTATACCAATGAGGATTATAGCAGTCAATGCTGTCTACTCTGTTGCCCGGTTGAGGTTATAGAACCTTAGCAGAATAGTTGTACCTCATTTCATAAAAGGGATACGATTATTTATTTGGACTATTCAAGAAACCATAATGCTTTCAGGATAAATTTGGATCGAAACTTTGGCTAAAATCTTCTGAAGGTTTTACTAATAAATCCTTTTTCTCATTGATAGGTTCGGTACGATAGCTTGGTTGGTTTAATCGATCAGTTATATTCAATGTCTCCAAGCCCTCATTACCAACTTCTTTAATTGTATGAACAGTATTCGATGGAAAGAATAAGGTTTGACCTGGTGTGAGGTCTATATCAATCGACTGCTTACCATCATCATAAATAAAAGAAAAGACCCCTGAACCGCTGATAACAACAATGACTGTATCAACTGGGTGAGAATGATATTCTAAAGGATCTTGATTATCCTGTTTTGGCGGATCGTACACTAAACGCGCTGATATATGATTCTCATCACCAAATAAATGTTGGGAAATAGACAATGGCTGTTCATAGTGACCATGTTCTGTAATCAATTTATCAAAAGATAAATGCCAAATATTGAGACAAAAAGAACTAGGATCATGGTAGTACATCACACAGCCATCTTCACTTTTCCATATATTTTTAACATATAATGAGAAATTATCACGAGAAATATTCTGAGATAGAATATCTTGAAGAAAGGCTTCTAAATTCATTTAACTGAAATAAATGAAATACTCAGTTATTTATGATAACGTTTTTGTATATATTATTTCTTTTTCTTAATGCATTTTTGTACAATCGAAATGCTTTGTGATTGCTGCTTATTTATAGGTAATTGAAAAACAACTGCAAATGCTTCATTTGCAGTAAGATGAGCGCCTTTTTCTATTTTTAGGTCGGAGTATATACGTCTCCATCCGCTGCCGCTTATATGTGTTCCTATATCACGAGTACCCCATTCCGTACCTCCTCCGCATATAATAAACATTTTTTTATTTATGCGAAACTTTGCAAATAAAGCGTAATCAACATTATTTTGGGGAATAGAAGTTTGAGAATCAAGTAATACTGAGTAAGATGTCCACCGTGCTTCCTCTATAAGCTGATTATAATTGTCAAACAAACCTCCTTTTATCATTATTTCTGATAAGTTGTTATTCTTATCTATATTTTGGCTAATTGAGAAATATCTATCCGTAGATTTGTTGACGAATTCAATGACATCATTTGAAAGACCTATAAGAATATAAGTTTTCACTCCATCATCATCATTAATATTTATCTCTTCATCCCACTTTATTTGAGGAACAGGAAGACCAAGTTTCGAGAAAGCTGACACCAAGTATGAAGCAGCAGTAACATCATTTTTTATAGCTGCATTAGTAGAGAACTTCCAAACTAATTTCTGTGCCTGCTGCTTTAAACTGTTGCCAGCTTGCTGCGAGTTAGTTGGGTTAAGATCAAACGCTGGAACAATAATTGCTATAGAACCATCGCCATTTGTTTTATCATCACACCCAAAAAGTCTCAAAAACCTACGTTGATTGGAAAATTTTTCTATTCTTTCTGTAAGTTGTTCAATAATTTGAACAAGACTAGTTGCCAAACCAGAGGTTGATATACTTAATCCGATGACATTTAATAATTCATTCTGTTTAGTGGAAATGATAGTTGCTACCAGTAGTAAAGATGAAGCTATTAACAAAGATATAGTGACAGATAATCGTATATTCCTAGCTAATAGATCCTGCATAAACTCAATTCCTTAGTGTAGTGGAGTTTTGTCTAATGAACATTTTGTATCAAAGGTAGGTCAGGCATAACTGGAGATATAGCTTGTAGCTACAACGATATGCCATTTGAAGCGAAGAAAAATAGGTAATCTGAGGTTTAGGTTTTGAAGTGGGATATTGTATCGTAGCGGATGAGAAATTTTACCAGAAGAGTAAATGTATCAGTAACATCTTTACCTAAAGCTTTTCCACCTTCTTTGATTGCCTCTGAGAAAAATAAAGAGACAATCACTACTGCTGTTAGAGGTTCTACCATAAGCTAGCACTTACATTTAGTAGTCACAGAGTAATATACAAACTTGGGATGCAATTTTTCGGATTTTTAAGTATTTTTATAATAAATTACTATGTAAATACGAGTGTTCAAGCCGTTAAGAGGGCAGTGCAACATTCCACCGAAGGGCTTTAATCAACTAGGGCTAGATCCACCCCAACTACTAAAATCTAAGCGTTGAGACAGCCGATTCAAAATCTTCATCCAGCACCTCTAAGTATTTTTGCAGTGCAGATAGAGTTCTGTTACCAGAAATTTTCTGGATCACCTTCAGAGGTACTCCCGACCTGTGCATCTGAGTCAAGCAAGTGCGCCGTCAGCTGTAGCCTTCATTTGATATCACTCGCTGATAGCAACGATTTATCAACCAGGGTTATAGAAGCGAGTATAGACAAGTTAGGTCAGCCGCAACATGAGCAGATCCTACTGGTGCAGATTATACCTGCAAGTGGTCATCGCGCTGCAACCATAAGCAAGTTTAATCAGCCAACGAAGTTATGCGGGTTGTAGCGTTCGTGGTTTCGTGCTGATTCATAAGTCTGGGTTAATCGGGTGTCATCGCTTACGAAATATTAGGCTTTTCGGGCAGTTACATTGTTTTATTGCACAAAGACCATGTAGCATTGGAGAGGGGAGATTGCAGATTGCAGATTGGGGGAGAAATGGACAAGGAGCAGTTTAAGGAGAGAACCCAATACGAGTGCCTTACGCGTAATTAATTTAGTTGAAGCCTTACCAAAAGACCAAACAACCTCACAAGTCATAGGCAAACAATTACTCCGCTCAGGAACGTCAGTAGGGGCCAATTATCGGGCAGCTTGTCGTGCCAAATCAACGGCTGAACTGATCACCAAGCTCAATATTACATTAGAGGAAGCCGATGAATCGCTCTATTGGATGGAACTGATTGTCAAAGCGAAATTAGTGGACTCTAACAAACTTCAGAGCTTGATGCAGGAAGCTAATGAAATTGTATCAATGCTGGTGTCTTCTCTCAAAACGTTACGGTCAAAACCCAAAGATTCTCGAATTTATAACCCCAATTAATCAATCTCTTGCTTCAATCTTCCTTCTACAATCTCCAAAAACAATCTGCAATCTACAATCTGCAATCTTCAATGAAAATAAACCGATTCGGCAGGGCGGAAATCCTCACACCCAACCAAATTAATGTCCTATTTACCGAGGGCTTTGTCAACCCGCGCGATCGCGCTTTATTTGGCGTGTGCCTTTATGCTGCCTGCCGAATCAACGAAGCTTGCACTTTGGCGGTGAAAGACGTGTTTGGCAGCAACGGTGTCAGAGGCGTGTTAGTGCTACGCAGTGTCAACACCAAAGGCAAGCGAGACACCAGGGAAATTCAAGTGCATCCCAAGCTCAGGGAGTATTTAGAAGAGTACAATCCCAACCGCCGCAAAGAGTTTTTGTTCCCCGGCAGGCATGGACTCTTACATATTCACAAGGTCAGTGCTGATAAAATCCTCAGAGATACCTGTGTGCGGCTGGGTATTGAGGGCGTTAGTACCCACAGCTTTCGGAGAACTGCGTTAACTAGGATGAGCGATGCGGGGATACCGTTGCGCCACATTCAGGAGATATCGGGGCATCGGACTTTGGCCGCTTTGGAGCGTTATTTGGGGGTGACTGAGAAGCAGAAGCAAAACGCTATCTCAGCTTTGGATTTTTGAATTATTGAGGGTAAAAGTAGCCTTACCAAGAGTAAATAGCGAGATAATCGCCATTTGTGGGAACTATGCAGGTTGAACTAATTGAAACACATAGGCTGAGAGGCGAAAGGGTACGCAAGTTGCATTGTCATATCTGGCTCGATATGGGTTCTAATCCAGAAGTTATGGCTACATTGGGAGGTACTTGGAGTCGAGAAAAAGCACAGGAAAAAATGCGATGGAACTGTGAGCAATGGGAACGTTATGGGCATGGTCAGTGGATGTTTTTTGACAAAGCAACAGAGGCGTTTGTAGGACGCGGCGGTATCAGAAGAGTGATTGTAAATGCTAACGAAGAAGTCGAGCTTGGTTATGCGCTGATGCCTGAATTTTGGGGTAAAGGTTTGGCAGTAGAAATCGGGAAAAAGGTAGTGTCTATTGCGTTTGACGTATTTTGTTACCCAAGTGTGGTGTGTTATACGTTGGCTAATAACAAAAAATCTGAAAAAGTCATGCAAAAGATTGGGTTTTCATTTGAGGGAAATATCACGCACGCTAACATGCCACACGTTTTATACAGATATCGAAATCCCAGTTGCAGCGCAGCATAACTGTACAGTAACAGAAAGAATGGATGAGTTGGTAACTCGAAGATGGCATAGATATAGCGACTCTTGGGCATACAAGTTTGGATACCACGAGTAAATATCTGCACGTTAGCCCTGATAGGAGTTCTGGGGAGGTTTTAGTTAAGCGATGGTCTGAACCGTTTTGAATTTTAAATTTATCTAACTATTGAGTTAGTTGTGCTAAAACGCACACTACGATTGAATAAAGTTATAGCTAACTTAAAGAGGGTGTCATGAGTGGTAAAGCTATCACCAATGAAGTCTTCATTGCTTATTCTCAGTGTCCTCGTAAAGCTTTTCTGCTGTTGTTTTCTGAGGAACAGGGAAAGCCTCATGACCATCCTCTCATCCTGAAAGAGCGTTGCAATCAAAATCGAGCTAAATATCTGGAAAGTTTCAGACAAGAGCATACTGATGTTAATAATTATCACGAGAAACATTTCAAGAAGAGTGACTATCTGATTGAAGCAACGCTCAAGTCGGATAATTTGGAAGCTTACTGTGACATTTTAGAAAAGATTGATTCAGGTTCTTCACATCGCAAGGTGAGTTATGAGCCGAGAATTATTACAGGAACCTACTGTGTCACTAAAGAGCAGAAAACGGAGTTATTGTTTATTGGTATAGTTCTAGGGCAGATTCAAAAGCAGTTGCCAGCGATTGGGACAATCGTTGGAATGGATGTTAAAGTTCAACGTGTTAAGCTTGAAGGTGCTTATAAAAGTATCACACCATTTCTGAAGACTTTACAGGCTTGGCTCAACAATCCACCAATTGAGCCGCCATCTTTAATTTTGAATAAACATTGCCCATCTTGCCAGTTTCGGCATTTATGTCGAGAACAAGCTGAGAAGGAAAATAGTCTCAGTTTGTTGGATCGGATGACAGTTCAAGCAATCCAAAAATATAACAAAAAAGGCATATTTACGGTTCATCAGCTTTCTTATTTATTTAAGCCTAGTATAAATAGAAAGAAAAACAGTAAAGCCTCACTTCAGCACAAACTGGATTTACAAGCATTGGCAATTAGAGAAAATAAAATCTACATCCAAGAACTGCCATCATTAACTAGAAAATCATTGGAACTATTTTTTATAGATATTGAGGGCATTCCAGAACAACGCTTTTACTATTTAATAGGTTTAATGGTATGTAATGAACAAACTAATTACTATTATTACTTTTGGGCTGAAACTATAAATGATGAGAAACAAATTTGGAGCCAATTGATTGTTAAGCTTAATGAATATCCTGATGCTCCAGTCTATCATTATGGAAGTTATGAGCCAAAGGCAATTACTGAACTTGCGAAGAGATATTCAACCGATGCTGAGAATCTCATATCTCGTCTAATTAATATTAATTCATATATTTATGGAAAGGTATATTTTCCGATTTTATCAAATAGTTTGAAGGATATTGGTAATTATATAGGTTTTTCATGGACTGCACTTAACGCCTCTGGATTAAATAGTTTAGCATGGCGCTATCAATGGGAACAAACTCAAAGTGCTGGCTATCAGAGTATGTTAATAAATTACAATAAAGAAGACTGTAATGCCCTGAAAGCAGTACTTGATAAATTATCTCTGATTCAGGCTTCAGCTAGCGATTTGTCAGATATTGACTTCGCTAATAACCCTAAGAAAAATTCAACAGAAGTGGGTCAACAAATACATAAAGAGTTTGAAAATATATTGAGACTAGATCGAATAGATAATAAAACTATAGTAAGTTTTAAAACAAAATTTAAAAGCAATGATAAGGAAAAGAACATTGCTAAAGAAAAAATTCATCAAGCCTATAAACGAATTATTCCTAAATCTGGAAAAACAATTAATGTAGAGCATGAGGAAAATTGTCCTAAATGTAAAGTTAATAAATTGGTAATTTTAAAAACAAAACTTAATAAGACTATTATTGATCTGGTCTTTTCAAAGAAAGGATGCAGAAAGATTGTTATAAATTATGAAGGTAATTTAAGTTATTGCCGGAGTTGTAATTATAAATATAACCCTTTAGGAGCCAGCAGAGGCGGGTTTGTTGATGACCATATAAATAAATTTCCAACTAATCAGATATATGGTCATGGATTACGTTCTTGGATTGTATATCAAAGGCTTGTATTACGTCTTCCTCATAAGTTAATCGTGCAGCATGTTGAAGATTTATTTAATGAAAAAGTCAGTACATCATCTGTCATATTATTCATGAAGTACTTCTCGGAATACTACGCCGAGACCGAAGCTAAACTTACTCATAATATATTGAAAAGCTCATTTATACATATTGATGAAACATCTATTAGTATCGATAATGTTAATCAATATGTATGGATATTTACTAACGGTGAGTATGTTATATTTAAATTAACTAAAACTAGGGAAGCATCGGTTGTTCATGAGTTACTAGAAAACTATAGCGGTACTATAATTACAGATTTTTATGCTGGTTATGATACTGTAAATTGCAAACAACAAAAGTGCTGGATTCATCTAATTCGCAATCTAAATAATGATCTTTGGAATAATCCCTTTAATACTGAATTTGAATTGTTTGTACTTGAAGTTAAAAATTTGATTGTACCTATTATTGAAGCGATTAGAAAGTATGATTTAAAGAAAAGGCACTTGCAAAAGTTTAAAAATAAAGTTGAGATTTTTTATAAAAAAAATATTTTTAATAAAACTTATTACTCGGAAGTAACTACTAAGTATCAGAAACTATTCCAGCGATATGAGACAAGTTTATTCTTATTCATTGAAGAGGATTATATTCCCTGGAATAATAATACAGCAGAAAGAGGAATTATACATCTTGCTGCACAAAGAAGGGTTTCAAGGGATTTTTCTGCAACTATAACTCCACATTATCTACTAATGCTAGGAATTTCTCAAACCTGTAAGTTTCAAGGCAAGTCTTTACTACAATTTTTGCTGTCTGGAGAGAAAGATCTTGACAAATTTAAAAGAAGAACTCCTATCATAGCAACAGAAGCTGTTACTAGAGATGAAGAGATAATCTCTAATACTCTATAATTAACTTTCGTTTTGAATTAGCGATGAAGTTCTAATCATCCGATTCACTAAGCTCAAATAATCGTCTAATTCTTCATATTCATCTAATTCTTTTTCTTCCTCTAAAGGAAGTGTAGATTCTTTTTGCTTAATTAATAATGCTTCAATTCGCCCCTGTACTAAGCTGGAAGCTCGAAATATCGGCACTCCTTCTACCAGTTCGATGCGGATAGCACCATCTAATGGTAAACTGTTGGGCAAGTGTGACAATTTCATCGGTAAATTGGTTGTCATCGCATCTAGGGGTCATCGTGTCCCAACAATGCCTGAATTGGTTGCACACTCAAGCGATAGCCGAGATTGTGCAGGATAAGGCTGATAGTTCGCAGTTCAGGGTTGCCTTCTGGCGACAAGACCCGGTAAAGATTCTGGCGGTTCAAACCCGTTTTTTCCGCAAGACGCGTCATCCCCTCCCGTGCTTCCACCACGTTCCGCAACGCTTCCAGAAAAAACGCCATATCGCCATCCTGCTCGTACTCTTCAAGGGCAACGTCCAGGTACGTCTTTGCCATTTCCGGGTTCAGCAGCTGCTCGAACACAACCTCGTCATGGTTTCTCAGTTTCTTGCTCATACTGTTCCTCCTGGTAAGTCTGCCAATATCCTTTAGCTTTTTCTATGTCCCTGTCCTGGCTGTCCTTGTCGCCACCACACAGGAGAATCACCAGATCGTTCGCGGATTCTCCAAAGTAAACGCGGTAGCCACTGCCAAAGAAAAACCTCATTTCAAGCACGCCATCTCCAACCGGCTTGCAATCCCCGTAATTGCCCTGCTTGAGTCGCTCTATCCGTCGAATTATCCTTGAACGGATCACATAGTCCTTCAAGTTTTCCAGCCATTCGGTGTACGGCTCCTTGCCGTCTTCTTTTGCATAGACTAGCAGTGTTTTTTGACGAACGATATCAGCCATAGATTATAAATCGTAGCTTAAAAGCGACAAAGTTTCAAGAATGACGCTGCCCTGCCAGATTTTGGGAAGGTTGCTCTTTGGTATTGGGGGTCAAACCCTAGTTGTAGCGGAAATCTCACCAATTACTTTCTCCAAACTGTCGGTGAGATAATGGCTGACTTGTCATCTAAATAGAAATTGTAAACAGGGTCTCCTGATAATTCACAGCGAAGCGGCTCAATAATTTTAGTGAACGGATTCCAAACTGCTGTAACAGTCCGTTTTACTTTCTTTCGTTGCAACTCACACTGAATATGTACCGTAGGGAGATGGATAATCATTGCACTGTGTAACCAAGCTTCTACACTCATTGCATAACGCTCTTGGATATCTAACAATTTTCTCTCTAACTCTCTATTAGTGGCTTCAATTCGTGCTAATTCTTTGTCTTGTTCATCACCAATCAAATGTTTTGACTCAATCTTGTTGCGAATCGAGTCGCTAATCGTGTTGTAATAATCTTTGAGTCTTTCTTCATCTCTAGCTCTTGCTCTTGTTAATTTAGCCTGCCAATTATCTAGAGATTTTCCAATCAATATTGCACTTTGATGTTCGATTAACCTCAACAACTCTTCAATTGGCATCGCCAATGGTGTCTCTTGATGCTCCACAGTCATTAGGTCAGACTCCCAAAACAAAGCATCACCAATTTCTACTGGTGTTACTCCTGTTATTTCATTGATAATGAACGAAACTAAACCAATCCTTTTTTCGGAAGCCTGAGCTGTGTAAGCCACATTACACAAGATGTAGCGAGTAATTTCTGGTTTAGCATCTAAAAAACGAATTAAGCCATTTTGAGGTGCCAGTCTCTCCAATAAAAGTTTCTCAAAGCCTGTGTTTTTCAGATGTCCATCGATTTTAACACCCAACGCACTAATAAGTCCTTTAACAGCTAATAGTTCAGATAGCTTATTTAAGACTTCTGAATGATAGGTGACAAAAACACTTTTGGGTACATCAGCAATAGTAGTAAAAGTAACTTCTTCGGGGAGCGAAAGCAGCGATGCTATATTTTCTGTTAACAACACATTTAAAATGTGTTCACCAGCAGGTTCTGCTATTCCATCATGCAGAGAAACAATTTTTTCTAAAGTAGCAATAATTGGATCTGAAATCATAGTTAGTCAAATCAATTTCTCAAGCTTCAAAATCTTCGCCAAAAATCTGTTCATCCAGTTCTTGAATTTGCTGATACTGGTTTTTGGCTTTCAACAAATTATCTGCCAATTGCTCGAAGGCTGTATCTAATTCGGGCTTGACTTGATGCTTGAGCCAGATATCCATAACAATTTCACTAAAGTCAAATTCATCATCCACGTTCCCTAAAATTGTTTCAATCTCTCCGACCACTAGTTCAAACATATTAATTTTGTCATGCAAGATCCGCAGAATATACTCTTCGATACTGCCCTTGAGACAAAAGTTAAAAATAAAAACATCCTGGGTTTGTCCAATGCGGTGGATACGACCAATGCGCTGTTCTATTTTCATTGGGTTCCAGGGCAGGTCATAATTAACGATCGCGTTCGCAAACTGGATGTTACGTCCCTCTCCGCCTGTTTCCGATGCTAAGAGTACAGAAACATTATCCCGAAATGCAGCGATGGCCTCATCTTTCTGTTTAAGGGACATCCCACCAGTAAATTCTGCAAAGGGTATATTTGCTGCTTGGAGAGTTTGGGTCAAATAAGTGCTAGTTGCTTTATGGGTTGTGAAGACCAAGGTTTTCTGGGAAGATTTTGAGAGCATCTCTACCAATACTTTTGCTTTCTCGACCTGCTTTACCTGGGCTGCTCGTCTTGCTAAAGACTTCAGTTCTTCATCAGGTAGGCGTTTGGTCAATTGTTTGAGGGAGTCAGCTAAAGCACCAGGGGATGAACCAGCACGCATCAGCAAATTGGTACGGGAAAGCCTGTCTAGTTTATCCTCTGAAGAACGCAGGTACTCGCTCAAGTCCTGGTAAAGTTTCTCCTCGCCTGCTGCT
The DNA here is from genome assembly GCF_014698795.1 of Nostoc sp. FACHB-892. Taxonomy (GTDB): domain Bacteria; phylum Cyanobacteriota; class Cyanobacteriia; order Cyanobacteriales; family Nostocaceae; genus Nostoc. The sequence continues at coordinate 21,266 of NZ_JACJTR010000052.1, forward strand.
GGGGTAACGGTAATTGTGGTGGCGAAGCGTTTGGGCAGTTTTACATCTACTAGGGCGCGGGTATTTCGCACCATGACTTCCCGCATCAGAGAGCGTAACTTTTCTGGATTTTTAGGGACTCGTCCATTCCTGGAATCGACATATTCTTTTTTAAAAGCGGCTTCTGTTTGTAGCAGTCCTGGCTTGAGGAGGGTCAGCAGATTAAACAGTTCAATAAGGGAGTTCTGCACTGGCGTAGCAGTGAGCATGAGGATAAACCGCTTCGACAGGGCGTTGACCAGTTTCCAGTTTAGGGTAGTGCGATTTTTCAGGTGGTGGGCTTCATCGACAACTACCAAGTCCCAAGTGCGACTGGTGACGTGAGGATAATGTTTAGCAGACTTAGCCGTGTTTAATGAAGCGATAATTCGCGGATTATTCGTCCAAAATTCGTCTATCGGTTGTTGCAGGTCACGGTTATCTGTGGTGATAGTAGCAATATTAAATTTGTCACTTAACTCTGATTGCCATTGGGAAACTAGGGATGCGGGAGTTAGCACCAGCATGGACTGTACCATACCCCTTGCTAAGTACTCGGCTATGATTAGTCCCGCCTCAATGGTTTTGCCCAATCCGACTTCATCCGCTAGTAATGCGCGTCCACCCAGTTGTCTAAGTACTTTTCGGGCTGTTTCAATCTGATACCAGTATTTGTCAATAGCAGTTAGTGTGGGCAGGCAAATTAGCTGATCGTAGTCTGCCATTACGGAGAGGTTGAACAGGTTTAAACGCGCCTCGTAGAAGTTAAGCGGGTCATATTTACCTACTTTGAGGGCTTCTAAGGCAGTGGAAGAATTGAATTTGAATGTATAGTTTTTCTCCATGATGCACCCCTACCAGCTACTTTTGACCACTCCGCAGACACCTAACAGCTATTTTCTCGCATAGTGAGACTGTTAAATCTACATACGGTGAAGTTATATAAAATCTACTGGAATTTCTATCTAAAAATAAACTTTTTTCATCTGATACACGTAAACTGGAAACTAAAACCGAGTCGGTTGACCAAACGTTAACGTATCTTCTAGGAACGAAAGCCAGTGTCAACTTCTGACAAGCAATGCCGTATTATTGCCGTGTTTAATCAGGCGGGTGGTGTCGCCAAATCGACACTGACCCAAAACCTGGGATATCACCTAGCACGACGAAAACATCGCGTTCTCCTCATCGACGTAGACCCCCAAGCGTCCTTGACCAAATTCATGGGGTTAGTGCCATCTCAGTTACAAAAAACCGTTGCTGATGCCATTATCGATGAGCAGCCCTTACCGATTCATGAGGGCATTCACGGCATGGACTTGGTTCCAGCAAGCCGAGTCCTGAGTGGAGCCGAAATGCAGTTAGTCAGTGCTGCAATGCGTGACTTGCGCCTCAAGGAAGCGATTGAATTCGTTTTAGAGGAATACGACTTCATTCTTATAGATTGTCCCCCCAGCTTAGGATTGCTTTCCTATATCGCCTTAGTCGCGGCCACACACGTACTCGTTCCCGTTGAAACCCATATAAAAGCCTTCGAGGGAACAGACGAGCTTTTACAAACTATCACCCACGTAAAAAATAAAGCCAACCGTAAAATCCAAATAGCCGGGTTTATTCCCACGCGGTATGCTCAACAGAACTCAGCCGATAAACGCGCATTGGCAGCAATCACTGAACAACTTTCCGCTTGGGGTCGTATTTTCCCACCCATCCCCAGAGCTACCGCTTTTGTTGATGCGTCAGAAGAACGTGCGCCTCTAGCAGTATTTGATCCTAAACATTCAGTAGTCAGTATCCTTGAAGAAATCGCCAAGGCTTTGGAGGCTTTATGATCCGACGCAAACAAACAGACAAACCCTTTGGGGGTCAAATTACAACTCCACCACCTGCACCTTGGTTATCCTCACCAGATGGCGAGTTGCCAGCCGCTACTGAAACTACTATCAAACTTTCAGATATAGTTCTGCCCCAACACCAGCCCCGACGATATTTTGACCCACAAGCATTAAAAGAATTAGTCTCGTCAGTCAAGCAGCATGGCATCCTCCAACCTTTGTTGGTGCGTCCACTTGCCGGGGGAAAATACGAATTAGTAGCAGGAGAACGACGCTATCGGGCAGGACTAGAAGCAGAACTTGAAGTTGTGCCTGTGGTTGTGCGTGAGCTATCTGATGACCAAGCGTTTCAGTTGGCTTTGATTGAAAACCTGCAACGAGAAGACCTTAACCCCGTTGAAGAAACTGAAGGGATCTTGCACCTGTTAGCAATCCGGCTGCATTGCGATGTGGAAGCCGTGAAATCCTTGCTGTATCGAATGAAAAACGCTCACAGTAAGGGGGAACAGCTGTCAAAATCCTCATTAAATGAATCTAGGAAAAACGTTTTTCCTAACTCAGATAATCCACAAACTGAGGACAACATTTCTGAGCATTTAGCCGAGAAAAATGAATCTAGGAAAAACGTTTCTCCTAACCCAGATAATCCGCAATCTGAGGACAACATTTCTGACCATTTAGCCGATGAAACTGAATCTAGGAAAAACGTTTCTCCTAACCTAGATGAAGAACAAGTGAAAACGGTACAACAGGTGTTTGAGAGTCTGGGACTCATGAATTGGCTATCGTTCATTACCACACGCTTACCTTTGCTCAATCTGCCCGAAGAAATTTTAATAGCACTGCGAGAAGGGAAACTGGAATACACCAAAGCACAAGTCTTGGCGCGGGTAAGAAATAATGAAATCCGAAAAAAACTTTTGTCCGAAGCGATCGCTAACGATTGGTCTTTAAGCCAAATCAAAGAAAAAATCACCGCTTGGACGGATGATGAACAAACATCTTCATCTAAAGCAACTAACCAAATACCAGACCGCCTCCAAAATATCACCCAGCGCATTAAAAAGCGTCAGCTTTGGAAAGAACCTAGAAAGCAAAAGCAGTTAGTAAACCTTTTAAACAAGCTCGAAGCATTACTAGGGGATGAGTGAATAGGTAAAGGCTTTAAGAGATGGCTTAGGATATTGAATCGAAAACCTTTTCTTAGTAGCTTCTTACTTATTAAAGGAGATCCGAATTTTAGCTTCCTAATCCTTCTGCTCCTCTAATGGCACAGAGAAACTCTACAAATTTCTTAGAAGCTACTGGGGTCAATATCTCTGAAATTCAATGGTCGCAATCCCCAGGTGGGACCAGCAACAAACGAGCCGCCATCCCAAATAGTATTGTGAATAAAGGCGGGACCATCAATACCGTAATCTCCAATTCCCTTGGCTCCTTGAAAGTTATTACCGATGAATTTAGAACCACACCAGTCAAACCATCCCAACTGAGCTCGTCGCAAGTCACTACAGCAGAAGCGGGGATGATGCCCGTTATCGGGAATAGTACTAATCAACTGAATATCCCTCATATCGCAACAGACGAATTCAGCCGATACATCCTCGCCCTCCAAGATGGCTCCTTGCAAGTTGACGTGGCTAAAATAAGCACCGCACAAATTAACCGCTCGCAGATTGGCCCCACTCAAGTCAACTCGATGCAAGATAATATCTCGGAAATCTCTTTCCCCATCAGCATAACGCTTGAGCAGTTCCTGGGCATTAACAACTTTGGGGGAGTTGGTTTCAATTCTTCCATCTGGCATAATAGTGTCGCAGAAAATAGTCCCTTCCGTGGTTCTAATACCAGTCAAGTTGGCATTCCTCAAGTTACAACCAATCAATTGAGTTTCCCTCAAATCAGCACCACTGAGGTCAGCACTGGTCAAATCAACACCAATCAATCTAGTACTTTTCAAACTAGATCCTCGGAGATTGGCGTTACTCAAGTTACAATTAATCAGAGAAGCACTGAAACTAGTCCATTCCAAATTGGCATAAGTAAAGCTGGCATTAACCAGATAGTCGACTTTGAGCAAACACTCCTGCAAATTGACTCTGCTGAAATCAACGTCCATAAAACAGGTGTCGCAAATAACAGTATGCTTTAATTCGATGGCAGTAAAGTTTCGCTCCCCAGTTTCATAACGTTTAATAATTCCCTCAGCCAAAGCACGTCCCCTGATAAATTCTTCAAATTCATCCACCACTCAACCCCCGCATTAACCAACGTATATTGCTTTAAATTAGCCGCTTTTACCGCAATGTCGGTTAACCCCTAAATCCCGACATTGAAGGAGAAGCGATCGCAGGCACGACCGAGCAAGGAAGTTGCGACGAATAGGCGGGTGAAAGCCTTATACATACAGCTTTTTTACGAAGTAATGAAATTTTTCTTAATGCCTTTTCTTACTTGCAGCTGATTTCATAAGTAATTAGTTGATTTTTAATAGCACAAATTGCAGAACAGAGAGCATTAATCAACTGGAGTTATGGGGTGGCTAAGGGTTTGAAAGATGGGTTTGTCTTTACGCAACACTTAGGCATTTTACGTGTTAACTAATTTGTCAACAAAACAAGTAATAGATTATACTAAATAATGATAATTAGTTTAAGTATTAGCTTCCAAAAATCATGCGGCACAAAATCTTTAAAGGATTTGGAATTGCGATACTTTTAATTGGGATATATTGTTCTCCAAGCTATGCAGGTGGATCAAGCTGGACAGTTTTAGTGGAGCGTTTAGAAAAACATTCTCAAACTAGTGCCATCATTCACTTGAAACAAGGAGATATTGAACATTCTTGGCATCCAGAATGTTCAGTACTTACCATTCTTGCTGAATATAGGCTAGAAAATCAAACTTGGAGCGAAAGGCTTGTAACTCAAGCAAAACACATTAAAGCTTTAGAGTATCTTAATCAAGCTCATATTGAAGGAAAAAAAATTCGATTTGGCGAAATAGGAACTGGGTTAGTTAGCCAGCAAATTTCGGAAGATTGGTTATCTGTATTTATAAATTTATTCGAGAATTTATTCAGCTTTTGGAGGATTAATAAGGTAACTAAAACTGACTTAATTTCACAACAAACTTGCACCTTCAAAACAAAAGGGCTTGCGATTCTTTCTGAATATGATGGTAAGCCAGCAGTCTATTCATTTTACAATTAAGCTCAAATCTTATTACTGGGATAGGTTCAAGATTCAAGAACTCGTTGCGAATCATGCGGCAACGCGGAGTCTTCGGGGCGGGCTTGCGGGACTGGTCGGCCCAACAATTGATCACTCTGCCCGTCCCGAAGACCGCATGAGTCGAGCGATAGCGGCAACGAGTTCGTCGGCTCAACACGACTTATCGACTAAAACCCCTAGAGCGTTGTTTCTGCTGTTCCATTTCTCGCTGCTTCGCTTCAATTAAAATCTCATTCCAAGTCAGTCCACTTGGTGAAATTCTTTTAGCCTGGGGCAGCATTGACTGAACGACAAGAGATGTTTCATTTCCCCGATCATCATTATTAAATGCCAGCCCAATCCTGCTGATATTTTTGAGTAACTCAAAGGGCAAGTTATCCGGGTCATCCACTGCCATGTACATTGTTCTCACTGGTGGTTGCCCCTTGTGTGCATCTCTATCTGTAGCGAACTGCAAACACTCAAAAAATCGCATTCAATTCTTGTGATTAAACCTGACCTGGAAATTATCTTCAGTACACTGTTGTCTGCCTAGACACAATAAGAATACTTGATACAAAAATGAGTATTGCGGGTAGCAATAGGGAGTATTTAGGCGGAGAATTTCTGTTTTGCTTCAAACGGACGCTCACACCTTTTTGATCAAAAATGAGTATTTGCGCGTCATCTAAAGCCAAATTATTGCTTAGAAACACATTTTGAGCAAAACTCTACTTTTTCATATTACTCCATACTACATTTGTAACCAAAAAGCTGCACTCCACTTGTGAGCTACACCCTAGCTGTGCTGTAAACACCACTTATTACATAGACTTTATGTACTTTAGCAGTATTCAAATAGTAGTTCTAAATACCTTGCTCAACTGGTAGCTGTTGGGTAGCTCAACTGGTGACACACAGCTACCAGTTGAGTAGTAAAAAAGCGAGTTGTTGAAAATTTGATCATTCCCCAACTGGTAGCTATAGAGTAGCCCTACTGCTACCAGTTGAGCATAAGACATTTTGAGAAAATTTCGGGCGTAATGCTGACTGACAATGACTTACAGCAAAATTTAATCGCCTGTTTTATTCTCAATAACTTCAAAATTATTGAGAATGCATAATACATTTATGTTGCAATTGTGCTTCAAACAACTGCTCTCTTAACTGCCCAGCTAGTAAAAACTAAAGCCTCGCCTCGGCAGCAACGAGTTCGGTGTACGCTCCGCGTGGCTCACAAGCTAAAACCACGATCCTGCTGTAAGAGCTTTTCTTGCTCCTCCCTGAGATGAGCTTCTAGTTCCTGACTCCAATCAGGATTATGGGTTTTGAGCCTTTTCCCCTGTGGCAACAATTCTAATACTGCACTAGCGGCTTTATTCCCTTGTTCATCATTATTGAATGCTACGACCACCCTATTGAAACTCTTGAGAAATTCCATAGGTAGGTTATTCGGGTCATCAGCTACCATCAACATGGTTCTAGTTGGTGGTAGCCCTTTACAACTTGAGATCAGGTAGGTGGCTGCTGACATGGCATCAATTGGTGTAGAACACAAAAAGACATTTTCTACCTTGTCCGTTGGTTGCCCTCCCAATCTCAGATAAAACCAACCATTTGGTGTAGAGTTGTTTTGGTTGTACTCCACAGTGCGATGATTTTCTCTAGGCTTTGACCAAACTAATGCGCCAGTTTTTTCACCATCTAAATCACGCTTGATAAACAAAATATTTCGTTGCTCATCCATGTAAAGCAACTGATTATTATGTAATCCTTGCGAAATATAATCTGGTATATAGCGTTTCTCGCTTAAGTACTTGTGTAACACTTGCCAAACAACTGTATCCTCTGGTGGTGGAGTGAACTGGGGCTGTTGCTGTTTGCGTTCAATAAGAAGAAGAAACTTTTCTAACTGCTCAACTGGGAGTGGTTTAACAGGTTTGAGCAGCAATTCATTAATAGGTTCATCATCACGTTCTGTTTGGTAGTCAACGCCAAGATGTTTTTGCAAACCGGGGAAAGTGTAAGCTGCACCTAGTTGTGTACCACTAAAAGCCTGCCCATCTTTCTCATAAGAAATGCCTTTAGACTTACCATTCCTAGTAAATCCTGTTCTTACACTAATGCCAGCTTGCTGCAACCGCATAATCAGCGTTGGCATTTGGGGATTATCAACTCCGGCTCTATCAATCGTCTGCTGAACTGACTCTTTGATGGTGCGTTGTGGAGGAGAGTCACGTTGTCCCTGTGAAAATTCTTCTTTTTCTCGCCTAATGCGCCTAATTTGTCCGGTGCTGGGTGTGCGATTCAGTTTCTCTCTACTACCCTTAACTTGCACCAAATTATAGTCAATTTCAATTTGTCGCAGGGCTTTCTCAGAACGTACATAATCCCAAGAATCATGCACTACTAGCCCTGTATCCATCCTGATCCGGCTGGCTGCAATGTGGATGTGGTCGTCGTCGGTGTTATGGTGGCGAAAGATGACAAACTGATTGGCATCAAAGCCCATTTCATTCATGTAGCGGTCGCCGATTTCGCTCCACTTATCATCATCTAATTTATCACCCTTAGCTGCTGACAGCGAGGCATGGTAAACAACTCGGTCTGCATCAGAATTAAGTTGTCTCGACAGCTTAAATTCCCGCGCCAATTCACGGGCATTTCTCCCGCTCATGTTGCCGCCGATTAGTTTAGCATCTTCACGGGATTCTAAATAATCCAACAGCTTGCGAAAACCTCTGCCCTTAGTCTGCTTCCCAATCATCCTCTTCCTCTTCCAAATCTTCGTCATCAACATCATCAGAGGCAATGTCTCGCCTACACTGATGCAGCAGTTCTAAAAGCTCTCGTAACAGTTCTGGATCAGCAGGTAAAGTTCGCCCAACTTTTAAGGCTGTGTTAGTTGCCTTTACAAGCTGGTTTAGGTTGTTCCCGATTTGTCCTAACTCCCAATATGTTTGCAAGCTAATTTTACTCAGTCGTCTTGGTAATGGACGCATCAACGCATTACGTCTCATCAGTTCACTTGCTGACATCCCCGCGTCAAGTGATTTTATTCGCAGCAGATCCAGTTCGATGTCACTTAACCTGACTGGAAAAATATGCTTTCGGACTAGAGCTTTTGACTGCTTGCGGTTAGCCATAAATTGAGAAAATATCGGGACGTTGCGAGGGGGGTTTTTCAAGGGGGGCTTCCCCACTTGAACCAGTCTGCCGTTCGAGCGCAGCGAGACAAAGCGTAAGCTTTGAGGCATGGCTGGCTTCAAGCCGATTTTCGGGGTAAGCGAGGTGTCGTGTGCTACGTGTGTACGGAGGACACAGGAGGGGGCTGAAGGCGAGAGTACTTTCGGCGTAGCCGTGCTGCTGACCATCCTACAACTTACAGGGGAGGATAGCAACGGCGTAGCCGGAATTTGAATCAAATCAAGCAGGAGATAAATTCTGGTTCGGCGTAGCCACCATAGAGGGGATAAAAACGGCGTAGCTGCTATATGAAAATTCTCTGATTCAGCGAAGCTGCCACACAATATAATAGTCCGGCGTAGCCGCAATACTAAAAAATAATTCAGCGTAGCTGTTTTAAGTAAGATTCTCTGATTCAGCGTAGCTGTAACAGTCAGATTTTTTAGCATTAGCTTGAATAAGAAAACCAGCGAAGCTGCCACACTAAAAAATCTAAGGCGTAGCCGGAATACGAAAAGGTAATTCGGCGTAGCCACAATAGCCGATTTTTGTAGGATTTTGAAAATCAATTAGTACAAATTATTTCAAATAACCGATAATTATCAGTTAATCGGTATTCATGAGTAACCATGAGTGAGCATCAGAATTCAGAAGTGATTACGAAAGAGAAGATTGATAAAGCCATTAATCTTCTCAAGGAACAGAAGCCAAAAGAGCGAGAGGATGTATCGGACAGAGAGGCCATCAGGAAAATGAGACGGTACATTGAGAAGCTGACCTCTAATAAGTACGGCTACACTTACGATGAAGTATCGGAGATGCTGAAGGGTTTGGGGATTAATTTGACTGGTAGCAGAATCAAATATTTAATCGGTGAGTTGAAGAAAAGTAGTCGTCGCCGTCATCAGGCATCTGATAACGGCAGTAGTAGTGCATCAGTTCAGGGGGCTGTTGAAAATCAGTCAGCAGTTGTTGAAAGCAGCGAAGCTGAAGAAACACCAGTCAAGAGTACGAGGGGTAAGAGCAAAAAACAACTACTTGCAGCAGAGGCAGCAACAACATAGAAACAATGGCATCCTAGTTTTAGTCTTTGATCAGGTCAAGTTAGCCACATAATAGGAATCAATATGGGAGAAGCAAAAAGGCGTAAGAATTCAGACCCCAATTGGGGTAAATCCGAAGGATTTAAAAGAAATTGACGATAGCTATCAAGTATCTCGGCATTTAGCGAGACAATTAATTGCTGCGGAAAATTATCCCCGAATATGCCTAGAACAAAAAATAATTATTGAATTGCTCAAATTCTCTATTAACGACAGAACAAGAGGTGATGACAGATCGCCTTATTGTGGTCAAAATTTCGATCAAGTACGGGAAATAGGTGAAAAATTAAACAAATTAGGGGGATTTGATTTGATGCGTCTAGCTTGCGATCTTGTTCCTATCTACGACCAGGGTAATCTTAATTATGCTTGGAATGGAATAGGTGATTGGAAAGCCTAACGTTCCATTGGTATCTCAGATCAATACCTATAGGGTTTCAAAAAGCATAATAAGGCATACTGAACGGGACGCTCACTCAATGGTTAAGTACAAAATCATCATTTGGAGCATCTTTTACTACTGATAGGTCAGTAGAAATGAAATCCGATAAATTTTATTAGCTCAGTGTCGGGTTACAGTCCGCTTGTACTAGGGTAAAGTCTAAATAAGCTTGGGTGGGCAAACAGCTTATCAATGTATCGGACAGGGAAACAGTGAGGAAAATGGTTCAGTCAGTTTTTGCATACCATTTGTGGGCGATTTGGGCTAACTGATCTAGAACAACGATGAGGTCTTGTGATTTTTCCGTTAAACCATAAGTAACTTGAGGCGGTATTGTTGGCTCATAAGTCCGATAAATGATTTCAGCCTCCTCAAGCATTCGCAATTTTTCAGTGAGAACTTTTGACGAAATACCCTCTATCTGACGTTTTAAAGCACCGAAGCGAGTAGGGCCATTATTACGCAAAATCCAAAGAATGTAGAACGTCCAAGTTCCACCAAGCAAGTTTAACAACGTACCCATTGGGCAACTTACAGATTCTTTTAACTGAGTCATAACAATTCAAAATTTACAGTTAGAGGGAGAACTAGTGCCTTCAAGTAGTGGAGTTGCTAAACATACCCTAGTAGTTCGCTTTCGTGACGAAAGCGGGGTACTGGGTTTGGGGGAAGGTGGGGCCCCCACGAAGTGGGGATAAGGGGCAGGGGGAAAGAGTTTAAATCCCTTAACCTTTCCCCTTTTCCCTTTCCCCAGTCCTCACGAGCGCATTTTTGGGTTGGCAGACTACTAGTGAAACTTGCAATAGCACCATGAGTTAGTTTCTTTAATGTGTCGCAGTTACTTTAAAGTACCTACTTTACATTTTTTATCAGTTACTTATAGTAACTATATAGGGTTTATATAGTTTCTACCTTACAGATTCACCTTGTATCTGTCGTTAAGAAACTAAAACCTACGGTTAAACAGACAATTTTTATTCTGATATGCCTCCCTTACCTTTTTGACAAATGTCCTATAGGCGAGGGTAGTCAGCACATTATTCATCATTACTGAAAATAATCAAATTCAGTGAAATTCCGCAGCGATAGAAGGCGGGAGGAGTTTTGCTATGGGTTTGTTAGCACGCTCGTACATTGGTATTGCTAATCACACAAACAGGAGTTATACATTATGGAATTGCTAAAAAGCTTGTCAATTACCATAGTCAGTGCAGCATTCATGGTTTTGACAACAGCAACTCAAGCCAAATCTGTAACATTAACCTATGAGCGTAGTATTGGTAGCCCTGGATTTGAAAACGGAAATCTTTTTTTACCTCAAGGTATAGATGTACAACAACAAACAGGCAATGTTTTTATTAGCGATTCTGCTAATAATCGTGTCTCAGTTTTTGATCAAAACGGTAATTTTGTAAAAACTATTGGCAGTTTTGGCAGTGGAGATGGACAGTTTAACCAAACAGCAGACCTAGCATTTGATAAGCTAACTGGAAACCTTTATGTTGGCGATGTTTATAACAGCGAAATGGATGTCTTCGATGCTAATGGGAAATATCTTAAATCCTTTGGTAAATTCGGGCCACAAACTGATAGACCCTTCTTTGGCCCTGGTGGTATAGCCTTCGATGCGTCGGGTAATTTATATGTTAACGACTATACAGCAGATACGATTCAGGTATTTGATCGAGACGGTAATGTGATCAGAACAATTGGTAGCTCTGGCACTGCATCAGGTCAGTTTTTAGGGCCATCAGGTTTATCGATATCGGAGAAATCAGGTAACATCTATGTTACCGATTTTTTAAATAACCGTATTCAAGTCCTCAACTCACAAGGCGAGCCTATCTTGGTGTTTGGTGAATTAGGCAGCGAACCAGGGCAGTTTAATTCACCTGTTGCCATTGAAGTGGACGATCAAGAGAATATTTATGTGGGTGACGCTCTCAATAACCGTGTGCAGGTTTTTGATAAAAACGGTAATTACCTAACTTCTTTTGGTACAGCAGTTCCCAACGCTAACCCAGAACCTCTTCAACCAGGACAGCCTCAGCCAGAACCTGGACAGTTTAATTGGGCAGTTGGCGCACACTATGACAATGGCAAGCTTTATGTCAGTGATTTCTACAATAGTCGCGTTCAAGTATTAAACATTAGTCAACAAGTACCTGAACCTACATCACTGTTGGGTTTGGCTTTAGTGGGAATTGGAGCGGTGAGTGTTAAATGGAAACGTGAACGCCCTACTCAAAGCCAAGAAAGATAATTCTAAATTTATGAAAAATGGGGAGAAGTAATTATAATTAACTCCTTCCCCATTGCGTTTATGATTGTTGATTACTGACTTGTTTGGGCTGTGAACTTAAGCCGTCTAAAATATCTAAAACCTCTTGTTCAAAAGCGACTTGAGCGCGGTTGGTTTTACCACCAACATATAAGCGGTCGCCCTTGACGACTGCCTCACAACCTAAACTTGTAACCAAAGCTATAACCCTAATTCTTCCGTTTAAAAATTATTTGACTTTGCCTAAAAGGATATAAACTAGGCAAGATTTAACGATTGCTAAAAGGTTTACTGTTTCTGATTTCCTTTATGCACTTATGCTGTACAGGGTTTGTGGACAGCGTGACAAGGCATAGTGAACGGGACGCTCACTCAATGATTAAGTACAAAATCATGAAGCAGAGCATCTTTTATTACTGATAGCTCAGTAGAGATGTAAGCCGATAAATTTTATCAGGTCACTCTCGGGTTAGTTACGGCTTGAATTGGGGCAAAGTCTGAGTAAACTTCAGTGGGTAAGCAACGCAAGATAATCATCAGCAAGTCAGCCAAAACTTGGAAGTTGTCAAAATTAGAAACTCAACAAAAAGAATTTTAGTCTTGTTTGGTTATCGGTGTATTGCAATCGCATCTTGGAGTTGATTTTATGAAAAATTTGGCTGACATCAGGCTTTTGACGACTGTTTTATCTCTACAAGTAGCTTGTCTGCCAGTATTAGCGGTACCGTTGCCGGATCATG
>NZ_JACJTR010000053.1 GCF_014698795.1 Nostoc sp. FACHB-892
CATCTTGGCTGTAGATGATCAAGTGGATAGCCGCGACTTAATCAGGTGGATGTTAGAAGACTTCGGAGCTGAAGTAGTAATCGTGACATCGGCAAGGGAAGCGATCGCTGCTTTAACTGAATCTCCTGGCAAATATGATCTGCTTCTAGCAGATATTGGGATGCCAGATGAGGATGGTATTTCCCTGATTCGTCAAGTCAGAGCACTTGAGCCGGAAGCCGGGGGACAAATTCCAGCAGCGGCAATCACTGCCTATGTCACTGAGCAAGAGCGGCAAAGGGCAATTGATGCTGGTTTCCAAATGCATTTAGCTAAACCGATTGAGCTTACTGAATTGGTATTTATGGTTGCAAATTTGATTGGACGAATCACAGATAATTCGTAATTCGTAATGACGCTCTCTACGAGACGCTAAAAGCGAACACGAACTCGCTACCGCTACGCTCTAAGCGGAGCTATGCCGCAGGCTTTACGTAATTCGTAATTGAGGTACAGAGCAACTAATTTTAATTATGAAAAAGTAAAAAATTTGCGGTGTCCAAATCCCCAACTTCTTAAAAGTTGTCGGGGATTTAATTTTTCACGAATAATTTAGGATTGCTATATCAAATGTTTGAATAAACGTTGAAATTACGTATAAGTTGTATAGTCTTGAATTCTGGTTAAGCTAGAAGCTTAAAAGCTTACTTATTCTGTAAGGATTGAGCAAAACTCTAAGTGATAAAAGAAGTGATTAAAGTGGAATCATTTTGTCAATAAGCTTCACAAATGAGGCTAGTCTCAACAATATGTCTTATCGAGAATAGATTAAAACAGAGCTTTAAACCGAACAATGATAAATCAAGGGTTTTGAGGATTTATTATCCCCAACTCAGGTTAATTATGGCTCTCCTAGATTAGTTCGTCGATATATATAAAATTAAAATCAATTTTCTACTTGAATATTATTCCCACAAATAAAATATCACCTTTATTGAGTATTCATGAAATTCAATATGTTCACTCTAAAAATTATAACAATGCTGCTCTATGCCTTAAGGTTAATATATATTTTCTAATTTATCAATAAAATTTATCCGTAAGATACTTTTGTTTTCTATTTAAAACGTCTATTTTAAAGATAAACATGAAAAATATGTGTATAAATCGTAATTGAGGAAAATTGTGGTTCATTCCTTAAAAGTTAAGTAGCAAGTAAAACTAACTCTTTAAATCTTGTTTTGAAGACTAATTCTGTTATCAATGTATTGCATCTCTCGAACACTATCAAGGGAAAAATATGCCTAATTTATCAGAAAAGCACATTTCTTACTGGATTGACTCGACACCCACAGCTAATTTTCCACCACTTAGCAATAATCTATCTGTAGATGTTGCAATTGTCGGCGCAGGTATTGCGGTAATCACTGCTGCAAGACTACTTAAACGTGCAGGTAAAACCGTTGCGGTAATTGAATCGCAACAAATATCTACTGGGGTTAGCGGTCATACTACAGCCAAAGTTACCTCGCTTCACCAATCGGCTTGGTACATTCAACCGGATACGGGCATCGTAATCATTCGCAAAAATCCGTAGATTGGCAGTTCACAACAGCGGATGCCCGTATCCGTCTCAAGCATCTTTATCCACAAATAGAAAATTAACAGACCACTAGTGCTTCGCCACACAAACTTTGCGTGGTGGCAAGCAGAGGGGCAGAGGGGCAAAGGGGCAGAGGTGAAAGAACTTGTACAAATCTCTCCTCTGCTCCCCTGCTCCTCTGCCGACCTCCACAAGCGCAATTTTGGGTTGGCAAACTACTAGCTTGTAGTTCGGGTTTTTTCTTTTCTGCCTTCACATGAAATACTTATCAACATAGTCCACTTCAAGGCTACTTCCTTAACTCGAGTAATGAAGCCAGATCCTAATCCCCTTGTGATTAATGACAACTACGTTTGTTTAGAAGTAAGTAGCTTACCAGATACATATGCAACCAAATACCACAAAAGAACTTGAGTTTTCTACAGCTTTAACTCCTAGGAGCCGAATAACCTTGGCGAATAAAGAGTTACAGAATCAACAAAGGTATATAGCTAGGACTACTGTATTAATCCCTTTTCTTGGCTCAGTTCTCGCCATTGGATTATTGCCGCTATTAGGGATTGGTTTGATCGAATTATCGTTGTTGGTTAGTATGTACATTTTAACGGGGCTTGGAATTACTGTAGGCTTTCATCGATACTTTGCACACAGAGCTTTCAAGTCAAACAAAGTC
This sequence comes from Nostoc sp. FACHB-892, assembly GCF_014698795.1. Taxonomy (GTDB): domain Bacteria; phylum Cyanobacteriota; class Cyanobacteriia; order Cyanobacteriales; family Nostocaceae; genus Nostoc. The sequence continues at coordinate 2,256 of NZ_JACJTR010000053.1, forward strand.
ATAGAGATCACTCTAGCCATTCTTGGCTCTATGGCTGCTCAAGGACCTGTAATTTTTTGGGTAGCTACTCATAGATGCCATCATCAGTACAGCGATCAGCCCAACGATCCTCATTCACCTCGTCTTCATGGAAACGGAATTTATAATCAATTACGCGGACTATACTATGCCCATATTGGCTGGCTGTTTGAGAGCTTGATTGTGAATCCATTAATTTTTGCCAAAGACTTGGTTCACAACCCTACCATTGTCAAAATTAATCAGCTTTACCTAATTTGGATAATACTAGGTCTTGCTATTCCTACGGCTATAGAAGGGATTCTTACAGGAAGTAGTATTGGAGCATTCCAAGGGTTTATGTGGGGAGGAATTGTCCGAATCTTCTTATCTCACCACACGACTTGGTGCATCAATTCCATTACCCACGTCTTTGGTCGCTACCGTTTTCAAAACGCTGATCAAAGCGGAAATATTATTTGGCTTGCCATTGTAACTCTTGGAGAAGGGTGGCATAACAACCATCATGCTTTCCCAAACTCGGCAAAGTTTGGTATGAAATGGTGGCAATTTGATCTAGGTTACTGGGTTATCCGGTCTCTTGAAGTAACAGGTATGGTTTGGGATGTTAAAAGTCCAACACCAGGCATGATACAGGCTAAACAGATTACTTCTGTATAAGGCAATACTGTTAAGTTAAGGCTATGCACTGCTAAGAATTACGCAGAAATAACGAAACATATGGAAACTGCCGTCATACAAGAGCTAAGGGCAAGTATCAACAGCACCCTAACTTTTAAGTTAGGGGTTCCTTTCCCCCTTCCCCCTTCTTATTCATATCGGACCCTCTCTTAATCCTCTTATTTTGGCTAAGGTATTGATACACCATGACCTGATTTGAGGCTGTATGTCATCATTTGATATTGAATAGACTTCACGCGCGCGATGTGCAACTTAATTTTTGACCTCACTTCCATTCCTCTCTCCTTTTAGGCTACGGTGTACACACAAGTCTTATAGAGTTGCCCCAGAGCCTTTTGATCCCCCCAACCCCCCTTAAGAAGGGGGGCAAAAGTCTCTTAAAGTCCCCCTTTTTAAGGGGGATTTAGGGGGATCTCCAACGATTTTGGGTCTGTACAGAGATGTGTGTACACCGTAGCTCCTTTTAGGAGAGAGGCTTTGAATCTTACTCCCCAACGCTCGCTCTTAAGGGGCTGGGGGTTAGGTCTTTTTTTATAGTCTACTCAACTGAAAATCTCTGTATGCAAGAGACTCCATGAACACGGTGAGCGCAAAGCGCACGCTACGCGAGCACAACGAAGGAATGAAAATATTTCTTCCCCAGTCCCCAGTCCCTATTTTCAAGGCAGGTCTATTGCATTTAACCGATAATCACTACAAATCACAGCATAATCAAACCCAGTCGCACACCCACAGCAACAGCCTCGGTGCGGCTAGAGACACTGAGCTTTTGAAAAATAGATGAGAGATGAAATTTGACGGTATGCTCCGAAATGTGCAGGCTTTTAGCGATCGCTTTATTCCCTAACCCAGAGCCAAGCATACCTAAAACCTCTATCTCCCGTGGTGTCAAGGTTTGCACAGGATTTGCCACCACTTTTTCGCGGATAGATAGTAATTCTATAGCATCCGGGTGCAGTACTACCAAACCAAAAGCGATCGCCTCCACAGCAGCAACAATTTCTGATTCTGTGCTATTACTGGGCAATATCCCCCGGATACCAGAACGTAACGCTGTTTCTAAATCTATGCTGTCGAGTTCCTCAACAATAACGATCATTCCTAGCGGGTATTGCTCCTCTTGAATTAGCAGCAATTTATCCCACACTGATTGTTGAAGATTGCCACTCAAATCTACCAGCACCACATCTGGTTGTAATTGCCCAGCTTCTCTTGCCAATACATCCAAATCGGATGCACTCCCCACAACTGTCAGCCGAGGATTGGTAGCCACCACAACTGATAACCCTGCCCGCACAACAGGGGAAGTGGCAACTACCATCACTCGGATCATGTTGCCTCCACAGCAGTTTTATCAGACTGCACCTCAACATAAATCATGAATTGCTGCCCACCGCGTAGGAGTTGTAGCGGCACAGATCCTTTTCTCTCATGAAGATATTTGCTTAAATCATTCATGCTAGTGAATAATCGCCCCGAAACTCCAATTAAAACATCGCCGATTTGCACACCAGCAGTTTCTGCCGCACTGCCAGGTAAAATTGACAACACTAATAAACCCAAGCTACGCCTACTTAAAAGCACAGGTTGGAGTGTAACTCCCAGTTGCGGACGACTATTTTCCTGTAAAAAACGCTCAACGGTGCCGCTGGGAACTGCCACAGCCAAACCATTAACAATCATCGTATTTATTCCCACAACTCGACCGAGACAGTCGGCAAGTGGCCCCCCAGAATTTCCAGGATATAGCTGCAAATCAGCCATAACAGCCCGTGGATTATTTGCATAGATAATTCCAGTTGTCACAGCACCACTGTCAGCAAACGGATTACCCACCGCCAAAACTAATTCACCCACTCGTAGCGCCTCAGAATTGCCAATGGTTGCAGCAGTTAAATTAGTGGCGACAATTTTCAGGGCTGCTAAATCCTGCTGTGGATCAAATTGTGTACGCACCGCATCAAATACCCTTCCATCTGCCAATTCCACAGTTGCGCGGTTGCTGGTAGCCACATGAGCATTAGTAATAATTAGTCCGTCAGATTGCCAAATTACACCAGAACCGACTCCTAAAGAGCCGCTTTTCACTTTGACAGTGCGTAGGCGTAGTTTAGCAGCTACCTCTGTTAATTCAGCAGCAATGTTAGTTAATGTTGTGTTTGCCATGTTATACAATTTTTCCCCATGTCAAAATAAAATCAGTGAACTGACAATAGTTTTTAGTCGAGTTGGGATAATTGAGAGTGCTGCAAGATATCAGTCAACCCAACTTTGGAAAGTAAATTTTGACAGTTCCGAGTTCAGAAGCTCAACGTTCGAGCAAAAAGGTCGAAGTTCCGAGTTCAGAAGCCCAACGTTCGAGCAAAAAGGTCGAAGTTCCGAGTTCAGAAGCCCAACGTCCGAGCAAAAAGGTCGAAATTCCGAGTTCAGAAGCCCAACGTCCGAGCAAAAAGGTCGAAATTCCGAGTTCAGAAGCTCAACGTTCGAGCAAAAAGGTGGAAGTTCCAAGTTCAGAAGCTCAACGTCCGAGTTCCAAATTACGAATTACAAAGGTCGTTCGCCAACTGCGATCGCTAACTCAACTAACACTCCACCCCGGACAACTTGCACGTTGACAGTTTTACCAATGCGATCGCTATCATTAAGCAGCGCCAGTACATCACCTGTATCGCCCACAGTTACGCCATCAAATGTTACCAAAACATCGCCAAGCAGCACACCTGCATTGTCAGCTGGCCCGGAAGGCTCAACATTAACGACAATTACCCCAGTTGCAGAAGTTAAATTGAGAGCAGTTTTCAGGTTCTTTGGTAAGCGTACAGGTTGCATTCCCACACCTAAGTAGCCTTTTGAAATGTGTCCTTTTGCTACTAATTGGTCAACCACGCGATCGACTGTAACAGTAGGAATAGTCAAAGCAGTACCACGCCGCCCTGATGTATTCATGCCTACCACAAAACCAGCAGCATCTACCAACGGCCCACCTGCAAAACCAGAGTAAAGAGTGATATCTGGGCGGATGAATTGGTCAATATTTCCGCCACTCATACTCCGCCAAGCACCACTAACCACACTCACCGCACCCATCGCCGCCCTTAAGTCACCTTCGCTACCTCTTGCTAACCCTAGTACCAGATGACCAACTTTGAGCGTTTTGGCATCGCCAATTTTTGCCACAGGTATTTCTACATTTTCTAGTTTAAAAACAGCGATATCAGTGCTAGAGTCATGACCGATAAGCGTTACTGGTGCAGTGCTACCACTTGATAGAGTGATGGTAATATCGTCGTAGCGCTGGAGGGACTCATCAGAAGTAACAATAATTCCATTGCGCCAGTGAATGCCACTTGCAGAAACACGAGTACCCGCATTAACTGCAATCACACTGCTTCCAGCTTGTTCTACGGTATCAGCTAAACTGTTGGATAAAGCCAGTAATGAAGACATAAGATTTTTGTGCAAACGTTATTAGATGTTCATATCTTGCCGTTTTACCAACCCAGATGACATCGGAAAAATGGGGAGAACTCATCCTAGAAAAATGGCTAGGATTTCTATTAAGACTTTCAAGATGACTCGTAAAATAAGATTGTTTTTTCTCAGCGTTCTCTGCGCCTCTGCGGTTTAAAAATAATTTATGATGCTCCCGAACACAGAGTTGGTTGTATGAAACCACCCTACCTTTGAAAGCGGGAGGGGTTCTTTTATTATGGGTAATTTGGCGGATATGAGATTAGGAGTTAGGAATTAAAACTTCTAACTCCTCTAATTGTTCCTTTACAGATAAAGGCTGATAACCCAATGCAAAAGCTTTAGAACTATCCAAAGAAACATCTGCTGGTCTAGGTGCTGCCATTTTCACATCTTGTTGTCGGCAAGATTTAAGACCGATAGCGGGGAGTTGAAACACTTCCACTAATATTCGTCCAAAATCATAACGCGAAATTCGTTCTTTTCCACCTAAGTGAATAATGCCGTTAACTTTTTCCAATGCTAATAAAAGTCCTTTGGCAGCAGTTTTCCCACTCACTGGGGTGCGAAATTCATCTATAAATAAATTTAGTTCTTTTTCTGCTTGTAAAGTTTGAATAAATGGCTGAATAAAACTTTTAGCTGTGGGTGTTGCTGCACCAAACATTAACGGCATCCGACACACTGCGGTCATCGGGTATCTTTCCAGCATACCTGCTTCTGCCATGACTTTTTGCTCACCGTAAAGATTGACAGGACACACGGCATCTATTTCTCGATAAGGAGCATTTAAGCCATCAAAAACTAAGTCGGTTGAGGTAAAAGCACAAGGAATAGAATTATCTGCACACAGTCCGGCAATATTGCAGGATGCTGTGACGTTAATTGCGTGCGATTCTTCGGGATGGGTTTGACAAAAATTTGGTTGTGATAGTGCAGCAGTATGAATGACTGCTGTTGGTTTGGCATCACTAAATATACGCTGCAATTCTTGAAAATCTGTTAAGTTCACTTTTAGCATTTTGATGCCCGGAATCTCTAGAGAATGGAAAAAATAAGTGCCATAAACTTCCCATTCTTGTTTTGCAAGCTGGCAAAGATGCCATCCCAAAAAACCACTTGCTCCGGTGATTAACAATTTTTTCATGTCTAATCGTAAACCGTTTAAGAGAAAAAATTATTGCTACGGCAAGTTTATAGTTTACACTGAGTCCTAGCTAAATAATACTATTGAAGTAATGTCTGAAACTGTTTTTCATTACGTATTTTGCTAAAGTCTGGATCAGTTTGTGCTAATTTCTTGTATTTATCAGGAACCTGCTGGATTGCTTTGTTTAAGTTCTCAATTGCTAATTTGAGATTGCTTTGTAAAGCATAAGAACAAGCTTTGTTGTAATATGCTTGGTGTAAATCTTGCTTGATGGCGATCGCTCTATCATAAGATGCGATCGCATCTTGGTAGCGGTGTAGTTTTGTCAGAGCAATGCCTCGATTAATTAAGGCTTGATACTTGTCGGGTTGAATAGCGATCGCTTTGTCGTAAGAGCCAATAGCGTCTTTGTAGCGTTGCAACGACATTAAGGCTATGCCACGATTATACCAAGCTTCATATTTGCCGGGTTTAATGGCGATCGCTTTATCGTAGGATGCGATCGCATCTTTGTTGCGTTGCAACGATGTTAAGGCTATGCCACGGTTAATCCAAGCTTCAGGACTCTCAACTTTGATGGCGATCGCTTTGTCGTATGCTTTTATTGCATCTTCATAACGTTGTCCATCTAATAAATTATTACCTTGATGAAAGAAATCTTCTGCTTTCTGGGTAACCTTCGCTTCTATGAAAAGCTGGGTTACATTACTTTCTTGCACAACTTGTCTAGTCTTTTCTGTTGATGAGTTTGCCCCACCACTACAGCCAAATGCCAAGAAAGCTATCAAGCCAGATGCAACGAAGCAGCGCCGAAAAACCATGCTGTACCTACAGAATTTATCAAATGATGTTAAAATTTATTCGTTTTTTGAATTATCAAAATACACTAGTTTTTACCATTCATTTACTCAAATTTTGAAAAATAAGTTTGCTGATGATGCATAGATTCTGTTAAAATCAAGCGTATGTTACATTATCATATTAAATATACATAAAGCAATTGCTTAGAACCTATCTCGCTCAAAAAACAACAATTAGTGTTGTTATAGCAATCCATGCAGGAGTTACGAAGATAAATATCCCCGACTTTTTCAATAAGTCGGGGATCTAAGCCTCTAGGTGGAGAGGGAATCAAATAGGGTTGCTATATTTACGTTGCGTAGGCGTAGCTCGTTGTAGACATCTCACTTGTGTGGTATTATTAACAAGGGTGCGATCGTATTAGTACAGCACGGCGTAAATCAAGCTACCATCTCAATTAACAAGACTTGGGTCTTAAGGTGAAATTGCCACTAAGATAAGGGTTTCAAATTATCTTAGTCCCATTGAATCCTGAGACTTTATTAAGACTTTAACTTTAATATAAACTAATTTATTAGAGTTTAATTTAAATCAGTTTTGATGCAGCGACTAATAAGAGTAGTTTCATTCCACAAAGCCTTTAATCGGAAGATGGGTTATATAAAGATTTATAACTAATTTCCAAAATTCCTGGAACTAAGTATAATAATCTAATTAATTATTCCTAATGAATGAAATTAATTAAAGCTCTGCGTTGCTTTGCGTTTACTTTGCACTCGTCTGCATTTAAAAACGTGACTATTTTACGCACGCAAAGCTGTACTAAGACTAAATTTCAAATAAGAGCATTGTTGCAAATGGCATTTAAAGGATTGTAACTATGAAAACCTTTTTTGCATTAGCACTAACCCTATCAGTGCTTCCTATATCTATTTCCGCGTTAATTAATCCTGCGATCGCACAATCAACTCCTGTTGAACCTGCTGTTTCAATACGAGCATTTAATATTCCTAACTCCTATATTCGTCATCGCAATTTCCTTGGCGAAATTAGCCGCATTTCAAGTTCTCTCGACAGAGCAGACGCAAGATTTACAGTCAAGTCGGGGTTAGCGTCTTCTAACTGTGTTTCATTTGAATCCTCAAATTTAGCAGGATACTACTTAAGACATCAGAATTTGAGAATTACATTAGCTCGTAATGACAATACTGCGCTGTTCAAAAATGATGCAACGTTTTGTATAAAACCAGGTCTAGCAAGTTCAACAAACGTTTCTTTTAGCTCATATAATTTGCCTACTTACTATATACGCCACAGAAACTTTGAACTATATATTGACCCATACAGCACTAATAGTTTATTTTTAAACGATGCCACTTTTACACTAGTAGCACCGTTCACTCCGTAGCCACAGTAGCTATAGATGTCAGGAATAGCTACTCTAGCTAGTAATTGTGGTAAATATCGCGTGAGACATCTTCAGAAATTAAATATGCGTTATCTAGAACCCTTGTAGAGATGTAGTAATACTACGTCTCTACATTCGTTTCCACCAGATAAATGTCGCTTAATTAATTCCAAACACTGACTCTACAGTTGACTTAATCGAATCCCGCGCATCCTTCAAAGTTTGGCTAATGGGATGCTTTGCCTGCAAAAATACACGCGCACAATTGCGTCCCGGCATTCCCGAAATCGAACCGCCTGGATGAGTGCCAGCACCAGTCAAAAATAGATTCTCAATTGGCGTTTTATAGTTAGCTATTTCTGGCAGGGGGCGGAAAAATACCATCTGATCTAAAGTCATGTCAATATGGTAATAATTCCCTTTATACGCACCTAATCTTTCTCCTAGTTCTGCTGGACTTTCTACACGACGAGCGATCGTTGCATTCTTGACATTTGGTGCATAGTCTGCTAACTTATCGACCACCCTATCTGCAACTTTGTTTTTCAATTCATCTGTCCAACCAGTACCTTTTAAACCAGTGCCTTCTGCACCAGCAATTTGGTAAGGGGCAAAATACTCAATCCATACAGTGTGCTTACCGGGTGGTGCTAATGTGGGGTCTAAATAACTAGGCATGACCACATACATTGATGGATCAGCATCAGGAATTTCTCCCAAGCTACATTTACTATGAGCCTGTTCTACATGAGCCACAGAATCGGCAATTAAGATAGAACCAACGAGATATTCGTCTTTGTGGGCGTGGTATGGAAAGCGGAGTGGTTCGTCTAAAGCTAAGTCTATTTTTAGGATAGTTTCATTATTGTTAACGATGCGGCGTTCTAACCTTTCCCATAAATCTGGATCGGCTCCATCGATATCGCTTTTATCAGTCATTTGCAAAAATAACCGCTTGGCATCAATATTAGAAATAACCCCGTATTTAGCCCGATATTCGGTATTACCAGCCACTCGCACACCAACAGCTTTGCCATCATCAATTAGAACTTTTTCAACATGCTGGTCTGTGAGAATAACCCCACCTTTACTTGTGACTAAATTCACTAAAGCTTTCACAAGTGCGCCAGTTCCGCCGCGTGGTCTGGCCATTCCAGGATTGTGACGCATTGCCATCATAATTGCACCAATGGCCAGGGTTTTTTGCGATGGCGGCGCACCAAGTTCTGCTGCGAGTCTGGCTAATGGCGCTTTTAGAAATTCCTCATCAAACCACTCGTTAAGTAAATCTTCAGCGCTGGTTAACATGGTGCGAATAAAGTCCAGCGTTTTATTCGGGGAACCAATCATCGAAAATAAATCTTTTAATTTTTTGATATCGTAATTACCAAGGATATCTATAACTGACTTTGGCGGTGCATTAAACATAGGAACCATTGCACCGATCGCTCGTTGCCAATAATCTACAAATTCTGCGTATTTTTTAGCATCACGTTCACTATAACGAGCGATTTCTGCACAAGTTTTTTCTAGCGATTTATGTGCTAAGAAATACTTCCCATCAGGATGAGGACAGAAAACAACTGGATCGCACTCCAAATAATGCAAGCCGTATTTTTCTAGTTCTAATTCTTCAACAACTGGCCCTAAGTGAATAAATTCATGGTCAATAGCACACAAGTTAAATTTAAATCCAGGAGCCTCTTGTGGTAAACATTCTTCAGTTGTTGCTGCACCGCCTGGAACAGAACGCTTTTCTAGTAACAGGACGCTATAACCTGCTTTCAGCAAATAAGCTGCACAAACTAAGCCATTGTGTCCAGCACCGATTAGCACAACATCATACTCTTGCATAGTTGGAATTTAGAAATAAGTAGATTTTAAAAGCTTATAAAACTTTTAATAAATTTGCATCACTCCCTAGTTACAAAAAATATCCTTAACTAGTGTTAATAGCACTAAGGAGATAGTACGGTTAAGGATGATGGTATTTGCTTTACTTGAGTTTCTACCAGAAGTATTAAACTACCAATTTCTACTTTTATATCTTTAATAGAAAAGGCTATATCTTCCCATTTAAAATATGGTAGACTGATTAGCTCTTTAGCTTTATGCATAAATGCTGTAACTAATTCTATTGAAATACCCTCTCCCTCAGTGCAGTTAAAACTCTCCAACATCATGGATTGTAAATTAGTCCGTAGGCGAAGAATCACGGTGTAAGCAAAAGGGCGAGTATTTCCCATTTCTTTTAACAGTACCTTTCCCCTACATTCTATTTTGCCATCACCAAGTAAAAATACCTGAATTTTTTGCGGCTCAAAACTAACAATATCGCCATCTACATCCAACTGCAAATTTTGCATCTGGGTGCGAATTAAGTCTGAGGTCAAGGCGTGGTTAATATCTACTTCTGTAACTATAATGCGAGCTATGGCATTTACTGGCTCATTAAGTTCTATTTGACCAAAAATAGCGCTGAAGGGATTAATGGCAATACTTTCTGTTTGCAGTTTTATTTCCTGTACCCGAAGGCCTTCTTGGATTACTAATCCTTGGCCTGCAACCGAAACTCCATCCGCCTGTCCCTGAACTATTTTCAAAAGATCGGTTTGTACATCTATTTCTATTTCTTCTACTGTATCTAGCTCTTGGGATACTCTCCTTTCAGCTTCCTGTGATAGAAATTTTTCCTCCAACCGATTCTCATCAGGCATGAATTAGTAATCTCCTAAATTTCCTCTTACTAGTTACTGTAAGGGCTAGGTACTAGCAAGCGAATCTACATTGCGGTATATGCAAGTCGGAGGATTGAATAATCAAGTAGAAAGTATTGTTTGTTTTTTAAGTTTTGCTTTTTTGGCAACAGCCATTTTTACACCGCCGCTAGGGACAATTGTAATACCACGACGGATTGGATGTACTGGACGTTTATCAGTAAGGTTTAGTTCAAAATGCGATAATATTATGGCTGTGACTAATTTTAGCTCATACATAGAAAATGCGGCACCAATGCAACCACGATAACCACCACCGAAAGGTAAATATTCGTAAGGTGAAAATTTGTGGTTGAGAAATCTATCTGGACGAAACTGTTCTGGTTCTGGATAAGTTTCGGCTCTCCGATGTGCTAGATGAATACAGGGAACTAAAACTGTTTCTGATGTAAATTCATGTCCCATAATTTCTACTTTATCTTTTACCATTCGCGGTGTGCAAATTAAAGCAATAGGATGAATTCGCAGTGTTTCTTGACAGACGGCGGTGAGATAAGGTAGTTGTGCAATTGTTTCAGGATTTGTGATATCATCCAGAGTGTTTAGTTCTTGCATTAACCGATGTTTCATCTCTGGGTGAGAGTGAATCAAATAAAATATCCAGGCTAATACGCCAGATGTAGTTTCATAACCCAACAATAATAATGAAACTAGTTGATCGCGTAATTCCTCATCTGTCATTTGTTGTCCATTTACGTCATGCGCTGACATCAGCATACTGAGAATGTCTGTACGCGTAGCATCATTTTGCGAACGTCTTTCAGAAATTTCTGCATAAATAAGTTTGTCGATTTGCTCTCGTCTTTTTAGGAACATTCCCCAAGGACTCCATGCACCTAAATCTTTTTGCAGCAAAGGAAAGAAAAACAGGCTAGAATACCAAGGTTTAGTTACGTCTTCTAATAAAGAACTCAATTTTTCTTTTAATTCTTGGTAACGCGCACCATGAGTAATACCAAATACTACCTGTAAAATAATTTCTAAAGTTATATTTGACATTAAGTGATGTATACAAATATTTTTACCTAATGTCCAATCTTGTATTAGTTTTTCAGTTATTTGACAAATTCCTTGTCCATAAGACTTTAAATTATCGCCATGAAATGCTGGTAGTAATAACTGCCTCTGCTGTTGGTGCGATCGCGCCTCTTGAAATACAATAGAATTCTCTCCAAACAAAGGTTTAAATACATGAGTTGCTTTCTTAAAATCTAACTGTTGTGCAGGTATAGCAAAACAATCACTAATTGCTTGGGGATGGCTAAAAAATACTATCGGTGGCGACTTTAAACCCATTACCTGTACTGTGAAAATATCATCATACTTAGCAGCTTTGCTTTCTAAAAATTTTGTAGGTTGAGCAATTAATTGCAGAGTTTGTAGCAATGCTGGCGTGCGTAAATTATCAAGTACTTTCATTATTTATTCGATATTTTTAGAACTTAGTAAACTGTAAATAAGCCAATAAGCTTAAGGTAATGCTTTATCCCCTAACTCTCATTTTGAAAGAAAGAATTAGAAAAAGCTTGAAAAAACTTTTAAGAGAATTTTAGCGAAAAATCCTACTAATTGAAACGTATTGGCAAATAAAATCATTATTTGTTACAAGGACAATAATAATATTTTTTCAGAGTCTTTAGAAGTATTTACAGAAAAAACTTACTAAATATATTTTGGATGGATGCCCAGTTAGATTAAGTATTTTGATTATATTCAAATGTCTTGTATTGGTGTATAATGCCAAATTTAAAATCCATTCTTTCTATAGTTGCTATATATTCAAATTCCCCATAGTCCTGATTAAAAAAGGACTATGAAGAATTATGTAGAAAGTTTGAAAATCTATCTAAATGTATAGACGAGAGTTCTATCACAATCAAAATGGAAAATTAGTTCTTAAAAGGGGCGATCGCCTTCCACTTGGGGCAATTGTAAAGGGACTATAAGTTCTATGCCGGATTTAGGCCTACTTGGGTACAACATTAACTTTTTGGCAAGCGATCGCGGAGCCTAGTAAAGCAGAAATCTATAAAAACATCCTAAAACTGATAAATCTCTTGCTCACAAGTTCCTCAAATTGTTCCTATATTTTTAAAGTGAACTAACCCCAATTCACCAGCACTCATATGGAATACCTCTGCTATCTTGCAAATACTAGCCTTACACTACGGTTGGTTGAATACCTGCATGGTAGACCTCAACTCAAAGTCAGTTTTGTCACTGTGATTAATACTATTGACGGCTGGGTGATTAGAGTCAGACTGAAGCATCAACTATCACATAAAGAAGATGGTAATTTCAGGTCAATCTTAAGTGAATTAGGAAGTAGTTACTCACCACCAAAGCGGGTACAATTGGCACTTTGGAGTTTAGCTGGCGGACAGTCCCCTGTTGATGTCATGCGTCGCTACCAGGTTGCTGTAGTTTCTCATGGTCAGCCACAAAAAGAGGAGATAGAAACGTTCCAGCAACATTTCATCAAAGGATTGGGTTACTGTCCACCAACCTTGGCTTGACCTCAGATTATTTCTTGCACTAAACTCTATTGACGCGGTTGTTGCCAGAAAATTAAAGGTAAATGAATTTATAGAGCTTTTAACAAAACCAATTAATAAACGGGATTTCTGGGACTTGAATAAGGAGAAAGAGCAGACTTGAAGGAACGAGCGCCTATCTTGTAGTGCGATCGCCATCTTGTAAGATGCATTACTTCGTTAACTCAATCACCCAATGGTTTATTGATTGGGCTTTGGCAAGAGCGAGGAGCGATCGCTGCCTCAGTCGTACAGAAACCAACAGAGCGTTGAAAATTTTGAGATCAATTCTGCTAGTGGTACTTTTTATCGTCGCTTACGTTCTCGCCTTGGTACGCCCAAAGCTATCACTGCTACTGCTCATAAGCTGGCACGAATTTTTTACCGACTTTGGACGAATGGAGGTAAATATCAAGATCCTGGCATGGATTATTATGAGCAACGTTACCAAGAACGAGTTATCAATAACCTACAGAAAAAGGCTCTAGCTTTAGGTTTTGAGCTTACTCCTCAGCCCCAAGCAAATACTGTTTCTTAAAAGAGGGATAGATCGGTTGCTTGGTCCTCAAACTAGTAAAACTTTTTACTCATTATACTCAAGCAACCGATCTAGAAAAATACCGGAGAATAATCAATTTAGAAACGTAATTTCAGGCATCTAGACACCGAAATCGAAGCCAGTTGTAAAATCTGTTGGAACCCCACTTCCTTGAATAATTGCAATTAAGTCGTTTTGAAAAAATAACCCTGTTCCTACAGGTAAACCAGCAGGAGATTCACCCAAGGTAAACGTAGGAGAATTAGACTCAACCCCAACTAATTCAATCGTGTAGTCACCGCTTGAGTTTCCGGTACCTCTGAAGGAGTTAAGTGTGTCTCCAACTGGATTGCTTGGATCGTTATTGAAGCTCGAAATTCCCAAATAGTAGGTTCCAGAATCTAATGATAAACCCGTAAGCTCTGATTGAAGGCTGCTGGCGTCATCATTTTGTGCGAGCAAAACGCCATCCTCGTCAAACAAAAACAACTGTGTGTCAAATTCAGCTGCATCAGTTGTTGTTGCAGAAAACTGTGCACCTGCTGTTAAATTGATTTGGTACAAGTCAACATCGTTATTATTATCAATTGTGCCAGAAATACTATCTAGCGGTGTTGTGCCTGGTGGAATAACCTGGCTATTAGAAATAGTTTCTCCTGCATCGCCCCTTTCATTCACATTACCATTAACTCCAAGATTAGGTAGTTCTATTACATCGCCCTCGTTAACATTGAAGTCAGTAATGCGGGTAAAGTCACTATTACCACTAGCCGCATTGAAAATGTTATCGGTCAACCCTTGCCTAAGCACGAATCTATCCCTTCCAGTGCTACCAGAGAGGACATCATTTCCCTGGCTACCACGAAGTATGTCATTGCCACCTCCACCATTAAGGGTATCAAGCCCAAGGCCACCATCAAGGGTATCAAGCCCCGATCCACCATTAAGTATGTCGTTGCCAGTTCCACCTTGCAGGCTATCATTTCCAGTACCACCATTAAGGTTATCAAACCCAGGACCACCATTAAGTATGTCGTTGCCACCGAGCCCGTCCAAAGTATCATTGCCACCGAGACCGTTCAAAGTATCAGCGTTTGGACCGCCGGTAAGAGTATCATTACCTTTTGTGGGGAAGGTTGCCATATATTTTACCTTGTTGCCTAAGGAAGAACTTGTGTAATAGAACTGTCGTGGCTACTAGCAATTTATTGTAAACAGCTAAATTTGTTGTAGCAGAACCAATTGAATTGACTAAAAAGCCACCAATGAGAGTTACGCTTTATGCAAATACATTTAGTTGTCAGCCAGAAAAATCGGTAGTTGAATTAAATAGCAATACATTAAATAATTCCTAACAACTAATGTTTGCACTCAGCTTACGATTTCAACAATATCTGTATTAGGTTCCCTGCGGATGAGAAGAAATATTTCTTTTTTGCCTTAATTTTGTAAAATTTATTTAAGAGGTAATGTTCCAGAGGAAACGCATCTAATTTGTTTTGACAAAATGTAACTTATATAGATGGGAAAAAAGGAAAATATTAGTAGGTTAATATCAATTTAATAGATGTATACAAAGAAGACTGATGGCAAAAAAGTGTTAGTAGGTTAATATCAATTTAATAGACGTATATAAAGAAGGCTTGATGATAAATTCGTTTCTATAAGAATCAATAAAATGGGATGAAGTGGTATTATCAATTCATTTGAATGAGACAAAATTTAGAAATAAAGCTACCACAAAAAATCACAATTGCAGATAATTTTAAGAGGATGCTTGAAAAGTCCTTTTATCGGTATCAAAAGTTTTAGATCCCCCTAAATCCCCTTTAAAAAGGGGACTTTGATTCCGGTCCCCCCCTTTTTAAGAGGGTTAGGGGGGATCAACAAGTGCCTAAAATCACAGCCAAAGACTTTTCAAACAACCTCTAAAGATTTAGAAGATAAAAGAGTTGAGCGCACCAAAAAGCATAAATTAATTGATATAGTTACCATTGCGATTTATGTAGTGATTTGTGAGCAGATAGTTGGGTATTGATAGGAGGACGGATGCTCATTTGACCCCGTTACATCACTGAAAGTAGAATGCCTAAAAAGCAACGTATTTGCACTAATTTCAATCGCCGATTCCACGAATGAATAAAATCGTGTAATTAATAATTTTAGCTGTTTGAAAGTTGAGAAATCAGTCTGCTGCACCTTCATTAAATCACCACAATGCATCGAATTTTAATATTTGGCAATTCCGGTTATGGAAAAAGCACTCTTGCAAATAGACTTGGTAAAGACTTCAGGATTCCAATTCTTGCTCTCGATACTATCGTTTGGGAACCAAACCAAATTGCCATCCGGCGGACTCAAAAGGATTTAGCAAAGGATCTACAAGACTTTATAGAAAATAATATTTATTGGATAATGGAGCAAATGTTATTGCATTTGCAACAGCGTTGGTAACTGAACCAAACCAGTACGACTGATACGATCGCAATTGGGGAGAAGAAGCCAATGTCGCGCAATAGAGATGCACAACTGAAGCTTTCAAAACCATTGATAAGTCTCGGCTGTGGCAATAAAAGTAAGAAATTTGGGGTTATATTTTCTTACTTTTGGAAGTATTGTTTCTATCTGCTATCTTGAAGCGATCGCCGCAGTGAGCCGCGACTTCGCAAGAACAGTGCGAGACAATGGTGACTGTAATCCTTTATGGATAAAGCTTTGAAGTCAGTATGAACTACCATTGCTTAATTTTTGCTCATTGCTACTAAATTTCATAAAAAAAACCCTCATAAATACTATGAGGGCATTCTATAGAACATTTGCTGAACGCAACCATCAAACCCCTCAGTATCAAACAGTGCTTGTCTGTAGAATAGGAGACTTCACGCGACGTTGACTTGTGACAACCATCTCAATGGGACGATCTGGGCCTGTTACCAAACCACGGCGTTTAGGTTGTATTTCACCGTTGTCAATTAGTTCTAATTCCAGGCTGGAAAGGATTTTGGCGAGTGCTAGCTTCATTTCCAACTGGGCAAATGCTAGACCAATACAACGCCTTGCACCACCGCCAAAAGGCAAATATTCATAGGGAGAAAATTGCCGTTCTAAAAAGCGTTCTGGCTTAAACTGCTTGGGTTCTGGGTAAATATCTTCTCTCTGGTGGGTTAAATAAATAGAACCAACTATGGATGTACCCGGTTCCAGTTCGTAACCGCCTAGCGATATTGGTGTTCTTACTACCCTTGGAAAAGTTAGTATACCCACTGGGTAAATTCGCAATGTCTCGGAACAAACAGCGTTAAGATAAGGTAATTTGAAAACGGTGCTGGGGTCTGGGTTATCGCCCAAACTATCTAATTCTTGCAGTAACTTTTGGCGCACTGATGGTACTTTGTGAATCCAGTATAATGCCCATGCTAAAGCTGTCGCAGTGGTTTCGTGGCCGGCTACTAACAGAGTCATCAATTCATCGCGCAACTCTTCATCAGTCATGGGTTGACCTGCTTCATCCCTAGCAGCCATGAGTAAGCTAAGAATATCTGTGCGTGATGAATCTGGTTGTTCTCGACGTTCCTGAATTTCCTCGTAAATGAGTTTGTCAGCTTGTTGTTGACGGCGCACCTGCTTTCCCCAGAAGTTAATCGGACCAAAATCCCTTTGCAAAGCGGGGAAATAAAGCAAAGCCACAATTAACCGAGAACTAGCCTTTTCTAAAAGAACACCCAAAAATTCCTGTAATTTTTCGGCGCGAGTCCCTTCGTGTAGCCCAAATACAGCCTGCATAATCACGCGTAGGGTAATGGCTTGGGTAGCAGACCGAATATTGAAGGGTTTGCCTATTTGGTATTGGCTGATGACTTTTTGGGTAACATCGGTAATCACCTGGCTATAGTTTCGCATTTTTTCGCCGTGAAAAGGAGGCATTAACAACTGGCGTTGGCGTTGATGTTCAGCCCCGCTAATGGTAATCACAGAATGCTTACCTAGCAAAAACTCAAACACATCATTCACATCACCTGGCGCTTCTAGTTCCTTGGTATCATTTGTTAAAATCTGCTGTTGCGCTTGGGGGTTGCTGACAATCACCAAAGGAGGAGAATTTCTTTCTAACTTGATAGTAAAAGTTTCCCCATACCTTTTGGCGCAAGCTTCCATAAATGACATGGGATTAATAATCCAGCGCACCATCTGTAAAAAAGCTGGCATTTGCGGGCCATTAGGTAATTTCATAATTTTTTTTGCTACTTAATATTTTTTGCTACTTAAACTAACTGAAATTTTGGTTGTGTAATCATTTAAAGTACTTATTCTAACGTTGCAAAAAAGCAATAAACTGTTACAACCTCGAAGATGTAAAATTTTTGTTAAATTCAACAAGCATCTACAGTTTCACCTAATCGTCAAAAGGTACTCAGCATGACTGCAATCTCCCCAAAGGCATCTTCAGCGCTTCCCAATTTTTCTGAAGGGATTCAATATTTTGGTGAAGCGTTACCAGATTTTGAAACTTATGGTGCAACACCTGCTATAGAGTCAGGCAAAATAGCGATCGCAGATCCCACTGACAAAGCAGCTGTATATCAAACTTTACTGGCTGCTGATGCCTTACGTTACCTAACTTTGCAAGTTACTGCTAGTAAAGCTTCTGGGCATCCCGGCGGATTCGCCAGCCAAGCAGAAGCTTACGCATCTCTTGTCATGCTGGGATACAAAAACATTATTACCGAAGTCGGACACCACGCTCCCGGATTTTATAGTGCCATGTTCTTGGATCGTTCGCTAGAGGACATGGGAATTTTTACAGTCCAAGAATTGCGCGATCGCTTCCGAGAAAAGCACGGACTTTTAGGACACCTTTCTGGTTTCATCCCCGGTATTCTCGCACCTGCGGGGCCTTTGGGACAAGGACAACACTTTGCAATGGCGGCTGCATTGTTGCACAAAGATAAATTGTTCCCCTTTACAGTTGGTGATGGTGGATTGGGTGAGCCTTATATTGTAAGTGCGATCGCCCACTTCCATACAGCTTATCCTGCTGTCACCAACTTCTTGCCGGTGCTGGTGTGGAACGGTTACAGCCAAGAACATCACAGCATGGTTTCCCTGAAAACCAATGAACAGATGCAAGCATATTGGCAAGGTAACGGTTTTGATGAAGTCGTGTTAGTTGATGCCAAAGACTTTGACGATCAAAACCAACCAGGGGATTACGTTGATAGTACCGCCTTTTCTTTTGAGAAACGCCTAGCATTTACTCAAGCAGTACTTTCGGGTGTAGATAAAGCAGCGCGATCGGCGTTGGGTGGTAAGCTTACCGTCTTCATTATTAAACAACTCAAAGGTGCAGGAGTCCACGCGCGGGGTTCAAAATCTCACAACCTCTATCCCAAAGATACGCTAGATGCACCTCATATCGTCAGTGCATTGCAAACCCGTGCTTTGTCTGCGGAAGCTTGGCAATTAGTTAGAACAAATGCAGAACGCGCCGGTGGTGGTCCAGCAGCGAAAACTGTGGTGACAGAATTTGAATTACCATTGCCAGAATTAGGCGAATTACCTTTAGAAGAATATGCAGTTGGAGGTGAACCCAAGGTTTCCACAACCGCAATGGGACGATTGGTAGGAATAGTTGGAAATAAAGATCAGAATTTCCTCGTCACCAACGCCGACGGTAACGAAGCATCAGGAATTGCCAATATTAACCAAGCGTTAAAGATTATCCACCCGACAACCGACGACTTATATAATCAAGCACCAAATGGACAAGTTTATGAACCATTAAGTGAAGATGCTTGTGCTGGTTTAGCTGCGGGTTTGGCGTTAATGGGTGCAAGAACTTTGTGGTGTTCCTACGAATCTTTTGCCATCAACGGATTACCAATTTGGCAAACTGTAACTCAAGCAATGGCAGAATTGCGCCGTCAAACTCCCTCGACTATTACTTTATTCACAGCAGGCGCATTAGAGCAAGGGCGCAACGGTTGGACTCACCAACGTCCAGAAATTGAAGCTTACTTTGCTTCGTTGATGCGAAATGGAAATGTTTTCCCATTATTCCCACCTGATGCTAATAGTATTCAAGCCTGTTATGACTGGGCATTGAAAACTAAGAATAAGGGAATTGTGATTACAGCTAGTAAATCGCCATTGCCAATTCGCACAACTTTAGAACAAACTCGTCAAGGGTTACGCGATGGTGCGGTGCTATTACATGAAGTTGCTGGTGATAGACAAGTTGTATTTGCTGTAATTGGTGATATGACATTAATGCCAGTGTTTGAAGCTGCTGCTTTCTTGGAAACCGAAGGTATTGGTGCGAAGATAGTTTCTGTCATCAATCCTCGGCAATTGTACCGTAGCCATGATACCGCATGGGATACTTGTTCTGAACCCGAAGGCGGTTTCTTGGATGATGCAGCATTTGCCGAATTATTTGATGGTGATGCGTTAATTGCTGTTACTGGTGGTGCGGCGGGGATGCTGGAACCAATTTTGTTACGGAGTACAGCCAAGCGCGACACCTTTGCATGGAAACGTGGCGAAACTACAGCCAGTGCTGGCGAGTTGATGGCGTTTAATGGATTAACTGCTGAAGCGTTAACGAAACGTGCGATCGCATTAGTGCATTAAGGATTTTCAAACCGCAGATGTACGCAGTGAAACGCGAACAACTTGGCGTTTGGTTGCGTAGATTTGCGGTTTTTATTAGACAGGTTTTGATGTTTCTATAAAGTAGAATCCAACAGGACTTACGCAACTGGCACAATGTGATCGCAAATTGCTAGTACACCTGTATTATTAAAATCTGATTCCGAAAGCTTTGTATTCGCAATAGAAGTTAGTGTATTGGAAGTAAAGCATGAAATATTCATGAGAAAATAGGTAGAGGTTGTATTAGATAAAGTTGCTTACGGTAATGAGATTTACTAAGCTTACTTACTGCCAATACTTATTAAGTAGTCAAATTAATTATACAGTTACCAATTTAGCAGAGCATTTAGAAAGTATTAGCCATGATGCGATTAACTATTATTTGAAAAGAGAAAAATTAACACCTCGTTTACTATGGGATAATGTGAAAGAGGTAGTAGAACCTGATGTCAATGGTTACATCATCTTTGATGATAGCGTTTTAGACAAAAGGTATTCTGAAGAAATAGAGATAGTCAGGAGACAATATAGTGGTAATGAGCATGGTGCCGTCAAAGGAATTGGTGTAGTCAGTTGTGTATATGTAAATCCTAAACTGCAAAGATTTTGGGTAATAGATTACCGCATTTTTAATCCTGATGCTGATGGCAAAACCAAGATAGACTATGTGAAAGATATGCTGCAAAACCTTGTATATCATAAACTTTTATCCTTTGATACTGTTTTGATGGATACATGGTATGCAGTACAAAGTTTAATGCTTTATATTGATGCAAGCGAAAAAATTTATTATTGCCCTTTAAAAAATAATCGGCTAGTTGATGATACATTTGGTCAAGAAAAATATAAACGCGTTGAACTATTAGAATGGAACCAAGAAGAATTAGACTGTGGTAAAATAATTAAAATTAAAGGGTTCCCATCTCAGACAAAAGTGAAACTATTCCGGGTAACTGTTTCTACCAACAGAACGGATTATATCGCTACTAACGATTTATCTCAAAGCTCCACTTGTGAGAGACAATAACTCTACTACGAAGCGCCCTACCTCTTCATACTCTTGTTTTGGCTAAGGTATTGACTTATTAGTTAGTAAATGCCTGTCAAAAGCAATACATTACGATGTTTGGTCTTTTGATTTGTCTGACACATAAGTTAACAAATCACCGGGTTGGCAATTAAGAGCTTTGCAGTATTTTTCTAGCGTGTCTCTGTCTAGTCTCTCTGGCATCACCCGAATATTTTTGTGCTTGCTGACGGTTACAGGATGCAACTCTGTCATCTGGGCAAGCTTTTTATAGTCAATTTCTCTATCAGCCATTAATACAGCCAAGCGCCACCTGAATCCTTACATTGATTCTTCTATTGGTATCACCATATCTAACTTATACCTCCTTGTGTTTGACCCGAATGGCACTAAGAAAAGCCGAAATGCTTGTGGTCTAAGCGGTTTGCAACTGCTTTCTTAATTCATGCCGGGGTTTCGTCATCAAGGGGTAAGCTTTTGGGCGACGTTTACGGACTCGTGGTTCACTTCTACCTGGGCGATCGGGAACAACCTTATGAGCAATAACTTTTAACAAAGTGAGATAAATTCGGAGGCGTTTTTGAGGAGTTGCTGTTAATAATTTAGGAATAAAGTTAATTAAATGGTGGCGAGTACTTTGCTTTTGATTTGCGTAATGGAGGAGTGGTGTAAGTAGTTCCAGCCGACCACATTAAGCTACGAAGTAGATTGTAAGCCAGCAAATAAACGTAGATTTATTTGCGTACCATTGAGGGACTTTTACACCGCAAAACATCCATTAAGAGAGTAGTTTTAAGATGTCTTAAATCTAGCTCAACCTCCCAGCGTTTACCGTAAAGCCCAACATTTTCCAGAGTAGAATAAGTTGCTTTATCTAAAAGAGTAGTAATTAAGCTAATTTGTTGAGTCCGAAAACCAGGAATAACAATATAATAGTAAATCTCTCGCACAGTGATGGAAGAAGGTAGAGCATCAAATTCATCTTTATTCAATCCTTTTGGACAACTTTTAGGCTTATACCAAGTAACTGATTTGTCGCAATCTCCAACAATTTTGCCTTTTCGCATGATTGTTGTGCGAGATTGATGCTTCCGAAATATAATAGCATCACAACCGAGTTTGGTAATCATAACCATATCGACATAAGCACAAAAAGCTCTATCCCCTAAAAGCACATCATTGGGTTTGAGAAAACCATACAGCCTCCTTGCTAATTTAATATCATGAGTGTTCAATACATCGATGCACAAAGCAACGGCGGCTCCCGTAACTAAACTGAATATCACACCAATTTTGGCTATTGGAAAGCCACATCCATCTTTTTGAGTGCACGGTTAGCGGGTATTCTTTTTGGTTCTCTACAGTGTCTAGCATAGATACCGTCGAGCCGTCTATCACTAAAATATTTCGACCACACCATAAATACTCTTGGGTTATTTTCTCTTCCAGCTTTTGTGCTGAATAATTGAAAAGCTTCTCTAATAAATTTTCTGGCAATCTTGCCCTAGCTTGACAGTAAGTACTCGTATCTGAAGAAGGAATTTCTACTTCTGACTCAGCCAAATGTGCAATTATTTTACTCACAGCATTATGACAAGTTTTATCACTATCCAAAACTTGCGACAAAAATACCCACAAAGTAATAAATGGGTCAAATAATCGCTTTTAATATTTAATTTTCACTTCAGAGATTGCAAGCTTTATTGCAGATTCTGGCAATAGTTCTTTAAAAGGTAAACTTAAGCTTCGATTAAATTTATCCTTGAGGATTTGTACTTGTAGTGTCACAGCAGTAATTATCGTATTCGCTTGCTCGTCTCAAAAAAGTATTTCATAGACGAGTAAGCTTTTCCTATCTAAAAATTTTTTGGGGCAACCCTCACCGTTACCCTGATTTTCACAGCACCTACAAAAAATAGCGATCGCAGCCAAGCGCCCACTGCTATTAACGCATAAATACTTGTAATGCTTATGCAGAAAAGTTTATAGCTTTTCTTAGTGCCATTCGGCTCGCACTCCTTGAATGGGCAACACAGCATGGGGCAGCTATCATTGAGGATGATTACGATAGCGAGTTTCGTTTTGCCGGACGACCATTGGAATCATTGCAGGACTTAGACCGTACTGGAAGAGTCCTCTATGTGGGAACATTCTCGAAAGTGATGTTTCCAGAGATCCGATTGGGATTTATTGTCGCTCCAGAGTTGATATAACAAGCGTTGGTTGTGGCAAAACAATTGAGCGATTTGCATAGTCCTTTGTTAGCGCAAGCAACACTGGCAAAGTTTATTCAAGATGGTTATTTAGCAAAGCATATCCGTAAGTTACATAAAATTTATGACCAGCGTCGGCAATGTTTAATTGCGGGTCTGAAGAAATCTTTTTCGGATTGGTTACAACCTATTCCCTCTGAAGCTGGTCTGCATATTGCTACTTTTTTAACTTCTGATATTAAAAGCAATGCTGTTATTGATGAAGCAGCACAGCAGGGGATATTTCTTTTTTCTCTTGAGCATTTTTATGCTTCATCCACGGTTAAATCGGGTTTGATTTTTGGATATGGTACTATTGAGGTTGAGCAAATTAATGCAGGGTTGGATGTGTTGAGAAAAATCTTTTCAGAAAATGAATAAATATCATAAACTGCTTTTTGGTATATTTTTAGCTACCTCACTAAATACCTAACAAGTTGCGGGTCTATTGGAGATTGAAACAGTGAATATTTTGGTTGGTTAGGTTTGTTGATAATGCTTGGTGGGCTTGTGTTGCAGTACTGGGCTGCTAAAACATTGGGTAAATTTTATACAAAGCCATTGCAAACCCTTGAACAGCAGCAGATTATTCAGCAAGCTCTATACAACATCATTCGGCATCCTGGTTATTTGGGTACATTTCTAATGAAAATTAGAGCAGGTTTAGCGATCGCTAATTGGTGAGTAACGTCGAGCTTAGGAACAATCTAAATTTTTACTCAGTCGTCGAAACCAAAACTGAGAATTTTAACTATGCTTGATTCGTTTAAAGTTATAGCTTTGGCTTTAACAAGTTTAAGTTTTTCCGGTATAGGTGTATTAACGCTATCAAAATCTGCGCTTGCTGGAGAACCAATTATCGATAGAAACTGTCGCCGTCATGAGAGAACACGAGAAGTATTTCAGCAAATACCACCACAGAATCAAGCTAGAATATTGACGACATCTTTCTTTCAAGTTAACAATCAAAAATACTCTCTACAATTGCTAAAATTTCCCAATTCTACAGGTGTTTTATGCCTTTGGGAACCTAATGCTCGACTACCACAGAGGTTAAAAGACGTGTCAATTATTCAAGACAAGGTAATTGAGAAATTTGAGAAAGACCCTTCTCGACCAGCAAATTATATAATTACAGTCAAAGGCGAGAAAATGGAAGATATCTTAAAAACTGCTTATCGATTAAACCTGACTAATCCCAATCAACCAAAGGTGATACCGTTAGTCAGAGTTTACAAAAATTAGACGGAGATTTTTGTCTGTAGATGTTTATCTACTTTAAGTCAAAATAGTTATGGTGAGTACAATTCCAGTCCAGCCGATGGCAAAATAGTTATGGTGAGTGCAATTCCAGTCCAGCCGATGGCACTAGCAGGTATCCACCAGCGCGATCGGCATTGTTTCTACTTGCGGTCTTTCAACAAAACTGTTGGGGTCGTGTGAGGGCTGGTGGTGGGCAGTAGGGAAAGCTATAATGTTATCGATTCTTTCCTCGCTGTAACCAAAAAAGAACGCCGCATACCTTTGATTTCGTGTGGGGTCAATTCGACAGCATATCGTCCGTAATTTACTCTGATTTCTCCTGGTTGAATTACTGAAGCATTCCAGCCGTGAGCAGCAAACAACTGTTCTGGTTCGTCTGTACCGAAACGCCAGTGCTTGCTAATCAAGCCATTCTGATGTTTAGCCCCAACCTGCCATGACTTGACACTGACTAAATCAGCCCCCAAGTAGCTGCCATCTGCACTCAATTGACTAATCATTTTGAGTAACTCATTAACTTCTACTTCATTCAGGTACATCAACAGCCCTTCCATTAGCCAAAGGGTGGGAGCTTCAACCTCAAAGCCTTGTTGTAAAATAAATGTGATCAAGGTTGCGTTAAGTCAGTAGCGATCGCCTGACGATGGCACTTGGCAGGTTTATCTTGTAGGATTGCTTCTCTGTACTGGATTAATTCTGGTAAATCTAATTCGTACAAGCGAGTCTGTGGTGGAAAGGAGAGACGAAATGCTCTTGTGTCTAACCCGACTCCTAGAAAGACTAACTGTTTAGCTTCGGGCAACACAGACAAGATGAAATCATCAAAGAAGCGGGTACGGACTGCAACAAACTGGACACGAAGCGCACTACCAAGGGGGTTATCGCTATCTTGGTGTTCCCATTTCTTCCGCCAAGCTTGCCCTGTCTCTCCGGCTAGCTGTGTAGCCAAAGGATCATCAAACAGGTGGTCTGACCTGTCTGCTTCTATTGCACGTTTAGTTGCCATAACTATTGCTGTGTGGCAAACTTCATCTTGAATTTCAGGCAGATCACTCATTACCAGGAGCTTTAGTAATTATCGTTGCAGTAGCAAGTCAATTGTCTCACCTTTGTTTGTGTGCGGTCTAGTATCAGTTGTAGAAACCAAGTGCTAATTACCTAAAACAACTAAGGATCGAATGGCACTAAGAAAAGCTCTAAGCTATACGGAATAAGGGCTACAGCTTTGAAAGCTATTGAACAGTGGAGGAGGGGTCAGGCGGTCGTCCTTAATGGCAGTGTCATGGAAGCGATGGCTACGGCGGTAAACTACGCCACGAAAGACACGCTGAGTTTGCGATCGCCTACGCCATCGCTTTGCCTTGCACCAGAAAGTGGAATCAGATGTACAAGTTGTCTAAAAATTTCTGGTAGGTAGGAAAAGCTTACTCGTTCATGAAATACTTTCCTTGAGACGAGCAAGTAAACATCATAAATACTACTGTGACACTACGAGTACAAATCCTCAAGGATAAATTTAGCCAGAGTTTGGGGCTACCTTTCAAAGAACTGTTACCATCATCTGTAATTGAACAAGCACTCTCGGAGCTAAAAATTAGATACTATAGGCGATTATTTGATCCAATAGTAACGCTTTGGGGGTTTTTATCTCAAGTAATAGAAGCTGATAAGAGTTGTCATAATGCAGTGAGCAAAGTCATTTCTAGATATTGTTGGGCTTTATGGTCAACGTTGGGACGTTGAACTAGATTTAAGACATCTTAAAACTACTTTGGGGATGGATATTTTGCGCTGTAAAACTCCCTCAATGGTACGTAAAGAAATTTACGTTTATTTGCTAGCTTACAATCTACTTCGCGGTTTGATGTGGTCGGCAGGTACTACTTACACTACTCCTCCGTTACGCCTATCACTGCAAGGTACTCGCCATCATTTAAATAACTTTATTCCCGAATTATTAGCCGCAACTTCAACAAAACATCTTAAAATTTATCGCACTCTACTCAAAGTTATTGCTCACAAGGCTGTTCCTGACCGTCCTGCTAGAAACGAACCACGAGTCCGTAAACGCCGCCCGAAAGCTTATCCCTTAATGACCAAACCCCGGCACGAATTACGAAATCAGTTGCAAACTGCTTAATACACAAGCGTTTCGGCTTTTCTTAGTGCCATTCCCCATATAATCAAAATTGCCGAAGCAATCAAGAATGCTAAAACGTTCATGGCTATCCATAATAGAACTTTCAAGAACGTAAATCTTAATGCAAAAGCTTGGAACAATCCCATGAGCAAAGCAGCTATGAGTACGCCAGAGACAGAACGGGCGATCGCTCCGGCATTATCCCAAAGAGTGGTTTCGATAAAAGTACCATTAGCTTGACCGACAGTCCCGGCAACATGGGTGTAGGTCAAAATAGTTATGGCCACTGCAATTCCAGTCCAGCCTATGGCAGTTCCAGGTATCCACAAGCGTGAATGCTCAAACCACCCTCGCAAAACAAACCATTGAAATGTGCCAATTACTGCACCAGCAACCACAGCACCAGTAATCGCGCAGCCTAGCAGTATATAGCCTATTGCCCCTTGGGTATTAGCTCCTGGTAATGGTAATAAAGGGATGAATATATCCATTAAAGGAACAGCTAAAAACGCTGCTCCAGTACCAACAAATCCACCAACAATCAAGCCAATTACTGTTGACAGCATCCACCGTTCCCCTGCTGCTAACCTAAAAGAACTGGTGTTAGCCACTGTTTAACTCCCATTAGCTAAATCTAACATTTGATAAGAACATTTATAGCTCTGGAACTTACAAAGGGATTATCTAATCAATTAAAACAGTTATATGATTTAATTTTTTGTCTGTTCCTCAATTACTCTACAAATACCGCAAATAGATGAACCTGTTAAAGCCTAAATCTCAACAAACCCGTGTGATTTTTGACCCGCAAACATACAACGTATTAACTGATGAGGTAGTTTTGCTGAAGCGAGTGCCAGAGTTAAACGTTTCAACCCCATTTTTACTAAGTTGGACGACGTATTCTGTTCCCAAAGCAGTAGCTTCAACTAGTGACGTACCTTAATTATGCTGTTCATAGCAATGAGACGGTATTTGTCAGACTGAATTTTGTGAATTTTAAAGTAATCAACTAGTACATTAATCTCCTAATTATTTTAGGAGATTAAAATTACCAATTGAAAAATCAATTGCGGTTTGAACCACAACCTAAACAACGCATACAAACAGAGAAAGTCGCTAGAAGTGAGACAATCTCAAAAAATAATTGCAATGACAATGGAGCTAGAGCTAACCCCCAAATTAGAGAAATTGTTCCGCTAAACATCGCCGTAATGCGATTAATTTCATCTTGAGTCCTCCAAGCTAAGAAAAAAATTCCAAAACCTATTAATAATAAAAGCAAACTACTCATAAATCTATGCTCAGTTGATAGACTGCTAGTGCATTAGGGGGATAATTATTAGTCTTGCCAATCATACAGCAGTTAGGAGTCTGAAACGAATGGCACGCTTGTTAAGCGTAAATCCCTAGTATTCCTAGATGAAAGGGTGTGGGGTGTAGGTTCGAGTATAGGGAATTAAGAAGATGTTGAACTCCTTGACGTAGTGACATTCAAATTGTCTCAAACATGAACCTGCAACCCTACCCCTAACACCCTGACAAAAGCCTTAAAAGCGTAAATGTCAGGCATAGTAATGTTTTTACCTCCTGCTTCTTCTAGTATTGCTGTTATCTCTCTATCGGCTAATACCCTAAATTCTCAATCAAAGCTACACTACCATCGGAAAATGTCAAGATTTTGGGATAGCAGCAGATGATTGATCTCTACACCTTCACCACGCCCAATGGACGCAAAGCTTCCGTCATGCTGGAAGAAGTCGAATTGCCCTACAATGTCCACAAAATTGACATTACTACTCAACAGCAATTTACACCTGAATACATCGCCATCAATCCCAATAGTAAAATTCCCGCCATTATTGACCAAGAAACTGGGATTAAAGTTTTTGAATCGGGTGCAATTCTAATTTATTTAGCCGAAAAAACAGGCAAACTCTTACCTACTGAACAAAAAAGCCGTTTTCAAGTACTACAGTGGCTGATGTTCCAAATGGGAGGAGTCGGGCCAATGTTTGGACAACTTAACCACTTTAAACGCTTTGCACCCGAAAAACTTCCCTATGCCATCGAACGTTATGAAAAGGAAACTTTACGCATTTATGGTGTCTTAGATAAACAACTGCAAGACAATGAATTTATCTGTGGTGACTATTCTATTGCGGATGTTGCAACTTATCCGTGGGTAGCGATTTATGAATTTCTTGGTTTAACACTCGACAAATACCCAAATCTTAAACGCTGGGTGGAGATAGTGCAGCAACGTCCATCTGTGCAACGCGGAATGCAAGTCCCTTAAATACAAGACCAGGGATAAGTCAACAAAGGTGATGATAAATTATCAAATAATTTAACATTGGAGTGATGAGTGGGCTGTTGGTGGGAAGTCTGGGACTAAGATTTGGTTTACAAGCCCTTTTATTATGTTGATGCACCACTAAGAGCAAGTCATGTAACAACCTTGTCTCTTTTGAGCTAGAAATGCTTTCTCAATAAGCTTTCTAGATAATAAATTGTAAAAGTTGTTTCTTGACAGGCTCTAAAACAGTTAATTTCCTGCATCAATTAATTCAAAAAATTGTGAAATTTGTTTAGTTGAGCGAATGTGATAAACATTTTTGATGCTTTGAGCTTGCTCGATATACTCACGATATTTTGGGGTTAAATATTTGTAACATAACCAAAGCACGCGGTAGCTAGTAAGCGAACTCCTCAATATTGGACTGTTTTGAGGCCAGCCTGATGGCGGTTGAAAATAACCTGTGATAAATCGTTTAGTTACCCACCAAAAAGCGATGCTCACTTGCCGTTGCAGTCCATAATGATGATGTAGTGAATGGTAGTAAGAAAAAACGAACGCTCTACACAGTATCATTCAGAAAGCCGCACTCACAATCCCAATGCATCCTCATTAGTGTAGTCTCGGTTAAATTCAGCACTACGCTTCGGATATATCCCAGTAAGCATTAGATGCCAATCAAGCCGTCGAGTTATTTCTGTAATGTGCAGATATTAACCGTATGATCTAGTTGGGCAAATTAGATAATTACACAGTTGAAGACTAGTTACCGCTTTTTTGTGAAAGGGATTGTCTTTTTTCATCCATGCAATAAAGCCAAAGCCAAATAAAGTTCCAAACCAGTTTCTATAATTTGTTTAGAGGTTGACTGAAATTTTTCTTTGACCAGAGTCATGAAAGAATACTAATGTAAAGAATAGTTACTAAATGACCTTACTATATACTAGATAGTGATAATTTCTTGAACTTGATATATAAATCAAAGTTAATTTTTGAAAAAAACACCTACTTTAAGGCTTATGCATAAAAAAATTGCTATTCCTATTTTAAGTCTGATGTTTGCAACGCTCATGCCTAATGTGGTAGGTGCTGAGACTGTGATGCAAAAGGTAAAAAGAACAGGGGTATTAACAGCTGGTACTAGTAGAGATGCGCTACCTTTTGCCTATGTGGATAGTCAAGGAAAGTTAAATGGCTATTCTGTAGATATGCTAACTCTAATTAAAGAGCAATTAGAAAAAGACTTAGGAAAAAAAATTAAATTGCAATTAGTTGGTCTTAGCCCTTCTGAGCGGATTCCTAAAATAGTTAATCAACAAGTTGATATAGTGTGTGATGCAACTAGTTTTACATGGAAGCGAGATAAAAAAGTAGATTTTTCTGTCAGCTACGGTGTGACTGGAACCCAATTATTAGTTAAGAAGGGAAGTAATATAGGTTCCCCTGAATCCCTTATTGGTAAGCGAATTGGTGTGCTGGCGGGAACTACAAATGAGCAAGCGCTCGCTCGTGTACAAACCCAAGCTAAACTGGTGTATTTTAAAACAAGGGCAGAGGGATACACAGCTTTGCAAGAAGATACTATTGATGCTTTCTCATCCGATAGCATTCTTTTAGAGGGATGGCTCCAACAGCAAAAAAATCCAGATGCTTTTGCAATCGTACCCGGTCGCCCCTATTCACGAGAAGGTATCGCTTGTATAGTGCCAGAAAATAACTCGAAATTTTTGGATACAGTCAACTATTCTCTAGTCAAGTTCATGCAAGGATTCGTCAATGGGGAGCAGCGATATGTCGCTATTTTTGACCGTTGGTTTGGATCTCAAGGCACTGTAGCGCTGAATCGGGATTTACGTGATTTGGTAGTGGAAACTATGCAATTAGTCATAGAATTTCGTGAGGAAATTCCTGAGAGTGACCTGTAGAAATAATGGGTTTTCCCACCAAATCATTTAGTCAGTAAACCAAAAAGTTTTTCCCAAAGAGCGATCGCTAATTAAGTATACTTAGCTCAAAGTGCTATAAATTACTTAGTATATAATTAATGCTTATATTTATTGAAAGGGTTAAAAAAATGAAATGATGAGAGTAATGTGTAGTATATTGACTAAAAAAATTGAGCGTTTCATCATCAGAACTAGCTTTAACAGATTCAGAAACTCTTGATGAGGTTATTGAGTGCTTAGTAGAAAATTTTTCCATTGAAACTCAGGGGGTATGTGACCAGCAAACGTTGTTTGAAATTTTGACTTATGCTGCCAGTAGTGGAGATAGTATTGAGAATACAGCCAAATTATTAAAGAACGTTCCGACAGCTAATGATATTAGATATCATCTCAATAAAATCAACAATTTTGAGGAATTAGAGGCGCAAA
>NZ_JACJTR010000054.1 GCF_014698795.1 Nostoc sp. FACHB-892
CAGTAGAAATTAAAAATCGATAAATTTTAGAGCGTCACTGTCGAGTTACAGGTCACTTGCGACAAGCCAAAGGCACTTAGAATAGATTGGTCTGAGTACACTTCAGTGGGTAAACAACGCAAGATAATCATCAGCAAGTCAGCCAAAACTATCGGCGTGCAGAAGTTAAAAACCCGCCGCAGTGCAGTATTAGTAAAGATTGTGGCAACTTCAGCGACGTGTTCTAAGGCATCTTCTGGTGATGACTCCGATTCAGCAATCAACATCGGGAAGTATGTACGCGCTAACCACTTTTCATCCTCGTCTAAGTCAGCCAAATTTTTATTACTACCGCTATTAAGACTATCTAATAGCAGGAGTAATAATTTTTTAAAGTGCTGCCAGCCCCCCCATCTCTGGGTAAATCGGCTCACCCATCCTTGGGTAGTGTCTATGATTTTGGCGATCGCGGGTTGAGTAATTTTCTGGTGTGACTGCCAAAGCTGGGTAAACGCTTTGACGATGGCGTGTCCCGTCTGCTGATCTCGGCTACCCGCTTCGGTGCATAGAGAGCAGGCATCGACAACCTCTAACTTGATTCCGGGCAGTTCATCTAAAAGGAAACTAAGGTCATAGTCAGCGCAGAAGTAGAATGTTAGCTCCACATTGGGGCGACGATGAGCGCGTAATCGCCCAATCTCTTGGATGATTTCTGCACGGATCAGGTCTGTGAGATACTTTTGGAAAGCGCTGTTTTTATCTTCCAGGTTGACTGGTTCACCAGTCATCACCTGATATTGTGCTGCTAAAACACCGATGTTTTGGTAGGGAATGCCAAAAGAAGCGATCGCATCACACTCACTAAAGCGATTAACACCACGCCCATCGACAAAGTGACCGTATTCTGTGCGGCCCTCAGCTTGGGTTGCAATCTGTTTCCAATCGATAATCCCAAGTTTGGGGCAGAGTTTTTTCAAGGTTTCTTTAAGGGCATTAACACGAGCGCTAAGTGGAAGAGAGCGATTTTTGGGCAGTTTACCCAGCCCCGTGACGTTGACCACTTTTAAATTACCGTAGTCAGGGCGTTGTTGCTCAATGACTAACACAGGCTCATCGATGCCCAGTTTCAATTTCAATTGCTGGGATTTGAAAGTGGCATCAAGGTAAATATTAAATTTGGCAGAGTGGGCCAATTCAGTATGCTTGGGGTTTCGGCGGTAAATGCTGAGTACACCCCATTGAGACTGAAAACTACCGTCACCCTTCCAAGCTTCCAGAAAGTCAGGCAACCAGTAATTAGGCAAGTCAAGAAACTCCCGGACAGCCGTTCGTGCGCTGTCTTTAACTACCTTTTTGGCAGCATAACGAGCGGCAGAGCTTTTTTTGAGTTGTTTATCTTGGGTAATATCAATTGAGTCCAAGTCTTCTAAGAAAGTTAAATCAGGTTCTGAGGCTTGACCAATCGCTTCGATATCTAAGCCTGTGGGGAAAGCCGGCAGCAGCGCACGGATGCTGGCATCATCAAAGCCGTAGCGGTCAGTGGGTTTAATTTGCTGAGTAAGCAGTTGGTGTAAAACTAAGAGGGCAGGTTGCAGCTGTGACAGAAGATTTGGTTCTAACAGTAGCAGCTTGCCGACAGTAGTTTCAAAATCGCCTTGGTTCACATCAACCGAGCGCACGGGCTTGATAAGTGTGCCAGCTTCTTCCCATAACCGCCCAACAGTGAAAGTTTGTTCAGCAGCGTTAGTTAAGGTAACTGGTGTAGAGTCGGGGTGCGCTCTGAGTTCGGAATAATTTTGAATTGCACTGCGTTTTTGAAAGCGGAAGCCAAAACCGTCCCCGTAAGCAAAACGGCACTGATTCTTAAGGGAACAACCGCCACAGATGGGACTAATACCGCTCTCTTCAAAATCCAGGCTGCTAAAATTCTTGTTACGAAATGCGTTAAATAAGTAAGTTCTGTGACAATTGCCGTCAGTGTCGGCAGTCTCACCCGCTTTAGTCCACAGTTTAAAGTCCTCACCTAGAGGAGTTTTCCGGGTGGGGTCAAGTTTAAAGCCGTTGTGACGCACTGGTAAGTCAACAAAATTCGTCTCAATGGGCAGTGTAGATGGGTTTCTGTGGTTGGCATCCTGGTAAATTAGTTTATCAACGCCGAATAGCCCCGCCGTCAGTTGTCCAGCGTTGTAAGACTTACCCAGTCCAGGGTGAGAATTATCTAAAATTTGCGTCCAGCCCTTAGAAATAGCTTCCACCCAAGCAGCAATATGTTCCTCTGGTTGGCAGGAGATAGAGATATTGCCTGTAACTTCAGTTATGTACGGGATATTGCCGGGCTTGTAAATAATTACATTGGGCGAAGGCGTGTCAATTTCGGGTAAGGGCAATGGTTGTGGTGGGGCTTTAAATCCTTTAAATATTGAAGAAAATGGAGCGATGCCTACGGCGGTAAACAACGCTTGCTTCAATAAATTTTGGAAGCTGCTCAAGTCCTCTCTAACTCGCCCAAGCTCCCACTGTTCACGGCTAATTACTCCTTTGGGCTGGTATGGTTCATATTGCCGTTGCGGGAAGCGAAAGCCATACTGTTTGGCAATGTGAAACAGTGTTCCGATCGTAATTCCCCCACGCCGAAAACTGCGAATCTTGGCGTGGATGTTCCAAGTTGAACCTTTGATACTGGGCGACCACTGTTCGGCTATAATTTCCGCATCTGTTGCCCCATAATGGTTAACCAGCGCCATCAACACCTGACGGCATTCGTCGTAGTTACCGCTTCCTGGGGTACGTGGTGGGATGAATGAAAGCGCGTTTTGGATAAGCTGGTCAATATCCCAGCCTTCAGTGAGGGAAATCTCACGCCACTCTTTACGTCGTGACTCAATTTCTTGGATTCTTAGTTGATACTCAATACGCTCAATTTGCGCGATCGCAATCGCTTCACTTATCCATTCTGCTGGTAAAGTGGCTTCAGGGTTGACTAGCGGGAATTCTGCTTCTGTGCTGCCGTAGAAAACACGACTTGCATCTTTACAAGCTGGGTCATGGGGTAACTGCTGCATCAGGAAGCGTGTACAAGCTTCTACAGTGTCAGCGCCTTGGACATATTCGGGGAGAAGGAAAACCAACCGAAATTTATGCCATTCTGGTTTATGACTAGCAGTTGTGTAAATTAAAGCACAGTGTTTTTTAATGAAGGGATGGGCTAGGGCTTCTGAGATCGTTAATTGGTGATCGTAAACTTTGATGTAATTCCCGTTTTCGTCTTTAATCGGCTTGTCATAAGCATCACGGGCGACATCGGAATTATCAATGTCGAGTAGTAGCCACTGAGAACCGATGACATTGGCCTTACTGCGCCATTTTCCCCCTAGCAGTCCGGCACAGATGGCGTGACCTGCTTTTATGTGTTGCTGGACATCGGCTAGAGTGCCTTCTACATCAATGAAGTTACCGGCCAGCTTCTTAAAGTCCCAGTCTTTGTTTGTGCCAGTAGCGTTAAACGCAAACTTGATTATGCGACTCTCAATCAACTCAAGTTTTGTCAAAGCAGCAGAATTTGCCCCTTGAGCATCTGCTGATTGCGGCGATACTGAGTTATGAGATTGTTGTAATGGTGACATGAGAGCTATTCCTCCTGAAGTGTGTTGGAGGAATTGGAGCTATCCCGAAAGTAATCTTCTAATACAAACGTTCAGAAATCGAATTTGATAAAATTCCTGAGTTGCCGTTTTTTGTGTAGCCAGTGTTACAATTGCTTAACACTCAAAAAGGTTTGATAAGATTACTATTAGGGATATTAATTAGGCGGCGAAACCTATACCCCAATTCCAATTGAAAGCCCGTTTGTCTCATCGAGACTTAGGGTTTTCAGCTTTTAGCCTATTCGTACTTGGCTAACCAAGCCTTGATGAACTCGGTTACTTCCTCCTCTTGAATTACAAACGTAGTACCTTTTCTCCTGAGAGCCAGAATTTTCATACTGCCCATCTCAGAATAAAGATGTGGGTTGTGGTCAGATGCTGCCTGAGTTGGACTCCATAAGACCAAAACTTTTGCTGTCGGTGTTTTTGTTACCTCTTTCGAGGACATTCCAAACAAATCTCTATTTTTAGTCAGCCATCTCTCGTAATCCGATAGCTCAACTAATGGGCAGGGTTTCCAGGTGGTTAAACCATTTTTATCTTTCTTTTTCACCTGTAGAATTTCCCTTTTTTCGTTGTAGACCACCTGACTATCTCCCCGTGAACGAATGGAGATAAACAGATGTGTCTTTCTCGGAAACCTAATAAACAAGTCGATGGGGTTCTTGTCTTCGGGCTTTAGCACTGGAAAGACTTGTATACCCTGGCTTTTAAACTCATTCAAAAGTAGGGCTGTTAATTTTTCCAGCCGCGCAAGTTTTTGAATTCGTATCAACGGCTTGTAAGCCAATCCAAAAAGAACCCATCCAAATGGATGAATTATGCCTCCTGTAGCCAGCGCAGCAGCACCAGCCGCTAGAGCTTGAGTGGACGCATAGTCTTTCGCCTCCCTAAGCATCTCTAATGCCGGTTCGTTGTGCGGCGGGAGTTGAAAATCGGTTGGTGGGTCTTTCACTGTAGTCATTGGAGACAACAAAATTAATGATGTGAAATTATACGAACTTTACTGATAGTAATGTTTGACACTGGATTTTGAGCAAATAGCCCTACTTTCTGTAAATAGGCCAGAATTTCCCTTAGAGCGTTTTTTTCTGATTGGCTTTCTTTGGTCATGCTGTACCCTTACCTTTTTTGCCCTTGGGTGTGGAGGAAGGTTGCTCATGATTTGCTAGCCAAAGGCTAATTGCTTCATCTAGTGCATCGCTTTGGGTTATTTGCAAAGCAGTGCAAGCAATTTTAAAGTTTAAAGCTTTCTCCTTTGGTATGTACCCGCTAACTTGAGTGAAATTTGGATCGTCTCGTCTTGTTACCACATCACTGTTTTCTATTTGTTCTGAAAACATTTTGACATTACCTCAAGAAAATTAGTAAAACATTACTTCATTACTTCATGAAGTAATGCTATCATAACACTAGCAAGCCAAAAAACGACGCATAACATAGGTGACAGAAGCCGGAAAGCGAAGTGATGGCAAGCCCTTAACTGGATATGTGGATTTAAAGCGATTTAGCCTCTAAATTCTGCAAAGCCAGGAAAATCAAGAATTTACCAATCATCTGAACCATGACAGCTATATATTCCAATGCCAAAAATTGGCTCGTCCAAGCAGACTTGTTAGCCAAATCAGGGCTAACTGACCTTATCGCCGGAAAAGATTCAGGTGCAGGGTATGGCAAAGCAATCATCGGTGATTTTTCTATCATGATGCCAGCCGCATACTCACTTGTTCGCAACCGAAACATCATGCACCACGAAACCATCTCAAAAGATGGGGCATGGCTGCGATATGTAGAAGGAACGCGGCTTGACTTAAAAGATGTTCAATTCTTCTGGGGCAGTGCGGCTCTAGCGCAAAGTGACCACACCTTGCTACACGAGGACAAAGCCAAAAAAGCAGAACTGGCATTAGAAAGCATCCTTGCAGACTTAGCAGTTTTGAATATTCCCGATGAAGTCAAGCTTTCAATTAGTTTGAGCAATCACAACCCAGAACGTTGGGCAAGTGAGATTAAGCGCAGAGTTGAAGGGACTCACACCTTTGAGCATCTGCACCCTGTAACTCGTTCCATTGTCACCAAGACAGTTGAGATTTTAGTCACAGGCATTTACCCCGAAGGTTTTGGGAGCATTGCCCACTGCTTATTCGGTGAAGCATCCCTGGTACTAGACCCCTCAGAATTAGCGATCGCTCTTGATATCGGTTCATCTACTTGGCTTGTAACCGTGTTCAACGGTAGCGGTGCAGTGATTGACCGTCACCTGATTGAAGGTGGAGCAGGTGAACTGCATTCGATGATTGCAGAAGCCCTCGACAAGCGAAACGACCGAGTAAGCCTGCTGTCCAAGGATGTGAAGCACTCGCCCAGTTTGGTGAACCAGGGGATTGTAGAAGGCACTTTTACTTATGGCGGCAACCACCTGACTGGTAAGAAGTTCGAGGCAGAGTACAGCCAATGTCTAGATGAGTGGTGGAGTAACAGGATTGAGAAATTCGCCAACTTTGTGACTGCTGGTAATTATCTAGACCGTGCTAAATACCTTGTCGCCTGGGGTGGGGGTGTTTCCTTGCCAGTAGTGGATCAGAACTTAGCCGGTTTAGGCTTTGTGGTCTTGAATAATCCCCAATTCATCAATGCCTTGGGATTGAAGCTATTAACTCAAATATCGAGGGGAGCCTAATCAATGAATTACGAATCTCGGCGTATAACCATCTCCTACCTAGCAGTAATTGAATTGTGCAAGATTTTTGATTTACCCCAAGACGCGCCAACACAAGCACTTTCAGCAGGTGTAGAGAAGCTGATTTTTCAACACGGCAATGTACAACCATCACCCAAAGTTGAAACACCGCAATCTACACAGCCCAATAAATCGGCACTTAGCGCAATGGTCACTAATTTTAAGGGGGCAGCATGAACAGAACCACATTCAGAAACACGGTTTTAGGCATTGGTGCAACAGCAGCAGCGTTAGCCCTTGGCTACTTCGGAGTGCAGCAGCTTGGCAGAAACAATATGTTCACTATCGCCGCCGCCGTGGGTGGTGCTGGGGCCATCAGCTATGTACTTCAGAAACCGAGTCAGCCAGAAGCGCCAGCCGCACCGATAAAAGCTCAAAGGAAAGGGAAAAAGTCATGAGCGACCAAGACACCCAAAAGACACAACCAAGCCTAACAACAACCGAAATAATGACTATTATCCTGGGTTGCGAACAGACTTTAAGGTTTGTGCAAGCATCCCCAAATTACAAACAAATCGAAGCGTCCGAACGGTTCAGTACATCAAACGACCTAAAAATGGGTGATGCTGTTCAAGCTTTGATGGAGATTCACGAAGCAATCCTAAATATCGAGTTCTACTCCCAAGTTTGAGGAAGCAAATGTTAGAAACGACAACTTTGCAACGTAATCACCTGTACCAATTCCGTGGTCAACAACTGCGCTACAGCCATCGTTCTAATTGTCGAGTCAATGCACCTTTCATATTTAATGACTCCAAAGGTAGGCGCAAGGAATTAAACCAAAACCAAGTACAACGTGAGGTTTTTGAATTAAATGAGTTTTGTGAGAACTGATGATGAAGCGATTGCACCGACTACCAATCATTGCAATCGCCCCACAACGTATGTATCTCTCGCCGCAGAAACGAAAGTACACAAGGATCTTAGCACTATGAAACTAGACTACAAAAATCCCAACGATTGGGGCAAATCGCCTCTGACTGACTCCGCCCTAAGAAAGCAGCAATTCAAAGCGGAAAATCCTGAACAATGGGCAGCAATGATTGAGGCTGATATTGAGGCACTCTCCACACCAATATTCGAGAGTGAAGATTACCCACCTTTCACTGGGACGGAATTTCTAGCAACTCATTCAAGCATCAATGATCATCCATACTCTGCTGCATTTGGTCAATTCTTGGGTAATGGGATTGACCCTGATATTGCAAATACTTTGGCATTTGGCTCTAACCGATTTGATTTAATTTCCGAAGATGTTGACGACCCCGTGAGGCAATTAGCAACGAGAATTTATAACCGATTTGAAGAGATGGGTTACTGGGATGAAGTACCAGAATCTGACGAAGATATCAACTACGACTTAATACCTTATTAGGAGTTTTAGCAATGGACTTTGCAATACGTAATCCGGTAGTTGGTCATAGTTCTCATATTGATGAAAAAGCGCAATCCTGGGGAGGGTTTGAGTCTGATATTCTGGGCTATCTCTCTGATATAAATAAGCTCGAACAGTTTGCTGATTATGCGAATAATGCCCAAGAATTATCTGACCGATTAGAGCCATTCTTGGACAACGCCAAGGTCGTCTTTGAGGCGATGGAGAAACTAACAAAAGGTCAGGTAACTTGGACAGAACTTCGTAAACAATACGGCTCTCATGTTGCGGGTGCAATTGGTAAAATCCGTAAACTTAACGCTGAATTTGACAGCGAGATGAGTAAAATAGATGCCCAAGATAGAGCAGACCTCCTGCGAATTGACCAAAAACGGAAGCACGGTTTAACCGAAATTGCAGCCCAATTACACAATGATTTACAAGCTGAGTTGTGGCGGCACGAAAATAAAATCAGCAGCATAGAAAATAAGCAAACTGTACAAGCTGAACGTCAAGCAATCACAACAGGATTGAGAGAGAAACGACAACAACTTTTAGCCCGTGCGAGGTTTGGCTCAAGGGCATTAGAACCGAATCAAACACCCCCAGAAGTAATACCAACTCAATCCCAAAATCATGCACCATCTTCTAGTGTTTCTGCAACAGGAACAGTTCGCGGTTGGGGTGCAATGTTGGGTAACTTGTGGCAGAAATTAGGCGACAGATAATCAATTAATTAGGTAAGGCTGATGCTAGTAAGGAAACGAAATGAAGATTCCCATAGCGTCAGTCCTTTTTTGTATGAAGGGCTGGCACAAACACCACAATCAACTAAGCAGCATCAACAACCCGAACAGTTACCACCACTGCCAGAAAACAACAGAGGTAGAACATTTAGACGTGCTGGCAATGCTTGTGAGATTGTCGCTGGCAGTTGCTTAAACAGTGCAGTAATTTTTACTTTTCATCTGCTGCAAGTTCACCCAGTTGGAATGTTCCTGGCTGTGGGTACTGCACACTTATACTTTACTGCTACTGCAACAGGTGAAGGGAATAATCGTTTCGTCACTAATCTAATGACTGGTTGCAGTGCATCGTTAGCTTTGTTATGTGCGCTTTCTGACCCGATTAGTGAATGGAATGAAGCGAGAACTTCTACACAAACAGCTAATACTTCAATTGAAAAGGTGTATCAGCCAAAAACTGCTGAATCTTCAAGTTGGATGGATGGTGCAGGAGTGGGCATATTTCTAGCGATATTAATGTTTTTTCTATTTGGTGGTAAAAGAGGTAAATGAACTATCTATCTGAGAAACATAAAACTTTATCAGAGTCACAACAATCGGGTTTAATGTTGTGGTTTGGTCAATTGCCGATGGATAAAAAAGCTGTTGCAATTGGGCTTAGTTTGACTGTGGGAATTAGTTCGGCTGCGATGGCGTGGAAAGGGGAGTCAAGCGACCGCATTTATTTCTGCGTTCGGACTCCCCAGAAAAAATTGGTATGTCAGGATCAGAATAACAGACCATTTCGCATGACCCCCTATTACTGGGAGCAATGGAAGCTAGAAGGGATGCCCACTCAGATTGTGCGTGACCCAGCTATGGGGGTTAATGGCTTAGTCAAAGCTACCAACCCATGTAAGCCGTTTTGGGCGTTTGGCGGATTCCTGGGGTTTGCGCTTGCGGGGTGGATGCTTCGCCATTGCCAAGATGAAGAGAAGCAGAGAGCAGTTTTTGAAGACATCGCCCAAAAACGGGATGCTGCAAAAGCTGAGATGGCTGCACGTTCCGAGCTACTAGAGAGTTACCGAGACGTTGCGATCGCAGAAGTTCAACTGCAAGCTGACCTGGATCTAGTCGCCAACGATCGCACTGTTGATATCCAAAAAGCCGAGATTTACGCCCACACGGAAATTGAAGTGACCCAAATGGAGGCATCCGAGGCTATCTTTGAGGCGCAAACGGCTGGGATGACCGAGCAACAGAAAGCAGATTACATTAAGCAGTTGCGCCTTATGAAAACGCCCTATTTGCAAGGTAGTCAGACATTGCAAGGGACGATTGACCCCAACGATAAGGTAACTGGTTCTGAGTCAGGGGCAATTGCACCACAGGACAATAAAACGGCATGGGTGCAAAACTTAGTCAAACAAACTGCTCTTATCTGGGGCAACCAAGGCGGTGGTAAATCTTGGCTAGCCCGTTATGTAATCCAACTCAAAAAACAAGCCGGCTACCGTGTGATTGTCCTTGACCCCGACTCGAACCGTAGTGAATGGCGAGGAGTTGAAAGTTACCACTCCTGGGATGATATTGAACAGCAGATCCGCGATTACGTTAAGGAACTGGAATCACGGTTAAAAACCTTTAATAATTCATCATTGAGTGAGTCGCAATGGCGGCAAAAACTTTGGGCAGAAGGTAAAGCTTTATCTCTAATTTGTGAGGAGGCAACCACATACGGCGACTTCATCAAGGATGCTGAACTGTTAGACAAATTCGGCAAGCTGGCACTAACCAAAAGCCGTAAACAAGAGATGCCCATTACTGTCGTAGCTCACAACAACACCCAGACGTGTTTATTTGGCATTAAGGGATTACATAATCTTGTTTATAAGATGCTCCAAGTTGAATGTTTGGCTGAAGTAGATTCAGTTACACTACAGCCTTCATCAACGGGTAAAGCAAAGGTAAAACTCGATAGTTCTAACGAATGGCTTGATGTTAATCTGCCAAAAATGACAGCGAAAATATCTGACTTTAGCGACGCTCTCTCAGCAGAATCTAACCCCAATCCCCCTATCGATAAAGCCACTTTAGAGCGCATTTATGAACTGGAATTCAATCTTGGTAACAAAGCAGGTGACACCCAATCTGAACCTAATAAACTATCACCCCAGGCGCAAAAACTATATGAATATCTTACCAGAACTGAACGAATTGAAGCTGATGTAAGAGAGTTCAAAGGTAACTTTAAAGTGAACGGTGAGAGATTTACTGTTGAGCAAATCAAGGGCTGGATGTATGAAATTGTGGGGGCAGGATTGGCGGACTGGATAGGCGAGGGTGTTATCAAGCTTAATCAAATTTGACTGCGATTGGTGTCTGGTGTCTCGCCCTAAAAACCCGCTTTTTTCGCGGACACTGGACACCGGACACCACAGACACCAAAACTCAAAACCCTTGTGTAGCATAGACACCAGCAGACACTACCCCAGACACCGCCCAGACACTAAGTGTCTTCAACGTGTCCGCTAGACACCAATAATAAATAACCGAATAAACAGCCATTTATTATTAGAGGATTATCAACATTATGCTGAAAATAGTAATTGTTGAACCAGAAACATTCACGCTCTTGGGCATCAAAGGTGCTATTTCACAATCCCCAGATATAGAAGTTATAGGTGATGCCACCAGTGGAAAGCTAGGGTTTCAGTTAATTGAACAAGTCAATCCTGATGTTGTGTTAGTTGATTTACTATTGCCCGATATGAGTGGTTTAGAACTGACTCGCTCAATCAAAAGGAATACTAATAGTAAAGTGGTGATTTTTACTAATCAGACTCATTCAGACTTTATTAACTCGGCTTTTCGTCATGGGGCTGATTCTTATATGCTCAAAAGTGCTGATATAGAATTGATTGAACTAGCCATCAAGAGAGCTTACTTTAATGAATGTCTACTTGACCCGAAGCTGGCTAAAAAATTATTAGAAAGCCTTTATCAAAACAGATATATCGACCCTAGCTTTGCTGACAAAAACTTGTTTGAGCCACCTACTGAGCGACAAATACAAGTCCTGCGTTTACTGGCTCAGGGTTTAGTTTTTGAACAGATTGCCAGAGAAATGTTTCTCTCTGTTAGTACAGTCAAAAATTATGCCAGTGATTTGTACAGTAAATGGCACGTCAAGAACCGTTATGAGGCTATCAAAAGAGGGGCGATGCTTGGTTATATTGACTATAACTTGATTGTCTCATAGTCGCTTATACAGTGCTTGAGCCATATCAACCGCTACAATTACTGGGGATGAAAGTGTGGAGCAATACCAACACTATTAGTCGTGGGGTATCGAAGGGAAAGTTCAATTTATTCCACCGAGGATGTTATGCACAACATTGCCAATGCTGAAGAAGTAAAAGTAATTGAGGATGGACAAGCGCCACCTACTGGCACTACCACTCCACCAAGAAAGCCAAAGTGGTATGACACATTTAGCTACATTGCGAATCCGGATCGATTCTGTCGCCAAAATTTGCAAAAGTACGGCCCTATTTTTAACACAGGAGTCTTTGGTCGCACTACCATCTTTGTAGGCTCTGCTAAAGCTATTCAAATGGCATTTAATGGAGATTTGAAATATACAGAGATTGCACTGCCAGCAACCACAATGGATATGTTCGGTGAGTACAGTCTGTTTCAAAGACCCGATTTGCATCGTCAGCGTAAAAATGCACTCGCCCCCGGACTGACTGGCCGTGTACTTGATGGCTATACACCGCTAATCAATGACGTGATTGTGCGTGGGATTAATAGCTGGACTACTCCCAGTACCATAGCCGTATCCCCGGCGGTGGAGAAGATTTGCTTTGATGTACTTACCCCTGTGCTGTTGGGAATCAGTTTAGATGACTCTGCTCCTGAAACTTTCAAGGGACTACCAATTACGTCCAAAGCCGAGTTAAAAGCTTTGTACAAGACATACTTTGATGGTTTTTATGGTTTGTCTCAATGGAAGTCTCCCTTGACAAAATACGGGCGTGGGTTTCTGGCACGTACCAAACTCTTAGAATTTATGCGTGCTGTGGTGCAAAAGCGGCGAGGTGAGGGTAAAGTCATCAAGCCCACGGCTGATTTCCTCTCAATGATGCTAGACAGCCAACAAGAACATCCCGATGGAGTATTTAGTGATCAGTTAATAGAGAATCAGTGTCTACTGCAATTATGGGCATCGGATTATGAGGTATCCGGGCTGATATCTTCGCTCATGTACCAAATTGCCCGCCATCCGCAAGTTATTTCACGACTGCGACTTGAGCAAGCCACTCTTACAGGTGGAAACAGTCAAGTCACTATGTTCTCACCCGAACAGTTAAAGCAAATGGTATATTTAGAGGCAACAATTAAGGAGACACTACGTACTCTACCACCCAGTTCTACAGCCAGTCGTCTGCTCACCAAGTCTGTGGTACTTGATGGCGTACTCTATAATAAAGGCTGTGTAATTATTGCAGAACCACGAATCGCACACATTACACCAGAGTACTTTCCCGAACCAGAAGTATTTGCACCAGAGCGTTTTCTGCCGTCACGTAGCGAAGACAAGATGTATCAATTTATTCCCTTTGGTGGCGGTGTCCATGCTTGCCTGGGAGCGCAGATGGCGATCGCAATTACAAAAGTGTTCGCCTCTCATTTGCTACAAATGTTTAACTGGGAAGCAACAGGCGAGGCGAAGTTTGTCCAGTTTCCTCTGAAAAAGCTCAGGGATGATTACCAAATGAAGTTTACACGCCGAGTTTGACTTTCTCTTTTGGCTGATAGCGTACATAAAAGCCCCCGACGGTCATCTTGGGGGTTTTTTTATTGACACT
Source organism: Nostoc sp. FACHB-892 (assembly GCF_014698795.1). Lineage (GTDB taxonomy): Bacteria > Cyanobacteriota > Cyanobacteriia > Cyanobacteriales > Nostocaceae > Nostoc. The sequence continues at coordinate 13,338 of NZ_JACJTR010000054.1, forward strand.
TACTTGTGCAACCCCCTACCAGATCGCCACTAACAGGTTGATATCACTCTCTTGCAACGATTGATCAACCCGGAGTATAGAAGCGAGTATAGACAGTTGAGACAGCCGCAACATGAGCAAAACATACTGGTGCGGATCATACCTGCAAGTGGTAATCGCGTTGCAAACATAAGCTAATTTTATCAGCCAACGTGAGAATGCGGGTTGTAGCGGTCGTGCTTGAGGGCTGATTGATAAGTCTGTGTTAATCGGGTGTCATCGCTGACGAGATCATAGGCTTTTCGGTCGCTTACATTGTGTTATTGCCGAAAGACCATGTAGGCTAGAACCTATGAAAATAAACCGATTCGGCAGGGCAGAAATTCTCACACCCGATCAAATTAATGTCCTATTTACTGAGGGGTTTGTCAACCCGCGCGATCGCGCTCTATTTGGCGTGTGCCTTTATGCAGCCTGCCGGATCAATGAAGCCTGCACTTTGGCAGTAAAAGATGTGTTTGGCAGCAACGGTGTCAGAGGCGTGTTAGTGCTGCGTAGTGTCAACACCAAAGGCAAGCGGGATACCAGGGAAATTCAAGTGCATCCTAAGCTCAAGGAATATTTAGAAGAGTACAATCCCAACCGCCGCAAGGAGTTCTTGTTTCCCGGCAGGCATGGACTCTTACACATCCACAAGGTCAGTGCTGACAAAATCCTTAGAGATACCTGTGTGCGTCTGGGTATTGAGGGCGTTAGTACTCACAGTTTCAGGAGGACTGCGTTAACCAGGATGAGCGATGCCGGGATACCGTTGCGCCACATACAGGAGATATCGGGGCATCGGACTCTGGCGGCTTTGGAGCGTTATTTGGGGGTAACTGAGAAGCAGAAGCAAAACGCTATCTCTGCTTTGGATTTTTGAACTATGTAGGGAAAAAGAGTTTCGACCGAGGGTAAGCAGCACCATGTATATCCCTACTTTGTAAGTTCGAGATGTTTTAATACACTTAGTACCTGTTGTCATGGGAGCATCTCGTTCAATGTTCTTTAAACTAAGTCCTATATGAATCATGAAGAAGACAATTCCCCTTGGGGGCAAAAGGGAGCTACTCTGAGCGATAAAACAGCCCAAAAAGAATTTAACCTTGAGCTAGCAGAAATTCTTGAGGCTATCAAATCAGGAAAATTGCAATATCGGCACAATACTTTATATGGAAATCCCTGCTTCAAACTCTTAAGGAATGAGGTAGAAGATTTTGTCATTGAAAAATATGGGTTGGATTATCTAAAAACTCAAAAGTGCAAAGCTGAATTATCAAAAATCAATACAGAAATCCGAAGTTTGAACCGAAAAATCTCGGAATTATAAAAAAGAAAAGAAGAACTTTTAGCAACCATTAATTCTTGACTGTGGTTGATTTAACTGAGGTTTTGCTTTCTTAAGTTTACAAAAATTTACAACGAATCGCACTTGCAGATATCCCGGCTGAACCCCACTTTGGGGCATACAAGTTTGGATACCACGAGTAAATATCTGCACGTTAGCCCTGATAGGAGTTCTGGGGAGGTTTTAGTTAAGCGATGGTCTGAGCCATTTTAAATTTTGATTGATTTGTTGGCAGTTGGAGATTTTCTTAACCTAACAAAATCAAAATTTGCTAGGTTAAGAAACAATAGAGACAATAAGTAGGCTGAAGCAAAAACTTAATTTCGGGTAACAAGAGTATTAGTCCAACCTACACACTAAACTAAATTAGTCTTATGGACATTTACCTCTACTCACAGTAAAGTTTTGAACACCACACACTTTGAATCCTGCATCTACTTCTGTATATGCTTTCACACTTTCCCTAACACCAGATCCGCATTGAACACACCACCAAATTTTTTTAATGGGAAAACGTATTTCTTGTGTGTTATCTCCAGGTTTATTAACATTACTCTGAAGTTTTTTAGCAAATGAACTGTTGATTATGCTATCTACAGTTTTTTGACTTTTATCGTGTGAAATAGCTGGACAGTTACTTCTCGCTCTACCTATTGATGTTTGCACTTCAGCATGAGATGGGAACTGTGTGGATAAAATACCAATTGTCACCACGCTGAATACAGAAATCATTTTTATGAACATAGACAACTCCTTAAAATAAGAGTAATTGCTCTTTATTTATCGACAGCCTAAATTTATAGATTTAGGAGTCTATAGCATTGATTGCTATGTTTTTTATCCTAATAGTATTGATTAGTCATGTCAGTCCCATATAAAGTAGAATTGATTATAGAAATTTAAGTTCATCAGGCTTCTACTATATGGATATAAGTGGAAATAAATATAACTATTTAAAATATTTTAATTCTGTAGTAAGTTATTTAAGGATTAAACTCATTTTCCATATCTATTCAAAATATAGATATGGAAAATGAGTTTTTATAAAAAATTTTGCTCAAATATAAAATATAATTTCTATAAAAAGATTAATTTACGTATAATAAATGGCATCTATGAAACTAAAAAATTGGCAAACTTTTTTAGAATATATTGCAGATAGTTACGAACTTGATGGAAAGCCGAGAGAGGTTTTCTTGACTCGATTTTCTTCTGAAAATTGGCGTAAGAATGATAAAGAAATATGTGAGCTTATAGAGACAAGCCTTGAAGTTTACAAAAAGCACATGACCAAGGTTTATGAGAAGCTTGGTGGAATTAGCGGTTGTCCTGAACTTGATCCTCGTAACCAAGGGCCAGGCAAGTTTGGAAAACTGCTAGAGTGGCTGCGCCATACCAAACATCCTGAATGGCTTATCAACTCACGAGCTACAGTCACCACTGATACTAACCCATTTAACTATGAAGCTCCAGTCCCTTTAAACTCTTGTTTTTATGTTGAGCGTCCACCAGTTGAATCGGACTGTTACCAAGCAATTAGGCAACCAGGAGCATTAATCCGTATAAAAGCCGCCAGACAAATGGGTAAAACTTCACTACTGGATAGGATTCTTGCCTATGCAGGTAAGCAAGGCTATCGCCGAGTTCGATTAAACTTGCTGCAAGTAGAAGAGGCAAAGTTTAGTGATTTGGACAAGTTTTTACGCTGGTTCTGTACTTACATCAGTGATAAGTTGCAGTCCTCACACCAATTAAATGATTACTGGAATGAAGATAGAGGCAGCATGACCAGTTGCACTAGATATTTTGAAGTGCTACTGAGACAAGAAGACAATCCTTTAGTTTTAGGGTTAGATGGGATAGACCGTGTTTTCCAGCACCCTGAAGTTACTCAAGACTTTTTTTACTTACTACGAAGTTGGCATGAAGAAGCCAATAACCTTGAAATTTGGGAGCAACTAAGATTAGTGGTAGTTCACTGTACCGAAGACTATGGGCGACTAGACATTAATCAATCACCCTTCAATGTTGGGCTACCAGTGGAATTGGAGGAATTTACTCAAGCACAAGTAGAAGAGTTGGTGCAGAAGCATCGATTAGATTGGTATGGGAATCAAGCCCAGCAATTAATGGCAATGGTTGGAGGACACCCTTGTTTAGTACAGTCGGCACTATTTTATCTTGCTGCTCACCCAGAGGTAACAGTAGAGAAATTTTTACAAAGTGCTTCTACAGATGCTGGAATATATGGACGACATCTGCGTCCACTCTTAGTGACTCTTAGAGACCAGCCAGACTTAGCAGCAGCATTTAAACAGGTAATTACAACGAACGAACCAGTTCAGTTAGGTGTAATCCAGGGGTACAAGCTGCACAGTATGGGATTGATTAAATGGCAGGACAATCAAGTAATTCCCAGGTGTGAGTTATATAAACTGTATTTTCGAGAGCGGCTAGAAACTTGAGTTTAGGTAATTAAGCTAAAAAAATGGCAGCACACAACTATTATCAAGTCGGCGGTAGTTTAAAGTATGGGCATCCTACTTATGTGGAGCGGCAAGCAGATCAAGATATTTATGAGGGATTAAAAAATAGAGAGTTTTGCTATGTGCTGAACTCACGCCAAATGGGCAAATCTAGCTTGCGGGTACAAGCAATGAAAACGTTAAGTAGAGAAGGAATAAAATGTGCATCTGTTGATATAGGAAAACTTGGCAATTCTACCACTCCAGAGAAGTGGTATGGAGGATTTATATCTGAATTATGGAGAGGTTTTGGTCTTCTAACGGAGGTTAATGAGTATGACTGGTGGCACAGACATGAACATTTATCACCTATATTGCGAATAAGTCGTTTTATCGAAGATATATTATTAATCAGATTTTCAGAAAATATTGTAATTTTTATTGATGAAATTGATAGTATTCTCAAAGTTAGCTTCAAAGATGACTTTTTTGCCTTTATTCGTACTTGTTACAATCAGCGAGTTGATAGACCAGAATATGAGCGACTTACTTTTTGTTTATTAGGAGTAGCTACCCCATCTAGCTTAATTCAGGAGAAAACACGTACTCCATTTAATGTCGGTCGGGCTATTGAACTTACTGGATTTACATTAAGTGAAGCTAAATTATCTCTAATTAAGGGTTTAGAAGAGACAGTAGAAAACCCTGAAGGTGTGTTAGAAGAGGTTTTGAAGTGGACAGGCGGACAACCTTTTCTCACTCAAAAGTTATGCCAACTGATTGCAAAAAAGGCAGATAGTAAAGTCCCTAATATTCAACAATTGGTTCAAAAGTACATTATCAGTAACTGGGAAACTCAGGATGAGCCAGAGCATTTAAGGACAATTCGAGACCGACTCTTAAACAATGAACAGCGTGCTGCCCGGTTGTTAGGTCTTTACCAGCAAATCTTACAAAAGAGTGAAGTTCTAGCTGATGGAAGTTCTCAGCAAATGGAGTTACGGCTATCAGGGTTAGTTGTCAAGCAGCAAAGCTCTTTGAAAATTTATAATCGCATTTACGCAGATGTATTTGACCAAAAGTGGGTGCATAAGGCATTAGCAGATTTGCGGCCTTATTCCGAGATGTTTACGGCATGGTTAGCTTCTCATTGCCAGGATGAATCACGGCTGTTGAGGGGTCAGGCGTTACGGGAAGCACAGGCGTGGGCTGCGGATAAAAGCTTGAGCAATTTAGATTATCAATTCTTAACAGCAAGTCTTGAGTTAGAAAAGCGAGAAGCTCAAACTGCCTTAAAGGCAGAGAAAGAGGCGAGTTGGATATTAAGTGAAGCTAATCAGAAATTGATTGAAGCGCAACATGAAGCTAATCAGAAATTGATTGGAGCGCAACGTAAAGCAAAGCGAATAATTCAGTCTGCAATTGCTGTACTGGTTATTATTTTGCTTGTGACAGCAACAGTAGTGAGATTGGCAGACAACAGCGTCAAGAAAGCTGAGGAGCAAAGAAAATCAGCAGAAATAGGTGCGCTAAATGCAGCATCTAAATTATTTTGGCGTTCAAATAATCAGCTTGAAGCATTGACGGCAAGTTTAAAGGCAAGTCAATTACTCGAAATTGAAGTACCACCTGAGATCAAAAATCAGACTGTAGAACAGCTAAAGCAGATACTCTACGAAGTACAAGAGCGCAATCGATTAGAAGGACATACGGGTGATGTTTTAAATATCAGTTTCAGCCATGATGGAAAGAAAATTGCCACTGCTAGTAGAGACGGTACTGCTAAACTTTGGACTACAGACGGTCAGCTACTTAAAACTTTCAGCGGCCATAAAAATTGGGTGTACGGTGTAAGCTTCAGTCCTAATGGCAAGACAATTGCTACTGCTAGTAGAGACGGTACTGCTAAACTTTGGACTACAGACGGTCAGCTACTGAAAACTTTCATCGGTCATTCTTTAGCTGTACACGGTGTAAGCTTCAGCCCTGATGGTAAGACAATTGCCACTGCTAGTAGAGACGGTACTGCTAAACTTTGGACTACAGATGGTCAGTTACTCAAAACCTTCATCGGCCATAAAAATTGGGTGTACGGTGTAAGCTTCAGTCCTAATGGCAAGACAATTGCTACTGCTAGTAGAGACGGTACAGCTAAACTCTGGACTACAAACGGTCAATTACTTCAAACTTTCAAGGGTGATAAAAAAAAGGTGTTGAGCATAAGTTTTAGCCCTAATAGCGAAATGATTGCTACTGCTGGTATAAATGGAACTGTTAAACTTTGGACTACAGACGGTCAGCTACTCGAAACTTTCAGTGGACATAATGATTTGATCTGGAACGTAAATTTTAGCCCTGATGGCAAGACAATTGCTACTGCTAGTGCTGACGGTACTGCTAAACTTTGGACTACAGACGGTCAATTGCTTCAAACTTTCAATGGTCATTCTTTAGCTGTACACGATGTAAGTTTCAGTCCTGATGGTAAGACAATTGCTACTGCTAGTGCTGACGGTACTGCTAAACTCTGGAGTACAGATATCGACAGATTCACCTTTCTAAAAGGACATAAAGGTTGGGTGTTTCATGCAAATTTTAGTCCCAATGGAAATATGATTGCTACTGCTAGTAGAGACGGTACAGCCAAACTTTGGAGTATAAACGGTAAGTTACTACATACTCTAGAAGGGCATAAGGATCGTGTTTATAAAGTAAGGTTTAGTCGTGATGGCAAGACAATTGCTACTGCTAGTTGGGATGGTACTGTCAAACTTTGGAATTTTGAAGGTCAGTTACTTCAAACTCTCTCAGGAGACAAGAATGGAGTCAATAGTGTAGATTTGAGTTTTGATGGTAGTATAATTGCCATCGCTAATAAAAACAATACTGTAAAAGTTTGGAACTTAAAGAGCAAAAATTTTCTAATCTTAAAAGGACACATTGATGAAGTTTGGGATGTGAGCTTTAGCCCAAACAATAAAACAATTATCACTGCTAGTGCTGACGGTACTGCCAAACTTTGGACTACAGATAATCAACTCCTCCGCACTTTCAAAAGTCATTTCTTTTCTATATATAGCGTCAGCTTCAGTCCTGATGGAAAGACATTTGCTACTGCTAGTAGAGACGGTACAGCCAAACTTTGGACTACAGATGGTCAACTCCTCCACACTTTCAAAGGTCATATACAAGAAGTTTTTAGTGTAAGTTTTAGTCCTGATGGTAAAAGTATTGTTACCGCCAGTTTTGACAATACCGTTAAACTCTGGAGTACAGATGGTCAACTCCTCCAAACTTTTGATGGCCATTCAAGAGGGGTTATAAGTGCTAGTTTCAGCCTCGATGGGAAGACAATTGCTATTTGTAATAAAGATTCTACCGTAACTATTAAGAAGTTATTAGATGATAATCTGTCTCAACTAAAAGTGGTATCATGCCAATGGTTAAAAAATTACTTAAAAAACAATCAGTACGTAGAAGCAAGCGATCGCAGTCTTTGTAACTAAGAAAAAATTTAGGATATGAACACCAACTCGAAAAATAGAAGAAAAGAGTGTGAAAAAAGCGGTGGCGAATGGATAGATCCGCCTGGATACTGTAAACAAGGACCCGAAACACCTCCTGTGGAGCTAATAGATCAGCCAACTGAAATAACAAGCTTCAAACAAAGAGTGAAGGAAATTGCAGAGAAAGAATGGGAGTTTTTTAAGCGGGGTGAAAAGAAAGAACACGAAGAAGGCTTTTGGCAAAGGGTCGGAGATTATTGGCGAGAAGGCGTAGGTCGGACTGATAGAGATGGTCGAGACGATTATCGTTGGTCAGCAGCTTTTGTATCTTGGGTGATGAAAAAAGCGGGAGCAGGCGATAAGTTTAAGTATTATTCCCGTCATTCTGTCTATATCCAAGATGCCATCGGCAAGCGAGAAAATAATGACCCTGATGGAGCATTTAAGGGTTATAGACTCAATGAAGTTGCGCCTCAAGTTGGGGATTTAGTCTGTTTTTCAAGTGGTGAAGATAGAGGCAAAGTAGAATACGATGCTACAAGAGATTCGGAATATCGCTCTCATTGTGATATTGTTGTCGCTACAACGCCAGAGGAGATTGAGGTCATCGGTGGAAATGTAAAAGAGTCTGTTTACAAAAAAACTCTCAAGGTTGACTCACAAGGACATTTAATCGATACCTCACAACCTTGGTTTGTTGTAATTAAAAATCTGCTTTAATACGTCAATTAAATAAAAATAATGACTATCTCCAATCTAAGTTTTATCTATAAAGGAAAATAAACAATATTCGTATGATTCACGGATGATGCGGGTTTATTAAAGCCTCACTCAACTGCGAATTTCGCCATGTCGCCGAATATGTTCAACTAACCGCTTAGTTTCACCGCCTGCTAATTCTAGTTCCCTGAGATTCCCCACCAAAATAAACAGTTCCTTTGCCCTACTAACGGCTGTATTCAGCAAATTGGGTTTGCGGTTGAGGAACCAAAAACTATGCTCTTGGTGGCACTGGTAAGGAGAGAAGATGATAGCTGCTTTTTCTCCTCCCTGGAAGGTGTGAACCGTGCCAATATCATCCCAAGAAAAGTTTCGCCAACGGTTAGAGAGTCGATACCTCAGCGCGTTGGCTTGCTGCGAAAACGGCGACATCACCCCAATTGTCTTAGAGTTGTCAGAGGAGCCAATAGAATAGCCATGCTTCAGCAAGGACGCGATCGCAGTTTCTACGGCATCGATTTCTTCGGGATTGGTGTGATTTAAGTGGCTTCCCTCGACATGGTAAGCCAGCAGGTGCTTAACTGTTGCTTCCTCGGTATAATCTGAAAGGATTTGCAGACCACCAGGATAGTTGGGGCTGCAAAACTGAATAATGGGTGGGGTGCAACGGTAATGATTAGAGAGAATAATGCCATTGCCTAAGTCGCCTTCTGCGCCACTAGAGCCAGCAGCACGATGATAAGCGGTAGCTGTGTATTTAGCAGTGGGGGCATAGCGATAATAGTCTTCATTCCCCATGCCCCGATCCAGAAAGGCAGTTTTCAGATATTGCTTAATGGTATCGTCGCAAAGGTTTACGATTGGCTCAATTTGTTGCGGGTCGCCAGCCACTACTGCCCGTTGCGATCGCACCAGCAAGGGAAATAATTGATGTACAAGAGTTGTCCCCGCTTCGTCCACCAGTGCCAGCTTTACGCTATTAGGCTGAAGAATTGGCAGCATATTACGTATTGATTGCAAGCTGGAGCTAATGACTGGGAAAATCAAACTCAAGTCACGGTAGATAGCATCACTATCACTTTCCAGTTTGAGCAATGCCCCTCCGTCCCCCGTCAAAACGCTGCCATAAGTTGACAATGCCCTCATAACGCTCTCCTTGCGTCGGAGAACTTCTTGCAATAGAAACGCCCAGGCACGTTGAAACAGTTCTACCTGTAATTTGTGGTGGTCACGGTAAAAAAGATTGTAGAAATCCCCTTGCGGGTAACTATCGATTTGTTTCTGAATTTGTTGATGTTCTGCTTTTTTTAACTCTAGTTCTTTATTTAAAGCTGCTAGCTGGGTTTGAATTTCAGTGACTTTTTGGTGAAGATTCTGCCATTTTTGTGAGAAATCTAGTTTTTGGTTAACAGAAGCCTGGGCTGCGGTTAAACTAGGGTGGTCAAGGGGGGTCTGAAAAGGATGCCCTGTCGCCAAGGTGTTTAACACAGCTGCGTTGATCCGCAAAGCCAACCGCCGAAAAATTCGCTGATCGGTAGTAGCATTAAGCCAGTTCAAGGCGCGTTTGGTAATAGAGTCAGACTCTTTTGGCAGTTCGCGTTCTGCCTGGGATAACTCTTCTCGTATTTGCTGGTAGGCATCAAGGGGAAAATTTTCGTAAGGAGCCAAATTTGATAGCTGTTCAGTTAGGGCTTGTAACTCGGAATCAGTAACAGCAATCTCGTTATTGAGTGATTGAATTTCTACATCCAGTTGCGATCGCCGTTCAAAATCAGTGACTTTTTGAGCAATATTCAAGCGGTCTTGCTCTATGAGTTGCTGAATTTCACTTTCTGCTTGCAGCAATTCAAGTTTGGCTTGCTCCCAAGCAGATTGATTAAATTCAGTCTGACGCAGCCAATCTTGAGTTGATTGTAGTTTGGGTAGAGTTTCCTTACGGATAATAGTTTGGTTGCCGCCGGGGAGATAAAACTGTTGAGCAGGAGAATTCTTTGTCAGTCGTTGTTGGAATTTTTTAATGGTACTGTTATTAGTGCCGACAAAGAGTATTAAATTATTTGCATCATCTTCACCGCGAATAAGCCGTAACGCCCGATTCACTACTTGCTGTGCTATGAGGTGGAGAAACACCTCTGTTTTTCCAGTTCCGGGTGGCCCACAAACAGCAGTTAATAAGTTCTCTTGGGCGTGTTTCAGGACAGACGCTTGAAATTCATCAGGCGCATGGTCAGGGAAAGCCCCCCAGAATATCACCTCATCTCTGGGTAATTGTGGCTGACCACAGATGTACTGCATGGCTGGGTGAGTTTCAGTTAGCCATTCTGCCTTAGAGTCCGGTTGTTGAAGCTCCTTGAATATTTCTTGCAAGTCAAGCTTAAGGAGGGCGTTATAGGGTGTAAAGTCGCAGCGAAGCAAATAAGGTTGTCGAGAGGTTTTGTAGTTTCCTTGGGGTAAGTCTACCAGTTCGAGAAAGTCTCGAAGTGTTGGGAATCTTCCTTTAAATGTATCTTCTAAAAATTTTCCAATTCCTGACGCAACAATCAGTGATTCGGCTTGCTCCTCCTCTAGTCCGTACAGCCGCATCAAATTAACAACCACTGGCTGAAACTCGTATTCGGTCAAGTCCCAGCCAGTTTTGCGGTAATTACCTTTAAAAATAGGTGAAATATCAATTGTGAAAAGAGGCAGGTATTTCAGCTTTTGCTCTTTTCCCTTCCCTTGGATTACATAGATTTGTGGGAAAGCAACAGCCATCTGAACATCATTTTTGCTACCTCTTTTGGCAGCAAGTTGCTGTTGCTGAAATTGCGTAAATACTTCGCTATCTAACAGTAGCTTGTTGCCAACAAGCTGCACTCCCTTATCTACTACTTTTGAATAGATATCTGAAGAACGCTCGACCTCAGCTTGAGTCAGTTCTTCTAACCTGATGTAGCCTAGCCAGGTTTGTACTATCTGGATAAGTTTTTCTGACTCTAGCATGGGGACTTAAACTTAAAAAGGAACACAAGCTAAGTATAAAAAATATTTGAGCCTTTTGCTTTCTACGTCCTGGTTTTGGTATGTCAGGTTACTCAACATTTGTCAGCGTTTCCAGTTGTGCAAGTAGTTTTTCTATTTGCTTGTGCTTCTTGGGGTCTGACCAAATACGCGACTTTCTTAGTTTGGTAGTCGCAGTTGTAAAACGCTCTTTGTAATTGTTCGACTCGGTATTTTCGGTAGATGCTGCGGCTTTCTTCTCAATAATGCGCTGTCTGATTTCACTTAAAGACCAGTTGTTGGCAATAACTTGTTCTAAAAAGTCAACGCGCTCATCTAATTTCTGAATCTGGGCGATCGCTCTAGCTTTGGTGTACTCAAGTGAGCCTTCCCTTAGCGCATCAAGGATGTCTTCTGGGAGGTTGAGCAAGGGCAGGCGGTTCTTAACGAAAGATTCCCAGGTCATTAACCCTAAGCCTTCAAACACAGATTCAACGATTTTGAGGTCTTGGTTTAATGGCTGCTCCTGGTTGAGGCCGGAATTATCTGTTTCGGTTTCGCCCATAACGTTATGGGTAGATAATTCAATATCACCTTCATCGTCGCTGATAGCGTTATTGGTAGAATCATTTTCAACTTCGCCCATAACGTTATGGGTAACTGTAGATGCTTTGTTCTGTAGGCGTTGTAGACGATACAGTAATGGGGGTATCTCCTCAATGCTTCGACCTAGTTTAAGAGCCAGCAGTTGCAGGATACCTTCAGTTTCTTCAATTGGGTTGAGATCTTCTCGAAGTAAGTTTTCTATAAGTGCAAATTGAAAAGCCGCGTTATCGTCTAATTGTCTGATGACAACGGGAACTTCTTTTAACCCAATCCCTTGGGCAGCACGATAGCGCCGCTCTCCTGCTACTAATTCGTGTTTTTCTCCATCAAGGGGGCGTACTAAAATGGGCTGCAAGATGCCATGCTGTTTGATGGATTCAGTTAACTGCTTTAATGCCTCGGAGTCAAAGTAACGGCGCGGTTGTGTGGCTGGCAGAACAATCTGGTCTAACGGCATGGATTGAGGAGAACCAGCATTTGCTACGCCTGTAGTGTCCCAAGGTACATCAATTTTGCTTTTGAGAGGTTGGCTTGCTTTAGTAGTGCGTCTCATTTTAAGGATTCTAAACTAACGGCTATTTTTTTCAAGATTTGGACAGATGGGTGCTTAGGATCATAAACTGCCAAAGGCATTCGTTCTTCTGAAGCATCAACAAAAGCAGTGGAGCGAGGAATGGGGGCAAAGACAGTTCCGGCGCTTGCTAGTTGTTCGGTGATGGCTGCTAGGGTACGGGTGTCCTGGGAGTTACGGGCATCGTATTTTGTCGGCACAAATCCGGCAATTTGCAATTTGCGGTTTGGTTTGTTGCGTACTGTAGCAACCGTTTTTAGTAATTCGCCTGTTCCCTCAAAGGCTTTGAAATGGGTTTCCAGAGGCACGAGAACATGGGTAGCAGCTACAAGGGAGATGTAACTTAGTAGCCCTAAGCTGGGAGGGCAATCTATTAAGATAAAATCATAATCTGATTCAATTGGTTCGATAGCTTCTTTAAGCCGGAAATCGCGCATGGAAGCACTAACCAATTGCATTTCTGCTGTACTCAGAGAGATATTGGCAGGGGCTAAATCCATGCCATGAATTCCCTCAAGAATTGGCAGGGGTTGTTCATCCACAATGGCATTGTTGACAGTTTGCTCTATGTCTCTTGGAACCAAGCCCATAAAAATAGTTAAGCTGGCTTGGGGGTCTATGTCGATGAGCAGGACGCGATGACCCAATTGCGCTATTTGGTAGCCCAAGTTTTGGGTAAGGGTGGTTTTGGCAACACCTCCCGCCTGATTAAAAACTGCGATGATTCGGCTCATAAGTAAATGGGTTTACCTGCACCGTTACAATTAAAGATAACTGTTGATGGGTAAATTGGTGTTGTTTATCAAAAATTATAATCGCACTAAATCCCAGCCTCTAGCTTTTTATGCTATTGGGGTGAACAATAGTAATTCCTTCAACTTCTACAAAGTCTTTTGGGTTTAAAGTCAGAATATGGCTGATGTTATGGGCAAGCAGTACTGCTTGTATGCGTAAATCGTGGGTGCGTTTACCTGAAATCTTATGAGCTGTAGCGAGGCTAAACCAAAGGCGAAATATATCTGGTGTTTCTTCTAGCCACTCAAACTGATTTATTAGCATTTGCAGCGTTCGTTCAGTTTCGTCTGGTGTCCATCCAAATCCATTTACAGCTACAGGACGGGTAGCTACAACCCAAAATTCAATTAAAACTTGAGATGTAATGAAACATCGATGGTTATTAGATATTAGATACCTGATTGTGCGATCGACAAGATTATAATCGGGTGAAGCTATATCCCTGGAGCGTAACAGGATATTGGTATCTAATAAATAATGGGTCATACTTCATCAGAGTAGATATTTTCTCGACGCAGAGCTTCATCATCAAGTTTGGCATAGCTTTTTGGTGCTGTATCTATCCACTCCTGCCAAAGTAATAATCTCTCTGATGATGTTATATGTTTACTAGTTAGTAAGGTTAAATGCTTGTTACTAAGCTTTTCTTGAAAGAGTTTTTGCTCTTCAGGAGAGAGGTTTAGTACCACTTCTACGAGGGAATTAACAAGTTGTACATTCATAATTGTGTATCCGATTCACTCTTTTCAGTCGGGAGCGACGGGCTTTCGCCTTGCCCTTATGCTGCTCTACTATAATACTGACTATTGCTCCTGCCATACAGCAAACGACATAGCTAATTTCTGCTCACGCTGCCAATAGTCAAAGCATCTTTCCAGGTTTTAAGAACTCGTGGCTCGGAGTCGGCGCAGCGAAGTGGGTCTTGCGGGCTTGCAGGATCTAGTTGGCCCAACAAGTAATCTTTCTGCCCGTAAGAGCCACCGACTCCGAGAGCGTAGCGGTCACGAGTTCGTCGGTTCAACATGAAATCATCGACTAAAACCCCTAAAGCGTTGTTTTTGCTCCAGTATCTTTTGCAGGCTGCATTAAAACTACTATTCATTTATTTTGAAGGATTTCTTAGATTTCGCTGTCTTCGAGCTTCTCTCTTTTGTTGTGCTTTATTCAAGCTTTCATGATCATTAACGCTCTGTTGGTGAGTAACAATTTTTTGTGTTGTTTGCTGGTCGCCAGTTGGGGGTAGGGATTTAGACGCTAAGTCGTTCCTAGTCTTTAAGCCAAAATAGACCTGCACATCATCAAAATCTCCCACCACCTCATCATCAACACGCCCCGCTTCAAAAGCTTGCTCAATCAGAGGTAAAGAATCTATTGCTTTAAGGTCAATTAGCATAGAAATAATGTGACCATTTAATTCCGGACTATTTTCTTCAAAAGCAGAAAGCTGTTTAGACAAGGCAGCAACACAATGCGCCTGCTGCTCTGGATATACACAGGCAATTCTTTTGATAGTAACCGTAGCTTGAACTCGCCAAGTTTCGTCATGAGAGTCATCAGCAAGATAAGCAGCCAGTGGTGGGATTGCGGGTAAACCAATTAGGCTTAAAACATCCGTCAATTCCTCAATCAAGCAGAACAAGACTTCATTATCAAAAGCATCATCCATTTTAGGAAATAAGCTAATCAATGGCTCAATTGCTGATGATGCGCGGAGTTGTCCTAATGCCCGAACTGCATGAATCGGTGCGTATTCTAATAAACTGTCTTCACCAAAAAAATCATTTTCATCATCCTGCATATTGTATAAATCCTCATCCGTTGCCATACGGATCAACTCAGGAATATCCTCGGCAGTGATGCCTAATTCCTGATAGTCAGGCCATTCATCTGGGGATAATTGTCCAGTTCCTGGCTGATAGTCAAGTAATTGATTAACAGGAGATGAGTAACTATTTCTTGGCATAAAATATCTAAGTCAATTTTTTACTTGAGTTTGGACAAGCTTTTTGATTGCACTTTACTCTTAACAGTTAATTAACCCCAATTACAACCACATTAGGGGGAATACTGCACTACGGTAACGAGCGTTTTTGTTGCAAGGCATCTCTGTTAAACTGCAACGAGTCAAGGGCGATTCTTTAAGGTCACAAGCTAAAACCACGGTCAAGCTGTTTCTGCTTTTGCTGCTCCTCCCTGAGATGAGCTTCTAGCTCCTGACTCCAATCAGGATTATGGGTTTTGAGCCTTTTACCCTGTGGCAACAATTCTAATACTACACTAGCTGCGTTATTCCCAAGATCATCATTATTGAATGCTACGACCACCCTATTGAAACTCTTGAGAAATTCCATAGGTAGGTTATTCGGGTCATCAGCTACTATCAACATGGTTCTAGTTGGTGGTAGCCCTTTGCAACTTGAGATCAGGTAGGTGGCTGCTGACATCGCATCAATTGGTGTAGAACACAAAAAGACGTTTTCTACCTTGTCCGTTGGTTGCCCTCCTAATCTCAGATAAAACCAACCATTTGGTGTAGAGGTGTTTTGGTCGTACTCCACAGTGCGATGATTTTGCCTTGGGTTTGACCAAACTAATGCGCCAGTTTTTTCACCATCTAAATCACGCTTGATAAACAAAATATTTCGTTGCTCATCCATGTAAAGCAACTGATTATTATGTAATCCTTGCGAAATATAATCTGGTATATAGCGTTTCTCGCTTAAGTACTTGTGCAACACTTGCCAAACAACTGTATCCTCTGGTGGTGGAGTGAACTGGGGCTGTTGCTGTTTGCGTTCAATCTCTTGAAGAAACTTTTCTAACTGCTCAACAGGGAGTGGTTTCACAGGTTTTAGCAGCAATTCATTAATAGGTTCATCATCACGTTCTGGTTGGTAGTCAACACCGCGATGTTTTTGCAGTCCAGGGAAAGTGTAAGCTGCACCTAACTGTGTGCCACTAAAAGCCTGCCCATCTTTCTCATAAGAAATGCCTTTAGACTTACCGTTCCTAGTGAATCCTGTTCTCACACTAATGCCAGCTTGCTGCAACCGCATGATCAGCGTTGGCATTTGGGGATTATCAACTCCGGCTCTGTCAATTGTCTGCTGAACTGACTCTTTGATGATGCGTTGTGGAGGAGAGTCACGTTGTCCCTGTGAAAATTCTTCTTGCTCTCGCCTTATGCGTCTAATTTGTCCGGTGCTGGGTGTGCGATTTAGTTTCTCTCTACTGCCCTGGACTTGTACTAACTCATAATCAATTTCAATTTGTCGCAGGACTTTCTCAGAGCGTACATAATCCCAAGAATCATGCACTACTAGCCCAGTATCCATCCTGATTCTGCTGGCTGCAATATGGATGTGGTCGTCATCGGTGTTATGGTGGCGAAAGATGACAAACTGATTGGCATCAAAGCCCATTTCCTTCATGTAGCGATCGCCAATTTCGCTCCACTTCTCATCATCTAATTTATCACCCTTAGCTGCTGACAGCGAGACATGATAAACAACTCGGTCTGCATCAGAATTCAGTTGTCGAGATAGCTTAAACTCCCGCGCCAATTCACGGGCATTTCTCCCGCTCATGTTGCCGCCGATTAGTTTAGCATCTTCGCGTGATTCTAAATAATCCAACAGCTTGCGAAAACCTCTGCCTTTAGTCTGCTTCCCAATCATCCTCTTCATCTTCCTCTTCCGAATCTTCGTCTTGAATATCATCCGAGGCAATGTCTCGTCTGCACTGATGCAGAAGTTCTAAAAGTTTTCTTAGCAGTTCTGGATCAGCAGGTAAAGTTCGCCCAACTAAGAGTGCTGTGTTGGTTGCCTTGACAAGCTGGTTTAGATTGTTCCCGATTTGTCCTAATTCCCAATATGTTTGCAAGCTAATTTTACTCAGTCGTTTGGGTAATGGACGCATCAACGCATTGCGCCTCATTAGTTCACTCGCTGACATACCCGCGTCAAGTGATTTAATACGAATCATATCCAATTCGATATCGCTCAAGCGAACTGGAAAAATATGCTTTCGGACTAGAGCTTTAGACTGCTTGCGATTCGCCATAAGTCGGGATATTGAGGGACATTGCGAGGGGGGTTTTTCAAGGGGGGCTTCCCCACTTGAACCAGTCTGCCGTTCGAGCGCAGCGAGACAAAGCGTAAGCTTTGAGGCATGGCTGGCTTCTAGCCCAAATACGGGGGTAGGTGAGGTGTCAAGTGCTACGTGTGTACGGAGGAGACAGGAGGGGGCTGAAGGCGAGAGTACTTTCGGCGTAGCCGTGCTGCTGACTATCCTACAACCTACAGAGGGATATATCAACGGCGCAGCCGGAATTTGAATCAAATCAAGCAGAAAATAAATTCTGGTTCGGCGTAGCCACCATAGAGGAGATAAAAATAGCGTAGCTGCTATATGAAAATTCTCTGATTCAGCGAAGCTGCCACACAATATAATAGTCCGGCGTAGCCGCAATACGAAAAAATAATTCAGCGTAGCTGTTTTAAGTAAAATTATCCTCTTTAGCGTAGCTGTAATAGTCAAATTGTTTAGCATTAGCTTGAATAATCAGACCAGCGAAGCCACCACACTAAAAAATCTAAAGCGTAGCTGTCAAACTGAAAGCGCGATTCGGCGTAGCCGCAATAGTCAATTTTTGTAGAATTTTGAAAATAAATTGGTACAAATTATTTCAAATAGCCGATAATTATCAGTTAATCGGGATTCACGAGACAACCATGAGTGAGCATCAGAATTCAGAAATAATTACGAAACAGAAGATTGATAAGGCCATCAATCTGCTGAAAGAACAGAAGCCGAAAGAGCGAGAAGATGTATCGGACAGAGAGGCCATCAGGAAAATGAGACGGTACATTGAAAAGCTGACCTCTAATAAGTATGGCTACACTTACGATGAAGTATCGGAGATGCTCTTGGGTTTGGGGATTAATTTAGCTGGCAGCAGAATCAAATATTTAATCGGTGAGTTGAAGAAAAGCAGTCGTCGCCGTGATCAGGCATCTGATAACGGCAGTAGTACGTCAGGTCAAGAGGCTACTGAAAATCAGAAAGAAGAAAAAGCCAGCAGCGAAGCTGAAGAAACACCTGTAAACAGTAAGAAGGGTAAGAGTAAAAAACAACTACTTGCATCTGAGGCAGCAACATAGAACCAATGGCATCCTAGTTTTAGTCTTTGAACGGGTCAAGTTAGCCACATAATAGGAATCAATATGGGAGAAGCTAAAAGGCGCAAGAATTCAGACCCCAATTGGGGTAAATCCAAAGGATTTAAAAAGCCAGACCCCAATTGGGGTAAATCCGAAGGATTTAATCATCCCAACAAACCTAAAATCACCTACTTGACTGAATCACATCCCGATTATCAAACCGCCTCTGACATTAAAAATGCTCACTATGCTGGCAAAACTCGTGTTTACCTTGTTCGCTTAGATTATACCGATGGTGAATATTTTGTCGGCGCAGTCAACACATTCTTAGTCGGTACTCAAATTACAGTCAACGCCATCTGGACTCCCTACCCCAACAGCCAACGCACAGGTCTAGAAATTCTAGACAGTATCCGTCGAGATATTGGTTTAAAAGCTAGAGACGAAATGTTTCAGGCCGATGCTGTTCTGATCGACTTTGAATCTGAATAAATTTTTTAGCAGTTGGGTGCTGGTGAGCGGATAAAGTTTCGAGCGCCGCAGTCGAGCGAACAAGGGGAAGGTTAATTTTGGTTGATTTGGTGACGAACAGGACGCTCACTACTTGATTAAGTACACGATCATGAAACAGAGCATCTTTTATTATTGATAGGTCAGGAGAAATTAAAAACCGATAAATTTGAGAGTGTCACCGCCACCTCACAGGCCGTTTGTACCCTTGCAACAACACGCTTGAATGGATTGGTCTGAGTAAATCTCAGTGGGTAAGCAACGCAAGATAATCATCAGCAAGTCAGCCAAAACTTGGAAGTTGTCAAAATTAGAAACTCAACAAAAAGAATTTTAGTCTTGTTTGGTTATTGGTGTATTGCAATCGCATCTTGGAGTTGATTTTATGAAAAATTTGGCTGACATCAGGCTTTTGACGACTGTTTTATCTCTACAAGTAGCTTGTCTGCCAGTATTAGCGGTACCGTTGCCGGATCATG
>NZ_JACJTR010000055.1 GCF_014698795.1 Nostoc sp. FACHB-892
CCATTAGCGTTACATCTGGTTGGTGTTCCCTAAATAGAGCGATCGCTTGTTTCCCATTTTCGGCTTGGGCAATCACCTGCATATCTGGGTCACGGTTAATAATCGTGGCTAATCCTTGCCGAAAAATAGCATGATCGTCTGCAATCAGAACCCGAATGGCTTGGCTCATTGTGATGCCTCCCGATCGACGGTAACAATCATCTCTGTTCCTTCTCCAGGTTGACTCCGAATCGTGAGTTGTGCGCCGATGCGCTCTGCCCGTTCGCTCATACCGAGTAAGCCAAAACCCTCAGAGGCTGGAATACTCCCAACTCCAAAGCCCTGTCCATTGTCTCTCACGCACAAGCAAACCTGGTCGCGATCGTATACTAGCTCCACTCGAATTTCGTCAGCATTGGCGTGTCTAATCGCATTAGTCAATGCTTCCTGCCCCATCCGTAGTAGGTTATTCTCGACTTCAGTCGGTAGAGAATACACTGCACCCTCGATCTCATAATGTAGAGTGGTATCCATTGCGGCAGTTCTGATTTGAGCGACGAGACGGTGCAGAGCGCTCTGTAAACTGCCCGACTCCAAAAGCTGAGGACGAAGTGCGACGACCGATCGCCGCGCTTCAACCAGTCCAGTTCGCGCCAATTCTTTGATTAGGTCTAGGTGTGCCCCAGTTGCTTCTAAATCATCCGTTAGCACCTGTTTTGCGGCTCCTACCTGAGCCAAAATGCCTGTAAACGCCTGAGCGAGTGTGTCGTGAATTTCACGCGCCATGCGGTTGCGTTCTTCCAAAATCGAAGTTGCTTCTGCTCGCTTTTGCAGCGTAATATCTCGCGCCAACCAAATCACCTGATCGTGGTCGATTGGTGCAATACGAGCCGAAAACCAGATTTCTCGTCCAGCTATCCACTTGCTGCATTCAACTGTGAGTACTTGTTGGGTTCTCAGCACCTGCTGAATGTAACTCAGGTATTCATCAGCTTGTTCTTTGGCATAGAGTTGATGCAGTGTTTTACCAATATACTCCTCCTCATTCAACTCTCCATAGGATGGATTTCCTTTGATTGAGCCGAGCAATTGCCCTTCAGCACTGTAGACACACAGCGGATCGGGAATGGCTGAAAAGAGCGCTCGCAGTTCTGCTTCAGAGGCTCGCAATGCTGCTTCTGCCTGTTTGCGATCGCTAATATCCGCAGTCACCCCTTCAAGGTAGCCATCGTCTGCATTCAGATAAGCAGAGGAAAGTCCCCAGAACAATGTCCCATCTCGTTTTCGCATCTGAGTTTCAAAGTTTCGCACTTCCCCATCCCGCTTCATCGCCTCAATGGCTTTTTGGCGATCGCTGGGATTTACAAAATAGTCGATGGTGTGTTCCAGCCCAATGATTTCTTCTGGTGAATCAAAGCCAAGCAGATTGGCATAGCGTTGATTGGCATTGAGAATTAATCCATCCGAGAGGCGGGTTCGGTAGATGCCGACTTGCGAGTTTTCAAAGATTGCTCGGAACTTGGCTTCACTGCGTTGTAATGCCTCTTCTGCTTGCCTGCGCTGAGTGGTGTCATTGCCAACCGATAAGATTTCAACGACCTCTCCCTGGTCATTGAAGATGGCTTGATTCGACCAGGCCATCCAAACTCGCCGTCCGTCTCGACACAGGTTTTCACTCTCGCCTTGCGGGTACGATTGAGGATTACGAAGTAAATCGTGGACAAAGGGTTTGACATCCCGCCCAGAGGTTTCGATGTCTGGAATGATGGTTTCAAATAAGGTTCGCCCTACAATCTGATGTTCTTCATAGCCCAAGAATTTCACCCCATAATCGTTGATGTATCGAATTCGTCCTTGCGTGTCATAGCAAATGATGACTGAATTCGCGGTTTGTAGCAGGTTGCGATAATTCGCTTCACTTTGTCGTAACGCAGCAGTTCGTTCTGCAACCTGTTGCTCTAAAGTGCAGTTGTAGTCGGCTAGGAGTTTCTCGGCTTGTTTGCGCTCTGTAATGTCCTCAAAGGTAGCGATCGCATGAGTGATATTGCCCTGTTGATCAAAAACTGGTGTTCCCCGTGCCTCAAGTAGAATTGTCACATGATCTCGACGAATTTCTATATCTTCAGTCCTAATGTGTTCGCCCCTTAATGCCCGCACATTAGGCAAGCTCTCCGCTGGATAGATTTGATCCGTTCCCGCTACATAAAGCTGATAAGCCTCTGAGAGCTGCTCCGGTGCTATGGAAGTATCAGTTTCTTTACCCAGGAGTTGAGTGCCGCATTGGTTGGCATAGTAAGGGCAACCCGTCGCATCCACGATCGCAATTCCCACCGGAATCGCTTCAAGGAACTGGGCGATCTTGCTTTCCTTAGCCCGCAGTTCTGAGTAAAGGTTGGCATTTTCGATGGCAATCGCTGCTTGAGTCGATAATAGCTGCAAGACCTGCGCTCGCTCTGGTGTAAATACTCCAGCTGCTAACCGATTTTCTAAATACAATACACCAACTAGCTTGGCTTGATTCAGCAGCGGCAAACAGAAAATAGATTGAGGCTGGTTCTGTTGAATGTATGGCTCATTAATAAAAGCACCTTCATGAGTCGCATCATTTAAGGTGACAGGCTCCAGAGTCCGAATCACATATTGAATGATTGATTCTGGCAATTGATCGGCAATTGGAATAGACTGTAACACCTGAGTCGCACAAGCATTCTCATCGGTATTGAGTTCACAAGCCGCCTCAATCGACCATTCTCCTGAGTTTTCTAAAATCAGATATCCGGTTTGTGCGCCAGCATTCTCAATTAAAGTTTGCATCACTGATCGCAGCAATTGCTTCAGTTCAATTTCACGAGAAATCGCCTGTGAAGCTTTCATCACTGCTGCTAAATCGAAAGCGGCATGGAAGGGATTAGTGATAGTTTCAGCAGTAATAGGAATTGATGTGGAAGCGGCTCTAGACGACTGAGAAAAGAACTGTGGATAGCGAGTTTCTAAGTCTTTGACTTTAGCGGTTGCGCCCCAGCGATCGTAGCAATAGTGCGCCTCTTTCATATAAGTTTGAGCAATTTTTGACCGACCTCGCGCTAGATAGTGTTTAGCCGCTAATTCATAAGCTAATGCTTCTTCCTGGATATACTCATTTTCAGCAGCACCTGCGATCGCTCGTTCATAAAACTCCTCAGCCTCAAAAAATTGCCCTAAGACTCGCGCTTTTTCTGCCTCGACTAGATGAAATTTATGTAGATAATTCATTGGAGCATATTCTGCCCATTTCTGCATCTTTTCTTGGTTGGTGTTAACACAGTTTAGCCAAGCTACTTTTTGGGAGTTTGAAGCATCGAGCAATAGGCTCAAAAGCGCTAGAGAATGGTAGAAACAGAATACAGGTAAAAACTTTATTGCTGTCACTTCTTCAAAATGTTTCCTTGCCAAAATAGCAGTCTGTACAGCTTGATAATATTCTTCAAATAGATAACACAGTATAACTTTGTGCAGATATAGCATTTGAATTGCAATTCCATCTTTAACTGCAAGGGCGTGTGGTAATGCCTGCTCTTCATTACACACCCGACCAACTAAGCGACTGGGATTAAGAGACCTATCTAACAAATTAAGAATGGTCTGCCACACTATTGCAATCCAAGTCGAGGGATTTTCTCGTCTGATTTGTCCGCTCGCTTTGCTGTAGGTTGCCGTTTTTTGTTCCAATTGGGTGAGTTCCTCACCAACAAAAAACGAGCGACAACATGCATTATATAAAGCATAGCCAGCGAATTCAAAGTCTCCGGTTTCCACTCCGTTTTGATAAGTATCAACCAGAAATGGTATTACTTTCCTAAGATGTACCTTCCACTGCATGACATTTTCACTAAATATCTGTAATGCTTTAGCCTTGCCTTTTTTGGTATCCAATCGTTCTACCAAGCTTAGAGCCAATTGACCAAATTTATAGCCGAGTTCAATGTCTTGAACAACTCCACATAAAACAAATCCGTAGGCAGCATAACTCGGTGGTGACCAAGTAGCATTGCCGTAGTTGATTGATAAATTCACCATTTTGCAAGCAATCAGCATCATCAGTTCTGATGACACCGTATATGCAACACCCATGATATTCGCCAGGATATACATTGCTGCCAGCGGTTCTGGTGCGGTCATCTTTGGTAAATTAATTAAGTCTTCGATTTCTCGTCCAGTTAATAGTGCAGCCGTTGACTCCAATTCTTTTTGAACATCTAACTGACTTGGAGTTTCTAGTAAGTTTACTTCCAAGAGCTTTAACACTTCCAATCCAATTTTAAGTGCTTCTTTCAGGTTGCCCTGTGACAAATATCTTTGAATTCTGCTATCGTAAACCTGCACTTTGTCAACCACTGTCTTAGCGCGATCAAGTACCACTTCTACGAATTGTTCCATCTCATCAAAGCGACCCTGGAGATACGCCGCTTCTACTGCTTGTGAGTACAGCGCTAAGGTGAGGTCATACTCACTGAGCCAACTCTCTGAATTGAGGAGTTTAAGCCCTGTAGTGAAATACTTAAAAGCTGCTTCATAAGCCGTTGCTGCCTCTGCTTTCTGACCTGCCATTAAATTCAATCTGGCAATTTCAGTTCGTTCTGATCGAGCAGTGACTAGCTCAAGTCCTTGATTGAGATGATCGATAATTTCAAACAACCGCTCGGATCGTTGCTGGAGTGAAGTTTTTTCGAGCAAATTGCCACCGATTTGGAGATGAACAACCTGTTTCTGCGATTCATCAATCAAAGCATAAGCCGCTTGCTGAACGCGATCGTGTGAAAACGTATACTCTTGAACCAACAAGTCTTCGTCCAAGTCAGACAAAGGTTGAATTAATCCCGCTTGTATTGCTTCTAATAAATCTTGAAAAATTGCTTTCGGTGATTTTTCGCAAACGATCGCTAACGTTTCTAAATCAAATTCAGCTCCAACACAAGCGGCTAAACAAAGAATTCGCCGTGTTTCATTTGGCAATTTCTTCAACTGGATCAGTAGCAACTCCACCACATTATCGGTAATATTTTGGGCTTGAATTTGAGCAATATCCCACTGCCAGCTTAACTGTTTCGCATTAAAGATTAACAGATTTTCGCTATACAGCATTCGCAAAAATTCACCTACAAAGAAAGGGTTGCCTTCGGTTTTACGTAACACTAATTGGGCTAAAGAACGAACGGTGTCAATATTGCGACCTAGCGTCTCGGCAATCAGTTGACTCAAGGGTTCAAGCGTTAAGGGTGCTAAGGTAATCTCCTGAAGTACTGCCCCTTGGTTTCGTAGTTCTAAGAGCGTTAATACTAGTGGATGCGTTGGATGCACTTCCGAGTCTCGGTAGGCTCCAATCAAAAATAGATATTGGGTTTGCTCATCAAGCAGCATCAGCTCGATTAACTTCAGTGTTGCTGAGTCTATCCACTGCAAATCATCTAAAAAGATAACAAGCGGGTGTGACTTTGAACAAAACACCCGTACAAACTTCTGAAAAATTAGATTAAAGCGATTTTGAGCTTGAGTTGCACCAACTTCCGCTACGGGTGGCTGCTTGCCAATAATTAACTCAACTTCCGGAATGACATCAATGATGATTTGTGCGTTGTTTCCCAAAGCTGTAAGTATGAGCGATCGCCACTGTTGCACTTGTTCGTCTGGTTCACTGAGCAATTGCTGCACTAATTTTTGCAGAGCATCTGCGATCGCACTGTAGGGAATATTGCGCTGAAATTGATCGAATTTACCAGAGATAAAATAACCGCGCTTTTGGGTAATTGGTTTATAGATTTCCTGCACTAACGCAGACTTCCCAATGCCAGCATAGCCAGATACCAACATCATTTCGACTTGGAATTTTGGATTGCCCGTTTGTTCCCTTTGTAAAGTCGTTTCTGAATTGTTTGGTAAAGCCGCGACGCAATTTGACTCTGGACACGCTATGCGATTGTCCTTCCCTGCGGGAGGCTGCGCCAACGGACACGCTACACGATCAAACGCCGCCAGTAACATTGCAACTTCCTTGTCCCGTCCATACAGTTTTTGGGGAATTTGAAACTGACCCGAAGCGTCTTGAAGCCCAAGTTGAATGCTAGAGATTTGACCGATTTCTTCTAATTGTTGAACACAGATTTCTAAATCCGCTTTGATTCCCCAGGCACTTTGATAGCGATTTTCAGCATTTTTCGCCATCAGTTTGAGAATGATATCTGAAACTGGCTTGGGAATCGTTGTATTTATTTCATGAGGCGGAACAGTCTGTTTAGCTATATGACAATGGACTAGCTCCAGCACGTCTGTGGTGGGAAATGGTAGTTGTCCAGTGAGTAGTTCGTAGAAGGTCACGCCTAGCGAGTAGAAATCGGTGCGATAGTCGAGCATCCGGTTCATCCGCCCGGTTTGTTCTGGCGACAGATAGGCAAGCGTGCCTTCTAACACATGGGGACTTTTGAACCTCGGATTGGTGCGGTTAAATTGGGTCGCAATCCCAAAATCAATAATTTTGACAACGCCAGTATCCAGATTAAAGACTATGTTTCCAGGGTTGATATCTTTATGAATTACATTGGCCGCATGGATTCTGCCCAGAATATCGCAAACTGCGATCGCCACATCTAGAAAAGTGGATAAAGGCATCGGGCAGAATATATCTGGGCGCTTGTGCATCCATTGCTCTAGGGACTCTCCCCCAAAATCTTCTAAGATAATCACCAGAGTGCGTTGATAGTCCTGCTGGCTGTATGCTTTGACAACTCCTTCCAATTTTAGGGAACGGGTAATTTTATATTCCTGTCTGTAGCGGGTTAGTTCTTGTGGAGAAGGATAATCAAGCTTGAGCATTTTTACGATGAGCACTACTCCATCATCTCTGATGCCCCGGTACACTAGAGAATTGGAACTTTCGTATATTTTGTTTTGGATAGCAATACCAGGCAGAGTGATCATAGAGCAACTCTTGAGAGGATAATCTGGTACACCTCAAACTATACAGTAATCCAGCTATCTAGATTTTTCATTTTCTGAAATCCTATTTGGTTTTGTTCATTTCTAGCCAGTTATAGAGTGGGAACTGAACTCTGTTGAGCGCTGTATCAATTATGTAGAGCGTTTCTACAGCACTCGTTTGACAACTGGCATAGCACGGGACATCAGTTGCGGAAAGTTTTGCCACATCCCTCGTACAACTTCTTGACTGTCCCGTTATGGTGATATATCCATTGAAACTGCAACCTAAAGACATTAGATGCCAATTTGCCAAAATTGTTCAGGAGTTATTTTATCTCGTATTCAGACTCCAGAAGATTCAACAATTTCTCTTCTACAGCCGTTAAATAAGGTCGATTCAGCTTACCTAACGACTGCAACAGACTTTTGACTGTCTCCTCCAGCGAATCGGAATACACCTGATTAATGCGATCGCAAATCACCCGCATCTGCTCACACTCGGCAGGCAGGTAATTGTAAGATTTAAGGTGCTGCAAAGCAACCGTGTACTCGCTATCCCACATTTTCACAGTGCAGCTAAAATCATTCACTTGGCTTACGATGCCCCAGCAGCCACCTTTACCCCTGAGTTCGGAGTTGTCTTTTGCAAGGATTTGGCAGACTTCACTGATTTGGTACGTATTGGGTACTTGGGTTCTCTCTATGATGCGTTGCACAACATCTTTGACGATTCTACCAGTGGGCACTTTCCCGCCAGCAAGTTCTACTGCTCTTAGCCACACTTCTTGCTGTTCCTGGGGTTCAAGCTTGGTTATGGGTCGAACTTGGCGTTCGCTTGTTGGCAAAATGTGATCCATTGGATCACATTTCTCAAGCAAATTATCAAAAACAACAGCCGCATCCATTAAAAGATAAGACTGGCGACGGCTATGCCCAAAGCGATCACGGCAATAATCTTCAAATGTTTTATGCGTAGAGCGATAAAGCCGTCTGTTCCTCAATTCCGTCAGCGCTTTCCCCGCCTCAAAAAACGCCCGTTCCACCTTTCGCTCTAAATTTAGGCGATCGCGAATCTCCTGCTCGGTTAATTCTGGAACTTCAACAGCAGGAACATCAATGATTGCTGAAGCTGGATTTTCTGAAGGGGCGATGTCTGAGTTGAGCAATCCTGGATCGAGTGATCTGGCAGAGGTGGTCTTTTTACGCTTACGGAGTGGGGTGTCCATTTATCCACTTCTTCTAGCTCAAGTATGCTCAGGGGGAAAAATACTTATGATGCCTCCTTATTAGACGTTAACCATACTACCTGAGTATTAGTTTTAGCTGATTTACCAGAACTAGGTAATTGCTCATTCTCGGCTTTTTCTACTGCTGTTGACTGAATTTTAGCAGTCGTAGGATCACCATCATGATCAAAAGTATAGTCAAACAAATCTCCCGGTGTAATGACGCGGTTATCACCTGTAGCTTGATATGCCTTCGTCAAACCGTTGCATAAACTGTTTAAAACTCTCCCACTGATCTGTTCAATCTCATCGGCATTTTTTAGTTTTGAGATAGAGGTTGGGTGAATACCCGAAAGTTCAGCAAGCTCCTTGTTGCTGATTTTTTTTTCTGCCATTAATATCCTAAGCCGCCAACGAATCATTTTTTGAGAGTCTTTTATTCTTGTCCTTACTCTCATAGTTTCCTCCACTAATGCTTTTATAGCTAGCTTGCTTTTTACTTAAAGTGATTCATTTTAATATAGCAAGGAAAGTAATTAATATGCAAGCTTGACATTAATATAGCGACCTTGCTATATTAATAGTTAGCAAAAGGCGATCACCCCTCTCTCGCAAATTGGAAGCGATCGCCTTTTGAACCTTTACAGGAATCTATATCATGACATATCCCAAATACACACAGCAAGCCCTCTGCCGCTACACCCTCCCCCGCCTCAAAAGAATTGCCACCGAACTCGGCGTTACACCCACCGGGGACAAAAGAGGGGCTGAAACCTGGGTAAACGCAATCATCGCCCACCAATCCACCAAGCTTCAGAAAGTTGACAACCAAGCCCTCGCTCAAGCCGAACTCGACGACTACATCGCACACCAAGCCCAAGTCGTAGCTCCTGAACCCCTCACAATAGTCGAAATCTCGTTTGACCATCATGAATATTACGCTGGTGATGAACTGATAGCCAGCATCAGCCATGACGACAACCACTTAACGCAACGCTGGGTAGTAATGGTCAACAGTAAAGAAGTATTTCGTGCCAACACCCTAATGCGTTGCGATCGCTTCATCTGCACTCACTACAAAGATGGTTCATTACCTGTGCAGGAAGAAGCAACGGGGCAGGGAGCAGGGAGCAAGGGAGAAGAAATTTCCCCCCTGCACCCCGCACCCTGCTCCTTGTCCTCTTCTACGACCGAAAACCAAATCATGGCGCATATCTTCAACGAGTGCCAGAATTATGGGTTTGAAGTTCTCGATGATGGCATTTACAACAACAAGGGCGTGAAACTGGGGCAAGTCGGATGCACTAACGGGAACTGGTGGGTGAAGAGGCGTTATTCAGTTCAGCAGCAGTATTCTAACTCGGTGCTTGATGCTGTGCGCTCATTGTCGATAGTGGATACGTCACTGGCTGAACCAGTTCACAAATACTTGCAATCCCGACCCTTAGAGCAACTGACTACTGAGGAATTACAGCAGCTTTTCAACCATGAAGTGCGATCGCAAGTTCAAGAATTAGTCACAGTGTAAAGCCTCATGTGGGCAGCAGTGAAAATTGCTGCTCACTTTTAGGTATTTTTTGGGCGTTCTTCTTCAAACACACCCAAACCTCAACTCTATTACTTGCTGAAAAACATATTAGTCAAGGAATCAGCATGAGTTTATCTTTAAACCAAAGCGCTTTAATCGAGTCTCCATCTTTGAGGACATCTGCATTAGATGGGTTGGATGATTCTCGCTCTCAACAAGTATTGAACAAAGCTAGAGCTATTGTGTTTGCTGTTTGGAATGGCGAGGGCTGGGCAACTGTTGAACAGTTAGCTCAGTACTTTTAATGTTCTATACAGGGGATTAAGCATATATACGAGAGAAACAGCAAAGAATTTCGGGCTAATGAAACCAGAAAACTTACTGGAAAGGACTTAGCTGATGTTCGCTCCAAACTGGAGCTAGCATCTCGAACAGCACAAGCTAGAGTATTTTCACCTTTGGGGACACTCCGCATTGCAATGCTACTAACTGAGTCTGAGATAGCAGCGCAAGTCAGAACCATCATTTTAGATTTGATTGTAGCTGTACCAAATATCACACCACCAGTCCAGCCCCCTGCACCAGCCCTCCCTCCAGTTGAGCAACGGCTAGATACTTTTGTTAAAGCAATGAAGACTTTAGCCGAACTCACAGGTGGCAGACTCAACCCATACATGGAACAAAATTGCAAAGACTTCGCCGCCAATCTGATAGCTGACTACAACAGACAGTCCCTAACCAGCACACAAGAAAAGTGGCTTGGCGTGGTCAACTTTGCAGAAAGCGAACTTGGAAAGAAAGTTCCCCTGAGCGGCGCTCACTACCGGGGACACTTAGGTACATGGGTGAGAACATTTTACCCACAATTAGGCGATCGCCAAGAAACGCGATTGGTTAACGGTGTGCAACAGCCCATCTATGTCTACGCTTGCCACGAGCCGACTGTTGCGGCTGGGTTGACCAAAGCTGTAGAAGAATTCTTCGCTCATCCCAGCCCTGGAGCAGCGTTAAGGCAGGCGGGGGCTTTCACTAGCAAAAAAGAACCAGCGCTGGCCAAATAGAAAGCGAACGCTTCCACCACAGAAACGTTCGCTAATTTAAAGATGGAAGTTTTGCTAAAGCATCAAATATCACCAATAACATTAAAAGCTTCTCTTTCACGTAGTCAAGCAACTACCAAACTTCTGACATGATCCGTTACAAAGATGACTGCTCTAGCAAATAATACACATCTCAATAAAGTGTTGTAACTTCAAGGTTTCTAACAATCAAAATAAAAAGCGATTGCCGCTCAATAAGTAACAATCGCCACACAAAAATACTCCTTACTTTCAGGATAACGGATATGAAAGTCATCGTTACATTAGTTGAAAAAATCACATCATCAGCTCACATTGATATTCCCGATGGGTTATCAAACTCAGCAATTAAACAGCATATAACAGACCGCTATAACAATGGAGAAATGCAAGCAGATTTGAATATTTACCAAGTAGATTTTGAATCAATCAGCGCTCTTGTTGTCAAACAAACGGGAGAGAGTTTATGACTGTTGCACAACTACTGACACCACAACCATACTCTCCTAAATCTACAGTAGAAGCTGTTAGTAAGCATCCATTGAACTTTTACGAGTCTCCTTCATGGTTTACTACGGAATTACTACGCCATGTGAGATTGTCTGGTGTCATTGGTGAGCCATGTGTTGGACATGGGGCGATCGCATCATTGCTATCGGTGTGGCCTTACACCAAGCAAATGTGGACAAACAATATTGATCCACATAAAGCGGCTGATTACCATCTGGATGCAACATTATCCAAGTCATGGGATTCTTTGCCAGAGTGCGATTGGATCTGCACTAATCCACCATACTCGGAATTTGCTGCACTAATTATCAAAAATGCCTACCAAAAAGCGCGTATCGGTGTAGCCGCATTCCTTCTGACCAGCTTTCTCGAACCCTGTGATGACCGGGCTGATTTCTTACAGCAGCACCCGCCGTCACTTGTACTGATTCTGCCTCGTTTTTGTTTTCGCAAGGACAAGAAAGGTAAACGCTGGGCGACAGATAATATCACCATCTCATGCTTTGTTTGGGATAAGCGCACTACAGAGCAACGAATTATTATCCGTCCAGCCAATCAAATTGTTGGCTTTTATAAGACACCAGATAAGGCAATTAGTAAAGAGTCGGCAATATCCATTGTGAATGAAATCGCACTTTGGTGAGATTAGTACCTACTACAAGAATTTTTTTAATTATGTCAACAAACATTGAATGGGCAGATGAAACAATTAATCCGATTGTGGGATGCTCTCGAATTTCGCCAGGTTGCCAAAAATGTTATGCAGCTACAGCAGCCGCATCCCCACGGCTTCAACAATTCCCCCAGTATCAAGTTGTTAGTATTTGGGATGGCACAGTTGAATTTGTCAAATCTCAACTTATTAAACCATTGTATTGGAAAAAGCCGAAGAGAATTTTTGTATGCTCAATGGCTGATTTGTTTCACGCCAATGTCCCTGATGAATGGATTCATCAAGTAATGGCTGTTGCTGCTCTTTCACCTCAGCATACTTTTCAAATCTTGACTAAGCGACCAGAAAGAATGAATGAGTACTTTAGTCAACAATCACTATGGGTCAAGTGGTATGAAGCAGCCAAGGAAAATTTCTGGGACGCTGTTAGTGAGAAATTTAGAGGATTAATTAATCTCCAACAATATTTTATTGATCAACCATTCCCCCTACCAAATGTGTGGTTAGGAGCTTCCACTGAGAATCAACAGATGGCGAACGAACGCATTCCAATTCTCTTGCAAATTCCCTGTTCTCTTCGGTTTTTATCTTGTGAGCCACTGCTTGAAGAAATTGATTTGAGGCAAGGAGGAGCAATTCAAAAATTAATCAGTGATTCTTACGAATGGGAATTAGTAAATGAAGATATCCAATGGATTGTTGTTGGTGGTGAATCTGGCCCCAATTCCAGACCATGCCACATCGAATGGCTCGAATCAATTGTCCAACAATGCCAACAATCGAAAACTAGAGTATTCGTCAAACAGTTGGGGGCGAATGCGAGATTTGGGGGACAGCAATTTAAAACTCGTAACAAGAAAGGGGGAGACATTGAAGAGTTTCCTGAACATCTCAGAATCAGGCAATTTCCTCTACCTATAAATGACTAAAGCAAAAACCCCGCAAGGAGTGTACGGGGAGAAGATGGATTAATAAATTTTGAGGAATGGACATTATAACTATGAGTCTAGCAGATAACTTGATTTTTGGAGGTCTGGAAAGATGAATTGGCTAACTGATCAAGATAGCTTTCTAGCCTGGGAAGCCCGTTCAAGAGACACAATTGAGGTCAAACGCTGTTACGTGGACGTGGCTGGTGGCGACTTAATCGCCGGAATTTTACTTAGTCAGATCATCTACTGGCATTTACCGGATCATGAAGGACAGCCCCGGCTCAAAATCGAGCGCGATGGTTCCAAATGGTTAGCTAAAAAGCGTGAGGATTGGTGGAAAGAGTGCAGAGTCACACCCAAACAATTCGATACAGGCATCAAACTGTTAGAGTCCAAAAATCTAATTGTGACTGCGCTTTACAAATTTGGTAACAGTCCAACTAAACATATCCGAATCGACTGGGAGAATTTTCTTGAACTACTAAATCTTGTAGTTCAAACTCCATCATTAGCTCCTGAACATATCAAAACACAAGTAGCTTCTGGTTCTGACGAAAAGGTGAATTTCCGAAAAGGTGAAAATGGAATTGCCGAAAAAGTGAAAATAGAATTGCCGAAAAGGTTAAATTCCAATTGCCGAAAAGGTGAAAATGATCTAATAGATACAGAGATTACTTCAAAGATTACTTCAGAGATTACACACAATGCGCCCCTGGCTTCGCCACCCGCGCCCCCCACCCAAGAGTGTGTGTGTGAAAAAGAAGAACTTGATTTAACAACGGAAGGAATTGAACTCGAAGAACCAACCCCACAACAACCCACTTCCTTGTCAAAAAATTCCGAGTCTTTGCAACAAACCGATAACCCCTCAAGAGGATCAACTATTGCGGGGGAGTCGTTCGACAAATCCGAACAATCGAATAAGCTGCAACTAACCTGTCCCTACAAGACAGCCCGGAACGTGAAAGAACTGATCGATGCCTGGCTAACAGACCCGACTGCGATGAGTGATGATTGTGTGCCCCTGCTTGTTAGAGACTCAATCAAGTGGAATCGCTGGGTTTTACCTTGGCGCAATGGAGAGCGAAAGCTAAATAACCTCTACCAGAACTTCAACCCGATAGTCGTGGACTTCCTGGCACAAGAATTAGCCACTAAATCGAAACGCTCCGCACGACAGGAAATAGATCATGCGATCGCAGTCATGAACACCTGGGAGAAAACCAAGGGTGGGTGGACGAACCTGATGCAGCGCTATAACCAAGCATTGCAAATAAAAAAACAGCCCCTACCTCAACAGCACACTGCTTTGGCTCACAAAGCAAACAACGCCACTAGCACCACGCTTGAAGATGCGTTGGCACAAGACCAAATGCGCCGTACTCTTGAGCAATCAAAGCGAGTTCCATCCAATGAGTATCAACATAGCCCACAAATGCTGGAGCTAAAAGCAAAACTTCAAGCCGCAGCCAACGCTCCAAAAGTTCCGAGCAACACCAGACCATCTTCCACGAATTTACGAGAAGTTGAAGCGCAGTTAAAATTAGCACTAAGAGCCTAATCTAGCAATTCGCAATTCGCAATTCGCAATTCGCAATTGTGAAAGCAATTTAATCATTCGGGATACAAGGCACAAATTTTAATTATGAAAGAAAACGAAACTCAACTTTATAGCAATTCGCTAAAAGAATGAAACAAATGCAAAACCTAAAAACCTTGCTAAATCTAAGTTTTTTAATTGCGAATTGCGAATTGCGAATTGGAGATAATTATGCACCCTAATCAAGACAACGTGGTTTCTTTCCATCCTGACAGGTCACTTGACAACTTACCTCCACAAAATATCGAAGCTGAAGAAGCGATTTTGGGCGGGATTATGCTCGACCCAGAAGCAATAACCAGAGTCAGCGATCGCTTGAGCGTTGAAGCCTTTTACATCAGTGCCCACTCATACATTTATCAAGCTGCCACAACGCTTCACGCTTTGTTTCAACCCACAGATTTACTAA
Source organism: Nostoc sp. FACHB-892 (assembly GCF_014698795.1). Lineage (GTDB taxonomy): Bacteria > Cyanobacteriota > Cyanobacteriia > Cyanobacteriales > Nostocaceae > Nostoc. Next base: position 14,888 of record NZ_JACJTR010000055.1, read on the forward strand.
GCGTCACCGCTTGGTTGGCTGACCACAATCTGCTCAATCGCGTTGGTGGCAGAAACAAGTTAGCGACTCTGGTAGACCGCACTGTATCAGCCGTCAACATCGATGCTTTGGCTGATTTGGTGATGGAGAAATACCGACGACGGCAGCTAATCAAAGTGGGCAATGAAATTGTCCAACTCGGTTACGAGACGCAAACTGAACTACCACTTGTCCTTGGGGAAGCTGAGGCGAAAGTTTTTGGCGTTACCCAAAATCAAAGCGATGAACGTTGCAAGGTTTTCTCAGCACAAGACATGGGCATTGAACTTTTTCAAAAGCTGGAGATGGGGAATATGGCAGGCGACAAAGTTGGTTGGTATGATGTCGAAAATATCACCGGGGGAATTTATCCAAGCAGCTTGGTTATAGTAGCAGCTGAGTCCCACATGGGCAAAACTCACTTCATGATTTCTTACGCTTACGAAATCATGACCAAACTTGGAAAGCCAGTTCTGTACGTTACTCCAGAAATGGACAAGAATCAACTCAATGCCCGAATGCTAGCCCGAATCACAGGCGTAGATGCTTCTATGATTCAAACCAATACGCAATGCTATTGGGAGCAAATAGCACAAGGCATAGGACAGATGGTGGAACTGCCTTGGAAAGTCTATGAGCATTCCTCCCCTACAACCACAATGATTGCTTCTGCTGTGCGTCGTGCTATTGCCGAATTTGGTGGTTCTATTGGTGCTGTGTTTATTGATTACTTGCAGCAGATTCCAGTAGAGTCCGGCGGGAACATGGCCTTTGAAGTCGGCAAGATTACCCGTCAGATTCGGGACATTGCCAAGTCTCACAAAATCCCTGTTTTCTTGGGTTGTCAAATCAATCGGGGCAATCAAACTACGGCTGATAAACGCCCGAACCGTCATTTACTTCGCAACTCTGGCGAAATCTTTGAGGTTTGTGACCAGTTAATCATGCTTTACCGCGATGCTGTTTACACAAAAGACTCAAGCGATCGCACTATCGAGTTAATTGTTGAGAAAAACCGCCTTTACGGTAAGCTCGGCACTGCGACCATGTTGTGCGATTTATCCACATCAAAATTTTTGAACTTGGCGAGGTAAACGGGATGGAGCTAATTAATTTGGTGTGCTACTGCCACCATTTCGGTCACGTAAATACTCCCAAATTCTGCGGATTTCTTCTTGAAAAGCAAGGCGATCACGCTCTGCTTGAAGCAAGGAAGCAAGCAAAACTTCTCGATCGCGGTCAGCTTGAAGTTCAACTTCTCTTATGGTTTGACGGTCGCGTTCAGCATCTCTTTGAGCAGCGCGTAATCCTTCCTGATGGAGGCGCGCAATGTCAGCCAGTTCCCTAATGGTACGCTCTAACCTTGCAATCGTTTGGGAATTTCCCCGTGTTTCCCGCCTGTTAGCATTTTGTACTGTCCTCAACAAATCCAGTTCGTCACCTATCTCTTCTAAACGAGTATCAATATTATCAAACCTTGCACTGATATCTTCCGGTGGAAAAGCGTTTGTCATAATCCCTCCTTTCTCTTTCTATTCTCGCAGAAACTCACAATTACAGTCTTTATGAGTACAACTATCCAACAACTCTTCCATAAATGGGCAACTCTTGCTCCTAATGAATGTTTATCTACTGAGCGCGATTACAAGTTCAAGCTCCGAATTTTACCAGATGTTGAAAGGTGCAATTCTCTTACTGCTAGTCGTCAAATTATTACTGAGAACTTAGAAACACATTTAGCCAATCGACGTGATCTTACAATTCAATTGTTGAATTTTGTGTTACTGACGATTATTCAGCACTGCGCGGCTCGACAGTCCAGTATCAGCTTCAGCTTTACAGAACTTGGAACTATTGCCACAATCTGCAATGGGCTGAAGTCGCAAATACATCCACATCCGGCACTTGCAGCTTTAGACGCATACATTCAATTACTGGAGTTTTAAAACACCGTGAAAGCGATATCCGTTCGTCAGCCTTGGGCATGGGCAATAATTTATGCCCTTAAAGACATAGAAAACCGAGGCTGGCCCATTCATTATCGCGGCGACATTCTGATTCACGCTGCAAAAACCTGTACCAAAAAAGAGTACCAGTTAGCGGAAGAATTTTGCCAAAGCATGGGGGTAGTAACCCCAGAATTAATCTCTTTACGTCGCGGTCAAGTTATTGGCATTGTCACAATAGTTGATTGCAAGTTTTCACAAGTTGCGTCTGGCTGGGGGATGCCTGAGCAGTACCACTGGCAGTTGGAGAATCCACGCGAGATTACACCAATTCCTTACATTGGGCGGTTGGGAATTTTTGAAGTACCGGATGATTTGGTCATGGAGGTGGCTGCATGACTAAATCAGTAATAGCTGAGTTATCTGCAATACCCGAAAAATTCTTAGAGAAAGCGATCAAAGCCTCACAGGGGGAATCAGTCGGTTGTCTTTATCAGTACCTCGAAACTAAAAAGCTACTTGATGGGAAGACTGTTTCTTATCCCCGTGTGATTGGTGAACGTGACCCGAATAATCCCTTTCATTGGCGATGGGGATTTAATTGGAAAGAGAAAATAAACGGGGCATGGAAAGGCAAAAGTATCGGCTCAATTCCCCCTGGCGCTGTCCCAATGATTCGTCTAATGCAACAGCAGGGGGCAACTAGGGAAGATATTATCGCCTTTATCAAGAGAGCGAAAATTAAAAAGCCATCACCAAAACTAGATATCTGCAATAATTTTGATAACACAAAAATAAAACCCACACTACCAGATGATGCACCGATCGCTGTAGTACTTTTCGCGGGTGGCGGCGGGATAGAAGCGGGGATGGTTAAAGTGGGAATTCGTCCAGTTATCGCAGTAGAGTTCGACCCCACTAAACCAGACTTGAGCAGGGCGATCGCCAAAACCCATCACCACAACTTTAGCGAGTATGGCTGTAGAATAATCCAACTAACAGTTCAAGAAGTAGCACAGTCAGGATTTCTAGGTTTTCCGCGCCGCCCCGACTACCTCCACGCCTCCCCAGTATGCGCCAACTTCAGCCAAGCTCATACAGCTAAAGCGGGCAAGGGCATTGAAACAGTTGATGATCTGACGGCAGCATTAGCTGTAGCAGAAGCTATCCGACAGTTGCAGCCACGGGTATTCACATTGGAGAATGTGCCACGCTATCAGAACAGTCAGAGTTTCAGTATCATCTTGTCAGCTTTGGAGCAAGAGGGATATCTGGTCGATTACAGCGTGGTGAATATGGCTGATTTTGGACTACCCCAGGCGCGGCGGCGGTTAGTCCTGATTGCCAGTAGGGGTTTGAGCGTTGCAATACCTTCGGAAGCTACACCTTGTGGTTGGTACGAGGCGTTCACGTTCGCGGAGCGTCTCTGAAAGAGAAGTGTGCCGAAGGAATCGCGCATCTCATCCCCACGATGCCCGATTCCCAACTACTCCCCAAACAAGGGCAAGCGGTAAAACAATTTCTGGCAACTAATGAACCAACGCCACTGCTAATACAGAGAGTTCGGGGGCGCAACGGAATGAAGTATAAACCTGGGGATCTACCCTGTAACACCATTCTGCGATGGCGCGAACGCCCGCTGGAGGCGATCGCACTTCACCGATCACAAAGGCTGCAACCATTCACTCTAATTTTGAAGTTGGTCAAGTAGAAGAAATTCGCCGTTCCGAACCCACACCCTGAAGTTGCTAATGTAGCATTATTAAAGTCAAAATAACTTTTCATAACGTAATAGTGGATGTAACTCAATTAGTCAAAGTCTCAATTATTCTCTTGCTGCTTGCTACAGGTGTAGCTCTGCTGTCACGAAGATTGCGAATCCCTTATGTTACGGGTTTAGTATTAGCAGGTTTGCCCATCACTGAGCTATTGTCTCGTCCAATTGGTTTAAATCCAAGCCTTGTTTTGAATCTTTTTTTGCCAATTCTGATCTTTGAAGCTGGTATTAATACAGATGTCAGCCGCCTACGCAGCACCTTTAAACCAATTGCCCTATTAGCTGGGCCTGGAGCTGTGCTTTCTAGTGGTATTATTGCCGTTCTGTTGAAATTTGGGCTGGGACTAAGTTGGATACCTGCCTTATTTGTCGGGGTAATTCTGGCAAACACTGATACTGTTTCCATGATTGCTGTCTTTAAGGATATACCAGTACCATCGCGGCTTTCCACCATCGTTGAAGGAGAAACTTTATTCAACGATGCAGCTGCCCTAGTTTCCTTCAACCTAATTTTGCAAGTATATTCAACAGGCTCAATCACATTTATAGAGGGAATCCAACAACTGCTATTTATCTCTCTAGGAGGCTGCCTAGTGGGGTTAGTCTTGGGCTACTTGAGTATACCTGTATTCGCTCGTTTAGATGATGCTCTTAGCAGTCTTTTATTGACAGTCGCAGTTGCATTAGGAACTTTTCAGGTTGGACAACTTCTCGGTGTATCAGGTGCGGTGGCTGTAGTCGTCGCAGGATTAATTTTCGGGAATTTAGGGCTTTCTCGCAATACTTCTGCTTCTAATGGCATCACCTTATTGAGTTTTTGGGAATATGCCAGTTTTACCGTCAACACTTTTATTTTTCTGTTGATTGGTGTACAAATAAACTTGGTAACGCTGTGGAAAACTTTACCTGCAATTCTACTTGCAGTTTTGGCTTATCAAGTCGGGCGAGTTCTTACAGTCTATCCTCTACTAGCAGGCCTTCGGTGGATTGACCGCTCAATTCCCCCACGCTGGCAACATTTACTGTTTTTAGGCAATATCAAAGGTTCACTCTCAATGGCTCTGGCGTTGAGCTTACCTACCACACTGCCAGGGCGAGAAGTTCTGATAGCTATAGTCTTCGGCTGTGTGCTGGTGTCGTTAGTGGGACAGGGTTTAAGTTTGCCTTGGGTGGTAAAACGCTTAAAATTATCTAAATTTTCAGAAGCTCAACAACAGGTTGAAGAATTGCAAGCCCAGTTGATGACGGGTAAAGCAGCACAAGATGAATTAGATAGTCTGTTGAAATCAGGGGTGTTACCAAAAGCCGTTTATGAAGAGATGCGTTCAGCTTATCAGGTACGAATTGCTAGTGCAGAAAAGACACTGCGGGAACTTTATAATCGTCGCCCTGGTGAGGTGGAAGGCAGAAGTGGCAACAGCAGTAAACTTGATGCCATTCGTCGGCGTTTACTCTTGGCAGAAAAAGGAGCGCTCAATGAGGCAATGCGGAAGCGAATTCTTTCGGAAGAAATTGTGCGCGGACGGATACAAAATCTTGATGAACAATTGTTGAAGCTTGAAGATGATTAGGGATTGGGAACTGGGAATAGTCTGAGCTTCGTGAGTGAACCTTTGAGCTTTGTGAGTGAACCTCTGAGCTTCGTCGATGAACCTTTGAGCTTTGTCGATGAACCTCTAAGCTTTGTCGATGAACCTCTAAGGAACGTGGATTTAATAAGATCCAGAAATTGAGGATGCAATGATAGGCTGAAGTTATCTATAGGTATCCTGTGTGTGATATGAATTCCTACTCATCCGAAGTCGAAGCAAAAATGCAACGTCTTTACCAGTCCTTGTCAGAGAAAGATCGTCGTCGTTATGCAGCAATTGAAGCTCTAAAACTGGGATGGGGGAGAATTAACTACATCAGTCAACTGTTTGGGTGTGATGACGACACCATTCGATTTGGGTTGAAGGAACTGGAAGAAAGTCACAGGGGATTTCAAGCAAACGATGAAAATTGTGTTTGATGATTATTTGCCCCAATGGAATTATACTGCCAAGCCACAGCTGTGATAATTCTGGATCTTATTTAATCCATATTCCTAAGCTTTGTCGATGAACCTCTAAGCTTCGTGAGTGAACCTCTGAGTTTTGACTGATTAGAATTTGCTGCCTCTAGTTAGATATTAAATCTCTAACTCAATGAATGCATTCCCATGCTTCGTATGGGAACAAGGAAATTTAATGATTGCATTCCTATGCAGAGCATGGGAACAAGAAAAGGAGGAAAAACTTAATTACAAATTACGTTAGCGTAGCGGGGCGTTCGCTTTTAGCGCCTCCAAGAGTTGCCCATTACGAATTATTTTAAAGGCGATCGCTTATCATTATTTTGATTTTTAATGACCCTACCAGGACTGATAAAAGAAATTCCTTGTTGAAAGTCAGTACCAATCATGACTGCCTCCACTATCGGTTCGGATATTTCTGTTTGGGCTACCCACTCGACAATAAAGTTTGCACCTAAACCTCCAGTGGTGTCATTTCTGTTTATAAAAAAATCTGTAGAAGCTAGGGCATCAAGTTGAATAGGACGCTTTAAATATTCTTTAACTAGTTTCCCTTCTGAGTTATAGTAGCGCACAGAAGTAATAACGATCGGATTGGTCAAATCTGTATTCCGAATACTTAGCGTAACTGCTAACTCGAAAATCTCCTGCCGATTGTGATGATAGATATGAGAGTAGACAGGAACATAAACAGTTTGACCGCTTGCTATCTTAAAATTCTTATCCAGCGTCACTATTTTTTGGGATGGGGTTGCTGGAATGGCATCGGGTTGTGACTTTGGTGGAATTTCGGGTGATTGACAAGATGCAAGAAAAATAATAGCGATCGCTAAAATATATGGATACAGCTTCATCAAAACTATTTACACCAATTTTTTATACCTGTGTAGCTAATCCCACCTAATAAAGAGTTTCGGTAAACATTGCGCTCAACATCTCTGTTCAATGAAATCAATGACTTGATGTAAAGATCCTGGTTTAGTCACAATCAATACTGTTGAATAAGGTTCCAGTATTGTACTGCCGTTAGGAATCATCAAATCTTCATGGGGATGGGATTGATAGCCAATAATTAGCGAACCACTAGGAAATCGGGTATCCTGAGCGATTTCGGCAACGCTACGCCCAGCAACATAGCAATTGTTTGGGATGGCAAGTTTCAGAACCTCAATCTGTCCTTGCTCAAAATGCATCATTGATTCCACTTGCGGATACTCAATGGCATTCACCATTGTTGAAACTGATAATTCAACAGTACTGATGATATGATTGGCTCCAGCTATCCGCAGTGGTTCAGCAAAATCGGGGTGGCGCATCCGACTTAAAATATGGGTGACACCGTAGTGTTTTGCAAGAGTTACCATTGCCAAGTTTAAGGCATCACTTCTCAGAACAGCTGCCAAAGAATCGGCTTTGCGAATCCCCGCTTCTAACAATACTTCTGTACTCACAGCACTGCCTTCAAAAGCCATTGCTCCTACTTGTTCACGGGCATAGCGGCAAGCGATAGGATCAATGTCAATTACGGCAACAGTATGTCCCAGTTCTACCAATTTTTGAGCTAAAGAAAGCCCTACTAAGCCTGCTCCACCAATCAGTACGTACATAGTTGCTCCTGATGCTTAAAGACTTCCTACTTCACTTTACAGGCTAACAAATGCAGTGAAGGTGTAGTTTGACAGGTGTTAAAGCTGATTTAAGAATGGCTCAATAACGGTAATTTTATCTGGAACGTCGAGCCTTTACCCTCATTGCTCATCACATAAATATGACCACCGTGAGCCTGGACAATTTGTTGAGTGATCGCTAATCCTAACCCAAACCCGCCGCTTTCTCTGGCACGTTCTGTACCAACTCGGTAAAAGCGATCAAAAATGTAAGGTAAATCTGCCTCTGGAATTCCAATTCCAGTATCGATGACCTGAATTACTGCTCGATCTGGGTGAGGTTCTAAGCGTAACCAGACAGTTCCACCAGATGGAGTGTAATTACAGGCGTTATTGATCAAGTTTTCAACAGCTAACCGCAACAAATCGGGGTCAGCCCACAACTCAATGCGTTGTTCTGGTAAATGGCTGATCAACTTGATCGACGCTTTTGCAGCAACAGTATTGTAATAAATAGCTAAATTCTCTAGCAAGCTATTAAGACTAACCTTTTTGAGAGATTCGGGAGTTAATTTTCCTTGATGCCGAGCCAACAGCAGTAGGTTATTGACCAAGGTACTCATCAACTTGGCGCTATCGATGACGTTCTCCATTGAGGGATGGATTTGGGGATGGTCTGCTGCCATTAGTAACCCAACTTGAGCATTGGTCAAAATCGCAGAGAGGGGCGATCGCAACTCATGAGAAGCATCTGATGTGAAGCGTTGCAGTTGATTATAAGCTAGCTGAACAGGCTGCATAGCTATACCACTGAGTACCCAACCTGTAAGTCCAATTAACCCCAGTGCTACAGGTACAGCAAGGGTTAATATTAACTGAAATTCTCGAAGCTCGTTTTGAGTTTCCGTCAGTGGGATAGCAACTTGCAGATAACCGATAACCGAATTTCCTCCTTGAACAGGTAGTGTAACTTGACGTAGCCAAAGCGTCTCACCTGTAAACTGGTCAACGGACTTAATCGTGAGAAACTCAGATGTTATTTCTAACTTTTGTGGAGGTGGAGTACCAAAAAAACGATTGATTTTGCCATTCGGTTCATACCAGCGAATATAAACTAGTTCAATATCAGCAGGGTGAGAACCACTACCTAATAGCGGTATATTGCTCAGATCGACTTTTTTTTGTCCCTGATCCAGCCGATACTGTGAACTGGCTGCCATTAGCTCTGCTCTTTTATAAAGCAGTTGATCTAATGCTTTGAGCTTGTCTTTTACCTCAAGATTGTAAATGACTCCAGCAAAGAGAATCAGAATGCACCCCATTGAAAGGGTAAACCAACGAGCTAAATTACGACGACTGCGGTTAAACACAAATAGAAGAAGAATTCAAAAGTCAGAAGTCAGAAGTCAAAATGTAATTAAATCGGATTAGCATTCTACTTGATTGTAGACTCTGAAATTAAATCTCAAGATGGTTCTGGAGGGTTGAGGCGATAGCCCATACCGTAAACAGTTTCAATCCAATGGGCTGCTGCTAATGTTTGCAAACGTTGGCGAAGTTTACGAACTAGAACGGTGATTGAATTGCTTTCTGGCTCACTACCCCATTCCCATACAGCTTGCTCAATCTGGTTACGAGTCAGGACTTGCTTAGGATGACGCATGAAGTACTCTAGCAACTGAAATTCTTGGCTGGAAAGGGATACAATCGCCCCTTGTCGCTCCAAAATTAGTCTATCGAGATGAAGTTCGAGGTCTGCCAAGCAGAGAGTGTCTCCTTGCCAGAGGGGTGATCGCCTCCTCAATGCCCGCACCCGTGCCATGAACTCCACGATATCAATTGGTTTAACGAGGTAATCATCAGCTCCGGCATCTAATCCTATGACTTTATCAGGTGTGGCATCTTTTGCCGTAATCATTAATACGGGAGCTGTTTTTCCCGCCGCCCGATACTGTTGACACAAACTCACTCCACTAATCCGAGGTAACATCCAATCTAAAATCAGCAGATCATATTCTTTTTGGGCCAAAAGCCATTGAGCAGTTTCACCATCCTTGACACCATCGACGCTATGTCCCGCTTGAGAGAGAACCATTTGTAGCGGCATTAATTGCTTGGGATCATCCTCTACCAGTAAGATTTTCATCACCTTTATAGACTTGTGCTTGTTTAGAATAATCTATTGAAGCAATCTCAACGTCTTTCATCAGTAAGATTTCAGAGGATTGTCTACCCCATTAGGATATACATGAAGTGTGACGGGAGCAAAATCAGAAGCAGGTGTAGTGTGTGGCGTATTAGTAAACGTTGGCTGCAAGGGCTGGGATTAGAGTTTTGGTTGCCTCTACCACTGGTAGCGGTTGTGTTTTGGCTTGGCTGTAGTTTCATCGCTGCTCAAGAGTTAAGGCGACCCTACTCCACCGAGAAAAAACTTCAGTCAGATACTCAGCTTGAAGCACGGGTATCAGTCAATGTGTTGCTCATTAACGCCGCCGTCAACCGAAGTAAAAAAATTACCCAGGTAGAAGTGGAAACAGCAGATCCCATCTTGAAGCGATTGGAATTAGAACTTCCAACAATAGAATTCAGCCAAATAGAAGCGATAATTGCCCAAGAACTAGGTCTACCCCGTGAGGATGTTAGAAAATTAGTGCGCTATGAGATTGTGGAATAACATCGAGCCGATTCCAGGCTATTACTATAGTTGAAAAAAGCTGATCATATAAACTTTCTGACCTCCTGATTTTTATTTTCAATGCGTTCTGCCTTGGTTTTCAATGTTTGATTCATGGCTTCAAACCCTTGGCGAACGTCAATATTTAATCGACGAGCTAGCAGAGGTACTAGTAAACCCTGGAAAGATTCTTGCTGAATGAAGCGAACGCGTAGGCGTAGCCCGTCGTAGACATCGCTTGCTAGCGGTTCAATGATAAAGCTATGTTCAACGTCAAATAACCCTGGGATCAAAAAGTGCCATAACCAGCGCAGTTTGCGATTAGGTTCTACCGTAATCACCGTAGGTCGAAAGGTCACAATATCTCTACCCGGAGGCTGAAAGTGAACAGTTAGCTGTGCCCCTTCACTCAGCAAACCATTAATTTGACGAATAAACAGATTCCAATGTGGAAAACTGGCAAAATCAGTAAGTAAGTTCCAGACTTGCTTATCAGATGCCTGAATTTCAATTTCAGTGTAGATTTTCATGAGTATGAGTTGATATAAAAACCAGAATTAAAACGGTTATTCTTGCTAAAAACAACTCCATGTATTCTATTACTAGTAATCGACCAATCAAAAAATTTCTGGTGAAGGCAGGTAGATAAAGCAGGGGAATTATGGTAAGAAAAGAACTGAATTTTCCTACCATAAAATAAATCCTACAAAGCTTCTTTGGTGAACTACGAGTAAACTAGATTTTTTCTTGTAAAACATGATGAATACTATTTGTAAAAAACTCGCGTTTGAACAGAAAAATCTGGCGGTTGCTAGACAGTTATGAAGAAACTACCGACCAAGCACAATCAAATCTGCTCCCCAACTCCGGGCTAAATCACAGATGTTAGTCCCAGGATCTCCTGTTTGATAACTAGATTCTGCCATAATGCTCTGTGTTTTCGCTTGCAGATAGTAGAACTGGAGTAAACTTTGTGCTTGTTATATTTCTATTTCCAAAGGTAAAAATAGCGAAGACACATTTTACCGCCACGCGACGCTTGAAAAGCTTGCTGTGAAAGAGTTACAGAAATAAAATCGCTCTTGTCACCAAAAAACGGAGAAAAAGCTTATTTTGGCTGTACCAGTAAAAGTCTAAGTTATTTGGTACAGCGTTTTGTCACGTAGCCACAAGGGTTTCAGGTTCTAAAAATTAGAGGGGTTCAAATGGTACGAATAAAAGTAGTGGATCTGGTCTGCCAAATCCTAATTTTTAGATGGAAGTCAATTTTTTTCTGAAACATAGTCTAAATATGATTTTCAGACGACGCATGGCGGCAAAATGCGCCTTGGCTACTTTTACCCCTTCCAGGTCTACTAAATTTACAGTGAGTTGACTAGAAGTTGCTAGCTCAATGCTGTGACAAATCATTAACTGAGCAGCATCTCTTTGGGCTAACTCTAGCACTTTTGCAAACACTGTTGCAGTAGCCGATGAATCATCGACCGCCACCAAAATCTTCTTAAAGCTCATCTCCAACTCCAATAATCAATTACTTCATTCCAGAAATATTGTCTTTTAGCTTGAGGGACAAATGTGATTTAAAAGTGAAATTAGGTAGGATAAACAATTTATTCACTTTTCGTTCACATTCATCAGTAATCCTGAGAAAGAAGCAGAGAAACCAAACTAACTCAACTGACACTTAAAACGAATATCCGACCTAATACGGTTCATGGTCACACTAGAAAACTATAGTTTTTTACTATTTGGAGATTAATAAAGCTTCGTTTTAAACTTACTGATTTTTATAGGAGATGTTGTGATGAATTTCAGTCCCGTTAAAAATGCAATCGGCATCATTTCTACCCATCATGCTGCAACACAGGTGCTTGATGAACTCAGAGCGATTGACTTTCCCATGCAGAAAATTTCTATATTCACTTTAGACTCTGAAGACAAAAAGTTGCACGAGGAAAATAAAACAGATAAACATCCCATAACTCCTATCGAAGGTGCTAAAGCAGGCGCAATTACAGGAGGAACAACCGGGGGCTTCCTGGCACTAACAGCCGGACTTGGCGTATTAATTATTCCCGGTTTTGGTCCAGCATTAGCGGTTGAATCTGTGGTGGGTACACTGCTGGCGGGTGGAGTGAGTGCGATTTTCGGCAGTGTTTATGGTGCATTTCAAGGTTGGTTTGCTCCCGAAAGGCAAGCCAGACTCTGTGAGGCAAGCATCTGTCAAGAAGAATTTTTAGTGAAGGTAGAGGGAACAGCAGATGAAATCTGGCAAGCGGAATCGATTCTCAGTTATTGGGGTGTACGGGAATGGCATATTTATGAACTTAGCAAAACATTCCCGTAATAACACCAATTTCAAAAAAGAAAGATACAGATTCAAACAGAGAAATCCAGATTAAATCTGTTAATTACTAATTATTTTTTGGAGACTGAGATGACAGCAGATACAATCGCTACAAATACTTTTGCCCAGACAACAAAAGATTTACTCAACTATGAATGGCATACTCTGGGTGAACAAAAGGTTGTGCAAACATTAGCCAGCCATCCCGAAGCAGGTTTGACCCATGAAGAAGCTACCAAACGACACCAGCAGATGGGTGCAAATCAATTGACTGGTAAAAGTGGAAAAAGTTCTTGGCTACGATTTTTAGAGCAATTTAATCAACCACTCCTATATATTCTGCTGACGGCGGGAGTGGTGACGCTGCTGCTGCGAGATTGGCTAGATGCGGGAGTAATTTTTGGTGTCACCCTAATTAACGTCATCATTGGCTACATTCAAGAATCTAAAGCAGAAGGCGCGATCGCTGCTTTATCCAAAGCTGTCACTACCGAAGCAACTTTGATTCGCGATGGTCAAAAAAACCGTCTGGCTTCGACTGAACTTGTTCTGGGTGATTTGGTATTGCTGGCATCTGGGGATAAAGTACCCGCCGATCTGCGGTTATTAAGTGTGCGTGGGTTGCAAGTTGACGAGTCTGCCTTAACAGGCGAATCCGTTCCGGTTGAGAAAGCAACGGCATCACTGGCTGTCGAAACACCATTAGCCGAACGAAGCAATATGGTGTATGCAGGAAGTTTCGTTAGTTTTGGACAGGCAGAAGGGATTGTAGTAGCGATCGCAGATGCCACAGAAACTGGTCGCATCTCGCAGTTAATTGAAAGCAGCACAAATCTGAAAACACCGCTAACGCGAAATATTGATAAGTTTAGCAAAAGCTTGTTGTATGTCATTCTAGGTTTGGCTGCCCTAACATTTGCAGTTGGATTAGGACAAGGCGAATCTTGGATTGATGTTTTCAAAGCGAGTGTGGCTCTGGTAGTCAGCGCGATTCCAGAAGGATTGCCTGCGATTGTTACCGTCACTTTGGCGATCGGAGTTTCCCGGATGGCACGACGTAAGGCGATTATTCGCAAGCTACCTGCTGTGGAAACATTAGGAAGTACCACTGTTATTTGCTCTGACAAAACTGGGACGTTAACTGAGAATCAGATGACGGTTCAAAAGATTTATGCAGGTGGACAACATTACACCGTTAGCGGTATTGGTTATGCCCCAGACGGTGAAATTCTTATCAATCAACAACCTGTTGATTTCAATGCAGATGGACATATTGCTCTTTGGGAATCCCTGGAAGCAGGATTGCTGTGCAATGATTCTCACATCGAATGGGGAGACGGACAGTGGAACTTAGTAGGAACCCCAACTGAGGGAGCATTGATTACGGCTGCCAATAAAGCAGGATTGACGCAAGCCAATCTAGAGCAAGAATTACCCAGAATAGACACCATTCCCTTTGAATCTCAATTCCAATATATGGCGACAATGCATGAATTAGATGCAAAACGAGGGCTGAATGTGATTTATCTCAAAGGTTCTATAGAGGCAATTATCCAACGATGTGATCGCATGTTCGATGCTCAAGGACAACTCGCTCGTCTTAATCCTGCCGCAGTGCAACAAGAAGTTGCTGGTATGGCAAACCAAGGGTTACGAGTATTGGCATTCGCCACTAAAGAAGTTGCCACTAAGCGATCCTTAGATCGCAATGATATCGATCAAGGACTAGTGTTTCTGGGACTTCAAGGCATAATTGATCCGCCCCGTGAGGAAGCAATCGCCGCAGTCAACGCCTGTCAATCTGCTGGGATTCAGGTGAAAATGATTACAGGCGACCACGCACTAACAGCAGCTGCGATCGCCCGTCAAATGGGAATTTGCTCGACTGAAGCACAAGTTTTCACCGGACAGCAATTAGCTCAAATGGATGAAAGAGAATTTGCCCAAGCCGCTGAACAAGGTATGGTATTTGCGCGAGTTGCCCCAGAACAAAAATTGCATTTGGTGAAAGCGTTGCAGTTGAGGGGTGAAATTGTTGCTATGACTGGAGATGGTGTCAATGATGCTCCCGCTCTCAAACAGGCAGATATTGGTGTTGCGATGGGCATAGCCGGAGCAGAGGTTGCCAAAGAATCGGCGGATATGCTTCTAACTGACGATAACTTCGCCTCAATAGAAGCTGCTGTGGAAGAAGGGCGTGGTGTTTACCGCAACTTGCGAAAAGCGATCGCCTTCTTGCTGCCGATCAACGTTGGCGAATCCATGACGATTTTGATTGCCATTCTCCTAGGAACCGTGCTTCCCATCTTACCAATCCAAATTCTCTGGCTCAACATGGTCAGTTCCGTAGCGTTGATTGCCCCCCTCGCCTTTGAGCCAAAATCTGGACAGGTGATGCAACAACCACCCCGCAACCCCAGAGAAAGACTTTTATCGGGTGGGTTACTCCAGCGCATCATCGCGATTTCCGTCTTCAATTGGCTGGTAATTTTTGGGGTGTTTCAATGGGTACTTCAAACTACAGGCAATGAGCCATTGGCGCGAACGATGGCAATTAATGGGCTGGTGGCGGCAGAAGTCTTTTACCTGTTAAGCATTAGCCAGTTTTTACCATCTCTAGTCGTTAGAATCCAAGGTAAACGCACACCTGTAGCCTATGCACCTGCGATCGGAATTGTGGTTGTGGTGATTTTACAATGTCTGTTCAGTCAGTGGAGCATGATGAATCAAGTGTTTGACACTACACCTTTAACATTTATCCAAGCTCTCATTTGTATAGGTGTAGGATTGCCAGTGGTGTTTATAGCTTTCATCTTGCAGCGTTTCGATCCGCTCAACTAAAGGTTCAGCCGAGGGTATCCAGTATCTGTATCCTGGCTGAACCCTATCACAGCTACTCTAAAGCAAAGCTAGCAGTTGTCACAATTCCAATGGCTGTATGTCAAGTACTGGATTCCTCACAAAGACAGCTATCTTTCTACCTGTCAAGTCATCTTCACGAATGTGCAATCGGCTCATTTACTTCATTAACCCCATATTCCTACTCAATCAAACTCAACAACTTCTCCTCCACCGCAGTCAAATACGGCCGCTTCAGTTCCCCCAGATGCTTCAGCACAGCACTTGGGGCATCTTCTAAGCTCTCATTTTCTCGTAGCCTACTGATGCGTAGGCGTAGCCCGCCGCAGGCATCGCTCTTAGAGAAATGCCAGTTATCTACATCCTCTGAGATTCTATTGAGTTTTGTTAATTTCTAGCCAGTTGTAGAGTGGGAACTGAACTCTGTTGAGCGCTATATTTATCATGTAGAGGGGTTCTATAGCACTCAATTAAACAACTGGCATAGCTGGATGTCAAGAAGCGGGAAGTTTTATCTTTTCCTTCGTACAACTTCTTCACTGTCCCGTTGTGTTGCTAACTCCATTGAAACTCCAACCCAAAGACATTGGATGCCAATTTGCCAAAATTGTTTAGGGTGTTATCTCTGCCCCGTATTCAGACTCTAGTACATTCAACAACTTCTCTTCCACAGCCGTTAGATAAGGTCGATTCAACTTACCCAACGACTGCAACAGACTTTTGACTGTATCCTCCAGCGAATCGGAATACACCCGACTGATGCGATCGCTTCTATTGTCCCGAGAGATGTAACTTTCATAAAAGCTATGTTTGGCGACAAGCCGCTTCTTGCTAAATAACTCAACTGCATTGCCTGAATATTTTGGCTATCGGGCCAAACTCTCGACACTCAAAGGAACCATATCCCCATTCCTGGTCAGCCCTAGCAACATCGGTTCTTGAGATTGAATTAGTTGACCTGTGAGTACACAGCGTTCTTCTTGTTGAGCTGTGGCAGCGATACTAGCTCGAATGTCGGCTCGGGAAAATCGAGGCTTCCATGAACCTGATTTTTGCTAAACATAATTCCAAAGCACATCTCGAATCAAAGCTTGATATCCCTGATAACCAGCTACTTCTTTGAGCTTATCTTTGAGTTCTCGCTCTAGACGGATGCTGGTGACTTCCATATCAGTGGTTGGGATGCGAGCGCTCGTATGCATTACTATTTCTCGTTGAAGATATAGACAAGATATAGGACTAGTATTTGATTTTTGAAAAAAATACGAGAGATTTGAAAAGTTCACAACCCCTCTATCCAACAGTCAAATGCCAATTAAGCCCAAGCGGAAAACCCGCCGAGGCAGCTAACTAGGACTTTTCGCACTTATCCCCCACTTACAGTCATTCTGACGAATGTATACTGTAGGACAAACCACTACTTTGAGAACACATAAATAACTATAGATTAAATCAATTTTTATTGATATACCTGAAGTTAGGCAAATTCGGTAATTGTTTTTGAAAATAAAAATATTAAAGAGAAACAGCCCCTTAAAATCATTCTGTTTCCTATCTAAAGGAATATTTTAAGCTGCTATAAACTAATCGTCATTCATTTTTCCAGAATGAATACTCTACCGAGTTACTTACATCAATAGAGTATATAAATTTACTATAATCATCTTTTATCAGCATTCAGTTTATACTTTAGCAATTATCTATACCTCTGTATAAGTACTGCAAATATTGCCTACAGCGATCATCCCAGAAGAGACAAACTTTCGCCAAAATGTCTCGGATTCCCTGATAACTTACTAAAGTTTGTAGTTGAAAAAATACATTTAATATTTATTATTTTAACCTTAATCTCTATCTAAAGATAGTTATTCTCCAAATAAATAATTTCTAATTTATTCTGAATATTTAGGAAAACTTAAGAAAATATAAATATTTAAATTTTATCCCTGGCGGGGGGATTGTTCAGTATTAAAAAAACTGGTTTTCTGATTACGTAATTAAGTATTAAGACCAAATACAACTTTCAGGAGAATTAAATGCTGCTCAAAAAAATTCCGGGTCTGCTCATAGCGGCAGCTATTCTGCCATGCTTTATTCAACCGGCTTCCGCTCACGTTATTTGGTTTGAGAAAGAAAATGCTCAATACAATTTGTTAT
>NZ_JACJTR010000056.1 GCF_014698795.1 Nostoc sp. FACHB-892
GGTTTGCAATAATGCCTCTACTTGTTTTTCTGGAGATTGCTTTTGCGCCATGTGATATATTCTACGGCGCTATGTGCATCTATCTACTTTTTATTTTTTGCACTACCCCGATTTATTGAGCGGATACCTAGTTTTGATGTCTAATTAATAATTTGGTATTATACCAATTTTGTATGAAGTTGCATAGAATAAAAAGGCTAAAAAGCTTGCTTAGTAAGCATTCTAGCTTTAGACAGTTTTATGCAGCTTCACAATAATTTGGTATAACAGATACTGAAGAACCAAAATTATTAAACCTTAAGCAAGCTAGAAAATTTTCTAGCTTGCTTAAGGTTTCGTTAAGTTATAGAGTTAAATATAGTGCTTGAATGAAAGTCTATATCCAGAGTAGTTAGTCAATTTCACCTTTGGGTAAAGAGCAAATGAATATTAGATGCAATTGTATGAAGATAAGGTTTACTAAATCCAATTGGCAATACTTGCTGATTATACGCCTCTTGCAAGGCTCACTCCAATTTCGCTTTGCTTAACAATATTTACAAAAAATACAAGCTCATTTCAAATGTTCTAAAGTTCATATAAATGATTTATCAGTGAAGTTTTGGGCTACAAGTAAATACTCTGGTGAAGGATGTGCTAAAAATAGTTTTACGGCAAGTATGCTGTGGTTAACATCTATATATTTGTTAAGTATTACACTTGGCATTTAAAGTCTGGATAATTCATTAAATTTAATTATTAGGGCAAGTCATGAACAAAAAATGGGCTATCAAACGAATCACAATAAATCTCGCATCAGTTGAAAGCGAAAAACTTGAACGATATTGTGTAATGACAGGTAGACCTGCAACTGATGTGATTCGGGAGTTGATTCGCTCTCTCTCCATAACCGAGTTATCAGCGTCTGAATAAGCTACCCCATGAAGCCCTAACGGGAGTTGTACACAACCAATCGGCAGATATTATTGGTTAAGTAAAACACCATAATATTGACCTGCACGACATACACAACGTATATACGTCAACTATTCGTTGTGTTGTCAATACTGCAAAATAGTCGAAAGCAATGCATATATGCAACACGTTCTCGTGTTGCTCTCCATTTTCTTAATTAATTAGTCAAAATTAGCAGTATTTTTACTTGCATCTTGCACTAAATTTTTATTTCTCTTCAATGACTAAAGGTTTACCTCTTATTCATTGTGCTTTGAATACTATAAGTAATTTGAGATATTAACTATGATGATTAGGACGAAATAATGGACGAAGCTAATTTTGAAGACAAATACAACTTTCTTTACTCTCGTAATCGGTACTACGGCCAGATGAAGCCAGAAAACTTAGTATTCAATACCAATTTACAAGAATTTGCTCAAAAGGTCGGTTACATTTCTGTTTTGGAAAGTAATGGTCAGCTTGACCCGTCCGAGTCTTACAACCAAATAAAGGCACTTTGGAAACAGTTGAAGGACAGTCAGAAAGAATTGAGAATTACTAAATCCTCACCATCTGCTTAAATTTACTTTAATTCTGACAGCCTTAAGCATTCCCGCTCTCTATAAATTGAACAAACCTTCGATACCCCACAATTAATAGTGTTGACTTCACAGATACTCCAAATCATGTTTGTTCAATTCATTTTTGCTCAACCCCTTAGAGTATTTCTGCTTCCAAGTAGTTCAGCTCCTTTAGGACGCTTGCTTAAAATTTATTAAACCTTAATGCTCCTAGAAAAATTTTTAGAGGCATTAAGGTTTCTTTAAATTATAGAGTTAAATATTTTTCAATTCACTAATTTTACCAAAGCTCGACAACTATTATAAATTGTTATTTTAATTGAGTTCTATATTGTAAAAACAGAACTCTTCTCCTGGATTTACCCTTCGGTTTCAGGCAATCCTCCTAATATATTAAGTATTTATACTTAATTAATATAGTAAATTTTTTAGTGATGTCTACGGTGGGCTGTTTGGTGTCGCCTTTCCCTGAATAACTAATTATTTTGTGCTACGTTTTCAATTTCAAAATGGCGATTAATACCCTATTTATTTCAAAATGAGAATTGCTGATCTCGCACTGTCGTTCGACTACTGCGCTACATACCCACCATCTACCATCAACGTTTCACCTGTTGTGAACGATGCCAGGTCAGATGATAAAAACAGGACTGCATTTGCAACTTCAAGCGGTGTTCCAATTCGCCCGATCGGGTGAAGTCCTGCCAAGTAAGCTTTAGCTTCATCCTGCCCACCTGTAGCTGCTTCAAACATATCTGTTTCGATTGCTGCTGGCGCAACGACATTGATGCGAATACCTGCTTTGGCATATTGGAGCGCAGCAGCTTTTGTTAAGCCTACTACCGCACACATCAAACAGAGCGAAGCAACTTCAGCAACTCTTCCGCTGCGGGTTCCGAAGAGGCCGGATTCTGTCCGGTCACGAGCTTCCCGTCCACCTGGACATAGGGGACCCAGTTGACGGTTTTACTGTAGATGCTACCCCGTTCCTTTAGCCGATCTTCCAACAAAAAAGGTACGACCGCGGTCAAGCCCACCGCTTCTTCTTCTTCATTCGTGAACGCGGTTACGCGCTTGCCTTTGATTAGATACTCGCCGTCCTTTCCGCGCACATTGATCAACGCAACCGGCGCGTGACACACTGCACCGACTGGCTTGTCCGCCTTCACGAAGGCTTCGATCAGTGCGATGGATGTTGCGTTGTCGGGTATGTCCCACATCGGGCCATGGCCGCCGGGGTAGAAGACTGACCGTCTGTTTGTTCTGCTCAAGTTTATCCGTCATCCGTTCCACACCTCACATCACCCAAAACGCCCAACGGCTCAAATCAGCGACGACAAAGAAACTCGAACGCAGCACTAGCGGCTTGAGACCATTTGCTGCATTGTTAGGTGACCGCTCTGGACACAGCACCCATTTAGATTGGCGTGAGGACGAGAACTGCTCGCAAAGCTGCGTAGAATGGTTGGCTGCGTTCCAGGTATCGCTGGTAGAAGGGCAGTTGCAGGCTCTCGTTCAGGTACTCGTTTCCGTTACGCCAGCGCTCGGACAGCACAAACATCCCAGGCTGATCGGCGACCTCACCGACCTCAAGTGAGATGCACGCTTCCAAACGGCGGGCTTGAGGCAGGATCTCCCGGAGTTCTTGATGGAACTCCTCGCGGTACTCAGGCTGAATCATGAGCGTGTTACTCATCATCAGTTCTTTGTCAGAGACTTGTGGCATCTTTTCCTGTGGCATTTGTGTTTCTCCTTCGACTCTGTTCGATGGGAAGTTTATAGGTGGACTTCTACACGCGATCGGGTAGTGCTTTTTAACTAGTAGTCTGCCAAGAGAACTTTGCGTGGTGGCAGGCAGGGGGGCTGGGGAAGATATTGAGGCTGGGGAGGAATTTTCTCCCCCTGCTACCCCCGCTCCCTCTACTCGACCTACACGGCAATTTTGGGTTGGTAAACTACTAGGAAGCAATCTTAGATTTGTGTGAAGCCACCATCGACGAATAGCTCAATGCCGCTTACATAGCTGCTGTCATCTGAAGCTAGAAAGACAACGGCTTTGGCGATCTCGTCGGGCGTACCAGCTCGTCCCAATGGGACATTTTTAGCTAGGTTCGCCACCAATTCTTTCAGTTGCTCTTCACTGAGTCCCCAGAGAAGATCGTAAGCGGGAGTCGGAATGAGACCAGGGCTGACCACATTCACTCGAATCTGGTAGTCTTTGAGGTCGACTATCCAGGTGCGGGCGAACGATCGCACGGCGGCTTTGGTGGCGCTATACACGCTGGAAGCTGGAATACCCTTGATGGAAGCAGTTGAGGCATTCAGGATGATGGAAGCGCCCTCTGGCATCAGCGGCAGTGCCTTCTGCACCGTGAACAGTAGACCCTTGACATTGGTGTTGAAGGTTTTGTCAAAGTGTTCTTCGGTGATCGATCCAAGCGGGATGAATTCACCACCGCCAGCATTAGCAAAGATTACATCCAAACGACCTTGCTCTTGCTCGATCGTGGCGTAAAGCCGATCGAGGTCTGCCAGATTTGAGACATCGCCCTGAATGCCAGTAACGTTCTTACCAATCTCGTTTACAGCAGCATCAAGTTCAGTCTGACGACGACCCGTGATAAAGACATAGGCACCTTCGGCGACAAATCGCTTAGCAGTGGCAAGTCCGATGCCGCTGGTGCCGCCAGTGACAAGCGCAACTTTTCCTGAGAGTTTTTGTGACATCGTGTTTTCCTGGTCGAGTTTAGGGATTACAAATTTGATTACGTCTCGTTCAAGCGGTATAGCCGCCATCAATTTTGAGGCTCGCGCCTGTGACAAAGGCGGCTTCAGGACTGGCAAGATAAAAGACCATGCCAGCCACCTCGTCACCCTGTCAGTGTTTCAACACAATTCGATATCGAGCTTTTCCTGCTTCAAGATGAGCGATTGCTTCATTCACTTGACTAAAATCAAAAGTTTCTGTGACAGGTTCAATCCCATGACGAGCTGCAAAGTCGAGCATTTTTGCAGTTGTTGTCGGGCTACCAATAAGACTACCCGATAAGGATTTTTGCCCAAGAATTATGGGGAATGCACCCATCTGAATCGCATTCGGTACGACTCCAACAAAATGTAGCCGTCCTTTGGGACGCAGCGCGTTGATGTATATTCCCCAATCTAGATCTGCATTCACAGTTGAGAGAATAAAGTCAAACGAGTTGGCGACATCCTCAATTGCTTTAGTATCGCGAGAGTTGACGAAGTGAGTGGCTCCCAACTCACGGGCTTCAGACTCTTTATCAGGATTTGTCGAAAACGCAGTGACATCACATCCCCAAGCTTGTAGGAACCGTAATGCTATATGTCCCAAACCGCCAATGCCAATTACACCGACTTTATCAGTTGGCTTCACGTCGAACTGAACAATTGGGTTAAACACGGTAATGCCACCACAGAACAGTGGTCCTACCTTAGCTGGATCAATTCCTTCTGGCAGAGGAGTGACCCACTCTTCATGTGCCCGTACCTTGTCAGCAAAGCCTCCATACCGACCGACGATAGTTCGCTCTGCTGTTAGACACAAGTTGTGATCGCCTGACATACACCGCTCGCAATGCATACAGGAATGGGAAAACCAACCTAATCCGACTCGCTGACCGATTTTAACGGTTGTCACACGATTGCCAACGGCTGCAATGGTTCCGACTACTTCATGACCAGGAATAAGGGGATACTGGCTAATGCCCCAGTCATTTTTTAGCATACTCAGATCGCTGTGGCAGACCCCACAGTACTCGACATTGATTTCTACTTCTTCATCTTTTAGCGCACCTGGATCATATTCAAATGGCTCCAGTAATCCGCCTGCTGTTTTGGCTGCATAAGCGTGAATCATGCTTGTTCCCTTCCTGAGTGTATTTAGACTGGATTCTCACTCCAGTTGTGACAAAACTTTCTTGGTAGCGGTAAAGCCGCCATCAATTTTGAGACTCGTACCTGTAACAAAAGCAGTTTCAGAACTAGCAAGATCAGAGACTATGCCAGCCACCTCGTCACCCTGTCCGTAGCGACCGAGGGCAATCATCTTGATCATGGCTGCGGCAACGTCTCCATCTGCGGGATTCATATCGGTGTCGATCGCTACTTGGTCGCAACGTGTCGCACTGCCGAGCGACTACTGCGCTACAGCCCCACCATCTACCAGCAATGTTGCACCTACTACGAACGATGCCAGGTCAGATGATAAAAACAGAACTGCATTTGCAACTTCAAGCGGTGTTCCAATTCGTCCGATCGGGTGAAGTCCTGTTATGTAAGCTTTGGCTTCATCCTGCCCACCTATAGCTGCTTCAAGCATATCTGTTTCGATTGCTCCTGGTGCAACGACATTGATGCGAATCCCCGCTTTGGCATATTGAAGCGCAGCCGCTTTTGTCAAGCCTATTACTGCACTTTTACTCGCGGTGTAGAGGGGGAAGGTAGGAAATGCAACGACTCCATTCGCAGATGCCGTATTGACGATTGAACCGCTTCCCTGTTTCAACATCTGAGCAATTTCATATTTCATCGACAACCAAACGCCTTTGACATTGACGTTCATCGTGCGCTCGTATTCAGCTTCTGTTTGCTCAATCAGTGAGGGGTTTTCGCCGACCGTTGCTGCATTATTAAAGGCAATATCTAACCGACCAAAAACGCCAACTGCTTTATCAACCATTGCTTTAACATCGGCTTCTTTCGTGACATCGGCTTGCACAAAAATCGCCTCTTTGCCAGCTTCCTTAATCAATCGAACAGTTTCTTCACCTTCATCCATTCGACGACCCACCACCACCACCTTTGCTTGTTGTTGGGCATAAGCGATCGCAGTTGCACGACCAATTCCTGAAGTTCCGCCAGTGACTAACGCCACCTTATTCTGAAGTATCATCCTGTTTCTCCTGTTCTATTTTCATACAGCATGTTGATCTCCTGCGTTGCTTCATGTCCGTTTATCGGGGTGTTCTGCTGCTGTGCTCCGATCATTTCCTATTCCCAACATCCAGCCCTGTCCAGTGAGCCGCAAAAGCCCACATATCTGCCGTTTCCTCGATGATCTTGTCGGTGGGCTTGCCTGCTCCATGTCCCGCGCGTGTCTCAATGCGGGCAAGGTGGGGCTTGGGTCCGATATTTGCCGCTTGGAGCGCGGCAACATATTTGAAGGTGTGTCCCGGCACCACGCGATCGTCTGTGTCGGCAGTGGTGGCAAGGATCGCGGGATATGCCTTGCCAGACTCAATGTTGTGATAAGGCGAATAGCTCAAGAGGTTACGGAAATCCGCTTCCCGTGCCGGAGACCCAAACTCGTCTACCCATGTTTTCCCGCTCGTGAACTGGTCGAAGCGGAGCATGTCCATGACACCGACCTGGGGCAGCGCGGCAGCGAACAAATCCGGTCGCTGATTGACCACTGCGCCGATCAGGAGTCCGCCATTCGATTCGCCCTGAATTGCCAAGCCGTCTTGTGGCGTGATTCCCTGCGCCTTCAGATACTCGCCCGCTGCGATGAAATCGTCGAAGACATTTTGCTTGTTCTGACGACGACCTGCTTCGTGCCATCCTTTGCCATATTCAAAGCCACCGCGAATATTGGCGATCGCGTACACTCCGCCTTGTTCGACCCACCCCAGAGAATCCAGCGAGAAAGCAGGAAGTATGGGAATTCCAAATCCCCCATAGGCATAGAGCACGGTTGGTGCCGGACGGGTCACATCCTTGCGTCGGACGATAAACATCGGGACACGGGTGCCATCCTTTGACGTATAGAAACGCTGTTCGACTGCGATCTGACTGAGATCGATTGCCACCTTGGGTTGTGCCCACACCCGCGCCGTGTTGCTGGCGACATCATATCGATAGATCACGTCCGGAGCGTTAAAGCTGGTGAAGATGAAGAAGGTTTCCGGGTCGTCCTGTTTGCCCTTAAAACGGCCAGCGGTGCCGATACCGGGCAGCTTCACCACACCATCAGCCTTGCCATCGAGCGTATAGCGTCGAATTTCCGTTTTCACATCAACCAGATAGGAGATCAGCAACCGTCCGCCGACCAGCGACGGATTGAGCAGAACCGAATCCTGCTCCGGCACCACATCCTCGATCGCTGGGTCGGCAGCGGCGATGTCCATCGTCACGACCTTGAAGCGCGGCGCGTCCTGGCTAGTCATGAGGAAGAACTTCGTCCCCACATTGCCGATGACGCCCCATTGATTATCGAGATTATCGATCAGCTTGCGGGGTTTCCAGTCGGCGCTCTGGAGATCCACCACGGTCAGTGTGTTGGTTGCTGAAATGGGCGTAGAAGCGATCGCGAGATAACGCCCGTCTTCGGTGATGCTCAAATCATGCAGCATATTCGGCTGATCCGGGTTTGTATAGACCAGTCGATCTTGCGCCTGGGGGGTGCCGATCGCATGAAAATAGACGGCATGGTTGGCTACGCTTGCTTGCGATTCGGTGCCCTGCTTCGGTTCAGGGTAACGGGCGTAGAAAAAGCCAGATCCGTCCTTCGTCCATGGGATGATTCTGGTGAATCTTACCCATTTGACCTCATCGTCGAGTACCTTGCCCGTGTTCACGTCCAACACTCGAATCGTGCGCCAGTCGGTACCGCCATCCTGCACCGCATAAGCCACGCGCTTGCCATCATCAGAAGCTGACCATTCAGCAAACGCAGTCGCCCCGTCCTCTGCCCAACTGTTGGGATCGATCAGCACGCGCCCTGCGTTATCCACGCTGTCGCGGACATAGAAAACCTGTTGGTTTTGAAGTCCGGAATTATGGAGGTAGAAATACCGCCCCCCCTTTTTGACCGGAATGTCGAACCGCTCATAGTTGTACAACTGTTTCAGTCGGTTCTTGAAGATATCCCGACCCGACAGCGTATTGAGATAAGCATTGGTGACTTTGTTCTGCGATTCGACCCAAGCGGCGACTTCTTTGTCATTGCGGACATCGTTTTCCAGCCAGCGATAGGGGTCAGCGATCGTCTGTCCGAAATGTTGCTCGACGACATCGACTCGCTTGGTTTCAGGATTGGTGATTGTAGGTGACATTGCTGTGGACTCCGTGCAGGCGGAGGCGAAATGGGTGGTAAAGAGTAGCGCGATCGCGAAAAGGGTTGCGCGGCGCATTGGTATCTTTTGAAACGAGAGTCGAAATCCAAACAGGTCGAATTCCAGTACTTCTCGTCGTGGTTTTGCCGTGTTGAACATGGCATTGACCTACGGAAGAATGCCGTCTTTTTGTAATTGCTCCTGGAGCGTTTTCGGCAGGCTTTTAATGTTGCAATCTTTTGGAGAATTACCCTCATAGCGCCAGGACTGAATTTCTCTAGAGCGATCGAACTCGACATTGATCTCACAGAAATCACGATCGACAATCGTGTTGCCCCCGGTAATCAATGTAGTTCTCTCGCCTCGACGGTTCCGGGACTCATTCACATAGATCGGCTGCTTAAACGCCTGTTCTCGATCCGTTCTGTAAGAATTGAGCAATTTCTGCTGCTTCACCGACACGCGCCATTGGAGATCTAGAGACAAGAGCATCTACCGTAATTCCCAATAGCTCTAATGTGCGATCGTTCATCTCAGTGTCAATGAAACCAGGACTAACGGCATTCACCCGGTTGCCTCGTTTGGCATAGTCGAGTGCTGCCGATCTCGTCAGTCCCATCACTGCATGTTTGCTGGCAATGTAGGGAGATGCCTCTGGGAATGCGATTAGACCCCCGACCGATGAAGTATTGACAATTACCCCTGCAACGCCACTTTATCTTGAAGTATGATTGTGCTTCTCCTAGTATTAATTTCGTTGCATTGATCTGAAGTGTACTGAGTTCCAATGCTTGATTTCTTCCAGATTCTTATGGTGAAGAGCAAGTTCGTTTCGGTATCATCCGATTTAGCCATCAATTTTCAGAATTCACTTGCCATGTAATAGCAATGATTTCTGCAAACACTAAGACAACTAATAGCCTCGAAAACGCTCGTAAAATGGCTTCTATCGTCCAGTTCTGACTCTGAACATCCCAGATCATCCAAACAATGTTCATTCCAATCACCAACCAGGGTAGAATTACCGCTGAATTCCGTCTGCGATAGAAGCGGATCGTCGTCTCGTGCCAAAATGGGAAGGTGCTGAGGAGACAAACAATGTAGGAAGCTCCTGCACTGACGAACAAGCTTGTTTGAAGACTCGAAAGCAGGTTCGGGTATCCAAGTGCGATCGCAAAAAGATATCTGCCAAGGCAGATCGCGATTTAGCCTGCTGTATATCAACCATCGATCGCGCTTGGGTTGCCCAGTGATATAGCTAGCAGCATCAGAGCAGAGAAACACAACCGCTTGAGCAATTTCCGTTGAGTTTACGGGTTATTCGCTACTCGCTGATACAGGTTCCATATACAAGCGTGCCCACTCGATCTGATCCGCTTGTACACCAACAATAGTCACGCCGCGCATACCAAACTGCGTACCATCACGATGGGTGCCGAACCAGTACCACTCAGCCCAAGCCGTGTCACCCTCTACTGCCGAACGGAGCAACTCTGAGTGAAAGTCTGGGATGGCGTGGAAGATGCCAGACCAATTCTTACGGGCATTCTCAATTCCCTCGATCTCTCTCTCAGGATGGAGTGGATGATTGCCCTGAAAGTTGGGTGCAAAGCAGGCTAAAAGCGCTTCCAGGTCTTGTGCGTTCTGTGCTTGTTGCAGTCGCTCTATGACGGCGATTTGTCTAGTTTCCATAATTTCTCCTTGTTTCTCTCCGTGTTGTAAATTGAGTCACTCAACGGTATTCAAGCTATTTTTCTACTTCTCAAAGAACGGCAACTCGTTTATTTTGTTATGAAACCATCATGTTGCTAGTCCCGTCCTGCCACAATAATCTTTTCTGCTAAACCAATCGGGTTAGAAAACATCACCTCATGGCTACCGGGCATTTGCACGAACCGAAATTGCCCTAAGCGGTTAGACATCCTGGGATGCCATCCCCACTCGCCTTGAGGTAAAGCAGTGTCTTCTGTACAGTAGAGGTAACTTTTAGGAATGGGCAGCGAGTAAAACTGCCTCAAGTCCAGCTTGTCAATCCACGGTTGATACGGTTCAGGGGATAGTTGTGCGTAACTCGATCGAGCCAAATCGAGGTCAGCATCGTTGAGAAACGCTTCTCGCCAAATCTCAAACGGCATCATCACTGTGTTATCGTCCGATTCTCTAACTAGCTCGTCGAGTAATGTTTGAAGATGCGGTGGAACGTTATCTCTAAGGCTCTCTCCATCGTTGAGGACAAAGGCATCGAAGAAGATGAGCCGTCGAATGCGATCGCAAGGAGATATCTGCCAAGGCAGATCGCGGATTAGTTCGCTGTAAATCCACCATCGATTACCAAAGGTTGTCCCGTGATGTAGCTGGCAGCATCAGAACATAGAAAAACAACCGCTTGAGCAATTTCTGCTGCTTGCCCCATGCGCCCCATTGGTACCATAGACGCGAAATCATCAGTCGAGCCACTACTCAGGCGATCTATCATTGCAGTAGCAATCAGTCCAGGATTGACAGCATTAATCCGAATACCTTGTTTGGCATAATCGAGTGCAGCAGAGCGCGTCAGCCCCATTACCGCGTGTTTACTGGCAACATAGGGAGATACTCCTGGAAACGCAATTAACCCACCCATTGACGAATTATTGATAATCACACCTGATTCTTGGTTCAGCATCTGTTGGATTTCATATTTCATACACAAGAACAGCCCCCGCACATTAATCGACATCAGTTTGTCAAAATCCTCAATCGATTGTTCGTGCAGTGGTTTGAGAGGAGACTCAATCCCAGCATTGTTAAAGGCACAATCGAGTCTGCCGTAGGTGGCGATCGTTTTCTCGACTAAAGCTTGAACTTCTGCTTCATCGGATACGTCTGATCGCACAAAGAGGCACTCTGCTCCGGTATCGCGAATCAGTGCAGCAGTTTCTTCACCTTCTGCCTCCCGTCTCCCGGAGAGCACCACTTTTGCACCAGCTTCCCCGAACGCAACTGCGGTTGCACGACCAATTCCTGAAGTTCCGCCAGTGATAAGCACCACTTTATCCTGAAGTATCATTCTATTTCTCCTAAAATTAAGTCCGGTTGTTCTCTCTTGAAATGGATTGATTCACTGTGAGTCCACCATCAAAAATCAAAAATTAACTCGCTGTATATCCGCCATCGATCGCGAACGGTTGCCCTGTGATATAGCTCGCAGCATCAGAACATAGAAAAACAACGACTTGAGCGACTTCTTCTGCTTGAGCAATGCGACCCATCGGTACCATCGCGGTAAGATCGTCAGCCGTGATGCCCATTTTCATCAAGGCACGATCGAAACTCTCAGTCGCAATGCCGCCAGGATTCACCGCATTAATCCGAATGCCCTGCTTGGCATAATCAAGCGCAGCCGATCGCGTCAGTCCCATCACTGCGTGTTTGCTGGCAACATAGGGAGAGATCCCCGGAAGCGCAACAAGACCATTCGTTGACGAGTTGTTCACGATCACGCCTGCGCCTTGGGTCAGCATCTGTTGAATCTCATATTTCATACATAGAAATAGCCCTCGCGCATTGATCGACATGATCTTGTCAAAATCCTCGATCAATTGTTCGTGCAACGGTTTAACAGCCAGATCAATCCCAGCGTTGTTAAAGGCACAATCGAGCTTGCCGTAAGTAGCGACCGTTTTTTGCACCAGGGCTTGCACATCCGCTTCACTCGATACATCTGATTTGACGAACAAGCATTCCGCTCCAGTCTCGCGAATCAAATCAGCCGTTTCTTCCCCTTCTACACTGCGTATGTCCGAGAAGACCACTTTGGCTCCCGCAGCACCGAAGGCGATAACTTCGTTAAGCTTCGCTAACGCGGTTGCTCGACCAATTCCCGATGCGCCACCAGTGACTAGCGCCACTTTATCCTGAAGTATCATTCTATTTCTCCTAAAATCAAGTCTGGTTGTTCTCTCTTGAAATAATCATGAAATCGCTTTAGAAAAAAGCTTAGACAAATCTTGCTAGCATTAGGCTAAGAGCAAAGGAAAAGGCATGAAAGCTGACATGGGATAACATCGCAGCCTCAAGCGAGTATTGCCAAAAGAGCCAACCAAAAGCAATGCCAGCAATCCCATTCAGTAACAACGCCCGAATAATCACAACTGGAGTGAGTGGAACTATCGCGGCAGTTGCGGGCAGGTGTAAAAGCCCAAATACCAACGCGGCTAGAACGATTTTTTCCTGATTAAATCTGCCGCTTTCTCACCAATCATGATGGTCGGTGCGTTTGTGTTTCCTGTTGTGATCGTTGGCATGATGGAAGCATCAACGACACGTAATCCTTGAATTCCATGTACTCGGAGTTCAGGATCAACCACTGCCATCGGATCAGTTCCCATTTTGCAAGTGCCGACCGGATGCCCCAGTGTGCTAGCAGTGTCCCGAATGTATGCTTCAAGGGCTTCATTACTCTGAATGTCGGCACCCGGAGCGATTTCTGCACCGCGAAACTCATCCAAGGAACTGGTATGAAGTAATTGCCGCATTAATTTAATTGAGAAAACGAACTTTTGCACATCCGTTTCACTTTGCAGATAGTTCATCTGAAACTGGGGTGGATCTGTGGAATCAGACGATTGGGCAAAGCCCACGCTACGCGAACGCAAGCTAACACTACCGACATTTTGCAGATGGGTCAACGTGACAGCCCCTGTAAATCCGAACTCAGCGGGAGCATAGCCAGGGGGAAGGAACTGGGTAGGATTGAACAAGAACTGCAAATCAGGTGCAACCTCCGAATTGACCTCGCTATGCAGGAATAGTCCAGCTTCTCCAATCCCGCTCGTGCTTGCGTAGTGTAGATCCTGAGTTGCTTGATACACAATAGGAACGAGAATATGGTCTTGCAAGTTTTGACCCACACCGGGTCGATCGGCTACGACCGGAATATTGAGCGATCGCAGTTCTTCTGCATTACCAATTCCAGACAACATTAGTAGTTTCGGCGAATCGAACGCACCTGCTGATAAAATCACTTCCTGATTGACCTGAACTTGATGCCGGGTTCCTTTGTGTAGATATTCCACTCCAACGGTGCGGGTTCCTTCAAATAACAATCGAGTTACCAATGCTCCAGTGGTGACGGTCAAATTGGAACGCTGGAGAATGGGTACAAGAAAAGCCGCAGCAGCACTATGCCGCTTGCCATCTTTAATCGTAACTTGATAGCGTCCTGCTCCTTCTTGTTGCTTAGCGTTGAAGTCAGGGTTATAGTCATATCCGGCTGCGACGCAAGCCTCTACAAATCGTTGAGCGATCACAGTCGGCGCAATCAGATCGGTTACACTCAGTTCCCCATCAATTCCATGAAATTCAGATTCACCTCGTGAGGAGTGTTCCGATTTTTTGAAATAAGGTAAAACATCCTGATAACTCCAACCCAAATTTCCCAATTCCTTCCAGTGGTCATAATCATGAGGATTGCCTCGAACATAGTTCATGAAATTAATCGAACTGCTGCCCCCCAGAACTTTGCCACGGGAACAGAACATTTTGCGGTGATTCAGGTAGGGTTCTGGCTCGGAGAAATAGCCCCAGTCCACATCAGTTCCTAACAGATTGATACATTCTGCTGGAATGTGA
The DNA here is from genome assembly GCF_014698795.1 of Nostoc sp. FACHB-892. Lineage (GTDB taxonomy): Bacteria > Cyanobacteriota > Cyanobacteriia > Cyanobacteriales > Nostocaceae > Nostoc. Next base: position 14,207 of record NZ_JACJTR010000056.1, read on the forward strand.
ATCTCTGGTTTCGTATCTGGATTGCCTGCTTCGAGAAGTAACACAGTTGTTTCAGGATCTTTGGTCAACCGATTGGCAACCACGCAGCCTGCCGAACCTGCGCCGATCACAATGTAGTCGTAGTGAGTCATATTCTCCTGGTGGAGTTTGGGGATTACAAATTTGATTACAGATCGTTCAAGCGGTTAAGCCGCCATCAATTTTGAGGTTCGCGCCCGTGACAAAAGTTCAGCTCAAACAGAGCGAAGCAACTTCAGCAACTCTTCCGCTGCGGGTTCCGAAGAGGCCGGATTCTGTCCGGTCACGAGCCTCCCGTCCACTTGGACATAGGGAACCCAGTTGGCGGTTTTACTGTAGATGCCACCCCGTTCCTTTAGCCGGTCTTCCAACAAAAAAGGTACGACTGCGGTCAAGCCCACCGCTTCTTCTTCTGCATTCGTGAACCCAGTCATGCGCTTGCCTTTGATTAGATACTCGCCGTCCTTTCCGCGCACATTGATCAACGCAACCGGCGCGTGACACACTGCACCGACTGGCTTGTCGGCTTTCACGAAGGCTTCGATCAGTGCGATGGATGTCGCGTTGTCGGGCATGTCCCACATCGGGCCATGTCCGCCGGGATAGAAGACTGCGTCGAAATCGTTTGCGGACACGTCGGCTAGCTTTTTCGTGTTGGCAAGTTCAGCCTGCGCTGCGGTGTCTGTGCGGAAGCGCTTCGTTAATTCGGTCTGGAACTCGGATACCTCGCTTTTCGGATCGAGCGGCGGCTGACCGCCCTTCGGTGAAGCCACCGCGATCGCTGCTCCCGCATCCTTCAGCACGTATCCCTCTTCTGTCACTCTCCGGTTTTTCGTATGATTAGTAATTCCCAAAGACAAGGTATGCTGAATCATGCAGGGGTTGGTGATCGCATTTTGACCAATTTCGTATCTTCAAGAATTTCTAATCAGAAAAAATTGTCCGATCGCTTGCTATGTCTACGCTCTGGGATTCAGAAAACGCAAGGTTTTTCGGAAAGTGACAGAAGAGGGATAAATGCGACCTTCATTATCATTTTCACAACAGGGCATTGACACCTAGCTCAAGAATGAGGGATAGGTCAGTTAAGGAGGGCTAAGGGTTTTTCCTCGTTAACGCGAACCTGTCATCACCATCCGTACACCATCAGAGGGGGTAAAGGTAAAGCCACGACGTACAGAGCGAACTGGACGCTTATCCGCAAGCACCAGGTTAGCCCGTGATAACACTGTTGCTAGTACCAGTTTCATTTCAAACAGGGCCAAAGCAGAACCAAGACAGCGACGGTTCCCGCCCCCGAAAGGTAGATACTCATAAGGCGAGAACTGACGTTCTAGAAAGCGCTCTGGCTTAAAACGCTTTGGCTCTGGGTAGATACTTGCATTCTGGTGGGTCAAATAAATACAAGGAGCTAGCACCGTACCCGGTTCAAGTTGATAGCCCATCAACTCTAGCGGTGACTTCACCGTTCGAGAGAAGGAAAACAAGGCAACTGGGTAAATACGCAGCGTTTCACTACAGACTGCATTGAGATAAGGAAGTTTGGCAATAGCGCTTGGGTCTAAGTCTGGGCTAAGTGTATCTAGCTCGCTCATAAGCTTCTCACGAACCTCTGGTAAATGGTGAATCCAGTAAAATGCCCAAGCTAGAGCGGAGGCGGTGGTTTCGTGACCGGCAAAAAGCAGAGTCATTAAATCATCTCGTAACTCTTCCTCTGCCATCGGTTGACCCTCTTCATCCCGCGCCGAAATCATTAAGCTTAGGATATCTTCACGAGATGAGTTGGGTTGCGTTTGCCGCTCCCGAATCTCAGCGATTAGGAGTGCATCAATTTGCTGTTTTTGGCGCAGAAAACGTCCCCAAGGACTCCAGGCTCCTAAATCTTTTTGAAGAAACTTGACCAAGAGAAAGCTGGAACGCAAAGGAGAGTTAAACGAATCTAGCCAGGAACCCAGAAGTTGCCTGAGTTGCTCGAATCGCTCTCCCTGATCAATCCCAAAAACAGCGCGTAAGATGACGCGCAGAGTGATTTCTTGCATGGATGAACGAACACAGAAGGGCTTACCAAGCGTCCACTGACTCATCACTTGCTCAGTGATGTCACAAATCAACTCAGCATAGGTTCGCATCCGTTCCCCATGAAAGGGAGGCATCAACAGCTTTCGCCGACGCTGGTGCGGAAGCCCATCAAGCTGTATCAGTGAGTATTCCCCCAGTAAAGGTTGCAAAATCTTGGTTCCGGTGTCAAACAGGCTTAGGTCAGCGGTAAAGACCTCCTGAATCGCCTGCGGATCGCTCAAGATTACAGTTGGGGGAAATCCAGGCGATCGCATTGTAAAAATATCGCCATAGCGCTCTCGTGCAGCGTCCAGATACTCCAAGTAGTAAAAAATTTTCTGGATTATTTGCAGAAATCCTGGACTTTGTGGACCATCAGGCAGGCTTGTAGTATTTTTCGATTGGTTTTCTGTAAGTCTAGTCATGCTTAATTCTCCTATTGATAGCTAAAGGCAGAAGGCTTTTATGTTTATTACTGGTGCGTGATCGTTTCAACCGTTAATTTTGTCCTAACCTTTATGGCGACAGCTATAATAGGGAGCAGCAAACTCTTCCAGCCAGAAACCAGTTTTCTTTCCGGTATCGCCAAGTTGGTCATGAGACGTGAGAACAATGAGAATCTTCATAGCAAACCTCTTTTTTAAGAACTCAAACACGGCCGAGTGTGTAACCCTGACTTAACGTGGTGAATCACAGAGTTTTTTCACAAGTTAGAGATGCGGCAGGACACTGATTAATTTTCCTGTTGTAGGAAGTCCAGTAACATGGGATTGACCTGATCAGCGTGAGTCCAGTTAATGGCGTGCGCTCCGCCAGGAATGACAACTCAAATACGAAACCCAATGCATCAAATTACTCGAAGCCGATAAACGTAAGCTTGTATCAGGAATGATGCAAGGATTGGTCTGGTTGAGAGATCGGGATTACATCTCCTAAAAGCAATTTGGTAACTCATGAAGCTTACACAGGTTCCATATACAAGCGTGCCCACTCAACCTGATCCGCTTGTATGCCAAGAATAGTCACCCCGTGTCCTCCGGTCGTGGTGCGATCAGCAAGGATGGTAAGGTAAGAACCAAAAAACCACAAAGATTGCATCATTAGATCGCTCTGTAGACTTGATATGTAATTAACACGCATGACTTTCCCTACTCTCTTGGTCTATGAAACTAGACCAGCCACGATGCTTGTTCTGATAAAGATTGAATCACCTTGATTTAGACGAAATCTTCCATAATCAGAGAGTGATTTAAGCCGCCAGCAGCAACGCTACCCTGAAAAACAGCAACGGCGATCCCTTGCATGGGTGAAGTGATGTCACCTGCCGCATAAACGCCTTTGACGCTAGTTTCGTTGAAAACATTGGTCGTCTTGATTAAATTGAATTCATTCAACTCACAGCCTAACTTTTCAGCTAGGTTTGAACGGAGTGTTTGCTTTAGTCGGATCAGTATTGCGCGACGCGCAATTTTCTCGTTTGTCTCAAAAACGATGTTTTCTAATTGTCCGTTATCGCCTTCGAGTCGGATAATTTTCTCTTCGCGAACAAGGATTTTGTGGTTTTCCAACAGTGTCCTTTGATCGGCGGTTAGATCGGCTTTGCCGTTGGTGCAGAGGACTAAATCAGCACTCCAATTTTTCAGCAATGCCGCCATTTCAATGCCCGTTTCGCCATTTCCAACAATGGCAAGCGGCTCGTCGCGCACTTCCCAGGCATGGCAATAGGGACATTGAAATACGCTTTTGCCCCAGAAATCACCAAAGTTTTCGAGAGCTGGAAATTCATCCATTACCCCGAAAGCCAGCAAAATTTTGCGCGTTTTTTTTATCGTGCCATCCTCAAACACAACTTCAAATTGATTGCCGGATGGGTTGATTTCCTTGACCCCGATCGCTTGAAATTCAACGCTTTTATAAGGTTTGAGTTGGTCGCGCCCGATGCTCAAAAGTTCATGCGGACTGATACCATCGCGGGTGAAAAAGCTGTGCGACTCGTGTGCGGGAGCGTTACGCGGATTCCCTTTGTCGCAGACTAACACTCGACGGCGACTTCTGCCTAAAAGCAGTGCCGCACTGAGTCCAGCGGAACCGCCACCGACAATGACGCACTCGTAAATCTCTTTGTTTTGGTTCATCATCTTTTTCTGTTCTCCAACTTTGGAGATAATCATCAACTCCTAAGTTCTCTTTGTCTTAGTTCACTTGAGTGTAGTCAGTTCCAACACTCAACTTCTTGCAGATTCTTATGGAGTTTCCTATGGAATTAGCGAACCTATTTCAGTGTTACTTTAGTGAGTCGCTTGAAGTGCTGTATCAAACGTTTCGCACTGCCTTTCGACTACTGCGCTACATACCCACCATCTACCATCAACGTTTCACCTGTTACGAACGATGCCAGGTCAGATGACAAAAACAGAACTGCATTTGCAACTTCAAGCGGTGTTCCAATTCGTCCGATCGGGTGAAGTCCTGTTATGTAAGCTTTGGCTTCATCCTGCCCACCTGTAGCTGCTTCAAGCATATCTGTTTGGATTGCTGCTGGTCCAACGGCATTGATGCGAATACCTGCTTTGGCATATTGGAGCGCAGCAGCTTTTGTTAAACCTACGACCGCATGTTTACTCGCGGCGTAGAGGGGTTGGATAGGATATGCAACGAATCCAACCGTAGATGCCATATTGACGATTGAACCACTTCCCTGTTTCAACATCTGAGCGATTTCATGTTTCATCGACAACCAAACGCCTTTGATATTGACGTTCATCGTGCGCTCGTATTCCGCTTCTGTTTGCTCAATCAATGAGGGGTTTTCGCCGACAGTTCCTGCATTATTAAAGGCAATATCTAACCGACCAAAAACGCTAACCGCTTTATCAACCATTGCTTTAACATCGGCTTCTTTCGTGACATCTGCTTGCACAAAAATCGCCTCTCCGCCAGCTTCCTTGATCAATCGAACAGTTTCTTCACCTTCATCAATTCGACGACCCACTATCACCACCTTTGCTTGTTGTTGGGCATAAGCGATCGCAGTTGCACGACCAATTCCTGAAGTTCCGCCAGTGATAAGCACCACTTTATCCTGAAGTATCATTCTATTTCTCCTAAAATTAAGTCCGGTTGTTCTCTCTTGAAATGGATCGATTCACTGTGAGTCCACCATCAAAAATCAAAAATTAACTCGCTGTATATCCGCCATCGATCGCGAACGGTTGCCCTGTGATGTAACTGGCAGCATCAGAACATAGAAAAACAACGACTTGAGCGACTTCTTCTGCTTGAGCAATGCGACCCATCGGTATCATCGCGGTAAGATCGTCAGCCGTGATGCCCCTTTTCATCAAGGCACGATCGAAACTCTCAGTCGCAATGCCGCCAGGATTCACCGCATTAATCCGAATGCCCTGCTTGGCATAGTCAAGTGCTGCCGAGCGCGTTAACCCCATGACGGCATGTTTACTCGCAACGTAAGGAGATGCCCCTGGAAGAGCAATCAACCCTTCAATTGAGGAGTTATTAACGATCACGCCCGATCCTTGAGTCAGCATTTGCTCAATCTCATATTTCATGCATAGAAATACTCCTCGCACGTTAATCGCCATGAGGTTGTCAAACTCTTCGATCGGTTGCTCGTGTAGCGGTTTTCCGGGTGATTCAACGCCTGCATTATTGAAGGCGCAGTCGAGTCGTCCATAGGTTGCGACTGTATGAAGCACTAATGCTTTGATGTCTTCCTCATTCGAGGCATCTGAATGAACGTATAAGCATTCAGCGCCTGTTTCACGGATTAGTTTGGCAGTTTTTTCTCCTTCTGCATCGCGTCTGCCTGAGAATACTACCTTTGCTCCAGCAGCACCGAATGCGATCGCAGTTGCTCTGCCAATTCCTGTAGTTCCACCAGTGACTAACGCCACCTTATTCTGATGTATCATTCTATTTCTCCTAAAATTAAGTCCGGTTGTTCTCTCTTGAAATGGATCGATTCACTGTGAGTCCACCATTAACGATCGAAAATTAACTCGCTGTATATCCGCCATCGATCGCTAAAGGTTGTCCAGTGATGTAGCTCGCAGCATCAGAACATAAGAACACAACCGTTGCAGCAATTTCTTCAGGTTGACCCCTATGCCCCATCGGGATGCTCGACGACACCATCGAATCAAACTGCTCTAAAGTCATGCCCATCTCTTGGAGGCTCTTAGGAGTAAATATTTCTGTGCCGCGAATATAGCCAGAATTGACGGCATTAATCCGAATCCCTTGCTTGGCATAATCGAGCGCAGCAGAACGAGTGAGACCCATCACAGCATGTTTGCTCCCAGTATAAAGACCCATTCCAGGTACCCCGATCAATCCCGCTACTGAAGAGTTGTTGATGATGACCCCTGCTCCTTGAGTCAGCATCTGTTGAATTTCATATTTCATGCATAAGAACACACCCCGCAGGTTAGTTGCCATCATGCTGTCAAAGTCTTCAACAGACTGCTCGTGTAGTGGCTTTGGGACTGTACCAAATCCAGCGTTATTGAAGGCAAAATCTAGCCTTCCGTAAGTTGCGACTGTTTTCTCTATCAGCGCCTTAACCTCTGGTTCACTCGATACATCCGATCGCACAAACAAACACTCCGCTCCTGTCTCACGAATCATCGCAGAAGTTGTTTTACCTTCTGCGTCGCGTCTGCCGGAGAACACGACTTTTGCTCCGGCAGCACCAAATGCGATTGCGGTTGCTCGACCGATGCCCGATGTTCCACCAGTCACCAAAGCAACCTTGTCTTTCAGGATCATGATAGTTACCTCTTGTTGTGAATGGCTGTGTCACTTTGTCAAAAACTCAATGAGCAATACGTGTAGGAGCCAGCAATAAGAAGCACCTCCTACAACCAGGATGAGTACGATCCTGGTTGCAAAATGGCGGGTTTAGGCATTGATATTTGCTGGCTCCTACACTTAGTCGCGATTGGCTTCGCCACTGCCCCTTGGGCAATCGCTGGCACGATCGATCAGTGCGTTTGAGGGCAAGCTCGGATCAAGTACCTTGCGCGCACTGTCAACCCCTACAACGGGCAGCGTACCAGGATCGAGCAAGCCAAGTTGAATCAATACACTCGCCTGATCCCAGTAGATGTGCTCATGGGCTAGCTTGCCGTCACGGAACTGGACGATCGCTACTACTGGCACTTCCACCCGTTTCCCGGTTGGAGCAACGCCAGGTAGCATCCAGTCCATCTGGATCGTATGAGTGAACGTAGCCGCCATTTCATCGACAAGTTGATCCGTTCCGATCGTGCGCGAAATCGGAACTAGCTCGAGGTCTGGCGGGATCTGTGGAATGAGGTATTTGGAATAAAACTCGCGCAGTGCTGGTTTCCCGACTCCCCCAGTCATTACCGGGATGTGGTTAACGTAAGCATCTTCAACCATCGTAGCGAGGGCATCTTCAGTACTGTGAGTGCCAAACTCGTACTGTAAATGCTCTTCCCAAAGTGCTTGCAAAGACTCCTGGGCTGGTGTCAAATTGGTAGTTGCTTGTAAAGAAGCTTGTCCGTCTACAGTTTGCTCTTTGACCATGATTAAATACTCCTGGTTCTATCTATCTAAAGTGTCTTGAGTTCCAATGCTTGACTGCTTTCAGATTCTTGTGATGTTAGTGAATTTGTTTCAATGGACGTATAAGCATTCAGCGCCTGTTTCGCGAATCAGTTGGGCGGTTTTTTCACCTTCTGCGTCGCATCTACCGGAGAACACGACTTTTGCTCCAGCAGCACCGAGCGCGATAACTTCGTTAAGCTTCGCTAACGCTGTTGCTCTGCCAATTCCCGATGTGCCACCAGTGACTAACGCCACTTTATCTTGCAATATCATTCTGTTTCTCCTGTTTCAATCAAGATTGACCTTCAGCAACGAACTGACGAGATCACCGACGACCAATCCGATCGCTTTGGGAAACGGGTTCGGATGCCTTATCGCGTTTGAACACCTTGTAGGCGATCGCTAGGAACACGGGTAATGCAACCAGCACTGATAGCGCCCCGTAGGTCGCGTGGTATTCGCTGACTGTGAACAGGGCTGGCGTGGTCACGGCGCTTCCGGCTATGTTGAACAGGAGGAAGCCGACGATGTTGTTCGCGAAGTGTACGCCGATAGCAAGCTCGGTGGTTCCGTCAATCAACGAGACTACAGTCCACACCAGACCCGGAACGAGGAAGTAGTTGGAAAAGACCGTGAGCCAGCCGCCCGCGATCGCCTCCGGGTTTAGGAGGTGTGGTACGGTGAAGATCACGGCTGACGTGAGCGCCAGAAAAACGCGGTTGGTCGAGATCATGCTTGCCCCCTGCACGATGTACCCGCGATAGAAAAGCTCCTCAGTGGTGGTCTGGATCGCGGTGAAGACCAGCGCGATCGGCACGAAGCGCGCGAACGCCGCCAGGTCGGAGTTGAAGGAAAAGGTGTCGGGGTAGAAGAGGTACTGTCCCAGCACGCCTATCAGACACACTGGAACGAACCAAGCCACAAACCCCTGGCCGACGCGACGCCAGCTTATCTTCTCCCGCGCCGTGACCAGCGTCCGGGGGTGGCGGCGGTGGATACGGGTAACGGCGATGAGAACCCCCACGAGGAAAAACGCGAAACCTGCCATAACAAACAGGAACTTCCCGAAGGGACCAAGCACAGAGTAATCCGGCTGGCCGCTGAGCGCGATCGCGACGAGGACGCCGGCGCCAGTCCCGACCACCAGCCACGCAAAGAGGATGACCACCAGCCCCAGAACATACCGCCACCCCCGATATTTACCCCACCTCGCAGCCTCCACGTAAGTCGTGTCTTTCACTTCCGTTCCGCTTCCCTGCTTTCCTGTGATTGCTTTAAACTGCATCTTTGTCTCCTTGACTCGTGCGTGATCGAGTTAGCGAATCTGTTTCGGCGTCATTCCAGTCAGGCGCTTGAATTGTTGCGTCAGATGGCTTTGACTGGAGAAGCCGACTTGTAGAGCGATGTCGGAGATTGCTAAATCTGTTTTCGACAGCATCAATTTTGCTCGTTCCACCCGCTGTTGAATTACGTACTGGTGTGGAGCAATCTCGATCGCTTGTTTGAATGCACTAGCAAAGTAAGTCGGGCTAAAATTAAGAGTCTCTGCCAGTTCAGCCAGTGACAAGTCTCGATCGAGGTGAGTCTGAATGTAGTCGAGTACTTGTTGCAATTGGGTGCGCGTTAAGCCTTTGTTCTTGAATTTAGTGGTTAACGTTGTAGTTGTTAGCATGGTTCAAAAATTGGCAAGTTGTTCAATAAAACAGGCGAAAGCTAGCGATCGCGCATTCGATCACTTACTAGAACACCGATTCAGTATTCAGAGTCATGACGAAAAACTCGGGTTTCTTTTAGGTACAAGAAAGAAACTGTGGTTGAAATGACCTAAAAATCCGGTTTTTCAACCTCGCGTTTTATTAGTGAATCGGTGTTCTAGCACTAACAAACAAGTCAGATATGAATAGAGCTTAGTGACTTGCAGCGACAATGGCTGCCGTCAACTCTGTTATTTTCCAGCGTCCGGTATACCGAATGTTATTGATGAATAGGGCTGGAGCAGCCGTTATTCCACTGTGCAATCCACTTTCGATATCTTCATTGATGCGATCGACATGCACTTGTTTAGACAACTCTTTGAGAAATTGAGGGATATCAAGCCCTAAATCGTTGGCGTACTCTACAAGATAACCATTTTCTAGCTTCTGTTGATGGGCAAACAAAGTGTCGTGCATTGACCAAAACTGTCCTTGGGCAGCGGCGGCTTCAGCAGCTTGGGCGGCTCGTTGAGCTTGGGGATGAATCTGTGCTTGCGGAAAATGACGGAAGATCAAGCATAAATAATCTTCTCCAAAAGCAGCACTAAGCTCTCGTTTGATCACTTTAATTATCTTGTAAACGTCTGCACTGACAGAGCATTGATAATCTCCATACACTACCAGCACCACGTCGGCATTGAGTACACCTTGCATGTGATCCTGTGTTGAAGCTGGAATAGATAACAAACTACGGTCTCGGTCTTGATTCACTTGAACACCTCTGAGGGAAGCAATGGTAATCGCAAGCGATTCAACCCTCTTTCTGCGATCTAGATGAAGCAAACTCAATGCTGTAACTCAATTACTATTCGTGTTTGCCTAGAATTAAATATAGGCAATTGCCCTCTCACTTGTCGTCAACTGAGAGTTGCAACTTTTGCTCACCAAAGCGAATGATGAATCAGTCCCTCTGTCAATGTCATCATCGCTCCAACTCTGGTTGGACTCCGGAGTCAAACTAAAGGGTGACTCGCTTACAAACTGACAATGCCGCGTTTAATCGCAACAATCACAGCCTGGGTGCGATCGCTCACGCCCAACTTACTTAAAATTCGATTGACATGGGTTTTGACAGTATTCTCACTAATACTTAAAGCAGTCGCAATATCTGAATTGCTCATCCCTCGTGCCATTAAGCCCAGTACCTCTAACTCTCGTTCCCTGAGTTCTGGATTATTCAGACGCTGCACCAGTTTTGCTCCCACGTTTGGTGGAATGTATTGCTGACCACAAGCAACGGTGCGAATCGCATTCAGCAACTCATTAGATTTAGTATCCTTAAGCAGATAGCCTTGAGCACCCGCATGTAGTCCGCGATAGATATCTTCATCTCCATCGTAGGTGGTTAGCACAATAATCCGGGCAGGTTTAAATTCAGCACAGATTGCGCTGATGGCTTCCACCCCACTAACTTGCGGCATTCGCAAATCCATTAGCGTTACATCTGGTTGATGTTCCCGAAAGCGATCGATCGCCTGTTGCCCATCTTCGGCTTGAGCAACTACCGTCATTTCTGGATCGCGGTTAATGATGGTTGCCAATCCTTGCCTGACAATGGAATGATCGTCAGCAATTAGAACCCGAATCAGTGTGGATTGGCTCGTCATGATTATCACCCTCGATTAACAATCACAATAATTTCTGTTCCTTGACCGGGTTGGCTTTCGATCGCCAGTTGTGCTCCGATGCGCTCTGCCCGTTCGCTCATGCCCAACAATCCAAATCCGCCGCTCATTGGAACGCCAACCACGCCAAAGCCTTGTCCGTCGTCTTTGACTTGCAAGCGACACTGAGCATCGTCATAGACTAATTCAATTCTAATTTCATTCGCGTTAGCATATTTGATTGCGTTGGTCAGTGCTTCTTGTCCAATCCGCAGCAAGTTATTTTCCACCTCGGCGGGTAAGGAATAGGCGACCCCCTGAATTGAGTAAATGATATCCGTATTGGTCGCCACTCTCATCTGGTTTACCAGCCGCTCTAGGGCACTGGATAAATCACCTTCTTCTAGCAACTGGGGACGCAGTGCTGTTACCGAGCGACGCGCTTCAGACAGTCCGGTTCGGGCTAGTTCCTCGATTGTGTCTAAATGGGCTTGGGTGGCTTCTGCATCATCGGTTAGCACTTGAGTTGCTGCATCAACCTGGATGAGAATGCCTGTAAAGGCTTGGGCAAGGGTATCGTGAATTTCGCGTGCCATGCGGTTGCGTTCTTCCAAGATCGAGGCGGCTTCTGCTTGCTTTTGCAGCGTAATATCTCGCGACAACCAAATCACCTGTTCGTGCCGAATCGGTGCGATGCGAGCCGAAAACCAGATTTCTCGTCCAGATAGCCACTCACTGTATTCAACGGTGAGGACTTGTTGAGTTCTCAGCACCTGTTGAATGTAATTCAGGAATTCATCAGCTTGTTCTTTAGCATAGAGTTGATGCAATACTTGACCAATATGCTCCTCCTCATTCAACTCTCCATAGGACGGATTTCCTTCGATTGCACAGATCAATTGCCCTTCAGCAGTGAAGATACACAGCGGATCGGGAATGGCTGAAAAGAGCGCCCGCAGTTCTGCTTCAGAAGCTTGCAATGCTGCTTCTGCTTGCTTGCGTTTAATTCCCAATGCCATCTCGCGAGCGGCAAACCCCAATGCCTCACAGTGAGACACCGGAATGGATTGTCGAGCAAACATCGCGATCACGCCAACCAACTGCTTATCCAGCAGGATCGGACAGCCTGCAAATGCCGCAATACCTTCTCGCTCTGCCCATTCGTGATCAATATATGAGTCATCAAACACATTGTTGATCAACAGTGGAAAGCTTTCTTGAGCAATTCGTCCAAGTTTCGGGCTATTCATGGACACTCGACTGTAGGTACCGTCAAGACGGGTATACATTCCCGCACTGGCTTGTAACTCCAAAACATTCTGGTCTTTATTGATTGTCCAAATTCGAGCAAATGCCGCATTCAAGTGCTTAACAACGGCTTCTGCACAGCGATGCAGCATCAAGGGTAAACTATCACTTTGAGCAAGGGCACTGTCCACATCGGCACGAAAAGCGGAGAGGATTGCCTGTTCTCGAAACTGAGCCTCGGACTGGCGCAACACCTCTTCTGCTTGTTTGCGATCGTCGATATCCGTAACAACTCCCAACGCTCGGATGGGTTCACCGGATTCATTCCAGGTAACAATTTTGCCGACAGAAAGAGTCCATTTCCACTGACCATCCTGGGTAAGCTGGCGATACTCTACTTGAAAGTTGGGGATTTCTTCAGCAATGTAAGCACGGTAGGTTGCGACAACTGATTCTCTGTCATCAGGATGCAAACGAGCAATCCATTCAGAAATGGTTTCGTGGAATGTTGCTGGATTGTAGCCCAGCATTAAAGCGTATTCTGGGTTAACAATTCTTTCTTCAGTTTTTAAATCGATATCGTAGAGTCCTTGATTTGAAGCGGTTAATGCTAAGCGTAATCGTTCTTCACTCGTTTGTAGAGCGGCTTCTGCTTGTTTGCGATCGCTAATATCCGCAGTCACCCCTTCGATGTAGCCATCGTCTGTATTCAGATAAGCAGAGGAAAGTCCCCAGAACAATGTCCCATCTCGTTTTCGCAGTTGTGCTTCAAAGTTTCGCACTTCCCCATCCCGCTTCATCGCCTCAATGGCTTTTTGGCGATCGCTGGGATTTACAAAATAGTCGATGGTGTGTTCCAGCCCAATGATTTCTTCTGGTGAATCAAAGCCAAGCAGATTGGCATAGCGTTGATTGGCATTGAGAATTAATCCATCCGAGAGGCGGGTTCGGTAGATGCCGACTTGCGAGTTTTCAAAGATAGCTCGGAACTTGGCTTCACTGCGTTGTAATGCCTCTTCTGCTTGCCTACGCTGGGTGGTGTCATTGCCCACCGATAAGATTTCAACGACCTCTCCCTGTTTATTGAAGACGACTTGATTCGACCAGACCATCCAAACTCGCCGACCGTCTCGACACAGGTTTTCCCCCTCGCCTTGCGGGAACGATTGAGGGTCACGAAGCAAATTGTGGACAAAGGGTCTCATATCGCGTCCAGAGGTTTCGATGTCTGGAATGATCGTTTCAAATACGGTTCGTCCTACAATCTCATGTTCTTCATAGCCCAGAAGTTTCACCCCATAATCGTTGATGTAACGAATCCGTCCTTGCGTGTCATAGCGAATGATGACGGAATTCGCGGTTTGTAGCAGGTTGCGATAATTCGCTTCACTTTGTCTCAATGCGGCTTCGGTTTGTTGACGTTCAGCGATTTCCTGCTGTAAGGCTTGAGTTCGTTCTTCTACTTTCCTTTCCAGTGTTTCGGCATAGTCTGCTAACCGTTCATACAATCGAGCATTCTCCAGGGAAATTGCTGCCTGAGCCATCAACAGTTTCAGGACTTGCAAGCGATCGCTAGTAAATACTCCGGTACTGAGATTGTTCTCTAGATAAAGGATGCCGATCGGCTGATTTTGCTTGATAATGGGCATACACAGGAGCGATCGCGTCTGTTGATGTTGAATGTAAGGATCAGTTGAAAAAGGAGGTTCGCTGACTGCATCATCAAGCACCAAAGTTTCTTGAGTACGTTCTACCGAGTGAATGACGGAGACAGGAATCGTTGCACAGTCAGTAACAGCGAACTTTTCTAGGTCACACTGTCTACTTCCGCTGCATTGAGCCATCACAGTGAGTTGATCCTCTTCCAGGAGAACCAGAGCGCCTGTTTCGGCTCCTGCATTTTCGATTACCACCTGCATCAACGTGGCAATCAGTTGATCGAGATGGATTATTTTTGAGAGAGCTTGAGCCGCTTTCATCACCGCCGCCAAATCGATCGCCGCAGTGGGATGACGGATCGTTTCATTGATCACGATTGAATGTGATTGCCGAACTAGGTTGGTGTTGAGGAGTTGTGGATAGCGTTTTTCTAAATCTTTAACTTTAGCGGTTGCGCCCCAGCGATCGTAGCAATAGTGCGCCTCTTTCATGTAAGTTTGAGCAATTTTTTCCCGCCCTCGCGCCAGATAATGTTTAGCCGCTAATTCATAGGCGAGTGCTTCTTCCTGGATAAACTCATTCTCAGCAGCACCTGCGATCGCTCGCTCGTAAAACTCTTCAGCCTCAAGAAATTGCCCTAAGACTCGTGCTTTTTCTGCCTCGACTAGATGAAATTTATGTAGATAATTCATTGGGGCGTGTTCTGCCCACTTCTGCATTTTTTCTTGGTTGATGTTAACACAATTGAGCCAAGCTACTTTTTGGGAGTTTGAAGCATCGAGCGGTAGGCTCAAAAGCGCCAGAGAGTGATACAAACAGAATACAGGTAAAACTGTTATTGCTGTCACCTCTTCAAAATGTTGCCTTGCCACAACAGCGGTTTGTACAGCTTGATGATATTCTCCAAATAGATAACACAGTATAACTTTGTGTAGATACAGCATTTGAATTGCAGTTCCGTCTCTAACTGCAATAGCGTGTGTTAACGCCTGCTCTTCATTGCATAGCCTACTAACTAAGCGGCTGGGATTCTCAGACCTATTTAGCAGATTAAGAATTGTCTGCCACAATATTGCAAGCCAATTCGAGGGGCTTTCCCGTCTGATTTGGTTGATCGCTTTGCTGTAAGTTGCTGTTTTTTGTTCCAGTTGGGTGAGTTCCTCTCCAGCAAAAAACGAGTTATAGCATACGTTATATGCAGCGTAACCAGCAAATTCAAAGTCTCCAGTTTCCACTCCATTTTGATAGGCATCAGCCAGCATTGGTATTGTGTTCCTAAGATGCACCTTCCAGTGCATGATATGGGCACCCGAAAACATTAATGCTTTAGCTTTTCCTTTGGTATTCAATCGTTCTGCCAAACCCAGCGCCAATTTGCTGAATTTATAACCGAGTTCAATGTCTTGAACAACTCCACATAGAACAAACCCATAGACCGCATAATACAGCGATGACCAGATAGCATTACCGTAGTTGATTGATAAATTTACCGTTTTGCAAGTAATCAGTATCAGCAGTGCTGGTGACACTATAAATGCAGCAGCCCCCATATTCGCTAGGATTGACATTGCTGCTAGCGGTTCTGGTGCAGTCATCTCTGGTAAATTAATCAAGTCTTCGATTTCTCGTTCAGCAAGTAGCGCAGCCGTTGACTCCAATTCCCTTTGAATATCTACCTGACTTGGATTTTCTATTAAATCTATTCCCAGGAGCTTTAACACTTCCGAGCCAATTTTTAGTGCTGATTTCAGGTTGCCCTGTGACAAATATCCTTGAATTCTACTATCGTAAACCTGCGCTTTGTCAACCACTGTCTTCGCATGGTTGAGTACCACTTCGACGAAGTGTTCCATTTCACTAAAGCGACCGTGAAGATACGCTGCCGCTGCTGCTTCTGAGTACAGTGCTAAGGTAAGGTCATACTCACTGAGCCAACTGTCTGTATCTAGGAGTTTCAGTCCTATATTGAAATACTGAAGAGCTGCTTCATAAGCCGTTGCACCTTTTGCTTTCTGACCTGCCATTAAATTCAATTTGGCAATTTCATTTCGTTCTACTCGAGCGGTGACAAACTCAATTCCCCGATCAAGATGATCGACGATTTCAAACAGTCGGGCTGATAGTTGCTCTGATGAAGTTTTTTCGAGTAGATTGCGACCGACTTGGAGATGAACAACTTGTTTGTGTGACTCATCAATTAAGGCGTATGCTGCTTGCTGGACGCGATCGTGCAAAAACTTGTAGTCTTGAACTAACAAGTTTTCGTCTAATTCAGATAGAGGTTGAATTAATCCAGCATGTATTGCAGCTAGTAAATCTAGAGAAATTACTTTCGGCGATTTTTCACAAGCGATCGCTAACGTCTCTAAATCAAATTCAGCTCCAACACAAGCGGCTAAGCGGAGAATTCGCCGTGTTTCTTTTGGCAGTTTCTTCAACTGGAGCAGCAGCAACTCCACTACATTATCAGTAATATTTTGGGCTTGAATTTGAGCAATATCCCACTGCCAGCTTAAGTGTTTTGCGTTGAAGGTCAGAAGATTTTCGCTGTACAGCATTCGCAAAAATTCACCGACAAAGAAAGGGTTGCCTTCAGTTTTACGTAACACTAATTGGGCTAGGGGATGAACAGTGTCAATATTGCAATGTAATGTCTCGGCGATCAATTGACTCAATGGTTCGGGCATTAAGGGTACTAAGGTAATCCCCTGAAGCACTGCCCCTTGTTTTCGCAGTTCTAAGAGCGTTAATATTAGTGGATGCGTTGGAGCCACTTCATTATCTCGGTAGGCTCCAATCAAAAATAGATATTGTGTCTGCTCGTCAAGTAATAATAGCTCGATTAACTTTAGCGTTGCGGAGTCGAACCATTGTAAATCGTCTAAGAAGATGACCAGGGGATGTTCTTTTGAACAAAACACCCGCACAAAATTTTGAAAGATTCGATTAAAGCGATTTTGAGCTTCCGTTGCTCCAACTTCGGGTACGGGTGGCTGTTTGCCAATAATTAATTCAACTTCAGGAATGACATCAATGATGATTTGCCCATTGCTTCCTAAAGCTGAGAGCAGACGAATACGCCACTGTTGCACTTGCTCATCCGGTTCCCCCAGAAGTTGCTGCACCAACTTTTGCAGGGCATCCACAATGGCGCTGTAGGGAATATTGCGCCGGAATTGGTCAAATTTACCCGATATGAAATAGCCGTGCTTTGCTGTGATCGGTTTATAGAGTTCTTGCACCAATGCTGTTTTGCCAACGCCAGCGTAACCAGCAACGAGCATGAGTTCGACATTGAATTGAGCATTTTCTATGCCTGACTCTAGTTGACAAATTTCGCCAAACGTCT
>NZ_JACJTR010000057.1 GCF_014698795.1 Nostoc sp. FACHB-892
GTTCCCTTAACTTGGAAGGAGTTATCAAGGCATACAGCCAGCAGGACTATCAACGCACTCTGGTGATTATCTTAGAAGATTTTGGGGGGGAGTCCCTAGAGCAATGGATGCACAAGCGCCGAGATATTTTTTGCCCTATGCCTTTATCGACTTTTCTAGGTCTTGCGATCGCCCTCACCGACATTCTAGGCAAAATCCATGCAGCCAATATCATTCATAAAGATATCAATCCTGGAAATATAGTCCTTAATCTGGATACTGGCGTTGTCAAAATTATTGATTTTGGGATTGCTACTCAACTTAACCGCACGAATCCAACTTTTAAAAGTCTTCATGTATTAGAAGGGACACTCGCATATCTATCTCCAGAGCAAACCGGGCGGATGAACCGTTTGCTCGATTACCGCACCGATTTTTACTCCCTCGGTGTTACATTCTACGAACTTCTAACCGGACATCTGCCGTTTGAAACAACGGATATTTTGGAACTAGTCCATTATCATATTGCCAAACAGCCACCTTCACCTCATGAAATAAATACAAAGATTCCCAAACCAGTTTCAGATATAATTCTGAAACTGATGGCGAAAAATGCAGAAGATCGCTATCAAAGTGCCTGGGGAATCAAAGCAGATTTAGAAATCTGTGTTCAACAATTAGAACAAATAGGTCAAATCTCTAACATTCAACTTGCGCTTCAAGACGTTTGCAATCATTTTGAAATTCCCCAAAAACTGTATGGACGGAACAAGGAAATTGCAATGTTACTGGCAGCTTTTGGCCGTGTAGCGTGTCCAGAAAACAATCGTATCGCTTCTTCACCAAATAATTCAGAAACGACTTCACAAAGTGAACAAACGGGCAATCCAAAATTCCAAGTTGAAATGATGTTGGTATCTGGCTATGCTGGCATTGGTAAATCTGCGTTAGTGCAGGAAATCTATAAACCAATTACCCAAAAGCGTGGCTATTTTGTCTCTGGGAAATTTGATCAATTCGGGCGCAATATTCCTTACAGCGCGATCGCAAATGCCCTGCAAAAATTGCTGAAGCAACTGTTGGGTGAACCCGATGAGCAGTTGAAACAGTGGCAATCGCGCCTGTTGACAGCATTGGGAAGCAACGGGCAAATCATCATTGATGTGATCCCAGAAGTTGAGTTAATTATTGGCAAGCAGCCACCCGTACCGGAAGTTGGGGCGACGGAAGCTCAAAATCGCTTTAATCTAATTTTTCAGAAGTTTGTGCGGGTGTTTTGTTCAAAGTCACACCCGCTTGTGATTTTTTTAGATGATTTGCAGTGGATAGACTGTGCAACGCTGAAGTTAATTGAGTTGATGCTGCTTGATGAGCAAACCCAATCCTTATTTTTAATTGGAGCCTATCGAGATAATGAGGTAAATTCAACGCATCCACTGGTATTGACTTTGGAAAGACTGCGAAAACAAGGAGCAGTCATTCAGGAGATTATCTTGGCACCCTTAACGCTCTTGCCGTTGAGTCAGTTGATTGCCCAGACGCTACATCAAAATGTAGACAGCGTTTGTTCCTTAGCAGAGTTACTGTTGCATAAAACCGATGGAAATCCTTTCTTTGTCAACGAATTTTTAAGGACGCTGTATAGCGAAAATCTGTTGACATTTGATGCACAACACTTAAGCTGGCAGTGGAACATTGCTCAGATTCAAGCTCAAAATATCACTGATAATGTTGTGGAGTTGATGCTTCACAAATTGAAGAAACTGCCAGAGAACACACAGCAAATTCTCCGGTTAGCGGCTTGTATAGGTGCTGAATTTAATTTAGATACGTTAGCAATCGTTTGTGAGCAATCCGCTAAAGCGGTTTCTCTAGATTTGGTGACAGCTATCCAAGCTGGATTAATTCAACCCCTGTCTGAATTAGATGAAAACTTGTTAGTTCAAGAATATAAGTTTTTGCATGATCGCGTGCAACAAGCCGCCTACGCCTTAATCGATCAGTCACACAAACAAGTTGTTCATCTCCAAATCGGTCGTAATCTCCTCGAAAAAACTTTACCAGAGCGATTAACAGACAGAGTGTTTGAAATTGTTGATCATTTAAATCATGGCATTGAACTTCTCACCAATCAATCTGAACGCAATGAAGTTGCTAAACTAAATTTAATGGCAGGTCAGAAAGCGAAAGGGGCGATCGCTTACACGATCGCTAAAAAATATTTAGCAACAGGAAGAGAATGGCTGGCAGCTTCTAGCTGGCAAACAAACTATGACTTAACCTTAGAGTTATTTTCAGAAACAACAGAAGTTACGTACTTATGTGGCGAGTTTGAAGATGTAGACCAGTGGGCAGGAGCCGTCCTACAAGAGGCTAAAACGGTTCTCGATATCGTGAAAGTTTACAAAACCAAAATCCAAACCAGGATGGCGCAAAGTGAGCACTTGAAAGCAATCAATACTGCGTTGCAAGTTTTGCGGCAACTGGGAATTAGTTTTCCCGAAGAACCCAGTCAGGCAGATATCTGCCTTGAACTAAACACAATCACATCCTACTTTCGTGAGAAACCAATTAAGGATTTGAGCCATTTGCTAGAGATGACCGAGCCAGAGAAATTGGCGGCGATGCAAATCCTATCTAGCGTCATGATTGCTGCTTATAGTACTGCTCCTGCTTTGATGGCTCTACTTGTATTTAAACAAGTCAACTTGTCCATCCAATATGGCAATGCCTCTGAGTCTCCCTTTGCGTATGCCAACTTAGGGTTAGTTCTTTGCGGAACGGTCAAAGATATTGAGTCTGGTTACCAATTTGGACAGGTGGCTTTGAGTCTGTTAACACAACTTCCTACTCATGTATTCAGAGCTAGAACATTGATGGTCGTAAATACCTTCGTCATCCCCTGGAAAGAACATGGAAGAGTTTCATTGCCGCCATTACTAGAAGGCTATCAAAGCGCACTAGAAACTGGAGATATAGAGTTTGCCGCCTATTGCGCTCATAATTACTGTATGCAATCCTTCGTCATCGGAAAGGAACTCATAGAAGCTAATCGTGAGATGGCAGAATACAGTGAAGTAATGCGTCAGTTCAAACAAGAAGTAGCACTCGCTTTAAATCAAGTATTTCAGCAATCTGTTTCAAATTTGATGGGATGTTCAGTCAATCCATCCCGTTTAATTGGTGAATTCTATAACGAGGAGAACGAATTGCCAGAGCATGGAACAGTTAATGATGGAAATGGTATCTTTGTTGTCTATTTCAACAAACTTATCCTATGCTATCTATTTTCTGAGTACATTCAGGCCTTTGAAGCCTTAATTGTAGCGGAACGTTATTTGGTCTGCGCTACAGCGTCACCTCTCCTCCCTCTGTACTACCTTTATACTTCTCTGTTAAAGCTTGTAACCTATTCCGCAAGCAGCGCTCAAACACAAATAGAAAGCCTGGATAAAATTACGGAAAGTCTGGAAAAAATGAAACAATGGGCACATTACGCGCCCATGAATTATTTGCATAAATATCATTTACTACAGGCAGAGAAAGCACGAGTTTTGGGCCAGTGGTTTGAAGCAGAAGAGTTCTACGAACAAGCAATTCTTGGTGCTAGAGATAATAGCTATCTTCAAGAAGAAGCATTAGCTTATGAATTAGCTGCCAAATTTTACCTATCTCGCGGTAGAGAAAAGTTCGCCCAAACCTACATGAAAGAAGCTCACTACTGCTATGAACGGTGGGGAGCAACTGCGAAAGTAAGAGATTTAGAAACTCGCTATCCACAGCTATTTCCTCAATCGTCGGATGCGGCTTCGCCAACCCCTAAAACTTCTGTCACCACCTCTAATGACTCACCCATTGCTTTCGACTTAGCGGCGGTGATGAAAGCTTCCCTTGCGATTTCGAGTGAAATAGAACTGGATAAGCTACTCAGTTCCTTGATGAACATATTAATTGAAAATGCTGGCGCACAAACAGGTTTTCTAATTTTAGAAAATTCAGGGAAATGGGTGATTAAAGCGTTTGGTGAACTCAATGAGGGTAAGAATGTCCATGCGACACAATTACTGCAACCTATCCCAACTGCAAATCATTTACCTGAATCAATTATTAATTATGTGATTCGTACTCATGAATGTGTCATTTTAAATGATGCTACTCGTGAAGGTAATTTTATTCATGAGCCATATATTCAACACAATCAAATTAAATCAATCTTATGCTTGCCTCTGCTCAATCAAGGTAAACTAGTGGGCGTGTTGTATTTAGAAAACAAGTTGGCGGCTGGAGCTTTTACACCACAGAGATCGCAGGTCTTGAATCTGTTATCATCTCAGGCGGCGATCGCCATTGAAAATGCCAGACTCTACTCAAAGCTACAGAAGAGCGAAAGTAGAATGAAACAGTTTCTAGAAGCTGTCCCGGTAGGAATTGGAGTACTGGATGCGGCTGGTCGCGTTTACTACGTCAATCAACGGGGAATTCAGCTAATGGGTAAAGGGATTGATCCTTCTGTGACACCGGAGCAAATCCCAGAGATTTATCAATTTTATTTGGCAGGAACAGATCAAAACTATCCAATTGAGAAACTACCAGTTATTCGGGCATTGAGCGGTGAATGCACCACAGTTGACGATCTGGAAATTCACCAAAACAATGCAATAGTTCCAGTTGAGGTGTGGGGAACTCCTATCTTTGACGAACAGGGTAATGTAGCTTATGCGATCGCAGCCTTTCAAGACATTACAGACCGGAAACAAGCAGAGAAACTGCTAGCCGATTACCACCAAACGTTGGAGCAACAAGTAACTGAGCGAACTTTGCTCCTTTCTCATGAGATTGAAGAGCGTCAACGAGTTGAAAACGCCCTGCGCCAAAGTGAAGAGCAACGCAGGCTGACGATGGATTTCACCCATATTGGCAGTTGGAACTGGAATATCGTTGAGAATACAACACATTGGAACGATAACCACGCTCGATTGCTGGGGTTAGTACCCGGTGAACAAGAGAGCAGCTATCAGGCATGGCGCGAACGGGTTCATCCAGAAGATATTCATCGGGTCGAGCAAGCTGTTACAGCAGCTCTAGCATCTCATACCGATTTTGAAGCGGAATATCGAGTCATCTACCCGAATGGTAATATTCACTGGTTAGTTGGCAGAGGTCGAGGCATTTATAACGCAGCCGGACAGCCTGTGCGAATGTTAGGTGTGATTCTCGACATTAGCGACCGCAAACGCGCCGAAGAAGCTTCAATTCTGGAAGAACGCAATCGCATGGCGCGAGAAATTCACGATACACTAGCGCAGTCATTCACGGGTGTTATTATTCACGCCAGAACTGCTGCGAACAAGATAACAGTAGACCCTCAAAAAGCTCAGGCTCACCTAGCTCAAGTCCAGAACTTAGCCCAAACTGGACTCTCGGAAGCACGCCGCTCTGTAGAGGCGCTACGCCGTCCCTACTTGTTAGAAAATAGTGATTTACTCAGTGCTTTCAAACATCTGACAAGTCAGCTAGAATCATCCACAGGTATAAAAATTATGTGTGAAGCTATCGGCATCCCCTATCCGCTAGCCTCTGAGGTGGAAAATAATCTGTTAAGGATTGGACAGGAAGGATTGACGAATGCACTCAAATATGCACAAGCAACTGAAATTCGTGTTGAACTAATCTATCAGTCCACGCAGTGCATATTACGAATTAAGGACGATGGACAGGGATTTGCAATTGATCGAGATTCTAGTCACAATGGCTTTGGTTTATTAGGCATGGCAGAACGTGCCGAACTCATTGGAGCACGGATCCAGATCCACAGTACCCCCGGACAAGGAACAGAAATTGCAGTGTCCGTGAATCAGCAGGAAAACCATCATGAGTCAACCTAATGCCATTCGTGTTCTGGTTGTAGACGATCACCCCGTTGTACGTCAGGGTTTGGTTGCAATGCTGGAAGAAGCGCCAGATATCCTTGTTGTTGGACAAGCTGGGAATGGTCAGGAGGCACTCGCTGTCTTTCGTCAAAAACAGCCAGATGCGACTTTGATGGACTTGCGAATGCCCCAAATGGATGGAGTTGCTGCGATTACTGCCATCTGCACCGAGTTTCCTGCTGCTCGGATTATCGTATTGACAACTTACGAGGGCGATGAAGACATTTATCAGGGATTGCGGGCAGGAGCTAAAGGGTATTTACTCAAGGATGCCGAACCAGAAGAATTGCTGTCCGCGATTCGCGCCGTTCACAAAGGACACAAGCACATTCCACCCCGCGTCGGTGCCAAACTTTTAGAGCGCATGGCAAGTCCAGAATTAAGCGATCGCGAGTTAGAGGTGCTTCAACTCATTACAACGGGCAAGAGTACCCAAGCCATTAGCAAAGCTCTATATATTACTGAACGCACTGTCAATTTTCATATAAATCATATTTTAAGTAAGCTGGGTGTCGAGGATCGCACTCAGGCGGTGATCGTTGCATTAAGGCGAGGTATCGTTAGCTTGTAGCATCATACCTGTCAAATTTGTCAGTTTATTAGCTGTCTAAATTGTCAGCTTATCAACTGAAGTTTTTCTCAGCGACAAAATCGAGTGAATCCTCTAAATTGAGTTTATGCAACAGATAACAGAGCCAAATCAATCTATCCAATTTTGAAAAAGGTTTCATAGCAATCATCTGTCTTTACCTGCTGCACTCTTTTCCTTAGAGGTGCTTTCATGAGTCTTGGTGATTATAATCGGTTATTTGCGCCGATTTTAGAACAAGATCATA
The DNA here is from genome assembly GCF_014698795.1 of Nostoc sp. FACHB-892. GTDB lineage: Bacteria > Cyanobacteriota > Cyanobacteriia > Cyanobacteriales > Nostocaceae > Nostoc. Next base: position 6,746 of record NZ_JACJTR010000057.1, read on the forward strand.
TTCAGGGATTGGTAAGTTCTTCAGTGGTACTCGTCGAGTATGGCGACTACCAGTGTCCCACTTGTGGCGAAACTCACCAATTAATTAAGGCAATCCAACAACAGTCCAATGACTTGTGTTTTGTATTTCGCCACTTTCCACAGCCGCAAATACATCCTTATGCTCAACGTGCAGCAGAAGCGGCCCAAGCGGCAGCCAGCCAAGGTCAGTTTTGGCAAATGCACGACATTTTGTTCACCCATCAACAAGCATTAGGAAACGGCGATCTTGTGGAGTATGCCAATAATCTAGGACTCGATATTCCCCAATTTCTGCAAGATATATCCAGTCAAATACACATAGCGCGTATTAATCAAAATATAGAAAGTGGATTACACAGTGGAGTAACGGCTGCCCCAGCTTTGTTTATTAATGGAATTCGATATACCAGTCGCTGGAACATTGAGCAGTTGATGGCAGCTATTGTCACTGCAAGGCATTAATGTTCCTGGTCTTTAAAAAAGAGAGGGTAAGCAGTTATGCAAAGAAGAACCAGTTTTGAAAGTAAGGGTCTAAAGTGTTCCGTCACCTTTTACACTCCGGATCAAGTCGCATCCGGTGAGCGCTGTCCTGCCATTGTCATGGCTCATGGAATTGGCTTGACCAAAGAAATGGGATTACCGCAGTTTGCCGAGAAATTCGCTCAAGCTGGGTTTGTCGTTTCGCTGTTCGATTATCGCTACCAGGGTGCCAGTGAAGAACAACCCACACAACGAGAAACTTTTGGTGTGCGACCGCTCTACTGTGAAACATGCCGTCCGCCACAAGCACCCAAGCAATCGAAAGTAGTCCCTCTCAAGAAGAGAAAACCCAGAGTTATGGCTTACGAGAGTGGTAAAGACATAGCCGGATGATTTTTTGTCTCAAGGGTGAATGAAGCAGTGCGGTTAGGCACTCAAAAATTATAGTATTGGAGCAAGCATTTGTGAGAGAGGCAGTCAGAAAAGAATCTGAGATTTTTTCGGAGTTAGCTGAAATATGTGCTTCTCTAGGATACGTTCATGCAATTGCTAGTCTTTGCTATCAGAACGACATAATTGAATATGCTGATACATTAACTCCAGAGGATATGCTTCAGCAGTTATCGAGGGATATTTTGGTGAGGACTGAAATATCAACTCTTGTAGGACTTGCTTGCAAAAAACAACTAAATATAGACTTGCCATCGCCTGAAGTAATCCGAAGATACATTGACAAGACTGATTCTTTGCTGAAAGAAATTCATCAGTCTTTGTAATGGATGTTTTTTTGCTTGATGTAATGACAGAAATGTTGCAGTCGCCCTTACATTTCTTGAGTTATGTAAATAGGCGGATATCTTACGTACCTAACCGATAAGCCCGTTAATGCTGACTGTTTCTGGTCAAGATTTTTCCATCAAAAATGATTTACTTCGTTGATAAGTTCCGAGAAGTTATTGGCGATTCCTTTAAGAATGTGTCCCGCCGCAAAGACCAATAATTATTAAGCGATCGCCTAAAAATCACGACTCACAGGAATAGCGATCGCCTAACTCCTCAAATCGCCAATATAAGTCCCAATTTGTTTAAGTCCCTGCAAAACTTGGATACGTTCTGATGTATTTTCAAGTAACCGATAAGTATTGGATCTAGTATATTGAGGGACATTTTGGTGGCGATCGCATTTCAAAAACAATACTTCTCTTCCGTTTGTAACCATTCCATAACAACTTGACTGTAAGTTGGGAGCGCTCAACAAATAAGTAAGTGCTTGGGGAATTCCCGCCGTAACGTCTAGTCTTGCAGGCTTTGACTCGATCACCAAAATCCAAAAACTATCTTGAATCACCAAAATATCAATCCTGCCTTGAACTGCAATAGCATTAGCTTCATCTGCAACTTCGATATTGGTACTTACTTCTGCTTTTACCAAAAAAGGAAACTGATAGAAACCTGCTAAATCTAGCAATGGTGATATAACTACAAGCTTAACAATTTCTTCGAGAGGTGGTTCTTCTTGACTAAGATAGGTATAGTTTCGAGTGAGGCGATCTAGTCCTTGTAGTTCCGCTTCGGTTAGAGTCGGCGCATTATTTAACCATTCATCAAAAAAGCGATCGCTAGAGTCGAGTCTCAAGCCAAAAGTTTGACGGAGAGCGCCAAGGGTAAGGCTACTAGCATTTGTAATCACGGTTAAATTCTTGTAGTAATTACATGAAGTTTAAAAGTCTAGACATTTGATCTAGCCTCCAATATCTAATATACGATATATTAAGAGCAAAAGAGAGATAGCCTAAAAATCACGACTCACAGTAATAGCGATCGCAATACATTACTCCCCTGAGTCGCAGATATTGTAGTGTTTGTTAATGTAACGCATCCAAACTTTACTTAATGCTAATTGTTTGTGCGTTACTCTCCGCTAGGACACTCGACAAGGTTGCTTTTTGCCAAATAAAATTCTATTCAGAGATATTATCCTGCAAAAATCTTGTTATTACACTTAGTTGGTTGTTTTATCTGACAGTTTATGTAACGTTCATGTTTAGCGATGTAACCGCCCTCTAATTCGTTCTGCTCAAAAGAAACTCCAATTACGTCAAAAATTTTATTAGCAACGTCCATTGAAATAGATTTCGACCAAGACATATTTACTCCAATGAATCCAAGAGTTCAGCTAAACAATTAAAGCCAATATTCATTCAACTCCTTCAACTTATTCCTCTTTTTGAACCAGCAATTTCCCAGACACCCCAGCCGTAAAACCCAACCCAATCGCCACTACAGTAACGCTGGGCTTAATAAATAACGTCGCAATTCCGATAACTGCGCCCCAAAGACAGCCATAACAGCAAACTATAATCAACTGATTTTTGGGTTTAGCCCTTTCGTCTGATATAGATTGATGGACTATGGCATAATCTTCGAGTTCACCAACGATTTCTGATAAAGAAGCGCCGTACTCTTTTTCCAATCTAGAAATAGCTAGCCTGTCTGCTTTAACTGGACTTATGGCTAATTTTTGTAATGCTGTGGTTAATTTATCGCTCATTTTTAAACTTCCTATGCTCCGACATTCCAGAAAATGTTTAGAAAAAATTAAAACTTACTGGATAGACAAAAAGACTCTATTTTTCAGCCGTACTTGGAAATGTAAGAATACCGGAACTTGACCGGAACTCGACCGGAACTGTGACGAATATTAGTGGTTAATGTTAAAAACGCTGAAACCATCTTTTTCATTTCCGCACAATCGGTTAGTGTCAATCAATTGTAATAGGGCATTTCTCAAGTAAAGGACACTCTTTTTCTCTTCGCCCCACTTGCGGCTGTTTCTGATAGCAGCAAAAGAAGTCGGAGGGCTAGTAGTAGCTGCAACGATCGCCACAATCTGTTCCAAATCAGCCTCAGAAATACTATTTTCTTCTACTTCCAGAAATTCCACTTCCTGATAAGGCTTTGAAAAAATGGACGGTACTGGAAAGGTTTTTTGTGTTTTTTCTTATTTGGTAATGTAATCAATTTCTTTTTTGAAAATATTTTAGCTACGGAAGTGCGATCGCCATGAGATTTGGAGTGGTGATCGCACTTGGTTATTAACCAAATATTTGTGCAATATCTGCCCCAAGCTCTGTAGCAGTACGCTCTTTAGCTAGTTCGGCAACATTCAGGATGCTTTCATTAAGTATCGTAAATGTATTGCCGGAACTTATGGCTTGCGGATTGAACGCTCCACCCATAAAGCTTAATGCTTTGCAATATCTGTCAAGTGGGTTGAACGCAGCGAGTCGTTTAACCAATGCATAGTTGCCTTGTCGAAATGCTGTTAAGGCTTCCTGATGTAAATTCTCAGTTTTGGTTATTCCAAGGATTGAACTTATATTTAATTGGGGAATTTTGGAGTAATTTTTCAATTCCCAAACGGATTAGCTCTGGGGGAACACCGTCTAATTTCAACTCGGTTTGGATAAACTCATCAATGGAACTGGCTTTCGTCTTCTCTAAGAGCGCCAACATCTGTTGAGCTTGGGTTGTTGGTGTGCTTGATGAAGTAGCTTCAGCTTGAGACGTTTGCTTATTACTTGGAGCAGAGTCAATAAAGTTTTTGGTATCCCGGTCATAACCAGAGAAATTCTTTAACAGAGGCATTGGTATCCATTCATTGATGCCGCCGTAATAAACTGCTCGACCGACTGGTGATTGTGCAGCAATCTCCATTACTTGGGTTGAAGTAATCTTGCGATCGCTGGGGATTAGTTGGGTGGCAATCATGGCATTGTAAGCTGGGACGTTATCAGGATGAACCAACGCTACAGAGGTTAACTGCGATCGCAGTCCGCCAGAAATGCCCAAGTCATCAGTGTGGGGATTTTGCACGACAATCCAGAAATGCCAACCGGAACTATCACCGCAAGAACAGTAAGAGATGATTTTATCTTTGAGCCAACCAATTTCACCCTTGGTATTTTTAAATTTGGAACAGACAGCCGTTCCTTCATCCAAAATAATCAGCTTGGAGCCAGAGATATTTTGAAATTCGGTAAAGCATTCTTTGACCCATTTAACGGCTTCGACCGGAGACATTTCTAGGATTTTAGCCCGTTTAAAAGTATCAACACGACCTTTGAAATAACCTGTTTCTTTTTCGTCACCTTTGGGGTCAATATAAAAGATATGTATGCCAGAATGCAGTCGCTTAATAGCATCGATTGCATTGCTAATGGTGATGCCCTTGCCAGAACCAGGGACACCAACCCACAGCATATTGGTAACTTTTTTAGCAATGTGAGCGATTAGGTCATATTCAGTCTCTTGCTTTGAGGTGTAAGTGGAGATTTCGGTATTGACTGAAGGAGAAGAGGTACTTTGCATGGGAGAAATTTCCCCTCCGCTCCTAGCAAATTGCCTCGTTTCCTCTTCAAACCTTGCTCCCACACCAGGAATCGGTAATTGAGCAAATCGAGCTTGTGGGATACCAAGGTTTTGTGGTTGTATGGCCTCTTGAATAACTGTTACTTGTTGGTAGTTAACTCGCGGGTCAATTGTCACTTGCGCTAAATGCCCAGACAATTGCTCACGGGTGGGAAACTGCCCACGTAGCTGAATAAACCAATCGAGCAGCCAACGGTAAGCATAAAATCTTTTCCCAGACTCAACGGCATTCAGGTATTCACACACAACATGAGAACATTGTTTGAGCATGGCGAACTCATATTTCTCCATTGGCTCCAAGTGAAGCATCAAGTCAGCAATTTCATTTTGGTTAGCAAAATATTCAACTCTAGCGACGCTATCACCCATTGCAGAAAGGAAAGCAAAGAAGTTACCACGAATGAAAGGGATGGGTGCAAATTGATGAGTATCGTTTAAGTCTTGAACAATTGACCAGAGATAACCAACCCCTGCAACAACTGCGCCAATCGGGGCTAAAGGAGATGTAGCATAGCACACTGCACCAGTAAGAGCCGTGGTCAGTGTGATGAACTTAGCGAGATTCATGCCGTTACGTTCATCCCTGGCGCGAACTAACAACTGATCCTGTCGTTCCTGTAACCAAGAAGCAATGTTGCCAGCTTCCAAATACTCAATGCTGGGGTAGTCGCTACGGAGGAGCGCCGTTTCTTTGGTTTCTAGCATTGGTATTTGTTGCTGCATCTTTGTTCTCTCGCGCTTAGTAAAGTTTTCTCATGTTGGTTGCAGGGGTGCAGGGGGGAGTAATTAACGCTTTATAATCCAAGGGGATGGATTGTTAATAATTGTGACTAAAATGCTTAAAATTCGGTTATATGTAGAGTTTTATGATGTTGTTTCTATTTAGTTGAACCATAATTCTTCTCCGATACTTCGGGTTTTACATTCGAGGAAATCATCATCGAGGTTTACCACAGTTTTCCAAGTAGTTATCAAAGCGTTTCTCTCCTGTTTTAAGCGAGCCGTTTTCATCCAAATAACGTACTTTAAAGTCAATAACTACAACATCGCCCGAATCATATCCAAGAATGCGATCGAGAAATTTTGTAGGAGGAACTTCATAACCGCCGCCAGGATTGACGGAACAGCATTCTGGATAAAATGCTATATACTCATCGAAGCTTTTATACTTGATGTGCTTGGGATACGAAATACCTGGGAAGTTTTCTATCGGTAATGTATCCCGGCTATTTTGGTAATCGAATACTGCTCTAACTTTTTCTTCATCACTTAGGTAACGCTTTTCTGCAAAACAGAAGCCAGAATAGTTTAAACCAAAATAAACAAAAAGAATTAGCAGCACGCCACCGATAAATAAAAACCTTTTCAAGATCAGACCTCAATGCTTGTAAGCCTTAGTTATTTTCGCTATTTTCGGTCGATGTATATAATTTTTTAACGATTGATTTTTCCTCGATGTAAACGACTCGTATTTACTACCTGTATAAACTCATTTGAAAATATCATATCGGTAAATTTTCTTACTTACTTGATCCGAGTCATTTAAAGCGTCACCGTGCCAATCCCGGAAAATAGTACCCTAAGAAAATTTCAAGTGCTTGAAACGACGATTTTCCGTTCAAACTTAATCAAAGCTAGCAGCATAATCATAGTTTTTTCACCAAAATGATGGTAGGATTTCCCGTTTTGGCACGGTGATTGCTCCCCTGCCTTATTTAGTTAATTTCCAAATGCTGTAACCAATCTCGCCTGCCATCATTGAGGCTACATTGTAAGCAAAACAAGCCAGGATTAAACCAGGGTTAGTGTAGCGGAAGGGATTTCGACCAACGAAGGTAGTAGTCAGATCCAAAACCCAGAAGAATAGTGCGATCGCTCCACCTGTATGACGTTCTTTCATGCCAGCCCTCTTGTAATCACCCCACAATGCCACTGTCAGGTCGATATTCCCATTCGGTTTACTGCCGAGTGTGTATTGTTTTGATTCCTCAAACTCGTTCTTGGCCTGTTGTGGGTCTTTACCACGCAATGTCCGAGCTTCCATCACTTGGACAAGTGCAGAGATACCGAAGCTAATCCAAAATAAGGGATTAAATAGGAGTTGTAACCAACCAAGCCAGCCAATCCACTCAGTTTCAAACCACGGAAAAATCGGTTTTCCCTGGAATAAAACTTGCCAGATGCTATCAGTAGAAAGGAGTGTACCAATCCAGAAACCAATTGCACCAACGAGCTTGTATCCGGGTGTGCCTGGGGTAACGAATTGGGCAATGATATGTGAGATAAAGATGACTGGCAGTGAGATTAATGCCACAATCCACCGAGCTAACAATTCTAGGTAGTCACTCCCTCCTTTTTTCGGCTCTTTTTGTGGTGATGATTCTGGTTTTGGTTGTGAATTAGATTTGTTCGGAGTGAGATATTTCATAAATCAATTGAGGGAATCTTGGTACAGTGGCGAATTCTTACAAGCATTTTTGAATCGATATTTCCATTTCCATTGCCTCTGTTCAATGCGTCCAATACATAAACCAGTTGAGTCATACACAAAAACTGTTTCATCTTCTAAATAACCTGTAGTGTCAGGTCTAGGGTTACGTTTTTTTGAGTCTAGATAGTTCCTGATTCGTAACTTACTGAATGAGGGCGTAACTCCAAGAGAGTTAATTTTATTGGCGGTTTCTGCTCTTTGCTCGGCTTTAATGCGTTCTAGTTCTTCAGACTCACGAATAGTAATGCCGTGAGAGTAAGTTTTAAATTGGGCTGGCAGTTGCGATAACCAAGGACTTGCAATTAACCCCATGCCCAATAATCCCAACATCGCTTGCTTCTGGTATTTCATTGTCACTCAACCGGAATATTTTACGGTTGTTGCCCGTCGATACTTTGTGTTGTCTGGGGTGGTGCATTAATAACACGAACGTAAACAGACAGCCCAATGCAAACTAGAAAAAAAATGACTGAGAATCCGAAAAGATTCTCCTTGAAGAACTTGCGCCATTTTAAGCTGGAGATTGGAATTTCTCGCTCAACAAAGAGCGTGTCAAATTTTTCAAGTCCTGAATTGTTGTCGGTTGTGTGGACTTTTTTTCAGGTGTTGGCACTCCTAGTTCTTGTAAGAATGCTTCCGGGTCAAAACCAGGAGTTGCAGTAGTAGTAAGGGTTTGAACTTGTTGCTTAATCTCATCCCCAGTCTTTAACCCGTACTCTTGGGTAATCTGTTGCCTGATTTCGGGATTTTTGGCCAACTGATAAATAAACGCTATTTCATCAAAACCTTGCTCTGTCCGTCGCTGCAATGAACGAGCATCAAGCTCACTGGTTATTTCATCAAACAATTCTTGCTCAAACTCATGAACTGCCAGCGCTTGAGCAACAGTCTTACCTGCCACAATGTCCAAGAATGCTTTAAACGTTTCCCGGCTGACTCCTTCTACTCGTAATTGTTCAGTGGCCATGTCCATAGCTCCCGTCTGTATATTCGCTAAATTGCTGCTACCTCCTAACAGCTTCGATTCGTCGAGGGTTGCTTGCGCTAGATTGAACAACTTTTCTAAGCGATCGCTGATTTCTACGGGAAATTCTTGAGCGTTCGGATCAACTGCTGGATCTGACTGAGCCAGTTGTTTTAATCCAGCAATAATTTGCTCTGGGCTGTAGCTAGCACTCAATAATTCAAATAATTCTGCACGGGTGAATATGCTATTCGACATGATGTATCTCTCCTAAACCGTATGATGTGAATCTAAGTTGTTCTTGTTCAAAGTTGCTGCGAGTATATTCACCTTTGTTAGCTTCAATAATGGCCTCAACAAGGGGCTTTTTATCAATACCTTGAACAATGTCAGAAAACAATTCGCCAATCTTTCCTACTACCCATACTTGGTACGTTGTCATTAATGGCGCACGTAGTCTCTTTTCTTGAGCAAAAGCTTTCATTCTTAAGAGTATTAATCTATACTCTGGAACAAGTTGGGCTACTTCTGTCCACCGTTCTAATGTACGGGGGCAGATGCCTAAAATTTTAGTTGCTTTGGCTTTTGACATCGGTAAAAGCAAGAAATTGACTCCCGATTGGCTTGGTTTTTGATGAAAAAGTTGTTCTCTCCATTGTGACTTCATGAACTTAGTCAAATCCGTGTCAATAGTCTCAAAAAGATAGTCAATATCCGCGTCATATCAGTAGCAATATCTGTATCAGTGTCACTGTCAATATCTGTATCAATATTGATATCCATAAGCGGTAGCTGTTGACTGTCTCTTAACATTGTTCTTCTAAAATAAAAAACTGCACAAGGCGGTTCAAGGTACTGAGTTGTCAACTTTGTTGTCAACTTTGTTGATTGAAAGCTTTAAAATGTTTGCTAGGATATCTCCCTTCTTTCAACCATCTATTATGGTGTATTGCAGCTAGCGCTCTTACTCTTGAAGATGGTTGACGATGAGTTTTAGAAGATTTTCTACAAGCGTACGCTGTCATTGTTCTTGCTCTAATATTCAAATATTCTGAAGCTTGCTCATAACTTAATCCCCAAATTTCACAAAAAACTAATGGGTCAAGTTCTTTGATTTCTTCAGTTTGTGCGCTCATACTTTTAGCTCAAAAGTTAAGTTTTGGGGTAACTGCCATTTCTAGCAGGAGCGATCGCCTTCTTTGTCTGGTGGCGATCGCTTTAATTTATGCTTGGCTCTTTTATATGAACTGGGCAAATGATTTCCCGTATGGTCATTTTGAAGCTTGGCTTTGTTTAACCAACACTGAACGCAAGTACTGCCGACAAGCTGCTTCTCCCTTATAAATTAGAATCCGCAGCGCCTGTACTTCCTGTATTGGAGAAATACAAATCTCAGCGATGGCTGGAATTAAATTCTGTTGCTTCTGTACATAATCTTGATGCTGCTGCTCCAACACAGCAATCTTGGAGTTTAGCTGCTGTATCTGCCGCAATGCTTGCGTCAGGGACGATTCTTTATTTTGAGAGCGATTATCCAGAGTTAACGTCATTTTCTTACTCCTCTAAATTTAGATTCTTTCTGTTTGCTGTTGAGTCGCCTGCTGTACACAATCAATTGCATCCACTATTTCTCCCAAAACATCGAATGCGTCATTTAGCACCACATCGTTTGATGTAGAAAAATGCTCTGACGATTGAAGCCTACGATAATCCTTACTACTTCCCACAAGCCGCAACGTATATTGACATCCTTGTAAAATAGTCCGAATCTCTGCTGTGGTTAATTTGATTTCCATCGTTGTTTCTTACCCTAAAATTTATCTCGTTGAATGCTGAAGCTTGCTCCGATTAAAGAACTGCCTAAGAAGGCGGAAAAGCTGACCAACATAACTCCAAGACTTTTGTTTTTCTGGTATTGCCAACCAGAGATGATTATGTTGGGATTAGCATTTGTCTCAATAATCTCCAACCCCCAGCAAGCCATTGCTCCAACTCCTGAAAAGCCAGTCAAGAGCAGAGAGACAATTGCAGTTGTTTCTATGATGCGGTCAAAAAAATCCTGGGTTTGAATCTTTTTCTAGTACGGCGGCGAAGAACCATTTTACTCTTGTGGTCTAATTCAGGTTGGTAAATAGCTTGTTTGTGGTTAGTCATTTAGATTCCTCCAATTGAACATAGAAACCCGCACCTGTATTGGTAATCTTTACTTTTCTTTGATTAACTAACATTTGAATTACACTAAGACTAAAGTTGATACTGCACAATCGATCGCTACCACCACAACGACCGAGATATTGTAGGCACAGTGAAGACTGGTCAGTAGGGGTGGGGTAAGTGGACTTTCTTGGCATGATATTTTCCTTATTGGTACTATGAGAAGATATGATTGATTCAATTCAACTCAGGCAATTGTGCAAGCGCTCCCTCCATCCATGCTTGAATTGCTTCCATCTCAGAAACACCTCGTAATACAGCATCGATTACGTGTTTCTGATACGAGTTAACAGCATGATTAGGATGTCCAAACTTATTACCGGCCCAAGCCAAACACATAGTTTTCACTAGTTCATCAATTTGAAGAGAATCAAGCTCACTCGGACTTGTAACATTTCGAGAATGCAGCCATTCTTTGACTAAATCCAACGGATAATTTAAAAGTGTGCGAACTTCTTTGACTCGCAAATCTTTTGGGTTGATTGATGGTGGAGTTATAGCTTGTTTTGCTGGCTGAACTCTAGGCTGTTGATTGTCTTTGCGGGGTCTAATATTATTTTGTGGTTGTTCTGTCTTTTGAGGAGTAGCTGCACCTTCAGCATCATTTATAGTGAGGATTAGTACCGTCTTTTTGAATGGGGTTAAACTCTGCCTTTGCTTTAATTAGAGCTTTGATTAATTCTTGCATTGTCTAGCTCCTCTCATCTTACCAATGGCTTTCGTTGACATCACCAGACACTTTTTTGCTAGATTTAGCCTTAGTAATCTGAAACTCTGAGGCTTTTAGTACAGGCATTGCCGCTTGTTTTACCGAAGTTTTAGCTTGATGATAGAGGAATTGGGTTATTCCATCCGCGTCTTCCCCATCCTCGACTTGCGCCCATAAGGAACAACCCAGTTCCAGTGATTCATAGCCGCCAAGATTAAATTTCCTAGAGTAGCTAACAGATACAGTGGTGAATTTCATTTTTTGGGATTACTAAACTTTGGTTGTCAATTTTCTTCGTTAGTATCAATCATTTCAATGCTGAGTATTTGACATAAATCACTAGCTTTTACACCGATAATTCCTGGCTCTATTTCGGTAGATAATTCTTCTATGATTGAGTGAAATCCAGGGTCTTCATCATTGATTTCTACTTCAATCAGACCTGCTTTGTTTGATATAACAGTTGCCCAACTTGGTAAAGCTTGAGGAACACTGGTTGCATAGAATTTCATAATTATGATTCCTGATTAAGCTTGACTTCAACGATTTCTTCCACGCAACCCATTGCCTCACCTAAGTAATGCAGAACATCGGCTAAGTGAGTCGCTGCTTCTGGGTCAATTTTCTTGTCCGCAATCAACAAAAGCCAATTTTCGTTTTGGGCAATCGCCTGAATCTTCAGATAGCACGAGTTAAATTCTTGTAGGATTTCTATGGGTAACATTGTTATATTTGTGGAACTAAGTAAAATAGTCTGATTGAGGAAGTGGGCAGCAACGCCCACCCCTTTCCTTACACTGCAACTAAATCTTTCGCTTGTGGAACGTGTTTCTTTAACCGTTCCCATTCGTCACTTGTCAGCGCATCAAATTCTTTATCGAGTAATTCCTCTTCCGTGGGTGGTTGTTCCGTAGCCATTGTTGATATCCTTGCCACGTTCAGAAATTTATCCAATCCAACTGCTGCATCAATCGGCTCGGCGTATCGAAGAGAATCCACTCCGTTAGACCAGTGGGTAATATGCTGAAATATCACCCCAATCATTGAATCAGCCTTGTACACTCGATAATTTCTGGGGCAAGCTCCGTTAACGTAAACCAGATTGTATCCCAGGATTTCCATGACCTCTGCGTTAGGGTCTGTTGGAGGTAACAGAATTCTCTCTCTTGGATCATCCAACTGGGCTTCTTGAAGAGAAAATGTGGTAATCATATTTCCTGTGCCATGATGATTTCAATTGTCTAAATTTCGGTTGAGCGGCGATTGCATAACTCTATGGCTGCAATCGCCTTTTTCACTTTTAGGGCTATAGATTTCTTAAACCTCTGCATTCGCATCTGTAGCAGATAGGAGAATTTTCTCTTGACAGTCACCACTTGAAGTGCAGTGTTACTTGCTGTACTTTATGTCATGATTATATTTATTCGAGATTAAACTCGTTGGCGATTGCAATTCTTTTGGTGTGCAATCGCCTTTTCTGACTTCAGCAACTAAGCCGCTACTACCGCTCGGACTCCCAACGACGCAATCACTTGTTCTGCACTAGGAGCCACACGATTGAGTCCGTACTGTCTTGGTCTTGCGTACCACGCTTGTTGATTGCACCCGACGAAGCCGACAAAGCGCCCGTCTTGGTAGAGTTTGGTGCTGAAAGATAGCCAATCAATTTCGCCGTGATATAGACCAAAAACAGTGCAGGCTTTTTCTAGTTCATCGCTTAGGCGTTCGTTGCGTTCCCGTGGTGTTTCGGGTAATGTGGCTTTGACTTCTGCAACTCTTGTAGCGAACCAGTCCCTATCAAATGGCAGCCTTCCGCCTTCCACGAACTGCACCCATACCGTGATTCCGCCTTCAATCCAGATCGTGCGAACTGATTCGGGTTGGACTTCGATAATCTCGCCAATGATGTGGCGGTCTCTGCTGGTGAGAGGATCTTGGGTTGGGGCTACAGCTTCGGCTTGGGATTCGAGGTGGGTGTCGAGTTCTGCTTGGGCGAGGGCTTGCTCATCACGAAAAGAACTAGGAATTTCTTGCTGTGTATGTGTTGCATAGTTCATAATGTAAATCTCCTTAATCGGGGAAAAGGCGATCGCAAACTTTCCAGGGTGGGCGGTCGCCTTTGTTATATGTGCAAACAACGTTGTGGTTTAGCACAACGCTCTCTTTCTTGATTTGGCGTAGCCATCTACAGCTAGTTGCTAAGAGCATTATCAAGACAGCAGACGGACAGCATCAGGGGATGTGTAAGGAAGTGCTGTGTTCGGAAGAGGACACTCTACTAAATTCAGCTTTGCTGTAAAATCTTTGATTTCTAGACGAATGGCACTAAATAACCAGTTTTTTAAGACTTGGTAGGTCATCGAGATCATCTTCGCTGGCTTGAGCATTACAAGTTTGGCTTCCGGCTACTAGTCCCGGTGGCACTTGGTTTTGTGGTTGATTGAAATTAGTTAAGTTTGGTAATTTGCAAACCCTTTTTGCGTTTGGGTGCAGGCGGTTGCATTTCCTTGCCCTTACACCTATAATATAAACCATCAGCTAATGGTTGTCAACTGTTAAGAACATCATTTTTGCGCTTGATTTTTATAAACCATCAGCTTATGATTTATAGCAGATAGCTAATATTTTGATGCTTTAGCTAAAGGAGGTGAATTCAGTAGCAGTTCTTGCCTTGGCATCATTATTAATCTCTGAAATTCCATAAACCATTAGCTGTCAGTTGTCAACCAACAACTAATAGTTAATGCTTCAATCAAAGGAGGTGAATTAGGAGATGGAAGTGAAAGTAACGATTACGATTGATGTTCCAGGGTTAGAGAATGATTTAGCTGAGGCAATGAAGCAGAAGGGTCTATCTTTTCAAAAACTTGGTGAAGCTGCTGGTGTTACAGGTACGGCTGTCTGGCAAATAACCAGCAACAAGAATAAATCTATTAAGGTGGAAACTCTCGGCAGAATAGCTAAGGTACTGGGAATTGAGTGTCAACCCAATATAGAATCACTTGCGATTGAAGAGGTTAAAAGTGCATTTGGCGAAACCTCCTAACTAAAAGCGATCGCCCACCGTCCAAAGTTAGCGATCGCCCCAACTAAACCCTGAAGAAAGGAATAGCTATGTCTAACCTATCAGTTTTTAGCTTTGAGTCTCAAGAAGTTAGATTTGTTGGTACAGCAGAAAAGCCAGAATGGATAGCTGCTGATGTGTGTGCTTGTTTGCAAGTAAGGGATACAAGTAAAGCACTAGAGACTTTAGAGCCATCCGAAAAGGGTACGAAGAATGTTCGTACCCTTGGTGGTGAGCAAGAAATGCTAACTGTCAATGAACCAGGGCTTTATCGTCTTGTATTTAAATCCCGTAAACCAGTTGCCAAACGTTTCCAGTACTGGGTGTTTCATGAAGTCCTGCCCTCTATTCGTAAAACAGGTGGATACTCGGTTCCCCCAGGAACCATGACCCAGATTCAAATCCTTGCTGCAATGGCCCAACAGATGGCAGAACAAGAGCAAAGGCTATTGGAACAAGAACGCCGTCAAAACGAAGTACTGGCAAGACTAAAAGCGGTTGAAGTTGAGCAAGATCGATTCAATAGCCCATGTGGTCACAAATACAGCGTTATGGGTTTTGCTAAACTTCGAGGACTTGAGATATCACTCTCACAAGCCGGCAGCAAGGGAAAGAAAGCTAGCGCGTTATGCCGCAAGCAGGGGGTAGAAGTAGAACAGATACATGACCCAAGGTTCGGCTATGTAGGTTTATACCCTGAAAGCCTTTTAGATCAAGTCTTTTCTAGCAATTCAAAAGATAAAGTGATCGCTCGGCACTAAACAAGGTGCGAAGTAGTTTTTAAGGAAGCATATTCACAAATAATTCAGGGTTTTAACTCGGTGGAGTATTAAGTCTGCACCGTCAATATTTTCATGCTCAAAGTCCGAAGAAGTATGAGAACAAAGCATAGAGGGGAAAATGAGTAATTCTGTTGTATGCAATCGCAGTGATTTTGCAATAGTCGTTCCATCGTTTCTAGACGACTATGGGCTTAATCCCCAAGAATATCGTTTGTATGGACACATAGTTAGACGAGCAGGGAAAGACGGATGTTTTGAATCAATTCCTAACATGGCAGCAATCTGTTTAATGAATGAAAAGACTGTCAGAAAAACCCTACAAATCTTGATTACGGCTAGGTTTATCAAAATAGCCCAAGAACGAAAAGGGAAAACCACAATTTATGAAATCACACATCATTCGCAATGGATGGCATCAAAACATCTAGAAAAAATCAGACAACAAATCACTGATGGTAAATCAGGTAGTACCAAATTAGGTGGGGGTAGTGATACCAAATCAGGTAGGGGGGTGGTACCAAATCAGGCAGGGGTAGTGGTACCTGAAATGGTAGGAGTACCCCTACCTGAAATGGTAGACGAAGGAATTACCATTAAGGAATTACCAATTAAGGATCTCCCTTTAAGGGATCTCTCCTTTAATCCCTCTCAAACTGACATCGACTCACAAGAAAGAAAAGAAAAAAGAGAATTTGGATTTCAAGTTAGAGAAGAACCCAATTCAAGTTTCTCCACTTTGTTGCCAAAAAAATCTGAGACTACGCAACCAACAAGTCAGTCTCTCATGAAGGCAAATGTTCCGCCGCCACTGCCCGATCCATTTTTGAAAAATCAACGCAAAAAATCCAATGAGGTGATTTGGGATTGGCTACCAGATGGCCCCTGGCGTAATGAAGAGGGCAAGCTTGATGCAGAATTTCAAACTGCCCTCGCTACTCGGTGGATGAAGGAGTATGGCGGGGACTTACACGCAAACAAAGCCAAGGTACTGAAACACTTCCGCAATGAGCCGACTAACTTAGCGATTGAGTGGGAATGGTATCAATCGACTTTCATCCATCGCGTTGTCAACATCCAAACCCGCAAGGAGAACGGGCTAGACACCACCCAAGATGAGGAACAGATAGCGCTTCAAGCTAGAGCAGCAATACCATTACCTCAATTCGTACGTGTAACGCAAACACCCACGTTAACCAAAATGGTAGAGCAAGTAGCGTAGAGCAAGTAGCAGACTATGCCTTGCCTACTCTAATTTCTCAAGAGCCACCCAAAGATGAATTTGGTTGTATTAATCCTGGGGCTTATTTGAATACACCAAAACAGTCAGACAGGGAATTTTGGGCGAACTTCACACCTCATGTTCTGCCAAGTCGCAAAAAATCACCTGTTGCATCCGTTCTAGAAACGGCAAAGACAGCTATCAAGGCTTTGGAAATTGAGAAAGTAGAGCAGTTGAGTGAAAAAGCTCCTGTGCGGGGAGCAGAGGAAAAGATAAAAGGGTGGAGAGATATTGCCTCCCATACAACTCCCGCAAATAGCTCTCTGCCTCTTGCCTCTTCTAAAAAGTTGACTGCGATCGCCGTTATAGTTCAGCCTCCAGTTTTAGATGAAGAAGCTGTACTACAAGATATGAGGAAATATCTTAATTGCGGCAGTGACGTATTGAGGCAAACCGCAATTGATTGGGCCTGCGATCCTGCTAATCAATGCGAACTCGTGATTGTGTCAGGACAAGTGGTTGATATCAAATGGGTTGACTTTTAAGCAGCAAACTCAATACTAGAGTGTCTTATGAAATACTACAAGCAGAACAAACACTTCCAAATTTGGAATTGTCAAGATATTCTGGGTGAACATAGTTCCCACCAGCTTATATGTCAAGAGGTAGTTATTGAGGAGAAAAAGGAGTGACTATTTTTACCTCTTACTATGCAGGAGAAATTAGAGGTGAAGCCGTCTCCATCTCTCTATATCCTCCAAAAGGCTTTCAAGGCAGGCATTTACCTTTATTTGCTCCAACGCCAGAGCTACTGAAATGGTGGAAGTCTTCAGCCTCAGATACTAATGCTGAACAAGAATACACCCGCCAATTCTACGAAATTTTGCTTTGTAGGCAGCAACTGATTGATATTTGGGTTGCAAAACAGCAGCAAAACTCACATGACATGACATTGTGCTGCTACGAAAAAACTGGCGATTTCTGCCATCGGCATCAAGTTGGACGTGAAGTTATCCAACGGTATCTGCCTAAACTTTGGGGCGGGGAAGTTGGGTTAGGAACTGTTACTAAGGAAAAAATGTCCACAAATTGTGGACAAAAAATCATACTCCCTACAACATATCCACCCCAAGTATTGAGTCTGATCGAGAAATCTCATAAGTTGGGGTATCCCGTAAAGTGTGATCGCTTAGAGTGCGGATACTACCAAGTTAACCTCAATGGAGAAGACTTAGGTGTGTGGTCAGAGTTGGGTGTGCTTGCTGTATTATCCGGGTTGCAAGAGAAGTTTTACCGTGAGCGTCTAATTCCGTCAGTGGCTATGGCTGCAAAAACAAGAGTTAAAAATAATCAGCAAGATATCAAGATGCCTTCGTGGGTTTTGGTTAGGGATAGTCAGCCAGAGGTTTTAGCTCCAGTGGGGCAGCTAGCAACAGAAGAGTTAAAGCCATCCCGTGCAGAAACACGTATTGTTGAGCAGATGAGTCTGCTTTGACTATTGTTCCGTCAAGCACTGATGAGACAAGTAAGATACTGCTCTGAAAGCACTTGTTCCGCGCCGCCTGTGCCAAATTCTGAAAAATGGTCACATGGGCGATTATTGCGCGGTCAAATCTGCGACCGGAGCGTATGCAAAAACTGATAGTTGCGGGGAATTCGGGGCAGAATCCGGGGTTTGACTTTTTGCAAGAGTGTTGGAATAATAATCCGGCTTTGCAGATTGTGATCAAAAAACTACTGGCGAAGTTTCCGCAGTGGGGGATTGCGATTGTTGATGGGGTGTTGGTGAAGTGGGAGAAGTAGCAAATGCGCCCGTCACTCTTACGAGGAAGTTATATTTACTAAGTACCATTTTCCTGATGAGTTTACACTGATATCCCAATACTCAGAAAACAAACGAGGAAAAGGCTCACCACTAAGCACATACCCTTCAGAAGAAATGACGAAATTGGTCATTTTACCGTTAACTTGAACCCGAAAAATGTGCTGATTATCTTCCTTTTTGTAACTAATGGGTGCAGCTTCAATAAGTTCAGGTTGATAAACAATATCAAAGGAAGCATTAAAATCTCGTTGAAATACATAGTACTGCAAGTAATAAAATGGGTTAGAAATATAATCAAGCATCTGCTCGAAGTTTTTCATAGTCCAGTCCATTTGGTACTGGATAAATAAAGAAGTGATTTTTTCAATTAATTGATCTTTACTAATTATTTGTTGATACTCTTGTTCATTTATTTCAAGTTGGATTGTAGTTTTGTTCCACTGTTCCTTATTTTTGGAATATTTTAGAGAATAACGATTAGTAAATTTTGGATTAATGTTTGTTGCAAATTCGATTAAGCCAGAGTCATTTGTAAATTCTTTGTTGAATAAATGGGTGAAATTATAAATTTCACGATAAAAAATAACGGGTAGCAATACAGCAAATAAGACCACTAGTATCAGTATATACTTAGGAAGTGTCTTTGAGTTGATTGGAGTGAATGAGCTATTTCCATTACCTCCTCGATAATAGCCACCTCCAGCGCTTCCAGTGCCTCCACCACCACCTTTGTTATGTACTAAAATGCCATTAGCATAAAAATTATGATTGGGATTCACAGATATAAGATTATAAACTGTGATATTTTCCTTAATATGATCAATATTGAAAATGAAAACCCTGGAATCCCCTTCCCCAATAAGCTGGTCGCCAATTTCAAGTTTTTGTGCTTGCTTTAACTTAACTCCTGTGTCAGTCTTTATATATAAAGGATGAGTTTCTGTTACTTCAATTTTGTTATTAATTAATAAATATTCATGTGATGTTAAGATTTTAATTTCTTCTATTTTTCCCATTTCAAGTTGGTGAGTTGTGAAGTTATAAGTAATAATACTGTCAGCTTTATTCAATTTTTCGATAGGTTTATGTCCCTGAGATGTCAAAACCGGAGTTCCTTGTGCAAAGCAACCTCCACGAGCATAAACAGGTTCGGTGATACAAAAAGCAATTAAGATTATTATTAAAAAAATTGAGATAGTTTTAATAAGGCGGCTTATGTTTTTCATGTTATCTTTCTAAAAATAAAAACAGGTAAATTTATCTCAGCCATTTAGGATAAGTAAATCAAATTTTAAGGAGTACATAAATATATCCACGCCCGGTACCTTGTATTTCTATTTGTTTTCATTAAGAATTATTTGGAGCAAAGCCATTAAAAAAACACCCTTTTCTTGAGGTTCCCAATCTATAGCCCAATCTGGCACTGATTTTTCCAGTTATCTCCTTGAGAATGGCCGCGCTCACACTTGTATCAAAAAACTGATTAATCTCTTGCTCACAAGTTCCTCACATTGTTTCTCTATCTTCAAACTAAACTCAGCCCAATTCACTTTTAGAAGATGGAATATCTTTACTATCTGGAGAATGCCAGCCTGATACTACAGTTGATTGAATACCTACATGATAGACCTCAACTTAAAGTCAGTTACGTCACTGTAATTAATACTATTGACCGCTGGGTGATGAGAGTCAGGCTAAAGCATCAACCCTCGCCGCAAGAAGATAGTAACTTCAGGTCAATCTTAAGTGAATTAGGAATCTTGTACTCACCACCAAAGCAGTTACAATTGGCACTTTGGAGTTTGGCTGGTGGAAAGTCCCCGGTTGAAGTCATGCGTCGCTATCAGGTTGCTGTAGTTTCTCATGGTCAGCCAAAAATTGAGGAGATAGAAGCATTCCGGCAACAGTTCATTAAAGGATTTGCTTACTGCCCACAAACTCTGGCTGGAAGTTAGCTACTCATCACGCCATGCTTTTAGTTTTCATTGATCGCGCACAGCACCTATCAAAATCTGTATGTTGACAAACATCGTCTGACCATCGAAGGAAAGCAGACCCTACCCAACATCACCCTCTTCTAAAAGCCTTTTGGATCAGAATTAGAAGCATTCCAATTCCTACAAACACAAGTGCTAAAATGTGACTTGCCCCAGAAGCAAAAGCAAACAAAACGAGATTGAGCAGTAACGCGATCGCCGGAACTATATAGGAAACCTGAAACCCGTTAGTTTCAACTTCTCGGCGTTTGATGAGTAGCAACGAAAGATTGACAAGGCAAAACATTGCCAGAATCAAGGTGGCAGTGGTTCCTGCTAAAAGTTGCAGTGTTCCAGAAAGCGCCAAAAAAATGGCAATTGGTAGAATGACCAGCAGCGTTCGATAAGGTGTAGCTCTGCGTTGATGTAATTTCCCTAACCAAGCACTTAGCAGTCCTTCACGCGACATCCCATACAACAGCCGTGATGCCGTGACAAAATTTAGCAGCGCCGTATTGAGTACGGCAAATAAGGGAACTCCAAAAAATAAGTTATCCAAATTTCTGGATTTTACTACGACTTTCCCTGCTCCCTGCTCCCTGCTCCCTGCTCCCTGCCTCTATAACGTTCGCGTAGCGTCCCGCAGGGATGGTATATTTTTTTATTTGGAAGTCCCTAAAGCAATAATCGTAAAAATGACCTGGGGAAAATTGGGCTGCGCTCGACGAACTACATCGAGTAATGGAGCACCTGAAGCAGCAAGCTCGGAGGGATTGAGTACCTCAACAGCAAGCCAGGAGACGAGTATATAAACTGCGCCTGCGATCGCCAAGGACAGTAAAATTGCCCTTGGCACGTTCCGTTCGGGATTTTTAACTTCCTCCGCAACATTGACAATATCTTCAAATCCAATAAAGGCATAGAAAGCCAGTGCCGCTCCCTGAACAACTGCGTTCCAACCTACGGCTGGCTCGTTAGCGACAGCAGCAGGATTAGCTGCACCGCCACCGCTCAAAAATAAGGTTGAAACCAAAATCACAATCAAAAGGCCGGAAACCTCGATAGATGTGCAAAAAATATTGAGAGCCGAGGACTCCTTCATGCCTCTGAAATTGACAAAAGCCAGTACTGAAAAAAGCACCAGAATAATTAGCCAAGCTGGAATTGCTGGTACAAAAGCGTTGAAATAGCCGGCAAATGCTTTCGAAAGCGTCGCCATCGAAACTAAGCATGTACAAAACATTAACCAACCGACCAATATTGAGAGCCAGTCGGTGCGAAATGCCTTATGGACAAAGTAGGCTACTCCACCGCTTTGTGGAAATCGGCTGCCCAATTCGGCGTAGCTTAAAGCCGTGAATGCCGCCACAATCATAGCACTCAAGAACGAAGCCCAAACCAAAGTGCCAGAAAGTCCGGCAATTTTTCCGATTACCGCATAAATTCCCGCACCCAAAATGTCACCCACTCCGTAAATCACTAGAGTTGGTAATCCAAAGACTCGCTTGAGTGAATCTGCTTCTAGTTCATTTGTTTTCATACAACGCTTGAGAATTTTTTACTCAAATGCTAACTTTCAAACATCTTTGTCCTGTTGATCAGAGCTATTTATTCTTGTTAGTAGTAGTATTGTCTCATCCATCGCGGCTTGCAAAGAAAGCAGGAAGCCAGAAGCACAACATGTCTTGGGATCTAAACAAACGCTGTACGCATCTAAGAATCACTCGTCAGTAGACCGAAAGGTTTTCCAGAAGCCTTAGGAGCGGTTCATTTGAGTTGAGGAACACAATCTGCCGTAATTTTGTTGGAGTCTGCTTTTCAAAGAATGGGCATTGTTAGTGGGTTAAGAATGCAGAAGCAAAACATCTATTTCGTCAAATGAAATTTGATTCATTTAGCACTCCAAAAGTTTGCTTTTCCTCTATATTTATTTCTGGCAACAGAGGCCAAATTTTATGCAAAAGAGTTTTTGTTGTTACAAAACTTTATATTTCCCGAATCTAAACTTTTGTAACAAAATCCAAATTTTGCAGAAAAGCCCACCTTAAAAAGCTGATAGATAAATAGAAGTACTTCAATACTTGTCTAATACTCCACTAACTGCTTTGCTCATTTTTCCAACTAACAGGAATTAAATACTAGGAAAAACAATGACAAAGATTTTAGCTATTGATACAGAGAAACAAGTCCGCAATATATTTTTAAAATGTTCGGAGTAAGAAGGGTTCGATGCGATCGCTGTAGAAAATGGTTTTGTAGACATAAGATATGATTGCATGAACTGCCTCAATTACCCAATTACTTCTCAGATGCTTTCAAGATATTGCTCCCAAGCCAATTGTTCAGCATTACAACGAGTGAAAACTGACAAAATCAAATCAGGAACATGGTGGATGCCATGTCAAGTTATTTATTCAGGAATATAACTTTATGACCTCAATCACAACTTATACTTACGATGCTGTTGGTCAACTTATATCTGAAAATATAGACAACAACAGTGATGGGACAATGGACTCAGTTATTACCTACAGCTATAAGCAGACCTCCGAAAGCTATGACAACAACCTTGACGGCATAGCTGATTCTGTTGGCGAAATCTATACCTATGATGGCAACGGCAACCTGATATCCAAGGGTGTTGACGACGATGACGACGGCATAATTGATAGAAGAAGTTATACCGCTACTTATGATGCCAATAGCAACAAGATATCCGAAAGCTATGACGCCAACGGTGACTACCAATCTGATGTATTCAGAAGGTTTGCTTATAATGGCAACGGCAACCTGATATCTTCTACCTCGAGCGGTAGCAGCGACAGCGGCGGTATATTTGAGCGAGTGGTTACCTATACTTATGATACTAATGGCAAAGTAATATCCGAAAGCGAAGACAACCTCTACGAACCTGATAATGTAACTATCTATACTTATGATGCCAATGGCAACCAGACATCTGCTAGCTATGATACTAACGTTGATGGCATAGCTGATTATGCTAGAACCTATACTTATGATGCCAATGGTAACCAAACATCCGATAGCTATGACTACAACCTTGACGGCATAGCTGATTCTATCGACACCTATACTTATGATGCTAATAGCAACCAGACATCCGAGAGTGTTGACTACAACGGCGACGGTATTGCTAATTCTATCAAAACCTATACTTATGATGCCAATGGCAACAAGACATCCGAAAGCTATGACAACAACGGCGATGGCATCGCTGATGTTGCCAGAACCTATACTTATGATGCCAATGGTAACCAGACATCCGAAAGCTATGATAACAACGGCGATGGCATAGCTGATTCTATCGACACCTATACTTATGATGCCAATGGCAACAAGACATCCAAAAGCTATGATAACAACGGCGATGGCATAGCTGATGTTGCTAGAACCTATACTTATGATGCTAATGGCAACCAGACATCCGAAAGCTATGATAACAATGGCGATGGCATCGCTAATTACACCACAATTTATAACTATGGACGCGCTACCGCCAGCTATGACTTTAACAATGATGATGTAATTGATGCGGTTGGTAGTTACATCTATGATTTTAGTGGCAAGCTGAAATCACAGGAGATTGACAATAATCGAGATAGCATCACTGATGAGGTGACTGCTTACAGCTACGATGCTAACAACAGACTAGCAGCACAGGTAGTTGACAAAAATAATGATGGCGTCGGTGACGAAATTACCAGTTACAACTATGATGTTAATAGCAAACTGACTACAGCAGATATTGACAATAACAGCGATGGTATTATTGATACAGTTGCCAGTTATTTATATGATGCCAATGGTCAACTGCTCAGTACAACCACCAACGATGCAAATGTACCGAATAAAACCCTATACGGTAGCAATGAAGATACACTTACTGGCGGAACTGGCAATGATCAAATTTTCGGGAAAAACGGCAACAATAAACTATTTGGATTAGCAGGAAATGACTTACTAGTTGGTGAGAACGGTAATGACATCCTCAACGGCGGCGCTGGTGGTGATATTCTTACAGGCAATAGTGGCACTGATAACTTTGTATTTAACAGCCTGAGTGATTCGCTGCTGTCTAGTTTTGATAAAATTACTGATGTAAACATCTCTGAAGACAAAATTGATGGTCTGAATGCAGTTTCAGCCGATAATTTTGTTCAACTTGGCAATGTTGTAAATCTGAATCTTTTCGATGTACAACAGATATTAACTGCAACTGCTTTTGTGGCTAAAGGTGCGGCAACTTTTACCCTTGGTACAGGCAATAATGGGCGGACTTTTTTGGCACTTAATGACAATATTAATGGATTTTCTGCCCTCAGTGATGCCGTGATTGAGATTAGTGGCTACAAAGGCAATTTAACTGACTTAGCCATTGTCTAAACCCAGAAATGTTGAATCCTAATACAAAACTTTACATATCTAGTTACACTAATTCTAAGAAGCCTAAAATAGTCAACATGACATCATCTCCTCAAACCAATGAACATAACTGATTTTCTGACACATACAA
>NZ_JACJTR010000058.1 GCF_014698795.1 Nostoc sp. FACHB-892
AAAAACTTGCTTGACTCTCCCACCGAGCGACAAATACAAGTCCTGCGATTACTGGCGCAGGGGTTAGTTTTTGAACAGATTGCCAGAGAAATGTTTCTCTCTGTTAGTACAGTCAAACATTATGCTAGCGATTTGTACAGTAAATGGCACGTAAAAAACCGTTATGAGGCGATAAAAAGAGGGGCAATGCTTGGTTATATTGACTATAACTTGATTGTGAATGAATGATGTATTGGTGAGGATACCGAAAGGATTAAGTTGGATATTGGTGGTAGTTAACTTTTCTCTATCTTCCTTCTTAAGAGCGGCTGGCTACCTACCCATGTTCATTACCCTTCTTTAAAAAAAAAGCCTTTGGTGATGATAGACAGAGATTCTGTCGAACATCTTTCGATGATGAAAAGTCATTATCTAAGGTAGTCATTAAGCACGGCTTAGTAGATGCGAAAGGAAACAAACTAGAAGATGTTGAGCATACCCTACCAGCTTGGTTTGAGGCTTTCAAAATTCATCAGCATTTTAACGGTAAATTACTAAGCTTTGACGACTAACAATTTTCAATAGCACGGACTGAACCAAGCATTGTCCTTCTGCTCCTTCTTCCCCTCAAGCTTGTGAGAAATGCGGGTATCGCAATTCTATATTTAAAATTTAAACAACTCAGAGAATATAGCCGTTGATTGCGGAGATGGATTTAATCTGTAACTGCTTCATATTGCCATTCTAGGGGCTATGCCTACGCTTTCTTCGCCCTCAGTTCTCTTGGAAATGGATGATCGCACCTCAATATTTTAAAACTTTTCCGAAATGACCAACGCCCAGATGGTAGTCCTGATTAAACCCATCTTGATTTTAGATGGGTGTCTATGCAAAAAGTATGCGGTTGCGTTATTAGGTTCAGTAAAAAGTCTAATGTAAAATATTCAGTTAATACCGACAATCAACTATTTAATAGATGTATTAAAGACTATGCCTTTCCGTCTACACTCGATACTGATAAAAGTAAGTTACATTGTAGGAGCAATCATTGGCTCATTGAGTGGTTTAATTATAAATATCTCTTTTATAGATTGGATAGAAAAGGTATTAAAAATATCGCCTAGTCTCTCTTCGCTTGTTGAAGCAATTGTATTTATTACCTTCTTCATTGCAGTAGTTTTAATCCCAGTATATTTTTGTAAAAATTTTATTCCTACTAGATGTCCCATGTGCAAATCCAAGGATGTTGTTTGTGATTTAGGTTTCAGCATGGACAATCAAATAACATATCATTGCAAATCTTGTAAATATTCACATAAGACAGGAATCTATCTTGGCGATAGATAATGGGGATATGACTATAATGGTATAGTTTCTTGCTTTAGTACGAAGTTTCGTACTATTTGCAAATAGCAACACTATCGTTGATGAAATCAGTTTACCAAATTGGAAAATTTAGATGGACGCGACACAACCATAAAAACAGCCCACCTCCAATTAATAAAGGCGGGCTGTTGTTTTAAACAGAACTTAAAATTAAACTATCAAAGGATATTTTGCACTATAACTTTTCTTTCCACTGGCCAGTTCCACCATATTGCGGAGCCGCTACAATTCCTCCCCAGCCGCTAGAACCATGCCCCCCTACCACTAGGCTCGACTGCTCAGAGGATAGTTCCTCTACCAGACTCACAGTTGCAAAAATCAATTGCTCTTTGCTCCCGTTTTTGCCTTGGTTATCTAGATTAGTGATTTTGATTTTAGCCATGAATTCTCCTTGCATCAAATTCTTATACTGTCATTACTGACAATTAATGTTCGTCAAGCTAGTACCTGCTTACTCTACATTGGGCACACAAGCTTTATGCAGATACAGCCAATTATTTACAAAAGATAATAAAAAAATCCTGCCTGATAATTTCTAACTATGTTGAAGCGATCGCACTCTTGGCGGGCGGTTACGCCATCGCGCTCAATACGGTTCGGATAAGCATTTTTCACTTTCCTTGTGGTCTGGGAAAAGGGTAAAGGATGTATTCAAAACCTTTCCCCTTTTCCCTTTCCCCTTTAACCGAACCGTATTGCCATCGCGCTTTACCTGGGGATCGCTTCACCGCAGCTATCCCAAAGGTAATGCTAAAAATCAGCAATCAAGTTGGCACTACTTGGAGTAGCCCTCAAGCCTTGTACAGACTGGTGTATAGAGAGGTATAGATATTTGCCATGAGAGTAAAAAATCTAATTACGGTAGTTTAAGAATTCGTATGCAGATTTTTGTAATAAATTTAAATTCCTGCAAAAAATTTGAGTTTTGGGCTGATATCAAAATGTAAGTAGTTCAAGAGATAAATATGGCAACCTTATCTAATCCCACACTGTCAATCGATCTCCTTACTGGTTCAGAGCCTAATGTTACTGCAACGGTCAAAGCTCCCTAGCAGTAGGCTCGACTGCTCAGAGTATAGTTACTTTACCTAAAAATTGTAGTAAAAAGCACTTACTCATTATTGGCGGGATGATTTTAAAATTGCTTTAAAATGCTGTAACCAAGGCTGAGTCAGAATAAAAGAAATATTTTTTGAAAGAAATTATTTTTTTTAGTTAAGTACTATCTAAAATCTATACATACTGCTAATATCAAGTTGTCACACTCATAATACACTCGGCAACACAACTAATTCTTTGAAACTATAGAGCTTCAAACTATGGCTCCAGTATCTAATACTGGTGTATTTGTCTTGTGCGTCTAGGTAGTTTGGAAAAATCAACATCCTCAATAGCGAAACTCTACAGTTCATCTTTGTTTGTTTTTAATGGAGATTAAGGTATGCAATTTATCAAACGGTTTGGGAAGCAGCTAGGTTTTGTGGTTTTAATGGGTTCCGCGATGGTTTCGGTATCCTCAGTGATTGCACAAGTACCCCCACGCGAAACAACACCAATTACAATAAATATGGATGTGATTATCGATTCGGCTTACTTACAAAAGCAATTTCCAGGCGATACAACACTTATATTATTAAGTATTGGTGGAATCCATCGAACAAAAATTGACGAGTCTAAGATTGGTGACCTTGGTGGTACCAATATTTTTTTCAATCCATTTATAACTCCTTACGGTAACAGTCGTCAGGATTTACTTCCGATAGCATCTCAGCTTGACCCTCCTGTTGCGAGAAGCATCACTAGTAAGAGTTTTACGGGTAGCGAAATAATTGGTACATTCTCAGATACGGATAACACTAAAGATTTAATATTTGGTATTTCTCCTAATGCGTTTAATCCTCCCGCGCTTAAGTTAAATGAGTCCACTAATTACGGACGTTGTGCTTTTCAAAGTTGTGTGTTGTTTCACTACGGGTATGAACTGACAGTTGAATCAATCGGAAAACTAAATCCTGGATTCGACAGATCATTTTTTACCTTGGTAAACAACGGACGTACTCGTAGTTTCTCTCAACGCAATCCAATGGCGTCTCCTGAAATAGAACTAAGAGGAGCTATACCTCAAGAAGATACTCCTGATGAATTTTTGGTAGTTTTCAGCGAACAGAGAAATCCTGAACGACCAGGTGTGGCTATAGTTAACTGGACTGAATTCCCAATCAAGCGCGGTCAAACTCCGACAATACGCTTCACCAATACTGCGTCAAACTTTGATTCAGTAACCGTATCTAACACTAGAGTTCTGCGGAGTGCTACTAAGATACCATTAGAACAGCTAACCGCTACAGATTTACCACCAATACCACGAGTAGGGTTCGTAGAGTTTCCAGAAGCTAATGGAATCATAGTTCCAGGCCAAACCAAAGAGCCAGTTACGCTTACAGGTATTCCGGTTATAGGAACACCTATTTTAGATGGCATAGTATCCTTTAATGGTACAAGCGACTTTCGTGCAATTCCTGACAACGAGAACCTAAATTTTGACACGGGAGACCTGAGCATTTCTGCCTGGGTTAAAACGACTAGTACTAACGGACTTGAAGTCATTTTAGACAAACGAGTTGAGGCATCAGGACCGATACAAGGGTATACGCTGCAAAACTACTTCGGTAGTTTGTTGCTTCAATTAGCGGATGGTGTGGGAAATCAATTTACAAACTATATAAGCAATATCTCAATCGCCGATGGCAATTGGCATCATGTCGCTGTAACTGTAGACCGTGACCAACCAGATGGCGGTCGTTGGTATCTTGATGGAGTAGAAGTTGTTGGCCAAAGATTTAATCCAACAGCAAGAAGTGGTTCTCTTTCTAACTCTAAACCCTTAGTAATTGGGAGACGCTCTGATAATCCTGGTTCACCAGGCTTTTTTAATGGTCAAATAGGCTTTGTCCGACTTGACAAACGGGTATTGTCATCTCAAGAAATTAAAGCAATTGCCGCTAACAAACCGTAAATAGATTCGCCATAAGTCACGAGCGATGCAAGTAAGTATTTTATCGCCTAATGCTTGCACAGAAGTGTTATTTAAATGCAGGGCATCATAAAAAGCTAATTCATCCTCAGTTGAGCGTAAGTATAAACTGAGGATGAATTAGCTTTACAGATTTATTTTTAAGTAATTATAGTTTGACTAAATGGCAGTGTAATCTTCATTTAAATTCCTAAACTTTTGGTGATCATGTTCGGGGATGCTCCCAGTTGAGCGATGTCTACTTTTTGGAGCTACGCCGGAGCAAGCAGTGAATTTGTAGTGCCACGCGATTGTTAATCATAGATTTATTCAATGTAGTTGACTAAATCAGCATTAAAAATCCAATAGATAAAACAGCAAGGAGAAATGAAGACAGCGATTGCTTTCCCGTTTCGGGAAAAATTCGTGCCTGCACTAATCTCCATAATTAGGATTTTTTTATTAGGGCGATCGCTTTTCCCAGATCGGAACTGATGATATCAATGCCCCCTACCAAGATATTTATGAATGCGGGGCTTTTGTTTGGCTGAATGTAGCGCAACAAGAACACTTCACTACCTATATATAGTGGGGGTGAAATGAGCATCCGTGCAGAAACTTACGCTAAGGACTTGATAAGCCACTTTCAATACCATCCTCTACTTCAAAGGCTATATCCCCTGGAACTATGCCCGCTTCCTCGACTACTGCACTGAGCGATTATTCCTCCAGCGTGTTGGTGGCCGCTACCGCTTCATCCACAAACTACTGCAAGACCACTTTGCCCAAATGGAATTCAAACGGAATTAAGAAGATACAACCAACTTACGCAGGGGGAGTCATAGTCAATTCCTTGTGGAAACGAGGGCGATCGCTCTTGGCGGGCGGTTACGCCATCGCCTGACTTGTGCCAACTCTGATATCAATGTCCCACCAGAGTAAGCGATTGCTTCGGGAGTAGCTATCCCAAAGTTAGTGCTAAAAATCAGCAATCAAGTCGCCGCTACTTAGAGTAACCCCCAAGCCTTGTATAGAGAAAGGATAGATATTTGCCAAACTTATCAATGGGGGTGAACTTGGGATTTTGAGGGTGTGAATGATAAGCGTGGCTTAACTGAAGTGAATTTGCGTGGGGGGGGTTCACGAAGTAATCAATGTTTGGGAGAATAATAACTGTCGGGAAAATAGCCCAATTCCTGACAGTTGCCATAAATTATAAATGAACCAACCATTGCCGCTAATCCGCAAAAAGAATATTCAATATCGATCTAGAGAATACCTGACTTTGGCTGAGGTAAACAAAATTGTTGCCGCCGCAGGTTCTAGAGGGAGACATCGAGAGCGCGATCTGGCTTTACTATTAATGATGTTCCGCCACGGTTTTCGGGCATCTGAAGCTTGCAACCTCAAATGGGATGCGGTGATGCTGGATGAGGGAACGATTTGGATTAATCGCCTTAAGGGTAGTGAGAGTGGTTTTCATCCCTTGGGGGAGGACGAAAAAGAACTTCTCTTGAAACTGCAAACACTTTACCCCAATTGTATTTTTGTGTTTCCCAACGAACGCGGTAATGCTCTTTCTCCAGATGCAGTAGCCAAGATTGTCGAGCGTTCGACATTGGCGGCAGGGGTTCGGATCAAGGTTCACCCGCATCAATTTCGCCATGCTTGCGGCTACCATCTGGCGAGTCAGGGTGCTACAACCCGCGACATCCAAGCCTATCTAGGCCACAAAAATATTCAGCACAGTGTTCGTTACACTGCTCAAAATCCCAAACGGTTTGAGCATTTTAATTGGGATTGGGACGGGAAAAATCCATTTTAATATTTATGACGTTCATTGAGATGAGTGATCGCACTCTTAGCGGGCGGGTACGCCATCGCAGATGAAGTGCTGGGATATTTTTGCGAACTATTCAAGAAACCTCTGATCACAGTGACCCCTTGACATTGCAGCATTATAAGCTCTGGCCACGCCAGAGCAGAAGAGGAAGGCGGTTTCGGTGATTGGGTTCTAGATTCTATATTGTCTTCTACACCAATCTAAATTCATTAAATGACTAACGGTAAATCTCACATTAAGCGAATATCGTTGTTGTTGCTGAGGCGGTCAGGAGTCATAGTCGGTGAAGCTGGAGAAAACAAGTTTAAAGAAAACTATGTCAATTCCCCAGTTTCTCACCGGCATTAATGGCATAGCCCAACTATGGGCTGCTGATGGGCAGTTTTTAGGATTGTTATCGAGTGACCGACATGACCCAAACTCAATCAGCAATCTTCATGGAATTTATGGTAGTACACATGGGACACACAGTATCCGTAATTTTCATGGGATGTATGGCGGTTCTCATGGGTCATACAGTCCTTACAATCTTTACTGCAATAATCCCCCTTTCGTCATTTACCAAGGTCAGCCAGTGCTGACAGTTACAAGAAATGCCTATGCACAAACGAATGGCTTATCAGTTATAGATCCTGATTTTCTGCTAGACATATACGTTCAACTTAACAACTCAGCAAACCTTTTTGACTCTGCCCCAATAGATTGGTTTAATCAGGCGGCGTTTGATACTCAACAGAATATAAACCAAGCACCAGCGAATGAGGCACTAGCAAACCCCACAATTGTCATCCTGGAACCAGAGCAAAGCCCACCGATTTTCGCTCAAAACCATTTTGTTCGTGCTGAGGTTTATAGCTACCCAGGACTACAAATTAAGGATGGTATAGGAGTGAGTTTAAAATTGGGAGCAACACCACAAGATACGTATTTAACAGACTCCAGTGGCGTTGATACAAGCCTTATACTAGAAGTTAACCATAAAACAGGTGAGGGATTTATTACAGGATATTCAAAAAATGCAATGCCTGTCTTAACAGAAATTCAGCCATTTAAACTATCTCTAAATGACCCTTATAGTACAGCCATATCCTATGCTTGCGCTCACTACCTGAATTTACGCGGCGAATCTGCCGATTAAGGTACTGGGTAGCTTGTCGGTATTTTGTAGTTTGGCGATATCGGGGCAAAATCGCTGACGGTAGAGCATTGCGCCTCTGATTAGACTTAGATCAGCGATCGCCTATTCCCCATTTAAAATGACCATTCATGTTCTGGATCATCGAGAGCCGCTCTGACTGATGTTATATCTGCAAAGTCTTTAAATGGGCTGGATTTAGCAAGTTCTATGATGGAATGCAGGAATAAATTTAATTGGT
This sequence comes from Nostoc sp. FACHB-892, assembly GCF_014698795.1. GTDB lineage: Bacteria > Cyanobacteriota > Cyanobacteriia > Cyanobacteriales > Nostocaceae > Nostoc. Next base: position 7,598 of record NZ_JACJTR010000058.1, read on the forward strand.
TATTATCACCCTGCGCTATTGCCTGATCGACTTTCTCAAACAGAAAACGAAAATTATTGGCTCGTTCGTCAAATGAGCTTTCAAGATACCTTATCAGAACATTACAATTAGCTTGAATCTGGGCAATTGTTGTTGTTTCCCAAGCTTCAATGCCGCGCCTTTTAGTCCTCTCTTCCTCTGCAACTATCTTGTAATCGGTGTAGGCTTGAACGATAGAGTGTAAGTATTGAGCAGTATCTGTACCCGCACCTAATACTTCTACAGAAACTTTCTTAGTTCTCATGTCTATTTACCTGGTAGGATGCGGTATTTTTCTAAGATGGTCACAGTGCCAAGGTTAAGTTTTCCCTCACTGTTTAAGACTGGGGTTTTCAAAATTTCTACAAGTCCCTTCATGAGAAGTCCTACCTGTTGAAATTTCTCAGCATCTCTCTTTGAATCAAAAGGTTGAGATTCAAGTTCGTTCAGTCCTTCAACAGCAAGAGTGTTTAGGGATTCAAAAACACCTTTTAACTCAGTAATGCGCTGTTTTACTTTTTGTGAATATTTTTCGGCATCTTTAATTTCAGTAATTGCTTTATTCACTTTGGCTACATATTCATGTGCCTTGGTCATGGCTTTCTCACCTTCACGAGCCGCAAAAAATCCACCAATAGCCAAGGCTGGAATAGCAGTGATACCACCTAGCACCCAAACACCAACAGCCATACCACCGCCACCGGCTGCAACTGCTCCACCGCCAAACCATGCCAGCATTGCATTTGTAGCGGCGGCTCCACTAAGGCTTGAGATAGCTGTTCCGGTGCTTGCTACTCCTATAGAGGTAGCAACACCTATAGCACTACCGTAACCTGCTGCTGCGGCTCCAGCGGCTTTAGCACCAGCCATGAAATACTGTTCTGCTGCTACGGCAGCAGCTTTATATTCTTGTATCTGCTGAACTGAAAAGTCTAGACCCTCTAAAAGTCGCTTATCGCTTTCAGAAGCTTTCCTACCAGTGCGTTCAACAAAGTCAACAAAACGCTTAATCGTGTCTTTTATGACCCGGAGTTGGAGTTGACCATACTCCTCTGCTAACTTGTTTGTAGCTTCTTCCTCGATTTTCAACCATTCAATAGCACATTCATATCGCTCTTGAGCGCCTTTAGCAAGTTCATTAGCTTTCTGACCAGGATAAAATGAAACCACTAACTAAATGCTCCTAATTATTAGCCATAAATGATTTCATCATCCTCGCTGCCGTCTTTTAACGTCTTCCGCATGATTACCTGTGTTTTACACTTTCACTAAGAAAGTTCGCAATTAGAACGCTATCTGGGCGTAACTGAAAAGCAGAAAATGCAATCTCTGCCTTGGACTTACTTTTTGCTAAATGTAGCACTACAAAAACTGTAGAATAAAAGGCTGTCGCCATTAGCCGTATTGGATTTACTCAATTGGTGGTAAACCCAATTGGCGATCGTCATAGAGTCATGCAATTATCCCAGCGTTAATGCTCCTAACGGCATATCCACCACCAACCGTCGAGTTTTTAACCACTGGCGACCAAGTAAAACTTCTGGCACTGCTTCACCCACATGGACAGGAATATCAAAATCTTGTTCGTCGATTCGGACTTTCCCTAAATAAATATCAAATTCTGCATCTCCTTGGGCTGTGAGCATTGTTTGCTGTTCTACATAAATCCAATCAAGTGCTTCTAAATCCTGATTATTGATTGCCAGCCACCAAGAAAATCCTGTATCAAAAAGTGCTTCTACTGGTATTTCTAATCCATCAGCAGCTATCAAATCAATCTCAAAAAATAATTCATCCTCATCACCAAACTTGCCCGAAATCATATCGTGCCGCACACCCCAGTTTCATTGATGCGGAAAACGTGCAGTTTAGTATTTGGGTATTTTTGATGTGCTTTATCTGCAACTACTAATGCATCCCGATCAACAAAATATTCTCCACTTTCGGGTTCGACTGCCATGTACCAGTTATGGTGAGTTTTAATTAATTGTGGTTGTACCTGCTCAAAAATTGACTGGCAGCGCTCTTTGAATTCATCGCGTTCAGCTTTCCATTGCGCTTTGTGCTGTTCTGTCCACTGAATTTCTGGAAAAATCCTACCCCGGCGTACTGCACGAGCAGACTTGGCTGAAGTCATAGTTAATTATTTGTTGAGTGCAATATCTATATTTTCCACCATTCTCGCAAGGGAAAAGCGATCGCGATGCAAAGATGGTTTTTTACTAGAGAATCAGGGTTTGGGGCTTGAATCATAAGCGGCGTTTATGACAGCGCTCTCGATTAAGTTGCGAACCTTGGCGCAACTAGAGTTAAAGTAAGCTAAAAAAAGCGAAACTACAAAACGGTCTAAGTCCGAAGAGCCAGACATCAGTGCTAGCAGGACAACAAACGGAGTAGATGTCAAACGTAAGGATTTCAGCATTGGAGTTTGGATGTTGCAAAGATGTGCCTATTGTGTTAAAGCCTAGTCATAGTTAGGCATTGCTGTATCCGAGAAACAACCCAACGGAAAATAGACTTGATTTGTTGGGCTGCGAAATTTACTTAAGAAAGCAGGTTGGATTCACTCAGTTGGTGATTAACCCAATTCTTAGCTTTTTTAACTTGCGATTAAGTCTGCAAGCAATTTTGAGACTGCCTGGGCATCTGTTAGCGATCGCTATCAAAGCTCACTGTCACATGATGCGTCATGCCTGCGGGTACTATTTAATGAATCAGGGTTACAACACTAGGGAAATCCAAGACTTTCTCGGACACCGCTTCCCTCAAACACACTGAAAAATATACCTTGCTGAATGCTCAACGTTTTATGAATTTTGATTGGGGGGATTTATGAATCATGAAGAAGACAATTCCGCTTGGGGGCAAAAGGGAGCTACTCTGAGCGAGAAAACAGCCCAAAAAGAATTTAACCTTGATCTAGCAGAAATTCTTGAGGCTATCAAATCAGGAAAATTGCAATATCGGCACAATACTTTATATGGAAATCCCTGCTTCAAACTCTTAAGGAATGAGGTAGAAAATTTTGTAATTGAAAAATATGGGTCGGATTATTTAAAAACTCAAAAGTGCAAAGCTGAATTATCAAAAATCAATACAGAAATCCGAAGTTTGAACCGAAAAATCTCGGAATTAGAAAAAAGAAAAGAAGAACTTTTAGCAACCATTAATTCTTGACTGTGGACAGAGCGCTAGCTGCGCTCGCCGTAGGCATCGCGCAGATCCGCAAAATCTGCATCATCAAAAGTAATATTCTCCTGCTGCATCCTTTCTCTAAATTGTAAAGTCATATCCCAAAAGCCCTCAGAACTTGTTTGTTCTTCCTCTTTTTCTGCTACATCCTCAAGGATAGATGTGATTTCTTCTTCCAAAGTCCGTTGATGACTCTGAGCCAGACGTTTTAGTTTTTCTATAACAATAGGATTAAGCTGTTTCAAGATAACTTGAGTCATATTCATCTCCTTAAAAATAAGTTTGGCATTTTTATTAATTCATACCGCAACTTCCCAGTCTTCATACTGCAACCCTTCCACACGGCTAAACTCTCCCACATTATGAGTTACCAACACCAAATTATTAGCAAGAGCAATTGAAGCAATTTGTAAATCATAAACTCCAATTGGTGTTCCTTTTTTATTCAATTCAGAACGAATATAACCACAAATATCTGCCGATTTACCATCGAAAGGTAAGCTAACAAATTCATCAAAAAATATCTTTAATGTTGCCAAGTTTGTGTCTCTATTAGAACTTTTATAAGCTCCGTAATAAAGCTCAAATTTTACAATATCACACAGAAAAACATCATCTGGTGGCAGTGAATTTAAGCGATAAAAAACTGGATTATTACTGGAATTAAGATACCGAATACAGGCATTAGTATCTAACAAATAACTCATAATAGCGGCTCTCGTTCCTGTGCTTCTGGCTGAGGCTCTCTAACTAACAATTCCCCCTGCCAACCACCACAAGTCTGCTCAAAAAAACCAGGCGACCAGTCCCTACTTTTAGATGTAATTATCGGTGTATTTTCCGTTACATCCTCAAGGATTGATGTGATTTCTTCTTCCAAAGTCCGCTGATGACTCTGAGCCAGACGTTTTAGTTTTTCTATAACAATGGGATTAAGCTGTTTCAAAATAACTTGAGTCATATTCATCTCCTTAAAAATCAACTAACTCATCACTAACGATAAATCCCACCTTTAACAATTGCTGTTTAATCTCCTCATCTAACAATTGCCCCTCTCGCATTTGCTCACCTAATGCCATTGTAAGCTCACTCATTTTCTCCTCAAAGCTCACCCCATTCTCCACTTCATCAGGAATACCTACATATCGCCCTGGTGTCAACACAAAATTATCGTTTTAGTTCATTACCAGTAAATCACAAACTTTTGGAAATGAACTAAAAACAAGGGTTTCAGCCCTCCCTCGTGAACAAGGAGTATTTACAAGTGGTAAAAGAGCGATCGCTGTCATCACTTAAGAGTGCCATCGTTTTTTCGTTCTTTCGCTAAATGACGAAATAACGATTAGCCATGATTATCTGTCCAGTATTTAAAAATCCGTTGCAATAGCTCGACTTGGGTACAACCGTAAGTAGCAGCCGCAATCTTAAAATCCTTTTTAAACTCGGCAGGCACTTTAAAATTCAGGTTGGAAATTTCCCCTGGATCGGGCTTCTCCAAGTTATCTTTTGTTTCCTTAATGCTAGGGGGTTCACCTTTGCTTGGTTTGCGAGGTGGTGGAGGTGGTTTAGTTGACATAATTAGGACTCTTGCTTACTCAACAGATCAATAATTCCTTGGGCCACTTGTTCTGCCCGTTGCTTCAAAGTAGGAAACGTGACCTCAGAAACAGCACGACCGTTATCACTTGCCTGACGGTAAGCAGTCTTTTCAGGGATTGAACCAGCCACTGTGACATATCCAGCTTTATGAATATATGATCGGGCATCCTCAATTTCATTCTCCCGATCGCCGACTCGACATAAAACAAAAATAATTTTATCCGTAGGGATTTTGGCGTTTACCAATTCATGCGCCAACAGTACAGACGGTTTGAGATCATCCAGTGATAAACCAGTGGGTAAGACAAGTAAATCACTTGCACGGGCAATTTCTAAAGTGCCTTGCATAGAATGTGGTGGCCCATCCATAACCATAAGGTCATAAACTGAGGCGTGTTTCAGAGCTTGAGCAACAGTGCGGAATGGTTCAACAGCAATTTCCGGCTGAATACCATTTACTTCTCGGCGTTGCTTCCAATCAGTACTTGTACCTTGAGAAATATCTAGGTCAGCAATTTTTACATCCCAGCCAGCAGCAGCATATTCACGTGCAATAAGCCGAGCAAGAGTGCTTTTACCCACCCCCCCTTTTTGAGAAATGACACCCACCAATACGGTCATCAAATTTCGTCCTTTCGCCCTATAGCGAATTAGTTATATCGTGTTTTCGCTTAATCGTACAGAGAGATTTCGTTTAAGCAAGAATTAGCGATTTAACGAAATAACGATTTCGTCCTTCAATCAAAGTAAGGACAGCAAACGTAAAACCTATTGTAGATATACTGATTGAGAATACAAAACTGCTCTCAAGTTTTTACAAGAGAGCAGTAGCAGCAAAGCGCTATAAATTTATATGGGGCTTCATAGATTCAATGCCCCGGTTACTGTATATGTGGTTCGGTATGTAGGGATATACAGCTTACATGCTAGCAAGTTCCGAAAAAAATTCATGTTCTTTACAGAGAATTCATGAATCGCACCAAGCATCTGCGGTAAACTTCATACCTCAATGGAAAATTCTACAATGATTTGTGTAGGTGCGAAGAGTCCCAATAATGATTAACCCCAGCAACGAGCCAGCCAAGCCGAAGAAAATCATTACGATCATTCCTAGTGGACGACTCATTGAATCTATACCAGATACACAGCCAGAGTCAGATAAGAGTGATAGCACTTCGGAACCGGAAAACTCTTCTATATTTCAGGCTATTGGGGTAATTGCTGGCACTGTGGATCTCAAAGCCAAACCTCATCCGACTATATCGATTGAAAATCGGGACTATGTTTTACATCATGCCCCTCAAAAAAAACTGATATTTGATTTTTTAAAAAAACAGATTCGTAACAGTGGTAGTGATTGTGTACGGCTGATGGTTTATCCAAGGGTGATACATTTTCCGCCGCGAGATAAACCTCATGTAATTGGCTTTCAGGTTTTGGGGTTTGATAATGGCTCCAAATCGGGTTTGTTTGCAGATTATCAAGATTTTGAGTTTAGATTTACAGGGTTATGGCAATTCATCCCAGCTTGCCAGACACCTTGTATATCAGTGTTTCGTAATTTTACAGCCGAGAGATTGGATTATATTAAGCAGACCGAGACTTCTACAAAAGTGCGGTTCATGAAGGCTAGCCACATACCTTTATTGTGGAAAGATGCAATCGTTCCTCCCTTTAGATTCAATCCTTTGCTACCAAAAGAGGAGCGTGGCAAGCCTAGTTTTGTTGAAATTAAAGCGAAATTCCTGCCACATAGAAATGTTTTCGCATTTGAGAGCTTACTAGGGTTGCCACAAGAAAAACCGCCAAAGTTTCTAAAGGCATCAAAAGATGATAAACTCGCCGCATTTAAAGAGAAAAAAGCGAATATAGCCGCGTCAAAGGGCAATAAACCCAAACCCAAACCTCAAACTAAACCAGTCAAGAAAGCTCAACCCAAAACTCAAACTAAGCCTGTTCAGCCCCCAACAACCCCACACCAAACACAATCCCAGTGAAGGAGTAGGGTTTTGTTGTATGTGGTCATGAAGAAACACCAGCTTCAGCCGTCGCTACATCTGGTTTAGGCTCTTTCGCTTTCTTTTCAAAGATTTGAACGCCAGCATCAACTACCTCAAAGCCGTTCTCTGTGCGCTGTCCAAGCTTTCCCGATACAGCCCCAGCCCAGTCTGCAAATTCTGAGGCGCTAGTTTCAGCCTTCCGCCAGCTTTTTGCATTAACTTGAGCAGTGAAGACTATGCCGTTCTGATCAGTCAACTCGATTGCAACTTTCTTGTTCTCGGCTGGTGTAGCTGTTGGTAGTTCCCCACTAAATTTTATTGTCACTTCGCTTTTGGCTTCCATAGCTTACCCCTGGCTCATCATCAATTTCATTTTCTTCGCTCTTGATATTATCAGGCTTGATGGAATGGCATCGCACTCTCAGGTACATGGTAGAGAGTTCGTCTCCAGATGATACTAATTTTTTTGACTGACGAAAAAGTTCGCACCCTAAGCATTAATTAACTAAAAGGCATTTATAAGGTATTTACAAGGATTTTTTGAAAAATGGCATTTGTAAGGTAAATTAATGGCATTTCAATGGTATTCCAATGGCAAATATAAGGATTTATTTGCACCTTCAACTCTGAAAATTACCGATTTTTACAAAATCCTTCTTTTTTGCCAAAAATAAGGTACTGCAATGGCATCTCCAAGGTATTTACAAGGTAAACATAAGGTAAATATAAGGATTTAGACCCCAAAAACTTAATTTACCGCCCTAATTTCTCCCCCAAAAATTCCTGACCAAAACTTCCGCACAGTACGCCAAAAAGTTTGGCCAGTTTTTTTGAACCAAAACTAAAAAAACTTTGAATCAACGTCAACTAATAATACTCAATAACTACTTTTGTAGTATCACAACTGCACTCCACTTGTGAGTTATACCAAAGCTTGCTGTAAACACCACTTATTACATAGGTTTTATGTAGTTTACCAGTATTTAAATAGTAGTTCTAAATACCTTGCCCAAGTGGTAGCTGTTGGGTAGCTCAACTGGTGACACACAGCTACCAGTTGAGTAGTAAAAAAGCGAGTTGTTGAAAATTTGATGATTCCCCAACTGGTAGCTATACAGTAGCTCTACTGCTACCAGTCGAGCATAAGATAATTAGAGAAAAATTCTGGCGTAATGCTTACTGACTATGACTTAGAGCAAATTTTAATCGCTTGTTTTATTCTCAATAACTTCAAAATTATTGAGAACACATAATACACTGGTGTTGCACTTGTACTTCAATAATTCTTTCATTAACTTAAGCCAGCCCACTTAACATCCGATTTTTTTCTTCATACCTGAATAGAAATTGTTCCTTTTACAATCTCCACGCTTGTCAATAGAGATGAAACTTGTTTTAAGTAGTGAAATTGTCTGATTAATCACAGTTACAATTAGCAGACATTTTGCACCTAAAACCCCTATTTATATACAAAATGTCTGCTATTTTGCACAGCTTATACACGCTTCTAACTGTTATAGCTGTTAAGGAACTTTGACTATTCACTACAAAATGTCTGCTATTTTGCACATCGCTTTTTTGAAAAATTGGTGTCTAATACATACACCAACTACCCTTTAGCCATTTTTATCAAACTGGCTCATTCTCAATAACTCTAAAATTATTGAGAATGTATAATACGTTTGTGTTGCAATTGTGTTTCAAAAATTCTTTCATTAACTTAACCCAGGACACCTAACAGGAGATGATTTTTCTTTAGTTAATGTACTTTTTTCAACTACTACTCAATACCAAACAGTCTGCTTATCTGTTTCATTTCCTCCGAAGGTTTTATATCTACTATCCAATCAACATCATCCTCATCATCCTCATCCTCATCATCATCAGTGGACAGGTGCAAGTCATTTGAGAACTCCCTGGAGTTCTCATTAGTCTTTGTAGTGGGATTTACAGTTTTTTCAGAAGGACTTAGAACTGTTGTGTAGTCTGGAAGTAATTTTTCTATTCCACCTATTCTTCTAATTGTGGCAAGTTTCGCTTCTAATTTCTCAATTGCTGACCAACAAGCTTTCTGTAATTCCGCCTGATTGACTTGACCCTCCAAAGCTTCCGCCAACCAAAAAGCTGTTATCGCCTCGATTGAAAATTCAGTCGCTGATCTATTAGAAGGATGGTTCAATAAATAATCAATCACCTTCCCCTCCCATGAATTACTCTTGCGTTTTATTCTGGGTAACTCAACATAGGAATTTTGCTGTTGACTCATATCTTGACCTCACTCAGTACGAAAAGTATTTTTAGTATAAAAACAAATCAATATTTGAGATGAGTATAAATGTGGCTTTATTAATGATAATAGCGGTTATATTGTGTATGAATGCGGTGTTTTTCGACAAAAAAATGTCTTGTTCCTTACATGAGATTTCCCCCTAATAGTGTGTTTATTGAGTGTTATTGTGGTGTATAGGGAAAAAGAATTACTAGAACCCCTAAATGCGCCCAAGAGAGCTAAAAACCCTACAGAGCAGGCTTTTTAGCAGCAGAGGGGGTTTTGTGACCGCCTTTCTTTCGCGCTCGGTGGCTAAGATAATTGTGTACCCACTACACCTTTTTGCCCTAACGGGTGGCTTGCGCCATTTCTCCCTAACGGTCGAAACAAAAAGGTTCCGTGGGGTCTGCGACGCAATTGCACTCAATCACTCAAAAAGTGGCATGGCTTACGCTATTGCAAGGATTAAAAAGCTCAAGCGCAGTAACTTGGCAGGCAGTGAAGCACACACCGCTCGTCAGCGAGAAACACCCAACGCTGATTCAGATAAACAAAATATCAGATTCATTGGCACTAACAACCCAACACTTTCATTAGATCAGTTGGTGATGGAAAAGATAGGGGAGCAGAAACGGAAGATTCGCCCCGATGCGGTTTACTGCACTGAGATTTTGTTGACTGCCAGCCCCGAATATTTCCGTCCCAACTGCCCAACACAAGCGGGTTACTATGAGCAGGACAAAGTTGACTCCTGGCTTTCTGCATCCAAACAATGGTTAGATTCGAGATACGGCTCACGCATTGTCAGGGCAGAATTACATTTAGATGAAGCGACACCCCATATTCACGCTTATTTTGTCCCCCTCGATGAGAAAGGGCAATTGAGGGCCAAGCACTTCTTCGACGGTCGCTTGAAGATGAGGCAGTTTCAAGATTCCTACTCTGAGGCTACAGAACATCTGGGGTTAGAACGTGGCATTAAGGGTAGTAGGGCGCAACACCAGGAAATCAAGGACTTTTACAGCATTGTTAATGCTGGCATAGAACCAGATAGCAGCCTCACCCAGTTGCAACTGCAAGCCAAAGCAGCTGACCGGGATAGGGCGCAAGCCAAAAAACAACAGATGGAAGCCACCGCCAAAACTTTGGCTGTTGAAAATGAACTCTTTGACAGACGCATCAAGGAATTAGAGGCACAAGTAGCTTTTTGGCAGCAGCAAACTCAACAACTGCGCGACTTGGCTTTAGAGGATGTCGCTTGGGAACTGGGGCTAAATTACGAGCGTGAGCGGTGGCGGGGTCACGGACACATCATTAATATAGATGGGCCCAAATTCTACGACTTTGCCCCCGATCAACAAAAGGGATCAGGGGGTGCGATTGACTTGGTGATGCACGTTAACAATTGCAATTTCCGGCAGGCGGTTGTCTGGTTAGATGAGCGATTCGGGTCAGCTGGAGTAGAACGTGCAGCTCTAGCTCACGTTAAGAACAGGGCGGCTGACATTATCCAGACTGAACCCCGTCCCCAATTCACCCCACCCGTTGAAGATAAAGCTAACTGGTCTGCCGTTGAATATTACCTCACTCAATTTCGGGGCATCCGCTCTGACTGTGTACAAATGCTTCATAACCAGGGGCTAGTTTACGCTGATCAGCAACAAAATGCTGTGTTCGTCATGCGAAATCTTGATGGTCAACGTAACGGTGCATTCCTAAGAGGAACTAGGGGAGAGAACAACACTTTTAAAGGATACGAGAAAGGAACCAAACGCCGCTCTTGCTGGTTTTACTTCCACTTGGGGGGTAAGGCTAATGATTTTACCTCAACAGCGATTCTATGTAAGTCCCCCATCGATGCTATTTCAAGAGCCATGCTGGAATATCTGAAGAGGGGCGATGTTCCACCCGAACGAACAGTCTATATGGCTATTGATGACATCAAGAGCTTACCACTTGAGCGATTGCAGAAAGTTCCTAATATACTGGTGGCGTTTGGTAACGATAAAAGCGCTGATGCGGCAGCACAGCGTGTATTAGAACTAATGCCACAGTCCCAAATCAAAAAATCTAAAGCCAGTGATTGGAATCAGCAGCTACTTGATTATGGGCGACAGTTAAGGCAACAGCAGCAACAGCAACAGCAGGAAGATGAATTGAGTCTTTAACGGGAATGATACAAGGCAGTCAATGCAAGGAGATTTCAGGCTCTATATAATCATTCAACATTCAAAAATAGATTAATCTTGACTTAAAGTACACTGCTGTTGAGCGAGATAACAAATTGCTTCCTTGCCTCGTAATTGCTCTCCCTTCTGCAAAATTTGAACATTACCAGACAGAATAACCTGCCGTCCTGTTGGTACAAATCGAATTTGATCAGCGCTCCCTTGAATTTGAGCTTCTGAATAGACAAAAGTAGCGTTACCAATCGCTCTTACTTCTTGAGTGTCCTCATTGTATTCTTGAGCGTCTGCCTGGAGGGTAATTTTTCCTGTTTCAATTAATTGGGCAATAGTCTGTGCATTTGCTCGTGTATCAACTGTTGAGTTTAGCAGTAATGCAATCCATTGAGGCAGCCGTCCTGATGTGATAGTAGGAAGACCCAAAATAACAGTAATTGCAAGTGAGACACCAGCAATTAAAGGAAGGTGACGATTCCATCGTCTAAACGAAATCTTAATTGGATTTGCTTTTTTTAATGCAGATTGATGCGCTTGCAATAGCTTGGTTTCGAGTTGAACTTGAAAAATTGGGTCTGGCTCAATCTCTGTTGCAAGGTCAGTTAGATGAGAAAGTAATTCAATATCTAACTCAGATAAATCAGTAGGTTTATCAGATTTAAAATTCATGATCTTCACTCACAAGTTGTGGCTAAATACTTACGGAGGTCTTTTAAAGCACGGCAACCCAGCATTTTGACAGCAGCTTCACTTTTTCCCATGACTTGTGCTGTTTCGGCTACACTCAGTCCTGCAAATATTTTCAGGGCAATGGCTTCTGCTCGCTCAGGGCTAAGTCGTCTCAGGGCTTGAGCAACCTGTTCTAAGGAAAATTGCTGATTGACGAATTCTTCTGGTGTAATTGAACTGTCCGCAACTTGAGAAGCCTTCTCCAATGGTAATGTTGAACGCTTACCACGAAAATAATCTGCTGATTTTCGACGGGCAATTGCCATCAGCCAAGCCGCGAATTTACCTTGTCCTCGAAAACTAGAGATTCCTTCTTGGGCTGCTAGGAATGTTTGGGTAGTTAAATCTTGAGCATCATGCACGTTACCTACTCTCGCTAACTGATAGCTGTAAACGGCTTTGAGATTGCGTCGGTAGAGTTCTGCAAAAGCCTCTGAACTATGCAGTGCCTTCTGAGCTAACTCTTCATCTGACCTCAAAATGAGTTCTGATAAGTATTGGTTGTAAGGCTGACACGACGAGAGAAAATCCATTCATGCTTTCCTTGCATCAAAAAAAGGTTCTATTAGGTATGTCGCAGACGACTATCATTTCGTAACAGGCAAGTCTAAAAAAGTTTTTTTGATAGCCCTGAAGTCAATCAGCACAACACTTCATAACACCGGACGGATGAAAACTTCTAGTAGGGATGCCGAATTTATCTGCCGTCTTTGAGCTATGCCTTAGAGATCACCTCGCCACCTCAACCAAAAATGCAGTTGCTACGTGGGGCAGGTTTTAACACAGTCTGCTGCGACATTGGGGTTAAACTGGCGCACAGTAAAGCATCCAGACCAAGATTAGCCCAAATAGTGATCGCAAGAGAGCGGGCGGTTACGCCATCGCACTTTTTAAGAAGCAACAAAACCTAACTCAACCAATTACAAATACTTCTCTAAGGTAGACATCTCGGTTGCCTTCCTCAGTCACCACAGTAATAGTCCCATGTGTTTTGTCATAGCTGGTCATCTCACCTGCAAACTTGACAGCACCACTAAGCGATCGCACTTTAACCGAGTTCCCAACAAACAATTCCGTTTGTTGGGGTAAATATAGCGAACGGCGGATACCCTTAAGTAGTTTTTTTATAAAACAGTAAGCTAACGGGTGGCAGTGACCACCCATTTTTATGAGCCAAAGTGAACCTCTCTCTCGGCGGCTGGTACTAGCATCTCAAGTTGCGCGAATTCACCCAAGGTCAAAAACCCGTGCAGTTCCGAGTAAGAAAGAATTTCCATTTCACTCAAAATATCCTTAATCACCTCCCAACTTGGATTAGGGGATTCCAAGATACAAGCGATCGCAAGAGAAGCTAAAACCTTGGAATCTTCGGAAGATCGCACCGACTCGGATTCACCCGCACCACTTTCTAGCTCTGACGCACCAGTGACGCATGAGTTTTCCAAGTCAGGTAAGGGTTCCGCCCCACTTTGGGAGCTACCCGCCCCACTTTGGGAGCTAACCGCCCCAGTTTCGCCCCAGTTCCCGCCCCAATTTTCCTTATCCTGCAAGACTTCCGCCTCACCCGCCCCAGTTGGGGTTACATATTCCTCTTTTTCCATTGTCGGAGAAAGCAATTCAATTTTTATTTCTTCCTCTTCAATGTTTTTTCCAAAATTAGAAAAACTGGGGCGGGTGGGGCGGGTTGCTTGCTGTGACTGGGTTTCTGGGGCGGGTAGTGGGGCGGGTATGGGGCGGGTTGACTCGAAAGTGGGGCGGGTAACTGACAAAATCCCGATGCCTTTCAGTATTGGAATCTGTTTTTTGCGAACATCACAGTACCTAGACCCTTTAACTGCTTTGGGGAAGAGTTGAGCGATTCGAGCGATGATTTGGTTGATGCCCTTCACGTTTTTGTCGCTGGGGCGAACTTGGTCGATCCATGTCCTACGATTGTTGTCATCTATAGTTAATGTGCCGTTTTGCTTGTACCAATTCTCTAGGAGCATCCACAAAGCGCTTGCCGACATCTCGCCGCCTTCGACGTAACCGAGTTTTTCGTCTTCAATGAAATCAAATAGGTGGTTATTTTCTCTCTGAAGGTTGCGGAAAGCGTCGGTTGTACATTCGTAATCAATCCCTGACTCTATGAGGTTGTTGAGAGCTTTTAGCATTCTATTTAGGAATGCGGGGGCTAATTTCGTTCTGATAAACTCTGGGTCATAGCGGAATCGGGGGTCTCCTTTTATCTCGTTTGGATTATTTGGCGAAGGATTATCTACAAAGGTTTTTTTGAATTCTAAAATTGCAATCCTATCTTTGATTGCTTGTATTACGCCTTGAAAAGCGGGAGTCTCGTTCAGGTTGAAAATACCTATTGCGTCAGAAGAAAATTCTATATGGTCTTTCCCTTTCTGTTCGCAATGCAGTGTATCTCCAGTGACAAATAATTTTAAACTTTGAAGTCTATCAATCCTAGATGTTTGTGGGTTTTCAGAAGCCCAGTTAACTCGACTATATATAAGTGGGGCTAGTCCGAATTTTCTACCTTCGTCATAAGATTGAAAGTCACCCAAAGAAACAGAAGTTAATCCGTTTTTCCCATAAATGGTTGATACACATTCGCGCAGAGCATCTTTACCATTAGAACCAAGACCAATTGCAAACATTGCTTTTACCTCTCTCCCTCTAAATTTCCTAACATTTTGAAGGTCAAGTGATGCAGCAACATTTCTAAGAAATATTTCTTGCTGTGGCTTGTCTAAACAAGCTAAAAGTTGCTCACAATATGTATCGTCAGCCGACGGGTCATATTCAATTAACGGTTCATAAATGAAGTAGTCCTGGGGCGTATGCGGGTCTAATCTTATTGTAAAATCCCTGCCTTCCCACTCAACCCTGACTATCCCATTAGTGCAATTTACGCCAGGAGGATTGATTAGTTCTGGATCAATTTCTGTCCCCATTTTTACCCATTCCAAAACCTTTTTGACTGAACTGGGCGAAGCATAAGGACAAGTTTTTTTACCCTGCTCGTTCTCGACCACAAAAGAATTGCAAAAGTCGTAGATTCTTTTACGTTCTGCGGAATCTGGAGAGTGTTTATAGTGATTGCCAGTGTGGTAGTAAAGCTTATCAGCAGCACAAATCCAGTTCTTATCGCCGTAGAGAGCTTGAAAAGCTTGCTGGGTAAAGGCTATAACCGGATTTTGGTCATCACTATCAATGACATTTACCTCTGCCTGTTGCGTTAGCGCAGCTTGCTGTAGGCATCGCTCTGCCACGGCCGCGTGGATCTCCTGCTCTAGCCTACGGATAAACTCTGGTACTTCCATCTGCCCCAAAATTTCTTTAATATCTGATGACTTATATGGTAAGCCAGGGCAGATATCATGGGGGTTAATTCCGATCAATGCGATTCCCACCTCGGCTGCACAGTCCTGGCAGGTTTGGAGTTTCTTTAAGCCAGTGTCATCGGCATCGTGCAGAAAAATGATTAATCCTATGCCTGAATCTTTCAGGAGTTGGTATTCTGGGGTGATGGTTTTTTTGTCCCATCCACTGCCCTGAAACGTAATCCCAGCAAAACCATGCGAGCGACCAACTTCTACGCATCCCTCACCCTCATGCTGGAGTAGTGCCGGGGTTCCTGCCACAGATTTAGCGGCGGCGATCGCTTCATCAATGCGGTAAGCTTTCCAGGGTTCATCCCCTTTTCTCATCTCTGGTGTGCCGTCCGGGAGCCTGTGCCATTGGCGGAAGGATTTATCTTTTCCCTTCTCTTTGATATAATCCGCCCATTCATAGCGAATTACCCATTGGCTTTGTGAGTAAGGATAGATTGTTTGTGTTGCATTCCCTGGTATTCCCTTTGGGAGCTTGCAAGTTATGTTTTGAGTTTGGGGTATGTCAGTCGCCGCTTGGGTCAACATCACCAGTGCTAATTCACCATCTGGAATTGGCGCACTTTTGGGCAAGATTCTCTTGGGCTTTGCTGCCAAACGGTTTAGGGATGGAGTGTAATTAGCCCCTGCCTTTTCTGCCACCACTTCAGCCCAGGGTTTAATCGCCTCTCTGATGTCCTTACACTCACAATTATTGAAGCATCTGTACTTCCCGGTTTCTGGGACAATAGATAAGTCATTCCCGCCACAAACTGGACAAATAAACTTATTTTTAACTTTGGACGGTTCTAGTTGGTCTTGAAAATTTCGGATGTCGAATTTTTCAAATGCCTGTTGAGTTCTTGAGGCATTAGTTTTTTTTGGTGTATCGAACAGGCGTTTATTTTCTACACTGGCAGTTTTGGTATTGCGTGCTGCTAACTCTTGCTCCCCTGTAGCTGACTGTGCTATAATAAGGGGATCTGAATTATTCAGTAGTGCGCCATGATGTGAGAGTCCGGGCGCATTCTCAATTTTTACCGTATTCATTTGTGGCTCCTGAATTTAGTGATTACTTTCGATAAAGATTGAGTAATCCCTTCCGTTTTCAGGCACGCCACTGTTACGCTAGAGCTATAGAAATTAATGAATAATGATGTTGCGGTAGGACTGACCGCTTTGGCGACGACTGACAATCGTCTTGGTATGGCATAGCTCTAGTAGGAGGTGGCGTACCCTAAAGTAGGTGGGGACTACCCTTTTTTTTGTGCTTTTTGCACAGTGTATCTATACAAACATGAGTTTTTACCCTGTGCGCGGAAAACAATAAGGTTTTGTGCGTCTTGCCGTGAAATATAAACGGTAAACTTCAGTGATGCTAATCATCTTTTAGTTTGCCTGCCTTAATTAATTCTTGTTCTATATACTCAGTAATCCTTTTACTCATATCTGTACCTATCTCTGTGCAATACGCTTTAAACAGCCGTCGGTAATTTTCTGGCACAATTATGCGGACTTGTACCATTTTCTTTTCTTGGTCACTCATAGAAACCTATGCACAGTATAGCCACTACAGCCACCAAATGAAAGCAGTAGTGGCTATATAGCATTTTATTGCTGTAAAGCCACTTTTGTATAAGTAATGGCTATAGTGTCTTTATAGCCACTATAGCCATTACTGTGTTAACTTAATAGACATGAGCGCAAAACGGACGATGAAGCGCGTGAAAAGCCACACCAAGGATAAATAGGTTGTAGGACTTAGTAGCCGCCTAAAAATGACCGCAAACGCTTATCAATCAAAGAATTAACCCTAAAATCTGAACCATGAATTACGCATATACCCAGCCAGTTTACGGCTTATCATATCCGCCGAGTAACGGGAAAGTAAGTCCACAGCACGGACAGGTAAGACCGCGAGTAGTTTTCGATGGCGGCAACCGTTTTGTGAAATGGATTGACCCCAACAACCTTGTGCAATGTTTGCTCAGTGTTGTAAAAGAAGTCAGTGAATATCAGTGGAAGCGGCTCAAGCCCGATGACCAGTCAGTATTAATTGAAGTTGATGGTAAACGCTTTGTAATTGGGCGATTAGCTCAAGAACTAGGTGGTGAGCCGACCTTCCAAACAGATAAATGCCAATTGGCATCCATCCTGGCACTTTCTGCAATCCAGCCCAATCCCGGACAAACAACCGTACACATCCAGCAGATGATTGTGGCACTGCCGAATACTCTCAACGATGACGATGTAGCCGCAGTAAAGCGAATTGCTAACCACCCATTGACCAAAGAATTTAAACGCAATGGTGAATACATCACCTATACCGTGGGTGAAGTCGTCCCTGTTGATGAGACTGAGCCAGCATTCCACTACGCTTTAAATCAAGGTTTTTTCAGCTTCCCAGAGGCGAAAAACGCGATTTGGGATTTAGGAGGCGGCACGGCTATAGCCAGAATTTACACGCCCAACGGAACCATGATCCATGATGCGGAGGTGATTCTACCCGGAACCAAGGCACTCGCCCAGCAAGTAGCGGTAGAGATGAAAGAGGTGTACTCTCTCGATTACAGCCCTAGTTTACAGGGCATCATGGACGCGATCGCACGAGGTGATTGCCTCTACGGGACAGACAAGCTTGATTTCTCCTCCATCTTTGAAAAAGCCTGTGACCAGTGGGTAGAGTCTGCCCGGAGAGAAATTCGCTCAAAGTGGGCGCAACACCTACCAGAGTTGGGAGAAGTCTTGATTGTAGGCGGGAGTGCAGATATCGCCGCCCCTATCTGTGCAACTTCTGGAGATCGCTTTAAGATTGCCCCATCGCCGCAGTTATTCAACATCATTGCAATGGCTTATCAGGAGTAATGCCAATGACGCAAACAAGAATTGTTCTTAATCCCAAGTACAAGCCCAAAGCCGAAGAAATCTTAGAAGCGACTGGAATCGATAACCTCTCTCAACTGTTTACCCTGCTGCTAGTTAATTACGGTGATTGTTTGGTTAACTGCTTAAAGCACTCACACCAACTACCTATACAGTCATCTCTAGTAGCTCAAACGCCTACACAAGTCCCAAATCAGCCACCATCTATCAAACCTCAACCATCACCACAAGCTAAGAAATTTGCTCCAATGGGGAGCTTTTAAGTAATGAAATACAAAACACTTGGATTCTCTGTTGCTGCTCTTAGCTTTCTAGCCCTTGGCTATTTCGGAGTGCAGCAGCTTGGCAGAAACAATATGTTCACCATCGCCGCAGTTGTGGGAGGTGCAGGAGCCATCAGCTATGTACTTCAAAAGCCGAGTCAACCAGAAGCACCAACCGCACCAATCAAAACCCAAAGGAAAGGAAAGAAGTTATGAGCCACCAACACACCCAAAAGACACAACCATCACTAACAACAACCGAAATCATGACCATCATCCTGGGTTGCGAACAGACTCTAAGGTTTGTGCAAGCATCTCCCAATTACAAACAAATTGAAGCGTCCGAAAAGTTCAGTACATCGAATGACCTGCGTCTGGGTGATGCTGTGCAAGCTTTGATGGAGATTCACGAAGCAATCCTAAATATCGAGTTCTATTCCCAAGTTTGAGGAACTTATGTTAGAAACGACAACTTTGCAACGTAATCATTTGTATGAATTTCGAGGTCAACAACTCCGCTACAGTCATCGGTCTAATTGTCGAGTCAATGCACCTTTCATTTTCAATGACTCCAAAGGCAAACGAAAAGAATTAAGCCAAACCCAAGTGCAGAAGGAGGTTTTTGAACTTGTTGAGTTTTGTGAAAACTGATGATGAAGCGATTGCACCGACGACCAATCATTGCAATCGCCCCACTCCGGGACGTATCTCTCGCCGCAAAAACGAAAGTACACAAGGATTCTAACAAATGACACTTGATTACAAAAATCCCAACGATTGGGGACGTTCACCCCTGACCGACTCCGCCCTAAGAAAGCAGCAATTCAAAGCGGAAAATCCTGAACAATGGTCAGCAATGATTTCGGCAGATATTGAGGCACTCTCCACGCCAATATTCGAGAGTGAAGATTATCCACCTTTCACAGGAACGGAATTCTTAGCAACTCATTCAACCATCGATGACCATCCATACTCTGCTGCATTTGGTCAATTCTTGGGTAATGGTATTGACCCTGATATTGCAAATACTTTGGCATTTGGCTCTAAGCAATTTGATTTAATTTCTGATGATTTTGACGACCCCATAAGGCAATTAGCAACGAGAATTTATAGCCGATTTTCAGAGATGGGTTACTGGGATAAGTTGCCCCAATCATCCAGCAATATCGACTATGACTACATCCCTTATTAGGAGATTAAATGGCACGTAATTTTGGAGCAGCAAAACTCAAAAACCATATTCCCAATAATGCCCCCGGTACTTTAGGAGCAATGGGGAGACTGTTTGATGTGTCGGCTGAGGAGTTCAACAAAGCCCTCCTTGGCGACCAAACGGTAATCACCAAAATTGCAGACATGGCGCGACTGTCTGACACAGCTAAGGCTAATCTGCCTAAAGCTTTGGAGGCATATCGGAAGATTATTGAAACCACAGGCGATGTAAACCAAGCCTATGCCGAACTGGTGCAATTGACCCAAAAACACGGTACGCAAACCCTGAAAGCTATCAACAGCAGTAAGACAGGAGAGCAGCGTTTCAAAAATGAGATGTCCGAGATGCAGGCAGAACACGTCAACGCCACTACTGCGGAGGCAACCCGTCACGCTCAACGCTCATCCTTGATTCAGATATCTGGGGCCACAGCAGACCTTATGGCGATCGCAAAATATGAGGCTGATTTAATTAAAGCTTCTAACAAGCTGCCTGAGACACAAGACGCAGCAGATCGCGCTTATGAAACTGCGGTAACTAGCGCACTGTGGACAAACGGTAGTGAAGCGAAGACCGACCGCATACCCAAGCCCAATTACTCACGCACTGCTGGAATTAGTCGTGTGGGGCAGTGGTTCCGCAACTTCATGGGCATTTAACCATAGTTAGCTAAAAGCCAGCAGTGACGGAAAACTCTGGCTTTTTCTGTTTCACCCACGCGAGGTAAACATGAATGAAATTGATTCCCTATTATCGCAGTTCCAAAATACCAGTGAACAGTCCACACCGTTAATGTGGGGTGAAACTACTTCAGAAAAACCGACCCCAGAGAGCGAAGACGGTGAAAGGCTAGAACAGTCAATTAGAGATGTTTTCAGTAACAAACAACTCCTCAACAAAGCACTCAAGACATTTTTGGGCGTATTCACCGCTAACACTGGAGTCAGCCTACTAACTTCTTTAGGAATTGGCGCGATCGCTTCTGGGACACTCGGCAGCATTGTACTGGGGTTATTCTTCGCCAACACTCTCACCAAAATTCAATACGACGGACAAATCCACATTGGCAAAGAGTTCATGGTGGCAACTGTCCAAACTGCAAGTGTAGGGGCGGCGCTGTGGATAGCTTTTGACGAATATCGGGTTGTAAGGGAGGCGGCCAAGATAGGTAAGACAAGGTTTTACGAGGAAGTTAGAAACTACGAAGTCAAACCAACTCCCCAAACTGAAACTCCCTGGCTGTTGATGGGATTAGGTGCAGTGGGGTTGTTGCTATTGGCAGCAGTGCTAAAGGGGGCAAACCAATGAAACGTAAGCAGTTCGAGTCATATAGAAGTTCAGGGACAGCCAACAATATCACTGTGGGGGTGCTTGCAACCATCGGGTTAATTTGTGGGGCAAAGTCATTCACAGGCACTCAGATTAGTTTGGTTGAGTATTGTTTTATCCCCTCTAAGCTCACCAAGCCGGTTAACCGTCAAAGGTACTGCACTCCCAACAAGCGTTACATAATGCCAGAGTCGGAGTTTTATGCCTCTTCTTATGCACCAGCTAACCCAGAGTTTCAACGTGATAACTTCCTGCCTACCAAAGCAACGAGATTAAGAATTATTCCACCAAGCAACCCTGATAAACCGCTTTGGGGTCTAGCCTCCGTTGTGGCAACTGGTAGCGCTTTCGCTTTATCCAAAGCTAGGGAATGGCGATTGCTACAACTAATGCCCTCAGTTAGGGAAGAAATTCGTACCAACTGGTTAATTTCTAAACTTTGGTCAGGGTTAAAGCTCCATAAGGAAGCATATAGCGCACAACTAGATTACGAGTTTCACCAATGGACGGAGAATAGACGGGTAAGAGAAGCGCAGTTGTCAAAAATGACACCGCAAGAGTTAGCCATCTTTCAAGAGCAGGTACGTTTGAGGGCAGAGGCAGAAGCACGGGTGCAACTGCAACAGGTAACTGGGCAGCCAGCCGCAGCATTACCAGGGCAATCAATGCAGGATATCGCCAGGGGTGACGATAAAGTAACTGGGGAAGAACAGCAGACATTACAACAAAATACTGCAATTAGCCTTGACCCATCAGAAGCTCTTGCCCTGAATACTTTGCAAGCCCTAGCCAGAGCAGATAGTTCCACTGCTTTAGTTGCCGCGCCGGGAAGCGGTAAATCAGTAACCCTCAATTACTTAATTGGGCGGATTTTGGCTGATTCCCCAGGGGCGGACATCTGGGTAATTAGTGCTAAGAATGATAGTTTCTGCGGTTTACGAGAGAAAGAAAGAGTAATTGTCTTTGACGGGGAAAACCCAGACCTAGCAAAAGAGGTAATTGACAACTTTTACACCTCGTACAAAAAGCGTAAGCAACTACCAGAATCAAAGCGCGAATCCTTACCGCCATTGATTCTAATTTTGGATGACTGGTTAGTGATTGCTGACCAATTAAGTAAGCATTACTCCGACTGGAATTATGGGGGTAAATTACTTGAGGTTTTACTGATTGGTCGAGAGTTTAATACTAAGTTTATTGCCTCGCTACAGTCTTTTAATCTGGCAGCTTTGGGTATTGAAAAGATGGATGCTCAAACTCGTATGTGCCTTAACTTACTGCTGTTAGGTAACAGGTATATCAAGAACGGAAGGGAGCAAGAATCTTATGGGGTATTGGAGTTGATTTTAAATAGAGGTGACATTATTCCAGGTAAGCTTGAGCGGGAGCAAATTAAATCTAAATACTTGGATATTAAAACAGTCTCCTATCAAAACCTCCGTCCAGTGATGATTGCTTCTGTTGGTGGTTTTGTCGTGGCATTAATGCCCCTTTTATCTAATAAAGTTAACTCGATTGCTTCGGAGCAGGAATATCTAGATAGAGTATTTGACCTGGAATTTAATTTAAATGCTGCTCACAATGTACATCCAAAGCCATTATCTGAGGTGGCTAACAAGATTTATGAATACTTCCAGAATGTCAAGACTAAAACCCCAAAAACATTACGCGATTTGAAGAAAGCAGACAGGTTATCTGGTTATTCAGAATCAGAATTAATTGATGGTTTAGCTGAATTAGTTAAGACTGAGAAGGTAAATTCTGATGGGAATGATAGCTACTCTCTGCCTAATTGGTAAACGGATTGCCGTAATGCCGTGGTCATAAAAAGGGATGTCTTACTGGCTTTTCTGAGTGTCCACGGCATACGGCATCAATCACGGCAATCCATGCCCTGTATAGGTCGTAGCCTACGGCACTGCTACGGCAGCACGGACACCCACGGCAGAAGCATCAATAATAAGTCCGCCAATAAACAGCCATTTATTATTAGAGGATTAATCAAATCATGCTGAAAATAGTAATTGTTGAACCAGAAATATTCACTCTCTTAGGCATCAAAGGTGCTATTTCACAATTTCCTGATATAGAAGTAACTGGTGATGCTACCAGTGGAAAACTAGGGTTTAAGTTAATTGAACAGACCAATCCTGATGTTGTGTTAGTTGATTTACTCTTACCCGATATGAGTGGTTTAGAACTGACTCGCTCAATCAAAAGGAAAACTAATAGTAAAGTGGTGATTTTTACTAATCAGACTCATTCCGACTTTATTAACTCAGCTTTCCGTCATGGTGCTGATTCTTATATGCTCAAGACGGCTGATATAGAATTGATTGAACTAGCCATCAAGAGAGCTTACTTTAATGAATGTCTACTTGACCCTAAGCTGGCTAAAAAATTATTAGAAACCCTTTATCAAAACAGATATATTGACCCTAACTTCGTTGAGAAAAACTTGCTTGACTCTCCCACCGAGCGACAAATACAAGTCCTGCGATTACTGGCGCAGGGGTTAGTTTTTGAACAGATTGCCAGAGAAATGTTTCTCTCTGTTAGTACAGTCAAACATTATGCTAG
>NZ_JACJTR010000059.1 GCF_014698795.1 Nostoc sp. FACHB-892
TTGATTTGAGAGCAGGTGGATTCTTAGAAGAGTTGAAACCCGATGCCATAGTACTGACCCTAATCTAAAATAGACGCTTTACTTATTAGCGTACTACTTAACATATTTAATACTCAAATTTGATTCTCTCTCCATCTCTTGGTTAAATATTCTGTATCTTTAGCTACGATTTTATATGCGCTTACCCTGGCATTTTGATGAACCCATCTATCTTTATATCAAGAGCTTTATCAGCATCATCTTCATCAAAACCTGTCACTAGCAAAATTGGAATAATTTGAAATTTAGTCGATTCTTTAAGGCAACAAACAACTTCAAATCCATCCATTTTTGGCATCATTACATCTAGTATAGGTGAAGATTGTATCTTATTTTGTGTTTGCATTTAGATGGTATACCGTTACAGTACACAGACAATATGTACAATGACTTTTTATTTGTCGTAATGTCATCGAGGATGTGAAGGCTGAACTCTCTAGCGTTCAGCTTAGAACTAGCGCAGAGAACTTACAGGTTATACCAATACAAATTGTTGCAAAACTCAAGTAAGTAAGCGTTAGCTTGATGACAGGAATTTGTCTCGATACTATTTAATTTGTCACCGTAAATGATTCTCAAAAAATTTAAGTACCCCTCGCTCAGGGTGTTAAATCTACTTCAAGCGGTAGATGCTTGCTCCTCACCTAATGCTTTTTGATAGATAAGGTATTAACTGATCGCTAATCGATCATAGAAGGTAGATTGATCACCACCACACCTCGCACGCCAACCGAACCGCGTACCGACATTGGCATCTTTGTCCACCAACTGCGTCAACTCTTGGGATTGACCCAAGCCCAATTTGCTATGCAATTAAAAGTTGCTGTGCCAATGATCGCCCGGTGGGAGAATAACCGGACCCAACCTTCACCCCTGGCACTCATGCAGCTAAAAAATATGCTACATGAATTGAAAGATTCTCCGGTTAAGTTTCACCGAATTTGCGCTCCGATTTTGCTTGCAGAGTACTTTGATGAAGAGAATTAGTGCTGAGTAAAAATACTAGTCCCCAGTCCTATTGGTGAACTAATTGAAGAAGGCAGTCCTGATGAAAAAATTTCACAGCCATACATGAAAATGTGGTAACTTCCAGTCAAGGTTGGCACATTCATAGGTTGTTCCCTCAATAGAGCATCTTTAGCCTGAAAGGCAGTCGAACCCGGATACCCAGAGGCATAGCCAATTGTCGCTACTCAACTCACAGCAGTTGCAGTAAGCACGCAAGTCAGAATCTAACGAGAGAGGTATCCAAGTGCTAGCCCCCTATCAATTTGACTGGCTGTAGTAAGTCAAGGAAGGAATATGCAGGTAGTCTATACCCATTGCGCTGGCTTAGATGTACATAAGAAGACGGTAGTAGCTTGTGTCATCACCCCAAAAGAATCGGGACAATGGCAGAAGCAGATTCGGACATTTGGCACGATGACTAAAGACTTGTTAAATCTTTCTGACTGGTTAACAAGTCACAATTGCAGTCACGTAGCAATGGAGAGTACCGGAGAATACTGGCGACCAGTATTCAACATTTTGGAAGGAAACTTTGAAGTTATGTTAGTGAATGCCCGTCATATAAAAGCGGTGCCAGGACGCAAAACAGATATCAAAGACTCACAATGGATAGCCGAACTACTACAGCATGGATTGTTACGCCCTAGCTTTATCCCACCAGTAGAGCAAAGAGATTTGCGCGACTTAACCCGTCATCGCAGCAACTTTATTCGAGAACGAGTGAACTTGGTCAACCGAGTGCAAAAAGTACTTGAAGCTGCCAACATTAAACTTGCCTCGGTTGCCAGTGATGTCATGGGTGTATCAGGAAGAGCAATGCTCGCTGCTATCGTCGAGGGTAATAGTACCCCCGAACTCATGGCGGGTTTGGCAAAAGGAACAATGAGCAAAAAGCATGATTTGCTCGTTCCGGCACTTGAGGGTCGAGTTCGTCCCCATCAAAAGTTTATCCTTGCCCAGCTACTAGCTCAAATTGATAGTATTGACTCCTCAATTGCACTTTTCGACCAACAAATCGAGGAGTATTGCCACCCTTTCGACCAAGCGGTTGAGTTAGTTGACACGATACCTGGTATCGCACGTCGAACTGCTGAGATTATTGTCTCGGAAATTGGCACAGATATGAGCCGTTTTCCCAGTGCCGAACATTTGGCGGCTTGGGCTGGGGTTGCCCCTGGCAACTATGAGAGTGGCGGTAAGAAGCTTTCTGACAGCACCCGCAAAGGTAATCGAGTTTTACGAACTATTTTGGTTCAAGCTGCCCATGCTTTAGCTCGGACTAAAACTTACCTTGCTGCCCAGTTTCGTCGTCTTTCTGCACGCAGAGGTAAGAAACGCGCTGCGGTTGCTGTTGCACACTCAATTTTAGTGATTGCATATCATCTCATCTCCCGCCAAGAACCTTACAAAGATTTAGGAGCTGATTATTTTGACAAACAACGTCCAGAAAGTGTTAAAAAACGCTTGATTAAACGCTTGGAGAAACTTGGTTATCAAGTTACTGCCCAATCTGTTGAAGTTACTGTCTAGACATTTTCAACCTTTAACTTGGGGCTGTCGCCATCAATGGTTTTCAGCCACATACTTTCTTTGGTTTTTTGCCAAAGTTTGATTTTCAAGTCAGGAGGTAGAAGGTAGACGAAAGGAAAAAGACGCATGACCCAGGATCGTTCAACGGTAGAACAGCTTTTTGCTGGTGATGGTGAAATAGCAAGGTTGATTCGATCGCACGATTGGTCCAAGACGCAGCTAGGTGCGGTGGAAACTTGGTCGGATAGCCTGAAGACGGCGGTGCAGATTCTCTTGAGAGAACTCGACCAGATCAAGCCACCTGAAGTAAGGCAGTTAGACTCTGGGTTGGCAGGAGTAGCGCTCAGGGGAATAGCAGATGGGACGGCTCAAGATATTACTGATCGCCAGCAGTCAAAGAGCCAATTGCGCGACACCCAAAGACGGTTCGAATTATCACTGACAGGTGCAAATTTGGGGACTTGGACGTACAACGTCAGCACGGATGAGTTTTGGGCGGACGATCGCACAAAGCTTATGCACGGTCATGCCCCGCACGAAGTTTACACTTTCGCCGGAGCAGGAGTCAATATTCATCCCGAAGACCGCGATCGCGCTCAAGCCGCTTTCTTTGAGGCAATCCAAAACCATTCCAAACTGCAACTCGAATATCGCGTCATTTGGCCGGATGGCAGTATTCATGGCATTGCTTCCTACGGCGAGTTTATGCTAACGGGCGATCGCAATGAGGGCAGTTTTTACGGGGTAGCACGCGACATCACCGAAATTAATCGTGCTGAAGCAGCGTTGCGCGAATCGGAAGAACTTTATCGCATCCTGGTTTTTGCGACCTCAAAAATGGTGTGGCGGGCAGATGCAGAGGGCAACATTACTACCGAAGTTCCAGGTTGGGAGCAGTTAACTGGGCAAACCTTTGACGAATACAAAAATTTTGGCTGGCTGGCTGTTGTCCATCCAGACGACGTGGAGCCGACGAGTCAAATCTGGCAAACGGCGATCGCTACTCACACGAGCGTGATCGCCGAATATCGACTTCGCACAGTGGCGGGCGATTATCGTCGTGTCGCTTTACGTGGCGAACCTTTATTAGATGCTGACGGAAATTTGCGCGGTTGGGTAGGCACGATCACTGATGTTGAAGATATGCGCCGCGCCGCCGAAGCAGAACTTGCCGCGCTCAATCAATTGCGCCAAAGCGAAGAAAAATATCGATCCCTGTTCACCTCAATTGACGAAGGCTTCTGCACGATTGAAGTATTGTTTGACGCGGACGGAAAGCCGTTTGATTACCGCTTTCTGGAAGTGAATCCGGCGTTTGAACGGCAAACCGGACTCGAAAACGCCATCGGCAGAACAATGCGCCAGTTCGTGCCACAACATGAAGAATTTTGGTTTGAAATTTACGGGCGCATCGCTCTAACGGGCGTTGCACAACGCTTTGAACACTGTGCCACCGCGCTCGGCAGATATTACGATGTCTATGCCTTTCGTATCGGCGACGCAGCAGCACGGCAAGTCGCCATTTTGTTCAGCGATCGCAAGCAGGCGGAAGCAGTCTTGCGCGCATCAGAAGAGCAACTCCGCTTATTCGTCACCGCAAGTTCAGACATCGTGTATAAAATGAACGCGGATTGGAGCCAGATGCGTTACCTCAAAGGCAAAGATTTTCTTACCAGCACCGAAAATGCAAGCGGGACATGGCTGGAACAGTACATTCTGACCGAGGATCAGCCGGAGGTGATGGTTGCCATTGAAGCCGCCATTCGTACTAAAAGTACGTTTGTTTGAGTTAGAACACCGAGTCATTCAGCTCGATGGGACGGTCGGCTGGACATTTTCGCGGGCGATCCCATTGCTGAATGCACAACATGAAATCGTGGAGTGGCTTGGCGCAGCGAGCGACATCACCGATGGCAAACGCCGCGAGGCAAATCTCGCTTTTCTAGCTGAGATTGTCAATGATTTCTCGCGCTTGACGACCTCTGAGGAGATTATGCAAATCGTCGTTGCAAAAATCGGCGTGTTTTTGCATGTTCCCTATTGTCATTTCATGGCAATTGACGAGGAGCGCGACGAAGTGATTTATCTCGCTCGATGGAACTCGGAAGGCATTATGCGCCTACCGGACAAGGTTTGTCTTTCGGAGCAAATCAGCGAGGATTTTCGTATTCTGGCGCACGCCGGAGAAACGGTCGCCAGCGAAGATACCGGACGCAACCCGATTACAAAAGGTGAAGCAAACGCTGCAATTCATGTGGTCTCGTTTATCACTGTCCCTTTCCTGCAACAGGGCGAATGGAAATATCAATTCTCCGTTCATGACATCCGCCCGCGAGCATGGCGCAAGGACGAAATCGAATTAGTGCGCGAATTAGCTGATCGCATTTTCCCTCGGCTCGAACGTGCCCGCGCAGAAGTTACCCTTGCCCGGTCGGAAGAAAAATACCGCACGCTGTTCACGTCAATTAACGAAGGCTATGCCCTCTGCGAAATGCTGTATGACGAACAGGAAGCGCCGATCGACTGGAAAATTTTGGAGGTCAATCCAGCCTTTGAATCGATGACTGGCTTCACCCATGCGGCAGGCAAAACCGCCAGAGAACTGAATCAACTCCTCAATGCCAACTGGCTGCAAACCTTCGCCACTGTGGCTCTAACGGGCGA
Source organism: Nostoc sp. FACHB-892 (assembly GCF_014698795.1). GTDB lineage: Bacteria > Cyanobacteriota > Cyanobacteriia > Cyanobacteriales > Nostocaceae > Nostoc. The sequence goes on from NZ_JACJTR010000059.1 coordinate 5,242, forward strand.
ATCGACCCGGTTTGAACACCACGTTAGCAGCATCGACTACTGGTTCGATATTTCGGTGTCGCGCATCGACGCAGATCAGCAGCACATCATTGTGGTGTTCAACAACATTAGCGATCGCAAACACGCAGAAGCCCAATTGCGCCGCGCTGCCAAACTCGATGCCTTCCGGGTAACGCTCAACGACGCACTGCGATCACTCAGTGACCCAGAGGAAATCAAATACCAGGCGGTCTGTGTGCTGGGAAAACATCTCGGCACCGATCGCGCCTATTACGTTGAGATTGACTCTGTACGTGCCGAGTTTGTCGTAGCCCGCGACTGGCATCAGCCGGGAACTCCAAGCCATGCTCGCCGCTATCCGCTTGAGGGGTGGCAGATGCCGTGGCTTGTGGACGGGCAGCCCTGGGTGGTTCGCGATGTTGATACAGACCCCGCAATGCCAGATGACCAGCGAGCGTCTTACCGGGGAAACGACATCGGTGCCCTGATCGTTGTCCCCTTGATCAAGAGCGATCGCCTGGTGGCTACGCTAGCCACCAATCAGCACCCCCCCCGCGACTGGCTTCCTGACGAGATTACCTTTGTGCAGGAAACGGCAGAGCGCACCTGGGCGGCGGTCGAACGTGCCCACGCCGAAGCCGCCTTGCGCGACTCGGAGCAACGATACCGCACCCTCAACCAACAGTTAGAACAGCGAGTGCAAGAGCGTACCACTCAACTGGAGGCACTCAACCAGGAACTAGAAGCCTTTTCCCGCTCAGTTTCCCATGACTTAAAAACACCACTGAACTACATCACCATGACGGCAGAACGCCTCTTACAAAAACTAGATTCAACCCCGTTAGATGCAACAAGTCGGCGGTATTTGAATATCATCGCGCAGTCGGCTCGACAAGCTGGGGCAATGGTAGATGACCTGTTGGAGTTTTCCCGCATGGGACAGGCTCAAATGCGCCAGACGATGGTTGAGATGAACACACTGGTACAACAGGTGCAGCAACAATTGCAACCAGATATGACTCGACGAGCGATTCGTTGGCAGGTTGCAGCCCTACCAGACGTGCAGGGTGATTTGGCAATGCTGCGGCTGGTCTGGCAAAACTTGCTTGACAATGCGGTTAAATACACCCACGATCGCCCTGAAGCAATTATCACCGTTGGTAGTAGTAATTACGAACACGAAACAATATTCTTTGTACAAGACAACGGCGCAGGATTTGATATGCAGTATCACGATCGCTTATTCCGCATTTTCCAGCGATTGCACTCTCAACAGCAGTTTGCTGGAACGGGGGTAGGACTTGCCAACGTGCGCCGCATCATTCATCGGCATGGCGGACGCACTTGGGCAGAGGGCGCGCTCGGTCAGGGGGCAACGTTCTACTTTTCGCTACCTAAACAGGAGAAACAAGAATGAGGCTGCGGTTTCTCTCGCTTGAAGACAATCCACTCGATGCAGAGATGGTTGAAGTGACACTGCTGGATGGGGGCGTTGACTGTGAACTGCGACGGGTGGAAACTCGCTCTGACTTCATCAGCGCATTAGAAACCGATGAGTTTGACTTGATTCTGGCAGACTACGCCCTGCCTACTTTTGATGGGATCTCAGCATTAAAAATTGCCCAGAACTTGCGTCCCGATCTGCCTTTCATTTTCGTCTCTGCCAGCCTGGGGGAAGAACTCGCGATCGAAGCCTTGAAGCTGGGAGCCACCGATTATGTGTTGAAACAACGGATGGGGCGATTAGTGTTTTGTGTGCAACGGGCATTGCGAGAGGCACAAGAACGCCGCGAACGCCAACAGGCAGAAGTTGCCTTGCACCAGAGCGAAACCCGCCTCCGCAGAGTAGCAGCAAACTTGCCATACGGAGCGGTTTTCATCGTGGACCACGAATTGCACTATCTGCTAGCAGAGGGCGAAGCGTTGAATAATGCAGGCTTTATCTCTGAGGAACTGGTGGGCAAAACGCTATGGGAAGCCCTTGATCCCGAGCAGGCAAGTTGCTATGAACCTTACTATCGTCAAGCGTTGGCTGGCGAACCTTTTACCTTAGAGCATCACAGTCACGATCACCACTACATTTCTCACGGTACGCCTTTATACAACGAGCAGGGGGAAGTGGAGGCAGCGCTATCAGTCTCTTACGACATTAGCGATCGTAAGCAAGCTGAAGCTGACCTGCGCGAAAGTGAATCTCGCCTCCGGTTGATGATTGAAAGCGCAAGAGAGTATGCCATTTTGACCCTGGATCTCGATAATCGGTTTATAAGCTGGAATTCCGGTGCCGAGCGATTATTGGGCTATTCCGAAGTCGAAATTTTAGGGCAGAGTGGTCGGATCATATTCACCCCCGAAGATAACGAACAAGGCAAATCTGAGCAAGAGTTGCACATCGCCCAAACAGAAGAACAAGCGGAAAATAGGCGCTGGCACGTTCGCAAAGATGGCAGTCGGTTTTGGGGTACAGGTTTTGTCATGCCCCTGCGGGATGGAACCGACGTAATGCAGGGTTTCATCAAAATCATGCGGGATGAAACCGCCCAACGACAAGCCGAGGAACGCTTTCAGGCACTCTACGACACCACCAGCGACCTCCTCGCCACTGAGCAACCTTTGACGCTGATGCACAACCTGTTCAGCAAGCTCTCTACCCAGCTAGACCTCGATTACTACTACAATTACATGGTGGAAGAGAAAGACGATCGCCCGATGCTGCACCTGCGAAACTATGGAGGAATTTCTGAAGCGACAGCGCAGGCGATCGAATGGCTTGAGTTTGGTGAATATCTCTGTGGGATAATCGCACAAGAACAACAGCAAATCATTCTCAATCAAGACCAAATCTCCAATCATCCGAACAAGCAGCTATCTCACATGCCTGGCATCACAGCTTACGCTGGACAACCCCTCATCGTCCAAGGGCGGTTGCTCGGTGCGCTTTCCTTTGCCAGTCGCCGCCGCACCGACTTCACCCCAGACGAAGCCAGCCTACTGCAATCGGTCTGTGACCAGATGGCGATCGCCCTGGAGCGCACCAACTTACTTAACTCCATTCAGCAACAGGCAGAGCAATTACAACGAGCAAACCAGATCAAAGACGAATTTTTAGCCGTGTTGTCGCACGAATTGCGATCGCCCCTCAATCCGATTCTGGGTTGGGCAAAGCTGTTGCAAAAAGGCAATCTCAACCCAGAACGAATGACAGCTGGCCTTGAAATCATCGAACGCAATGCTCAACTACAAGCTCAACTGATTAATGATTTGCTCGACATCTCTCGGATTCTACAGGGCAAATTGAGTTTGAACCAGATGCCCGTTGATCTGGGTGCAGTCATCACAGCCGCTTTAGAAACGGTTCACCTCGCAGCCGTTGCCAAGTCATTGCAAATTGAGACAACCTTTTCACCGACTGCCAGAACCGTAATCGGTGATGCTGGACGATTGCAACAGGTGGTCTGGAATCTGCTCTCCAACGCTGTGAAGTTTACGCCTCAAGGTGGGCAAATCACGGTTGCACTCGCTCACACAGACACTCATGCCCAAATTCAAGTCACTGATACTGGAATTGGCATCAATCCTGATTTCTTACCTTACGTCTTTGAACATTTTCGGCAAGAAGATGCAGCGACCACGCGCAAGTTTGGTGGATTAGGATTGGGACTAGCGATCGCGCGTCAAATTGTAGAAATGCACGGCGGAACAATCGCGGCCCAAAGTCCGGGTGACGAGCAAGGTACTACCTTTACAGTACAAATTCCGCTTGCGCCTCGCTTGGGTGAACCACCCTCTACAGAATTATCCTCAGACTCAATCGGTGATTTGACTTGCATCTCTATCTTAGTCGTGGATGATGAAACAGATTCGCGGGAGTTCGTCGCCTTTGTCTTAGAGCAAGCAGGGGCGAGCGTTACCAGTGTTGCTTCTGGGATTGAAGCCTTGCAAGCAATAGGACAATCCACTCCCAATTTAATCGTCAGCGACATCGGGATGCCAGACATCGATGGCTATATGCTCCTACAACAAATTCGGGCACAGTTGCCAGCGAGTCAAGTTCCAGCCATTGCACTGACTGCTTATGCCGGAGAATTTAATCGCACTCAAGCATTACAGGCTGGATTTCAACAACACTTAGCCAAACCAATTGAGCCAGCAGAAATTGTGACAACGGTTGCCCGTTTGTGCCGGCGCAAGGAAGCAGATGCATGAACTAGTAGTCTGCCAACCCAAAATTGTTAGGTGGAGGCCGGCAGGGGAGCAGGGGAGCAGAGGAGAGATTTGTACAAGTTCTTTCACCTCTGCCCCTCTGCTCCTCTGCTTGCCACCACGCAAAGTTTATGTGGCGAAGCACTAGGATCTTCAATAGTAGAACAGCTTTTTGCAGGTGACAGCGAGATGGCAGGGTTGATGCGGACAGATGTGACTAACACCATAAAGTGACCCTTAGGCAATGTGAGCATTTTTGTGCTTTGCGATGGCGTAACCGCCATGAGTCGGTGGCGATCGCTGGGATTTTTCCCCCTTTAATGTGACTTAAGTTTATTAAGAAAGATGCGCTCACTTGGTAGGCAACACTAGCACTTCGTGGATCGCTGTAGCTGCATTTCCACCTGTTTTGGTTCCACCACCAAACACAAAAATTCGGTTGCCAACGGCTGATGCTCCCAATCCATGTCGTGGAGTTGGTAAAGGCGGCAATGCTTCCCAGCCATTGGTTTTCGGGTCGTACACCCAACTTTCGGCAAAAACTTTCTGCTCTGGAACCCACTGTTCGCCGCCAAAAACGTAAAGCTTACCGTTGAGCGAGGTCGCAGCCAGACCACCTCTGGCTTGAGGCATCGGCTCGCGCGTCTGCCAACGATCAAGCTTTGGATCGTAAACTTCAAGATTTGGCACGTTGACTTGGCGCGTAGTGCCATCAGTATTTTTGAAAAACTTGCGACCACCAACTACGTAAATCTTTCCATCAATTACAGCCGACGCTGCGCTGTTTCGCGGTGTCGGTGCATTGGCACGGGCTGACCAGCGCTTGGTTGTCGGATCAAATACTTCGTTTCGCACGCTGTCGATGTGGTCATTGAAAAGCCGAGCATCCTCGGTAGCTCGAACGCGCCCGCCAATCAGGTAGATTTTACCATCGACCACAGCGGATATGCCCTCTGCGCGAGCTACTTGCAGGTCAGTGCCCTTAGTCCAGGTATTAGAGGCAGGATTGTATATAAACATCGTCGGCTGTGCGCGCCAGTCCGGAAATCCACCTGTAAAACCGCCAACACTGTAGATCAAACCCTTCACTGCCGACAGCGTGATGTGATGGCGTGCTTCAGGTAGTGGTCTCAATACTGTCCACGCATCCTTGACAGGATCGTAAGACTCGAAATGATCTGAAAACTCAGTGTTTGGGCTGAGTAAACCGCCGACTACGTAAATTTTTCCGTTCAAAACTTCTGGATAAAGCTCTTGCCGAGCTACCGTCGGCGGTGCAGCTTTAGTCCAATACGATAGCTGGCTTTGCGTTTGACTTAGTACGGGCGAACATAGCGCAATGACCGAAAAGATCGGGATCGACACAGAAAGCAGATATCTCGGCGGCATAATACATAATCCATTACTCGAATGTCTTTAAGCTGGGATCTTGCACCAAAAATATTTCACCATCTCAACCGGTTGGACGTGGATTTGGCAGGCGAACCAACCCGTTGAACGTCTTGCCAGGATACCAGGGCGTTTGGAGAAGGTTGTCAAAACCGGGAAGGCTTTCCATGTGTTTCACCATCCGGGCACGCGTTGAATTATCGGGTAGCGATCCTCTTAATGCCCCCATATTTTCAACAACGTGATCTGGGTTTGTGGTTGCAGGAATCGCGCAGGTAACAGCAGGGTGAGAAATCACATACTTGAGAAAAAACTGTGCCCAGTTCTCGCAGCCAATCTCGCTAGCAAAATCAGGTAGTGGTTGCCCCTTCACCAATTCAAAAAGACGGGCTTTCTCAAAGGGCATGTTGGCTAGGACTGCTGTTCTTTGCGCCGCGGCCGCTCTTAGAATTCTGTCTTCGACTTCACGCTGACGAATTGAGTAGCGAAGTTGAACAAAGTCCAGATCGCCGTTTTCGATCCACCTTTCAAGCGCAGCGAAATATAACGGATCGTGATGGGTAACGCCCACGTAGCGAATTTTACCTGATTTTTTCCATGCCTTTAGCAGGGGCAAAATCGCATCTACATTCACCAAGCTATGAACCTGCATCACATCAATGCGATCGCGCGACAATCGCTTGAGTGATTGTTCCAACTGACGCTGTGCCTGACTGCGATCGCCCAGATACTCGCCAGTTGCCCAGGTTTTGTTAGTAATAAACAGATCATTGGTCAAGCCGAGTGTTCTGGCAAATTCACCCACGTTCACTTCCGACATACCGTAGAGCAGTGAGGTATCAACCAGCCGCCCGCCTGCATCCCAAAAGCGGCGCATCACTTGCCCAAGACTCGCGCGTGGCTGATTAGACAAAGCATCAAAGGTCATAAATGTTCCCAGACCGATTGCAGGCAGTTTCTCCTTTGTGCGCGGGATTTCTTTGGTGATGATCTGCAATGGTTGGTTTGGAGCAGGTTGCGACGGTTGGTTTTGGGTTTGATTCTGTGCCTGTGCCATCTTGGAAAGAGTAGGTGTTAAGGCAGCGGCGGCACCAAATCCTAATAACCCAAGTGCAGACCGACGGGAAACAATTCGCCTAGTTACTGGACGAGAATAATTGTTATCGGGTATTTCATTACTTTCCGAATTGCCATTAGTCATTACCCTATTACCCTTTACTTTTGTATTCAGATGTGTTCATGCTGTGAGCTTCCCGTGTTAACCCTTCAAGAGTGATAATTTCTGCGTCGTCATACATAATTGCTAGCGACAAACAGGAATTAATTCGCTGTCCATAGATTAATACAGTGCAAGCAGCGTATTGAAGAAATGGCAGAATAATAAGGTTTAGAAATTATTCTCTGCTGAAAGTAACAAAAGAGGGATCAGACTGGGCTGGTTGTAGAATCTTCATCTTTTTGTAGTTATCCTAGTGGTTATAGGTCATTAGTTTCCGAAAACTGTGGATCGAGTCATAGGTGCCATTAAAAAAGCGCTTGTGCGTGATATCACTACTGAATTTGTAGTTAGATATGCTCATAATATGAGCCATAAATAGGGTTTTCAATACCTAAACCTCGCCTTTAATTGCCTAATCCTCCAACCAAGATTTTATGAATTGATGAAGTTGCGCTATGCTGATTGAGACAATCCTCAAATGAGTTGAAGAACTAGCATGGCGATTGAGATCGTTAACCACCGCGCACTCGACAATGAGTGTGAAAAATTGGCAGCATTACTCGCTCGGCACACCAATGGTCAGGGGAATGGTTCTCATCCAACCGCGATTAACAAGCTGGAATTTAGACGAGAATCTTTTGCCTCCACACCACTACACCATGTCTGCGAACCTCTCTTGGTCATTATCGTTCAAGGCGAAAAAACAGTATTGTTAGGGGAAGAAACCTATCCTTATGGTGTGGCTCAATATTTGGTGATCTCAGTCGATCTGCCACTGAGCGCGTTTGTTGTCGAGGCGACTCCAAAACAGCCTTATTTAGCCTTCAAACTGAAATTAGACTTACGCCAACTGTGTGATATTCTCGCAGAGACTAAGGCGATCGCTAGTAACAAAGAAAACTCTGTCAAAGGCTTATTCGTCAGCAATGCTGATGCACCATTGCTCGATTGCGCGCTCAGACTAACCCGGCTCTTGGATACGCCACAGGATATCCCGATCCTAGCACCGATGATTGTCCGCGAAATCTACTATCGACTTCTGATGGGTGAACAAGGCGAAGCAGTTCGCCAAATTGCCACATCGGGCAGCACGATGCAGCGCATTGCTGAAGCGATCAAACTCATTAAGGCTAATTTTACAAAACTGATGCGGGTTGAGGATCTCGCTCGGCACGCCAGTATGTCTGCTTCCTCTTTCCATTACCACTTCAAAGCAGTCACCTCAATGAGTCCGTTGCAATATCAAAAGCAGTTAAGACTATTAGAAGCGCGTCGCCTGATGCTTACTGAAGATTCCGATGCGTCCAGTGCTGCTTATCGGGTAGGGTATGAAAGTGCCTCACAGTTCAGCCGTGAATATTCCCGTCTGTTTGGTGCGCCTCCAATCGGGGATATTAAACGTTCGCGCATAGTTCGAGCAATGTGACGAATTACGTTAGCGAAGGAGGAGCGTCATTAGTAATTACGAATTGGAGCGTACCCCTTCGGGGAATGAAACAGGCTTAAAACACACAGGATGTACTTGAAATGCAGTCAAATTGGCATTTTTACACTAGATACCCAGGAGAACTACCATGTAATGCCTTGATGACCAACTACTGCAATCTAACCGCATATCATCGAGCAAGTAGACCTCATTTAGTTGTAGGGATAGCTATATTAAATGTCAATTAACTTGGCCAGTTGAGAGTAAACGATCAATATCCTTAATTGGCGGCGCGCCAAACATCCTAGCGTATTCGCGGCTGAACTGTGAGGGACTTTCGTAGCCCACCCGATCGGCAGCATTTGCCGCAGTAGATTTTTCGACCATCATCAGGCGACGCGCTTCTAATAGTCTCAATTGCTTTTGATATTGCAACGGACTCATGGAGGTCACTTGCTTAAAATGGTGATGAAACGAGGCAGGAGACATCTTCGCTTGCCTTGCCAGCTCCTCAATCCGCAGCGGTTCAGTAAAATCAGTCTTAATCCGTGTGAGCACCGCCGCGATGCGCTGCATATTGCTACCCGATGTCGCAATCTGACGAACAGCTTCACTTTGTTCGCCCATTAAAAGACGGTAATGAATCTCACGAATGATTATCGGTGCCAGAATTGGAATGTCTCGCGGTGTATCCAATAGCCGTGTCAGTCTGAGGGCGCAATCGACCAACGAAACCTCGGCAGTGCTGACGAAGAAACCTCTGACAGAAGTGTCTTTGGTATTCACCCGCATATTGGGTGCGGCGGCAATAATGTCACAAAGTTGGAGCGGATCGAGATTCAACTTAAATCCTAAATACGGTTGCGCTTCGCTTGCCTCAACAATAAATCCACTAATCGGCAAATCGACCGAAACAACCAGATATTGAGCCGCGCCATAATGATAGGTTTCCTCACCTAGCAAGGCTGCTTTTTTTCCCTGCACCACGATCGCCAGCATCGGTTCAACGACGCTATGTAGCAGGGTCGCAACAGAAGACTCCCGTGCAAAATCTAGTTGATCGATCTCGGTTGGATGAAGCCCATCGGCTTTGCTATTGGTATGGCGAGTTATGAGTGCCGCTAGTTCTCTACATTGATCGGCGATTGTTTCGATTGTCATAGCGCTTTTGCCTCATTCAATCATCGTCATGTGGGCATTGTAGAACATTTTATTTCAGTCTCGAAATCTTTACTTGGAGGATTAGGCAATAAATATCGAGGTTTGTGTATTTAAAACTCTTGCCCTTAAACATACGATAAATACATCCCAACAGATAAATCAAAGGATAAGGCAATGACTAAAATCGCATTGGTCACTGGGTCAAGCCGAGGGCTTGGCAAAAGCACTGCTTTGAATCTTGCTAAAAAAGAGGTCAATATTATTGTTACGTACCATAGCAACGAGGCAGAAGCCAAAAGTGTGGTAGCTGCCATTGAAGAGTTGGGTGCTAAAGCCATAGCACTGCAATTAGATACAGCAAATACCAAAACCTTCGATGGTTTTGTAGCTCAAGTTAAGCAGTCGCTACAAGCTAAATGGCAGACTGATCGTTTTGATTTCCTGGTTAATAATGCAGGCACTGGCATCAATGCCTCCATTGCTGAAACGACAGAGGAAGAGTTTGACCACTTGATGAATATTCATCTAAAAGGTGTTTTCTTCCTCACGCAGAAACTGCTCCCGCTCATAAATGATGGCGGACGAATCGTGAATCTTTCGTCTGGTTTGACGCGGATTATCTTCCCTGGCTATGCCGCTTATGCAAGTATGAAAGGCGCGATTGAGACCTTAACTCTCTACATGGCGAAGGAGTTGGGATCCAGACAGATCGGGGTAAATGTGGTGGCTCCTGGGGCGATCGAAACCGATTTTCGTGGCGGTGTAGTACGCGATAATCCAGAAATGAATAAACAGATTGCCTCCCAAACTGCTTTAGGTCGAGTTGGTCTTCCTGATGATATCGGAGGGGCTATCGCGTCTTTACTATCTGAAGACAACCAATGGGTAAATGCCCAGCGCATAGAAGTCTCTGGCGGCCAGTCTATCTAATTCCGATCAGTTTAAATGGAAAAAAACTATGAATAGGCAATTTTCAACTCTAATAATGACAGGAATGATTTTTGTGTCCTTTATCCACGCACAAGAAGCAGTCTCTCAACCTTCGGAAACTCAAATACGCAAAGAACGGGGCGAAAGAGTTTTAAATAGCTTAACAGGCGGGAATGGTTTACCACCTCATTTTAAACAACTGCAAAAGGATTTTCCCGAACTTGCCGATCTGACGCTCAAATATTCCTTAGGTGATGTCTGGGGTCGGGAGGTTCTAGACAATAAAACTCGCCAACTTGTCGCCCTTGCTGGGTTTGCTGCCCAAGGGACAATGCCACAATTCAAAGTTCATGCTCAATATGCTCTAAATTATGGTGTGACCCCACAAGAACTATTGGAAGTCATTTATATCACTACGGTGACATCTGGCTATCCCCGCGCCCTAATTGCGGCAGGAACCCTCAAAGAGCTATTTCAAGAAAACAAGATCGAATTTCCCATAACATCACAAAAATAGGAATTTTTAATGTTAAACATCAAAGATAAGGTCGTTCTGATTACGGGAGCCAGTAGCGGCATCGGTGAAGCTACCGCTCGGTTCTTAGCCGCCAAAGGAGCCAAGGTTGTCTTAGGTGCTCGCCGCATCGAAAATCTCCAGACGATCGCTGCTGAGATTCAAGCTGCTGGTGGAGTGGTTTGCTTTACCGCTCTGGATGTTACACAAAAGGAACAATTAATCGAGTTTCTCCAATTTGCACAAACACAATTCGGGCGCGTAGACGTTCTGGTCAATAATGCGGGCTTAATGCCGTTGTCTTTGATCGAAGACTTAAAGGTCGAAGAATGGGACAAAATGATCGACGTGAACCTCAAAGGGGTGTTGTATGGGATTGCGGCGGCGTTACCCATTTTTCAAGCTCAAAACTCTGGACATTTTGTCAACATTACATCAATAGCCGATCGATGGATCGGTCCTACGGCCACAATTTACTGCGCCACCAAGCACGCCGTGCGAGTGATTTCGGAAGGACTTAGGCAGGAAGTCGGTAGCAACATCCGAGTGACAATCATCGCCCCAGGCGCAACTGAATCAGAACTGCCCAATACAATCTCTGACCCGGAAATGAAGAAGGCGGCCATCGAACAATTCCGTATCGATCTACTCCCCGCCGAAGCGATTGCCCATGCCATTGCCTACGCTGTGGAGCAACCCGCTAACGTAGACGTGAACGAAATTGTAGTGCGACCATCCGCACAGAAATACTGACTTTGCACCCAAACACGATTACAACGATCAAAATTTTGAGACCACATCATGCCTTTAAGGAAGGTTTATCTATGAAAGTTATAGTGACAGGTTCACTTGGAAACATCAGCAAGCCGCTGACACAAGAGTTAGTGCAGAAAGGTCATACAGTTACGGTTATCAGCACCAAACCCGAAAAGCAAAAAGACATTGAAGCCTTGGATGCCACCGCAGCCATCGGCTCATTGGAAGACGTTGATTTTCTCACGGCTACTTTTACTGGTGCAGATGGTGTGTATTGTATGATCCCGCCAAACAACTACTTCGATCAGAACCTTGACCTATTGGCGTATTATCAAAGAATCGCCAATAACTATGCACAAGCCGTTCAGCAGTCGGGCGTAAAGCGTGTGGTTTACCTCAGTAGCATTGGTGCTCATTTAGAGAAAGGTTCAGGTATTATTCTCGGTCATCATAAAGGAGAAGGTATCATGAATAATCTGTCAGATGTTGCCATCACGTTCATGCGCCCCGTTGCTTTCTACTACAATTTATATGGCTATGTAGAAATGATCAAAACCCAGGGCGTTATTGCGGCAAACTACGGTGCAGATGATAACAATGTATGGGTTTCCCCTAGAGATATTGCTGCTGCCATTGCTGAAGAACTTGAAACACCGCTTGTTGGCTGCAAAGTGCGGTATGTAGCAAGTGACGAATGTACCGGCAACGAAACTGCAACTATTTTAGGTGCAGTTATTGGAAAGCCTGATTTGAAATGGATTATTATTCCCAGCGAACAAATGCAAAGTGATTTAGAAGCGTTAGGGATGAACCCAAATATTGCTGCGGGTTTGGTTGAAATGTATGCCGGGGTTCATAGCGGCATATTTTTAGAGGATTATTACCACAATAGACCAACCATTATGGGAAAAGTAAAGATGACAGATTTTGCAAAGGAATTTGCTGCTGCTTTTTAAAAAGGTTGATTGTTTTTGTACAAAGAGGCTGTCTCAAGAGGGGTAACCTCTTTAATTTTTTCATTACAGGCTCAATAAAATTGTAAGTAATGGTGACGATGAGATGAACATTTAAGCACTTAAATATCAGTAATCTAGTTTATTTTTTCTAATCTCGGTAGACTCAGAGTATGGACAATACACAGTAGAACACCTCAATTCATCCCTCTACTATGCAACGCCCAGATTTGTACACAATTAATAAATTCTTCAGCAAGAGACTCGTATTTTCCATCGATTTGGTGTACTTTGTTATTTCTGTGCAATTATTAATACCTATCTTCTCCCAACTTTACTCATCCAAATTTTAAGCCAATGCCTTCGAGGGAACAGCCAATGAATACTTCTAATGAGATACAGACAAAGAAAATCATCAAAAAATCCGACAAGCTTACTCTGAAACAGATGAAGTTGATCGAAGAAGCAGAAGACCAACTTCTTGAAGCTAATACTGTCAATTCTACTGCCCCTGCGGTTGAAGAGAAACCAGCAGCAATTCCAGTGGCTAGAGTTCCTGACTATATTCCATTCTTTGACAATCCTCCAGTACAGTCTGTTGGCAACTCTGGCTGGCAGATTTCTGACATTTGGCGGGATATCCGGGTGGATGATTTTTGTGGGTGATACTCCTGATAAACATAGGCCAAAAAGAATACGTTGCTCCTGCGGTGTACGTACTGTCACAAACAGGAGTTGCTCTTTGGTAAAGAAGCCTACCAAATAATCAACGATAGCATTAAAGTTGAGTGCGTAGACGCTTGGGCGGCAAGGCGATAGACATTGCAATAGCTCAATGGGGAAACGAGAGAGAAAACATTACAATACATCCTTCCCTTGGATGGTAGAAGAAGAAAATCTGTTTATTACAAAGACTGGTAACGAAATAGTTACAGATGCTGGATGGGAGAAAATTTCATTTGAAACCGACGAGTTTCTGGAGCCACTGATGTTCTTTTTGCGGTTGAGCAGGCATGGGTGAGGTTTGTTCAGCTTGGTTGAGTTCCCATTGGGTTATCTGTGAATCATTGTGAGGTCTGGTTGAGACTTGCAAGTGCAGCTGCGATTCGTCCAGATGCCTTTGGTCGTTTGTACATTCGTTCCATGTAGTCCACCAGCGTGGGGAAAGTGGCAAGTAGCTGAACTTCGTTCGCCCAATCCAGTGTGTAAGCAAGCACAAAATCAGCCACTGTGACGTGTTCACCCACTACAAACTGCCGATCCAACAGATGGTTCTCTAAAACGACAGCCATACTGGTGAAGTCTTGCCGAGCCAGAGGTATTTCAGCAGGTAATCTCAACTCTTCTGGGTATATAAACGTGTGGCGAGCGATACGCCATAGCGGCTGTTCCAATTCGGTGGCAGTAAAGAGGAGCCAACGATAAAGCTGTGCTCGCAGAAGCAAGTCTGTAGGTACCAGGTTAGATTCTGGGTACTTCTCACCGAGGTACAAAGCAATGGCTACGGATTCAGTGATGATATGTTCGCCATCGATGAGTACAGGGAGCTTGCCAGTGGGATTGATGGTGAGAAAATCGGGTGTACGGTGTTCACCTGCCTGCATGTTGATGGAGATTGCTTCAAATTCTACCCCAAGTTCCTGGAGAACCCAGCGAACCCGAATTGATCGTGTGGGAGCAAATTCATAGAGTTTCATGAATCAACCTCAGTGATGTGCAAATATCTTTCATCTTCTTGTATGAATGGGTGTGCTCATGTTTCAATGAGTTCGCGAATTTGTGTTCCACTGGTTGTTCTGTTGTGGTTCACACTCCTGCTTCTTCCCTTTCAGCCTCAACTGGATGGGTTGCTTCGGGTTCCATGTAAATCAGTTCCCAAATGTGACCATCTAGATCCTGGAATCCATGCGCGTACATAAATCCGTGGTCTTGAGGTTCGTTGTAGGTTGTGCCACCAGCAGCAACGGCTTCACGAACCAGCTGATCCACTTTTTCTCGGCTCTCAACTGATAAGCACGTCAACACTTCGGTACTTTTTGTGGCATCGCAAATCGGGTTCGGCGTGAATGTTTTGAATTTCTCATGCGTCAAAAGCATCACAAAGATGGTTTCGGACACAATCATGCAGGTGGCCGTTTCATCGGTAAATTGGGGGTTGAACTGAAAGCCAAGTTTTGTGAAAAATTCGATGGATTGCTGGAGATATTTGACGGGTAGGTTGACGAAAATTTGAGTACTCATGGTTTCTCCTGGTGTAGTTAGTTGTTGGTCAGTGGTCAGTGGCTATTTACAAAGGACAAAGGACAGATGTTGGTATAGGCTCAGATGGTTTGTTCGCAGTTGATCATCCACGGTGTCCCAAACTGATCGGTCAACATACCAAAGCGCGATGACCAGAACGTTTGCGCGATCGCCATCTTCACCTTGCCGTTTTCTGCTAGAGCGTGAAAAAGCCGTTCTGCCTCAGTGATATCAGGAACGCTAATTTGTACGTAGAAACCTTGCGGGGTTTCAAAGTATCCTGGTGGGCAGTCAGATCCCATCAGGAAGCGATCATCTAGTTCAAGGCAAGCGTGCATGATTTTGTCCTGCCATTCCGGTGAGACATTTTCGGCAGAAGGTGCTTCTTTGTGTGTCATCATCATAGTCATCTTGCCACCCAGACATTGTTCATAGAACTTGAACGCTGCCTCACAGTTGCCATTGAACATCAGGTAAGAATTGAGTTGCATTGATTTCTCCTTTTGTAATCGATTCTGCGTTTTGATGAGCGGATCGTTCGCACATGAACATCATTTGCGCGGTTGCTGATGACGTTACTCTTGCTGCTGCGTTTCAAGTTGAGCGCGAATGCGGTCTGACTGCTCCCTTAAGGCGGGTGTCAGGACTTCACCAAAATCCTCTGCCTCGAATACGGGACGAATCTCAATCTCGGAGTCTCCTGGCATAGGGTTAGGGCAGCGCTTTACCCAAGCAACTGCCTCGGACATTGAGTTCACCTGCCACAGCCAATACCCTGCCACTAACTCCTGCGCTGGAGTGAAAGGTCCCTGGGTGACGGTGCGATCGCTTCCTGAAAAGTGAACTCGCACCCCTTTTGAGCTAGGATGAAACCCCTCAGCGGCGAGCAAGATACCTGCGGTGGCTAATTCTTCGTTGTACTGCCCCATTTCAGTTAAAAGCTGTTCGCTCGGCATAACCCCAGTTTCGGAGTCTTGGGTTGCTTTGACAAAGACCATGACTTTCATTGTGAAATCTCCTGTTGAATGGTTTTGAGTTAGATTGCGAGGGGTTGGGTGTGCTGATTAGCGCAAAGCGCAACTCCGAAGGAACCGCTAATCAGCAGCGACACGCTTGAGTTCATCAATCTCGATCTTCTTCATTTGCAGCATGGTAGTGGTCACTTTTTGAGAGGTTGCCGCGTCGGGGTGGTTGAGTAAGTCAATCAGAATGCGAGGAATAATTTGCCAGGAGACGCCGTATTTGTCTTTGAGCCAGCCGCATTGCTGTGCGGTTTCATCCCCACCGGCAGACAATTTTTGCCAGTAATCGTCCACGTCCGCCTGGGTATCGCAAAAGATTTGGAAGGAAATCGCCTCGTTAAATTTGAAGGTCGGACCACCGTTGAGTGCTGTGAACGGCTGACCATCAAGTTCAAAGCTGACAGTCATGACGGCTCCGGCTGGTTTTCCGTGAATTTCCTGTCCAGCGTCTCTATATCGACTGACGTGGACAATTTTGGAATTGCGAAAAATCGACGTATAAAACTGAGCGGCGGCTTCGGCTTGATCATCAAACCATAAACAGGGAGTGATTTTGGAATTGTTTTGCATGAGGGTTCTCCTTGAGTTCAAGCGGTTAAGAACGGTCAGGGCTGTGCTGGTAGTCCCGCAACTTCGATGACAGGACGGATTTCGACGGTGCCGACTTTTGCACCTGGGATGCGGGTGGCGATCGCAATGGCTTCATCCAAATCCTGAGCATTAACGAGGAAGAATCCACCCAATTGTTCGCGGGTTTCGGCAAATGGTCCATCGGTCACGAGTGATTTGCCATCACGGACTTGGACACTGGTTGCGGTTGCAACAGGATGGAGTGGAGCCGTCGCCAGAAATTGTCCTTGAGTATGCAAGTCCTGGGCGAGTTGGGCAGATTCCCCATAGCAATGCTCCCGCTCGGTGTCGCTCATGGCGTTTTCGTCCATATAAATCAGCAGCAAATATTTCATTGGGTTGCCTCCTTTGTGATTAAGTCGAACGGGAATTGTCCAAATCGACACCTGAGTGCAAAAATTTTGTTTAGTACAATTGAACTTATCTCCCTTTATCAGTTAGTCGAACGGCAATTGCTCAAATCGACACCTTGCCCAAAATTCTTTATGTCTTTTTGTCAAAGGTATGGCTTCAATCCCAAAAACAGATGTGGCTCAAGCAATTGCTGCCCTTTATCGAACTGAATGGGGGCGCATTGTCGCTATTCTGATTCGGCTGGTCGGAGATTTTGATGTAGCTGAAGAAGCTGCACAGGCAGCATTTACAGCGGCAGTGAATCAGTGGGAAAGCGACGGTATTCCCGATCGTCCCCGTGCCTGGATTATCCGAACTGCCCAGTACAAGGCGATCGATCGCCTCCGACGACGCACGAAACTGACCGAAAAACTGGAGTGGTATGCGGCATCTGGCTTAATTCCATCCACTGAAGAACCAACCTATGACAGTGATGAAATTGGAGATGATCGCCTGCGATTAATCTTTACCTGCTGTCACCCGGCACTGGCAATGGAAACTCAAGTAGCGTTGACCCTCCGAATGTTGGGTGGACTGGAAACCGACGAAATTGCCCGCGCCTTTCTTATACCGACTGCAACAATGGCACAGCGGTTAGTTCGTGCTAAACGCAAAATTCGAGACGCAGGCATTCCTTACAAAGTACCTGAGACGACTGATCTCGCTCCCCGGATAGAGGCAGTCCTGAAAGTCATCTATCTCATCTTCAACGAAGGCTATGCCGCAACCAAAGGAGATGCGATCGTGCGGGCTGACCTCTGCATCAAAGCGATTCGCTTGGGGCAACTGGTGCGGCAATTGCTGGCACCCCAACCCCCATCTGAAGTCACAGCACTGGTGGCGCTGATGTTATTGCACGATTCGCGGCGCAATGCGCGTCTAGATGAGGCAGGCGATTTGATTTTGCTAGAAGATCAGGATCGCAGTCGTTGGAACCATCTACAGATTGCTGAGGCGTTACCTCTGGTAGAGGAAGCGTTGCTCTTTGGAACCGGAGTCTATGCCCTGCAAGCGGCGATCGCAGCCCTCCATTGTCAGGCAACCCGCGCCGAAGAAACAGACTGGGCGCAGATCGTGCGGCTCTATGAGGTGTTGGAACGCTTGCAGCCCTCACCCATTGTTACCTTGAACCGAGCAGTGGCGATCGCAATGGCAGACAGTCCTCAAGCCGCATTTGGACTGATTGATAGCCTTGCTCCAGAACTGGACAGCTATCATCTCTTTCATGCCACCCGTGCAGATTTATTTCGGCGTGTTGGAGCATTAGAGCAAGCGACCCAGAACTATACACGGGCACTAGAATTAGTGACAAATGACAGTGAACGTCGTTTTCTGGAACGTCGGTTGCGCGAAGTTCAACCTAACATTCAGTAACTGATAGAGGATTCCGAGATGGATAACAATCCCAGCATTCTCTCGCACGTTTCGATTGGTATTAATGATTTTGAACGAGCGATCCGGATTTTTTAGTGCAACGCCAGTCAAAGCAACAAATTATGGAAATTAAGCCAAGTTCCTGGCTTGAGGATGAAAAAAATGTCAGAAGATTTCCAGTAATAGCTTCTACTTTGAAGTCTCTTGGTTGGGAATTTGTCATCATCACTGATGAAATGATGAATAGAGGCTCTCTGTTAAATAACGTTAAACTTCTCTATCGATATGCCAAAATCCCTTTAACACTTCAAAACCTGATTATTTGTCATCAATATTTTCATTCAAAATTACCAATTCCTCTATCTACAGCTATCAATAATTTACAACCTCAAGGGATTGATAAACCAATTTTATTAAAATTAATTTTTTTAGGATTTTTAAAAACTGATTTAATGACTCAAGTAAATAATAATAGCCCTCTTTACTTATCCTCACAAGCCTATTTCGCAGGGAGTGGGGAAAATGACTAGAGTTAGATTCCAAGTAGGAATTCACTTGTGGCTGCATAACTGTGAGTACATTATCCAACAAAGAACAGACAACAAATTTAAACTTTTTTACATTTGTTAGAGTCAAAGCTTCCTCTAGCTCAAGCTTCAAATTTATCCGAAGTATATACAGCAAGAAGGCTTTACTACGCTTCAGATGGAGTCGTTGCTCATATAATGAAGCTAGTTCGGTATGGAGCTTATTTAGCTCTTAACCAAAATCAAGAAAAACTTGACTTAAATATTTTAGCAATGGCTTTTGAGAAATCTGTTCGAGCCGATAAACCTGATAAAAATAATCCTTTTATCACTGATAAATTTGAAATTGAGACAGTTTACTCTCCAACTGTAAACTTAGAAGTTGACGCAACTAATAAACGCCTGAAATCTAAATCTAAACCTTTAAAAGCTGCTCAAATATTAAGGAACTCTTAAAAAAATATAGTCTCATCAAGTGCTTTTACAAACTCCAACTCCCTATGAAGATGAAAGTTTAGCTGGTTATCTAATTCGGCTAAGTGAAAGTAATTATTATCCTTCTCCTAATTGGATTTTGCAGCTAGCTGGCTTACATATCAATCGAGGAATTCTTATTGTCAACAATCCCTATGAGCCTTCTCAACTCAGTCAACTTATTCAAATGACCGATGAGCAGCTAATACTAATGGCTTCTCTCCCTTCTCAATTGTCTTCTCTTATTACTTCCCAGCAATACACCCTTTATAAATTTGCTATAAAACTGTGTCCTCATTGTTTGACCGAATCTGCTTATTGTCGCAAAATTTGGGATTGGAATCTAGTAAAAGCTTGTTACTTACATCAATGTGTACTGCTTAAAAAATGTCCTAATTTTAACAAAGGTATTCGGTGGTCTAGATCCGCAGTCACAAGATGTCGATGTGGTTTCGATTTTCGTTCTGGGCAAGTTGAAACAGCCACCTCTGAGCAAGTTAATTTGTCTGCATACTTATCCTCATTGCAGAAAAGCCTTGCTACTGTGCAAGTAAGTCAGCATCAACAGAAACTACAAGATGCCTCAAATGATAGTTTTGCCTGATGTATTGAAGTTGTGATTTGGAAATTTCACTTTATCTGCGAATTTACTATTTAGCTCAAACCCTTACTCCACATTCAATTTCACTTTATGCGCGAATCTAGTTCCCCCAAACCCTTGTAACTGCGTTGTCCAAATTTCATCTTATGTGCAAACCCACACAAATTTCATTTAGTCTGCAAACTGTGGGTTTGCAGACTAAGTGAAATTTTTTCAACGCAATAATAAGGATTTGAGCTACCTTTGTTGCGGACTAATTGAAATTTTTTTGCGGACTAAGTGAAATTTTCCTCCTAAATTCGCAGACTAAATGAAATTTTCCCCCAAATAGGGATAAAACGTTCCAATTCATTACCACACAAAGCTTTGAGTAAAAACTCTCTCCAACAGCGATCGCCTGTAGCTACGAAAGAATCAGGGTTACACCAACAGATTTTCAATTAGTCTGCAATAGAATTTCATTTAGTCCGCACGAATTTCATTTAGTCTGCAAACCGACATAATTGTGACTTACACCATAAGCTGTCCGTTTTTGAAACCATAAGTTGTCCGCAGTAGAAGTTCAAAAGCGGATTATTACGTTTAGTAGCCGAACAGTAAAAGTAGTGTTTTGAAATGATAAAGTGACCGAAAGCTCATTATTCAAGCATAAACAGTCCGAAAGTTACAGATTTCTGTATGCTCAGTGACCAAGAATTTGAACAATGGTGTCATCGGCTCGGTTTACCAGAGACGACAAAAGAATTTGTACAGCAAATCCGTTGTTCGGAGCCTGTAAGGAAAGTAGGTGGCGGAGCGAAAAATGTTTGTGGTAGCTACCCAAGCCACAAAATGGGAAAAACGATTCAGTTTGAGTCCCACAAAGTAGAATTGCCTGCGATCGTAGAGTATGAAAACGACGAAGATGTTCTGGAGTACTATGACCAACCAGTTCGTCTAAGCATATCATTTGAGTCGAAAAGCGGGCGTAGGGTGGTGACGAGTCATATTCCTGATTTCTTAGTGATTCGGTATAACTGTGCAGGGTTTGAAGAATGGAAAACTAGCGAACGTCTCAAAACACTGACTCACAAACAACCCACAAGGTATCAACAAAACGAAAATGGTAAATGGCAGGCTCCACCGGTAGAAACTAAAGTTCAATCATTGGGGCTTTACTATCACCTTCGTACAGATCAGGAAATAAACTGGATTGCTTACCGCAACCATCAGTTTCTCAGAGTTTACTTGAGCCAAGAGAATATAGTTAATCCAGAAGCAAGGACAAGAGTTATTGAATCTGTTACAGCTAATCCGGGGATGACCCTGAAACAATTACTCTTATCAACAAATACCAGTTGGGTAGATGATATTTATGCCTTGATTGCAACAAAGCAGCTATATGTAGACTTGAAAGGCATAGGATTGAGTGAACCAGAAAAAGTTCATCTGTTTAGTAGCCAGCAGGTAGCAGAAGCTTATAACTTAATCATTTCTAAAAAGGCTGCTGCCACCCTTGATAAGGGGCAACAGATTGATGTGGCGGTTGGTGCAACGGTGTTCTGGGATGGAAAAAGTTTATCTGTAATTCAGATTGGAGAGAAAAAAATTGTTTTGCAAGGTGAAAATCATCTAATTGGGTTAAGCCATACAGACTTTGAAACACTAATTTCACAAAAAGAAATTACTGGCATTGAAGCTCAAGGAGTAAAATCAACTCAAATTTGGGAACAGCTAAAATGCGCTAGCCCAGAAGACTTAGCCGTAGCTAACTACCGCCAGAAAATCATTGAACCATATCTGCATAAAGATAAAGATCCGCCAACCAATAGTCCTGTATCTGAGCGAACAATTCGCAGATGGAAAGCCAAATATCATTCCGCAGAGGAAACCTATGGTTGGGGTTACATTGGTTTGTTGCCAAATCGTAAAGACAAAGGAAACCGTGTTGAGCGATTTTCAGATCAAACTTGGGAGTTCATCGATAAAATTATTGAGCAGCATTACGAGAATTTTAAACAGAGAAATAAACTGACAACTTACGGTATTCTGGCAAGAGAGTGGGAAAAAGCGGGAAAAACAGACCCTTGCCCAAGCCGTACTACGTTTTACAAGCGGATCAACAGTAGAGCAGATCATAGACAAACTCGTAAGAGGCAAGGAAATCGGGCAGCTTACCAAAAAAGCTCGTTTTATCATGAATTAACGTTCTCGACACCTTGCCACGGAAGTCGTCCCTTTGAAATTTGTCACATTGACCATACCGAGTTAGATATTGAGTTAGTTTGCCAAAGGACAGGATGTTGTTTAGGTAGACCTTGGGCAACCGTTTTGATTGATGCTTTTTCCCGGCGTATTTTAGCTATCTATTTGACTTTTGACCCGCCGTCCTATCGCTCCTGCATGATGGTGTTACGAATTTGCGTGCAGAGACTAGGGCGGTTACCAGAAACTTTGGTAGTAGATAACGGTGTAGAATTTGGCAGTATTTACTTTGAAACTCTTTTAGCAGCATTTGGTTGTATAAAGAAACAACGCCCTGTTGCTAGTCCTAGATTTGGTTCAATAATTGAACGTTTTTTTGGCACCAGTCATACTGAATTCTTCTACAACCTGAAAGGAAACACCCAAATTACAAAGCAAATTCGCTTAGTGAATAAGACGAATAATCCAAAGGCACAAGCTGTATGGACGTTACCGGAAATATATGAGTATTTTTGTGAATATATTTATGTAATTTATGACCAGAGAGAACATCCTGCACTAGGACAATCACCATGTGTTGCATTTGAAAAGGGCTTAACTCAAAGTGGAATGCGCTTTGGTCAAAGAATTATTAATGATGAAAATTTTCAGATTTTTACTTTGCCATCAACTCCAAAAGGAAGCGCCAAAGTTATACCAAAGCTTGGGGTAAAAGTTAACCATATTTACTACTGGTCAATAGATGATTCTTTTCTCCATCCTGAAGTTGAAGGAACCCAAGTACCTATTAGATATGATCCCTGGGATGTGGGTACGGCTTATGCCTATGTCAAAAATGCTTGGGTGCGTTGTATTTCACAACATTATTCATCGTTACAAGGACATTCTGAACGAGAAATTCGGCTTGCTAGCATCGAAATACGTCAGCAGAAAAAGCAGTACAACCAGAAAGTCACAATTAAGGCTAAGGACTTAGCACAGTATCTAGAATCAGCCGAAGCTCAAGAGACTTTACAAATACAACGATTACGAGATTTTGCAGCAACTGGAGTTCGTCAAATTGTGTCTTCTAAAATACTGAAACAAGCACAATCTGTTGTTAAAGAAGATTTAGCCGATATTAAAAATAATATTACAGAAGAACTAAGACTGCCAAATAAATTAGAGGCTCAAGAAATTAATCCCAGGCGAATCCAACCGTACTCTCAACAGGAGCTGTGGTAATGAATTTCCAACGTCCATTTCTACAAGAATTACTAACAAAATCCTCAACAGAGCGGTTGGACTATTTTCATAACATTACAGTTGGACATTTACGTTTAAGGCAAGCTTTAGATGCTTTATTAATCAATCTTCAACAACAAACAGATATTTGTGTTCTGTTTGTTGTTGGACCGGCAGGTGTGGGCAAAACGACTTTAAGGCTGCGAGCCGAAAAACTGTTATTGGAAGAGGCATTAACATCCATGAGTCACAATACCTGCCAAATTCCAGTTGCAGGAATAGAAGCAATTCCAGCAGAAGGTGGAAAGTTTAATTACAAGGATTATTACTTAAGGGTTTTAGAATCTTTGGAACAGCTTTCAGTAACTTTAAGCACTACAAACAGTAAACCTAATTTCCAAAATCATGCAATTGCTTCCACCACATACTTTGCTTCCAAAAGTTCTGATATTGTACGTCGTGCTTTAGAACAAGCTATGCGGCATCATCAAATGACAGCACTAATGGTAGACGAAGCTCAACACCTACTAATGCTAGCTGGTGGGAAGCAAATGCTACACCAGATGAACTGGATAAAATCTATTGCCAATATTACTGGTACTGTACATATTTTATTTGGTACTTATGATTTGCTAAACTGTTGCCGTCTTAGTGGTCAAGTCAGCCGACGCAGTGAGGACATTCATTTACCTCGTTATTGTTCAGATAGCAAAGAAGATGTAACTGAATTTATTCGGATACTTCAAACATTCCAAACGCACTTACCATTAATTGAAGAACCATCTCTGGTAGAAAAGTACGAATATATTTTGGATTATTCGTTGGGTTGTATTGGTATCCTCAAAACTTGGTTAACAAGAGCTTTACGAACTGCATTGGCAGACAATGCCTCGACCTTGAGTTGGAAGCATATTCAACATAACGAGTACTCTTCTTCACGACGTGAACAAATTCAACAAGAGGCAAAAGCTGGAGAACAGCGTTGGCGTAACGAGGTAGGAAATCAAATACAAACTCAAATCGAAACTTTAGCACCTGAAGATTTAAGCCAGCCACCGGTGAAAAGGGGCCGTGTGGGAAAGCGTCTTGCTAAAAGAGATACTGTAGGCATTAATCTAGATGTTAGTTAATCATTATACTAATGAGGAGTTGTGGAACTTAGAAAAACCAGTTATTCCACAACGTAGTCGGTTGTTCCCTTTAGAACCTATTGGTATTGGTACAATCTACGTAGAAAGTTTGAGCGGGTATGTAGCTCGTCTTGCTGAACATCATTCTACTACTACCGAACAATTAATTTTGTCTCAGATTCTTCCCTTGATGGGGCAAAAAATGTCTCAAACAAGCCCCATAGACATCATTAATAATTTTTTTGGAATTCACCACTCTTTAGCATCTGCAAATGAAATCAGAGGTATTTTTGCTACAACTCTAATTCAGGTTCTTGAGGAGTTAACTTTACGTCGAGATTTAGCTAATTTGTCACCCCTAAAGTGGGCAAGTTTGACCTTTGAGTGTAGTTTTCTGCGCTTGTACCAAGCTTGGTGTCCATTGTGTTACGCCAGTTGGCGTACCCAGAATCGAATAATCTACAATCCACTGCTGTGGTTAGTCAACACAATCAAATTTTGCCCCCACCACGAACATCAAACTCTGATTGAGCAGTGTCCTCACTGTGACAAGCAATTTCCACCGTTGACTAGATGTTCTCGTCCAGGATATTGCTCAAGCTGTCATCTATGGTTAGGTGGTTTTAGAATCAACCAAAACCTTGATGAACAGGTAGTGGCTGAAAACTCAGAAAATTCATGGCAGCATCTGTTGATAGGAGATTTTTCCTCTCATCGCAGAGACAGACTGACTTGGCAGTTTATGTGGTTCGATGATGTCGAGGATCTGGTTGCTAAAGAACCCTCGCAATTTTTGCCGCCTACAAACTTTGGATAATTTTCAACCATAAGCTGTCCGTAACGGACAACTTATGGTGTAAGTCACACTCTGTGACTTACACCATAAAGTGACCGTTTTTTCCGCCATAAACTGTCCGCAACGGAGGCTGAAATACTTGATTTGTCGTAGTGCGATCGCTCTGCGAATATTAGGTTTTGAAACCATAACGTGACCGA
>NZ_JACJTR010000006.1 GCF_014698795.1 Nostoc sp. FACHB-892
CATGGCCTGTAATCGGAATCTGGTTCACCGCCTTGGGTGTAAGCACAATGGCGTTCAACTTGAACGGTTTCAACTTCAACCAATCAATTATTGATTCAAGCGGTCGCGTGATCAGCACTTGGGCTGATGTAATCAACCGGGCTAACCTGGGTATGGAAGTAATGCACGAGCGTAACGCTCATAACTTCCCCTTAGATTTGGCGGCTTCTGATGTTGCTCCTGTCGCTCTGAGCGCTCCTGCTATCAACGGTTAATTCTGAAGTTTCGCTCTTATTAAAAAGCGCTCTCCTTTTTGGAAGAGCGCTTTTTAGTTTCAACAATATTACTAACAATGAAATAGTGATGATTACCCTTTTAGCTCATCACCACTCATGTCATGGCATAGGATGAAAAAGAAGATCGGGTAAAAAATAGTTAAAAACCGCCCACGTAGAGAAGGCAACTGATATAGAAATAACGGCAAGAACAGGAGCAAGAGAAAGGTACTTAACGAAATAGTCTTTTTGGTCGTTTGATTTTTGCATATAGCACTCTCTAAAGAATTTAAGAATTAACTTGAACTAGCGCAGCTAAACAATAATTTATTTGTATGTAGTCTACTTTACAAAAAACAGCTTTGTTAGCGTTGCGTTTGGAAACTTCTATTCTATATAGAATTCCAAGTTCAAGTTTTTCCTACAATCTCAATGATAAGAACTAATATTTCACTATGCCTCTAACCAAAGACTCGATAAATATTAAATTAATTAGTAATCTGAAATACAAAAAATATCTATTATTACTTCAGGAAATTTAGAGAAACTTAGTTAGAGACTTGGCTTAAAGAGAAGAGTATTGATACCTTGGTCATCTCTGAATATATGAATCAGATGTGTATTTATACAACTGCTGCGACATCATTAAATCCTATTCGCTCTGCTTCAACGCCCTGTGTAGGTGCTATTCCCGGATTGTTAGAACCAGAATGTTTGCAATGCTGATATCCCCAACTTCTTTAAAAAGTTGGGGATATTGTTGTTTATGAGTATTTTAGTGTTAGTCTACTATCGGTGTAAGATAATGCACGATCGCTTCTGCTGTTGGCAAATTAGTTGCCAGTAAAACTTGATTAATAGTGCATAACCTGATCAGCGCTTCTTCATTTGCTTGACCAAGCTGTGGTTGTAGCAAATCTCTCAGAAAAATAACTGCTAAAATTTCACCTGCTCCAACTAATGAAGCAATTGTTTGATATCCTCCAGAAGTTGGTGCGGGGGTTTGTTGACTAATAGTTATCTCTGCTTGTTGCTGTAAGACTTCGCCAACAGATGGCCAGGTAATTATAAAGCTCTGTGAGAAAAATTCCTGATGCTGAGAAACAAATTCAGCAAGTTCTGATTTTTTGCTTTCGTGAGCGATGAGTACTATGTTTCTTTCAATAATCACTTGCGGAGGCTCACTTACATTTGTTTCTTCTGGAGTTTCATCAGATTGAGTTGCTTCTACTTCAGAAACCTCTTCAAGAGTTGGACTGATGCTCTCAGTCGCTCCACTCTCTATTGTTTCCAAAGATTGGATATCAGCTAAGTCAGAAACTTCACTTACTGGAACATCATCAACATCTACACTGACTTCTTCAGTACTTGTGTTGCTCAAATCAATATACTGATTGCTCAAATCTTCCCCAACGGTATTATCATGCTCTGTCAATATTTCAGAAACTTCAATTCCTGTTTCATCAACAGCAAAACTAGGTTCTACTTCGTCAACTTCTATGCTGTCTTCTACTGTTAATGACGTATCCCAACTTACCAATTCCTCACTGTCATTCTGTGTAACTTCGCTTAATGTTTCTTGCGGCTGAATGTCCTCGTCTTCATCAGCTTCGTTGACAAATTCGCCAAAATTTGCGCTAACTTCTTCCGCGACTGGTGTATTTAAATCTACTATTTCACTTTCATTATGAGTAGCTTCGGGAGCGATACTCTCCTCTTCAGATACCTGGTGGAAAATATCACGCGGCTGCACAAAGGTGACTTCTGCCTCTAGTGCTGCTTCAAACTCTGCATCCTCATCAAAGGTAGATTCTGAAATGGCGCTCTGTGCAGGAACTTCGCCGAAAATATCACGCGGCTGTACGAAGGTGACTTCTGCCTCTAGTGCTGCTTCAAATGCATCCTCATCGGAGGTAGCTTTGGGAATGGCACTTGTATCACGCTGCTGTACGAAGGTAGATTCTGCTGCTAGTGCTGCTTCAAATGCATCCTCATCGGAGGTAGCTTCGGGAAGAAAACTTTCCTCTTCAGGAGTTTCAATGATGTTTTCAGGTGCAGCGATCGCATCATCAGCTACAGTAAAAGAAACTTCTGAGGCTTCGCTGATTTCTGGAACTTCTACTTCCTCAACATCTGCGTTGACTTCTGCTGCAACTGATGTCCCGAAATCTACAACTTCATTACTAACATCTGGTGACTGAATGATATTTTCAGGGGTGCTTACCTCAACAACCGAGATAACATCATCAGGTTGAGTAGAAATTTCTGAGATTTCGCTGGTTTCTAGGGAAACAAGATTAAGTTCAGGCGTTTCTAGTTCTTGGTTAATTGGCGCTGAAACTTCGTTGGCTACCTCTGGTGCTGGATTAGCAACGTTGGCAGCGCTGACATTTTCAGGCGATCGCGGTCGAGAAAACAATGAAGGGTCTATAATTCTAAATACTGTCTCTGGTTGCTCATAGACGGGAGCAACAGCTTCCAAAATCAAAACGTAATCTGCAATCCTGATAACGTCTCCATCGCTCAAAGAATATAATCGATCTTTTTCAGCCTGTTTCCCGTTGAATATTGAACCATTTCTACTGCCAAGGTCAGAAAAGTAGTAATTTCCACCTTTAACAAAAAACTTAGCATGTACCCGACTGATATCAGGGCTGTCTAGAAGTAAATCAGAATCAGGAGAACGGCCTATTAGCCATTCTCCTCTTGTTGTACTGTCTGGGGTAAGGTCAACTTCATTGACTTCACTTAGATTTGGTGAGTAACTAACTTTTACTTTCATATTAATTTTTGGTTAATTTTATTGATTTCTGCCACCCAGCGCTGACGGGTAGTGTGTTCTAAATTTAAAATATCATCTTGTGACCAGTGGAAATGATAAGCAATAAATGCTACCTCCTCATATAAAGTATCAGAGGGGTAGCTTACGGCTCCCCCGCTAGTTCTAGCTCCACTGAAAATTGAGTATTGCATTGGGGACATTGTGTGGGAATGTGTACATTTCCTTGCTGGTTGATTCGATTGTAAAATTCTCGCAGATAGGCAATGTCATGCAGGAGCAGTTCTTCGAGTAAATCAGGACTAACAGAGTTGAGACTGCCTAAGCGAGTAATAACCCGTGCAAGCATCACTAGGACGCCGTAAGCGGGATTTTCCTTAACTTTGTGTTCTTGTTGTGTCAAAATTTCATCTTTGGCGGTGGCTAAACGCATCACCCCATGACGATGTATTCGGTTTTCACTATCACTCAACCCTCTAGGAAGAGTAAAGGCGAATTCTGTGCAGAGAGTATCTTTCTTACGGCGCATAGGTAATTTGGGGACTGGGTATTGGGCATAGGATATTGGGCATGGGGCATTGAGAGCGCTGAGTCAAGAGCGGAGCCGGAGACGCTCCGCCTCCGGTCGAGAGTAATTATTCTCCCCTGCTCCCCTACCCCCCTGCTTCCTCATCTCCTTTATCCCCGTATTCCATAAGCTCAACTCAATTATGAACAAGTGGTTCGGGGGAAGTTATTGTTGTATCTTCTGGTACAGGAGTTTCGCCCTCCAATCCATTGATTTGACGGTAAAAATCTTGAAGGTAATTTAAATCTTGAGCAAAAAACTTTTCCACTATTGCCGGAGACACTTCTGCTAAAGCACCCAAGCGGGTAATCACTCGCGACAAGATAATAATTGTGGCATAAACGGGATTAGCTTTAACGCGTGGGTCACGTAAGGGTGCAATCTCGTCTATCGCCGTTGATAACCGCATTACACCCTTGCGGTGGAGGTTGCCTTCAGAGTCTAGATACCCCTTAGGCAGTGTAAATTCAAACTCTGTAGGAAACATAGTCCTCCTGATTACTTCACGCGTATTCGTAACAGATTAAAACAAAATCAGTTTTTTCAATAGTATTTACTTTGTAATAGCCAATTAATTTTGTATCAAATTTAGCTTGATACTGAATTATGAGCGTAAGAATGATGCTTTAAAATATGGCACACAGGCGTAGGGAGCCTTCTCTACGAGACACTATGCATAGCTTTCTTCCCCTAGAGAACAGCATCGCAAGCTTAAGAATTATGTTTTATATCCAATATTGGCAAAATTTTAAGCACTATTGCTTATTGACAAATTTTTTATGACCTTAAAAACCGAGCAAAGTAATCTCCACGCGTTGAAATTCCTCAAAAGCAATCTCCATCTCCTCAATTTCTATTTCATGACTAGTAGCATCAAAATCACTAATTTTGTAACTAGTAGGCCAAGCACCATTTAATTCAAATCTAGCTCTTTCGTCGCCTTTTTGATCGTAAATAGATAAATAAACATTTTTACGTTGTTCACTCCACTCACCTTTTTCCATTTCTTCAAACCAATCCCACCACTTTTTGACTTTGGTCAGACCTCTACGCAGAATAATATTACCACTCCTAGCATTGCCAGGAATTTTAGTTATAACTGCTCTACCTTTTGATGCTTTTGCCCACTTTTGAGAAGTGACTTCACAAATTTCAATTACGTCCAGGGTTCTTGTGAAACCTTGGCATTCTAAAAAATAGGTCTTTTTATCAGTCCAGCCTAAGTTTAGTCCTATATAGAAACGATATTTTGTGAGAATTTCTTTGTCTTGCTCAAGGTATGATAATGGTATTGCCATAGAATATATTAATAATTTGACTTTTGATGTAAATCTAACTTAACTTAGCTGTTAAGGTTGCTATCTATAAGTTATGGCAACCTTCTGCCAATAACAAACATCTAAATAAAACCGAACAATTAGGTTTTACCCTCAAGTCGGGAGTTGTTTTTGATTTTGTGTGATTTCAAAACTTTCAATAGCTACTTCAATCACCTCTGTTACCAGATTACTGTTTGTAACATCGAATTCTGGGGCTATATATGATACGGGAAAGCAACTTGCAAGATCCAAGCGTATTACTTCAATTTGCTTATCTTGGGAATAACCAACTATTGAAACTTCTTTACGATTTTTCTCCCAATCACGCTTCTGTCCATCTTGGCTACACTTCGAATACCAATCGTAGATGCTCCTGTCACCATTGTAATGCAAGGTAATTGTGACATTATTATACTCCACCTGTCCAGGAGTATTTTGACGCAGTATCTTACCTTTATAGCCTACGCCTCTAACGTCTGTAGTAGCATTATTTTTTACTCCTAATCCGGTGACTGATTTAACGAATTTCTCGTTAATGTCATTTGCCCAAAAGTAAAAGACAGAAGCACCAATATATTCGTTTGCCATGAGAATTTCATCTTCTGAAAAATTAATAGTGTAGTTAAGGTTGCTATCTTAAGATATAGCAACCTATTACCTATAAAGAACAGTTAAATTAAACCGAACAATTCAGTTTTACTTTTAAGTCGGGAGGGATTTTTGACTTCTTTCAATCTTAAAACCTTCAACAGTCATTTCAATCGCCTCTGTTACCAAATCATTGTTTGTAGCATCGAATTCTGGCGCTGTATATGATATGGGAAAACAATTTTTCAGATTTAGACGGATTACTTCAGTTGACCTATCTTGGGCATAACCAATAACTGAAACTGCTTTCCGGTTGGCATCCCATTCACGCTTTTCTCCATCTTGGCTACACCTTAAATACCATTGGTAGATGCTATCGTCACCGTTGTAATTCAAGGTAATTGTGACACTATTATACTCCACTTGTCCGGGGGTGTTTTGACGGATTACCTTACCACTTTTACCTGAGCCTCTAACCTCGGTAGTGGCATTATTTTTTACCCCCAATCCTGTAACTGATTTAACGAATTTCTCCTCAATGCCTTCTGCATTAAAGTAAAAGACTGAAGCACCAATATATTCGTTTGCCATGAGAATCTTATCTCCTAATAAATTAATAGTGTGGAAAAATTGCAGAAGATACGAAGCTATTACGCATTAAGGGCTGTTATTAGTCATTTGTGTTTAGAAAAAACTAATGACTAATGACATTCTCAACGAAACAGTGCAATATGATAAGTGGGTTAGCTTAATCAGTTATTGCTCTTCAAGTGCATTCCATTGACTAATACGGAAGATTACAAACTCTGCTGGTCTAACAGGGCAAACGCCTACTTCGACATACAAACGACCTAAAATGATAGTTTCTGGTGGATTCAACTCCGCATCGCATTTAACATAAAATGCTTGTGCTGGTGAATCTCCAAATAAAGCACCCTCACGCCAAATACGCTCTAAAAAGTTACTGACAGTACGTCTGACACGCGCCCACAAATCTTGATCATTCGGTTCAAAAACTACCCATTGAGTACCCAGTTCAATTGATTTTTCTAAGTAACTAATTAACCGACGCACGCTGATATAACGCCACTCTGTTTTATCTGGCTCAACTAAAGTTCGCGCTCCCCAAATGCGAATACCTCGGTTTGGGAAATTGCGAATGCAGTTGATACCAAGAGGGTTCAATAGTTCCTGTTCGCGGAAATTGGTATCGTAAGCCAAACCAATTACGCCTCTGGGTACTTCATTTGCAGGCGCTTTATAAACACCTCTGGTTTCGTCGGTGCGTCCCCAAACACCCATCATGTGACCACAAGGAGGTACTAGAATGGGATTGCCGCGATCGCGCGGGTTAGGAACTTTGATCCAAGGATAGTAAAGAGCTGCAAACATTGAACGACGATTAAATCTATTCAACCAATTCACTACTTGTTGGGGTTTAACGGCTTCAGGTGGCGGATCAAGTACAACCATGCGGTTGGGCGGATTAGGAATATCGCCACTGGCAGAACCCTCGCACATACTGATCATCAGTTCCATGATCCCGTGGACTTGATCCAAGTTCATCACTTGTTCTTCATAAGCCCGCATCAGATCAGGGCAAGCCACCATTGTGATTTCATCAATTTCAAAAATACCGCGTACCCCTGTGCGATCGTCTCGTACCCCTTCTATATCTTGTGAAAATCTATCCGGCGCGGTGGCAAGAATTGGTGGCGCTAGTTCGTACTGACCATTAACCGGACGGCGAGTTAAAGGCTGTCCGCTTTGAGTAATGTCTTCTACAGTAACGTACAGAGAATTTCTCAATGCAGCCAGTGCATAAGTTGCTACTTGACCATTAGGCTCGCGGTTCATCGTCAAGTTCTCGTATTGCTCTAGAAGCTCATCTCCTCGACGAATCTGGATTGTGAAATATTCCCCCGTATTTGGAGGAGCTTCTCCTTCAGTACCTTCAGGTAGGGCACGAGGGGAACTATCGATAATTAAGATATTTAGTAATCCGCCTGCTGCTTGCTCAGGGCGCAAAGTAAAGCGCAGGGCTGGACGATTGCCTCGAGCGTTGATTCTTAGAATAGCAGGTTCTGCAGCCGTGGCTTTGGGTGCGCTTGGTAATTGAGTGCCAATGCTTGTCACCCAGCAGCGACCACCACCATTCATAAAGTAGCCATAGACTGCAAAGGGTAAGTAGGCGTTGAAATCGGTAAAGCCATCAGAATTAGGACGAGCAAAATAATTGAGATATTGCGTCCAATTTGTCACCAACATCGGCTTATATAGTTCAGCATCATCTCGAATATCTTCTGTGAAGCCTACAAACCCGGCAATTGCTGTGCTAACGCCTTCAATCGGTCGGCTCCCTCGGTCAAATTCTTCAATATAGACACCAGGAGCAAAATAATCAAGTCTAGCCATGAAAGTTTCTCCAAATTTAGTAAAAACTTAATTACTCAGGAGTTAAAAATATCTCTTTAAAGGTATAACTGTTATCTACCAATGCATTAACATTCTTGGGTAAATAACCAGGACAACTTATATTTAAAACATAGTTACCTCTCTCAAGGTTTTCAAAAAAGAACAGTCCTTCTTTCTTACTTTCCATGCATTTTGTAGTTTTCTGGAGAGTAACTTTTGCCGTCAGTAGTGGCAGATTTGTTGTCGCACTCTTGACAGAACCTGCAATTACTACTCGCCTAGTCATGACTTGGTTACTACCATATCCACCCGTTGTAATTTGCAGGTCAAAAATTCGTTCCCAAACTAAAGGTATTATATTTGGTTGCCTATTAAGAGGCACGGTGACTATTAAATATAAGGCTGAACGCAAAGGTACATGAAGAGCGCTCCAGATGCCGCCAAGCTCAAGTGACGGCTGTATTCCAATCGTCATAGGCAAATTACCATGACCCCGCAATTCAGGAACTAAAAACTCCTCCTCCAAAGGTTGATGGCGTAGAAGTACGGTCAAGGCTTCACTGAGGAAGTGATGCTCGCCTAAAGTCGTCCTATCCCAGGCTGTTAATAGTAGTGAAACATCAAACCAATTAGGTGGCCAATTTACAGAGCCAGATTGTAGATGGTGTGCAACATTACGTTCAACTTGCTTTCCGGCTTGTTGATGCTGTTTACTCTCACGAATATCATAAATGTATAAATTTAGAGTCGGGCCTACTCCCTGTTCCCTTCGATTACCAGGATGGCTAAAGTCAATTTGCTCCGTACTGGTAAGTGAGGTTCCTCCAGCTAGAATTTCGGCTAAAGTTTGAAGAACAAAGATAAGCATGAAGGTGTTCTCCTGGTAGCTGATCCAGATGCATTTACAATATATGTATCAGCCTTCTAAAGTTAATTAGACTTTTGTCGATATTTTGAGATAGCGCATTGGGTATTGAAATTTTCCCAGTCCCGAGTTTGCCCAGAATAATGATTGAGGCTGCTGGAAGATATTAAATTTTCAAAAATCCGAAAAGCAGTGACTTTAGTTTGTAGTTCAGTCTATCCCTTGAAACTAAACACAATATTTATATAAATGTAAAAAATAAGTTTTATGTGCTTTAATATACCTAAATAAGTAAAAATACTTACAAATATAAACTTAATAATTTTTTGTATGAATTATCTACGAAGATAACTTAATAAAAAAATAAACATTGTTGATACTCCATAATTTTATGCTGGTCAGCAGAAGAGTAAAACATTTGGTTGCAAAAAGCGAGTGAAGCTATGACACTAGGCTTTTCTGTACAAACACTAGAAAATGGCTCTCGTCATTTGAGTTCCTCAGACATTCAAAGCTTTTGTCAGCTAGAGTCTGAGCAGTTAACTAGTCAGTATCCAATTTTTTTCGCTCGCATTGTCTATCATGATTGCTTGCAGAAAAATCATCAAGAAGTTATCCATTATGGTCAAGGTCAAGTTCCATTTTTATCAAAAACTTTAGCTTATTTGCGGTCAGAAATATGGCTTACAGATTTTCCGCCTGCTTTGACTTTACGTGAATTTAAACTTAAGGACTTTTCATCCATCTCTTACATTTGCCCCATAGCCTATAGAAATCAAAAACCTGAATATATTCAAATCATTACTCATGAACCTCTCTCAGAGAGTTTGCAATTGTACGTAAAACGCTCTGCTATGCTACTCAATAAGTATGTAGATATTTCCTTTGATTCTAGAAGGCAAAAAACTGAAATTCAACTACTGGAAAGTATCCTACATCGGGTAGGTCATCAATTGCGTAACTCTTTAGGGCTTATAGGTTTGTATGCATATAATTTACGCTTAGGGTTAAAGGATAGTCCTTGGCAAGAACAAGCAACAATAATCGGCGAAAGTATACAAAATTTAGATACTAATTTAAACGAACTGATTGATTGTAGTCAAAGTACAAAATTAAGAGTAACACTTCGAGATTTAAGAAGTTTGGTAATTGAAAGTATTACAAATTTACAACCTCTAATTGAGCAGAAAAAACTTAAAATATCGATTCCTGATACATCGACAATACTGAAAATAGACAGATTACAAATGAAACAAGTATTTGACAATATCCTTAGTAATGCTGTTCATTTCAGCCCTAATTCAGGAACTATTACCTGTAGTTGGCAAGTTTTTCAAGATGAAGTTTTAATTAAAATCTCAGATCAAGGGACAGGATTATCTCATGAAGATTTACAAAAAGTATTTACTCCATTTTATTCCCGACGTCGAGGAGGTACAGGACTGGGTTTAACTATTGCTAAAAAAATTATTTTGGATCATCAAGGAAGTATTTGGGCACAAGTTTTATCCGAAAGAGGAGCGCAATTTTCTGTAATTTTGCCTCGACCAAAAAGCTTAGATTAATTCGTGATTCGTAATAACGATTGCGGACTCGCTCACGTAATTCGTAATTCAAAATATGGCTAATGATAATAAGCTTTCAGTTTTGCTGGTGGATGACGAAGAACGCTTTCGTCAAGGATTGCATACTCTCTTAAGTTTTTATAGTATTAATTCTGCGTTACCTGTGGAAGTTATCGGTGATGCAGATTCTGTTGAGCAAGTTTTAAAATTTACAGCCCAAAAGTGTCCAGATTTAATTTTGCTGGATATGCAATTGAAAAGATGTGATGGGATTACAGTTATGGCACGTCTTAAGGAAGCTGCTTATACTGGCAAGGTTTTAGTATTGTCGGCTCATCAAGAAGACGACTGGATCTTTAGAGCAATGCAGGCGGGAGCCGCAGGTTATGTGTTTAAAAATCGTGTGGCAACACAATTGTGTGAAGCTATTGAGACTGTTGCAAGGTCGGAAATTTATCTACCTTCAGAAGTTGCTAGTCGATTTTTCCGGTTTTTCCAGACTTATTCGGACTCTTGTTTAAAAGCATCTCATGAGGTGCATTTAACAGAAAGAGAGCAAGAAGTTTTATACTGGTTAACTCAAGGTGCTTCTAATGAAGAAATCGCTAAAAATTTATATGTAACAGTTGCAACTGTTAAGGCGCATCTCACAAGTATTTTCGAGAAATTGAAGGTTACTAGCCGGACTCAAGCTATTGTGGCTGCCCTCAAGTTAGGATTAGTTCACGCTTGAGCGCGACATAAGTAATCGGCGCAATTCAGGAAACTTTTTGTATATGCCTTCATTTGAATCTTTTTATCAACAATACCCCTGTTCGTATAATTCTCCCTTAAATTGTGATCGCCCTTTCCAAACGGCGCAGCAAATCAAGGGCGCTAAGTTTTGCTTGGAATGTGGTTTTCCGGCAACTTTACCACAGAAGGCTGAGATTAAAGGAAATCAGGGTACTTATCAAATAGATAGTTTTGTCGGTGCGCGGGGTTTAGGGCGCTTATACTCAGGCATCCAACTTAAGGACAAACAGCCTGTAATCATCAAAGAATACCTGCTACCCAACCGTAGTTTTAATGAAAGCGAGACTCTGAAGCGGAAAGAGACTTTCAAAAGGGTGGGTGGGATAAGTTTAGCCGATAGTAGAATTCAAAACTTCCGTCTTGTCGAAACTCAAGAAGCGATCGCAGACGAAAAAGGAGAACGCTGTTATTTAATTATTAAAGGAGTAGAGTCATCGCAAACTTTAGGGAAATATCTCATAGAGAAGGGAGCAATGACATCTCCAGATGTACGTGAAGTACTAAATCAAGGTTTACAAACTCTCCAGTTTCTCCACACCCAAAAGCTGCGTTTTCCCTCAAATAAAACACAACTGGGTGTATCTCATGGCAACATTAATTTGGATAGTACCTTAATTAAGATAGAAAATAATCAACAGTTTTCTATATACTTTTGTGATTTAGCTATCTGGGAAAACTTATTTATTCCACCCATTATTACTCAACCCGCACCCACCAAACCTGAGCAAGATTTAGAATCACTAGGATTGCTAGCCTTTTATTTATGGGTAGGACGGACAACTAATTTTTTAACAAACCAGTCTCTCGATCCTAAAGATAATCAACAATGGCCAGATACTGATAGTCATTTAAAGCAGTTTATTTATCGTTTAATTGGGCTAGAAACTCCTTTCGAGAGTGCAGAAGCGGCTCGTCAAGCACTACTACAACTTCCCAAAGAAGATCATGCGAAAAATTCAGTGCAATTGTCGGCCGCTTCTCAAAAAATAGAAAAGCGTTTGCCAATGCCTTTAATCTTGTTAGGTATTCTGGCTTTATTATTAGTTGGTGGAGGAATTTGGTATTTGCTTTTGGGCAAAAATACAGATAGTTCTAATCAATATATTCTATGGTCTAAACTTGTGCGGAATTTCTCAGAAGTCCCTAACGTTCCTTCTGGAAAATTTACTTATACAGGAGAAAAAGACAGTACATGGAGCTATGTTTTAACGCAACCAGTAGACAACAGTCGTTTAGGAGATTTATTGACCAAACCCAAGCTAGACGCAACAGCAATATTTAATTATGAATCTGTTTTGTCATCAAATGCAAATAATCCGATTAGAAGTATAGAAGAAGTCCAAGCAAGCAAAAAAGAATTTGCAATTACTAGTTTGGAAAATAACATCACCAGTAAATTTGATAAAAAACAAGTTGCCTATGATGGATTAATTGTTTTTGTCGCATTTAATAAAAGAGACTCAAATCTTGCTAATGCTCTGGGAGGGCAAATAAATATTGAGCAATTGCGTCGAATTTACACAGGTAAAATTACCAATTGGCAAGAAATTAGTCCTAAACTTCCAAATCTACCTGTGAAACCTTTTGCCCCAACTGAGCCGGAAGCAATCAATAAATTTCAAGAAATAGTTCTCAAAAATTCCCCTCAAGACGAAGCTTTATTTACAGCAAAAGTTACTAAACTTGATACAACAAAAACCCAAAATCAGATACGCAGTGAAACTTTAGAGGGGCGAACCACTGGTATTATCAGTTTTGGTATTATCAGTAAAACTTGGAAACAGTGTACTGGCTATCCGCTAGCGATCGCAGATGACAAAAAATCAGCGATTCAACCCCTATTTCAACGGCGCGATCGCCGCTCAATTAATCCCTCAGATGATTTGTGTCAACATGATGATTATTATGTTGATGTCACAACTTTCAAAAGCTACCCATTGGGATACCCTATTTTTGTAGTGTACCCTAAAGACAGCAACCGCCTGCCTGGTGGTTCTACATTTGCTCAGATGTTAACCACTCGTCAGGGTCAGTGTTTACTTAGTAAAGTAGGTCTTGTAGCTTTACAACCTATGCCTGATGATATAAATTCTTATGCTTGCAAATCGGTGCCCTAATCCCAGTTGTGAATATTTTAACCGCGTCCTGCCTAACAATGCTAAGGTTTGTCCCTGGTGTTCCACTCCTGTGGGTAATGTAGTCGATCCTACACCACAACCACCTAGTCAACCACCACCTATTCAACAACAACCTAGTCAACCGCCACCTGTTCAGTATCAGCGACCACCAGAGCAACCTAATTACCAGGTTCCTCAACAAGCTCCTGTTGATTATTCAACAACATATCAGCCACGGGTTTCCTATCCACCAACACCGCCTGTTTATACTCCCCCGCCTCAAAGAGCGCCAGTCTTAAAGTTGATTCATACTACTGGGAGAGAATTTAACCTTGTTGGGGAAGGAGGTTATATTGGTCGTCGCAGCCAGAGTCCAGGAATAGTGCCGCCAGAAATTGACTTGACCGGCATCCCTAGTGAGGGAATAGTTTCTCGTCGTCATGCGCGAGTCGATTGGGACTGGTCGCAGAATGCATACATGATTGTTGATATGAGTACAAATGGTATTTATTTAAACAACAATCCTCTAACTCCTGGTATGCAATATCGCCTGCTTAATGGTGATTTACTGCGATTCGGCCAGGATAATCTAGTGAATTTCACTGTATATATTGTGTAGCAATAAGCTTTGCCAAAGCTTATATCATGTCTGCTAGTTTACTTATTAAACCTGAAGAACCCCAAAGAGCCAAAGCTGTGCTTTGTCTCCCTGTCCCTAATCACCAGAGGGGCCCTGAGTTCCCCGCAGGCTCTTAGGGGCTGGGGGTAAGGTGCAATGATTGTGGAATCGTAACTAAATTATGCGGTCTTTTAATGTATTTGCCCATTCATCAAGGATAATTTGCCACTTTTCATCTCCGTACAATTTGGCTTTTACTGTTACTTCACCCTCTTCATTGGCTTCAGGCTCTATTGCATCTGTGTATGTAGTCTTTTGTCCCTTTAGCACCGCCCATTCAAATTCTGTTTGTTTTTTCTCATGTGTATCTCCATCCCATCCCACGATATTCCTTTCATGATTCTCTCCTCCCATTGCAGCCGCGATAGTATGAGCGCTAACAAATTTACTTACGTTAGTGGCATTTAGTACGCCTTGGTCTACAAGGTTATTTATATGCTGTGCTATGGGTGAAGGATCTGATGGCTTAGAATCCCATGTTTCCTGGCCTTTTTCATCCCAGGAAAGCTTTTGGGAGGTATTTAGTTCTAACGCCCTCTGTACCAAACCCATCTTCCCATACTGGCTGATGCTGACGACTGTTGCGGGAAGTTTAATGGCGATCGCTGCACTGCTCCCCCACTCTGCTGCACAACGTGAGTCAACTCATGCGCCAACAACTGTTGTCCGCCCCGACTCCCAGGATTATATTCCCCTTGCCGAAAGAACACATCCTGTCCGGTTGTAAAAGCACGCGCCTGAATTGACCGATTCAACTGGTCAGATTTACCATCTGTGTGAACCTTCACCGCACTAAAATCAGCGCCGAACGCCACCTCCATCGGTTCGCGGATATTGTCCGCCATCGACTGTCCACTACCCCTTGCTTGGTTAATCGACGCTTCTAGGTCTGGCGCATCTGTCATCAGAGCCTTGACCCGACGCTGCACCATCGGCTTCATTTGTAATTCTTCCTCATCCTTTGGTGCTGGCTGTCGTTGCAGTCTGCTATTATTCAGAGATTTCATTTGCAACTCATCTTCTGACTCTGGCAATGCTTCTCGTTGGATAGACTGGGGATTTACAGGCTGCCCTATTCTTTGCATTACCTGCCGTGCTACACTATCAGCTTCCTTTTCAAATTCATCCCCAGGTTGGCTAATTGAGAGTTTTGTTTGGGGACGATGCAGGGGTATTCGACTTATGTCGTGAGTTAAAGGTTTATTCAGGGGTTGCACCAATGGAACTGCTGGGGCTGAAGATAAGGAAGACTCCTTACCGAAGCCGCGCGTTGGTTGTTTGAGAGATGGTATTGAGGAGGAATCAGTACTTGCTTTTGTGGACTGACTTATACGTTATCTCATGTTGTTCTCCTGATGCTTAAGTAGTAGGTGGCTGAATATCTTGCTGGTACAAATATGCAAAATATGCTATAGCATATCGCGATCACACTCACCAAGCAATTCATCAAAAGTCTAAATCCACGCAAAGACGAAGTTCGACTTTCGGCTACTTTTGATTCTGATGCAGTACCTTTAACCTTGATTTTAGGAGAGATTTTCTTATGGACTCAAAACAGCAACAAACTTTTTTCACCTTCAATGGAGATGTTGGTGGTACTGCTGGATACGTGGGGGTTTCAGGGTCATCTGATGCTAGTAAAGCAGCTATTGCTGCTGCGGGTAAATACCTCAACGACTCACTACTTCTAAACCAACTCACAGAGCGGGTGTATAAACTTCTGCTAGAAGACCTGCGATCACAGCAGGAAAGGACAAGTAATTATAGTTCCCAAAGGTGGTTGTGATGGCTGGAAGTTTAATTGGAAGTGGTTTAGATACAATAGGCATTCCTAATACCCTTGCTAAAGGCGACGTTGATCACGAATTCAATTATGTCACTACTAACCGTTTCTATATAGAAATAGACAGTTCTATTGCTGCATCTTTTACTGAATGTTCAGGATTAAGTGTTCAAATTCAGAAAAATGTTTTTCACGAAGGTGGTGTCAACGACCAGCAAAGAATTTATTTAGGTCATACAGAATTTGCAGACATAACTCTTAAACGTGGATTTACCGATCATCCAGGTTTTTGGAACTGGATTAATACAGTTTTTGATGAAACCGAGAAAACATCTCGCCGCAATGTCAATATTCTGATTTTCAATCAAGCTGGTGAAACGATGATGAGTTGGACTTTAATTGGTGCTATTCCTATAGCTTGGGCAACACCTACACTAGAAGCAAATGGAAATGCAGTTGCCATTGAAGAATTAACTTTGGCTTATGAAGGTTTACAAGTTGCCAAAGAAGCAGGAGGAGGCAATTCTGTAGAACGAGATGGAACAGGATATTTTCCTTCTAGTTAATTGGCTATTTTTTAATTGTAAAAAATTATGCAAATTATTCAATCTCCACTGAGAAATAATGTTCATCCACTTGGGGTAAGATCGTCTTTATCTAATCCCCAAACAATGTTATTGAGAAAAGAGTCTCATTTTCTGCATTCACAAAGTAATGTTATTAGTCCAATACAAACTAAACCACCATTAGTCACATCATATAAATTTCTCTTATTTCGTAAACATGAACCGTCGATACAACCTTTAATAGGTTGGGATACTCAAGATATAAATGGTGCGTTTCCATTACTTGAGTTTGATTCTTTTGATTCAATAACTCCAGGAGAAAATAGTAGTGAATCAATCAAAGACGGTATTGCAGAGATAATGCCAACTAGCATTGAGAAAAATACGATTAATGATACCCCACAAAAACTAAATACTAAAGGTAAATCTAAATCAATAAAAACAAATAAATCTCAACAGCCATCAGAAAAAAAGTCAAAACCGAAATCTAAGACTAAAAAAACAGTCAAATCAGCTGCAGCTAAAAATGTTGCTCAATTTGTTCATGAAAGCAACATTCCTATTAATCGTAATGAAGATAGCTTATTAGTATCAAAGGAGCCTCTGTCTGTTGAGGCTCCTTTGGATATCCCCAAATTACAACGGGATATTGCTTCAGAAAATACTACAAGTGATAATGATTCTGTTAGTAGTATAACAACATCAACTTCGCCTAGTATTGAAGAAAACTCGTCTTTGTTCAGGAAGATTGCTAACGATGATCTCCGATTAAATTCTGAGTTACCATCTAGTTTGGCCAGCCCAAAGTCAGAAGCGATCACACCAAAAGTTAGTGCAACATCGCCTGAGATCGCTGAAGCACCAAAAATTAGGGCCACACCACCTGAGATTAGTGAAACAGCGAGCGCACCAAAAGTTAACGCCGCATCGCCTGAGACTGGTGAAACTGCAATTGCACCAAAAGTTAGCGCTACATCACCTGAGACTAGTGAAACAGTAATTGCACCAAAAATTACCTCTAAATCGCCTGAAACTGGTGAAACAGTAATTGCACCAAAAGTTAGTGCCACATTGCCTGAGACTGGTGAATTACCAGTAGTTAGTGCCATATCACCTGAGATTAGTGAAGTACCAGTAGTCAGCGCCACACCCCCTGAGATTGGTGAAACTGCGATCGCACTAAAAGTTAGCACTGCATCACCTGAGATTGCTGAAACTGCAATTGCACCAAAAGTTAGCGCTACATCACCTGAGACTGGTGAAACTGCGATCGCACCAAAAGTTAGCGCTACATCACCTAAGATTGGTGAAGTACTAGTAGTTAGCACTGCATCACCTGAGACTGGTGAAACCGCGATCGCACCAAAAGTTAGCACTGCATCACCTGAGATTGCTGAAACTGCAATTGCACCAAAAGTTAGCACTACATCACCTGAGATTCTTGAAGCACCAGCAGTTAGCACTACATCATCTGAGACTGGTGAAACTGCGATTGCACCAAAAGTTAGCACTGCATCACCTGAGATTGGTGAAACCGTGATCGCACCAAAAGTTAGCGCTACATCATCTGAGACTGGTGAAACTGCGATCGCACCAAAAGTTAGCACTACATCACCTGAGATTCTTGAAGCACCAGCAGTTAGCACTACATCATCTGAGACTGGTGAAACTGCGATCACACCAAAAGTTAGCACTGCATCACCTGAGATTGGTGAAGTACCAGTAGTTAAGGCTACATCATCTGAGACTAGTGAAACTGCGATCGCACCAAAAGTTAGCACTACATCATCTGAGACTGGTGAAACTGCGATCACACCAAAAGTTAGCACTGCATCACCTGAGATTGGTGAAGTACCAGTAGTTAAGGCTACATCATCTGAGACTAGTGAAACTGCGATCGCACCAAAAGTTAGCGCTACCTCACCTGAGACTAGTGAAACTGCGATCGCACCAAAAGTTAGCACTGCATCACCTGAGATTGGTGAAGTACCAGTAGTTAGCACTACATCACCTGAGATTGGTGAAGTACCAAAAGTTAGCACTGCATCACCTGAGATTGGTGAAACTGCGATCACACCAGTAGTTAGCACTACATCACCTGAGATTGGTGAAGTACCAAAAGTTAGCACTGCATCACCTGAGATTGGCGAAGTACTAGTAGTTAGCACTACATCACCTGAGATTGGTGAAACTGTGATCGCACCAAAAGTTAGCACTACATCATCTGAGACTAGTGAAACTGCCATCACACCAGTAGTTAGCACTACATCACCTGAGATTGGTGAAGTACCAAAAGTTAGCACTGCATCACCTGAGATTGGCGAAGTACTAGTAGTTAGCGCTACATCACCTGAGACTAGTGAAACTGCGATCGCACCAAAAGTTAGCGCTACATCACCTGAGACTAGTGAAACTGCGATCGCACCAAAAGTTAGCGCTACATCACCTGAGACTAGTGAAACTGCGATCGCACCAAAAGTTAGCACTACATCACCTGAGATTGGTGATGTACCAAAAGTTAGCGCTAAATCATCTGAGACTAGTGAAACTGCCATCGCACCAAAAGTTACCACCACATCACCTGAGATTGGTGAAGTACCAGTAGTTAGCACTACATCACCTGAGATTGGTGAACTACCAAAAGTTAGCACTACATCATCTGAGACTAGTGAAACTGCGATCACACCAGTAGTTAGCACTACATCACCTGAGATTGGTGAAGTACCAAAAGTTAGCACTGCATCACCTGAGATTGGTGAAGTACCAAAAGTTAGCACTACATTATCTGAGACTGGTGAAACTGCGATCACACCAAAAGTTAGCGCTACATCACCTGAGACTAGTGAAACTGCGATCGCACCAAAAGTTAGCACTGCATTACCTGAGATTGGCGAAGTACTAGTAGTTAGCACTACATTATCTGAGACTGATGAAACTGCGATCGCACCAAAAGTTAGCGCTACCTCACCTGAGATTGGTGAAGTACCAGTAGTTAGCGCTACATCATCTGAGACTAGTGAAACTGCGATCGCACCAAAAGTTACCACCACATCAC
Source organism: Nostoc sp. FACHB-892 (assembly GCF_014698795.1). GTDB lineage: Bacteria > Cyanobacteriota > Cyanobacteriia > Cyanobacteriales > Nostocaceae > Nostoc. The sequence goes on from NZ_JACJTR010000006.1 coordinate 19,349, forward strand.
CTGAGACTGTTGAATTACCAGTAGTTAGCACTACATCACCTGAGATTGGTGAAGTACCAAAAGTTAGCGCTACATCATCTGAGATTAGTGAAACTGCGATCGCACCAAAAGTTACCACCACATCACCTGAGACTGTTGAATTACCAGTAGTTAGCACTACATCACCTGAGATTGGTGAAGTACCAAAAGTTAGCGCTACATCATCTGAGATTAGTGAAACTGCGATCGCACCAAAAGTTACCACCACATCACCTGAGACTGTTGAAGTACCAGTAGTTAGCACTACATCACCTGAGATTCATGAAACTGCAAGTATTTTCAAGAAAACTGTTGACAGTGAACAAACAGTAGAATCAAAATTTTCCTTTGCGGTAACAAATCCTGAAATATCAACCTTTGTTGATACCTCAGATAATCCAACCTCCCCACAAGATCAGGTAAGCACACCACCTGAAGTTGAGCAAAATAGTTTACAAACACCTAATTTTAAGAAATCAGAAGAAAAAACTTCTCCAGAAACTCCGACTAAAGTCGATTCTTTTCCAGACACTTCATTACAGCTAAAAAGTGCTAAACCTCACTCACCTCAGATATCTAATTCTTTAATTCCCTCTTCTTTAGGGTTGGATGTTGGAAGACAGAAGCTTTCCATCCTCAATTCTCCACAGCTTAATACTCTTCAAAACAAAACAACTGACGTGAGTAAACCTTCATCTCAATACTCATCGCCTACCTTGATTTTCCGAAAACTAAAGCTCACTAATCATACACCTTCCCAACAGTCAGATACACCCTCTCAATGGTCAAGTGTAGAAGAATTACTAAATGGAAATAATGAGCAATTTACTAGTTTACAACGGTCAGATACACCCTCTCAATGGTCAAGCGTAGAAGAATTACTAAATGGAAACAATGATCAAATCACTAATGATGGAAAATCTAAGAAGCAGAAGTCATCAGAATCGTCACAAGTTTTTGCTAAACACCTTCCTTCAGCAAAAGGCTTTGCTGCTGGTCGAAAGGCAACTCCACCCGACATATCTAGAAGAGAAATAAAACCCGTAACTCACACGATAAAGAACACTTATTTGTCTTCTGAAGATGATAAAGATGATAAGGTTGATTTGTCTTGTAGAGGAAATCATAAAGGAAATCATAAAAGTAATAATAAAGGTGATACAGCTGATTTTGAAGCTCTAGTCCGTGAAATTTATAACAGATTACGGCACCGGATAGAAATTGAGCGAGAGCGGCATGGTCATTACTCTGGTCGAGCACCCTGGTAAATTCTCATTTAATAATTAATTTTAGGAGAAATACTCAAATGGAAACTCCCGATATTATTGAGATTGAAAAGCTTAAATCAACACTTGAGAAAGCTAAACTTATAGCTTATAACGGTGAAGCGCCAGATATTGAATTAATGTTTAATCCCACAGACATTAGTTTTACTCGGACTGTTAACTGGGAATGTCAGGTAGGTAATAGAGGAACTACTCTACTTCCTAAAGTAAATTTTTCTGGAGTTGATCCTTACAGATTCACACTCCAACAGTTGGTCTATGATACTTATGAAACAAAAAAATCTGTTATGGAGTATATAGACAAAATTAAGAAAGGTGTAGAAGCTATTGAAAACACAGATGACAGTCGTCCACCTGTTTACATATTCACATGGGGATCAGAGTATTTTTATTGTGTAATCACGTCTTTAACTTACACTTTAAATATGTTTCTGAGTGATGGTACACCAGTAAGGGCATTGGTAGATATAGACTTGCAAGAAGTAGATAAAGTAAACCTTCCTGGAGGAAGTAGTTCGGCTTCTGGAGGCACAAATAATCTGCTAGATCCAAGAATATGAAAAAGTAATTAACCAAAGTAAGAAACACTAATTATTCATACCTTTGTCATTAAAGACTGCTCTGGAAATTTCATAGTTACAGAATAATAGTTATGTCTACAGAAAGCCTTTACTTAAGCAAACTTAAAATCCAGGTAGACGGAGAAACCGCTTCTCGTGAATTGATCAAAGATGTGTTGCAAATGACAATAGAAGAAAGCTGTCATTTGCCAGCAATGTTTACGCTAGTAATACGTAATAGGTATGCTTCTACACCTGATACACCAGAAAACAAGCCTTGGCGACATGAGCAGTTGTTTAAAATTGGGAAAGGAATAAAATTGGGTTTTGGTTCGAGTACTACTCAAGATAAACATTTTACAGAGGTGATAGAAAAATTACTGTTTGAAGGTGAAATTACAGGGTTAGAAGTTAACTTCGATAAAAACAATACAGCTGATATCATTGTTCGTGGCTATGATATCTCCCATCGTCTTCATAGAGGCCGTTATAATCGTGCTTTTGAGAAAAAATTTGATAGCGACATAGTCGAAATAATACTTGGAGAAGTAGGAATACCAAAAGGCAATATAGAACATCCAGATGGCGAAGGACATAAGCATGAGTATGTCTTCGTAGAAAACCAAACTTATATGGAGTTTTTGCGGGAAAGGGCTGCCCGCATTGGTTTTGAACTATTTATGAGCGATGGAAAAATGAATTTTTGCAAACCAAAAGCTCAGGGAGATTTAGCACTTAACTGGGGAGATAATATTAATAAATTTAGGGTTCGCGTCACCAGTGCTGAACAAGTGAGTTCTGTGCAAGTACGTGCCTGGGACTATACTCAGAAAGAACCAATTATCGAAACAGCCAGTAAAGAAAAGCAACTAACTGAAACAGGTAATCAGCTAGGAAGTAGTACCAGTAGTGCGTTTTCCAATCTTAAGCCCTACGAAATGATTGTTGTAGATAAACCCGTTGCCAACGCAGAGCAAGCAAAGACTATGGCTCAGGCTCTGTGTGATGAACTGGGAGGAGAATTTGTTTATGCAGATGCTGAAGCAGAAGGAAATCCTGAGATTCGACCAGGAAAGGTTATTAGTCTTGAGAAGATAGGCGATCGCTATAGTGGGAAGTATTATGTAACAGACACACGCCATTACATGGATAAGCGGATTTATAAAACTGATTTTAGCGTGCGGGGACTACGTTCTGGTAACTTATTCACAACATTATCCACAGAAAAACGCCTACGCCCATCTCAGACTTTATTAATAGGAATTGTGACAAATAACAGAGAAGACCCACTTAAATTAGGCAGAGTGAAGGTCAAGTTTCCAACGCTTACAACAGATCATGAAAGTAACTGGGCGAGAGTTGTATCTGTAGGAGCAGGCCCAGACAGAGGTTTCGACTGTTTACCAGAGGTAGACGATGAAGTTTTGGTAGGTTTTGAGCATGGCGATATCACCCGTCCCTACGTTCTTGGCGGGTTATGGAACGGTAAGGCTGCACCACCAGAAAGTGTAGATAACTCAGTTGGAGAAAACGGTGTAAGATTACGTACCTTTAAAACTCGTGTAGGTCACACTCTACAGTTTATCGATGAGGAAAAAGGATTGGAAAAGGCAGGTATTAGGCTCAAAACTAAAGAGGGTCATCGAATATATATGAATGATGACGATAACCTAATGAATAGCGCAATAAGTCTTAGAACTAAAGGCAGTAATAAAATTGACATGAACGACAGCCTCAATACTATTTCAGTTAGTGGTGATTCTTTTCTGTCATTAGGTGCTAGTAACGGTGTATTCATATCATCAACCCTTGGATACGTAAGTATGTCAACAACGGTTGGAAAGATAAGTATTTCAACAACGCTTGGACCTATAGAAATGTCAACAAAGCTTGGAAAAATGGATATCTTCACAGGTATTGGAGCCATAGGCATCCTATCAGGGGGGCCGGTTTCAATCACAGGTGTTCCTGTGATTACGAACCCTCTTCCTATTATGGGACCTGTCGTTCCTCCCACTCCTATTCCCACTCCTCCTCCTCCTATTCCTAAATAAGTTAGCTACCTCTCCTTGACGTTCCCCTGTGCTCCTCTACTCTATGCCTCTTCAACCTAGACCTTTGGCGAATAGGCTTAAACCTTCTGTGCCGATATCTTTAAAAATATCCATGTAACAGCTGTCTAAGTAGCACGATATGGTTTATAGTCGGCAAAAAGACTATTTAGGGACAGGTTGGGCTTATCCACTGCACTTGAGTGTGCAAGGTGGGATACAACTTAGCCGTGAAGATCAAAAAGTTAAAGAATCTATTTGGATTATCCTCCGCACGGGAGTAGGTGAGCGGGTTTATCGACCTAAGTTTGGTTCGCGCTTGTCAGAACTAGCGTTTGCACCTATGAATAGCGATACCTTACTACGAATCCGTCTTTATGTCTTAGAAGCTTTAGAAGTTTGGGAACCACGCATTATTATCGATCAAGTTCTAACTGATCCTGACCCTGTACGTGGCAAAGTAGACATCATCATTAATTATCGGCTCAAAGACAGTCACAATATTTATAGCTTTGTTTATCCTTATTATTTAGTTTCAGCTGGGGAGGAGTCGTGAACTTTGACTTTCTACCGAAATTACCTTCTTCCAAGTTAGACGATCGCACCTTCGATGATCTGGTAGAAGAGTGTGTTCTGCGTATTCCTCGCTACTGTCCAGAATGGACAGACCACAACCTCAGCGACCCAGGGATTACGCTAATTGAGTTATTCGCTTGGTTAACTGACCAGATGTTGCTCAGATTTAACCAAGTACCTCAAAAAAATTATATAGCTTTCCTAGAATTACTGGGTATTCGTCTCCAGCCTCCCGCCCCAGCCCACACGGAATTAACTTTTTATTTAAGCGCTGGACTACCTGAAGCCTACACTATACCAGCAGGATTAGAAGCCGCAACTATCCGGACTCAGACAACAGAAGCTATCATCTTCAGGACAGATTCTCCTCTAATTATCGGTAAACCCCGCATACAACACTTCTTAACTGCTCAAAGTAGCGAAGACATTCCCCAATCTCTGCGAGAAAGATTTACAAGTTCGTGGACTCGTCAATCTGACGGTTACTGGACAGGTAGTGAACAGCCGATATTTGAAGAGGAACCCCAACCTGGTAACTGCTTTTATTTAGCGATCAATTCTGATGATCCTCTAGATGGTAATGTTCTAGATGTTACTTTTCGAGGAGCCGCAGCGACGCCTACTGGTATTAACCCCAATCAACCACCTCGGAAGTGGGAAGCCTGGGATGGGGAAAATTGGCAATCAGTTTTATTGCAAGAGTCAGATGATAAGACTCGCGGGTTCAGTTTTTACGAAATCGTCCAACAGAATGAAAGTGGAAACTCCTCTGTAGGAGCAACAGTCCGTCTCCATTTACCGCAAAATTGGCCTGTAACCAACTTTACCTCTTACCGAGGTCGCTGGCTGCGCTGTACCTTTACTATCTCAGAAACAAATCAATCCGGTTACAATAATCCACCAAGGATTGCTGGTTTAGCAGTGCGGTCAATTGGCGGTACAGTTAGGGCTAGTCACAGTAAGCTGATTCAAGATGAACGTCTAGGAATTAGTAATGGTAAACCCGGACAGACTTTTGAATTATATGCTGCACCGATTTTAGAACGCACAGAAAATGAATATATCCTAGTTACACCCGCTGGTGGTTTGCCTCAGAGGTGGACTGAAGTGAAAGATTTTGCTGATTCTGGACCCCAAGACCTACACTACACTGTCGATTCCCTCACTGCTAGAATCCAATTTGGGCCGCTGATTCGAGAACCTAGCCAACTCAAACAGCAAACCCAGGTGCGATCGCGAATCCAGCAACCACTACTAGACGACACATCTGTACAAGTTAGCACTCTGGAAAACAACCAATCTGAACACCAATACGGTGCAATTCCTCCCCGTGGTTCAGAAATTAAGATGGTTGCTTATCGCATAGGTGGTGGTAGAAAAGGCAATGTTCAAACTGGGGCAATCCAGTTTTTGCAGTCTGCATATCCGTATGTTACTAGGGTGATAAATTTAAAACCAGCAATCAATGGTGCAGATGCCGAGTCGCTGGAGCAAGCTGTGATTAAGGCTCCCCGCATCCTCCGCACCCGCGATCGCGCCGTCACTGCCGAAGATTTTGAAGTTTTAGCTCAACAGGCAGGCAGAGGGGCGATCGCTCGTGTTCGCTGTTTGCCAGCGAATTCTCAAAGACAAGCTGGTATAGTTAGTTTAGTAGTAGTTCCATTCGCAAATACAGATGCGATCACTCAAGGAAAAGGTATAGCACCAGAAGAATTTGGTTTGAGTATCGCGCTTCAAGAGCAAATTTCGAATTATTTAAATGAAAGACGGTTATTAGGAGTACAAGTAGAGTTACAAGAACCAAATTATGTAGGCGTTTCTGTGCAGACAGAAATTGCTCTAGAGCCAGCCTATGAAAATCCCTTTGCCAGAGAGGAAATTCTCCGCAACTTAAGGGTGGCGCTGTATAAATATTTAAATCCATTAACGGGAGGGATAGACGGCAGAGGTTGGCCATTTGGGCGACCCGTTTATACATCGGATATTGTGGCATTACTCCAACAAACCACAGGCGTGCGTCATTTAGGCCCCGTCTTGCTGTTTCCCATCCGCAAGCAAGGGGAAAATTGGAGACGACAATCATCACCAGAACAGTTGATCGACCCAGGATCAGAAGGTTTGATATGTTCTTGGGCTGATAATAATCTGCGTTCAAATCACGACATTCAAATAATTCGTAATTCGTAATATTTCGGCTTACCTAGACTCCCTTCGGCTACGCTCAGGGCGAGTCGCTCGGCACAAGTCGCTCAATACAAGTTCTTAATTCGTCATTTGGAAGGAGTCAAGGGTCAAGGATCAAGAGTTATTCTTATTTTCCTCCTTCGCGTAGCAAGATCCCGAAGGGTACGGCTCAGGCTTCTCTCCTTGTCACCCCTGCCCCCGCTCCCCCACTCCCCTACTCCCCCACTCCTATGGTTGTAAGTCGCTCTAATCCAGCAGTACGTGTTCAATTAACGCCAATGCAAATTCCTGAAGCTTTACCTGTGGCAGGTTTGGCATTCAACGGAGCAGAAAGCATGAATGAGGCTGCACGTAGTTTACTCTTGCATCCTGGTAATCCCAGTGAGATGATTGTGCAAGTGCAAAACTTAGAACAGCGCCCTTTGCACGTAAGCTTAAGCGTTGATGGCGATTTTCCTGCTGAGTGGTGTCAGATTGGGACAGAAGGCAGTGAAATTCCTGTTAGAGGACAGATGGATGCTGTTTTATATTTTCGAGTACCCGCTACATTTTTTGAAGATCAAGAAGCGATCGCTCCTGAAAAAAAAGATAAATTAACTCTCAACTTTCGCAGCCTAGTTACTATACGCATAGACTCAGGCACAGACCAAGAACAAATCCACACCAGCGAGTATTTTGATTTATACATTCGTCCCTACATGGACTACATGGAGTTTTTGCCAATTCTTTATCGAGAAGTAGACTTTATTGGTCGCTTCATGAAGATATTTGAGCAAGCTTTTCAACCAGCCATTGATAGTTACAATGTCATGTGGGCAAACCTCGACCCATTGACAGCACCGCAAGCACTACTACCTTTTATGGCTCATTGGGTTGCTTGGCAAGTAGATTCAGTTTGGGATCTCCAGCAACAAAGACGTTTAATTCGCCGGGCTGTAGAACTTTATCGGTGGCGGGGAACTCGTAAAGGATTACGTCTCTATTTACATCTTTATACTGGTTTACCTTTAGACGAAGATTTACCTAATGAAGCTGATAAACATATTAGTATTACAGAACCTTTTGGGCCAAGTTTCATTATCGGAGAGGCACAATTAGGAAATGCAGTTTTAGCAGGTGGACAACCGTATCACTTTATAGTGCGTTTGCGTTCAAATATTTCTAGTGGCATCATCAACGAACAACTGATCGAAAAAATCATAGAACAAGAGAAACCTGCTTTTTGCACCTATGAATTATCTATCGAAAATCCCTCTGATTAAATAATTCGTAATTACTAAGTAAAAGATAAAATCCAAAATTACTTATGTCCCATCCTTTCCCACCGCCACCAATCAAATCTTTTGAACGCCTTCAAGCCGCAGACGGTTTACTAATCAATGCGGAACGCTGGCGTACAGCCCATGATTACCACAGAAATCGGCAAAATGCCCAATATCAAAGTTTAAACCAACCAGGGATTGTCTGCGGTTTAGGTGTTCGAGATGTGGCTGCCCCAAGTCAAGTAGAAGCTAGATATAGAGATGGGCGTTGGGTGCAAATTCAACCTGGTATTGCAATTGATTTAGCAGGTAATCTAATTGTTGTACCGACTTCTTATGATTTTCCTATTGATCTAGAAGTAGCAAGCTCAGAACCACTTATGATCTACTTAGTAGTTAGCTATGTAGATCCTGATGAATTGCGGCGTGGGCAGCAAAGAGATATTGTTCAAGAAACCTATCGAATTGATCAAAGAAACTCCATACCAGCCAGTTCAGAAATTGAGATATGCCGCATACTTCTGCAACCAGGACATACTGAAATTACCCAACCTGCGGATGCTTTCTTTCCTGGATATAACAATGTTGATTTGCGTTATCGCCGTCAGGCACAAATGCGTCCCCAAGCTCTTGTGTGTATGGCGCAAGCGACTCATAGCGATCCTGAATGTGCGCGTAATTTTTTCAGCCTTTCGTACTTGTTGCAAGCAGTAGAACCTCTGTACCCCAGTTTGCGAGGAGCTGATGAACCAGGCCAGGTTTCTTTAGGAGAAAATATTCAAGATTATGATCTACTTTATCTAACAGGTGGACAGGCCATATCTTTCAATAGTCTCGAATTTGAATCCCTTAAAAATTACTTAAATTTAGGTGGTGTGCTTCTAGTTGATGCACCAGCAAATGCTAACCTTTTGATTGAGAGTACTCAAGCATTAGCGCAACAGTTAGAGAGTCCTTTAAGACCTTTAGAAGAATTGCAACGAAGTCATCCTTTAAGGACAAAACCTTTTTTATTTGCTGCTTTGCCAATGGTTAATCAACAGCAAATTAAACTGTTAATGGGTGGAGGGATTATTTTAGCGATTGGAGATTTAGCAACTGCTTGGGGACTGGATAGAGATTTGAGTTTACCCAGATTGAGCATTCGTACAGCTCAGGAACTCGGAATTAATATTCTTCACTATGCTTGGAAACGGCGACAGTTAATTGGTTTGCAACAGGAAGATAATTTAGGGCAATGGTAGCAGTAGTAGGGTGGACATTACTTTAAATAATATTGCATCTATTTCACATTTTTTTGGCAATACCTACCCGATAATATCGTTCGCCTCAATTTAATTTCTATCTTTCTTTATTCCCTAACACCCCTAAAGTACAAATCCCAAAACTATATTTAAGGCTGTACCAATAAGTTCCCAGTGTTCTGACTCCAGCACGCCCACCAAACCCAAAATACGACTATGGTCAACAGCACGAATTTGACCAATATCTATAAAACGGTCTTGGTCTAGTCCATTATTTGGTGTTGCTTTCACATTTACAACGTAGGGGGCTTGTTTACTTCCGGGACGAAATGGCATGATAATTGTTAGCAAGCCATACTGATTCATGATGTCATTTTGCACAATTAAGCAAGCGCGGATTTTTTTTGCTTCAGCCCCCATTGTTGGTTCAAGATTCACCCAACGTATTTCTCCCCGGCGATAAGTTAAATTACTCCCTGGCATTTATGCCATCCCCAACAACACTATCCCAAGCAGCAACTTCAGCTTGATATTCTGGCTCTTCAGTATCCTGCTTGAGGGCTGCAATCATTTCTGCTGCTAAAGTTCGGCGGCGGTGTTCTGCCAGCAGTGTATTGATGTATGCACTACGGTTACCCTCTGCATACTGATCTACAAATCGCAGAATGTCTTCTTCTAAGGTAATCGTGACTTTGAGCATCTATATTAACTTTTTGTCTTACTATTTAGTATGATTTTATCATCTTATAATTAAAGACAAGCAGCTTAAGCCCCTTGTTCGGGAGTAAACTCACAGATAATCGGTATTAAGTAGAAAACAATATTTCTGGTAATTAATATCAATCTTCTGCCCGCAACAACCAAAAACCGCTATAAGTCATCCCAGAATCATCTGGTTGAACTAACAAAAAATGCAATCCTCGGCTTTGCTGTTTCCGTTGTTCATATACTTGGGCTGCTGTTGTAACTTCTGGATCTTCAAAAGTGGCAACAATCCACCTATCTACCAAGCCAGCCTCTAATACTAAGCCGTCTGGTGCGCCAGATATGTAATTTAAGCTTACGGGACGGGCTTGCTGCAACCACCGCGCTAGGCGCATCGATTGCCGTCCACCATAAATTACTACACCAGGGATGGGTACTGTTGATGCCAAACCCAAATTGATGGGTTTGCGATGTTCTGGGATGTGCAGAATGGGAATGGGGCGATCGCTAAATATCGTTTCCACATCACTAGCAGCTAAACTTGCAAAACGCCATTGTTCTCCCCAAAGGTTTTCTGGTAATGGTGCTGGAGGTGGTTTATCCAGGGTTGAGGGATACTGCTTTTCTTGTAACCACTGCTTCAGTGCCAAAGTGTGGCGGGTAGGTTCGACATTAATACTTAAATTGCGTCCCGCCGCCTCAATTAAATTTAGAGACTGAGGACGAAACACCTGAATCACATCTGGCAATTTTTCACCTGCGGCTAACTCAAGTTGAGCAGCAACCCAACTAGAATTAGCTGCTGACTGGAGACAGCTAGCTTCATACTCAAAGCTGCGAGTTGCGTCACAAATCAACAACTCCCATAGAATTTGTCCAGATGCGTCTTGCAATGGACGACGATAAAAATCAACTTGCCAAATTTTCATAGTGTGGGGAGTGGGGAGTGGGGAGTAGGGAGTGGGGGAGATGAGGGGGATGAGGGAGATGAGGAAGAAATAAGCAATGCCCAATGCCCCATGCCCAATAACAATTTAAAAAGCCTGAATCCATTCTTTGACAGAATATTCAGTCCAGATGCCATTTTTCCAGTAGGGGTCATTTTCAATTAACTGGCGTACAGTGGCTTCGTCTTCGGCTTCGTAAATTCCAAAAACTTTTGTGACATCTTTGGTGGGGCCAATGGTAATAAGCACACCGGATTCTTTTTGTTTTGCTAATCCGTCTAAATGGGCTTGACGGTAGGGGGTGCGTTTTTCGAGAACGTCTTCGCAGTAAGTTCCCCAGAGTACATATTTAGTCATAATTGCTTGTTTCTCCTACTGGTTAATAAGATATTACTCTCGCGGTTTATAAGAGGTTGCTTGAAAAGTCTTTCCCTGTGACTTTAGGCACTTTGAGATCCCCCCTAACCCCCCTTTTTAAGGGGGGAACCGGAATCAAAGTCCCCCTTTTTAAGGGGGATTTAGGGGGATCTAAAACTTTTGCTATCGACAAGAGGATTTTTCAAACATCCTCTAAACGCCCTTTTAACTCAAACTTTAGACTCTATTTGTTGCCTCAACCAATCACGAAAACTAGCATGATAAATACTATAGTGGATTTCTGCTGCAATTGATTCTAAATGTAAAAACTCTTGCCACTTGTCTAAAATTACTTTGATTTCATATTCATCTACATCTAATGTTTCGGCGATCGCTTCTATTGATATTGGTTGCTCTTGAACTAAGATATTTAACACCTGCAAAGCCATTGGTTGCTGTTTACTGGTTGCTAAATTCATTTTTTCTAAATGATTTTGATAATATATTTGTAAGTTTTGGGGGTAAATATCCTCAGTAATATCTGCTAAAATTTCTTTAACATACATAAAATTGGTTTCATCATTAAAACCTTGTGTCATGTTGAGCGAAACATCTCCGGGATTCTTCTCTTCGCTCAGGCTACGCACCGTGCGGGTTTGCCTTTGGCGTTCTCGTTCGCGTAGCGTCTCCGTCAGGAGAAGAGTAGCCGCAGAAGCGTCTACAGAATGAGATAATTCATTTAAATAAGTTTTAATATATTCCTGAATATCAGCGCGGTTTTGTTCAGGGTAATTTGATAAATCTAAAGATTGGGCTGGTGTTTCAATTAATAAACCTGATTTATCTGCCAAAAAAGGACGACGACTCAGGATAAAATAAACTTTTTCTGGTAGATAACGGGGTAAATAAAATATATTTGAGCCGCGTGGTTGATTATTGATATCAATTCTATCGCAGCCATCTATAGTAATAATTAAACGTTGTTTTGGTTGCAATCTATTGCTGATTTGTTGCAGTAACAACGATAAAAAACCACTGTCTTCTGTGGTAGAGTCAGGAAAGTTAGGGGTAAGATTTTTAATACCTTGATTTTGGGCGATTTCTATTAATTGAGTGCAAATTGCCGTCAGAAATTCCTCAACGCGACTTTTACCTGAGATTTCGACATTGTAATAAACAACTCCCGGATTTTGGCTGACATAATGGGCAAGAATGGCACTTTTACCAATACCAGGATCGCCGATAATAGTAAAGTAGCCCCGGTCAGATTGATTGAGAAATTTGTTGATAGCAGCAAAGACAAATTCACGACCGACAAAGTTTTGATTTTTAGCGGTAATGATTTGCTGAAATTCTAAGGGATATTTGGGGATATTGATCGGATTTTGAGCAATCGGTTTCATTTTTTAACCCCCTTCTAAACGGAGGAAATGAACACGCCCTGACTGTTCTCCTGCTACAATTGTCAATCCATCTGGGGAAACTGCACAGCAAATTATAGGACTATCACCAATAAAAGTAGAGATTTCCTTTCCGGTATGCAAATCCCACACTTTCAGGGTGTTGTCATCTGAACCAGAAACGGCTGTTTTTCCATCTGGGGCGATCACTACTGCATATACTGAGCCATTATGACCAGTCAGGGTAGAGATTTCCTTTCCGGTATGCAAATCCCACACTTTCAGGGTGTTGTCATCTGAACCAGATACGGCTGTTTTTCCATCTGGGGCGATCGCTACTGCTCTTACCCAGTCGTTATGACCAGTCAGGGTAGAGATTTCCTTTCCGGTATGCAAATCCCACACTTTCAGGGTGTTGTCATCTGAACCAGATACGGCTGTTTTTCCATCTGGGGCGATCGCTACTGCATTTACCGAGTTGTTATGACCAGTCAAGGTACGCAGTAGGTTTCCGCCTGGAGTGGTTAAGCTGGCTGTAATGGGGCGAAATCGAGGAATTTCACTTTTACTTTCTGCTGCATCTGCCAAAATTTGCTGAATTTCTGGTTGGGGAAAACTCTGCAACCTTCCCCATAATTGTCCTACTAATTGGGTTTGGTTTTCATTCAAAACATGGGAAGATAATTCTAGCGCACGTTGAATTAATTTCAGGATTTTAACTTTTTCGGGGTTTAGTGTTTCATTTTTTTCTAAATTTTCTAATATTTCCAAATCTTCAATTAAGAAATAATCTCTAATTAGGGCTTCTACTCCAAATTGAGAATCTTGAATTTTTAGATAAATAAAATCAAAATCTGTGAGAGTTTGATAATATTCGTCTGTCAATCCCCCGTTTAAAGCAGAAATTGGTGTTTTATCAAGAAAAGATTTTTTTTCTTCAAGATTCTTCAAAGATGTGAATCTATTAGCAATTTTACTCATTTGACTTTAAGCATTAAAATATTTATAAAATTTTTGATTAACTTCTTTAAACCGCCTTTTATTTTTGTTTTTATCTAGCTTTGGTTGATTTTGCAGAAATTCCAGAAAACTGCGGTGATAAATAGTATAATAAGTTTTTTCTTCATCTCCTTCTTGTACTTTTTTAGGTGTTATATACTCCACCCATTCACCTAAAATCTTCTCTACAGGAGATATATCCTCATCGAGAATATCAGCAATCATATTTGATGATATTGCATCACCTCTGATAACCAAAATAAAGAGTATTCTTACATTAATGTCATTGTCATCATTTTCCATATCCATACGCTGCCAATGAGTTGTATAATATTCGTCAAGTCCTTGTGGTAATCCTCTTAAACTCAAGTCATTATATTTACCAGTAGCAATTGCTGGTAAAACATAGCGCAAGTACATAAAATTATTTTGACTTTTCTCAGCTAATTTATCAATAAAATCTGTCTGATTAATAGGCGGATTGTGTCTTTCTACCCACTCATTTAATTCAATAATTTCTTCCTGATTTTCAGACTGGTTTGAATTTTTAATTAATTGTTGAATCCATCGTCGAATCTCATCTTTACTCATCTTCATGAATAAGCCTAAATATTCTTTTATATCTTTATGAGATTCCTCATCTTTTAAATTTAATTCAATGTAAGAAGTATTTACAGACAACCGTTTTTTGTCTTTATTATAAGGTCGTCTGGTCAGCAAAAAATAGATTCCATCGGGAAGATTTTGTGGTAAATCTAATAAATTACTATTTCCTTCTTGTTATACTTCATCCAATGCATCAACAACAATGACAAGTTTTTGTCCTTTTAGTTCTTCACTGGTTTTTTGTAACAAAGTTTGTAAATTATCCGTTTCTGCGTTTTTTAGGGAATAACGCTTAATTAATTGTTGACGAATACTGGCTAAAAACTTTTCTGTTTTGTTGCGTCCTTCTGTGAAAACATTAAAATAACAAGGGCATTTATAAAATGAAACAAATTGAGCAGCGATCGCACTTTTACCCATCCCTGCATCACCAATCACAGTAAAATAACCCTTTTTTTCATTTTCAAGGAAATCTCTAATCGCCTCAAAAACAAACTCACGACCACAAAATAAACGAGTTTTTTCAGAAATTAAGGCTTTAAATTCTTTAGGATAAACATCTAAATCCCAATGTGGATAAGTTTGGTCTGGAGGAATCAAAAATTTTGCAGATGTACTGCGTTTAGCGACAGAGATAAAAATCTCACCAAATTCCTCTAATTCTGCTGATATATTAATGTTAGCTTTGCGGATATCAGTGTCTAAACCATTACTATCAATAAACTGGCGGATATTTTCTACGAACTTAAACGGAGTATTATTAGTATAAGCACTCCAAAAATAATCTTTAGTTACTTTCTCTCTAAACAATTTTAAGATTGGTTCCGGCTTAAATACACCATACGTTACCAGAGCGTAAACATAAACAGTATCAACATCATCAGGAATTTCGGTAGGATTGAGTTTTAATTCCTGTAAAACTTTGATAATAGCTTCGTTTTTTTGAGCTTGTTTAATGATTATTTGACTGGCTTGAGGAGCATATTTACTAATCAATGAAGTGATGGCAGCAAACTCTATCATCGTTGATTACCAGAAATTTACTATTTTAGTATAAGTAGCGTCAGAGCAAATTATATAGTAAATACTGTTGATTAGTAGTATAGATGTAATACTGCTTTATTCAAGCAACTGGGATTAGTATTATTGCGATCGCCTCCTCCCCGTCTACCCATACACAATTATTATTAAGGATATTTTGAGTATTTTAACTGATTGACAAAAGGCAATTTATCTTAAACTCCCACCGATGGGCTACGCCTACGCATTTGTTATTTCGGCGTACCCATTTGCTATTTCGGCGTACCCATTTGCTATTTCGGCGTATCCATTTGCTATTTCGGCGTACCCATTTGCTATTTCGGCGTACCCATTTGCTACTTCGGCGTACCCATTTGCTACTTCGGCGTACCCAATTACTATTTCGGCGTACCCAATTGCTATTTCGGCGTACCCAATTGCTATTTCGGCGTACCCAATTGCTATTTCGGCGTACCCAATTGCTATTTCGGCGTACCCAATTGCTATTTCGGCGTACCCAATTGCTATTTCGGCGTACCCATTTGCTATTTCGGCGTACCCATTTGCTATTTCGGCGTACCCATTTGCTATTTCGACGTACCCAATTGTTGATTTGGCGGAGCTTTTTGCCCCCCTTAAAAAGGGGGGTTGGGGGGATCAAAAGCCTGTGGTGCAACTCTAGAATACTTGTGTATACACCGTAGCCTTTATAAGGGGGGTAATTCTACTTGTGTGTACACTGTAGCGGCAGGCGGGGTGAGGTTCTTGGAGTTTAGTAAGTAATCAGCCGAACATGATATAACTTCTAACTTCTCAGGTTTACGCCGAATTTTTCCACCAAAGCTTCGCGGACTTTATTGTGTACTGGTTCAACTTCTGCCTCAGTAAGAGTGCGATCGCTAGCCCGATAAACTAAGCGAAATGCTAAACTCCTCTGTCCTTCGGGGACATTTTCACCTCGATATTCATCAAATAATTCCACCGATTCGAGCAAATCTTTACTCGCTTTAGTGATTACTTTTTGAATGTCGGCAACTGAGATTTTCACAGGTGCGAAAAAGGCGATGTCGCGATCGCTAGCTGGATAGGTAGAATAAGGCTGGAATGTTGGAACCAGAATTTCATCTTGCCCTAAAGATTCTAAAAGCACATCTAGATCCAACTGGAAAACATAAACTGAATCTGGTAGACCTTTTTCTCGTCGCAATTGGGGATGAAGTTGTCCAAAAATACCCAGTCTATTACCCCGAATCCATAGGGAAGCGGTGCGTCCTGGATGTAAGCGATCGTCGCGGCGATCGGGCTGAAATTCTACTTGCAAGGCAAGTTGCCGAAATACACTTTCTAAAATGCCTTTGGCTTCAAACCAAGTGATAGGTTCTTCGCGTCCACTTTTTGACCATTTGCCAAGTGTGCGATCGCCTCCCACAATTCCAGCCAGGGCTTCTGTTTCTTGCAAACCGTCTTCTTCTTGCCAGAAAATTTGCCCGATTTCAAAACCGTTAAGGGCACCATTACCCTGCTCTAAATTGTATTGAAAGGCATCAATTAACCCAGATAGCAAATCGGTTCGCAGTGCTGAATATTCGGCAAATAAAGGGTTTGACAGCACTATCGGTCTGTCTTCTCCTGGTTTGACTAAAGAATAGTGAATTAATTCTGTCAACCCTTCAGCCCGCAGAAAAGCTCGTAACTTGCGAATCAGCTCCTCATCTATGGGCAGATAACCAGCTTCTGCTTTTTCTGGTAAGGTATCACAAAATTTGTTGTAGCCATAAAGCCGGGCGATTTCTTCAATTAAATCAATTTCTCGCTCTAAGTCGCGGTAACGATAGGGTGGAACAGAAACTGACCATTTAGGTTGATGCGTAGCATCTTCTCCTAAAACATCCTTTGAAGGAGTCAACTTACATCCCAATGCAGTCAGGATGCGTTCAACATCTTGTTCTTGGAGTTCACCTGTGTCCTCTCCTAAATCGATTGGCCCCAATATCTGATTAACTCGGTCTAAACGCAGTGCGATAGAACGACTCCAGGTAGAAGGATCGGGGCGAGTGTCGGCAATTTCTTGCTGGACAAGAATTCCACTAGCTAATTCGCTAATTAAAGATAAGGCGCGACGGTTAGCTACTTCCAACTCAGCGCGGTTAACTCCCCGTTCATATCTGCCAGAAGCCTCACTTCTTAAGCCAACACTGCGGGAAGAACGGCGAATTGCCACGGAATCAAATAAAGCTGCTTCTAAAACTAGACTTTGAGTCCCTTCATGGACTTCCGTTTCTTCTCCACCCATGACTCCCGCCAGTGCAACGGGTTTTTCGTTAGCGGTAATTAACAAATTTTGGGTTGATAAAGTGCGAGTTTGTCCATCCAGGGTTTTGAGAGATTCTCCAGCAGTGGCGAAGCGGACACCAATAGTTAAACTTTCATTACCTGCAACAGATTTTAAGCGATCGCGGTCAAAAGCGTGCAGTGGTTGTCCCCATTCCAACAAAACGTAGTTAGTAATATCTACGACATTACTTATAGGACGTACCCCAGCAGCCCGTAAACGCTGCTGCAACCATTCGGGTGATGGAGCAATTTTTACCTGTTCAATTACCGTACCAATGTATGCAGGACAAGCTTGGGTATTGGCAATTTTTAAAGCTAAATTTCCGGCACTATTGTTAATAGAGACTTCACCAGGTTCAGGAATACTTAACTTTCCACCAGTTAAAGCTGCTACTTCTCGTGCTACGCCTACCATGCTCAGAGCATCAGCGCGATTAGCAGTTGCGGTGAGGTCTAAAATTACATCATCTAGACCCAATAACGGACGCACATCACTACCCAATGGTAAATTTTCTTGAGAAAAAATATGGATTCCGTCTACATCTGTGGGCAAACCAAGTTCCTTTAAAGAACAAATCATGCCCTGAGATGGGACACCACGCAATTTTGCAGGCTTAATTTTTAAATCGATGTTGGGTAAGTAAGTACCTGTAGTTGCTACTGGCACATAGATATCTGCCTTCACATTGGCAGCGCCACAGACAATATTTAAAGTCTCACCTGCGCCGACATCCACTTGGCAAACACTCAATTTATCGGCGTTGGGATGAGGTTGACGCTCAAGCACTTTCCCTACAACCACGCCATTTGCCCAAGTGCGGCGATCTTCAATATCTTCAACCTCAAACCCTGCCATTGTCAGGGTTTCGGCTAATTCTTCTGGACTAAGTTTTATCTCTACTAGTTCGCGCAGCCAATTTAGAGAAATACGCATGGAGTGTGCTTGTTTTAGGAATCATCTTCTGTTTTTATTTTAGGGTGACTACTAGCGATCGATGGCTACTCATCCCGCAAGGCGTACCCTTTCACTTGAACAATCCTACTACGTTAGACTGACAGAACAATCTTTGATGCTAAACAATATATAAAAATGCAATAATGACAATCCTATCCAACGAAAAATCAATTGTTCTTGTTTGTGCTGCTGATGATAACTACTCTATGCCTATAGCATCGGCTACCCGCTCAGTTATTGCCAATTTCCAAAGTGAGCATAAGTTGGTTCTATATATTATTGATGGTGGAATTAGTAAACTCAACAAACATAGAATTATCAAAAACTTAAAATCTGAGGAAGTCAGTATCAATTGGATCAAGCCTAAAAAGCAGCACTTTAAAAACGTACAGACTTCATCCACTATTACAGTTGCTGCTTACTATCGGCTTTTAATTCCTCAAATGTTACCAAAGCAATTTAATAAGGCAATTTACATTGATAGCGATGTGATTGTCCAAGGAAATATAGAGCAATTATGGAATATTGATATTGGAGAATATTATCTTTTGGCAGCACAGGATATGGGAGCGCCTTATGTATCTTCGCCAAGAGGACTCATTAATTATCAAAATCTTGGCATTTCCTCAGAATCTAAATACTTTAATTCTGGGGTTTTAGTAATGAATCTCAAAAAATGGCGGGAAGATAATATTTGTGAAAAAGTAATTGAGTATGTGAGAATAAATAAACAGTATGTGCGCTGGCACGATCAAGATGGTTTGAATGCTATTCTTGCAGGAAAATGGGGCGAACTTGAACCCAAATGGAATCAAATGCCATATTTATTTCAATATTCATCTTGGCAAGATAGTCCGTTTACAGAAGATGTATTCAATCAGCTTATTAATAATCCTGATATTATTCATTTTTCAACTAAAGATAAGCCTTGGCACAATAGTTGCAACCATCCTTACAAAGATTTATTTTTTCAATACCTTGATAATTCAATTTGGTCTAATTGGTATGCTGAACAAGCTGTAAAAAAAGAAAGGCAAAAACAGATTGCGTTTTTTAGTAACATTTATTATATGGCAAAGCAGCGAATTAAGTCACTGTTAAAAGCATAATAAAAAACTAAATCTTTCTTTCAACCGAGAAAAATAATTAAACTCAAGGGTTGCAAGCCTATAGCAAAGACGTTTCTATTAGAAAAAAATGGGTCTTGTATTTGTTGCCGCAGGTCTGGGTTTCCTGTTCGCGTTGGACGTTTTCTTGCCATGATGTAATCTAAAAACACCATTATTAATGTTCTTAGATTACATCTTTTGCTTCCTTTTTGCTTAAGTTGACACCAATGGGCAATGCCATGCCCCTACCAGCGTATTTGTATCATTATTAAAGTGAAATGGTATTACCGCCGACTGCGAAAGCCTTGTCTTCCATTAACATGGTCGAAAAGGACATCGTATTTATCAAAAAAGGCGATACCAGTATTTACAAATATAGGAAGTTCTGCCTGTGGTGAAATACTCAAATTCCAGCGATTAAATCCGTCGCGGGTTCCTGGTTTCAGGCTGTAATCAAAAATGCCATTAATTGCTACTTTTAGAGCATTTGCTGAACCTAATACTCCTGGTTTAAGTTTACCTGCTGTAGAAGCTAATTTGAATTCAGTCAAACCATTAATAGTTCCAGTATCAGTGATCATTTTGCTATTACAAGAGTTTTTAGCAGAACTCCCAGCAATAGTTAAACAAGCTTTGCTCAATCGAGAGTCCCATCTGTTACCGGGTATATCATTAATTTCGCTTTGTTTACTCCAAGCAGCCATTTTAAAACCTGCTTGATTATTGGCAGTTAAACCGAGAATTAGGCTGCCATTGTTGTTAGTACCACCATTTCCCATCACAATAAATCCGTTACTCAGATTTCCTGGTAATTTTCTCAATGGATTATAGGGTAGTGATTTTTCAAAATAGTTGACACCAATAATCCCAGAAAATGGCACACTACTCTTTGCTGAACAATTAGGTTTTTGGGCAGTACATTGGCGACTAGTAACAATCTGTACCGGAACGGGTTCTGCGGCGGGAAGTAAACCAAACCGGACATTAGTATAAACTAATTCTCCTTCTAGGATAGTACCATCACTCAATACTTCCTTGATATTTTGTCCCGTTCTGCGGATAGGAGCATTACCTAAAAACTCTTTAGGGACTCGCAGCCCTGCTGAACCTGTATCTAATAAGATACGCTTTGGCTGACCATTTGCGATCGCCATTTCCAGAAAATAGCCGCGAACCCGTTGACCGAGAGAAGGTTTTGTATATAAAGGTAGGGATATAGTATCAAAAGTTGGCTTGCGCGGTGTATTTTGAGAGATGTCCCGCAACGCTGGATTTGGGAAAAGAGCGGCAAATGCTGATTGTCGTTGCGCTACTGGTTCAGGCGCAATATCCCAAAGGCTTTCGTAATAGAAAAAGCCAGTACCTAAACCGCGTTGCTGTGCTGCTTCTACCTGGGATTGGATTTGTGGCATGGAGACTGGGCGATTTCGTAACCCTGCCATAATACCGATACCAGTTGGGATGATTTTTTGGGTTTCTAAAATTTCTGGGCGGTTAATTTGAGCGATAAAACTTTCTAAATCATTACGGTATACCTGCATGACTAATTCATCGACAATACCCAACCGTACCCAGTTGAGCCAGTCTTGCAGTTGCAACTTGTAGGCAAAATCATAATAATTAGGAGAAACTGAGAAAATAGCATTCGGTTTTCTGGCTTTCACAGTTTGGTAGAGGTGTAACATGAATGCAGTGATTTTATCTGCCCGCCATTTTATCCATGCTTGAGCTTGCGGATTGGATGGGGGAGGATTGCCAGTTTCTTGAGTAAATAGATTAATTGTGTATTTATCGTAACCAAAATCTACAGGTAAACTCATGTGGTCGTCAAATTGAACGCCATCAGCATTGTATTGAGTAATGACTTCCATCACGAGTTCGGTGATCAACTTTTGCACTTCCGGGTGAAACGGATTCAACCACGCTACTTCACCCGCAGCACTAATTGAAGTTTGAGTCCCATCTGGCTTTTGTGTCAGCCAATCTGGATGCTGAGATGCAAGTTCCGAACTTAGAGGAACCATGAAACCAAATTCAAACCAAGGAATTGCTAGTAACCCTTCTCTACGGGCTTGGCTAATAATGTCTGCAATCACATCCTGTCCATCTGTTCCCTTAAAGAAGAAAGGAATACCCTTTTTTTGCATGATGGCACTGGGGTAATGTGTATAGCCATCGTTCCACACTACTGGATAAACAGTGTTAAAGTTTAACTGCCGTAGTTGGCTCATAGCTGCTTGTACCTTTGAGCGATTTCTAAAAACGCTAAAATCGTTACCACTCAGCCACACCCCCCGAATTTCCTGACGAGGTTGAGGAGGTAGTTGAGCAAGGCTAGGAGCAAAAGTGTTGACTAGTAATACGGAAACGAATGATATCAGACATAATAATGGCAGCAGACGTTTCCTTAAAAGCCACCAACCTTGATGAATGAGGCGACTAAGCGCAACACTAGACGCTTTAAGTAGCTTGCTACGACATAGAAGTAAGCCTCTACGCACAGGCTTAAATAGTAACTTAGTTAAAGTAGCATTAATTTTTATGGTTTTTTCCCAGAACTGAGTTTTCATTACTTCTGCTTACTAAATGAGGTTAATTGGCTATATTTCATTTCATATCAACGTTAAATTGCTGCACCAGGAAAACTGATACAGTAATTTAGCTGCAAGAGAGTTGACGCAGTTATCGGGTTAGTAGTGCCAAGTATAAATGTTTCAGATGTAACCTGTAATAAGTTTTCGTTGCTCTCATACCAACTTTAAAAATGATTGTGACAGATGGACAGAGAAAACCTAGATACTTTAAGCGGTTTCCAATCCAAAATCTAAAATCCAAAATGGTATTACGCCTACGCTTGGTAGATTTTTTGCATATAGCGGTTCTTGCTTACGTGAGTATACCCGTAGGGGTACGGTATGTTCCCTATACCTTGCGACATAATTTTGTACCACATTTGAGTGGGAACCGCTATAGCATCATTCCTCTTATTGGAATTAAGTCACAATGATAATAGGCAATCATAGAGGGTGCTGTTATGTTTCGTCTAACTCAAACTGTTCGGAACTTGTTCATTCGGATTCAAGGCTTGTTTGGTGTTTTATTCCAAAGTGTTTCCAATTTTTTCGGAAATTTCTTTGGTTTTTTTGGCAACCTGTTTGGATTCAATAGCTCTGGTTATTTCTTGGAATCTGATCAGCAGCAAGGTATAAAACAAACTTCTGCAAAAGAGCAAATTGAAACGAATCAAGATAATACTCCTAAAATTTCCGCCACTACCCGGCGTCGTCCTAATGCCAAAATTGACGACTACTTTCTCAATATGGCTCGTGATGTGAAAAAGAACTAACAAAAACCATCAATTGAATGGTGATTTTAGTAATACGTTAGCGTCCGCGCAGCGTCTCGTAGAGAAGCTGACTGTAGGCATCGCTTTGTGATGCACTGCAAGGAAAAGGTAGAGCTACCAATTCATTACTGTTAAAATTGTTACCTTTGCAGACTCTTCATCGACAGTCAACAAACTTGCTGAATTTTGGATCGCCATTGCTGCAATAATTGCATCTGGTAGTTTCAACCGATATTGCTAGCGAATTCCAATGATTTTCTTAATCAAAACAGCATCACTCGCCATTAAGTTGACAACCTCAACTCGTTGCAAAAACTGCTAAAAACGCTGACGATCCTCTTGACTCAGCCCTGAAAACGCGAGAAATTCAATTTTGCTAATAACTGAAACTTTAATCCAATCAGCATCTTGGAGTAATTGAATAAGTTGAGAATTTCCTTGAAGCAGAGCTACTATCGCATTCGTATCCAACACGTAGCGATTACCACTCATCGCGTAGATTCCTCTGCATTGCTATCGCATCTCCCCTCCAACTTAATCGCCCCACCAAAACCAGAGGAAGATTGGCAGTTGATGCTAAGAGCATTCGTTGCACACTGACAGATTATAGTCAGTCATATCAGAACTTTATCTCGGTTGTGTCAGTATTTAGTCACCAACGTGGTGTTGTTGTCCAGAATCTCGAAGCTCAACAATTGCTTGCTGATACTCAAGGACACTGGGGAATTGAAAATCGACTACACTGGTTCAAAGATGTTACTTTTTCCGAAGATTTTCCACTGCGTCGTGGTGGCAATGCTCCTGTTAATTGGGCAATTTTGCACAGCTTTTTCATTACGATACGATCGCCAGATTTTTTGGTTTCCGAACTATCCCTCAAGCACAACGTGCCTTATCCAACCAACTCCAAAAGGTTTTTTCTCTGTTTATATGAAACCACCCTGCCAACCTCCTTTTTTAAAGGGGGCAAAAACCTCTCAAAGTCCCCCTTAAAAAGGGGGATTTAGGGGGATCTCAAAAGTTAGGAGGCTAAACGAGTAGTTTGAAAACACGCCCTAGTACAGCAGGGCGCAAATAAACAACCCATTCCAAATCAACGAAATGCCTACACTACACTGTATTCATTTTGACTTTTGACTACCGCCTTGCGGTACTAGTCCGTCGTAGCGAAAAGTCGGAGCAGCAAAAGCCACTCTGTTAAGGCAGCATTAACGATAGCGCAGCGTTAGTGAAGAACGAGCGTCGGAACGAGCTTGACTTCTCAAGATAACTACTGACTGATTTTGTCATCTTTATAGCACGGTTATACAAAAAAAGAAGAGAGTTAATCTCCCTGTGGATGCTCATCCCACAAGGTTGTCATTTCCCGTAAACTCTGATGATTGCCATTACCCAAAATCAGATGATCTAGTACCGGAATGCCCAAAAGCAGCGCCCCTGTTAATAACTGACGCGTCAATTCTATATCTTCCTGGCTGGGTTCAAGGTTGCCAGAAGGATGGTTGTGGGCAACTATTACTCGCGTTGCACCTTGACGAATAACTTCCCGAAAGATATCACGGGGAGAGGCTAGGGTTTCAGTTGCTGTGCCAATGGTAATTACTTGCGTACCCAATAAACGATTCTTAACATCTAATAGCACCACTGCAAAACGTTCTTGTATCTGCCACATCAAATCTTGACTGAGGGTAGCAGCAGCAGCAAGTGGGCTATCAATTAATGTGCCATCATTCGGACGAGATTGAAAGGCGCGTTTACCCAATTCAATTGCTGCTAAGATACTTGTCGCCTTCGCTGGGCCAACACCAGAAATTTGCATCAACTCAGCAGGGCTAACTTCTCGTAAAACTGCCAAAGGATCACGTTGGTGTTTGCCTAATTCGCTTAAGATATATTGTCCCAAACCCACAGCAGATAGTTTGCCCGGCCCTTGACCAGTGCCTAGAAGAATTGCGATTAACTCTGCTGTGGCTAAAATTTTGGCACCATGCGTCATTAATCGCTCACGCGGACGCTCATTTGTAGGTAGGTCGGCAATTCTGAGGCAATAGGTCATAAACTAAGATAATCGTCACCACACATCAAACTATCTTTAGTTATCCCTTGTTTGCTCTATAAATTATCTTTACTTGAGAAAATCTTTAATTTTGGGGAATTTTACCTCTAGTTCCTATGTAGAGATACGTGTGATAACACCATCTTTCCAAATACTTGCCACAAGATTTAGATTTGTGATTATGATGCATCTAAAGTTTGGATAGCGTCAGCAAAGGGCGTAGTTTACCGCCGTAGGCATCGCATAATTCAACAGCCCAACACTAAACGCGATCACAAACCCGTTAAACTCCTTCGTATTCGCTGATTACTGATGAATTTGCGTCGCTTTCAGCATATGGTAAGTAATGATCAACTGAGTAAGAGCAAGGGGGTAACTTTGCAGTGTTTCCCCAGTTGTACCAGCAACTTTACCCAGTTCTGGATTACTTTCGCGATCGCAAATATTTCGTAAATGGGGCATATCAGAACAAATAATATGCTCTAGCTTATTCACCTGTTCTAAGGTTGCATGACCATCAACTTCTAAGACATCTACTGGTTTACTCATATCCCTGTCTAGCCCCAGACGGATCGCTGAGTCAGAATTACCATAGCTAGAGTTGATAATCTGGGTAAAATCTGGGTGGGGAATTGTTGGACGAAGTACCAGTCGCACATTCAGGTGTCCATTCGTTTCATCAGCTTCCTCTGTGGGTGGGTAAAAACTAATAACTATATCAGACCATTGCCGCTGCGGACGGATGAATTGTGCTGAGTCTGGTTCGCGCTTTTCTAGTTCCGCTAGCACCTGTTCGGCAGTGTAACCCCGCTTTTGTGTATCTCGCTTGACTTTCCACTTAGTGCGGATTGTTTCTGGGGGTGCAAGGTAAACTTTAACATCGTAAGAGTCACGGGCAGCACGAGTAGAATAACCCAGCAATCCCTCAATAATCACGAATTTATTCGGCTTGATATACTGCGGTGGCTCGAATGTGCCGGTTTTATGACTGTAAACTGGCTTCAGAATTGGCTGTCCTGTGCGTAGCAGCGACAGATGTTGCTGCATAATATCTAGGTGGTTGCAGTCCGGGTGGAGGGCAGTGATGCCAATCTCTGCACGTTGTTGGCGATCGTAACGGTGATAATCATCTGTACAAATGAGCGTAACATTTTCTGGGCCGAGTACCTGAGCGATTCCTCGCGTTAGTGTTGTTTTCCCAGCAGCGCTGTCACCTACAATACCAAGAATTATTGGACGGCTCATCAATACCTCCCAGAATAAAAGCAAGTTTAGTAATAAAATCTTCCTACAATAGTTTTTATTCTAGAGGTGTTTAGGCAAGTAACTCAAACAAAGGTTTGGTATGCAATATCTCTACATATAGAATGTCTGTGCGCTGGTTGATTGCAGGTTGAAGTATCAAACCTGGGCTAACATCTTTTTTCACTCAGCGATATAGAGATTAAACCAGAGAATTAGTGTGTAGGGTTTAGGCAAAAGAGGAATGAACGTTTTATGACAACTCAAACACTAGGACTCGAACAAAACCTTTATGATTATTTATTGTCAGTCTCTCTCCGAGAACCAGAGATTTTAACGCAACTGAGACAGGAAACAGCTCAGTATCGAATAGGGAAAATGCAGATTGCTCCCGAACAGGGACAGCTGCTGGCGTTACTCGTGCAGTTGCTGGGAGCTAAGAAAACTTTGGACATTGGGGTATTTACAGGTTATAGTTCCTTGGTGGTGGCATTGGCATTACCAAGCGACGGTAAGGTGGTAGCCTGTGATGTGAGTGAAGAATTTACAACGATCGCTCGGCGCTATTGGCAGCAAGCAGGAGTTGCGGATAAAATTCAACTGCACATTGCCCCAGCTTTGGAGACTTTGGATCGGCTGCTGACAACCAAAGAAGCAGAAACCTTTGATTTTGCTTTCATCGATGCAGATAAGAGCAACTATGATGCTTATTATGAGCGATCGCTGCAATTAGTGCGTCCAGGGGGACTAATTGCGATTGATAATGTCCTTTGGTCAGGCAGGGTTGCTGACCCCCAAGTGCAAGATAATAGAACTAAAAAGATTCGTGCCTTTAATCAAAAGCTGCATCAAGACCAAAGAGTTAGTCTTAGTTTAGTAGCGATCGCAGATGGCTTAACTCTGGCATTGAAGAAATAATACCGTTCATAATTTACTAACGAATGCTTTCAAACTGAAATCTTCCTGCTTCATCTCGGAGAAGCTCTTGATCCTATTGAGGCTAGATTTGTGTGTAAAAAGTAAAATTATATACTATTTCAGTAAAATAGTACTTAGAACTTTGCTGAAAATGCGATCGCCTACCAAAGGCGTAACCCATCGCACAATTTCCCCCCAGTACTAGAGACAAGCGCTTGCTTGGCGTGGGCATAGCGTAAGATAGTATATAAAAATGTATGTATCAAAGTCTGCTGTAGCAAAATAAGAGATTATCTAGGTAGATAATATATAATAATTAATGAAAATAATTTAATCCAACAATACCTTCGCCAATTTACGAGGATGAGTTGATGTATGAATTACCTTTTCTCTAAGGCTTGGCAAAAACAATAGACTAGTTATAACAGCTAATTTTTCCAACTCAAATCCACTTTTGCAACTTTAAAGTGTCAAACTAAGAATTTTTTTATTTAAAGATTAATTATAGTGTACAAAATTGTACTCATACATATTGGGTTTTCTTTTTTAAGCCTTTATTTTGTTGTATATTATTAATAGACCAAAGTAAATAAATGTCTCTACTAAGTGTTTAACCTTTAATATTAATATTCGTGGAAGATATTCTGCAAGCAGTAGAAAGAATTTTGCAAGACAAGCCTCTCGCCTCCATTCAGTGGTTTGTGTTCTCTCAATCGTGGTTGGGCAAAACTTACGATGAAATGGCAGAGGTATCAGGTTACCGCAACAATTACATTAAGGAAGTTGGCTCTGAGTTGTGGCAAGACCTTTCCGTTGCACTTGGAAAAAAAATAACTAAAAAAAACCTGCATTTAGCGTTAGAGAAATATCTACAAGAGAAGATAAGCGATCAGGAAAATCAAAGCCAACAAAAGTTCGGTGAAGAATCTAGTGTAAAAAAGGTTTCTCCAAACTTATTTTCAGGAAGCAATATCGAATTTCCTAGCGGGCCTGTACCACTGGGTTCTCCTCTTTACATCAATCGTCCTCCTTTGGAAGAACTTGTTTATAATGAGATTTTACACCCTGGTTGTTTAATCCGGATCAAAGCACCTCGAAAGACGGGTAAAAGTTCACTGCTAAACCGGATGATTGCTTATGCTAAAGAGCAAGGTTATCAAGTTGTCTATTTGGACTTTCAAGAAGCTGACCAAGATGTTTTTGCTTGCCTTGATAAATTTTTGCGTTGGTTTTGTATCAATGTCAGCAGGCAATTAAATCTCCTTCCCTGTCTAGATGATTTTTGGGATACAGAAATGGGCAGCAAGGTAAGCTGCAAAATCTATTTTGAAGCATATCTGCTGCAATACATTGATCAAAGCCCTGTAGTTTTAGCTTTGAATGAAGTCCATCGAGTTTTTGAACATCCTAATATTGCCCAAGATTTTCTGCCAATGCTGCGATTTTGGCACGAACAAGCAAAGCAAGATCAAATCTGGCAAAAACTGCGAATGGTGGTAGTTTACACCACAGAGATTTATATTCCGCTTAAGCTAAACCAATCGCCTTTCAATGTCGGGATAACAATTACGCTGCCACCATTTACTCTCAATCAGGTACAAAATTTAGCATTATCTTACGGGCTATATTGGGCAGCAGACTCCGAAGGAGCAGAACGCCTTGTACCCTTACAAGTAATGGTAGGAGGACATCCCTATTTGGTGAGTCTTGCACTTTATCATCTACGTCAAGAGGAAATGCCGTTAGAGGTGTTACTAGAAACGGCATCTACACCAGTGGGAATTTATAGTCAGCATTTACGAGAACTGTTGAGCTTACTCCAAAAAGAACCAGAATTAATGTCAGCTATGGAAAAGGTAATTGCAACAGATGAAAAAGTAGAGTTAGACGCGATCGCTGCCTACAAGCTAGAAAGTATGGGTTTGGTTCAACTCAATGGGAATCAGGCTCACACAATGTGTGAATTGTATCGCCTTTATTTTAGCCAACAACTGGGAAAAAAATCAGGGTAATATAATTATGGAAACTTTTGAAACACAAATAATCAAAAGAGTTGTCGCTGTTAATATAAACTTAATTAATTTTTTTGAGACGAATTTATTTATTAAAAATAATAACTAATTTTTTTAAATCAAATGAGTAATTATCGATACCAAGTTGGTGGTACGCTCACCAGTGACGCTCCTAGCTATGTTGAGCGCAGAGCAGATGTAGAACTTTACGAAGCCTTAAAACAGGGTGAATTTTGCTACATTCTGAGCAGTAGGCAGATGGGCAAATCCTCACTTATGGTAAAAACAAAGCATCGTTTCCAACAAGAGGGCTTTAAATGTGCCACTATTGATATGACTAATATTGGTTGTGAAAATATAACTCCAGAGCAGTGGTATAAAGGAGTTGTGGGTGATCTATGGTTGAGTTTTAAGCTGTTAGGAAAAGTCAATTTAAGAACTTGGTGGCAAGAACAAAATGATATTTCTTTAGTTCAGAAACTCAGTCGATTTATTTCGGAAATTCTGTTAGTTCAGTTTCCTCACGAAAGACTATTTATTTTTATTGATGAAATCGATAGCATTCTCAGTCTTGACTTCTCTGTTGATGACTTTTTTAGCTTTATTCGCTTCTGCTATAACCAACGAGCAATTGATCCAGAGTATCATCGGATTACATTTGCAATTTTCGGTGTTGCAACACCTTCAGACTTAATCCGATATCGAAACAATACTACCCCGTTTAATATTGGTAAAGCTATCCAAGTAAATGGTTTCACATTTGAAGAAGCTCAACCGCTATCTTTAGGGCTAAATATTAAAGAAAATTATCCCCAGAAACTTTTGAAAGAAATATTAGCGTGGACAGAAGGGCAACCATTTCTTACTCAAAAGCTGTGTCGATTAATTGTCAGTTTATCTCAATATGATGTGGGTAGAAAGCTAAGAGTTCCCCCTGGCACAGAAGAATTTTGGATAGAAAATGTGGTGCGATCGCACATCATTGAGAAATGGGAATCACAAGATGAACCGGAGCATTTACGGACAATTCGCGATCGCATTCTCGGAAACGAACAATTTGCCGCCAGATTGCTGGGAATTTATCAACAAATTCTCCAAGGAGTGGAAGTATCAGCCGACGATAGTCGAGAACAAGTTGAACTATTGCTGTCTGGTTTGGTAATCAAAAAGCAAGGATTTCTGAAAATCAAAAACCGAATTTATCAAGAAGTTTTCAATTTAGAATGGGTTGGAAAAAAATTAGCTTACTTGCGTCCCTATTACGAAACCTTCAATGCATGGATAGCTTCAAACCAAAAGGATGAATCTCGCTTATTACGCGGACAAGCGCTGATTGATGCCGAAACCTGGGCACATGGTAAAAGCTTAAGCAACTTAGATTATCGGTTTTTAGCTGCTAGTGAAGAATTAGATCGGCGAGAAATGCAGCAAGCATTAGAGGCCGAACGTGCCAAAGAAGTTGAAGCACGACTTGCAGAACACCAAAAAAGGCTGGCTCAACAAAAGAAAAGTGCCACAATAGTGACACTTTTACTTGTGGGCATGACAATCAAGTTGGCGATTTCTATGGTGTGGGGAGTGTCCCTTTTACAAAAGATTAATGCTTTAGAATCGCAACTAAAATGTAACCGAATAGTTCATGAGGGCAAAGGAATAACTGCAAATTTTCAATCAGCCTGTTGAACCCAGAATTCTCGCAATTTCACTTTGCTGATTATATACATTCCTAAAGTGAGAAATTTGTGCTGATTATAGCATTGATTGAGCCGAACGCTAGGAGAATAATGCGATACCTGCGGTCGGCTGCGCCTACGCCTTAAAGGAACCCAAGTCTCCCCAATGCTGCCGATAATGTGATAGGACTTATACCATTTCTTTGTGAGGCTGCGCCAAACCCTTTTAACTTCTTTCTTTGTGTCCTTTGCGTCCTTTGCGATTCGTTTTTCTTTCTTTTACTTAGGTTTAGCGCATCTTCATACAGAATTGGTATTACGCACAGGTAACGGAAAATCGAACCACAGAGGCGCAGAGAACACGGAGGAATAAGAGTTTGAGAGGTATTTTGCGTAAGTCCTGTGTGAGTTAAAATCCTGATATCTTTGATCACTACTCACGCAGATAGACTCTGAAAAAGCGATGTCTACGACGGGCTGCGCCTACGAGCAAATTTTTTATTTTCCCAATAACTCAAAAAAAGTTTCCTTATTAATACCAATATCCTGAATCATACCCATTAGATTCCCTGGTTTTAGGTCTTTTCCCGAATGAATAGGAACAACAACCCTTTGTCCACGACTATCTTTGTAAATAGCATGGCTTCCCTTTTGACGGTCAAGATAAAAACCTAAATTTTCAATAACTTTGATAAATTCTTTAGCTTTGACACTGGGAAAATTACTCATGCCAAGATACTTAATGGCTTAACAATTAAATCCTCTTTAGGAATTGACTGATTATCGGCCCTTAAACTTTCAATATATAATTCAATAGCTTCTGTAATATTATCAATGGCCTCTTCAAAAGAGTCTCCTTGAGAATGACAACCTTTTAGGGTTGGACAAAAAGCGTGATAACCTCCATCTGATTCTTTTTCCAGAAGAACTGTGTAATTGTAAATTTGTTTATTGTTGTTATCCATAATATTTTCAAGTTGTTTGCGAGCTACCTACTTTTACTTCAGCATGATTCCATGATAAAGGCTTTTAAATTATGTTGGTTAAAGCAGTGCGATCGCTAATTTTCTCCCAACTTTCTCAAAAGAAAAGCGATGTCTACGACGGGCTGCGCCTACGCTCATGTATGATGATTGACTTAGTGCGATGCCTGCGGCGGGCTGCGCCTACGCCCTAAAGAAACGCAGGGCTTCCCAAAGCTGCCGGTGATGTGAGTTAAAATCCTGATATCTTTAATAACTACTCACGCAGACAGACCCCGGAAAAGCGATCGCTATGCTTCAGTATCCCCATCTCGAACAAGCGCTAAAATATCACTTCGGTTACGATAAATTCCGCCCCGGACAACGGCAAATTATCGAAGATGCGCTGCAAAATCGAGATTTATTGATTGTGATGCCTACGGGTGGGGGAAAATCTTTGTGTTTTCAGTTACCAGCATTGATCAAACAAGGCTTAACGGTGGTGGTGTCGCCATTAATCGCTTTGATGCAAGATCAAGTGGAAGGATTGCGAAACAATAATATTAACGCCACATTTCTCAATAGTAGTCTGAATCCGTATAAGGTGCGATCGCGGGAAGAAGCCATCCTTACCGGTAAAGTTAGGCTACTTTACGTCGCCCCAGAACGTCTGTTGAGTGAAAGATTTCTCCCATTTCTCGATTTAGTCAAAGAAAAAATTGGCATTGCGGCTTTTGCTATTGACGAAGCCCACTGCGTCTCTGAGTGGGGACACGACTTCCGCCCAGAATACCGCCAGATGAAATCTCTGCGGAAACGCTATCCTGATGTCCCTACCCTCGCCCTTACCGCTACAGCAACCGATCGCGTCCGTGCTGATATTATCCAACAATTAGGGCTAAAGCAACCCAGTATCCACATTGCTAGCTTTAACCGCCAAAATCTTTACTACGAAGTTCGTTCTAAAACCAAGTCTGCGTATGCTGAATTATTAGAACTCATCCGCGAAAATGAAGGTTCAGCAATTATTTATTGTTTAACGCGCAAAAAAGTTGATGAACTCACCTTTAAACTGCAAAATGATAAAATTTCCGCCTTATCTTATCATGCCGGGTTAAGTGATGAAGAACGCAGCACCAATCAAACTCGATTTATTCGAGATGATGTGCGCGTCATGGTGGCGACAATTGCCTTTGGAATGGGAATTAATAAGCCAGATGTGCGGTTAGTAATTCACTTTGATTTACCGCGTAATTTAGAAAGTTATTATCAAGAATCAGGTAGGGCGGGAAGGGATAGTGAACCTTCACGCTGTACGCTTTTTTTCAGTTTCAGTGATATTAAAACTATTGAATGGAGTATTAACCAAAAAACTGATCCTCAAGAACAGTTGATTGCTAAACAACAACTGCGTCAAGTAATTGATTATGCTGAAGGTACTGTTTGCCGACGGACAATTCAACTAGGTTATTTTGGGGAACGTTTTCCTGGTAATTGCGGTAACTGCGATAATTGCCGTCATCCCAAACCAATGCAAGACTGGACAATTGAAGCCATGAAGTTTTTATCTTGTGTGGCGCGTTGTAAAGAAAGATTTGGGATGCTGCACATTATTGATGTGTTGCGGGGGGCAAAAAAAGACAAAATTATCCAGTACGAACACGATAAACTTTCTACCTACGGTATTGGCAAAGATAAGAGCGTAGATGAATGGCGAATGTTGGCGCGATCGCTTTTACATCAAGGGTTGCTAGAACAGACTAACGATGGATATTCAGTTTTGAAACTTAACCCCCTCAGTTGGGAAGTGATGCGGCGACAGCGTACAGTTTCCCTTGTTGTTCCCGTAGCACAGAAGGTTACTTGGGAAGAAGGGAGTGAGAAGGCTGTTGAAGCAGAGATATTAATGCAGAGGTTGCGATCGCTCCGTAAACAACTTGCTGATGAACAATCTGTACCACCTTACGTTGTCTTTCAGGATTCTACTCTAAAATTGATGGCACAGGCACAACCTACAACGCTAACCGAATTTGGTAAACTTTCGGGCGTAGGCAGTCACAAACTTTCTCAATATGGCGATAAATTCCTCGCAGAAATTCGCGCCTACCGTCAAGAAAAAGGTTTGATAGATCCACCCCAAGTTAGTTTTACCCCCTCTGTTAGCTTACCTTCTGACACAGAAATATTCACATTACAATTACATAAACAAGGTTTAAGTGTTAATGAAATTGCCAAAAAACGCAATATTCGTCCTACGACAATTATTCGCCATTTAACAGATTTGATTGAAAAAAATCAGTCTGTAGACATAAATCAGTTAGTACCTATTGAACATCAACAAAAAATTTGGCAAGTTTTAGAAGTGCTTGGTGATATCTCTTTAACGCCAATTCGAGAACAACTCGGTGAAAGCTACACTTTTGATGAAATTCGTTTAGTACGGGGTAAATGGCGGCGTGAAAATCGCAAGTGATAATTTCAAGGTTTAGAAGATGCTTTAAAAGTATTGGGCGAATATAATTCGCGGCTACACAAGCAAAGTCCACCTCCGTGGACTAAGAGAAAATCAAGAGCTACAAACCCACGGAGGTTGGTTTTGTCTGTATAACCGCAATTTCTAATCGCCAGGGCTAGTATTAATTGAGACTTTACAAATATCCTCTTAACTTGTTCCGAATGTACCCTTAATGGCTGCAATTAGAGATAAACTAAAATTCTCCGAAAAAAGGCCCGCTTTTGATAGTGCCATCGGGCATAGTAGTCTGGTAAACAAAATTCCCATAACTCCAAATAATGTTGGGAGCGATATAAGCATCTCTGAAGTTAGTTTTAATCAAAATAGCAAACTCGAAACTACTGATGTTGGCTCCACAAAAGACAGCACTACTAGCATTTATCTGAGCCAAATTGGTTCCTCCCAAATCGGCTTCAGTCAAGTTACACCAACTCAAGTTGGCAGAATATAAATTAGCATCCCTGACAATAGCACGTTTCAACGAAGCACTTTCCAAGGAAACCCCAAATAAATCGGCTCCAGTCAAATCGGCTCGGCACAACTCGGCTTGTCTCAAATAGGCTCCGCGCAAATAATTGATATCTCTCAAAATAGCCCCTTCGAGGTCAATCGAACTGTCGAGGGGAACACCCTCGGATTGATCAACTCAATCCCCGCAAAGTTTCACTCTCCATCAGCGTACCGAGCCAACAACTCCTCAGCAGTTATTTCCCAAGGCATGATTTAACCTCCAAGTTTTTTTCTAATCTCAAATATATGGATGTCTAAGCCTTTCTGGGCGGTTTCTGTTTAGAAAAAATAGTCATGTCTAGTATACTTTGCGACTTTCCAAACATCCTCTAATCGCTACAGCTTTACAAACATCCTCTTATGATTAAAATACAAGAGCAAGATTAAAGGAGTTAGCTGATGAGTCATATGCTTAATACAGGAGTACGCTGGACAATTCACGATGTAGAACTCTTTGCAGAAAATGAAGGGACGCGGTATGAGATAGTTGATGGAGAATTATTTGTGACTAGGGCACCTCACTTCAAGCATCAGCAAGCTTGTGGCAGAATTTTCCGACAACTTGATATTTGGTCAGAGTCCACTGGTTTAGGGGAAGCTGTAATCAACCCCGGTGTTTTGTTTTCAGAATCAGATAATGTGATTCCAGATGTAGTTTGGGCTACTAAAGAAACCTTGGCGCTAACATTAGATGAAGCGGGACATTTAACTGGCGCACCAGATTTAATAGTAGAAGTGTTGTCTGCAAGCAAGTCAGATGAAAGACGAGATAAGGAAGCTAAACTTAAACTTTATTCTTCCAGAGGAGTAAAAGAATATTGGATTGCTGATTGGCGATCGCGTAAACTAGAGGTCTATCGGCGCGAACAAAGTCAACTTAAGTTGGTAGAAACCTTATTTAGTAGTGATAGGATAATTTCTTCTCTATTGCCTGGTTTTAGCTGTATCATAGACCAGCTTTTCCCTGTATAAATGCTTATCTTGGGAGATATACACACTTATTCTTTTCTCAAACAAGATGTGTATAAATTTCCTGAGACATGGCCTTCCTTTCACTAATAACTAAATTTTCTCCCCATCAAGGCGATATCTAGAGACAATCTGTCTATAATTACTAAAAATTGGGGATTTTAGAGTTGAAATTACTCTATTAATTTGGAGAGCAATTGGAACAGAAATCAGGGCCGAATTTGCAAAATTGACTACCTGTTACTGGGTAAGCTGTACAATAAGGAAAACTGGTAAGTTCAGCTTTGGCAGTTTGTGATTTCAAACCATTAGGTAACGCTTCAGTAAGTTTAGTTTCATGAGCTAGAAGGATAGCTAAAATCTTAGGTAACGCCATGCAAGCAGCAATATTGAGCAGCGTTAGTAATGTAGCGTCTATCAAATTCATAGGTAATCATCCCCTGTGAAAAATAGGCGTAGGCGTAGCTCGTCGTAGACATCGGTTTTCTTAACTGCAAGCATAACTTCTAAAATTGATGTTCAATCAATCTATTGCTTGCAGTCTATGTAAATTAACTTTAACATAAATTTTTGTAAATATAAACGTGGAATTCCTGGAATTATCGTACACAGAAGGCAATGTGGATAATAAGGATAGATATTGTAGCGTAATAACAAAATAAGCTGGAAAAAGATCAATTTACTATATTTAGGTAAGGTGTTATGAAAAAAACCCAAACCGCGTCTTCTTTTTTATCTAACATCAGTGAGCGAGAACGCCAAGCCTTAAAACGGTTGGTAGATTACACAAATGTAGAATCACTGCCAGAAATTTGGCCTTTAGCAGCTCAACAATTTGGTAATATTGTCGCCCTCCGTAACCCTCACGCTAAACCAGAAGTAGCGATTACTTATACCCAGCTAGCAGAGCAAATACGGCTATTTGCTTCTGGGTTACAGTCGTTGGGAGTAAAGGTAGGCGATCGCATTTCTTTAATTTCTGACAATAGCCCTCGCTGGTTTATTGCTGATCAAGGCATAATGACGGCTGGAGGGGTTGATGCAGTGCGTAGCTCCCAAGCGGAAAAAGAAGAACTGCTGTTTATCATCGCTAATAGTGGCAGTATGGCAATAGTAGTTGAAGATTTAAAGACACTTAAAAAACTGCAAGACCGTCTCAAAGATTTACCAATTCAGGTGGTGATATTACTTTCGGATGAAGCACCACCAACAGACGAAACCCTAAAGGTGCTGAACTTTGCCCAGTTGCTCGAAATTGGTGAAAATCATAATTTTGTGCCAGTCAAGCAAAATCGTGATGCTCTGGCAACCCTAATTTACACCTCTGGCACCACAGGTAAACCCAAGGGTGTAATGCTGTCTTATAGCAATTTGATGCACCAAGTAACAACCTTTGGCACAGTATTGCAACCAAACGCTGGCGATATCGTTCTCAGTATTCTACCTTCCTGGCACAGCTACGAACGAACTGTTGAATATTACCTACTATCTCAAGGTTGCACACAAGTTTATACCAACTTGCGCTCCGTGAAAGCAGATTTGAGAGAATTTAAACCCAACTACATGGTGGGTGTACCCCGGCTGTGGGAATCGATTTATGAAGGAGTGCAAAAGCAGTTCCGTGAACAACCAGCCAAAAAGCAACGCTTAATTAACTTTTTATTGGGCAATAGCGAGAAATATATCAAAGCGCGGCGAGTTGCTCAAGGATTGAGTTTAAATAATCTTCATGCTTCAGCCGTCGAACGATTAGCAGCTAAGATCCAAGCATCTGCTTTATTACCCCTCCATGCCTTGGGAGAACGACTGGTTTATGCCAAAGTGCGCGAAGCCACAGGAGGACAAGTTAAGCAGATGATTAGCGGCGGCGGTGCGCTTCCCAGACACATAGATAATTTCTTTGAAATTATTGGTGTGCAGATTTTGCAAGGTTATGGCTTGACAGAAACTTCTCCTGTTACCCATGTGCGTCGTCCTTGGCGAAATTTGATTGGTGCATCAGGGCAACCCCTTCCCGCTACAGAAGCTAAAATCGTAGATCCTGAGACAAAAGCGCCTTTACCAGTAGAAAAGCGAGGCTTAGTATTGTTGAGGGGGCCGCAGATTATGCAAGGCTATTACCAAAATCCCGAAGCGACAGCGAAAGCAATTGATGCTGAAGGTTGGTTTGATAGCGGCGATTTGGGTTGGCTGACACCACAAAACGACTTGGTGCTAACAGGCAGAGCCAAGGATACGATTGTATTGACCAACGGGGAAAACATCGAGCCACAGCCAATTGAGGATGCGTGTTTGCGATCGCCATATATCGATCAAATTATGCTCATCGGCCAAGATCAGCGCAGCTTGGGAGCCTTAATCGTCCCCAATGTTGAAGCCTTAGAAAAATGGGCAGCAAATCAGAATTTGATACTGGATACGCAGAAAGATCAGGTGACTTCTTCACCTACTCAAAAAATTGACTTCGAGAGTAGAATGATCCAGGATTTATTTCGGCAAGAATTGAATCGAGAAGTGCAAGATCGTCCAGGCTATCGACCGGATGACCGCATTGGGACATTCAAACTCATTTTAGAACCGTTTTCCATCGAAAATGGTTTGATGACACAAACACTGAAAGTTCGCCGACATGTCGTCACGGAACGTTATCGCGATATTATTGACGGCATGTTTGCCTGATAATTCCACCTCCCAACTGTAAAGAGTGAACGTGAAATATTTATGGATGTCTCCAAATCTAACTTGCTTCTCAAACGCGTCGTTAACGTCAAAGTCATTGTGACTCCTCTCTGGAAAGAGGAAGTACAACAGCAGCTGCAAACGCAGATCAATCAACTTGATCAGCAACTGCAACAGCTAGACGTAGAAGGACAAAGAGCGATCGCGGCAATTCAAAAGCAGAGTCTGCAACCACCTGGTCCCCAAACTCTCCAACAAATTGACAATATCCAACTCCAAGTCAATCAAAAGAAAAGTGAATTTCTAGAGCAGAAAAATCAGTTGCTGCAAAATCTCCAGCAAGTACAGTTTCTTCAGCAAGATCAAGAAGTCAACCAATTCCAAATGGAAGGCTTTTTCCGCGTAGAGACGGGTGATAACCTGATTAGCAAAATGCAGGTCGAAATCGTTTTGCGCGATGGCGTTGTAGAAGAAATTCGCGGCGACATTTAGTAAAGTTATGAGTTATGAGTTATGAGTTATGAGTTTAAATTCCTCACTCCTTACTCCTAACTCCTAACTAATTTCTCACTCCAGCCCAAACAATTTGCCAGACTGGAGGTGAGCTAATAAAAAGCGATCGCCCGAAGGCTGTCATTTCAACTCGATATTTAATACCAACTGAATCATCACCTTGTTTGATTTGTGTAATGGTCACAAGGGCTTGATTTCGTTGTGGATAAGCTACTTCTACCTTTCGCGTTCCTTTCACTGATGCTATGCCGTCAAGGGCATTTAGGGCGAGGGTAGCAGGATCGCTACCTTGGAGAGATGAGTTGATCTTTTCTAAAGGTATGGTTTTATAATTGGAACGCTCTGAGTATGCCACAACCTCTTGAGACTCATGTATTACTCCCACCTGCTGGGTTTGTCCATTACTAGTCTCAACAATCGGTGCAGGTGGCTGGCGCTGGG
Source organism: Nostoc sp. FACHB-892 (assembly GCF_014698795.1). Taxonomy (GTDB): domain Bacteria; phylum Cyanobacteriota; class Cyanobacteriia; order Cyanobacteriales; family Nostocaceae; genus Nostoc. Next base: position 58,798 of record NZ_JACJTR010000006.1, read on the forward strand.
TAATATAAACTCCAGCGCCAGCAGTGGCAAAGATACTTAGTATCACAATTAAAAAGAATTTCAACTTTGCCGACATAAGGAATTTCAAATAGGTTTATGACCAATTTTGAATTCTAGATTGAACTGTATCTTATATCCTCTACCTGTAAGCAGCTCCTGTATCTTAAGCAGTGGTTATGAGGAATATAAATAGCAATCTCATTTAATCTGTGAGAAACTCGTGCTGTTTTTTGCAAGTCAACAACTCTAAAACGAGATCGGGATATTGGCTAACCATTGAGGATAGCTCTGTATTATAGACCTCCAATTCATATTTAGGTTCCTGGAATTGCTCCCCCTGCTCCCAGCAAGAACTGCCCCTCCGCCTCTTCGGTAACTCTCCCCCTCATCTCGCCCATCTCCCTCATCTCCCCACTCCCCACTCCCCACTCCCCACTCCCCAATCAAAATATAAAATCTCCAGTCCAAAACTCTCCTGCCAAGATACAATTCGATCTGATAAAAGCTGTTAAAGTCCATAAACCATTGATTCCCAAACCACCCTATGAGCATTCACGAAGTATTTATGCCGGCTCTGAGTTCTACCATGACCGAAGGCAAAATCGTCTCCTGGGTGAAATCGCCAGGGGACAAAGTGGAAAAAGGGGAAACAGTGGTGGTTGTAGAGTCAGATAAGGCAGATATGGATGTAGAAACCTTTTACGAGGGATTTCTTGCCCATATCATAGTTGAAGCTGGTGAAACTGCCCCGGTAGGATCTGCGATCGCCTTCATTGCCGAAACGGAAGCTGAAATTGAACAGGCGAAATCTCTTGCCAATTCCGGCGGCGCGGCGGCTACTCCTACCGCTTCCCCTGAACCAGTTGCCGCTACAGCCTCAGCTGCAACACCTGCCTTAGCGTCTCAAAACGGGTCTAACCACAAAGAAGGAAGGCTTGTAGCTTCACCCCGTGCCCGTAAGTTAGCCAAAGAACTCAAAGTTGATTTAACTACGCTCCAAGGCAGTGGCCCCTACGGTCGCATTGTCGCCGAAGATGTAGAAGCATTGTCCAATAAGGGCAAACAACCCGCCACTGCCCCAGTTGCCCCACCAGCACCTGTACCAACCAGCGCCCCAGTTGCACCTCCAGCACCTCAAACCCCAGCGCCTGCGCCAGTGGTAGCGGCTGTTCCTGGTCAAACCGTTCCTCTAACTACCTTCCAAAATGCTGTGGTGCGGAACATGGTAGCTACCATATCCGTGCCCGTCTTCCGCGTCGGTTATACAATTACCACTGATGGGTTAGACAAACTTTATAAACAAATTAAATCGAAAGGCGTGACAATGACAGCGCTACTGGCGAAAGCTGTAGCGGTAACGTTGCAAAAACATCCATTGTTAAATGCTAGCTACTCAGACCAGGGGATTGTTTATCATTCTGATATCAACATTTCCGTAGCAGTAGCGATGGATGATGGCGGATTAATTACACCTGTCCTGCAAAATGCAGATGCAGTGGATATTTATTCTCTATCGCGTACTTGGAAGTCTTTGGTAGAACGTGCCAGATCAAAACAACTACAGCCTCAAGAATACAACAGTGGTACTTTTACCCTGTCCAATTTGGGGATGTTTGGCGTAGATAAATTTGATGCGATTTTGCCGCCTGGACAAGGTTCAATTTTAGCGATCGGGGCATCCCGCCCGCAAGTGGTAGCAACACCAGACGGTTTATTTGGCGTGCGGCAACAAATGCAAGTCAATATTACTGCTGACCACCGCATTATTTATGGTGCCCATGCTGCGGCGTTCTTGCAAGATTTAGCGAAATTGATTGAGACAAATCCTCAATCTTTAACAATGTAATTTTGAAAAGACACCAAATTTAAATGTTAGCGCTATCAGTGAACAGCAGTTTTCGTAGAGTAGCGCTAACAATAAATAATACCTACACTTAAATTTTTTATGGACAAACAAACTATGTGGCGATATCACATCTCTTACATGAGTTTATGTCTAAACTAATATCAAAGTGACATACGACAACACCCTGAAATATCTGGTTGAGCAGTATCCAGAAGATTTTATCCGCTACTTACTCGCATCTGAGGCAACGGATATCCAGATTCTTAAAACAGAATTAAATCAAGAACCAATCCGTGCCGACTCAGTAACCTTTTTGCAAACTGCCAATCAAATACTGCATTTAGAGTTTCAAACCTTACCAGCATCGACTCCACCTTTGCCACTGAGGATGTTGGACTACTGGGTGCGACTATATCGACAATACAATTGCGATATCGAGCAGATAGTGATTTTTCTTAAACCGACAACTTCAGAATCTGTCTTTGTAGATCAATTTACTGCCCGCAATACTACCCATCGTTACCGCATCATCCGAATTTGGGAACAAGATCCAGAACCATTACTGTTATCTCCTGGTTTATTACCTCTGGCAACTTTGGCACGAACAAATTCTCCTCAAAGGTTACTTCAACAGGTAGCAGTTCAGGTGAGTATGATTGAAGAAGAAGCCACCAAGCAGAGTATCTCGGTATGTACCCAACTTCTAGCAGGGTTGGTATTCGAGCCAGAACTAATTCGTCAGTTTTTGAGGAAAGAAGATATGAGAGAATCTGCCATTTATCAAGAAATTCTCCAAGAAGGACTTCAAGAAGGAAGACAACGAGGCATTGAACAAGGTATTGAACAAGGTATTGAACAAGGTATTGAACAAGGTATTGAACAAGGTATTGAACAAGGTATTGAACAAGGTATTGAACAAGGAAGGCAATCAGAACTGAGGCTAGTGATGCGTCTATTAACTCGTAGGCTCGGTTCAATCAATTCTCAGTTACAATCTCGGTTGCAAGAGTTGTCCCTAGCTCAGTTAGAAAACTTGGGCGAAGTCTTACTAGATTTCGCCAGTGAGGCTGATTTGATGAATTGGCTAAATACAATAGAAAGTTAGAGTTTGCTTTAAACTTTCCGACCAGTTACAAAAAAAGTAAGATTTTCATACCAAGCACCTTCCTCTGTTGCCTCTGCTTCAATTTTTTGACGATAATCTGCTTTTAATTCTGCCATTTGCTCTGATGAAACTTGTAACAAAGGGTTTTCTCTAGGATGAAACCACCCTCCATTCCATTCTTTAGCTTGCTCTAGATTGTGGTAGAAACCTAGTTGTTGAGTCTTCACTTCAATATTTTTAAAACCAGCTTCTGTAAGCAGAACATGGCATTTATCGGGAGAGCCTGTTGGCTCATTTATACTTGTCAGCGAAATGCCATGTTTCTTACAGATTTCGATGATAAGTGGCGCTCCACAAGATTCCTCTGAGCAACAAGAAAAACCGAGAATTCCTCCTGGTTTTAAGAAACGATACCATTTACGTAGAGCAGCAGGAATATCTTTAAAATAGACTATTGCTGTAGAGCAAAGAATTACATCGAAACTCTCATCATTGAAATCAATATACTCAGCATCGGCTTCAATAAGTTCGATATTTTGCAAGCCTAATTCTTCAATTTTCTGTTGTGCTTGAGTTAGCATCCCTGAAGAAAAATCTACTCCAGTAACTTTTCCCTCAGAGCCGACAATTTGTGCAACAGCAATGGCAATGATACCTGTGCCTGTTGCCATATCCAATACTTTTTGCCCCTTTTGAAGCTGAACCAAATCTAGGAGAGGGAGAGCGCGCTCAATTGTATAATTGTTATCGTAGCTAGTTCTGCTATCGAAGAAATCAATTACTTTTTTCTTATACTCTTGTTCGTATTGGCTATTTTCCATAATATTTTTGTTTGACTGGTCAATTATAAGAATAAGTTGTGAGTGAAACTTCTGTCTTCTGAAAACTTGCTTTAAAAATGTTAAAATCTTGCAAACTCACAAAATTTATATCATTTCTCTATATGCTTTAGGTGTAATTCCTACATACTTGCGAAAAATGGTAGTAAAGTTGCTTTGGCTAGAACAGCCAACTTTAAGTGCAATTTCAATAATAGGGAACTGACTATAACTAAGTAAAAATTTAGCTTGTTCAATCCGGCATTTAATGACGTATTGATGTGGAGAAATACCCATTAAACGTTTAAACCAACGGCAGAATGAATAGGAACTCATATTCACTAGACTAGCCAGTTCTGTTAGTGTTAATTCTAGTGCTAAGTTGTCATAAATATAATCAATTATCTGCCGTAATTGATATTCAGAAAGATTAACCTCCAACTCTGAATTTAGTTGCCGTTTTCCAGAATAAGTTTTGAGGAGATGGGCTGCTAGAGCAATAGCAACTGATTCACCATATAATTTACCAGATGGACATCCGGCTTGAAGCTCTGTTTTGAGTGCCATTCCCAGATGAAGAATTTGGCGATCGCAGACTCCGCGCTGTGGGATAATTTCAATATTGCGTAGGCGTAGCCCGTCGTAGACATCGCTCCCAATGATCACATCATCTGCTACTTTCTTAAATAAACTGGAATCAAAAGAGACTAGGAGAAATTTGATTTCCTGATTCCAACGCGCTTGAGTCGGAATTCCCTTTGGAGTGACGTTAACCAAACCTTTCCTCATCTGCGTACTGTGTAACCTTCCACCTGCTAGTCGCCAGTCTACTTGGCATGAATTACCAAGCCAAATATTAATGCTGTGCTGCTGTAAGCAAAGCTCTGGACATTCAAATGCGGGTAAATGATGCTGTTCAAGCACAATCCCGTTCCAGTGATTAGTGCTGGATAAAATAGGAGGTTTGCAGCTCATCGGCACCAGATTTCCGCTTTCCACATCAATGGCTGAGAGTTGTTCAGATTTCATGTTGCCTACTAACTTATGAGCTACTACAAAAAAGATGATAAGCTAATGCGCGATCAAATTACATAGTTTCGCATTAAAAGCATCAGTAGCGTATATCTTTCAACTTATTCCACAATTCAAGTGCAGGAATGTGGCTCAATCCAGCAAATTGTGCATCAGCTGTTTCTATGACTATCCATTCTCCACTTTCTAATTGCCCGATATCAATTGCTATATAAGGAACACTAAGACGTTCCGAGGCTAGGATTGCCAACTTTAATACTTGCGTCTCTTCTTGTTTTGATAACTTGCTCAAGTCATCTTGCCCATCCCAATAATATCCATATTTTATAATCTGCTGATTATAAATAAAACATCTAAATTCTCTTCCCATTGGAAAGCCATTTGGGGCTAGGCGTTTATGCCATAATTTTACTAATTTCCTAACAATGACTCTACCTCGTGAACGATCTTTAAGTTTTAATAAACACTCCGTCAGTCTAACTAATTCCTCTAGATTATTCGCTACACAAGATTTCCATCCTTGCATTTTTATAGATTGGACTGCGCCTTTGACAAACACAGGAAATCCCAATAATTCACCAGCCTCAATACATTCGTTTGTTGAAGTAATTACCACACTGTCAGGTGTCAATCCTTTTAAGTGAGGGTAAAATAGGTCAAACTCTAGTGCTGTCTGGTGTTCTAAAGGAGTATTGAGTAGTTTTATCCCCTTAGTCAGGGCTGCATGATATATGGCTTTGTAACGCTCAAACTCAGGAATATATCCTATCCAGATACCAGCAGTTACTTTAGGATAATTAGGAATATGCCAAAGAGCATTTTCTGCTGTACCACATCGTTCAAAATCTCGCGGGATATGGTAGACTTTGCACCCTAATAATTGGGCAGCCTCTATCATTAATTTATTTTCGCTAGCGCTGGCAGATGGCTCTATTTGTTCAGTCGATTCACTTAAAACAATCATTTCTTCCTCAGCGTACCTCTGCGCTTACCTCAGCGTCCCTCTGCGTTTAAAAAAATAAAAAAGGTGGGCATTACCCACCCAACAAACTTATCCCTTAACACAAAGAACTTGCTTCAGTGTTGCTACAACTTCAACCAAATCTGCTTGATTTTGCATCACTTGTTCTATAGGCTTATAAGCACCAGGAATTTCATCTAACACGCCCTCATCTTTGCGGCATTCTACGCCATTTGTTTGCTCAATTAAATCATCAAGCGTATAGACATTTTTTGCCTTATTTCTAGACATCAAACGCCCTGCACCGTGGGAACAAGAACAGAAACTATGGGCATTACCTTTACCCTTAATAATAAAAGACTTTGCCCCCATCGAACCAGGAATAATCCCATAATCTTCAGTCTGGGCGCGGACTGCACCTTTACGAGTAACGTATACATCCTCGTCAAAATGCACTTCTTTTTCGGCATAATTGTGATGACAATTAACCTGCAATAAAGGTTTAGTTGCCCTCCCACCTGCTAAATGCTTCTCAACTATGTGCTTAAAACGTGCCATCATCACATCACGGTTGACACGCGCATAGTCTTGTGACCATTGCAAATCGTGCCAGTATGCTTGGAATTCTGGCGTACCAGCGACAAAATGAGCCAAATCAGGGTCAGGCAATTTATTACCTGCCATTTTTGCTAATTCCCTGGCTGTATGAATATGGCACTGTGCAAGTTTATTACCGATGTTGCGCGACCCAGAATGCAGCATCAGCCAAACTTGATTCTCTGTATCAAGACACACTTCAATAAAGTGGTTTCCTCCACCGAGAGAACCCATCTGTTTCATCGCTTTGCTTTGTAGGTCTTGCACACCGCGATGCAAGTCTTTAAAATCATCCCAGCGTTGCCAATTGCTGACAGATTTTTCAACGTCTTTATTTTCGTTGAATCCTGTAGGAATGGCTGCTTCAATATCCAGGCGGATTTTTTTCAGCTTACCTTCTAGCTGTTCGGCGGTAAATGAGGTTTTGATAGCGCTCATCCCACAACCAATATCCACACCCACAGCAGCTGGGATAATCGCTTCTTTAGTTGCAATTACAGAACCAACTAAAGCACCTTTTCCTAAGTGAACATCTGGCATTAATGCCACGTGCTTAAACACAAATGGTAGCGATGCTACATTTTTTGCCATCTTGGTTTCTTCTGGGCCCAATGAGTGATTTGCCCAAGATAAGACGGGTGCTGGTGTGGTAATTTCTAACTTTTCGTAGGGCATAATTTTTTGTATTTTGGATTTTAAATTTTAGATTTTGGATTGGGTATATGGCACTGAGAATTATTAGTCTGACTTATAACCCATTACCTCGTTAGTTGTAGCAATTTAATGTTGTATTGTCTTTCATTTCACTCGCTCAGTTTTTGTGAAGCTGAACAACTAATCTTAGGAGTAACACCTTTATACTACAAATGTAATCAAAAAAGTTGCAAAGGTCAAGCCCATACCACAGAGGGAAAGCAGATGTTTCCCAAATATATTAAAATTTGTAAAGGAAATAACTTTGCTTAAATAACCCTTAAACTTCTGACACAATATGGCAGTGCGTCAAGATACAATCTGGGAACGTTTTTTATCCCCTGTAGTGCGTCTTTTGATTGATGAAGACGGGTTACGGCGTTACGCTGATAGTATTGACTGGGAGAAAGAATGCGATCGCTTGCGACGAGATGATGTCATAATTCCCTCGTACTACAGTAGCCAAAATTTTCACGGGATTACAGGCGGATATCTGACTTACGGTGCAGCAGTTAGTTACGATCCGATTACGCAATATGTTGTGCCACCGAATGAAACTATTGTCCGTCAGGCTTTAGTTGATGCCGTCAAGGTAAAACCACAACGCATACTTGACTTAGGTTGCGGTACTGGTTCCACTACCTTAATGTTAAAGCAGGCTTTCCCCCAAGCGGAAGTTATTGGTTTGGACTTATCACCCTATATGCTGGTAAGGGCAGAAGATAAAGCTAGAAATGTTGGTTTAGATATAGTCTGGCGACATGGGAATGCTGAAAAAACTGGTTTGAGTGACGCAACATTCGACTTGGTTACAGCTTCTTTGCTATTCCACGAAACACCAAATGAGGTGTCCCTAGCAATTTTGCGAGAAAGCTTTAGGTTGTTGGTAACTGGAGGGCAAGTATTAATTCTAGATGGAAATCAAAAGACTCTCCGTCAGTTAGAATGGCTTAATGATGTTTTTGAAGAGCCATATATTCGTGAGTATGCTGCTGGTAGCGTGGACGCGAATATGGGCGCAGCCGGATTTGAAGCTGTGCGATCGCAGGATGTATGGTGGATAAATCAGATCACTAGCGGCATTAAACCGATCGCAACTGAAAATGTCCGTCAGTATACTGCCACATCAATAGATAATAATAATTTGGAGGAACTTGGATCTCCAGCGTTTGGCATAATGGCATGAGTTTAAAGGCAGTTCTCTTTGATTTTAATGGTGTCATCATTAATGATGAGCCAATTCACCTGCAACTGATTGATGAGATTCTCATTCAAGAAAATCTCCAACCCCAAAAGGTGAGTGAGCGTCAAGCTTCTTTAGGACGCACTGACCGCGCTTGTTTTCAGCAACTACTCGCTAATCGTGGTAGAGTAGGCGATGAAAACTATTTAACTCAGTTGCTGTACCGCAAAGCAGAAGCCTATGTGGTAGAACTAGGAAAAATAGAGAAACTGCCTTTATATCCAGGTGTTGAAGACTTAATATATCAGGTGCGATCGCGGAATCTGAAACTAGGTTTAGTTAGTGGCGCTATTCGTAAAGAAATAGAATTGGTACTTGATCGCGCCAAACTAGCCCAACACTTTAAAGTTATTGTTGCCGGTGATGACATCACCACTAGTAAACCAGAACCCGATGGTTATTTACTGGCAGTAAAACGCTTAAATAAAGAATACCCTGAACTGAATCTTCAACCACACGAGTGTCTGGCCATTGAAGACACACCAGCAGGAATTGCAGCAGCGAAGCGATCGCAAATGCAAGTTGTTGGTGTAGCGAATACTTACCCATTCCATATGCTCCAGCGCTGCTGTAACTGGACTGTTGATTATCTAAGCGAATTGGAACTGGAACGTGTGCAGAAGATTTATTCTCAAAAAGAGCCTCAGCCATCGGCAAGTGAATGTTAAAATACTCTATGGTGATAGTGTATGAAGTTAATGAGTAATATTACTCTTGACTTTAGTACTGATTAAGGGGAATTAGCTCAGTTGGTAGAGCGCTGCGATCGCACCGCAGAGGCCATCGGTTCAAATCCGTTATTCTCCATGTGTACATTAAATAATTATTGTCAGTTTTAAAGAATTAATGTCCAGTTTTTCCAAGTTCAGGGGCATAAGTTACGTATTTTTGAGGCTTTCAGCAAATAAATCAGTTTTAAAGAATTATTGTCCAGAGTTGAAACCAGTTTTAAAGAATTATTGTCCAAAATCAGCCTGTAAAACTCGGCTAAATATATGTTTTCTAATTTAATTTATTACAGCAAACCCAAGGCTCTTAAATTGCAAGAATAGCTTTAAAGCACTTTATTTGCAGTCTAGTTACAAAAATATATAACCTCTTCTTTTGCTGTTTTCACCCAAGCAGAGGCTCCATTACTATAAAATAGCTGCGTTTTATGTGCGATCGCAGCGCTCCTTTCAAACCACCCTAATACAAAATTATATAACCAAAGCGCCTACTTTGGGGATAAGAAATTTCAACCCACCACCTAACGAGAGGCCTTTGGAAACCTTACTATGTTTATCAGCAATATCTTTGGCTAGCTCCTTTCAACCCACCACCTAACGAGAGGGCTTTGGAAACATAAGTAAGATCCGATCGTCTGTAGTAACCATAGAAAACTTTCAACCCACCACCTAACGAGAGGGCTTTGGAAACCCCAATCCGGTCGAGGGTTTCTTCTTGCCCTGAATCCAATCCACTTTCAACCCACCACCTAACGAGAGGGCTTTGGAAACATAGGACTGCTACAGAATCCTTTCCACCGCTTAGAGCCTTTCAACCCACCACCTAACGAGAGGGCTTTGGAAACATTAAAGACGGAAACGTTTTTACAGGGACAGCTAGCTTTCAACCCACCACCTAACGAGAGGGCTTTGGAAACATAACGAAATCAAAAACCTTCCTGTTCGCAAAACAATCTTTCAACCCACCACCTAACGAGAGGGCTTTGGAAACAGAAATTGAAGTAGCAAGCCCTCTGATTGTTGGCACTTTCAACCCACCACCTAACGAGAGGGCTTTGGAAACCCAGCAAAATGCCAGTTGTGATTCAGTCCTAAGAACTTTCAACCCACCACCTAACGAGAGGGCTTTGGAAACCGCACCCGTGAAAACTCTTGCCAACAATGGCTTTTGAAGGCAAATTTGGCAAGCCTTCTTTAATTCCTATTTTCTACGGCCAACGAATAAAATTTTATTCATGACTAAAACAGTAATACCCAGTGCAGACAAGAGTTTTAGACATTTGGCAGAACCCCAGGGATTTTGCCCCCGCTTTGGCTTGCCAAAAATAAAAATTAGGGGGTGGTAGTTCGGTAGCCACCGTGACGGTATACCCGTACCCTTACTTTGTTGTAAAGTAAGAGGTAATGACACTCCTCGTAAAACCAAAATCTAAGATTTTAGTAGTACAGGCCGCTCTGGCACCTAACACCAAGCTAAAAGAGTTTGATGTCAAGAGCAAAGGTTCTGGGTTGTTTGGAACCCTAACACCTTATACTTCCCATGCGTCTCGGTGCGAGTACTTTCTCATCTAACAGCAGTATTACCTTACCCAAGCAATTACCACTAACAAACGCTTAGATGATCGCACAGGTAGAGTTGGCAGCTACCAGGGTCAGAAAGAATACGCTTTTCCAAGCGTTAAACTAACCCATTCCACAGTATCTACACAAAGGGGTTAATACTGTAGCATCATACAGTTAAGGCTCAAAAGAGCATGTATGACGGCACCGATTTAATTTCCCTAAGACTACATTCTTCGGGTAGAAATTTTATCTACCAAAAGTATTAATCCGGCATTGGTAAGCGTAAAATGCTAAATCTCTCGCTTGTTCTTCCAGCGTACCATAATGGGGTTGGATACCAAATTCAATACTAATTTTTAACTCAGCAGCTTTCGACTTTATGAATTCTTGGAGTCTGTTATAACTCCAATTATGTATTTGACGGTTATATTCTTTTACGTATAATTTTTGAGCATTTACATCACCTGGAATTTTAGTCTCAGCTTTTGCTTGAATTACACTGGCACGAATTTCCCTGATGTCTTTTAATTTAGGTAATACAATGCAACCTGCCTGATATTGCCTGGCGAGTTCTACTATTTTCTTCGCTAATAATTTATCAACGTATTCTCCTAGTTGTGATTCTCCAATATTACACGGTGAATCTTTTTTCTGAGCTTGTTCTCTCTCTTTCCGAAAATGCACTTGTTGTCGTCGTCTGCGGCTTAACAGGTGAAAATCATTGCCTAGCAACTGTTTGACTGTATTACAGGCAAGTACTTTTTTATTATTTATATCAACTATGACAACCGTCCCTAACTCAATAGGATGAAAACTGATACCAACAATTATATTAGATTGACCTTGATAAATTAGTTTACCAGGACGATTGAATGAATTATTAAGTCGAGATAATGAAGATTTATCTTTATTCAATTGTATTTGTTGATTGTTCTCTAACTTTTTATTTTCTTCTGCTTTACTTACTCGTTTTTGCGCCTTGTCAGTCTTTTCTTTTCTCACTTCTTCAGTACCCTCTGCTGTCCATAAACGAGCGTCATAGGTACAATGCAGAGCTAATTTATGAACTTTCCACGGCTCACCCTTGCCTTCACCTTGTTGCCATAGCAACTGTGCAGAACGTAGTGTGATTAAACTTCCCGAAAGTTTCTCTTCACCTTTCTGGCTTACTTTAAAAGCTTTGTAGTCTTCTAGAAAGCGTTCAAAAAAATGACGTTGGCGTTTATTACAACAAATTTTAAAGTGATATTCACTCCAACCATTGAAATAAACAAAAATATTGCCTGTGTCATTTTTATACCAAGTTAAGTCTCCATATAAATAATCTATAGGATATGGTAACTGTGATATTTTTTTCGATAAATTAGCTATCCAATCTTCCCACTCTTGATTATTTTTAGGTACTTGATTCATTAAGTTGCCAAATGCTTCACTATATCTTTCTGCTGTTATATCTCTACCACTAGGTAATCGATTATTTTGAATTTGATTCTCTAGACGTTTTATCTGGACTATTTTCTCATTACGACGCTTTTTTAGTTTTTGAGTATCTTCCTCTAAATTACTAATTTTATTATAATTTTTTATCAGGTAAGCTACTGCACACCGCGTTAAAGTATCCTGTGTTTGTTTATGAATTTCATATAAAATATTAGTTAATGTTTCTAATCTATCTTTCTCTACATTGTTTGGAGAACTAGAATCTTCCCTTTGTTCTGCATCGGTACTTTTATTATTAATGTTTTTATTAACTCTTTTTCTAGCTGATTTGGTTGGCTTTACATCTTCATCATTAATAGTAAGTTGTTTTATAAATTCTTCTGGTTGATTAAGCACTTCTTGCGCTTTAGAACGTATTGTCTCTAAATCACAGTTACTTTCATTTATAAGTTCAACATCACTTTTAAGTATATTTTTGAGAAAATATTCTTTACCCTCTTTCTGCCTTTTTCGTTTCTGGTATAAAGTAAGCCATGAAGAATAAACCTCTTTTACAAAAGACTCTGCTGATGAGCGAAGGCGGCCTGATTGTTCTTCAAATTCAGGATTTTTTGTCAAAGCTTTACGTAATTCTACGATTTCTTTCTTAGTTATTTCTCCCTTTTCTTTATTAGCTTCAAATTCTGGTTGTTCGCTTACATTCTTTAACAATTGAAGAATAAGAGGAGTATTTTTTTGAGTCATTTCTTCCCATACTTTGCGAAGTATATCTTCACTAGCATCTAGATGACATCGTATGGTTCTATGAACTGGAACCGTGGATTTACTCTTACGATCGCTACTCATGGTGACAACATCTCCACCAAATCAATAATTTTTTGTTTGTGTAATTTAGAACTAACTACTTATTCGTCTTCGCCAGATAACGATCGCCATCCAAAAACCTCGGCATTGCCGCATTTGTTCAATAATGTTTTCAATTTACCACAAAAACATTGTCACACATTGTTAAACATTGTTTTGTGTTGTAACAAGGTTACGGGAGTATGATGAACTGGCAACAAATCTTTGTAGTGTTGATGAGTCAGAGCGATCGCGTACAAACTTCCATATATTTCCCCAAAGATATCCATGAGGCTTTGGTGAGATGGGCTGAGGAAGAAGACCGTCCCATCAGTAATCTTGTTGTGCGGCTTGTGAGTAAGGCAGTTGAGGAGCGGGAAAAGAAGCAAAATCCGCCGCAATAATATCTAGGTGTCGCAGATAGGACAATTTGTAAATTCCTGATATGCGATATATCCTCAGCCACTACATGAGCAAAATCCTTGTGCATGATATGTTATTGGTTCTTTGCAAGATGTAAAAACTTCAACGCAAAGTGAAGTGTCAAATGGGCTTGACGAACGTCTGGCAAAGTTAATTAGGGAAGGTCTTTTGAAGGCTACACAAAAAGCGCAAGTGTGATTTTGTCAAAAGGCTGTGCCAAAATTAAGCCCGAACCCAGGCATTATGTGGAGATGGTAGAAGAAACTAGAGAAGTTAGGGGAAGAATTCCTAAAGATTTGAAAATTGCTTTTGAAATAGCCTGCGCTCGCCTGGAAGTCACACAGACAGCAGCCTTGGAGGAGGCGATTAGGGACTGGTTGAAAAAGAAAGAGTCCTCTGAAAAACAGCACTAGGAGGATTGAGGAACGCATTTGCTATCGGTTTATTTTGGTGGCAGAATACTCACACTATTGAGGAAAGTTAACGATTCTGGCGGTGATTGCTCAATAATTATTTATGATTTCGGGATGAAGCTTATACTCACTGCTATTGCCGTTATGATACTCTCCAACAAAATCCTTTAAAGATTCAAAACTTAAACTTTTGCCCATTGCCTTTCCAATTAGAGTCAGCAAATTATTTGCCCGCATCTGGAAAAATGCTTCAAAGTCATCTCGCTGTAAACTTTTTGGAGATATAGCGTGCGATCGCAACATTTCATCCAGCCTTTTTGCTGATGTCCCAGAAAGTTCAAATTCCTCTAAATAAACGGAAGGTGCTTTACTACCAATCTTCTTGTTCGTTTTGGCACTTAAAGGTGTGCGATTAATCAAGCAGTTATACTTTTTGGGATCAATGCCCTGCTTGCGACACCATGCCACCGGAAAGATGTGATGCGAATCTATCTGTTCTTCAAAATAAATCACATCATTGATTTGTTCCCCAGTACACCAATCAATTGCCCCCTCGCGTCGTAATAAAGCTGCCAAACCCTGATACACTGCACCGTAACGTTTTCTAACGCTAATCAGCCTATCAAAGGAGAAATCCGCTTGGACAATGGTGAATGGAAGTGAGCCACCTGCTAACCAATTTACAACTTCTATAACGTCTCTCCCGGCTCTTGCCTCGTACCAGCGTGTATATATTTCACCAAACATCCCACACCATAACCAACGTTCCAGCATAGAACGTACCTGAAAAGAGCGGGAACGTTCTCCAAGAACGGTAAAAATTGCACTGAGAATGACTAATTGAATGGGGTAAGCTAAATCATCTGCATCAAAAATTTTTTGACTATAAAGGAAACGAGCAGACTCTTCAAAACCTCTGGTAATTGGGTCAGCCCATTTTTGATATTCTTCTTTGGTGAGTTTTAGTACTTCAGCACGACCACAAGCAACACCTGGTAATTTATCGACATTCCATCCTTGCTTTAAAGCTTCTATCCTCTTTGCGTATCCAGTTACCAAAGTAACTGCTTGTACAAAATCAGTGCTTCGTAGCTTTCGCAACACTTTTAATGATTGGAAGCGGTTTTTTCGCTGCTTCCAATCATCTCTCAGACTGAAGTCAGCAGTGCAATAGCTGGAACTCATTAAGTCGAAGTAATTGAGGTCACAGCCAGAAGTATTTGTATCCTCAAATACTTGGCAAACGCCTTCTTTTGGTAAGGAGTCACGTAATTGGATTACAGGTATTTGATAATGCTCAAATTTCTTCACAATTTCTAGTTCTAAAGTATCAATTAGTTCTAGTTTTTGAGGATTGTATCGCCAATACCTAGAGAATTTGCTACGCCATTCAGGAAAAGAGAAAACCTTGGATAAAGGAAACAAGAACGCCTCATATTCTTTTTCAGCAGTAGAACAATCAATTAAGTTACCTGAGAAAATTCGGATAATTTTGGATTCAGGTAATGCAACGATCGCCTTAATACGTTCGCATTCTGGGTCAAGGCATTTTTTGATATCCAGGTAGTACCACTTTTTAATACTTTTTTGGCTTTTTTGGTCTTTTATGGTTACAGGTAATTGAGATAGCAGCACCATAAACAGAGTTGTCAGGCGTTGCTGCCCGTCAAGGATTAGTAGGTTTGGAGCATAATTTTCTGGTTTTAATACCCCATCAAGCGGGCGCGGTTTGAATTGTCGGCTTTGATTACCTTGCTGAAGCATCATTACTGCACCAATTGGGTAAGCCAGAGATATACTGGCAAGCAGACGACGCACATGGATATCGTCCCAAATCCAATCTCGTTGAAAATCTGGAAGTTGGATACGTCCAGTTTTAATGTCTTTCATGACATCAAGGAGAAAATATTTAGTGATGTCAAAGGTAGAGATTGAGTTCATTTGATGTTCTGCCATTTTTGTCATCAAGAAAAATGCGGCTACTCATTACAGCTAGTACTTCTGTATGTCAGCCTAAGATTCTCTTTGGGGTAACAGCAAGGGGTTTTTGGGGCAGTTGGTCGTGAGTAGCGATCGCTTATGCTTAATCTTGAGGAAAGTCTGGAGGTAAGACAACAATTCCCCTTACTACTAGCTGCTTAAATTGATTGATTAAATCAGCTTGCCGTAATATTCGGGTAACGTATCTAGGCCGTCGATCAAAGTCTGTCCCCCAATCTTTAACAGTTTTTGGACTAGTACCTGTAACTTCTGCGATCGCATTAATGCAAGCTTTGCGATAATTACGTCCTGGTTCGTGAGTAACCCAACGACGACAATATTCCATCGGTTCTAGGGGCAACTGACAGAGGATATCAATTTGATGTTTATTTTGGTGGGATTGGCTCCCAGTTTGCATCTTGGGCGTTCGTGAGTTAGTAAGGGTTACAGCAGCAGGGAATTGTGAAGACACCTAGCTACTGCACCCAAAACCCATACTTGCTGACCTCAACTTAAGAAATATCTGCTCTTAGCACAAGTATTTTAGTCACGATTCACGAGTAAATTATTGTTGCGGAAAGTCAGGAGGTAGGACTATTTTTTTGATTTGGTTGAGCATATCAGCCATGCGTAAGATATGCGTTGCATAATTGGGGCGCTTCTCGAAGTTGGAACCCCAATTACCTATAGTTCTTGGACTCAGCCCAGTTGCTTCGGCGAGAGCGGCTATGCAGGCTTTTCTGTACCCCCGATCATCCGGGGACATATCAACCCATCTTTTACAGTATTCCATCGGCTCCAAGGGCTTTTCACTGAGCGCGTCGATTCTATATTCAACCCTTAGGCGAATGATGTCTATGACCTTGCTTGATCTGAGTAACACGTTTACTCACGATTCGTGACTACATTAAAGACATTATGAGCCACGATATATGTAGAAAAGCAATGTGATCGCTGATTATCGTTCAGGTATTATTTGCATCTTGAATAACAAAGGTAATATGATTTTTTTGTGCGTACACATAACTAGGTGCTAAGTTAGAAAACTAACTAGTAAAATAGCAAGCAATGAGCAATGAAGCTAATACCTGCCGTAAGTATGTTGAGCCAAAACTAAGAGATGCAGGGTGGGAAAAAGAGCCTCACGATTATACTGAGCAGTATTACTTCACTAATGGCAAAATTCGCCCCAAGAACAAGCGTCAACCTCGTGGTGAACGAAAATTTACAGATTATTTGCTGCTGTATAACGGAGAATTTCCATTAGCCGTAGTAGAGGCGAAAAGGAAACATAAAACTCCTGATGAGGGACTGGAACAGGCAATAGACTATGCCAATCTTCTAGGGGTGAAGTTTGCTTACTCCACTAACGGACAAGGAATTGTAGAGTTTGATTTCATCACGGGTAAGCAGTCTGATGTGATGGAATCGTTTCCCAGCCCTGATGAACTTTGGCGACGATTAACTGGGGAAGCGAAGGAGCAAATTAGAACAGACATAGCAGAAAAACTGTTAACTCCGTTTTATCCAATTCTAGATAAACCACTGCGCTACTATCAACGAAATGCTATTAATGCTGCACTAGCGGCAATTTTCAAAGGTCAAAAGCGCCTACTGCTAACAATGGCAACGGGAACGGGTAAAACTACTGTTGCTTTCCAAATAGCTTGGAAACTGTCAAGTTTGGAGTGGAATACTTCTGGAGAATCTCGTTCTCCTAGAATTCTGTTTTTGGCAGATCGGAATATTTTGGTAGATGACCCGATGAATAAAGACTTTTCTGCCTTTAATCAAGAAAGAATTTACAAAATTCAGGGGGAAGCGAAAAAAGGACGTGATCTCTACTTTGCTATTTATCAAGCAATTGGTGATACACAATATAGCTTTGGACTTTACAGAGAATATAATCCTGATTATTTTGACTTGATTATTGTTGATGAGTGTCACCGAGGTAGCGCCAGGGATGAAAGTAACTGGCGACAAATTCTAGAACATTTTGAACCTGCGTATCAGTTAGGACTTACAGCAACACCGCTACGCGATGATAATGTTGATACCTATCGCTACTTTGGCAATCCCCTTTACACATATTCCCTCAAACAAGGGATTGATGATGGTTTCTTAGCTCCCTATCGAGTTTATCGGATTACTACCCGTTCCGATCGGGAAGGATGGCGACCTAACGCTGGACAGATTGACCGCTATGGAAGAACAATTCCCAATGAAGTTTATCTCACTCCAGACTTTGAGCGGAAATTGGTGAGACAAGCACGGACAAAGGCGATCGCACAACACATTACTGATTTTTTGAGGAGTGGCGATCGCTATGCCAAAACCATTGTCTTTTGCGTAGATGAGCAACACGTTAAGGCAATGATCAAGGAATTACGCAATCTCAACAGCGATATCACCAGAACAAATCCTGACTATATCACTCGCATTACCTCTGAAGCTGGTGATGTGGGTAAGGGACATCTATACAAATTTAAAGATGTCTTAAATGAAACTCATATTATTGCTGTAACTGCTAGGTTACTAACAACAGGGGTAGATATTCCTACCTGTAAAAATGTTGTGCTTGCCCGTGTTATTCGTTCAATGACAGACTTTAAGCAGATTATTGGGCGGGGAACCCGTGTACGAGAAGAACGGGGTAAACGGTCGTTTAATATACTCGACTACACCAATAGCACGGTGTTGTTTGAAGATAGAGATTTTGATGGAGAACCCGCCCTTATTAATGAATCAGAGATAGATGATCAGGGGGAAATACTCTCTGAACATGAAGAGGAATTAGATTCAGAAGAGTTAGAAGAGGAAGCAGACGACTTGGAAGACGATGAAAGGTCTGGATTTCCGGGACTTCCAGATGATGATGACATACCACCTCGGAAATATTACGCTGACGGGGGAAGCGAAGAGATTGTTGAAGAAAGAATCTATGATTTAAATCCAGATAATCAACTGCGCTTGTCTCGATTAATTGACTACACCAGAGAACAAGTTCGCATCCTGTATCGTTCCACTATAGAAATACAGCAACGCTGGGCAGATCCAGAACAGCGTTCAGAGATTATTGAGTTGTTGGCGGATAGGGATATTGATTTTGATGAGTTAAAACAAGTTACTAAGCTTCCCGAAGCTGACCCTTTTGATTTACTATGTCATATTGCCTTTGATGCTCCGGTGCTGACTTGCAAGCAACGGGCTGAAGCGTTGCGTCGTCGTAAGCCGGACTTTTTTCAGCAATACGGAGAAGATACAAGGGCTATTTTAGAGATTATTTTGGACAAGTATGCACAAAAAGGGGTAGATGAGTTTAATATTCCGACGACATTTAAGGCGAACCGCGAGTTTGATAACTATGGCAATGTAGTTGAAATTGTTCAACGATTTGGTGGGGTTAAACAACTTAGGAAGGCGGTGAATCAATTGCAAAGACTACTTTATACTGCATAAAGATACAAAACATTTTACTTTTTTAAATGTAACTACAGGGTTTTATGAATAAGAAGAATAAAATAAATGAGAATAGTAATAGCGAGCATAATTTACGGTTAAGCTTGGAGCAAAACTGTTATCACTCGCTCAAAAAAGGCTATACATTATATAATGAAGCTGACAAAACTAAAGACGGCTGGTTACTTAAAGAATCATTAATTTGGATTCATCATGGAATTGAACTTGGTATTAAATTATTACTGGTTCAAACTAATGAATATCTAATTTTTGAAAATGTAGATATTGCTTTAACTCAATTATTAACCCTTCGTCAAGCACAACCTAATGCTACTATATTAGACCTGTTTGAAGAGCCAGAAAGTCCACGTTCTGTAACTCTGATCACTGCTATGAAACGAGTTGCTATTATGCTAAAAATAAGTGATTTGCTAAAAGATAGCGAATTAGAAAAAAATATTATACTCTTAAATGAATATCGCAATAAGATAGTCCACTACTCAGTTAACTTAGAATTTGAAACTGTTCATCCATTGGTTTTAAAAGCTGTTGAACAATTTTTATCTTTATTAGAAAATAATATTAAAGATGAGCAATTTATTAAAGATTACCTTCCAGAAATTCGGCGCATAGATATTCCTATGCGTAGTTTATTTGAGATTGTAACTAAAAATGTAAAAAATAGAATATTAACTTTAATAAATTTATTTGATGGACAAAAAGTATCGGGTAAATTATTTAATTTAGAACAGGATATATCGCTTCCAAAATTTGAAATTGAAAGCTTAAATATTACTGAAGAAGCTTATTATAGAGTGATAGTAGAAGCAGAGACATTAAATAAAGAAAAATGGATTGTTATTCTTCAAGCAGGTGTACCTAATCACCATCTAATTCAATCACTTTATCATACTGTACTAACTCGTAAAATTACCCAGCAAGACCAACAAGAAAAAACAATAATCTGGCTAATAAATTTCAGTGGGCAACATCTAATAAAAAATACAATTTGTGAGACTTTCCAGAAATGGGATGTTTTAATTTCGGATCAAGGTAATCTACAAAAAATCGAGCAAGAATTAATAAAATCATTATAACTATCCTTATGATTACTTAAACATAAATGCCCAAACGCCCTACTAAACAAAATAATCAATCCATAACCACTGCCCAAAAATTGGGTAGCGTGGTTAAGTCAGCGCGTGACATCATGCGGACGGATAAGGGATTAAATGGAGAATTAGATCGGCTTCCGCAGTTGACTTGGATCATGTTTTTGAAACTTTTGGATGATTCCGAGAAACTGCATGAGGTGGAAGCAGAGTTAGAGGGAATATCCTATAAACCAACGATTCAACCGCCTTATCGCTGGCGAGATTGGGCAGCTAATGAAAATTTTACTGGCGATCGCCTCAAAATTTTCATCAACAATGATGAGGCAACTTTACCAGATGGTACGAAAGGAGCAGGGTTACTCGCCTATTTGCGGAATCTCAAAAGCAAAACCGGACGCGATCGCGCTGATGTAATCGCCAAGGTGTTCAAAGATGTCACTAACCGCATGATTAGCGGGACTTTGCTGTGGGATGTGCTGAATAAAGTAAATGATATTCACTTTGATAAATCAGAAGAAGTGAATCTCCTCAGCACCCTTTATGAGTCCATGCTGAAGGAAATGCGAGACGCGGCCGGAGATTCGGGAGAGTTTTACACCCCCCGTCCGGTAGTGCGGTTTATCGTGCAGGTGATGGAACCGAAGCTGGGGGAAACCATTTTTGACCCTGCTTGCGGAACAGGTGGTTTTTTGGTTGAGGCGTATGAATACCTGAAAAAGAATTGTAGCGCCCAAGATTGGCAGATATTACAAAAAAGCATTATTGGCGGTGAGGCAAAATCCTTGCCTTTGATGTTAGCGCACATGAGTTTGCTGTTACATGGGTTTGAATATCCCGATATTGATGATGGAAATAGTCTGCGGTTTACCCTGGCGGAGATGGGTGAAAAAGATTGGGTAAATGTGATTCTCACAAATCCGCCGTTTGGGGGTGAGGAGGAAGACAGAATTAAAAATAACTTTCCCCCAGATAGACAACCCAAAGAAACGGCGTTGTTATTCCTTCAGTTGATTATGCGTCGTCTCAGACAAAGGCCAAAACCAGGACGCGCAGCAGTAGTATTTCCCAATGGAGTGCTGTTTGGGGATGGAATTTGCGCCAAGATCAAGGAAGATTTGCTCAAGGATTTTAATCTGCATACGATTGTCCGTTTACCTGACGGGGTGTTTGCCCCTTATACCCCCATTCCGACAAATTTGTTATTTTTTGACCGTTCTGGACAAACAGATGAAATTTGGTACTATGAGTTACCTTTGCCAGAGGGACGCAAAACTTACACCAAAACTAAGCCGATACAAGATGAAAATTTTGCTGAATGCGTGGCATGGTGGAAGAACCGACAAGAGAATGAACGAGCTTATAAATATAACTTTAGGGAAGTTTATAATCAAGCGAAAAAAGAAGCAACACCTCATTGGAATGCTGCTGAGAAAGCAGAGAAAAGTGCTAATCAGCTTGCAAAGACAGTTAAAGAATTAGCTGAGAAAATCCAAAGTTTACAGAATTCAATTTTGGATTTTTCCCCATCAAAAGATATTGCACGGATTCAGAATCAGGTTCAGTTTCTTAAGGATGAGGTTAAACAAGCCCAAACTGAGGAGCAAAGTCAGCGTCAAATTGCTAAAGATGAAAATGCTAAAGGAGATGCTATTTACTGGGCGATTTATAATCTTGACCGGAAAAACCCGAATAATCAAAAGGATTTTGAGCATTTACCGCCTGAGCAGTTAGTGGCTGACATTTTGGAGAAGGATAGACGGGTTGCTGCAATTATGGCAGAGATTAAGCAATTTTTCGCAGGTGCCGAGTAATGAGTTATGTTTCTCAAGTCAGCCTGGGTACATTACTCACTTTAGAACGCCGTCCAGTTGAAATCCTTCCTGATGCTCAGTATGCCGAAATAGGAATTTATTGTTTCGGACGTGGGATTTTTCATAAAATACCCAGAACTGGACTTGAAGTAGGTGATAAACAGCTTTTCCTAATTCAAGAGGGAGATTTTATTCTTCAAGTTACATTTGCTTGGGAAGGTGCGGTAGGACTAGCTTCTAAAGCAGAAGAAGGGATGTATGGTTCAACTCGGTTCCCAACTTTTCGTGTAAATCAAACTCTATGCTTACCTCCATATTTGTTAAATTACTTTCGCACTCCAGCAGGTTTAGAACAATTAATAAAAATTTCTCCTGGTTCCGCTGGTAGAAATCGAGTTTTAAGTTTAAAAAGAATTCCAGAAGTTTTAGTTCCGCTACCACCGCTAGAGAAACAATGGCAGATTGTGGCGCAGATTAAAAAACTGACGGGAAAAGTTGAGGAAGTGCGATCACTTCGTCAAAAAGCATTAGAAGAAACAGAAGCTTTTATTACTAGCTTACATTTAAGCTTGGCAGATTCAAAGATAGTTACACTTGATGAAATTCTTACTCTAGACGAACAGCAAGAGCAAGTTTTATTTGGAAAACAGTACCCTCAAGTGGGAGTCAAAGGGTTTGGAGGAGGACTTTTTGCTAAAGAAGCTATAGACGCAACTCAAACTACTTATAAAGCTTTTAACTGCTTGTACGAAGGTGCGCTAGTACTAAGTCAGGTTAAAGGATGGGAAGGTGCTATAGGTATTTGTCCGTCTTACTTAGTTGGTAAATACGTTTCTCCTGAATACCGTACTTTTCGTTGTATCCCAGGAAAAGCTATTCCAGAATATTTATCGGCATTAGTTGCTACGCCTTGGTTTTGGACTAAACTAAAAGACTTAACCAGAGGAATGGGAGGACGACGCGAACGCACTCGCCCAGAGCAATTTCTGAAAATGAAAATATCCATGCCAACAGTTGAATATCAGCAGAAGGCAATCCCTATTTTTAATCAAATAGACAAGATGAAACGACTAAGAGTAGAGGCCATGAAAGAACTTAATGCTCTATTACCTTCCATTTGGGACAAAGCATTCAAAGGAGAATTGTAGATAAAACTAACCAATTCCCCTTACAAGGTCTGCTAAAATCGATACTTAACGAAGCATTCAAAAGGGAATTGTGAGCCTTACTCTTCAAATTCCGACTGTCAACGATAACCTAGATGACTTTGATAGCTTGTTTCAACTTTGGCAAAAAGTCAACCAAGACTGCTCAGAAGTAATCTTCGACTTTTCCAAATGTTGGTTTCTACGACCAAACGCAGTAGCTTTTCTGGGTGGATTAATTCGGTTAATTGAATCACAAGGTAGAAAAGTCACTTTTCAACAACATACTCTTCATAAAAAAGTCAAGATAAATCTGCAACAAAATGGTTTTATGTATGCCTTTTGCCAGGATATGGAACCTTGGCAGGGAAACTCTATCCCGTATCGAGAAGATCCAAAGCAAAATAAAGATGAGTTGGTTCAATACCTAGCCGAACAATGGCTTGGTAGAGGCTGGGTTCATGTCAGCCAAAATTTGCAAAAGCTGATTGTTGCAACAGTGTTAGAAATTTATGCCAATGCTTTTGAACATGGACGGACAGATATAGGGGTCTTTAGCTGCGGACAACATTATCCTGACCTGAAACAACTTAAACTGACAGTCGTTGACTTTGGCGTAGGAATCCCTCAAAATGTGCGCGATTTCCAGAATAATCCCAACTTACCAGCAGACCAAGCATTAAAATGGGCTTTTCAAAAGGGGACAACTACCAGGGGTGGACGAGTAACGGGTGGTATTGGTCTTGACTATTTAAAACAATTTGTTCATATAAATAAGGGAAGACTTCAAATTTTAAGCCATGATGGATGTGCGACAATAGATGAAAAACAGGAAGTTTACGAAAATAGACAAAGTTTCTTTGGAGGAACACTGGTAAATATTACACTCCTGTGCGACGAATCGTATTATGCTTTGGAGTTTGAACCAGATGACGAGCCGTTGTTTTAAGGGTGATGTGCGGACTATGAAACACGAAATCTTAACCCTTGTAGGCAAAAACTGTATTACACCTGGCGATGGTCAGAAAGTGTACGATTTGGTTCATCCAGAATTATTAGCTCTTAATGAAGTTGAGCTAGACTTTGCAGGAGTAGAAATTTTTGCTTCCCCGTTCTTTAACTTTGCTATTGGACAATTACTTCGGGATATTAAGCCAGAAACCCTAAACCGTCTGCTCAAGTTCTCCAATCTAAATACGGTTGGTAAACAAATACTCAAACTAGTAATAGAAAATTCCAAGCGGTATTACTCCGACCCTGATTTCCGTAGTAGAGTAGACCAAGTTATCAGCGAACAAGCAAATACACAGTAATGCCAGTCAACTACACAGTTCAGGCTGAAGTGGTTGATATCCGGTCTGACGCTCCGAAAAATGATGATATTTTCTTAGTAGATACAAACGCCTGGTATTGGTATACCTATACTAATGCCAGTATTTCATCTCGTCCTTATCAGATTACAGAGTATCCTTCCTACATTGCCAAAGCCATTTCTGCTAACTCATTACTTTTATACTGCGGTCTTTCATTGGCAGAATTAGCACACAACATCGAGCAAACAGAAAGAGAAATATTTTCTTCTACATTAAAATCTAAAGAATACCGCCATAACTTCCCAACGGAGAGAGCAAAAGTTGTAGCAGAAGTTCAAACCGCTTGGAGCCAGGTGATATCTAGTGCTGTATGCACAGATGTTTTGGTTAGCGAAGAAACAAGCAATGCGGCGCTAACCAGATTTCAAACCCAATTACTTGACGGTTACGACTTGCTGATACTGCAAGCGATGGACAAAGCTGGAGTTACACAAATAATTACCGATGATGGTGATTATGTGACTGTCCCAGGTATTAAAGTTTTTACTGCAAATAGTGGTGCGATCGCAGCTGCAACAAGCCAAGGCAAACTTTTGGTCAGGTAGAAGTGTGAGTACCTAAACCTTCTAAATCGGCTTTTTACAGTCTGCCATCTCTGCACAAGCTTTTATTGGTGAAGCAGGTACTAGGCAGCCAAATTCATGAGGTGATCGCTTGAACTTGTGGGGTTTGGGTTGGGAGGTGCGATCACATTCTTAAAAAAGCAAGTTAAAGTTTAATACCTGCATCTTATAAAGTTGTATTGCAGTTGCTTGTAACAACCATCATTAATTAAACTCTTACTCTTGGTCGCTGGTTAATCTTGATTCTCATACGATTATATAAATCAACTTGAGGATCGGAATGGCTAATGGAAGCAACTAAGGCATAACGTTGCATATCTATTTCATCTGGATTTGCCCATTTACGGTTACAACTCACAACCAGGATCATGTTTCCTTCATCATATTTTGTGGATTGAGGAAAGATTTCTACTAGTCCCCTTTGTATTGTTCCCTTTTTCCGCAGTTTAGAACCCGGCGATAACTTGACTTCAATGCCAGCACCATATTTTTGCTTTAACTTTTTCTTTGTATCTTCTGTAGACTCATTAGCAGAATTTGCCTTACTCACAGCTTCGTAAGCATTTCTCACAATTTCGTGGTCGATTCCTTTAAAAAGGTCGAATTCCATTGTGACTCCTAGATATGAGTCCCCGCGAGTTGGGCGAGTTGGCGGGTCAAATGCCAAGCTAATTGATAATATACGAGTGCCTTTTGTTTTAATAAAATCAGGTGGCAACTGGGGAATTTCATAAATATGAAAATAGCCTACTTTTATCAAAATATTGTCTTCTGATAGAACAACATAGTTCTCGGCAGAATACATTGCACGTTGCAAGTCAGGCTGCCCATAGCCATAGATTGCTAATTGCTTTTTAATTTGTTTACTTTGAGACTTATTGCCTTTACATTGAAATTCAGGTGGAATTTCCTTGGGAACAAGTGCAGAGTTAACAATAAGCGCCCGAATCAAATTAGAACTAGCTTCTGGGTATTTTGTAAAAAGTTGAGCAGCAAGGTTAGCAACACGAGGTGCAGCAAAGCTCGTACCACTACAGATATGAAATAAAGAACTTTTGAAATCTTTGCATAGAGTTAGAACAGAAACACCAGCTACACTATCTGGCAATACATTGACTTTAGGTAGACCTAAAGTTTCTCGATAACTCAGGTCTAATACTAAATCTCCACCAAAGTCTACAACATCAGGTTTAATCATTCCATCTACGCTAAAGCCAGTTCTGGTAAATGGAGAAGGGTATCCTGATAAATTTGCGATCGCCTGACGACGAACATCAGAAGGTTCTGTGACACTACCGCGACCAAATGATAAAGAACCTACGGTCAATGCAATTGCTGAAGTTGCTGGGTCAATAATTCGAGCGCTCTTGTTCAGCAGATAATTTGGGTAATCAGTCCGTAGCTGCTCATTTGACTCTGCCTCTTCATAAAAAGCATTACCAGCTGAAATTACAAACAGAATATTTTTATGTTGGTATTGATAAGCAATTTCATCTATTTTGGCGGCTAGCCGAAACTGCTTCAGACCATCTCGGTAAATTTGATCGGCATTACCTAGCGAAATATTGATAACTTTGCAATTAGGATACTGTTCAACAAAAGCACGAATAACTTCATCAAATTGAGTTTCTATGAGAAGATCCTCATCATATCTGTTATTCTCATCTGTTACACGAGCAGAAAATAACCAAGCTGTTGGATCAAAGGAACGCTGTTGAATGCAGTTTTCAACATTTCCATAGATAGCAATGCCAGCTACATTTGTACCATGCCCATGCACATCATCAGATCCACCTTTTATCAATTGCCGTTTCGCATCTGGGAATACTTCAGCCTCACCCAGTACCTTAGAAATTAAAGGATGATGACGCTGTACACCAGAGTCAATAACAAGAACGCCGCAATTATCTTCAGGTGGGGGAACAACTTCAGGAAAATCGGAAATTGGCAGATTATAGTCAGCCGCTGTTTCAAAAGCAGGTTGGGGAGGGCGATCAATTTCTTTAACAATTTCCTCTAGCAGCAGAAGATTTAAAACTTCATTAGTCACTTTAATCCGAGCAATACAGAGATAGTCACCTATGTAGCTATCACTCATTCTCATAGGAGCAGTATCGCTGGTTAAACTTTCTAGAACATCGGCAATATCATCTAAATACTTCCGCATTTCTTTTCGATTGCCTGTGTGCCAAAGTTCTAAATCCAAAGCGGCAAGTTCACCAGGTTGTACACGTTTTATATCTAAGAGACGACCAATGCGATCTTCAGGTTCGAGGGGAACTAGCTCATCGATTGCCCCTAAGTATTCATATTTGGGGCCATCTTTAATTTGGCTGTAATTCTCTAACCGCTTCTTGAATTCTGTTAGCTCATTGTCGGATGAGAAGACAACAATAGCTTTATTGGGTTCGCGTGCTAAAACATTTAGTCCTATTTGAGTTACCAAATTGTCTGAAAAAGAATATTTTTCAGTAACTTTTATCTTAAAAATCAATTTTGGATCAAGACGGAAAGGGCTGGTCTTTTGTTTAACAGGCTCAATTAGCGTAGAAATTTGACCTAATAGCTGCTTACCGTGTTCACTAACATCAGTACGTTTTGTACCACCAAAACCACCACCAGTGGAGCGCCGAGGTAATTCAATGTTTATTATTCTAGGTAATTTCAGGTGTTCAAACTGACTCCCCATTGTGGTTCGACGTAAATAATTATGTTGAGTTTGCTATTATACTTTGTCTTTCTAAAAAACGTCCTATCGCAACCTCTAAATCATCAGCAGTCAAGGTACGTTCGCCCCGTAGAATCACGGCTTTAATTGCATCAGAGCATATACGCTCTATATCTGCTCCAGTAGCATTCTCAAGTCGATCAGCAAAGGTAGACAGATTAATAGCAGTATAACGGATAGCAGATAAGTAACGACTCAAAAGAGCCGTCCGTAGTTCAACTGATGGGTTATCAAAGAAAATAACTTCATCAAATCGTCGCCAAACAGCACTGTCTAGAAGTTTTTCGTGATTGGTGGCCGCGACAAATATGCTTTGATTGGTTGCATTATCGATGAGTTGTAGCAAACTATTCACTAAGCGTTTGACTTCACCATGCTCATTTAAGTTGTCGCGATCGCGGGCGATCGCATCAAACTCATCAAACAAAACAAGCCATTCTCCCTTTTCGATATAGGTAAAAATTTTCTGAAGATTGGTTGCAGTTTCACCTAAGTAAGAAGAGAATACTGCTGTTAGGTTCACGTAAACGAGCGGCAGACCCAGTGCGCTGGAGAGAACTTTTGCGGTTTGAGTTTTGCCACAGCCTGGTGGGCCACAGAATAGTAATTTATTTTTGGGCTTGAGGTTATAGGCTGCAAGAATGTCCTGCTTGCGGTTTTCGAGGACGATTTCTTGCAGGGTATCAAAAATTTTTTCACTAAGGACGATGTGATCCCATGTCAGATCGAATTGTTTTACCTCAAGCAAGGCAAGCCCAGTATCCTTATCTTTAGGTGGTTCAGGAAACTGGTTCCAGGGGGTAGGGTTAGCAGCTAAGGGTTTAGTGTATCCATTCCCATTTTCAAGCAGCTTTTCTAAATCCCTAGCAAGCAATATATGATTTTTATTTCTTTCTTCTTCAATAAGTTCTTTGGCGGCAGCTAAAAACTCTTCTCTCTCATTGCGAGAGAAGCTTCTGAAGAGTTTTCTAATGATTTCGCCACGTGCCATATTTTAGAGCCGGAATCGGATACTTCACATACCCTAATTTTATAGTACTTTTTTACTATAAAATATGAAAAGCTATTTATCATAGCACTGAAATATTACACCTGACAGGAATAATCCCTCAAGTTCTTTAGCTGAGACCGATTTTTCTACTGTCCGGCGCTTGTTCTTTGGAGGCTACAAGCGCCGCCGCTCTATCCCTCAGATTGGTGTCATTTGACACTAATCGACGGGGGATTAAATCAAAACTTCTCCCAACGGGTAATAGTTATTTAGTTAACACATAGCATAAAATTAGCCATCACCTTTGTTAACGACGCTTCTGACGCTTCGCCATTTTTGCAAAAGGCAGAGAACAATGAGGGCATTGCCCTACCTCCTAATCGGCAGGTATTGGAAATGGTGTCTCACAGTTAGTACATTTTGTTAATAAACCCAACTCGTGGCGATCGCAATTTCTGGCGATAATTCTGTTGATGAGAGCAAAGTTGACTATTGTGAGAATTTTGTGAGTGAAGTTAGAGTACGTAGACATACCCTGTCAATTCTTTAACGGTATCGCCTCCATAAACGCCGCCAAAGCAAAAGTACTAAAATAGCGATGACAAATCCGCTAATAGTGTATACTCCCTTAGTAGCTGGGATTAGCCACCAAGGTTCCTTTGGGGTTGTCTGTTGTGTACTTGTTACTGGTTGCGTAGTTTTTATCTGTGGTGTACCTGTTGCTCGTTCTGGACTTACTTTAACTTTGAATGATCTGATTAGAGTAGACCTTACAGGGTTATCATTTTCTTTATCTAGTCCTGGTAAAGCGGCAATAAACGAGCCAAAAGTCCATCCCGCAGCTAAGAGGCTAACGAAAGTTTGAAAGTTGCGATCGCGTTCAGCTTTTTCTACTTCAACTCGACTACGAACGGCATTAATGGTATCTGATAGTAATTTTAAACCTCGTTCCAGGTTTTCTGAGTCTTTAGTTATCTGTAGGCGATATTTATCTTTAACTAATTTACTAAACTCTGTTAAAAACTTCACTTCTGTCTCTTTATTTGATTGAAGTTTGTTAGACTTTTGTTTAATTCTACCCAGACGTTTTTCATAATTACTTAAATTAATATCAATTGTACCGCCTTGAAAATCAAGGATAGTTAACTCTCTTGTATATTCATTTAGTGTATTTTGCACATCAACTAATGTTTTATGCAAAGTATTTAACTCGCTTCCCTTATTTCTAGCTTGCTCAATAGTATCACTTCCAACTTTAATTTTAGTAAAATAAGTTTGTAGAGAATGTTTTAATAAACGACTTTGACTATAAGCCCAAACTATTTTGTGCCGATAATAAAATAAACGTATCCAGTCAGAATAAAATTTGCCAGATTGGTTTAAAGTAGCTTCATCGGGATATATAATTATAATAAAATGCTGATTATTTTGAGTTAGTTCAAAAATATTTGCTCCGAGAAAGTGTCCTTGACCTTGTAAATCTCCTTCCCAATCTAAACCGGGCATTAGTGCCTGATAGCAAGTTTGAGCAATCTCTTCGGAGCTTTTCGTTTGAGAAGGAGGTAGCCAGCCTGAGAGCATCCAGGTTTGCCCAATAGTAGCTGTTTGACTCTTCAACATTCGCTCAATTTCAGCTTTGATATCTACAAAGCATTTAGCAGGTTGAGCATTAGTTTTATTTTTTAACGCACACTCTACAAGTAAGCCATAACTATCACCGAGTAGTACAGGATAGAAATAGCCCTCATATTGGTCGTTCTGATGTTTTGTCTGTGCGTATACATCTTTGAGCAGATGAACATATTCGCCTTGCAAATCTTGCTCATTCTCTAATAATAATGGACGAATATATTCAGGAATTTTAATATAAAAAGATTCTTGATTCTGCTTAATCTCTTCTGGAGTATCGCCTAAACTATACTTCAAGTCATAGAGAAAGAGGTCGATAGTGGGATATATGAGGTCAGCCATTCAAGGAAAAAATGTTAGAGTTTTTATTTCTGGATGGTAGATACAGATAAATAAAGTTTTTCCTCTTTGTATATAGACAGAAATATTTTATTGTCACTCAGTCTGGTAATAAATAAATTTATTGACTTATAGCTCAAGTCGATTTCAACCAAATTATAGATACTTTTAGTCCATTTTCAGAAAGTTTTGCCATCAGTGTAGTCATCTATTGACAATTACGCAAGAGAAAATAGGAATTAACCCCGCCTTTTTAGTTAGGCGGGTTAAGGACAATGGAGTAAAACGCTACGGCTAAGGCAAATCTAAATAATAGATGAATTAGAATAGCGTTATTTTTGTGCAAAATTTTGGTTTAAAAATTGTTGCAATTGCTCAAAGCTACTTAATTTTTTGGCAGTTTCAGAAGGATTGGGAGCTGCTAAAACCTTGATAGCCATATTGGTAATTTCATTGCTTCTCAAGTCTGAAGGGCTAACTTGTGGAATAGCGCGGGTTGTGGGTTGAGGTTTCTGCTTTGGTACAGCTTGTTCTAGTTCAGCCTTGCTGGGTAGTAAATTCAGGGGCATTGTATCACCTAAATTATCTAATTGATATTTGACAGCTTTAAACCGTTGATTTAAAGGTTCGTTAGCTTGAATCATCACCAACAAGCGGGGTTCGATGAGTATCTCCCAGGCTTTTGGGTTGGCAGAAAGTTGTTCAGCAACTTGGTATAAATCAGACTGTTCTCTATCGCTCAAAGGAGTCTCTGAATCCTTCAAAGCTAGTAATAGAGCTAATAAAGTATTATGAAGATTGGTTGTTTCCATAGAAAAATTACTAATAATTTTGGTTTCGAGGATTAACATTAAGTTTACCTGATACTTAAATTGATTGGCGGCTATGGAAAGAGAAGCACTGGTGATCGGCATTAATCGCTATCCTACGTTGATACAAAAATCTAGCGATCGCCCGCCGCATCTCAAAGCACCAGCAACTGATGCAGAAGCCATAGCCCAAATACTAGAAACTTATGGCAAGTTCCATGTTGAGCGTTTACCAGCAGCTTATAATCAGGATGGATCTTACTTTGTCGATCCTCAGCAGCAGCTAACACTGCAAGAATTAGAAACAGCTATTGTCCAACTTTTCAATCCCCCTGGACGCAGCATTCCTGATACAGCGTTGCTCTTTTTTGCTGGTCATGGTTTACGCAAAGATATAGGTGGAGTCACAGAAGGCTTTTTAGCTGCCAGCGATACTTGTCCTGTTATTGGACAGTGGGGACTTTCCCTAGACTGGTTACGCAAACTCTTACAATCTTCCCCGGTTCGTCAGCAAATTGTTTGGTTAGATTGTTGTTATAGCGGTGAGTTATTCAATTTCCATGATGCAGATCCTGGGAGTTTTGAGACAAAGGATAGATGTTTAATTGCCGCTTCTCGTGGATTTGAAGTCGCCTATGAAGAACTGAGTGGCAATCATGGGATTTTGAGTGGCGCATTAGTAGAAGCACTTAAACCTGAAAGTCATGCTGAAGGCTGGGTGACAAACTACTCGCTGGTTGACTTAATCAAGCAGCAGCTAAAAACTGCCCGTCAGCGCCCCATTTTTCATAACACTGGCGGAGAAATTATCCTGACGGGACAAAAAGAAAAAATTGACCGTGCTGTTTTAATGGCAGAATTCTGCCCTTACAAAGGTCTAGCAGCTTTTGAATTTAACGAATCAGACCCCAAATATTTCTACGGACGCACCGCTTTAACTGATTCACTTTTGGAGAATATTAGGCAAGGGAATTTTTTGGCGGTTGTCGGGGCTTCTGGAAGTGGTAAATCTAGTGTAGTGAAGGCAGGTTTACTGCATCAACTGAAGTTAGGCAAAAGATTGGGAGGAAGCGATCAATGGGCGATCAAGATTTTTCGCCCTGGAGAGCATCCCCTTAAGAGTTTAGCTAGAGTATTTGTAAATAATATAACTCCCCGCCAGGTTCAGGATACCCAAACACAAACAGATAAACCAAAATCTGAATTAGAAAAGACAGAAGAATTACTCGACAAGGGTGCAAGCGGATTAACTCAATTAGTTCAAGCCACATTGCAACCAAGAGAAATACCGCATGAGCTAGAGCCTGATGCAAAGACTCTACCCTCACAAAATCAAGTTTCCCATCGTCTCATTCTCGTCATTGACCAATTTGAAGAAGTTTTTACTCTCTGTCAAGATGAAGGCGAGCGACAACAGTTTTTTGAGTGTTTATTAGGAGCATTAGATGCTTCTGGGTTGACAGTAGTAATAACGATGCGGGCAGATTTCTTTGGGAAATGTGCTGAACAAGAATATGCAGGATTAGCACAGAAAATTCAAGAGAATCTAGTCACTGTCACTCCTATGAATAAAAAGGAGTTGACAGAAGCCATTACCCAACCTGCTTATCAAGTAGGGTTAGAAGTGCAACGGGAACTAGTTGAACAAATGCTAGCCGATGTCGAAGGCCCCGGTAGTTTACCTTTGTTGCAATATACTCTAACGGAATTGTGGCGCAAGCGAGAGGTGAATCGCTTAACTCAGGCAGAATATAGCAGACTTGGTGGAGTCAAAGGCACGCTACAAAAACGGGCGGATGAAATTTATGATGCTCTCGACTCAAAAGAAGAACAAGCGACTGCTAAACGGATATTCATAGAGTTAACCCAGTTGGGAGAAGGAACAGAAGATACCCGTAGACAGGTATTTAAGACAGATTTAGTCAACCCCCAGCAATCGGCAGAAGTGGTGGAACAAGTGCTAATGAAGTTGACAGATGCCAGATTAGTCGTAACATCTGAACTGCAAGCACGGGGAGAGAGCCAAAAGACGGTGACAGTAGTGGATGTAGCCCATGAAGCCCTGATTCGTCATTGGCCAAGACTGCGTTCTTGGGTAAGCGAAAACCGAGCCGCCATCCGCATTGAGCGCAAGATTGAGGCAGCATCAGAGGAGTGGGAAAGTAAAAACAAGTCCAAAGATTATCTGTTTACTGGGTCAAAATTGGCAGAGGCAGAGAATTACTTGCAAGAGTATAGGAATCTCGGTTTGCTGTCGCATCCAGCATCGGAATTTGTGCAGAAAAGTATTCAGCAGCGCAATACAAGTAAATGGGTCAGGTTTGGGGTTGTTGCTTCTTTTGTAGGAGTGGTAGCCATAGGTGCAGTGGCTTCAACAATTTTTGGATTTGAGTCTCGTACACAGAAAGATAGAGCCGAAAAATTTGCCATCGATTCTCAAAAACAGGCAATTATCGCCAAACAGCAGGCAGAACTCGCTAAAACTCAGGAGGCTAGAGCTAAAAAATTTGCCGCCGAGTCTCAAAAACAAACAACTATCGCCAAACAGCAGGCAGAACTCGCTAAAACTCAGGAGGCTAGAGCCAAAAAATTTGCCACCGAGTCTCAAAAACAAGCAACTATCGCCAGACAGCAGGCAGAACTCGCTAAAACTCAGGAGGCTAGAGCCAAAAAATTTGCCACCGAGTCTCAAAAACAAGCAACTATCGCCAGACAGCAGGCAGAACTCGCTAAAACTCAGGAGTCTAGAGCCAAAAAATTTGCCGCCGAGTCTCAAAAACAAGCAACTATCGCCAATCTACGAGAAAAAGCTGCAAATATCAAATACTTACTGACAATACAAACAAATGTAGAGCAATTAATTTCAGCAATTGCGGCAACTGGTGAAAGTCAGTCACAACTGGGACAGGTTTTGAGTGAAGTTCAATCTAGCTTATCGGAAGCAATAGAAGCTGTGCGTGAGCGCAATATTTTCTCCGCTTATACAAGTTCTGTCACGGAGATCAGGGCGCTGGCGTTCAGTCCCGATGGTCACTACATTGTCAGCACTGATGACAATACGCTACAGTTGTGGGATACAAAAGGCAAGTTGCTCCACACCCTCAACGGTCATACACAAGGTGTCGCGGCGGTGGCGTTCAGTCCCGATGGTCAGTACATTGTCAGTGGCAGTGATGACCATACGCTACGGTTGTGGGATACAAAAGGCAAGTTGCTCCACACCCTCAACGGTCATACCGATGCTGTCATGGCGGTGGCGTTCAGTCCCGATGGTCAGTACATTGTCAGTGGCAGTTATGAGAATGCGCTACGGCTGTGGGATACAAAAGGCAACTTGCTCCACACCCTCAAAGGTCATACCGATGCTGTCACGGATCTGGCGTTCAGTCCCGATGGTCAGTACATTGTCAGTGGCAGTCGTGACAAGACGCTACGGTTGTGGGATACAAAAGGCAACCTGCTCCACACCCTCAACGGTCATACACAAGCTGTCACGGCGCTGGCGTTCAGTCCCGATGGTCAGTACATTGTCAGTGGCCGTGATAACAATACGCTACGGTTGTGGGATACAAAAGGCAAGTTGCTCCACACCCTCAACGGTCATAAAGGTGGCTGGGCGCTGGCGTTCAGTCCTGATGGTCAGTACATTGTCAGCACTGATAGCGAGACGCTACGGTTGTGGGATACAAAAGGCAACCTGCTCCACACCCTCAAAGGTCATACCGATGCTGTCACGGATCTGGCGTTCAGTCCCGATGGTCAGTACATTGTCAGTGGCAGTCGTGACAAGACGCTACGGTTGTGGGATACAAAAGGCAACCTGCTCCACACCCTCAACGGTCATACACAAGCTGTCACGGCGCTGGCGTTCAGTCCCGATGGTCAGTACATTGTCAGTAGCAGTTATGAGAATACGCTACGGCTGTGGGATACAAAAGGCAAGTTGCTCCACACCCTCAACGGTCATACAAATTTTGTCTGGGCGCTGGCGTTCAGTCCCGATGGTCACTACATTGTCAGCACTGATAGGAGGACGCTACGGTTGTGGGATACAAAAGGCAAGTTGCTCCACATCCTCAACGGTCATACACAAGGTGTCGCGGCACTGGCGTTCAGTCCCGATGGTCAGTACATTGTCAGTGGCAGTGATGACCATACGCTACGGCTGTGGGATACAAAAGGCAAGTTGCTCCACACCCTCAACGGTCATACCGATACTGTCACGGCGCTGGCGTTCAGTCCCAATGGTCGGTACATTGTCAGTGGCAGTGGTGACCATACGCTACGGCTGTGGGATACAAAAGGCAACCTGCTCCACACCCTCAACGGTCATACCGATACTGTCACGGCGCTGGCGTTCAGTCCCGCTGGTCAGTACATTGTCAGTGGCAGTGATGACCATACGCTACGGTTGTGGGATACAAAAGGCAAGTTGCTCCACACCCTCAACGGTCATACCGATACTGTCAGGGCGTTGGCGTTCAGTCCCGATGGTCAGTACATTGTCAGTGGCAGTGATGACCATACGCTACGGTTGTGGCTTGGTGGTAATTGGCAAGATTGGCTAAAAGTAGGGTGCGATAACTTACACGAGCATCCTACACTTCTAGAAGCTAAGACTGACGAAGCAAAAGCCGCAGCCCAAACCTGTCTCGACCTTGCTAAGTGGAGCAACAGCGAAAAAGCTCAGTTTCTGGTTAATCAAGGTCAAGCCATAGCGAAGATAGATGGAGACATCAAAACTGCTGAAGCTAAGTTTAATCAGGCCCGAAAGCTAGATCCAAGTGTAGCTATACCCACTGAAGCAGAATTAAGACAATTAACTGTTCCCAGTGTTACTAAGGGAGAAAAGCTGGAATAGGCAATGGAGTCTGGCAACTAGCGCATTTTGTTAGCGATCGCCTCCACTAGCGATCGCACTTCAGTTTGTCTTCAACTCGCTGTCATTACATTGAGAATTACAGAGGAAT
The DNA here is from genome assembly GCF_014698795.1 of Nostoc sp. FACHB-892. Lineage (GTDB taxonomy): Bacteria > Cyanobacteriota > Cyanobacteriia > Cyanobacteriales > Nostocaceae > Nostoc. Next base: position 95,415 of record NZ_JACJTR010000006.1, read on the forward strand.
GCTCATAGAAGATTAGGCACAATAAGCTCTTGATTTGAGTGCGATCGCAATCCTTAGTAAGCTTTCTGCCGTTTTTTCATACTTCTAAAAGGCGTATGACATTTGTTACATTTTCCCTGTTCCCACAACGCCGGGATAGCAAAACGTTCTTTGCAAAAGGGACATTCTGAAAGCAAACGCAACTTGTGGCGATCGCACCCCACCGTTGATTGAAACTGCCACTCTAGGCGGTGATATGATTTCTCAGCATAACAAGCTGCACATAAACGAATTGGCTCAAGCTTCATTTTTTCGCCTTGTGGCGGCAGCATTTGAACTATCTTGTCTGCGTCCAAACCTATTAGTTTTGCGATCGCCTCTAATTCCTTTTGACTGGGAACCGGATTCAACCGAAATTTCTCCCACCTTGCTAATACTGGGCCAATTCCTGCGGCTTTACTTAAACTCCCAGGAGACGAGACGCAAACTGCTTCGTGTCGCCTAAATCGTCCAAAATAGTGACTAATACTCTCCCCTTCGTTGGGTTCTACATACCAAGGCGGACGTTGAACCTCTTCTGGCTCCATAACTTACATCTCAATACCTAAACGGCTTGAACTCAAAGCAAATATGCCACTTTAGCCTTTCCTCGTAAATATAACTTTTGGTTCCTTGCGTCTAGCGAACCTTTTAGTCAAATTATATTGATTCAGTTCAAAATGCGGCTCATTTATTTTCAGTAGCGCAATCTTGCGAAAGAAATCATATAAAAGTTCAAAAGTCCAGACTTTAGTCGCAAATTTAACACTTCGGCATATAAACTTGCTTAAATAACTGTAATCCTTCATGGCGGGAATTAAAAGTTTGACTTTGCGATGCGATCGCATTGTTTGAGCAATAAATTTTTATTAGTGCAACACAAAATTGCAAGTTTTAAGTTCTTGCCAATGAGAATTGCTAGGAGACTGTAAAAACTAAGTCACTTCTGGTGCGTTAGCGTTTGCGTTGACGCATTCTCTCCTAGAGAAGCTTCTCCAAAGGAGACTCGCTTTCATCTTAAATCCTCATAGTTTGTAAACTGTAGTAGCTCAAGAATTCACGCTTTGTTTACTGCTGTAGCTATTATATGAGCCATAAGGGTGATAAAGAAACAAAAATGTATATTTATGTTGCAGATGTTGTATCTGTAGCCTGGAATAAAGACAGAGGAGAAGTTTTAAAGCGATTCCGTGGTAAAAAATCCCGTCAGAAGCTAGCAGATGAAATCACTGCCAGAGGCGGAGAATGCTCCCATCAAAACCTGAAAAAACTAGAATATGGTGAGTCTGAAAGTGTCTCACTGAAAGTATTAGAATCTATTTGCACAGCATTGAATATCTCTATAAGTGATTTTATTAGCACTATTGAAGTTACGATATAAAGTTTTAAATAGCTCTCTTGATTTTAGCTACCACAGTATCTAATATGAAATCTGAAATCAAAAAGGCGATCGCAGTCTCTTGCCGGAGGGCGATCGCCTTTTGTTAAACCCCATCAATGAGGTTACTCAGATGATTGTACAAGAAGAGTTTGATAACCAAGCTTCTGCAAAATCAGAGTTTGAGGAATATGTTGATCACTTAGCTGATGCAGTAGCACCAGAAATTGAAATCGACTCAGTGCTAGATGATTTCGGAGAACTGTATCGAGTGTGGAATGGTTCGCAACTTCTCGGCACTTTTTACCAAAACTTGGAGGGTAAATGGGTAACGCAACCTTGTAATAGCGATAAAAGACCCTGTTGTAAGACAGCCTTTGAAGCCCAGCTGATCATAGTAGCTGTCAATGGCTTGCTGGTAGCAGATGTAGCTTAGGAGTAAATCTTTTTCTAATCACCCAAAGACGTGGTTAAATTCACGTCTTTTTTTGTAGCTTATTTTAACATTTGCCTTTCCTCATAAAGCAGGGATGGTAAACTCTTCTTTGCTACTTAGACATATTAATAAACGCAGCCTATGGCGCGAACTACTAGCCAATGCAGTATTCGCATAGAAGCAAGCAATCGCCAGTCAGGTTCCTTAGAGAATGTTGTAAAGCTTAACTACTATTGACAAAATTAATTTTGTCAAAACCTATCAGTAATGATGAGTCAAGCACAAAATTCAGGCTTTTCTATTAAATTTAACTTTTGGTTCTTTTCGTCTACCAAATTTCCTAGTCAGATTAGCTTGGCTCAATTCAAAGGCTGGCTGATCTAGTTTTAATATTGCAATCTTGCGGAGTAAATCATATAAAGGTTCTATCAAACCTCCAGACTTTAGCCGCAAATAAGAAACTACGCTCTGAATTTGAGTAAGATTTAATCGGCGATTTTCAGGAAGAAATTTCCTCTCCCAATCGTCCACAACTTCAATAATGTCTTCTTCCGCTAAATTCGGAAACTCGTATGACTCTAAAAATGAGTCATGAACACGCACGTATGGAAGACTTTTTCGTTCAAGAATATTATCGCCTAGATAGTAAGTCCCAACTAAGATAACGGGGATTCGCAGTTTTGTAAAAACATCAATTAGCTCATTAAAGGCTTCCAAAGTTAAATAATCGGCATTACCGACTATGAGTATTTTGACACCATAACCTTTGAGAGTTCCCCATGCCCGCGATCGTAAATCTCTTAATGCGCCAACATTAGCGAGTGGATGACCAATTTCTTCCAGAATGGAACAATACAAATCTGTTGGCCCACCATGCTGCTCTATTTCGGCGTAAATTACAGTTGCAGGGATTTCTAACAGCGTTCCCCTTCGTTTTACGTATTGCGTCCTGTACAATTGAGACGCTTTTAATAAGCCAGAACCCGTAGCGGAGGTAACATAACCACAGAGTTTTGCATCACGCTGGTCATCAAGCCAGTCAAACAATTCTGTATCGCGGTCTAGGGGAAAGTAGGTGTTAGCTTTACCAATCCGCTCTACCTCAGCTTGAACTTTAGGCGATCGTCGTAGTTCCTCAGCAGGTTGATGCTGCTGAAATTCTAGATTGGCATGGACTAAGTTTGTCTCTGACATTACACTTACCAATTATCCCTCATGAATTGATTCCAATCATTCACACCTACTCTAGGTCGTCGTTTAGCTTTGGCTGTTTGATTGGTATCAGGTTTATTCTGTGTAACTTGCTTATCTATTGAATTTACAATGTTTTGTGAATGTGCGTCAAAGGTAGTAGATATTAAACTTTCCTGTGAAGTTGTAATTTCCTCTGATATTGCATTTTCGGGAAATAATTCTACTACTCTTGATTTATTCGATTTCACTTCATGTTTTTTCTGAGCTTGTTTACGGCGTTGTCTGCGTCTCTCTTTACGGTTTTGTTCAACATCCTCGAATCTAGACAACCGTTCGTTTAAAATAGAAGAGTTATCAACTTCTTTACCCTCATCACGCAGTTTTTTCTTAATGTAATTCAATTCAGCTAGAGACATCCTTTCTCGTTCACAATCCCTAGCTTGTACAATACCAATAAACTCGCCTGCATCACTGTTAAGAGGTCGAGTATAAGCAAGAACTGTTATAATATTACGCTTGTCATATCTTAAAGAAACTTGCTTTCCTGCATAATTTAACAAGCAATCGCCTTGATATACCCAACCAAGAAAGTTTACAGAACCATATTTTTCTACATTGCGAATAGCAATTTTCATTAAACAAATGTCTAGCTCGCGTTCATCAATAAGCTCACGTTCTTCTAATAAAAAACTTGATTTCCATCGCTCAATACGTTTTTGATTTTTTACCCTTGGATAATCATGACGATTGTAATGGTCTACAAAATATTTCACTAATATTTTTTCTAGTTTATCAAGGGTCAGACAGGCAGTTCTTTCTGCTTCTGGAGGACGTTCTTCAATACTGGAACCAGTGTATCCACCATATAATGACAGAATTTCTTTATTAATCTTGTCAAATATTGCTTCAATTAAACCACCTGCTTGGGGAAAAGCACGCAAACGCCGTTTAAAATCTAACTGTAGTGAAATTTGCCTTAAATGTTCGGACTTAAATTCCTTCGCGCGGTCTGTCACCATATATTCGGGAATTCCACAAATCTCCCATGCTTCTTGAAGTTCATATTCAGTCCTGTAGTGCTTTGGCAGAATTGCATGACGTAGAGCCAAACCCACTTCATGAGAGCCGGCCGCTTCAAAACCTAAATGAAACCCTGTGACACAACCAGAATAACTATCCATTACCAACGTGATGTATGGACGACCAATAACTTGTTTGTATTCCTCATCAATTAATAGAATATCTAATTTAGTATGGTCTATCTGCCAAATCTGGTTACTGTGGGTGATTTCTAAAATACCTTCTGTTGTTTGAATAATTTGTCCTTCTATCGGTGAACCCGGATGACGAATTTTCGTATTCTTTTCTTCTAAATAGGAATTTATTAATTTATATACAGTGACATGAGAAGGATATTTTCCTGCTATTAAATCTTTTCGCACCTGGGAGTATTCCTTAAATTTTTCATCATATTTCTTGTGTTGCAGTTCCTCTCCTTTAAAAGCTAAAGCTTTTAAATACCCAAAAATCTGATTGTGATTGATCCGAGAACCTTCTCTGTTACCCCATTTATGAAGGCTGACAATAAAATCATGCCAGTGCTGGGAAATACGATACTGTCCCTTGTCCTTACGTCCAACAGCTAGAGTCGCAACCCCTACCTGTTCAACGTTCTCTACCATGCGCTTAATAGTTCGACTGCTTTTACCAAGAGCCTTCGCTGCATCTGCGATCGCATCTCTACGAGCTGCTTTGTTAGGTGCTTGACGGATAATATCAATTAATTCCACCTTTTTTAGATAATCTGGCGAATCTTCGTTAACAAGCAGGTGCTTTGTTTGTTCTTCCTCCGTTTTTGCTGCCTCCTCAGTCTCCAATGCTGGAAAGACTTTGCTCGTAGGCTTCCTGGGCATAAGCTGCTCCCCAAAAAATATGTCATCATTTACTTTAAAAGTTTACAGTATTTATGACATCATTTGATTTAAAAATTTGTAATTGGATAAATTTACAATAAAATAGCCACACCCCTTGTTAAATAAAGGTTGTGGCGATTATGCATCTTCAATGCAAAGATGACAATAATTCTTTAAAATGGACAATAATTATTTAATGTACAAGGGGATTATGTCCATTAAATAATTATTGTCACTTTTAAAGAATTAATGTCCATTTTTTCCAAGTTCAGGGGCATAAGTTACGTATTCTCGGTGCTTTCAGCAATCAAATCAGTTTTAAAGAATTAATGTCCATTTTTTTCAAGTTCAGGGGCATAAGTTACGTATTTTCGCGGCTTTCAGCAATTAAATCAGTTTTAAAGAATTATTGCCCAGAGTTGAAACCAGTTTTAAAGAATTATTGTCCAAAATCAGCCTGTAAAACTCGGCTAAATATATGGTTGCTAATTTAATTTATTACAGCAAGCCCAAGGCTCTTGAATTACAAGAGTTGCTTTAAAGCCCTTTATTTACAATCTAATTACAATACTACCTCTTGTTTTGCTGTTTTCATCCAAGCAGAGGCTCCATTATTATAAAATAGCTGCGTTTTACGTGCGATCGCACTGACCATTACTTACTTTAAAAGTGGTAAGAAAATAATCAATGCAGAAATATGGCCCAAACACTTTTTTAGTAAGGCTTTTGACTTATTAGCAAACTATCGAGCAAGTTATTTAATGGGCAGAATAAAATGCTTTAGCTGTCTTTTGGATGTCAAATTAATTTAGGAGAAGTAACTGTGAAAATATCAAAATCATTGTGGAAAAGCACCCTGATGGATATGTTGCTTATCCTTTAGGTATTCAAGGTCAAGGGGTTGTAGTTGGTGAAGGTGACACTTATGAAGAAGCCCTAAATGATGTGCGTTCGGCTATTTTGTTTCATGTCGAAACTTTTGGAGAATCGGTACTAAAATCTGAATCCTCAATACTCGAAGCTTTTGTCACAGAGGCAAGCATATAATGCCAAGGTTTCCTGTTGATGCTCCTAAATAAAAAGTAATTAAAGCACTTGAGGGTTTTGGATTTTCAATAGTCAGAGAAAAAGAGCATATTTCTATGATTAGACAAAATCCCGATGGCACAACTACTCCTTTAACTTTGCCAAATCATAAACTGATCAAAGGTTCTACCCTCAGAAGTCTCTGCACTCAATCGGGTAGATCACGCGATGATTTTATTGCTGCTTATGAACAGGTATAGAAATATAGTAGCTGCGATCGTAGCACTAGATGCGGAGAGTGCGAAGATTTTGGCGGGTATCGGGGAAATGCTATGCAGTTATTGAAGAAAAATCCAAAAAAAGGAGCCTAAGTTAGGCTCCTTAATAAAAAACTGGTAATAGAATTGTGACTACTTAACAGTCACTTTACCGCCAGCTTCTTCGATGCGCTTCTTAGCATCTTCAGCAGCATCCTTAGCAATACCTTCTTTAATAGCTTTAGGCGCAGCTTCTACCATGTCTTTCGCTTCTTTCAGACCCAAACCGGTCAATTCCCGGACAATCTTCAGGACGGCAATCTTTTTATCAGCTGGCACTGATTCGAGAATCACTTCAAACTCGGTTTGCTCAACAGCTTCTTCAGCCGGAGCAGTACCACCACCAGCGCCAGGCATCATCATCATGCCGCCAACGGGTGCAGCAGCACTCACGCCAAAAGCTTCTTCAATTTGCTTGACTAGCTCAGAAGCTTCCAACAAAGAAAGGGTTTTTAGTTGTTCTAAAATTTGATCGGTTGCAGCAGACATTGATATAACTCCTGTAATTTTGATTATTTATTAGTCATTAGTCATCTAGTCATTAGCTTTTGAACGGCAGTTGCTCCACTTTGGGAGACCCCAAGACCGCACTGCCTCCTCTTGACTGATGAAGCATGAAGTCTATTCAGCAGCAGTTTCTGTGCTGCTATCAGCTTCAGTAGCGGTTTCAGCACTACCACCACTTTGCTCTTGGTCAGACACAGCCTGCAAAGCACGAGCCAGGGAACCAGGAACTTCGTTAATACCCACAGCAATCTTGGTAGCCAAGGCGTTGATAGCTCCAGCGATTTGTGCAATGAGTTGTTCCTTAGATGGCAAGTCTCCCAGAGCCTTGACATCCGGTTCTTTGAGTAGACGACCTTCCATGACACCGCCACGAAGTTCTGTCTTCTTGGTGGCTTTTTGGAAGTCTTGGTAAGCCTTAATTGCAGATGAAAAATCATCTTTAACCAGTAAAAAGGCTGAAGAACCTTTTAGTAGTTCTGACAAAGGTTCCCATTTTTGATCATCTTTAATGGCAATGCCCATCAGGGTGTTCTTCGTCACCTTACAAACAGTGCCACTGGGACGCAGCCGCCGCCGTAAGTCTGTGATTTCAGCAACTGTTAGTCCTTGATACTCTATTACCAGTGCCAGAGTTGACTCACTCAAAGTTTCTTTGAGGTCAGCTACTATCTCTTGTTTATTTTCTAGTGTTCTACCCATTCCAGTCTCACCTCCTTAAAATAATCGGGGAAGTGCCCTACTTGTACGTTTCTTCTAAACCTGAACCCAAACAACAAACCCCAGCTAATTTAGCCGGGGTTGAGTAGTAAGACTCTTTACGCCATAGTTATCACACCTTTATGGGTGGTAATTCTGACAATTAGAGTTTTAACCTCGGCAGGATATTTAAGCTATTAGCACCTGCTGTCTCCGGCTTTGCTTATTTAATTGTTCAGGGGGGGTGGGGACTGGAGAGTGGTGAGTAGGAGAATTATTTCATTCCCTATTCTCTACTCCCTATTCCCTACTCCCTTTACGCTACTTCGCTCAGTTTTAAATCTCGTAAGGCGGTAACATCAATTTTAATCGATGGCCCCATTGTGGCTGACACATAAAATGTGCGCCAATAACGACCTTTAGCTCCTGAAGGACGGTTACGGTCAATCGTCTCCTGCAATGCCTTCAGGTTGACTAACAAATCTTCAGGCGAGAATGTTGCCTTACCAAACATAACATGTACAATGCCGGTTCGGTCAGCTCGGAATTCTAATTTACCAGCTTTGAATTCTGCGATCGCACTTCCGATATCAAATGTTACGGTTCCACCCTTGGGCGATGGCATCAAACCACGCGGCCCAAGCAACTTACCTAGCTTTGCCACCTGTGGCATCACATCGGGTGTGGCAATCAGCTTGTCAAAATCCATTCTACCTTTTTGGATTTCGTCAATCAGTTCTTCTGATCCGACTATATCAGCACCAGCGTTGCTTGCTTCGTTTACCTTTTCGCCTCTGGCTATCACCGCCACCCGGACGATTTGTCCTGTACCTTTGGGCAGTGCTACCGTTGTCCGCAACTGTTGGTCTGTATATTTGGGGTCAATTCCCAGCCGGATATGCGCTTCGGCAGCTTCAGTAAATTTAGCTGTTGCTGTGTCTTTGAGAAGGGCTAAAGCCTCTAAAGGATGATAGTCCTTATCTTCTACCTTTGCTTGCAGCGCCTGCAAACGACGCGATATTTTTGCCATTTTTTCTCCTGGGGTAATTCCGAAGCCTCGCCTCTCCCCCGATAATTTTTAGTTATCAGTCTTTTGCCATCTGTCCTTTGTCGCTAGTTTTTTACTAATGACTAATGACCAATGACTAATCCGTGATTGTTACACCCATATTTTTAGCCGTTCCTGCCACAATCTTCATTGCCGCGTCTATGTCGTTGGCATTAAGATCGGGTAGTTTGGTTTGGGCTATTTCTTGCAATTGTGCTTTGCTAATTGACCCAACCTTCTTTTTGTTGGGTTCATTTGAGCCTTTTTCAACTTTCGCTGCCTTCCGAATCAGCACTGATGCTGGTGGCGTTTTGAGTACAAATGTAAAACTCCGGTCTTCAAAAACCGAAATTTCTACAGGTATCACCATTCCAGCTTGGTCTGCTGTTTTGGCGTTGTACTCTTTGCAAAACATCATGATATTAACGCCATGTTGACCCAAAGCGGGCCCCACTGGCGGTGCTGGGTTGGCTTTTCCAGCATTCAGGGCCAGTTTAATGACCGCCACTACTTTCTTCGCCATTTGTATTTAACTCTGTTTCTCTACCTGATTAAATTCCAATTCTACTGGTGTATCCCTGCCGAAAATTGAGAGCAAGGCTTTAAGTTTACTCCGTTCTGGAGACACTTCAATCACCTCGCCTTCAAAGTCTTTAAATGGACCAGAAAGCACCATTATCTTATCACCAGTAGCCATGTCAATTTTGACAACAGCTTCCTGTTCGCTGGTTTGTTTGAATATGCGTTCGACTTCTGAAGAACTTAGTGGTATGGGGTGGACATGACCGCGACCCTTGCTGCTTCCACGTTTTTGTTCTGAGCCGACAAAGTTAATTACGTGAGAGGTGTTTCGTACCACCTGCCAAGTATCATCATCCATCATCATCCGCACCAGGACATAGCCAGGAAAAACTTTTTCTTCTGTATGCTGACGACTGCCATCTTTGCGGATTTTCACCGCTGGCGTCTGCGGAATTTCTACTTGGATAATTTTGTCAGCTACATCAAAAGTTTGAATGCGTTGCTCTAAGTTCGTCTTTACACGCTTTTCACAGCCTGAAGCTACTTGAACCGCATACCAGCGTGCTTCTTTTGACGCTGCTTCTGCCGTTTCTCCTGTTTCCTCCGACTGAAACGTGGAGTTGCGAGGTTCGTCTGTTGCAAAAGTCATCAGAACACCTGTTTTGCTGCCCAACTAAACAATCCATCGACCAAGTATATCAAAGATGCGGAGAGTGCCACCATTAACAAGACAGCGGCGGATTCGCTCACTATCTGTTTCCGACTGGGCCAAACTACTTTTTCAAGTTCTTCTTTGGTTCCCTGTATGAAGTTGCCAAAGCTAAACCCATTTGTGGTTTCTGGCAATTCTGCTTCACTTTTTTTGGCCATGACCGTTTATCTCCAATTTGTAACTCAATTTTGGATTTTGGATTTTAGATTTACCCCATGCTTTAAGGCAAAGGCACTCAATTTTAAATTTTTTGTCGATTCAAAATTGAAAATCTAAAATTTGTTCGTCCAGGTTTGCAACTTCGACTCTATTTCACTTACTGGAAGCAAAACAACTGCAAACACAATAAGTTTACCCGAAATTATTAGCGCTAACTGCTATATTAACAGCTGCGTAATTATTTCGGGCTTTGTTTTTTGCTCTTGAGCGCGCCCTGGAGGACTTGAACCCCCGACATCAGGTTTTGGAGACCTGCGTTCTACCAACTGAACTAAGAGCGCACAAGCTGTTTTTGATTCAGTCATTGCGCTGAACTAAATTTCAGTTTAACGCAATATCCGGTTTTTATCATACCTCAATTTTGTCGGGGAAACAAGTCAGCGGCAGATGCCGCTTGAAGCTTGAAGTTTTTCCCATACTTTTGAAGGAAGGATCACAAAGGGCGGTCAAACCGTTGCTTGATTCGGGTTGCCTTACCTACGCGATCGCGGAGATAATACAGTTTAGCACGGCGTACCTTACCACGACGTATTACCTTGATGCTGTCAATCCGGGGAGAATGCAACAGAAACACCCGCTCAACGCCCACACCTTGAAAAACCTTACGAACTGTAATAGTTTCGTTGATGCCACCATTGCGTTTGGCAATCACTACTCCCTCGTAGGGTTGTACGCGGTATTTATCGCCTTCCTTGATTTTTACTCCCACTTTTACGGTGTCGCCCACATAAATGTCGGGCAGATTCGATTTTAGCTGTTCCGCTTCAATCGAGCGGATAATCTCTTGGGCGCTCATAGTCTTTCAGTCTGCTTCAAAAAAATCTCACGATCATCAATGATAAATCGATAATCCTATTTCAGTCTACTTGTTAGGATTAATAATTTTACTGATACAACAGCCTAAAGTTCAAAGCTATATTGCAGAATGCTGTAACACAGGGGTAAATATTTATGAAATTTAGCGTCGTCATCAGTACCTATAATCGCTTGAACTTGCTGCAAAGAGCAATTGACTCGGCTCGTAACCAAACAATCGAGTGCGAGGTGGTTGTTGCCGATGACTGCTCATCTGATGACACCCAAAACTATCTCAAAAGTTTAGGGGACAAAGTTGTTTATCATCGTAACGAAGTTAACCAGGGCCATGCAGCAACGGTAAATGCTGGAATTGCTAAAGCTAGCGGCGACTGGATTAAGTTTTTAGATGATGACGACTATTTAGCGCCTAACTGCATAGAAGAGATGGCTAAGGCGATCGCGCTTCGTCCCGATGCTGTAATCTGCTCTTGTGTCGCGGCTCAGGTGGATAGTAATGAAGTTGAACTCAGTCGCACCCCTCAAGTTGGTCCCGGTTTAGCTTTTTATGTTCCACAGTCCGATATTCACTACGGTATGCTTTTAGAGCTTGTACCCTTTGGCACACCTGCACAAGTAGCTTGCCGACGTGATGCTTTCCTGCAAACTGGTGGTTGGGATTCCACACTCGATGCTAACTGTGATGACATCGATTCGTGGATTCGGATTGCCCAGTTTGGCGATGCTATTTTCCTTAATCAGTGTCTTGCTTACCGCACTATCTGGCCAGGTGCTTATAATCAAAAGTTTTCTTTGTCTAGACGGTTAGCCACAAATATTTTGATGAAAGAAAAAATTTACGCCTTGGTAAATGAGCAACATCGCTCAAAAATTCCTCATTTTCAGGATATAAAAAATTATCTGAAACTTCATTGGATTTTAGTAGCACTAAAGCAAAAAAATATCAAGAGTTTTCTTTCAATGATAGATCCGTCTATAATTTCTCCTCAGTCTTGGAAGTTTTTGCTAACTGCTGCCTCATCACGCCGCTCTCAGGGAAACAATTCTCAGGTTCGCAAACTTGTGTTAATTGAGTCCTAAGAACCTACGATTATCAAAACCATTAGAGAACTCCAAAAAAAGGAATGCCCAAGTTTTTTGCTATGTTTTCACCCCTGGAACAGGTAAGTATTTCCAAGGTTAATTGTAATATGCACAAGGGTTAATAACTACCTGAAAAGGGGAACTATCAGGCATTAAAACCCTGTGGATTTTTCTTGAATCCTACCTTTTTTTATCCCGATTTATTGAGCCGTTACTGAATAAGTCTTTAAAGCTAAGTGACTGATTATAGACGCTCTTAGTCAGTAGCTAGTGCCAATTTTCGCACTACTGACTGTCGTTGAAGACCTCAACAAAAATGTTGATTTACACTCAGTTACTTATCTTTATTTTTTATACATATCTCAAAGATTATGCGAATCATCCATATTTTGAACCACGTTCAAGAAATAGGTAACGGGATTGTAAATGTGGCTGTGGATTTGGCTTGTTTGCAGGCAAAATCTGGTTATGAGGTAGCGGTTATTTCTGCTGGTGGTGAATATGAAAAATTACTAGATATGTGTGGTGTCAAACACTACCAATTAGACCAAACCAGGAAACCAATAAATATTATTAAAGCAGCTATGGGTTACGTGGCGATCGCAGCAGAATTTCAGCCGGATATCGTTCACGCCCACATGATGACAGGAGTCATCCTGTCCCGTATTTTTAAAGGACATAAATATGCTTTAGTTTCCACAGTCCACAATGAATTTCAGCGTTCCAGCCTGCTGATGGGTTTAGCTGACAGGGTAATTGCTGTTAGTAAGGCTGTGCGAGATTCTATGGCACGGCGTGGTATTTCAGAAAACAAGTTGCGGGTAGTCTGTAATGGAACCTTGGGCAGCCCCCGCACCCGACATATACAAGATTATCAACCTTTACCGTTACAACGTCCAGCGATCGCTACCGTAGCCGGAATGTATCAACGCAAGGGAATTGCTGAGTTAATCGCTGCCTTTGAAAAAATCGCCTTAGATTTTCCCCAGGCGCATCTTTATTTGGTCGGAAATGGGCCTGATAAACAGCTATTTGAGGCACAGGCACAAGCAACTTCTGTAAAAGAACGCATCCATTTTGAAGGCTTCCAGGCGGAACCTCAACGCTATCTCATATCATGTGACATATTTGTGCTAGCTTCCCACCGTGACCCTTGCCCTTTAGTACTTTCGGAAGCTAGGGAAGCTGGAACTGCCATCGTTGGCACTCAAGTAGACGGGATTCCTGAAGCTTTGGACAATGGGGAAGCAGGAATTTTAGTACCAACAAAAGATAGTAATGCTTTGGCTGGAGCCTTAGTTGAATTACTGAGTAATGCAGATATGCTACACGAATGGAAACAGCGGGCAAATCAAAACCTACAGTGGCTGAGTGTTGCCCGCGTTCATCAGGAAACACTAGCAGTGTATCGTGAATTAATTACAGAGTGAGGGCATTAAGAGTGTAGCGATCGCTTTACTTTGAAAGCTACACCTAAAGCACCAAAGACTAGTACACCCAAAACATTAGTTGATTCAGGTACAGCAGTGTAATAACTAGCCACTCTGACTGGCCCATCTTTATCCACTTGCTCTGCTGGCACTGGTGGAATGATTCCACCACCTGGCGCTACATTGGGGTTGGTAGCGAATGGATTGTAAAACAGGCTTCCGTTAGGGATTACGCCACCACTAAAAGTGATGATGTTATCTTTGATGGTAACGTCTGTAAAGATATTCTTTAGATCAGGGTTATTAGAGTAACCAATCTTGTGATCTCCATTAACATCTCCCCACTGCACCGACTCATGATCAAATACGGGAGTAGAATCTGGATTACTATAGGACAGCGTTTTTAAATCAAAGACCAAGCTTTCTATATCATATCCAGTGCCATTTACAAAGTTATTAGCTACATCTGGGACACCATATTCTATTACTTGCCCTGGTTGAAACTCTGGCCCAAGTGTTCTTGGGTTTTTTATCTTCAATATGTCTTGGTTTGCCTCTGTCACGATGGTTTCTACCGAGATGAAGGCTTTCGCTGGTGTCAAAGACAAAAAACTAATTCCTACTGCTCCTAGAACAGATAAGGCTATTTTGGTTGCTATCGTAGTCATAATTTCTGTCCTCTTTATATTGATTGAGAGAATGCTATACCGCGTGGGTTAAATCAATCGGCAAAAACTCACTTTTAAACTGCTATGTACTTGCTAGATAAATAGCGGTTAATGTATGCTTGCTCAGTGATTTTACATCTACTCATAAGTTGATTTATAAAGCAATTCTTGTAATGCTTTATCACAATCACTAGTAATTTCACGCAATCTTTATAAAAAATCTAAATTAAAGTTTATTTATTGACAGATGAAACAATATGTGAAGTTGAAATAAATTGGAAAATACCTAATTTTTAACATTTCCCAAAATCTTTGCAACAAATTAATAGTAACGTGAATTCGACTAGTTATAAGCTGTTACGCATTTAACTTGAACATTTACATACTGATGACTGATGACTGATAACCGTTAACCGTCAACAGTTAACGACCCTAAAGAGTGTTTATACAATTTAGGCACGCATCAGCTTATTATGTCCATCTAATTAGCCGTAAAAAATAGCTCTCCCTGGTTTTACTACGCAAAACCGTCCCTCTCCAAGTCGGAGAGGGACAGGCTTGAACGAAAGTTCAAGGCAGGGAGAGGTTTATCGAACTTACGTTAATAGTAGGGGCGTACAAATGTACCTCCCTATTAAAATACCTGGTTTTATGCAACTTAAAGGCTCATTAGCTGATAAGTTTCTTGGAAAATCCACGCAACCGGATTAACACTGGCTTCGCCCAATTTCCACCTAGCAAATCGTGCAGCAGAATATAAAAACAGGGAATGATAAACAATGTCAGCATTGTAGCGATCGCCATTCCAAAGAAAACTACAATCCCTAAAGGCTGCAAAAACTCAGAACCTTCGCCAATGCCCAATGCCAAAGGAAACAGTCCCAAGATAGTGGTGACTGTAGTCATGATAATTGGGCGCAAGCGTTGAGGGGCAGCTTTCATAATGGCAATTTGGCGAGTACAACCAATTTCATCCCGAATTTGGTTCGCCAGTTCTACCATTAGAATCCCTGCGTTTACCACAATTCCCACCAGCAAGACGACACCAACAATTACAGTCGCGCCGATCGCAGTTTGGGTAATGTAAAGTCCAAAAATTCCCCCAGCTAATGCCAGTGGTACGGTGAAGATAATTACCAACGGGTCAATGAGCGAATTGTATTGCACCGCCATGACTACAAAGATTAGGAACACTGCCAACGCTCCCAAAGTTTTTAAAGCATCCTGAAGTTGTTGATTAGTTTCTTGGGCAGAACTAGGCACAATTGAAACGCCATCAGGTAAGTTTACATCTTGGAGTACCTGGTTGACTTCTGCGATCGCTTCACCAAGACTAGCTCCCTCACTCAGATTGCCTGCCACAATAAAAGCTTGGCGCTGATTAATCCGTTGCACCTCACCAGGCGCTTGACCTTCTTGAATGTTCGCAACATCCGAAAGACGGATTAGTTGATTGTTTTCTGTAAATAGCGGTAATTGTTCTAGCTGGGAAGGACGCGCAATTGCTTCTTTATTTAGCTGCACCCGCACATCAACTAAACGATTACCGCGTTGAATTTGCGTGGGAACTGAACCTTCAATTGCTGTTTGAACTGTTGCACCAATTTGTTGAGCGCTCAACCCTAAAGCCGAAACTCTTTCCCAGTCGGGGCGAATTTGTATTTCCGGTTGCCGGGGGTCGGCATCTGGTCGGAATGTCGCTAATTTTGCCCTTTCTTGCAATGCTTGCAGCACTTGTGCCCCTGCTTGCGTTAAGTTTTCTTCATTCTCACCTTGCAGAATCACGTCAACGTCTGATCCTTGCACTGGAGAATTACTCAAAATTAAACCCCGCACCTGACCAGGGTTGAGGCGCAACAGAATTCCTGCTAAGTTGAGTTTGTTAAATTCCTGAGTTACTTTTTTGACGAAAGCTTCTACATCTGTGCCTGATTTTAGATTGATGGTGCTGCTGGCACGTAAAGGATTTTCTGTAGTACTGCTACCAAACAAAGAACCACCCACAGTTGTGAAAGCAGACTCGGTTTCTGGTTGTTTGAGCAAAATGTCATCGACAATTTGCATAACTTTCTCAGAAGTTGCTAAAGGTGTACCAGGAGGAAACTGCGCTCTCAAGGTAGCTTGACCAGTACTGATGCGGGGTAAAATTTCTTGGGGAATTTGACCAAACATAAAGAAAGTGCCGCCGCCTAAAATTAACAAAGCAGCGATAACGACAAGGAGCCGATAGCGTAAAACCTTGGTTAAGAAATTACTGTATCCTCGTGTAGCATCTTCAAATCGGTGATTAAACTGTCTAAGCAACCAAAATTCACTAATCCGACTAGACCAGCGAATTCCCAAGAGTCGAGAAGATAGCATCGGCACTACTGTGATTGCGACGACAAGGGATGCTGCAACTGCGAAGCTAATTGTCAGAATCAGTTCATTAAATAGCAGTGCAATAAAGCCGCCAATTAAGAGGAATGGCACTACAGAAACTAAGTTAGCACCTGTAGCAGCAACTAAAGCAGATTCTACTTCTTGGGAAGCATTAATGGCACTGTCAATAAAGAATTTTGAATTTCTCCTCTGCCCCTCTCCCTCCATCTCTTTCTGATTGGGAGTCATCCCTGTTTTTTCGGAAATGTTCTCCAAAATCACAACCGATGTATCAATTGCTTGACCGACTCCTAATGTCAGACCTGCTAAACTAAACACATTCAAAGTCAAGCCAAAGATTTTCATCAGAGCGATCGCTGTTAGAGTACACAACGGAATCGTCAAACTGATAATCAATGTTTGTCTGAATGATCCCAAAAATAACAACACTGCTGCTGCTGCTAACAATGCTCCAGAAAGCCCTGAAAAGATGACATCATTTAAAGAGTTACGGATGAAAACAGATTCATCTGTAGTGGGACTCAAAGTCATATCTGCTGGAATTAAACCCGATTGTCGTAATTGTTCAATTCGCCGCTTCACAGCGTCTACAACGGTAATTGTGTTCGCTTCAGGCTGCTTTTGAATTGAAAATTTCACAGCAGGCTGACGATTCAGGTAAACAAATAGTCGCTGGTCTTCAGTATCATCAATTACCTCAGCAAAGTCTCGCAAGTAGACGCGGCGGGAAGGTGCAGGGGTAGTAGTGGTAGTGCTAGTGGTATTACTACTACTATTAGTGGTATTAGCACTAGCAGGAGAAGAAACTTCCAAAGAAAGGTTTTCAATTTCTCTGGCATTTTGGAAGCGTCCTACAGTCCGAGTCAATGGCTCGGAAGTTTGCCCCAGAATCCGGCCACCAGAAGTATCTTGGTTACGGGCTGTTAATTCATCTAAAACATCATTTAACCCGACACCCAAAGCTTGCAATCGGTTTAAGTCAACAAGTACTCGTACTTCTTCCTCAGCACCGCCAGATACATCGACTGAAGCGACTCCCGGCACGACACTGAGTTCACGCGTTAACTCTTCATCAGCAAATACGCGTAAATCTTTACCTGGCAAAGAGGCAGATGTCAATGCCAATTCATAAACTGGCAATTGGGAAGGATCGACTTTGAATAGACGCGGTTCCTCTATCGTATCTGGGAGTTGTCCTCGATTTCGGTTAAAAGCAGCAGTAGCATCGTTTAAGGCTTGGTCAATATCGCCCCCTGGTTGGAAGTATAAATCGAGGCTGACTTGTCCCTCACGGGTGCGGGAAAAAACTTGTACTACATTCTCTGTTGCCCTTAAAGCTTCTTCTAACGGCCTGGTGATTTCATCCACTGCTACTTCTGGTGAAATACCAGGAGCTTCTAGCCGAACCCCAATTCTTGGATAGGTAATTGCCGGTAGGAGATCGACTTGGATCGTTGTGAGAAAAAATACGCCAATGACAACTACTGCCACGGTGAGCATGAGTGTGCCAATGTGCTGGCGGATAGCGATCGCACTAAGACTAAATCCGCTATTGCCATTATTATTGTTCGCCTGTTGCATGATACTAAGTGATAAGTGCTGACTACTAAGTACTTTTTTCCTTGGTATGGTGGTTACTACTCACCCTACTATTGCTTTTCTGAAAGAATTGAAAGACTTACAGTGTCACCTTCTTTTAACGGCTTACCACTACGAACAACATAACGCTCTCCCGCTTGCAAACCGGATAAAATTTCCACTCTCGCATCAGCTCTTTTTCCCAACATTACGGCTCGTGCTGTTACTTTGGTTTTGCCTTCTGTGTCTTGGACGACAAATATTTCCCCACTTCGGTCTTGTGACTTTGCTTCTGCCATCCCAGATGTGTTAGGTGGGGAAGACTGCTGTACATTTGTTTGCGTCTCCCCTGTACCCTTGGAGTTCTTAGCGCCTGCTTGTTTTTGAATAGCTGTTTGTGGCACGACTACGCGTTGTTGTGTCTGGTTTTCAAAATTGACTCGCGCCAGCAGTCCACTACCAATTTTCCCTTGAGTGTTGGGAATCACTACTTCTACTGGTATTAAGCGAGCTGTAGCATCGGCAGCTGGAGAAATGCGCGTAACTCTGCCAATTAATGTTTCGTTGGGGAAGGCGTCTAAGCGGACTTGTACAGATTGCCCAACCTGAATTTGTGCCAGTTCTAATTCGGAAACTTGCACTACGACTTTGACACGGTTAAAATCGCCGATTTTCAAGACTTCGCTACCTGCTTGCAGAAGGTTGCCAGGTTCTGTCACTTTTTCTGTGACTATGCCATTGATGGGGGATGTCAGTTGGGCGTAAGACCTGCGCTCTTTGGTTTGAGCAACCAATGCCTGCTGGGCCAGTACTCTACCTTGGGCGGCAGCGACGGCTTGCTGTTCAGTACGCATCTGCTCTTGGGCTGCCCGTAGTGCCTGTGCTGCTGTTTTTGCCTGGGTACGTGCTTGCTGGGCAGTTTGTTCAGCGATCGCTCCGGCTTTGAATAGATTCTGTTGCCGTTGTGAGTCTGCCTGAGCTTGCACCACTTCTAGCCGCGCCCGCTCAACGTCTGCACGGGCATTGCTTACCTGATTGGTTGCCCTAGCTACTTCTGATTTTAGGGCTGCTAGTTCTGCTTCTGCTTGCTTTAATTCGGTCATAAGTATGGCATCATCTAACTGCCCAACGTTCTGCCCAAGCTTTACCGTATCGCCCACATCTAAGTTCAAAGCCAACAACCGGGCTTCCACCTGCGATCGCAATGATACAATCCGAAACGGTGTTGTATTACCTGTATATTCTGGTGATTTTTGCAGCAAGTCAGTTCGAGCGATCGCCACATCTACAGGTGTTGCACCACCGCGTTCTCTACTACCAGGTTGCTGAGATTGTGCTTTGGCTGATTCTTTGGGCAGTGATCCGCAACTTGCCGTCAGCAGTCCTATACCTACCAAACAGGGAATTAATAAACGTCTTACAGAAGTGGAGGAAAAAAAGTAATTTTCTCCTTTCCCTTTTCCATTTGTTGCACTAGTGCTGTTTGCAAGAAGTCTACTTTTCAAATCTGCGTTGGCGCAGTCCGCACTTTGACAAAGCTCAGTGACCACCGCAGGCATTACTACCTCAGTCTTCACAACTGAATCTATCTGGATATTAATGAGCTGTTTGGCAACTATCGGATCTGTCTTTTTCACCTGTTCGTGCGGCCTATTCATATCCAAAATCATTTATTTTTCTCTTATTGGGGAGCTTTTGGGGTTAAACAGCCGTGTTTTATCAAGTAATTCTGAGAAATATCATTAACAAAAACGGCGAGAATTCATAAGCTGTCTAACAGTAATTTTCTGTATCAGAAAATTACTGTTTTCCCACAAAATTCCAAAATTTCTCACCGCTCTACTTCTTACGCAGAGGTAGATAATCTTCTTGCAGATAATAAATTATAAACTTAGTATAAAGATTTGTCAGTTTTCTGAAATCTACCCATAGGAGAAATCTGGCTTTTCCTAAAGATATGAAATTTTTTTGCTCTATATCATAAAATCCGCGATATTACAATAGCTGTCCTTATTTTTACATATTTATTTTTATCTTAGTACAAATACTAGTACTTGTAAAAGTTTATTTAATTGATTTTATTAAGAATATTAAAGATTTATTACTTTTTAGCTTTATAATTTATTGGAAAACACTATTTTTCTTACGCTCCTTGCGTAATATGCAAGAAACAGGGCGATAAGTACCATAACAACAGCAAGAATGAAGTTTTTTACTAGAAATATATTTGCGTTAGGTGAGGAAGGTAAGGCATGACATCATTGCTCAAAATCGTACAATCCACTGATGAATCCCAGATTTCCGAATTTTTTCGGGAATCAGGAGGTAAGTGGCGATCGCAACGACGCTACTACACTCTACCGGAGGGAGAAACTAAAGAGATAGAAAGTATAGTTACGATCAATTTTCTAGAGCAAGGCTGTGATGAACTGCAAAAGCTAGCTCAGATGCACGATTTGCCTGATACAGGTAGTTTAATCTGTGGTGCAGCAGTTGTATGGGAAAGTACGGATGTGTCCAAGACAAAGAAAGAGTCGCAAGGCTCAACAATATTTGGAGTGATGGGAAACATTTTGTATCGCGATCGCGGTTTTGCCATATCCAAACCAGTCACCGCCCAGTATTATTTCTCCAACCCAAAAACACTGTGTTTGCGAACTGAATACAACGGTTCAGTCTTTGAGGAAGAGTTAAAGCTAATTGGCAGCAAATACCGCACCAGGCAGACGATCATCTCTCGTGCTGGTGAACAGTTGATGATTGGGCAATATTTAGAAAAGAGAATAGATTAGTTTCTTCCCCACTCCCTTTCTACGCAAATACTTTCAAAATCAAAACGAACTCCTATATAACTTTTTATAACAGTTTTGAAAATTTCCCCCAGAAAGTTAGTTGCTATGTCATCATGGGAAGTGAAATGAGAATTAATTCGGCGACAGTGTTTGTTTTTAGTATTGACAGGCTTTTTCCTTTTGGTATTACAGACTTCTCTCCGAAATCTAAATCTCTACAAACTATATGATTTTGGAGACATTTGATGTCAATTTACGTTGGTAACCTCTCCTATGAAGTTACACAAGATGCGCTGAGTGCTGTATTTGCAGAATATGGTGCTGTAAAGCGTGTTCAGCTACCTACTGACCGTGAAACAGGCCGTTTACGCGGCTTTGCTTTCGTGGAAATGAGTTCAGAAGATGAAGAAACCAAAGCTATTGAAGCACTTGATGGTGCTGAATGGCTGGGCCGTGACCTTAAAGTGAATAAGGCAAAGCCCAGAGAAGACCGAGGTGGTTCCTTCGGTGGTGGTAATCGTGGTGGTGGCGGCGGCTATAACCGTGGCGGTGGCGGTGGTGGTCGCTACTAAACTAGATAGGCGAAAGTCATTTAGTTGAATCTAGAAAAGGCTCAGGCAGTAATGCTTGAGCCTTTTTTATGCAAAACTTTACTCGTGAATAGTACTCAATAGAATGACAAGTAAGGATTTTGGTGAATTTGCTTGCATTTGGATGCTCCCTCACTTCTGTGATTCTACAACCAGAGTGCCCTGATGAAAGATCATTTTCCATTGAGCATTGTTAAATTTCCAGATGGAACTTCGCAGCGAATTAACAGGTTGTTCGCCAGATATATGTCTGACTACACGGTAGGTTACTAAAACAATCCCTGTTGCTAAAACTAAGGTTTGGAATTCTGTTATCGATCTTTGAGTCAGGGGTTCGATCCGTTCATTCTGCAAGCTGTTGATAATTTGCTGTTTATCGAAAACACGCCCTGAGCTTCCGAACTCAATAAACTCGTCAGCAAGTAAGTCCATGACATCTCTAGCTGACTTTCGTACATCCGGTTGAAGCAAACGCTCCTCCAACTCACGGAAAAGCGATTCCTCTAAATAGTTTGCTTTCATCTACTTGCTGGAGTTGATTATGCCTTCGATAAGATGGCTTACAACCGCCTGATGCAACAGGATTTTTAGGCTGTTTCGCCGTTTGCTGCTTGTGGCATTGACTCAATCAACGCCCTTAACACTTTGTTGACCGATTCTGGTGTGGTAAAAACCTGAGCCACATCTTCATCTAAAACCACAACTGTCAATTGTTGCTTTCCACTACGGGCAGCAAAGCGATTAAGCTTTGCCTTTTGATAATCAAAGCTATATTCAGCCTGAAGCTCATCATCAGAATTTTGGGATTTTTCAAAAGGCATTTCGTTCATAATCTTCACGTTCCCTTCGAGTAGCGAGACGGGCGCTGATGATACGGATAGCATTGGAACGCTCAGTGAAAGAAATCATGATAATTTTATCCAAGCAGCATCATGCGATCGCTTTCACTACGCTTTTTTGGATTGAGGTCAATTACCTGTCTGCTGATAAACATCTGGACTCCACTTCTCCATAAAGCTGTCTGAATTGTTAAGTTCAGTAAATCCGAATCGTCTGTACAACTCATGTGCATCTTTTGTTGCTAGCAACCATCGGCGCAAGCCCTGCAATTCAGGATAGGAAATAATCGTTTCCATCAGCCACTTGCCTAAACCTTGCTCCCGAAAAGGCTCTAAAACAAACACATCAGCAACATAGGCAAATGTGGCATGATCCGTTATTAAGCGGGCAAAGCCAATTTGTTGTTTGCCTTTATATAAACCAAATATAAGGGAATTTTGAATGGATCTCTGTAAAACCTCAAGCGGCAATCCTTTTGCCCAGTAAGAACTTGCAAGAAACTGGTGTATAACGTTCACATCTAGCTGATTAACATCTGTGGTGATTGAATACTCCCCTTGCAACCATTCTCTAATCATAAAAATTGACATAATTTAGAATTTACGTTCAACATCTTACGGTATTCCCAAGAAAGCTTTAAGAGTAGTTTTATACCTATTCTTCAACCGCCTAGAGACTAAACCACCCTGCTGAATCTGTATAAGAACAGCCATCAAACAAGATCCTTTCAGAATTGGGCTACCAATGCTTGCAGGTTTAAAAGTAGGGCTGCGGCTTCAACAGCTTTTTCTGGGTGAAACCGAAACCGGATTGGCATCAAAATTTTGAAGCGACTGCTTCACATTAGTACAAACCTATTGTAAATCCTTATCTGGATAACATTTTATGAAAGAACGCCCTAAAAAATTGCTGAAACAAGTACAAGATGTCTAATAATGAGTTGCTGATTTGCGATGATGTACGGCTGTAACGCCATCACTATCTAACAATTTGCCATTCTCGACAGTGGCATAAACTAGCCAATGGTCGCCAGATTCCATCCGATTTTGTACGGAACATTCAAGATATGCTAAAGCATCGGTAAGTATGGGAGAACCATTTTCAGCTTCTTCGGCAGCGACATCGGCAAATCGATCTTGTCCTGGGCCGAATGGTTTGAGAAAGTGCTTCATCAATCCCAAATGATTGCCTTCTTTAAGAATGTTAAGGACAAATTTATTTCCTGAGTGTGTGAGTGTTTCTACTGCGCGGTCTTTAGCTACAGCTATGGTTAAACCAGGAGGACTAAAGCTAGCTTGAGATACCCAAGAGGCTAACATGGCACTGGAGCGATCGCCTTCTTTTGCAGTAAGAACACAAAGAGAACCGACAATCCGACCAACTGCTTGTTCTACAGTTGTTGCAGGTTGACTTGGCGAGCGCACTTTTCTAGCTTTCTTCAGGGCTTGAGCAAAGTCGGTTCCGGCTTCTTCACACAATTGTAAGGTGGCATCGTCGGGTTTGAATTTTACGCGGATGGTGTCAAAACCAAACCGATAACCAGCATCTTTCAATTTGCCCTCAATTAAATCAACCGCTTCCCCACTCCAGCCAAAGGAACCAAAAACACCAGCAAGCTTATTGTTGGTCGCGGTGGATAAGACAATTCCTAAAGCTGTTTGCACGGGTGTGGGTGCATGACCACCAAGGGTAGGAGAACCGATGACGAAACCACCGGCTTTTTCCACAGCCGCCCGGATTTCTTCTGGTTCAGTAAATTCGCAGTTAATCGATTCTACAGCGACACCAGCTTTTGTAATGCCACGAGCGATCGCTTGGGCTAATGTTGCCGTATTTCCATAAGCTGATGCATAAATCAACGCTACTGTCAAGTCGGCAGATGTTTGCTGCTTACTCCATTGGCGATAAGCTTTAGTCAGGTCGATCAAGCCATAGCGTACCAAAGGCCCGTGTCCAGTAGCATACATTCTCACGGGGAAATCAGCTAGTTTATCCAGCGCTGTTTCAACTTGACGGGCGTGGGGAGCCATGAGGCAATCAAAATAATAGCGCCGATCCTCGTTATATATTTCCCAGCCTTCATCAAATACCTGATCTCCACAAACATGGGCCCCAAATAACTTATCTGAGTACAGAATTTCTGTTTGGGGGTCGTATGTGCAAAGTTGATCTGCATAGCGGGGATTAGGGGTGGGGATAAATTGTAAATTATGCCCATTGCCTAAATCTAGGGTTTCTTCGCCGCGCATCACAAGAATTTGCAAATCTGGGTTTTCCAGCGCACTACGTAAATTAATCGCCCCTGGATTTGAGCAAACAAAGGTGATTTGCGGAGCAATTTTTAATAAAGCCTTTAAAGTTGCAGCGCGGTTAGGATTTACGTGTCCCAAAATTACATAATCTAACTCGTCAAGATGGAAACGCTGCTGTAAAGCTTTTAAATAAATTTCCGTAAACGTTTCCCCTGGAGGGTCGATGATGGCACTTTTCTCGCTTTCGATTAAATAAGAATTAGCAGTTGTACCCTTAGCAAGAGCGTATTCAATTTCAAATCTGAGCCTTGACCAACTGCGCGATCGCAGTATTCTTGTATCCGTAGCTATTGGATAAACTTGAACATCGCGGGGTTTATTTTTTGACATGGCTGAAACAATAAATTAGGAGTTAGGAGTTAGGAGTTATGAGTTGAAGAAAGTCGTTAATCTAAATCTTTTAACTTCCGTTGTGCAGACGATATTTTTTGTTAAACTCGTCTTTACAACTCCTAATTTTAACTTCTAACTTCTAACTCATAACTTCTAACTTTTTAGTAATGATTACCAACTTTGCGGTGATGCACAGCAGTCAAAGCATCTGGTTTAGAAACTCGTCCGGCATAAACGGTGCTGTATACTGCCCAATGGTCGCCACAGTCCATTCTACTGACGACTTCGCACTCCATGTAGGCGAGGGCATCATTGAGGATTGGCGCACCATTTTCGGCTGGCTGGGTTCTCACTCCTTCAAAGCGATTTGCACCAGGGGCGAACCGTTTCAAGAAATGCTTCATTAGTGGTTGGAAATTGCCTTCTTCTAAGACATTGAGAACAAAGCGATCGCCTACTTGCATAAGTGATTCAATTGCCCGATCTTTGGCTACTGCAATGGAAAATCCCAAGGGTTTGAAGCTGGCTTGAGCAACCCACGAGGCTAGCATCGCACTGGATACATCACCTTTTTTAGCAGTGATGATATACAGTCCGCCGCTGAGTCTACCTAATGCTTTATCTAAGTCAGCACCAAGGGATTTCATGGCTTTGATACTGCGATCGCGTGTTACCCATTGCCCTAAGTCAGTACCCGCTTCTTCACAAAGCTTGTAAGTATTTTCTGTGGGTGTTTCTTTAATCCGAATCGCTGGAAAAACTGTTGTCAAACCCAAATTGCGGAATTTACTCAGCAAAGGATCTATTGGCTCATCATCGCCACCGCCAGTTTCAAACACGCCGATAGCTTGCTTTTCTTTGGCAGATCCTAAAACTGTGCTGAGTGCAGCTCGGATGCTAGCAGCGCCAGAAGCCGGAGGTAGACCAACGATTAGCCCAGCACAACGGCTGACTAATTCCCGCAGTTCTTGCAAATCGACTTCAGAACCCAAATCGACAATTTCCACAGCGACACCAGTTTTACCAATGCCGTTAGCAATTGCTTGAGCGAGGCGATCGCTATATCCGTATTCTGAAACGTAAAATATTCCAACCGCCGTTTCTGGCTTGACTTGGGTTTGGCTCCAAGTGCGGTAACGTCCAACTAGTTCCTCAACATTGTGAGATAGTAATGGGCCGTGTCCTGTGGCAATCATACTGATAGTTTTGAGTTCCGCCATCCGCTTCAGGGCAGACAAAACTGACCGGGCATTCGGCCCCATCAAGCAATCGTAGTAGTAATGAAAGTCTTCTTCGATAGCTGCCAAGTCTTCATCAAAGGTGCTATCTGAGCAATAATGCAACCCAAAAGCATCGCAGGTGTAAAGAGTTTTGGTTTTATGGTCGAAGCTGAAAATAGTATCTGGCCAATGTAAATTTGGGGCAATCACGAATTCAAATTCATGGCCATTGCCCAAATCTAAGCGATCGCCATTTTTTACAATCCGCCTTTTGAATGGCTGATGTACGAAATCCTCAAGAAACTGAATTGCTACCTTAGAGCCAACAACGGTTATTTCTGGAGCCATTTGCAGCAAATCTTTAACTAAACCGCTATGGTCTGGCTCGGTGTGGCTGATAATCAAATAATCAATATCTGTTGGCTTAATTAATCCGGTGAGCGTATCGAAGTATAGTTGACGAAACTTTTCGTGGGAGGTATCAACTAAGGCTGTCTGCTCCCCACGGATGAGAAACGAGTTATAGGTGGTACCATTTTGCAGACCAAACTCAATATCGAAGCGATCGCGATCCCAATCTAAAGAGCGAATAGCCGTCGTCTCTTGAGCGATTTCCACAGTCTGTATGGTGAGCCGTTTTTCAGTTTTTTCGGTGAGCGCTACCATAACTCCCCTCCTTAACACAATGAGTATTTGTTCCTCTAGGTTTATTGTGACACGGGATGAATGTTAATTTTTATTAAAAAACCTATGACTGACTTAAAAAAGTTAAAAGTGTGAAACCGCAGACGGGTTGGGGGAATGAGGGAGATGAGGGAGATGAGGGAGATGAGGAGGATGGGAGAAGTTTGGCTAGCTTTGGAAATTGGGAACTCTCGGCTACATTGGGCGTTGTTTATTAGCAAGACGCTTTACTTAGCTTGGGATACTGACCATATAGCTGAGTCTGTCATACAACAGTTAGCTAAATGTCAAACCCTAGATCATTTACTACTAGCAATTTCTCCACCCCATCAGAAAATTAGCAGAGAAAATACTTCCTCATCCTCCCCTCCCCTCCTCGTCGCCTCCGTAGTTCCCAGCCAAACTGCCATTTGGCAAACTTACCCAAATACTCGCGTTATTACCTTAGATCAAGTATCCCTCAAAGGTGTTTATCCTACATTAGGAATTGACCGCGCTTTAGCTTTGTGGGGTGCGGGGAAAACTTGGGGTTTTCCAATGTTGGTAATTGATGCTGGGACAGCGCTAACTTTTACGGCTGCGGATGCTAATGAGTGTCTAATTGGAGGTGCAATTTTGCCGGGATTAGGCTTGCAATTTGCAACTCTCGATCAACAAACAGGGCAATTACCATTAGTAGAAGTGCAAGGTTTTCCCTCTGTACCACCACGTTTTGCTCTCAATACTATAGAAGCTATTCAAAGTGGAGTTATTTATACAATATTAGCTGGAATTAAAGATTTTATTGAAGCGTGGTGGAAGTTGTTTCCTGATGGAAAAATTGCGATGAAAGGGGGCGATCGCACTTTATTACTGAACTATCTACAAACCTTATATCCTGAAGTTGCAGAACATTTAATTGTAGAACCAAATTTAGTTTTTTGGGGAATGCGGGAAATAGTAATGGAGCATAAGGAATAGGAATCCGAATTCTCACTGCAAAGAGCTAGTTTAATTCGTTGAAATTATGATTTTTTAAAATACCTTGAATAAACTCCCGAATCTCGATTGCTACAACCCCAGCACAAGCTTCTGGTAAGTCGTTTCCGGCATGAGAAATCATTTTCAACTCAACTTTCGGCATTAGTTGAGCATAAACCCGACTCTTGGCTAAAGCATCTGGTGTATCTTGGCCACCTTGTAAAATAAAAACCGGCACATCTATCATGTAAAGGCGCTTTTGCACTAGTTCCGCTTCAATTTCTGCTTGTCGCCTTTTGAAAAGTAATTGGCAACCTATAGGATACGGCAATAGCGATTGACGCAGCTGCAAGTCTTGTGCAATTTTTTCATGCAAACCTAAGATTTTAGTTAAAGGAGTGAGCGATCGCAACAATTTAACCATTAGCGGTGGATAGCTCAGTAATCGCCGCATCTTCTGACAATACTCTTCTTGCCCTTGGATTTCTACGCCCTCTGGTGCTAAAAGTATCACACCATCAACTTTCTCTGGATACTTTAAAGCATAGCTAGCAGCAACCCAACCCCCAAGAGAATGCCCTACTAAATATACTTTTTCTAGCTTGACAGCTTGCAAGAATTCAGCCAAACACTCTACTTGTAAATCTATCGAATGGTGGATATTCGGATTCTCTGACTCACCAAACCCTAATAAATCAAGTGCGAAGCAATGGAAATCTTGTACAAGGGACTCCATCACAGATAACCATTGACTGCTCTCATTCCAAGCACCATGTAAAAAAATTATAGGAGTTTTTTCACCGACTTCACGCCAGAATATCAGCCCTTGAGAGAGCTTTATCCGAGAGTTACGGAATAGTGTATCCATTTTAATTTAGTTGTTAACTTTAAGCACCATAATAAATAGTGATTGGTCATTTGTCCTTTGTCATTTGTTTTGGAAAAATTTATTTTAAACAGAGAAGCCTGAGTTGTGCGCGTAGCTTTTCGTAGAGAAGAGAGGCTAGAATTTTGGCGGCAAATAACAAAGAACCGATGACCAATGACAAAGGACAAATGACTAATAATAAAATATTGTTATGCCAGTGTTGTCAAGCCATTCAAGTAGTCTTGCAACTGCCGAGTATGGTCATGAGACATCTGTTCTGAAGGTAGCAAATTCGGAGAGAAAGCTTGGATTTCCATGACTTCTAAAGTATCTTGAATCTCCATTGTCCCATGCACCTCAGCTTCAACCACAATACAAATTGAATGGATTCTGGGATCGCGGTCTGGTGCGGAGTAAACTCCTACCAAACGGTTAATTTTTACTAATTTTAGCCCAGTTTCCTCGATCAATTCCCGGCGGACTGTGTTGGGAATATCTTCTCCCCAATCGACCATGCCTCCAGGCAATGCCCAAAGGCCATCATCACGTCGCCGGATCAGTACTATCCGACCATCAGGTAAAATTGGGATGATACTAGTGCCAGTAATGGGATGACGAAATATGATACCCAATACTGTTTGTCCAATACGCCATAAGCTACGTGTGGACTGGACAGCTGCCGGAAAAAAAGCAATAACGTTCAATCTTTAAAATTTCTGTATTGTATTCCCTAGTTCTCTACCACTTACATAAACTCAACTAAGGAAACTTTCACTGAGTTTTTTTATACAATAATGTTTGTGGATTGAGATTTTATTCTCACGATTTACGTAGAATATTTTTAATTCTAACATCAAGTTTTAATAGAAGCACTGTATTACTGTATACATAAAATTTGTTAGTTCAGAAAGTTTTTCAGTTTATAACTAACATTAGCCTTGCCCAAAGCAGCTAGTACTAATAGTTTTTCAGCACACATTAAAAAAAATAATCTGAATGATAAGTTAGAATCCAAAATTTAGAAGATAAAATAAGCGGAGTTTGAGACAGCCATCTAATTATTGATAATCTTGATTAGTTTGTTCCAAGAATAACAACTAGTTAGCTAATTTACATCTGTTTGAGCAATTTGAATCTTATAAAAAGTATTTTCCCTCTACCTGGTAGGAATAATTCTAAAATATTATTGACAGAACAAGGTTAAATGCGGTAGACTAGTACACTGTTTAAAGCGTATTTATTGCTGCACTAGGTTACAAGTATATCAATAATATTGGTAGCTGATATTGCCTATGTGATGCCTAGTTGCTACTTTTTTGTTGTTTATTAATGAGGTGAACATGGCCAAGCGCCGTAACCCGAAAAAAGAAAAGGCGCTACGGAACCAGGCGTATGCCAGAAAGTTTCGTAAACGAACTACGACAGGAAGAATGCAGAGAAGGTTCCAACAAAGACCACCAAAGAGTGAAGAAGAAGAAGGAGCAGCAGCAGCTGACACTGAATAAGCTGTCTGCTTAAATCCTTGTTATTTATTTTTTAGGGCGCACATTTGTACGCCCTTATTTATTTAGGGCATTGGGCATCGGGCCTTCTCCCTAGCTTCCCCATTCCCTACTCCCTCTATTGATCCATTTGAGCGCGGGCGGCTATGAGTGCTTTGTTAACCTGTACAAAGCCGGTACCACCGTAACTGTTGCGGGCTGCTACAACTTGACGGGGGGATATCGCCTCATAAATATCTGCTGCAAATGCCGGATGTAGTTGTTGCCACTCTTCCAATTCCAAATCTTTCAGGAGTTTACCTGCGGCAATACTAGTTTTTACCACCTTACCCACAAGGTTGTAAGCTTCCCGAAAGGGAACGCCCCGTGCTGCCAGATAATCTGCTACATCGGTAGCGTTGGAAAAATCTTCTGTTACAGCTTCTGCTAATCGCTGGGTACGAAATTCTAAACCTTCTCTGAGTAAAATTGTCATCGCTTCTAGAGAGGCTTTGATTGTATTAACGCTATCAAATAGACCTTCTTTATCTTCTTGCAGGTCTTTGTTATATGCCAGGGGTAGCCCTTTCATAATCACTAACATCGCCTGGAGATGACCGAATACACGCCCCGTTTTCCCGCGCACGAGTTCTGGTACATCGGGGTTTTTCTTTTGGGGCATGATACTGGAACCTGTGGCACAGCTATCTTTGAGGGTGACAAAGCGAAATTCTTCAGATGACCAAAGAATGACTTCTTCTGCAAGGCGGCTGAGGTGAACCATAATCAAGCTAGCAGCACACAAGAATTCGATCGCAAAATCGCGATCGCTCACTCCATCAAGGCTGTTAGCATAAATATCGTCAAAATCCAAGAGTTTAGCTGTGTAGTGGCGGTCAATAGGGAAAGTAGTTCCGGCTAAAGCACCACATCCTAAAGGTGAGATATTCACGCGGCGAGAAACATCTCCTAAACGTTCCCAGTCGCGTTGTGCCATTTGAAAGTATGCCAAGAGATGGTGAGCTAAACTTAGAGGTTGGGCGCGTTGTAGGTGAGTATAGCCAGGAATCAGGGTTTCAACGTGCTTTTCGGCAATATCCAGTAAAACCCCTTGAAATTCTCGCAATTCCCTTTTAATTTGTTGGATTTGGTCGCGGAGATAGAGTCTAGTGTCAGTACCAACTTGGTCATTACGCGATCGCGCCGTATGCACCTTTTTACCCACATCGCCGACAATTTCTGTTAGTCGTCGTTCAACTGCGAAATGTACATCTTCAGCATCAATACCAGGCTGAAATTTTCCCTGTCGATGCTCTTGACGGATTTGTTCTAAACCTGCAACCAGTTGCTCACCTTCTTCTGGAGAGATAATGCCCGTGTGAGCAAGCATTTTGGCATGAGCTTGAGAACCAGTCAGGTCATATTCTATTAATTCAATATCAAAACCTATACTGGCATTAAAACGAGCGATCGCTGGATGCAATGCTGATTCAAACCTCTGGCTCCAAGTTTGTTCTTTGGTCATAAATATTATGAGGGGAGTGGGGGGATAGTTAAGAGTGAGGAGTGAGGAGTTAAAAACTCATAACTCCTCACTCCTCACTTTCAACTCCTAACTTTTAAATTTAACCGTAGCTAGTTAAATTCCGAATCATATAGCCAATGACTAAACCAATCAACAATGGCCACACTTGACCTGTTCGTATAAAATGGTTCCAAAATTTTTGCATCTGACCCATAAGGTCTGGGTCAGTAATTGTTTGCGCTACTAGTGCCGTCAAATTTACAGGCAAATGCCAATATAACTGAGATATCAAATCGCTGTAATGGCTCATATTTGGTAATTAAGAGGTTGGGGGTGGCAAATCTCAGTATCAGTTTATTTTTCACATAAATTACTGATAATCTACTGAAATATTGGCTATAACTTTAATGTCTTAACTCAAGATCCAGCCGATGCCAACCGCAATTTCTCGGCAGTTCGCAAAATTTGCCCCGCTAACACTGCTGCACCAAAACCATTATCGATATTTACTACGCCTACTCCCGCAGCACAAGAGTTAAGCATTGTCAATAAAGGTGCTAGACCGCCAAAACTTGCGCCATAACCGATGCTGGTGGGTACGGCAATCACAGGACAACTTGCTAAACCAGCGACAACGCTGGGTAAAGCGCCTTCCATCCCCGCCACGACGATCAATACTGATGCTGATTCAATCAGGTGGCGGTTACTTAATAAGCGGTGAATTCCAGCAACACCAACATCCCAGAGACGCTGTACCCGAAAACCAGAAAGTTCAGCTGTGATAGCTGCTTCTTCAGCAACGGGTAAATCGGCCGTACCAGCAGAAAGAATGCCAATTTCACCTTGGAATTGTGGTTCGATGGTAAGGGGAGCGATCGCACAAATTCGCGCCGATTCGTAATATCGCAAACCGCTAACTTTTGATTCCAGTACAGTATAAACTGCTGGTTCAATGCGAGTTGCCATCACCACTGGGTTGCGGAGGCGCATCACTTCCATAATTTGAGCAATTTGATCGGGAGTCTTACCAGGGCCCCAAATTACCTCTGGGAAACCAGTTCTTAGCTGGCGATGATGGTCGATTTTGGCAAACTCACCCACGGATTCATAAGTTAAGTCTTTGAGTGAGTCTAATGCCGTATCTGGCGTAACTTTACCATTGGCAACCGCAACGAGTAGCGATCGCAAGGTTTTTTCATCGGTCATGGGTCATTTGTCCTTTGTCATTTGTCATTTGTCCTTTGTGAATAACTAATGCCCAATATCCAATGCCTAATCGGTTACTCTTAGTTCATAGAGGTTCCAGAATGGGCCACCAAGAGCAGTATATTTAATTCCTTGGAAGCGATCGCGCACTGCTTGCAGATTCAACCTCTCTACTAAATGAATAAACGGCAACTGTTCTGAGGCGATGCGCTGATATTCATAATAAATTTCTTTGCGCTTGTTTTCATCCAATACCTGTGCGCCTTTAATGTAAAGGCTGTCAATTTCCTTTTCCCAGTCAGAAACTTCCCAGCCAATTATAGGTGGATCTCCTGGTTGTGGCCCCAAATTAAATGCGTGGGATGCACCGGCAACTCTCCAGATATTGCTAGCGCTGTGGGGTTCAATACCGCCTCCAGCAAATCCTCCCAGGTAACAATCCCAATTCTGGGTAACCTTGAGTTTTTCTAGATAGGAATTGAAGCTGAGAATTTGCAAATCTACTTGAATCCCAATCTTAGCGAGATCCCGTCTGATTTGAGACGCCATATCTCCTCTAACTTTTCTTTCCGAATTCGTTAAAAGTGTAAATCTGACTCTGTTACCATCAGCATCTACAAGCTGATTTTGAGCATTATATTTAAACCCAGCTTGTAACAGTAATTTCTTAGATTTATCTGGTTCGTAATTATATACCTTTAATCCTTTTTCTGGAGGAAGAAAGTAGGGACTTTTGACATAAACAAATGAATTTTGCAGTTCACCCAATCCTCGAAAAGCATTTGTTTTCATGGTTTCGCGGTCGAGTGCATAGGCTATAGCCTGTCTGAATTCCTTTTTGTTAAACCACTTAGATTTAATTGGGTCTACGAAAGGTTTACCCTGAGAATTCTTAGCTTTACTCAGATTGAAAGCAATAAAAGTCGTACTTGTATCTGGTCCACCGTTATAAATTTCAAAATTTGCCCGTTTTTCTTCTCGCTTCAGCAAACTAAAACCTTCAGGAGCGACTTCTAAATCATCTAACTGACCAGAACGAAAACTAATCAACTGGTTTTCAGTAGATTCAATAATTTGCCAAACAATGCGCTCAATGTAAGGCTGAGGATTACCCTGAGCATCTTTGCGCCAATAGTATGGATTACGCCGAAATATAACTCGCTGGCTGGAAACGTAACTTTCCATGACATACGGGCCATTACCAACAATTTGTTTCGGATCAGTGCCTGTTCCCCACATTGAGAGAAACTTAGGATTCCCGTCAGTTCCAGTTGTACGAATTCCTTCTTGTAAAGCATGGGCTGGCATAATTGGAATACCACCTACATATCTTAAAAAAGGAGCAAACGGTTCTTGTATGCTAAATTCGACCCGACGCTCATCAATTTTTTTCACCTTTGGCAAAGTGCCTTTATCGCCAACTTTTAAAGCATCTTTAAGAGAGGTTGGTATTTTAGGATTAAGGTAAATTTCGTTATAAGTAAAGACAATATCATCAGCAGTCATTGGCTGACCATCTGACCACTTAATTCCTTCTCTTAGGGTAATTACAATCCGCTGACCATCTTCAGAAAATTCCCAGGCTTCTGCTAAAGCCGGTTCTAGTTTTGTGGTTAGAGGATTCTCATTAATCAAAGAGTCGTAGAGAAAACCAAAAACACTATATGCTGACTCATTTAGAGCATAATTAAAAGTTGCAGGTTCGCTCAAAACTGCGGTGACGATTTGCGGCACTTGAGCAGCTGCACTTTTGAAGTTAGATGGGTTGCAGGCGGCAAGTGTAAGTGCTATTGTTGAAGTTAAGATTAATGGCAACCAAATACGTTTAATTGCCATAAATATTATTTTGCTAAAAAATTTCATAATTTCAAATTTATTTCCATCCTAATCAGTCTTTAATATCTTTATCAGGGGCTAAAAGAAAGTTATTCTGAAGCAACTAGCAAGACAACAGCATAAGCACATATACCTTCCTCGCGTCCAACTGGGCCTAATTTTTCATTGGTAGTAGCTTTAATGCCAATTTGATTCGATTCTAATTCTAAAACCGCCGCTAGTTTGTCGCGCATATTGTTAATATGCGGTTTTAATTTTGGACGTTCTGCTACTACTACTGAGTCAATATTTCCCACCTGCCAACCTTGATCCCGAATCAGTTGATGTATTTGATTTAATAGTACTAAACTATCTGCTCCCGCCCATTTGGGATCGCTAGGCGGAAAATAATGACCAATATCCCCTAAAGATAATGCCCCAAGTATGGCATCCATAATCGCGTGAGTCAGCACATCAGCGTCACTGTGTCCTAATAAACCCAGTTCATGGGGAATTTGAATTCCACCTAAAATCAAAGCGCGATCGCTCACTAATTGGTGAATATCGTAACCGTTACCAATACGAATTTTAGTCATTAGCCCTTAGTTATTAGTCATTATTCATTAATCAGCAGTTAGGAATTATTATTCTCCCATTGCTTCCCCTGCTTCCCCTGCTCCCCCTGCCCCCCCTGCTTCCATTTCTCCAAGAGATCAGGACGGCGATCGCGGGTTTTTTGAATTTGTTGTTCGTAACGCCACCGGGCGATCGCTGCGTGATTCCCACTGAGCAAGACATCAGGTACTTTCAAACCGCGAAAATTGGCAGGACGAGTATATTGGGGATAGTCCAACAAGCCTTCCTCAAAACTTTCTGCTGTCAGGGACTCCGTTTTGGCCACAGTTCCTGGTATTAGCCTCACTACACCGTTAATCAAAGCCATTGCTGGAATTTCTCCGCCAGTCAGAATAAAATCGCCTAAAGATACTTCACGAGTTACCAAATGTAGCACCCTCTCATCCACTCCTTCGTAATGTCCGCAAATAACTACTAACTGGTCATAATTTGTCACCAATTCTTTCAAAAGAGGTTGATTAATTGTTTGACCCTGTGGACTCATCAAAATTACTTCTCTTCGGGGTAAAGTTGGCAGCGACTCCACAGCCGTAAAAATCGGTTCTGGCTTCATTAGCATCCCCACACCGCCGCCATAGGGTTCATCATCCACCTTTCGGTGCTTGTCAGTGGTAAAGTCGCGCGGATTAACCAGATGCACTTCGGCAATCTGTTTGGCTAAGGCTTTACCCAGTAACCCAGAATTGAGAACAGAGTTAAAACAGTCAGGAAAAAGTGTAACTATATCAAAGCGCACAGTTATTCGTATTCGAGGACACTAATCTTAAATTTGGATGTCTAGCAAACACCGCCAAGCCGAGGTCGAGTCAAACTCCAGTTAAACTTTATCAATAGTATCTAAAACTACCAGACCTCTTGGATTTTAGATGGGATTAAAAGTTTTTCTAATTACTTAATTTATGTTTAAATGTTGTCACAACTACATTTAAATTAATAATCTTATCAAGTTAACAACTTCCAGGATGCATCGAGCCAGCCTCAGAAAAAAGCGTAGTCTTACCTGCTCGTCCCTAGCCCGAGAGGGGGAATCTAGCCCCCTGAAGACTATTTTGCCCTGCTGCAAGTGGACAGGTGAAAAACAAGGCGTTGGCTTTGAGAAATGGGAACAAACACGTTTAGACTGAGGCAACGCGAGCGTTAAGCAAGAATTTGGAGAGTGGCTGACTCAGTTCCAAACTTCCAAAAAGTGTCCTCTCAAAAAAGCAAAGCGCAAAAATCATGGCTGCTTCTGAACCTTGTTAAATTCACCTGAAGTTGTTGACAGGAGAAACAAAATGCCGCAATTACAAGCTAAATCGCTAGAAATGAGGACACCCCAAGCAACTAAAACCGCCGTTCTGGTTATCGGAGGCGCAGAAGATAAAGTTCATGGGCGCGAAATCCTACGAACTTTTTTTGGACGTGCTGGTGCTAGTAAGGCTTATATTACAATTATTCCATCTGCCTCTCGCGAACCCGCCATCATTGGTGGCCGGTATATTCGCATTTTTGAAGAAATGGGTGCCCAGAAGGTAGAGATTTTAGACATCCGCGAACGGGAACAGTGTGAATCTTCCCAGATCAAAGCATCCTTAGAAGCCTGTAGTGGAGTATTTTTGACAGGAGGAGACCAGTTGCGTCTTTGTGGCGTATTGGCGGATACGCCAGCAATGGAAATTATTCGGCAGAGGGTGAGGGCGGGGCAACTTACCTTAGCAGGCACCAGTGCAGGAGCAGCAGTAATGGGGCATCACATGATTGCTGGCGGCGGTAGTGGAGAGTCGCCAAATCGTTCCCTGGTTGATATGGCAACGGGTTTAGGATTTATTCCTGAAGTAATCGTTGATCAACATTTTCATAACCGTAATCGCATGGGAAGGCTGATTAGTGCGATCGCAGCTCACCCCGATCGCTTAGGTATTGGTATTGATGAAGATACTTGTGCAGTATTTGAACGTGATGGTTGGCTACAAGTTATGGGTAAAGGCAGTGTCACCATTGTTGATCCCACTGAAGCCACCCACACCAACGAACCCCATGTCGGTGCTAATGAACCATTAACCGTGCATAATTTACGTCTCCATATCCTCAGCTACGGCGATCGCTTCCACTTGTACCAGCGCACTGTATTGCCTGCTGTACACCGAATCTCCAGCTGACGGGATAGAGTATCTGAGGTTACACTGAGTTGACCACAAATTTTAGATTTTGGATTTTGGATTTTAGATTAAAAGAGCTTTTCGGCAGATGCCGACAAAAAGTAGGTGAAACAAATCTAAAAACCCCTCAATGACTCGTTGACGCTACGCGATCGTAAATCTAAAATTACCAGAGCTAAGTACCCTAATTGTCTCTTTTAATCCAAAATCATAAATCTAAAATCCAAAATCGGTTGACCGCACATTTATTTCTTGTTGTAGAAAAATGATGAGAATACTATGTAAAAAGAAAAAACTGTTTGCAACGAACAGTTTAGCGGTCAATTTCAGTAAGAAACTAGAATTTTGGTTCCGAATCTCCATCTACCTATTCCCATGAGAATCCTCAAGATCCAGACCTTACGCGGCCCAAACTATTGGAGCATTCGACGCCACAAACTGATCGTCATGCGCCTCGATTTAGAAACCCTTGGCGAGACGCCCTCGAATGAAATCCCTGGCTTTTATGAAGGATTAGTTGAGGCGCTGCCGAGTCTGGAGGGCCATTATTGTTCTCCTGGCTGTCGTGGTGGTTTTTTGATGCGAGTCAAAGAAGGCACTATGATTGGCCATATCGTGGAGCACGTAGCCTTAGAACTCCAGGAATTAGCTGGTATGCATGTCGGCTTTGGTCGCACTCGCGAAACTGCCACACCCGGAATTTACCAAGTAGTAATTGAATATCAGAATGAGGAAGCGGGACGCTACGCTGGACGAGCAGCAGTGCGGCTGTGCCAGAGTATCGTTGATCGAGGCCGTTATCCCAAGGCAGAACTAGAGCAAGATATCCAAGACCTAAAAGACTTCACCCGTGATGCTTCCTTAGGTCCTTCCACTGAAGCGATCATTAAAGAAGCAGAAAAAAGAGGCATTCCCTGGATGGCTTTAGAAGCTCGCTTTTTGATTCAGCTGGGGTACGGCGTGAATCAGAAGCGGATGCAAGCCACGATGACGGATAACACCAGCATTCTGGGCGTAGAACTAGCTTGCGACAAAGAAGCCACTAAACGCATCCTCGCTGCTGCTGGTGCGCCAGTACCTAGAGGTACAGTGATCAACTTCTTAGACGATTTGGAGCAAGCCATTGAATACGTTGGCGGATATCCTATTGTCCTCAAGCCACTCGATGGCAATCATGGACGTGGGATCACCATTGACATCAGAACTTGGGAAGAAGCTGAAGCCGGATACGAAGCTGCAAGACAAGTTTCTCGATCAATTATTGTTGAACGGTATTATGTTGGACGCGACCACAGAGTACTAGTGGTAAATGGCAAAGTAGTAGCAGTAGCCGAACGTGTCCCGGCTCATGTGATTGGCAATGGCAGATCGACCATCTCCGAACTGATTGAGGAAACAAACCTTGACCCAAATCGTGGTGAAGGACATGATAACGTCTTAACCAAGATTGAACTAGACCGCACCAGCTACCAACTATTAGAAAGACAAGGCTATACCCTAAATAGCGTTCCACCCAAAGGAACCATTTGTTATCTCAGAGCAACGGCAAACTTAAGTACAGGTGGTAGTGCCGTAGACCGTACTGATGAAATTCACCCAGAAAATCTGTGGTTGGCACAACGGGTAGTTAAGATTATCGGTTTGGATATCGCCGGACTCGATATCGTCACCACAGATATTAGTCGTCCTCTGCGGGAAGTGGATGGCGTGATTGTCGAAGTTAATGCCGCTCCCGGCTTCCGAATGCACGTTGCCCCAAGTGTTGGCATTCCCCGCAACGTTGCTGGCGCAGTAATGGATATGCTGTTTCCCAACGAGCAATCTAGCCAAATTCCCATCCTCAGCATCACTGGTACTAATGGCAAAACCACCACTACCCGACTACTAGCACATATTTATAAGCAGACGGGCAAAGTAGTAGGATATACTACAACAGATGGAACATACATCGGTGATTACTTAGTAGAAGCTGGCGATAACACAGGTCCCCAAAGTGCCCACGTCATCCTCCAAGATCCCACCGTAGAAGTAGCGGTACTGGAAACGGCTCGTGGTGGCATTCTGCGCTCTGGATTGGGCTTTGAAGCCGCAAATGTGGGAGTGGTATTGAATGTAGCCGCCGACCACTTAGGCATAGGCGATATAGATACCATTGAGCAGTTAGCTAACCTCAAGAGTGTAGTAGCGGAAGCCGTATTCCCCGATGGCTATGCGGTACTTAACGCCGACGATCGCCGCGTTGCCGCCATGTCAGAAAAAACTAAGGCTAATATTGCTTACTTCACAATGAACCCCGATTCGGAATTGGTGCGAAAGCATATCCAAAAGGGTGGAGTAGCCGCAGTATATGAAAATGGCTATTTGTCAATTGTTAAAGGTGATTGGACACACCGCATAGAAAGAGCAGAAAATATACCTTTAACAATGGGCGGGCGCGCACCGTTTATGATTGCCAACGCTTTAGCAGCAAGTTTGGCAGCATTCGTGCAAAACG
Source organism: Nostoc sp. FACHB-892 (assembly GCF_014698795.1). Lineage (GTDB taxonomy): Bacteria > Cyanobacteriota > Cyanobacteriia > Cyanobacteriales > Nostocaceae > Nostoc. The sequence goes on from NZ_JACJTR010000006.1 coordinate 135,252, forward strand.
TCACAATTGAGCAAATTCGTGCTGGTTTGAAGACCTTCCGGGCTTCAGTTAGTCAAACACCAGGACGAATGAATCTATTTAATTTAGGCAACTACCACGCTTTAGTAGACTATGCCCATAACGCAGCCAGTTACGAAGCTGTAGGTTCCTTTGTTCGGAACTGGACTACAGGGCAACGGATTGGCGTAATTGGTGGGCCAGGCGATCGCCGTGATGAAGACTTTGTTACTTTGGGCAAATTAGCAGCGCAAATTTTTGATTACATCATTGTCAAAGAAGACGATGACACACGGGGACGTTTACGGGGTTCAGCCACTCAGTTGATTATTCAAGGCATTACCCAAATTAAGCCTGATAGCCGCTATGAATCAATTCTGGATGAAACCCAAGCCATAAATAAAGGCTTAGACATGGCTCCTGATAACAGCCTGGTGGTAATTTTGCCAGAAAGCGTCACTAGGGCTATTAAGTTAATTAAGCTGCGTGGTTTAGCCAAGGAAGAGACACATCAACAAAATACTGGCACAGCAATCATTGATTCTCAAAATGGAATCGCACCCTCATCTGTAGTCAACACACTACTTTAGTGAAAAGTCAAGGGTCTATCTAAAGTTTAGTATTTAAAAGTTTTTGACCCTTGACTCTTGACTATTATTTTTCTTGTTCTGGATTGGTATCATCACTGGGAGTTTTCATCTCCTCCTTAAAACCTCGTAGGGTTTTTCCCAGGGCAGTGCCCAGTTCAGGAATTTTTTTGGGCCCAAAAATTAAAATAGCGATTATCACAATTACACCCATTTCTGGCAATCCTAGTCCAAACATATAAATTTCCTCTTAGGCATCTGTAATTAAATATAAACATTGATGGCTCAAATCCCATAAGTTCGCCACTGATAAGCGCAACTAACTTCCCATTGGATTAGTAATTGGCAAACCTAACCAGTCACTCAATTCATGAGCTAACCATTCAAGTTCTACTTCAGATTTAATACCGACATCATTTCCACCAATATGATATTTTTGTACTCCTGAGCAAATATATAATTCTGCTGGAACGGCAACTCTAGTGCCTTCAGAGTCTTTAGTAAAATGTTTTGGAATATAAACCACCTTGGTTATACTTTGCCTTGGTGATGACCGGGGACGCTCAAATTTCCAAGCAAACAACTCCCAGCTTAGGGCAATTTTTTCTAAATCCAGGCGTAAAGAAACGCGTCCAAACAAATTAAAGAAAAATTTATACAGCATCATAAAGCCAGCACCCCAAAAAGGAAGTGAGAATAAGGCAAAAGGGATGTTGACGGGGAAAGGGGCCGAGAGAGCGCCAATTGTCCAAAACAGGATAAATGAATTCCAGACGATCGCAAATAAACCTGTGAATACTATTGATGGTTCAAAACCAGATGGGGGAACGATAATTTCTAGATAATCACCATTTTTGGTTAATTGAATCTTACTCCCGTCTGGTTTGCTAGCAACCAAAGCAGATAAGTTTCTCAGTTGTGGTTTGTCTAAAGCTGCGATCGCTTGGGTAGCAGAACTCAAACGCCGTTCTAAACTGGGTTCAATCATCCACTTTAGCCAATTGCTAAAGCTGAGACTGACATTAGCCGCTTGTTCAAACTGAATGCGAAAGTCCTTTTGAGGTAAATCGGCTGGGTGATTACCAGTTATTAAATAAATTAAGGTTGCACCTAAACTATAAAGGTCAGAGGCTGCAACAGTGCGTCCGCCAAATTGCTCTGGTGGCATATAGCCATAGGTTCCTACCACAGTTCTTGTCCCAGTTTCTGTGGCGAGGACTGTCTGGACTGAGCCAAAATCTACCAAATAAACTTGACCGACACTATTCCCAGAACGCTCCCCTAATAAAATATTGCTAGGCTTAATATCACGGTGGATTACAGGCGGATATAACTCATGTAGGTAAATAAGAATCTCTAAAAGCGCCTTGGCTATCTGTTTTACTTCAGCTTCTGAAAAAGTTCGCCCAGTTTGTAAGTATTGCTCTAAAGTTTGGGCAGGGATATAAGTTTGTACCAGGGCAAATCCCTTGATGGTTGGTAAATTTACCTCAAAATAGTTTAAATACTGAGGAATTAAGGGATGTGACAAAGATTTTAAAGTTTCAGCTTCCCGCTCAAACAACTTGAGTGAATCCCATTCAAAGTCACCACCAAAAGAGAGTAACTTAATGACAACTAATTCCTGAGTTTTCAAATCACGAGCTAACAACGTTTGCCGCCCTGCTTTTTTTCCTAATAGCTGCTGAACTTCGTAGCGTTCGCCTAATATTTCGCCGATCATTATGGTTTCTTATAATGCTACGGTTGAAAAGTTTTTAGAGCTTATGATTTTTAATTTGGCAAATCTATATCTTTAGTATAATTGCGTGGTTCTATGCCCTCCCAACTTTGGCCTTATATTACCCCTGGTATTCCCGATGAATTGTTTGAAAATTTGCCAGGAATCCCCCTGAGCCAGCGAGAAGTCCGACTGCTATTGATAGCCCAACTGCGGCTAAAATCAGATTCTGTGTTGTGGGATATTGGCGCAGGGACAGGTACAATTCCGGTAGAGGTGGGGCTACTGTGTCCAAAAGGACAAATTATCGCTATAGAAAGGGATGAAGAAGTAGCTAATCTGATCAAGCGTAACTGCGATCGCTTTGATGTGAAAAACGTCGAAGTAATTGAAGGTAGCGCCCCAGAGTGTTTACACGATTTGAAAGTTACCCCTCACCGTGTTTGTATCGAGGGAGGACGCCCCATTCAGGAAATTCTGCAAGCAGCTTGGCATTATTTGCCGCCATCCGGTCGGGTTGTAGCCACAGCTGCTAATCTAGAAAGTCTGTATGCTATTTCCCAGAGTTTTTCTTTGTTAAGGGCTAGAAATATCGAAGTAGTCCAGTCTGCGGTTAACCGTTTAGAGACGCGTGGCTTTTCTCAAACCTTTACCGCCGTTGATCCCATTTTTATCCTCAGTGGTGAGAAACTTGATTAGGGAATGGGGCATGGGGCATAGGGCATTGCAAGAGACGGCAAGGGAAGGGGGGAAACAGAGATGAGGAAGTAGGGGGAGCAGGGGAAGCAGGAGAAGAAAGAATAACTAATTAATAAATACCCAATGCCCAACGCCCAATGCCCAATGCCCAATGCCCAACACCCAATGCCCAATGCCCAATGCCCCATATTTAATACTTCTATGCCTTGGTCTCGGATTATTAGTGGAATTGTTGCGATCGCTCTTGCTCTTTCTGTGACCCTTTTGGGGGGTTGGTACTTTACCATCATGTTTGCGGTTGTCATCTTTTTGGGTCAACAGGAATATTTTAATTTGGTGCGGGCCAGAGGCATCGCTCCTGCTGCTAAAACGACTATGGCTGTCAGCCTAGTTCTGCTGGGAATTTGTACCCTTGATGGCAGTTTAGCTGATGCTGTGATGCCAATAGCTGGCACACTTATTTGTTTCTACCTGCTGTTTCAGCCTAAATTTGCCACGATCGCTGATGTTTCCGCTTCTATTATGGGGCTATTTTACGTAGGTTATTTGCCAAGTTACTGGGTGCGATTACGAGCAATTGATAGTGCTGCTTTTAGTAACCTCCCTTTCGGAGGTTACTGGCCCACAAATTGGACAGATTTCTGGGAAAAGGCAAATTCCGCTTCTTTATCACAAGGTTTTACAGCAACACTACTGACTTTTTTGTGTATTTGGGCAGCCGATATTGGTGCTTACACCATTGGCAAATTCTTTGGGAAAACCCGTCTGTCTGATATTAGCCCGAAAAAAACTGTAGAAGGGGCTGTTTTTGGCATTACTTCAAGTATTGCTGTAGCCATAGCAGGAGCCTATTATCTGCACTTGCCCAGATCCCCCATCACGGGTTTAGCATTGGGTTTACTAATTGGTATTGCTAGTCTTTTAGGGGATCTTACCGAGTCTATGCTCAAGCGAGATGCTGGAGTCAAAGATTCTGGGCAGTTAATCCCCGGTCACGGTGGTATTTTAGACCGTACTGATAGTTATATTTTCACAGCACCTTTGGTTTACTATTTTGTGACATTACTGTTGCCGTTACTATAGCGATTCTCAACTTAAGTACAAACTCCTTTAAAATCTCGTTTCCAACCTCTAGCTGAAAATTCTCTTCATTGGACTGCTGCCACAAGTTTTGAGGCGGCAGCCCTGGCATTAGCTATTTCCAGTCAGAGACTTTTGACGAGGCAATCTATCAAAGCTGTGTCTATAGTTTTTATGGCAATACAGTTTAGTTAAACATTTATTTCTTCTCTCTGTGTTCTCTGCGCCTCTGTGGTTAGTAAAAAAATTGAAGTAAATCTAATTAGATTCAAAGCTATTACGAACAATTTCAACACTATGGAATGAAAAATATACGAAGACAAGTTATACAAGTAATTAAAATTTTATGAAGATGGCTCAGTCATTAAAGATGTGATGAAGACCACTCAGTAAATGTTGCAGGCTCTAAATCTGTGTGATTTTATGGAGATAAGAAATACATCACGCAAGTTTCGCTTTCACTGACAGTATTTTAAATAAATTACTGAGATTAAAAGTAAAGCAATTGCTCTGATTTAAGGTTATTACTAGGAGCTTCAAACAACAATGATTAGTTTAAAATCTAAAGTACTAAACGCTACTCTGGCAGCTACTTTTGCAATCCCCTTGGCTACTGCTGGGATGTTTACATCTGCTGGTTCAGTTCAAGCTGTAACCCTAAACGGGAGTATTGGCCTTAGTGGTACAGCTGTCGTTCCTAATGATGGAGACAATCCAACTAATACCAAGATTGAATTTCTTAATGTTGCTGGCGTTACATCTTTCGGTGATTTTGCAAAATTCTTACCAAGCTTAGAGCCAACAGATATTAAGATTAACACTCTAAAATTAACCAAGCTAGCTGATGTATCAGCTACAACGGCTACATATAATACAGACATTAACATTCCATTCATTGATTTCGGATCGCAAACCTTGGGTACCACTACAGCCGCTCTTACATTTGACCTAGATAATTCTGTAGTTACCAGAATTGGGATACCAAATGTTGGCATTATTGACGCGACATTACAAGGGATTACGGGGAAATTTAATTTCAATGGACAAACTATTGCATCTGGCTTCTTTAGCACTTCTCTTTCTGGATCTGCAAGTACATACCAGTTAACTCTGACCACTGTTCCTGAGCCAACCACAATGCTAGGCTTAGGTTTAGTTGGTGCTGGCATGATTATGTCTCGCCGTCGCAAAAGTGTCGTTCAATAGACCTAATCCTAAATATAAAAAAGTTACTTTTAGAAACTAAAAGTAACTCTAATTTATCTATTCAATTTGGCTGGAATGCAAAATTTTACCAACCAAGTTGAATTTTTTCTTTTGTCACAAAAATCTATTTAAAAGTGAATTTTTTTAACCAGGCATAGACTTAAAGTGATTGCAAAGATTGTTTCGCTTCAGTTGCGATCGCTTCTACTTCATCATTAACCAAAGTTTCTAATATAGATTTGGCTTCCGCACCGCCTAAACGAGCTAAGGCTTGTACAACTCTGTAACGAATTTGCCAATCTGGATTAGTAGCATAGGGGGCCAAGAGAGGAACTGCTTGTAAGTCTCCCAAGTCACCCAAAGAACTAATAGCAGCAGTTTGGACTAATTCGTTTTCTGATGAGAGTGCCTCTTTGAGTAGTTCAAAGGCTCGTGGATCGCCTAACTCTCCCAATGTAGCAATGATACTGAATTGGATTAGCCATTCAGTAGTTGTATGGTAAAGGTGCTGCAAGTCTTCAAAAGCTTCATGTAACTTCAGAGCGCCTAAGCAGTCTGCTGCTGCTGCTTGTACATCTACTTCGGAGTCATGAAGTAAGCGATCGCGCAAGATATCCAAGGATAACTGTAAATCTTGTGTTCCAAGTGTATCCATTTGACTCACCGCCGAGTAACGGACACGGGAATTGCTATCGCCAATAGCACTTTGAATTAATTCAAAGGCAATCGCAGGTTCTAATTGGCGGATTTGATTTACTGCACGTAAGCGATCGCCTAAATTCTCAGAACTTAGCAATTGCTTAACAGACTCCGAAGTAATACTCATTTAGTTATCCTTGATTTTCAAAGGTGTAAAAAAAGAGTCAAAAGTCAACACAACGGCCAAGTGTCATACAACTCTTGACTAATGACCAATGACTAATGACAACTTACTAATCTTGACTTGCTGCCATTGCCCGAATAATATCACCACGAGTCAGGATACCAATTACTTGATCCGTGCTGTCAAGTACTGGCAAGCGGTGAACGCTGCGATCGTGCATGATTGTAGCGGCTTCCCTTAAAGTTTTATCTGGGGAAATAGTGATCGGGTTTTTACTCATCACCTCCCCAACGGTTTGCCCTAGTGCCTTGTGCAAGTCACGTTCGTATGTAGCAGGATTTTTTAAATAGATAACGCTATCAAGAAACATGATATATGCAGGTGGAGTAACCCCAGTTTCTTGCCACATCAAATCGGTTTCTGAGATAATGCCCAGCAATTTACCGACATCATCCACAACAGGTAGTCCACTAATGTGGCGTTCTGCAAGAATTTGGATAGCCTCATTCAGTGGAGTTTCTGCCCGAACGACAATTGGATCGCGGCTCATTACATCGGCAACGGTTTTAGGCATTTATATTATTGACACCTTTAATCAAAGTCTTTGGCCTATTGTAGAAAATTGCGGGACTCAACCTGATGCAATTAATAGATTGTTACGGTATTGAGCATTGGGCATAGGGCATGGGGCATTGGGCATGGCTAAGTAATCAGTAAGCTAATCGTCATTTAAATTGCACCATTTTCATGGTAATAAAACCTGCAAACCCTCTCCCTTGCTCCCTGCCCCCCTGCGATCTCAATGTGCTTTCTTATATGCTTGCTTACTTGTATGCTTAACAGCTTAGTTCTTATTCTGCTGCCTCCCCCACTCCCCACTCCCCACTCCCTAATTCCCAGTCGCCTTTAAAGCAGCAATAATTTGAATATTTGCTTTAGGAAAATTAAACTGCTCCAGTTCTTCCAAGGTTACCCAGCGAATTTCATCAGATTCCAAAGGTTGGGGAACACCTCTAACATGGTGGCAGTGATGTACTGTGAGCGTAACGCGCAAGTCTGTATATGTGTGGTCAATAGTAATTAGATGCTCTCTCACTTCAATTACTATTCCCAATTCTTCGGAAATTTCCCGTTGAATACACTCTTGCATAGTTTCACCAGGCTCAATTTTCCCACCAGGAAATTCCCACAAACCACCCATTGCTCCTTCTGGACGACGACGATCAATTAAAATTTGCTTTTGGTCGTTCCAAATTACTGCAACACCAATAATTTTATGGGGCGGAAAATAACTGGTTTCACTCATAAATTCATAAAAAAACTCGGCAGACTAACTCTGCTGAGTTCTAATTTTAACCTCAATTCATCACTGTTTTGGATATTTTAAAAAATTTAGCTGATATTTGACCCTTCGGCTTTGTTCAGTCTTTACCCTGAGCGAAGTCGAGGTGATCGTTGGAAACTAGGGGCGAGGATTCCGCAGAGGTTTATGCTTAATTACTATCACGGTGACTGTGATTACCTATTAGCCCAAGAAAAATATTTAATTCCCTAAATTTTACATTTCTAGTCAATATCGCTGCTGGCGGCTTCAGATCCTTGGAGAGCCATTTCAAAATCCATTCTCTGTTCAGCGTTACGCAAGAAATAACCACTAATCATAGCAGAAGCGAGAAGCCGACCCAGACTTTCTCGACTGGTAGTAACAGTAACGCCAAAGTGTTCTGAAGGTAGATTACCCAATAGTCCTGTAATATTCCGTTCCATGACTTGAAACACTTCGGCAGACGCAGGTTTAGATAGTTGGGTAACTGTTTCTGGACTCAAGGATTTAACGTACTGCCATAGTAAATCGCTAGTTTCTGATTCACTATTGAAAAATTCTGAGACATGATTGGATTGGTTATTCATTTTTTAGCTCCTTAACTACCACTGCTAGCTGCGGCGCTTGTGATTTGAATATTAAATGTCTATTTTGGATTTGACTTAGCTAGCTTTTTTGTCTTCCTGTCAACTAATGTAACAGCCTAGCTTAGGAGTGTAAGTAGGCGTAACCGTACCAAAGTCAGCGTATTTTCTCACCCCAATGAATAAAATAAGGAGTGAAAAGTTAATTAAAAACTCCTCACTCCTAACTCCTAACTCCTAACTCTTAACTTCTAACTCCCAACTTTCCCCTAACTTGCCAAATATTCACCCATGTTGGCTTTAGACTTGCGAAGTTTGGTTAAGGCTTCCCGCTCAATTTGCCGGACTCGTTCTCGGCTAATGTTCAGAATTTCACCAATTCTAGCCAGCGTTAGGGCTTGCCCATCAGTTAAGCCAAAGCGCAGCGTGATCACTTCTTTCTGTTGTGGCGTAAGATCACCCATCAGGCGATCTAAGTCATAAGATAAGGAAGATTGCATCACAAACTCTTCTGGAGATGCTCCTGGATCTTCCAGCATTTCTCCGAGTTCGGTGTCGTAATTATCACCGAGCCGCAAATCTAAGGAAAGGGGCAAACGCGCCTTTTCTAGATACTCTCGCACCTGTTTGGGGGTTAATTCTAATTCTTCAGCTAGCTCACCAGCTGTAGGGGCACGTCCCAACTTTTGAGACAATTGGCGCTGTGCCTTTTTAATTTTATTTAATTTTTCAGTGATATGTATAGGCAGCCGAATAGTGCGGGCTTTTTCCGCTATAGCACGAGTAATAGCTTGCCGAATCCACCAATAGGCATAGGTAGAAAATCTATACCCTTTGGTAGGGTCAAACTTTTCTACGCCCCGTTGCATACCAATACTACCTTCTTGGATCAAGTCCAGTAAATCGACGTTGCGCTTTATGTATTTTTTGGCAACGGAAACTACCAGCCGCAAATTGGCTTCTACCATCTTACGCTTGGCAATCTCACCATCAGCGATCGCTTCGTTCAACTCTGCTGGTTCTAACTTTGTCGCTTCGGCCCACTCTTCGAGAGTCGGTTGACGATCTAACTGCATGGCAAGAGATTCTCTTGATTCGTGCAAAGTACAAGAACGTTGCACTTGTTTACCATAGAAAATCTCTTCCTCGTGGGTTAAGAGTGGCACACGGCCAATCTCACGCAGGTAAGTCCGCACGAGGTCTGTGGCTGTCTGAGCGGTCTTCATGGCGCTACTCTTTGGTAATGATGGGTTTGGCGGTAGGGTCATTAAAGGATAGATGCTTTGTTAGGGTGCTACCCAGTCAGACTGGGAACCTGTGCTATGGTTTACAACTTACGCGCCCGAGAATCTCGGCTGCTCATAATAATCAAATTTAGGCTTCTTAACTGCTAAAAGTTACAGCTATTTTCTATTTTTCACAAGTATCTACAGTTAGATAAAAGGTAGCTTCTTAAACATTCTTTTATTGGAACCTTATTAACAATTGTAACATTTATGAGAATCTTTTGGCTATATAGCGACATTAAATTTTCTGGTTGTTCCAGTTCATGGAATATCGCCCTCTCTCTTAAGGCTGACTAGAAGCCAATTTAAGAAATTATCTGGTTAACATAAGCTTCCTCATATTTGTTAAAATATCTCTAATGAGAACTATAGTCATTCTCTTATAACAATTACTTAATTTTTGCTAGGAATGGGGCATTGGGCATGGGCAAGAGGACTTGGGGACAAGGAGAATTAGGGACAAGGGGAAAGACTTGTTTCAAGTTCTCAGCTATTGTCCCCCTCATCTCCCTCATCTCTCCCTACTTCCCCTGCCTCCCCTACTCCCCAGTGCCCAGTCCCTACTCCTTCGCCATCGGACAGTACTCTTGAATGGTTTTTACGTCTAAAGTCGTATTTTGTAAAGAACGGATGGCGGCGACGGTAGCTTTCGCGCCGGCGATGGTGGTAATGATGGGAATTTTGTAACCTAAAGCTGTGCGGCGGATTAACCTAGCATCAGTATGGGCTTCTTCCCCTGAAGGTGTGTTGATAATAAGTTGGATTTTCTGATTTTTGATTGCATCTAGCACGTGGGGACGGCCTTCATGGAGTTTTAACACTAATTCAATATCTAACCCCTGTTCGAGAAGAACTCGGCGTGTACCAAGGGTAGCCATCACTGTAAAGCCCAAATCGATAAACTCCTTCACCACAGAACCGGCGGCAGCTTTATCGCGATCGCTCATTGATACAAATACAGTTCCACTCAGTGGTAAACGCTCCCCAGCACCCATTTCTGCTTTGGCAAAGGCCCGGCCAAAGTCACTGTCAATCCCCATCACCTCACCAGTAGAGCGCATTTCTGGGCCCAATATTGTATCAGTTCCAGAGAATTTATTAAAGGGTAATACAGCTTCTTTTACAGCAATATGTTTGGGAATGACTTCCTCGGTGAAGCCTAGCTCCTCTAAGGTTTTACCTGACATAATTAAGGATGCTAGTTTCGCTAACTGTACGCCAGTTGCTTTAGAAACAAAGGGCACTGTACGCGAGGCACGGGGGTTGGCTTCTAGAATGTAAACTTGGGGAGAATAACTGCTTGCGCCGACAACGGCAAATTGAATATTCATCAACCCCACGACTGACAGCGCTTGCGCTAGCTGCACTGTCCATGTGCGAATTTGATTGAGAACTGCTGGTGATAGGGAAATGGAAGGTAAGGAACAAGCGGAATCTCCTGAGTGAATCCCCGCTTGCTCGATGTGTTCCATGATGCCGCCAATCACTACCCGTCCGGTATGATCGGCGATCGCATCTACATCAACTTCAATTGCGTTTTCCAAAAACTTATCAATCAAAATCGGATGTTCTGGTTCCACTAGTACCGCAAAGGTCATGTAGCGTTCCAACTCAGCATCGGAATAAACGATTTCCATCGCCCGTCCCCCCAACACATAGCTGGGACGCACCACCACCGGATAGCCAATGCGTTTGGCGACAATCAGCGCATCTTCGTAACTCCGCGCAACACCATTAGGCGGTTGGGAGATATTCAACTGTTGAAGAATCTTTTCAAACCGCTCCCGGTTTTCTGCCATGTCGATGGAATCTGGCGATGTACCCCAAATTTTGGTCAGGAGTCCTGATGTATCATTGCTGAGAAACTCTTGTAACGGGATAGCCAACTTTAGCGGTGTTTGTCCGCCAAACTGGACAATCACCCCAACTGGATTTTCAGTTTCGATGATGTTAAGGACATCTTCTTTTGTTAAAGGCTCAAAGTAAAGGCGATCGCTAGTATCGTAGTCTGTCGAAACTGTCTCTGGGTTAGAGTTGACCATAATCGTCTCATACCCCGCTTTCTTCAAAGCATAAGCGGCGTGACAACAACAATAATCAAACTCAATTCCCTGTCCAATGCGGTTGGGCCCACCACCTAAAATCAACACTTTTGGCTTGGTTGCGGGCATTACCTCTGTTTCTTCTTCGTAGGTAGAATAGTAGTAGGGGGTAAACGCTTCAAACTCAGCAGCGCAGGTATCCACTGTTTTGTAAACTGGGATAATCCCTAGTGACTTGCGGTAGGCACGGACTTCATCTTCGGTGGTTTTGGTGGCATAGGCAATTTGGCGATCGCTATATCCGTCTCGTTTCACTTCATAAAATTGCTCTTTTGTCAATTGCTGCAAGGGTGTCCGCTTGAGGAATTTCTCAACATCTAGTAGTTGCTGAAATTTATCTAGAAACCACGGGTCAATACCAGTCAGTTCATAGATTTCCTCAGCACTAATCCCTAGTTGCAAGGCATGGCGCACGGAGAAAATGCGATCAGGGTTAGGTGTCCGCAGTTGGGCGCGGATTTGTTCACCACTGGGTAATTTTTCGGCTTTGTCGCAACCCCAACCTGCGCGTCCGGTTTCGAGCGATCGCAACGCCTTTTGGAAGGATTCGTTGAATGTGCGCCCAATTGCCATTGCTTCCCCGACGGACTTCATTTGAGTTGTTAGCACTGGGTCAGAACCAGGAAACTTCTCAAAGGCGAAGCGAGGAATTTTTGTCACTACATAGTCAATTGTCGGCTCAAAGGACGCGGGAGTTTTCTTGGTGATGTCATTTTTAATTTCATCCAAGGTGTAGCCCACAGCCAATTTAGCTGCCATTTTGGCGATAGGAAAACCCGTAGCTTTGGAAGACAAAGCCGAACTACGGGAAACGCGGGGGTTCATCTCAATTACAACCACATCTCCATTAACCGGATTGACAGCAAACTGGATATTAGAACCGCCAGTTTCCACACCGATCTCGCGGATGATTTTGATTGCCATATCCCGCAGCCTTTGATATTCTTTATCAGTAAGCGTTTGCGCGGGAGCGACCGTAATTGAGTCTCCGGTGTGGATGCCCATAGGGTCAAGGTTTTCGATGGAGCAGATAATCACCACGTTATCTGCCAAGTCACGCATCACTTCGAGTTCATATTCTTTCCAGCCGAGTAAAGACTGGTCAATGAGAATTTGCGAAACGGGGCTGGCATCTATACCCACCTGTGCCATTTCTTCAAATTCTTCTTGGTTGTAGGCAATACCGCCGCCACTTCCACCCATTGTGAAAGCTGGACGAATAATTAGGGGATAAGTACCAATTTGGCGGGCAACAGCTTTGGCTTCTTCTAAAGATTCGGCTGTGCCACTGGGACACACAGCTACTCCTATCCTTGCCATTGCTTCACCAAAAAGTTTTCGATCTTCGGCTTTTTCAATGGCTGGGAGTTTAGCGCCGATTAACTCAACGCCGTACTTTTCCAACACCCCATTTTTGGCTAAAGTAACGGCAATGTTGAGGGCGGTTTGTCCTCCCATCGTTGGTAGGAGAGCATCAGGGCGTTCCTTTTCAATTACTTTTTCGACCAATTCCGGAGTTAACGGCTCAATGTAAGTGCGATCAGCCGTTTCCGGGTCGGTCATAATCGTTGCAGGGTTGGAGTTGACCAAAACCACTTCATAGCCTTCTTCTCGCAGCGCTTTGCAGGCTTGAGTGCCAGAGTAGTCAAACTCAGAGGCTTGTCCGATCACAATTGGGCCAGAGCCTAACAGTAGAATCTTCCGGAGGTCATCACGGCGGGGCATAGTAGTTGCCTTGGAGTACGAGAATACAAATCTTGATTATTTTAAGGGTCTTTACACCCTGTCGTGCTTTTTATTATTAAGTTTTCTAGGTTTGATGGCAAAGGGGAGTAAAGAGTAGGGGGAGCAGGAAAAGAATAATAATTTTTAACTCTTAACTACCGTTGACTATTTTGTATTTCTAATTTTATTTAATTGTGATACTCAAATTTATAAAGCTTTTGCAAATTTTTACTATTTAAGCTGATGACAGCTTACAACAAATGATGATTTATTTTGGACTATATCTGTCTGCTTATTTAGCACACGATAGATTTTTATCTAAGAATCTATCTTAATTAGCTTATTGCCAAATATTTTCAACGTTAAATATTATGTAAATATGTTTACTTAAATTAAAAATGGCAGAGAGATACGCATACCATCCTCTGCCATTTTTTATAATATTTTAAGAGTTAGTGCTGCTAACTTTTTCTTTCAGTCTAGGTAGACAAATCTAGATTATGAGAGTTTTAGCTTTGAGCAGCTTGGACAAACCCTAAAGTTAAGCTGTCTTTAGCGAGGAAGTGAGATAAATGATATGCACGTTCCTCAGTTTTCAACAAAATCTTTTCGTACAGATAGCGTGTACCCCGGTCGCCTAAACTCTCTGCCTGAGCAGCTTGACGACGAATTACGCCAATAATTGCTTGTTCGGCAGCTAGGTCATTTTCCACCATTTGGCGAGAGGAATATACACCTTCGGATTCTTGCTCAAAACAGGTTAATTCTGCTAACTTGCTGAAGGTCGCTACTGGCACACCACCCAGTCCATCCAAACGTTCTCCAATTTCATGAACGTGGTCTTGTACTTGGTTGTAGCTTTCGTTAAAAAACTCATGCAGAGAGTAGAATTCTGAGCCTTCAACTACAAAATGATGCTTTTGGTACTGCAAGTATAGTGCCTGGAAACTAGCTAATACAACGTTAAATCCTTCTGTCACTGGAGCAGTTACGCTGTGATCCAACAACACAGGGTTGTCATATACATTACCAAAATTCCGTAACAAAGTTTGCGTTTCAGACATTGCGTTCCTCTCTTTTTAACAGTTATAGATTTTAACTGCTTATTCTTAACATATTAACATTTTAATAATAAGAGCAAGCCAATCCGCCATTACAAAATTTTGTATTTTTGCTTACTAAAAATATCAAGTTTATTATTTGCAACTTGATGGGTGTGTCATCAAATTGCATAAATTTCTCATTAATATTGACATTACAGCTTAAATGTGCATATTTCTCAATAGAGACAGGAAGAGAAATTTTCACTTTGTCCTTTTTGTTCCCCTCTCAATATGGGATAGCTACAAAAATTTTATTTTTTTTCCAAAGTTACTGAGAATTGTTTGCACTTAAGGTATGCTGGTTTTAAGAGGCTAACTCCTAAGACTTTCAAAAGCCAGGGAGTTAAATCGCGGTAATTACTGCAATTTTGTTGCATTTTGAGGACAATTCGCTTGAAATCGTTTAGTTCAGAAATAGAAAGCAACCACCTTGTAGAGGTGAATTGGACAGACCGCTGGCAAGTCTATCAACGCCTAAAGGAGTTAGACATTCCGTGTAGTTGTGCGGCTAACCAGCCATTGAAAGTTGAAATTGGCTCTCCTATGACAGCTGTTCAACTTTGGAGTGTGATACGGCGATTAACAGCCTCTCGTCAAGACCAGATTTGGACTCTTGAATGCTGCTGGAAAAGTCGCTACCAACAGTTCTAATCTTTAGCTACTGAGAATATCTCGCTTGATAGGTTGTATTAATTAAAAGGAGGTTAAAGAATGGGTGCATCTAACAGTATGGAAATATCAGAGTTTTGCCTTGAGGGCAGATTTATAGATTTTGTTATTAAAGATGGCTATAAGCTTAAAGGCTTAATGCTGGGGACTCATGAAGGTGAGTCTTATATTAAACTCGCTAAACATTTACGGGCTGCTTTTGACTTGCGGCTACCGGCAGGTACTTGGCTGCAAGTTGTTGGTTATAAAGAATACGATATAAAAAAAGACAAAGTGACACTGAAGGCTGAACGTGTGATGGCGGCACGTTCTGAGATGGTGATTCAGACGACTACCCCAGTGCAAGAACCCCCATCTATTGATAATGTCAAGGTAAAACCAGCTAAAACTAAAGCCACGATTTTGGTGTGTCAAAAGTCTGATTGCATGAAACGTGGTGGTAAAGCAGTTTGTCAGGCGTTGGAGGCGGCTTTAAGCGATCGCGGTTTAGAAGACCAAGTTACAATCAAGGGCACTGGTTGTATGAAGAATTGTAAAGCTGGGCCAAACCTAGTTATGCCAGATAAAACGCGCCATAGTCGAATTCAAGCTGGACAAGTCCCGGCGTTGATGGATAAGCATTTTGGTGACAAGAGTGTATCAGCACAGCCTGAAAATTTAAGGGAAATTACGATATCTAATGGCAAACTTTGGAGAAGTAATTCATAAAATCTTGACATTTCAATGAGAAAGCTTAATAATATCTTCTCAAGTGTGTTCCCTTAATACTCGGCGTTAGACTTTTGCCAAGTATTTGCAAGAGTTTTGAATTAAGCGATCGCCTACGATTTGTCATGACAAAGGCAAACTAGTAGAAGCGATCGCTTAATATTTTATGGAATGAGGATATTGATCAAGGGAGAATTCAGGAGTCAGAATTCAGCAATTTCTCCCCCCGCCGACTGCGGTCTTCATAATAAGTTTTTAAACAGACATGAAATCACACCTCTGGTTCAATTCCCGCCGCCCGCAATTGTGCTGCTAGTCGTTCGGCACGTTGGCGTTCTTGTTCGGCACGTTGTCGTTCTTGTTGGGCTAATTCCCCACCCCAAAGCAGTAGGTTTCCTTGTTCATCCCACCACCGCAACCATTTACCTGTGCGGTTTTCACGTGTACCTTGCCACACTCCAAGGTAAAGATTTATGTCCGCTATCCAGTAACGTTGATTTTCATCAGGCTCTTGCAAAATGTACTGTTCTGTGTTCTGTAACTGATACATCTCGATACTGCCGTTATCTGGTTCAAAGATGATGTAGTTTGGTACTTTTAGGATGCGCTCGTAGAAAAACCATTTTCCTGGGGGATATGTCGCTTTGACAGAATACTCTGTCTCTTCTGTATCGGAAATAAATTCCATCACAATTACGGGAATGTCACCCTGTAATTGAGGGGTATAACTGCGTATTACTTCTTCCCTATTAACGTTAATTTTGGGAATAAAAGCCCAATCAGGGGCTTTAATAACCATTCTGTTGTTGAGAGTGGCACAAATACCATAATTGCTTGTTATTAAGGTGTTAGCTGAAACTTTTCCGGCTAATTGTAGGCTTTCTGTGAGTGCATTAGCTAAGGCTGGTTGGTTGATGTTGTCCACTGGATCATTTGGCAGTTTGTAATCATCGGGTAGTTTTTCCCAAGTGATTTGGTAGTCTTGGGTGACGGCTGTCATCGTGGGTTGTCCTTTGGTGTGGTGTTAAAGTCGTGGATTTTATCTTAATATTTGACTGTTTTAGATCCCCCAACCGTTTTTAAAAAAAGGGGCTATGGGTTACTCCTCTTCATCGGGTTCTAAATCGTCGGCTGTCAGTTCCTGATGGGGGATGGCGGCAATAATCGCATCTATTACTTTAGATACTGGCAATATTTCAATATTCAAGTCTGGAAATTTTGTCCCTTTTGGCACGATCGCTCTTTTAAATCCCAACTTAGCAGCTTCTTTTAACCGCAGTTCCATTTGGGAAACCGATCGCACTTGTCCACCTAACCCAACTTCACCGATTAATACTGTACCGGGATCAACTATGCGATCGCGGAAACTGGCAACGATCGCGATCGCAATTCCTAAATCCACCGCAGGTTCTTCTACATTCAACCCACCCGCAGAAGCAACGTAGGAATCTAATTTTGACATGGGGATTCCCACCCGTTTTTCTAAAACGGCGAGAATTTGCACTAAGCGGTTATAGTCTACGCCAGTACCAGCACGACGGGGTGAAGGGTAGCTGGTGGGACTTACAAGAGCTTGCAATTCAACAACTATCGGGCGAGTACCTTCGCAAGCCACGACAATAGCAGTACCAGGAGCGGGATCGTCACGGTTGCCTAAAAATAGCTCTGAGGGATTGGAAACTTCTCGCAATCCATCTGTTACCATTTCAAAGATGCCGATTTCGTGAGTTGCGCCAAAACGGTTTTTGACTGTCCTTAATAATCGATGGGAGGCAAAGCGATCGCCTTCAAAATACAATACTGTATCCACTAAATGTTCTAAGACTTTTGGCCCTGCGATCGCTCCTTCTTTGGTAACGTGCCCCACAATGAGCATAGTGACATCTTCGTGCTTTGCCACTTTCATCAATGCTGCTGTACATTCCCGTACCTGAGCCACTGAACCTGGTGCAGAAGTTAGCGCCGGAAAAAACACCGTTTGGATACTATCAATCACCGCCACGTTTGGCTTTAGAGAGTCTATTTCCCGTAAAATTTCTTCTAAATCTGTTTCTGGCAGTACATATAAATCTGCACCTATACTGTCAGGGTCTATGGGAAGTGTAGCATCTACTACTACCGCCGTATCTACTACTCTTACCTTCTCCTCATTAACCAGATTTACGCTTTTTGATACTCCCAAACGAGAAGCTCGTAATTTTACCTGCTGTCCCGATTCTTCACCAGTTACGTAAAGAATGCGATATTTCTGTGCTAATTGATTTGATACTTGCAACAATAAAGTTGATTTCCCAATACCCGGATCACCACCAATTAGCACCATAGAACCTGGGACAACCCCACCTCCAAGCACCCGATCCAATTCTTCATAACCAGACTCCCATCGGGCGATTTGGCGATCGGTAATTTGATCAAATGTTAACGAGGAGCGTGCTTTAGCTGGTTTAGCATGAGATTTACCATTGCTTGGAGTTGATTGCCAACTACTCACTCCCCCACGGGTGGGTACATCTACTGAAGATTGAATAGAAATTTGTTCTTCTAGAGAGTTGTAAGTACCGCAAGCAGGACACTTACCAAACCACTGGGGCGATTCTGCTCCACATTCGTTACAAACGTAAAAGGTTTTTGGCTTTGCCATTATTAAATCTTATTAAATAATCTTAATATTTACTTAATTCTTGAAAAAAACTAGAATCTAATAATAGTAGTATTTAGAGCTTTTTCCAAATGAATTGATGGAATGATATCTTAATATTATGGTATTAAAAATTAATCATGTAAATTTTTAGTGAAGGAGCATTGAGAAACTTGGAAAGCCATAAAGAAAAAATCTTGGTGGTAGACGACGAAGCCAGCATTCGCCGGATTTTGGAAACGCGCCTTTCCATGATTGGCTACGATGTAGTTACTGCTGGCGACGGGGAAGAAGCTTTAGATATTTTTCGTAAAACTGATCCTGACCTAGTAGTTTTGGATGTAATGATGCCAAAGCTAGACGGCTATGGTGTATGTCAAGAATTACGAAAAGAATCAGATGTCCCCATTATTATGCTAACAGCCTTGGGGGATGTAGCCGATCGCATCACCGGTCTAGAATTGGGTGCTGATGACTATGTAGTTAAACCATTTTCCCCGAAAGAGCTAGAAGCTCGAATTCGCTCGGTGTTGCGGCGGGTAGACAAAACCGGTGGATCTGGCATTCCCAGTTCTGGGGTAATCCATGTCGCTAACATTAAAATCGATACGAATAAGCGACAAGTCTACAAAGGTGATGAGCGGATTCGATTGACTGGTATGGAGTTCAGCTTGTTAGAGTTGGTAGTTAGTCGCTCTGGAGAACCTTTTTCTCGTTCGGAAATTTTGCAGGAGGTTTGGGGTTATACACCAGAACGTCATGTTGATACCCGCGTTGTGGATGTGCATATATCTCGTTTGCGGGCAAAGTTAGAAGATGATCCTAGCAACCCAGAATTGATTCTTACAGCACGAGGTACTGGTTATCTTTTCCAGCGAATTATTGAACCAGGGGAGGAGTGAAAATAGTTAGGAGTGAGGAGTTAAAAACTTTCTTCAACTCATAACTGATAACTGATAACTCATAACTTTTTCCAAGGATGACTAAACCTGATCCTAATCGAGTTTTGCGGCGTCTACCCATT
Organism: Nostoc sp. FACHB-892; assembly: GCF_014698795.1. Taxonomy (GTDB): domain Bacteria; phylum Cyanobacteriota; class Cyanobacteriia; order Cyanobacteriales; family Nostocaceae; genus Nostoc. The sequence goes on from NZ_JACJTR010000006.1 coordinate 154,527, forward strand.
GTCGTAGGTGGGTTAGGCGCTGTACTTTTGCTGATTAACCGTTTATTGACACCAGAATTAACCCAGTCTCAATCGCGTGTTGATGTGCTGGGTGTGATTTTGAGTGCAGTGTTAATTTTGACTGGTTTAATTTGGCAGCAAGTTCAGCCGCGATCGCCTGATACTGTAGAACTAGTTGGAGAAGAAGGTTTTGTACTAGCAGCAGATTTACCTGAAGCTGTGAAAACAGAGCTAGCCTGGGCATCTCATTTATTGTTGACTAATACAGTAACGCGATCGCTAGTGGTTTTTTATCAAGGTAAAGTTTTGTTGCGTCGCGGTATTTTGGGTACTAAATCTGAGGTTGTACCAGGAGTAATCTTAAAACAGGTACTCGAAAAACAAAAACCGATTTATTTAGTTGCTCTAAAAATATATCCAGGTAGGCTTGAATTTGATTATTTACCAGAAAATACTCAAGGTGTAATTTGTCAACCTATTGGCAACCAAGGTGCGCTAATTTTAGGCGCGAATGCTCCTCGCAGTTACACCAAACAAGATGAAAACTGGATTGCTGGAATTGCTGATAAATTAGCTGTTACTCTTAATACTTAGGTTTTTGGGTAATTTAGAAATCAAGCTCAGTCACCAAGAAGTTAAAAAATTCCACCCTTCTTTTTCTTCCTCAGTTGTTCCTTCTTTTTCTTGAGCTTCTTCCGGTGTCTCTAAGTTTTTCTGTTGGATTACATTCTCATATTCTCCTGAATCAACCCATTTCAATAACTCGCCAGCCCGCATAACCACCCAAGAAAGTCCAGGTTCTGTATGGCTTAATATTTTGGTTAGCTGATCAGCACTATCAAAGTTATTGGATGCAAACTCACGGGCTTGGGCAAGGAAATCTTCGATCACAGCAGTAGTCAAGTACTCATCTGGCAAACCCGCGAGTTTCATCAGTGTAGTGGTTGCTACGTCAATATCCTGGCAAGCAAGCATTGCAGCCCGATCAGCAGTGAACCTAGCCATCATCCGCCAATTATACAAAGCCCGTTCCATACCACCAGCTACCAAGCCACCAACCCCAAGTGTGGTACTGTTTAACAAATTTTTCAAAGTTGGCATTACAATTGCCATTTGGTGATAAACCATCTGCTGACTCTTGATGCGATCGATTTCCTGCCCAAAAACGTAAAGCAACTCATCTGCACCAAGCCACTCCATTGCATCTAAATTTATACCCACAACGGGTTTTTCTACGCCAACAATGTAGGTTTCAATGTGACCTGTACCCCGAAACAGATACAATTCAGGAAGTGGAGCAATATCAAGAATTTGACAGGTTTCTACAAATGCCTGATGCAATTGGGGAAAATTACGGGATGAAATTCTGATTTCACTACCAAGGCTTTGCAGCCTGAGTAGGCGCTCGATGCCGTATTCATTAATTTTTTTGAGTAGCAAGGAGACGCCGGGCATATTTTGCAAAGAAGCTAAGGCTTTGCGATCAAAAGGGTGTTCGTAGGCTGCTGAATTCAATCCAGTTAAAATTTTTCTCGTCATGGGTTTTGAGCTTGATGTTGGAGTGTTTGGGAGGTTCAGTTACTCATACCATTTTGGATTTTGAATTTTAGATTTTTGATTGTGAAATAGTTAATCAATAAGCTTTCTTTTTGGCGATCCATTTGTCGCAATAATTTTTCAAATTGGTATCAGTATGAATGGCTTGTGTTTTCATTACGCCTATGGTTAGGGGTTTCGGTAAGGCGCTTGCTGTTCAGTTTTTTGAATTATTCCCCACAATTACCAAGACGAGCCAAGAGCGATCGCAGAGAGATTTTACCAGATTGAACTAGAAAATCATATTTGATTCAGCTTCAAATCTAAGTATTTGTCGTCATCTCGCCCAGATACAATATGCAATAGGGACGCACAGATGTTATTAATGTCAGCTTAAGGGCAGTTGACACTTATGCACAGATGTGAATCTATACTAACTGACTCGGAAATTTAGAAATTTACAATTCTATCTATGCAAATTATTTATTGGCTATTACTTGCTGTAATGTTTGTGGGTATCATCGGTGCTGTAGTTCCAGCTATTCCTGGTAGCAGCTTAATTTTAATTGCAATTATCGCCTGGGGAATCGTTAGTAGTTCTTTTGCAGCGATCAAAATTCCATTAATCGTGACAATTATAGTTTTACTGCTCAGTGTCGCAGTAGATTTTTTAGCTAGCTATGTGGGAGCAAAACAAGCTGGAGCTAGTAAGTGGGGGCAAATTGGCGCAATTGTCGGTTTGGTAGTGGGCTTTTTGGGATTATTGCCAACCTTGCCTTTTGGCGGCCCACTGTTAGGAATTTTATTAGGCCCGCTTGTGGGAGCAATTATTGGTGAGTATCTTTACCGACGTGAATTCAGGTTGGCAGTTAAGGCGGGTATCGGAATTGTAGTCGGCTCTTTGATTGGAAATTTGATTCAAGGGTTGTTAGCGATCGCCGCAGTTGTAGTTTTCGTTGTGACAACTTGGCCACAGGTGTTTGGTTCTTAGCAATTTCTGAATTTTTGATTTGTCGTCATTAAGGATTAACGTTAATCTGCCCACGACACACTAGTTTACCTGGGATCAGCGTTAATTCTTGGATATCGACATCTGAACCAAGATCCAGATTGTACTGATGATTGTCCTCTAATACATTCTCCTGGTCGGGCTTGATTTTTATATGTGCCACTTGCAACTCATGCCCACTGAGTAACTGTGAGCTTAGACAAATCTCCAAAGGAGTTGTTTCATTATTGGTGACTCTCAGACCTCGCAGTATAATTTGATTGTAATCAAGGATAATTTCTTGCCAATTAATTGGTTGTGACTTTGGGCAATATGTTGGTAAAACCTTAATCAGCAAATCGCTCAAAGCATTCGATAATAAGTCAGATGAAAGAGAAGCATTAAGATCCTTTTCATCTACGATCAAATTGCCAACTACTGGTACTGTTTCTAACAGTCGTAAGGGTTTGCCCCTGAGTACCGAGCCAATGTTTATCCGAATATTTTCTGCAATTAATTGAATTTTTGTAATTAAGACACCTTGATAAACTGCATGAGTAGCAAAAATAGATACCGACGGGATACGCCCAGAAAGAATTTGGCGATCGCTCGCTTTAATCTCCACTTCTAATTCAGATATTTGGCTTACTTGCGCTCTCAGCCAGAGCTTTAGGGCTGTTGTGAGTACCTGCGTAATTATGCGGATTTTATTTGCATTTGTGGATTGGGGATTTTGCTCTGGCATCTAACGAATTTGTTTATGAGTATTGAAGGTGGCAGAGGGTCACTGCCTGCTGCCTTCTATTGATAAATCAAACAAGTCTTAAATGTAACATTTATGCCTACTCGCAACAAAATGCAAATATCATTTAATTGTTAACAGTAAATAAGTAATTCCAGATGGAGGAACGATTACAAAAAATTCTTGCTCAATGGGGTATCGCCTCACGCCGTGAAGCCGAAGAAATGATTAGGCACTCACGGGTGCAAATCAATGGGGTATTGGCACATTTAGGTCAAAAGGTTGATCCCCAAAAAGATGCGATCGCAATTGATGGTAAGCCTGTATCTAAAAAGCAGCGTCCGGCTTTAATATATTTATTGCTACATAAACCAGCAGGTGTGGTTTCGACTTGCTACGACCCTCACCGCAGACCAACAGTTCTGGATCTACTACCGAAAGAATTACGGGACGGTACAGGTATTCACCCAGTTGGGCGTTTAGATGCAGACTCTACAGGAGCATTAATCCTGACTAATGACGGAAATCTGACATTTGGACTAACCCATCCCCGTCACAGTATTTCCAAGACATATCGTGTTTTGGTAGAAGGACACCCTTCAGAATCAGTACTGCAAATGTGGCGTCAGGGTGTGATGTTGGACGGTAGAAAAACCAGGGCCGCTAAGGTACAGCTAATAGAACATCGTGCCGAGCAAAGCTTTTTAGAAATAGTGTTGCAGGAGGGAAGAAATCGCCAAATTCGCCGGATAGCTCAACAGTTAGGATACCCAGTAATCAAGCTGCATCGGACTGCTATCGGTTCAATTCAATTACAAACTCCAAAAGAACCTTTTTTGGAAGAGGGTAAATATCGTTCCCTCAAGGATCACGAGATTCACTTTTTGCAAGAGCAGATAACAAAACCTATTAAAGATTCAGTGGAGTTAAGGAGTGTCAGTAGGCATGAAATGGCTAAGAAAGAAGAATAACCACCAGCCATCAATTTCATTAGAGCAACAACGAGCCGAAAAGTTGGCAGAAATGGGCGCTCAACTTTGGGCATTGCGTCAAGAACAGGGTCTATCTCTAGAGCAAATGGTTGCATTAACTAGGATTCCCCAGCGATTATTGCAGGCGATCGAAGAAGGTAATTTAAATGATCTGCCAGAACCAGTCTATATACAGGGTTTAATCAGACAATTTGCCGATGCACTAGGCTTGAATGGAGTAGAATTTTCTGGCACTTTTCCAATCAGTTCTGCACAAGTGAACCGTCAAAGCATGGGGAATACTTCACCCCTTGAGCAACTACGTCCGATTCACCTTTATTTTCTTTACATATTGCTAATTGTATGCTCTGTAAATGGCTTATCTCAGTTATTAAATAGTGCGGTACTACAAGCAAGTAATAGCCAAAATCAGCCATACATAAAACATAAGTCCGGTGTTAAACCAGAAGTAGCCCAACTAAAAGATTCATTAAAAGTTCAACCTGTAAGCGACACTCTTAGCGGCGCACAACAGGGACAGGTTGTACAGATTGGTGTCACTTTAAAAGCGTCATCTTGGATTCGGGTAGTAGCCGATGGCAAAACCGAGTTTGAGGGTACTCTCCCAGAGGGAACTCACCGAATTTGGAAAGCTCAAGAACAACTCACAGTGAAAACTGATAATGCTGGTGGTGTTTTAATGAGCGTCAATCAGGAAAAAGCCAAGAAAATGGGAGAGCCAGGGAAAGAGGAAGAAGTTAGGATTGCTGCAAAACCTAAGTTTTGAAATATGGGGCATAGGGCATAGGGCATGGGGCATTGAGCATAGTTATTCTCTCTGTCCCCCTTGTCCTCCCCTGCCTCCCCTGCTCCCCCTGCCTTTATTGCCCTTCCGGGGCGCGTCCATTTAGTCTGGTCAGAACTTTTAAGCGATCGCCTAATTCTTGTGTCAACGCTTCTGCTTGATAGCGCCACTCCCAGTTACCCTCAGCAACACTAGGAAAATTCATCCGCGCTTCGTTTCCTAATCCCAAAACATCTTGCAAGGGAATAATTGCTTGGTTGGCTATGGAACTCAAAGCTAGACGAATTAAATCCCAGTGGATGCCTTCAGGACTAATACAACCTAAATAAAGCAACAGATTTTGCTTTTCGTAGTCGCTAGCTGAATTAAACCAGCCTACAGTTGTGTCGTTATCGTGAGTCCCGGTATAAACTACAGCATTTCGCGGGTAATTAAATGGTAAAAATGGATTACCGGGATCAGAACCAAAGGCAAACTGCAAAACCTTCATCCCAGGAAATTCATACTTGTCTCGCAGTGCTTCTACCTCTGGTGTAATTACTCCCAAATCTTCTGCCAAGACAGGTAGCTTGCCCAACTTCTGCCTAATCACTTCAAAAAAAGCATCTCCAGGCGCTTCCACCCATTTGCCATTCATGGCAGTTTCTTCGCCTTTGGCTACTGACCAATAAGCCTCGAAGCCGCGGAAGTGGTCAATGCGAATTATATCTACATAATCCAGCATTGCCTCAAAGCGTTGTACCCACCATTTAAAGTCTTGTTTTTGTAATTCCTGCCAGTTATAAACCGGGTTGCCCCACAATTGACCGGTGGAGCTGAAGTAATCTGGTGGAACTCCTGCCATTTGGGCAGCAACTCCTGTCTCTTCGTCTAAGCAAAAGATATCGGGATGTGCCCACACGTCAGCACTATCGTGAGATACGTAGATCGGGATATCGCCGATAATATCTATACCGCGCATATTGGCATAGCTTTTCAGTTCTGACCACTGCCGGAAAAACTCAAATTGAACGAACTTGTAATAAAAGATATCTCCACTGAGCCGATCTTGGACTTCAGCTAATGCTTCAGGTTTACGCTTGACAAATTCTGGTTCCCATGTGTGCCAGCTTGCATTCTCGTGGGCATCTTTCAACGCCATAAATAAAGCGTAATTATCTAGCCAATAGGCTTTACTCTCACAAAAACCAGCAAACTCGTTTTTTTGGATGTCCGTAGCATTTACTTTAAAGTTTTCACAGGCTTTTTTTAGCAGCCCAATCTTAATCGGCACAACCTGGTCAAAATCTACCTTTTCTACCGGAAATCCTGGTAAATTAGCAAAGTCTTCTTCAGATAGCAAACCCTCGTTTCGCAGTTTTTCTGGGCTAATCAGCAGGGGATTTCCTGCCATTGCCGAGTAGCACATATAGGGGGAATTACCATATCCAGTGGGACCCAAAGGTAAAACTTGCCAATATTGTTGATGGGTATCTTTAAGAAAATCGATGAAGCGATAGGCTTCTAAGCCTAAATCTCCAACGCCAAATCGACTGGGAAAGGAAGTAGGATGCAGCAAAATACCACTGGATCTAGGAAAAGGCATAAGCAACCTGAATTATTAGAGGGAGCAATTGTCTGATGGACACGCGATGCGATCGCCCAAGGGGCAGTGGCAAAGCCAATCGCATCGAATTTATCACGGAACAGTATTTGCAAGGTAAATCAAGTAAACTCATTTTTGTCCTTAGTCATTTGTCCTTTACTCTTGACTAATGACCAATGACCAATGACTAAATAATTATGACTTACCGAAATCCTGCACCAACAGTTGATATCATCATTGAACTAGTAGATCGACCTCATCGGCCAATAGTGTTAATTGAAAGACATAATCTACCCTTAGGTTGGGCTATTCCTGGTGGTTTTGTTGACTATGGGGAAGCGGTTGAAGTGGCGGCCCGACGGGAAGCTGAAGAAGAGACGGGTTTGCAGGTAGAGTTAGTTGAACAATTACTGGTGTATTCTGATCCCAATCGCGATCCGCGTCAGCATACTATTAGCATTGTGTTTTTGGCGACAGCGACGGGTGAACCTGTGGCTGGGGATGATGCTAAAGGTGTAGGAGTTTTTGAGTATTGGCGTGTGCCTGGTAATTTATGTTTTGACCACGATCGCATTTTGCGGGATTATTGGCGATATCGGCATTATGGGATACGTCCAAGGTTGGGGTAAGAGGGACGAACCGCAAAGGACGCAAAGCAAGAGTGGAGAGGAATACCTGTGGCACAAAGTTTCTGTGATTATACTGTGTCAGTGGTATTTAAAGGTGCATTATGAATGCTGAGACACTGTTGGATAAATACGCCGCAGGAGAACGGAAATTTCATGCAGTAAATGCAAGTCAAGAAAATCTTAAAGGTGCAGACCACAGTGAGATAGACCTACACAATGCAAATTTGACTGGAGTTGATTTAAGTGGAGCAAACTTAACCCAAGCAAAACTTAATAGTACAAATCTCACTAACGCGTCTCTAACAGATACAAAGTTAAATTCGGTGAGTGCTTGTTCAGTAATATTTTATTGGGCAGACCTCAGTGGTGCTGACTTAAGTCGATCAATTTTGAACAGCGCAAATTTGAATCATGCAAACTTAGAACAGGCAAACTTGATAGATGTAGACCTAAGTAGTGCAAAATTAATTTATGCAAACCTAGATACTGCAAATTTAACTGGAGCAACTCTTAGTAGTGCAGACCTGACTGCCGCTTCCTTAGCTGAAGCTAATCTCAGTAAAGCTAATCTAACTGAGACAGATTTTAGCCAAGCGTACTTAACTAGAGCAAACTTTACTCTGGCTAACTTAACTGAGGCAATATTGCAAAGTGCCAAACTCCAAGGAAGTATATTTCATAGAGCGAATCTGAACAAAGTTGATCTCTCAGGCATAAATTTGGCTGACATAGATTTTGCAGCAGCATCTCTTCAAAGTACAAACCTTACAAAAGCATTACTCCAAGGAGCAAATTTAGAAAAAGTCAATTTGCGATGGGCAAATTTAACCAGAGCAAATTTAGATGGAGCAAATTTGAGAAGGGCTGATTTAACTGGGGCAGATGTCTACGGGGCAACCTTTAAAGATGCTGACCTAACTGGTGCGATAATGCCAGATGGAGAAGTCTACAAGCCGATCGCTTCTGAAGCGGAAATCGGTAAACAAGAAACATCGTTAGAGAAAGTGATACCTATGACCCGTAAAGTAATTAATACTGATAACGCACCGGCTCCAGTTGGCCCTTATAATCAAGCGATCGCAGCTTCAGGTCAATTTGTATTTGTAGCTGGACAAATTGCCATCGATCCCCGCCTTGGTGATGTCGTCTACACTGATAATGTCAAAAAACAAACCGAGCAAGTATTAGCTAACCTTGAAGCCATCCTGACAGCATCTGGTGCGACTTTTCAAGATGTGGTCAAAACCACTGTATTTCTAGCTGATATGAATGATTTTGCAGCCGTGAATGCTGTTTATGCTAAATATTTTCCTGAAGATACAGCCCCTGCGCGGGCTTGTGTGCAGGTATCGCGCTTACCTAAAGATGTGTTAGTAGAGATTGATGCGATCGCTGTAATTAGCGGTTAGAGAAATAAAACAATAAGTGTTAACGCCACAACGTAACGCACTTATTAATCCAAGTTGCGGGTTATTAAATTCTAAGTGAAAAGTACCTGTCTATTCATGCGATCGCTCCCCAAAAAGATTAACTTTTGAGAGCGATCGCATATTCAGCACTTGAAATACATATAATAATTTTTTCGGCAGGTCTATAGTAAACTCAGGTTTTCCGGATAAATATGATATCACACTATATCCTTACTGTTCCAAAGCTCAGTGCGTGCCAATTGAGTTATTAGGGGTAAAATGTGGTTTATCTGCCAATCCCAAAGGCGATGCCCAGAACAGTCGCAGAGATTACCGCAGACACTGGTTATGTTACGGCTGCTAAAATACGTAAGTATGAGTAGAGTAGTAAGATCAAACTACTCAGGTAACAATTGTCTATTTGGTCACAAAAGACCGTCAAAAGATTGTAGAAACGTGTATTTCCTTGTCTTGACAGTGATGATAATCTCAATTTTAAGGATGTTATAAGCCTTTATCTGCTAGAGTTTCTGACTTTCAGCAAACTGAATAATCTATCAATAATAAAATCGCTAGGAGTGCGATGAGATGTCACAGTCCCCTATGACAAAACCAGAAATAGCTGCTGGAACTCTAATCGATAACCGCTATATTATCCAAAAACTTCTGGGACAGGGAGGATTGGGGCGAACTTACTTGGCCTTTGACACTCGCCGCTTTAATGAAGCTTGTGTTCTCAAAGAGTTTGCGCCCATAGGCACAGGTGAGAGTGGACTAGAACAATATCGCAACTTATTTAAAAGAGAGGCAAAAATTCTTCATCAATTGCAACATCCTCAAATTCCCAAGTTTTTGGCTTGCTTTGAAGGAGATGGTCGATTATTCCTAGTACAAGAGTATGTTGATGGTAAAACATATTCTAGACTGCTAGGAGAACTTCAACGTCAAGGAAGAAACTTCTCTGAAGAGGAAGTTATAGAGTGGCTAAAAAATCTGCTGCCTGTTTTGGAGTATGTCCACCAACATAACATCATCCATAGAGATATTTCACCTGATAATATCATGTTACCTGATGGCAATGATTTGCCAGTGCTGATTGACTTCGGTGTAGGCAAGCAAATTGCTGACATGAATGAAGGGAGAAATCCCAATCACCAGGTAACCTTTGTTGGCAAAATGTCCCTTGTCGGCAAAGTGGGATATGCTCCCCGCGAACAGATTAGCTTGGGCTTATGTTCCCCTTCTAGTGACCTTTATGCTTTGGGAGTGACAGCTATTGTATTACTCACAGGTAGAGATCCATCCTTACTAATGGATCAATATTCCTTAGAATGGAACTGGCGTTATTATTCTTATGTTAGTGATGATTTCGCTCAAGTACTCGATCAGATGTTGGCAGATAGACCTAACAAGCGATACCAAACAGCTAGGGAAGTTCTTATAAGTTTAGAGCGTATTGCAAAACCAGAAGTGGTAATGTCTCCTGCAATTATGCTTGATGATTTGCCTGCAACGATATTTAATCCTGAATTTCAGGCTATGTCGGCAATATCGCAGTCACATAAGCAACCACCTGAAGAAACAATTTTTAATTCACCTACTTCACCGGCTGTTATGCAAAATGGGCGAATTAAAGAACAACAATCTTCGCTCCAACCAACATTTATCAAACATTGTCACCAAGAGTTAGCTTACCATATCGGACCAATAGCAAATTTAGTTATGGAAGAAATATTAGCTCAAAATCCTTACATTTCACCTGACCAATTTGTTGAACTAATAGCCAACGAAATTCCTGACTTTCAAGCAGCTTTTGAATTCAAAAAAAACTTATTCTCATAAACATTTAGACCACTGTTGATTGAGAGAGTATTTTGAATTGTTTAACTAATTCTGGAGGGTTAAGCAAAGAGCAAATAAACGCGGCCAGTTTTGTGGCGGTGTTTAAATCTCTGACATAAAACTGAATTACGCAAATTACTTAGCGTAGCTGTAGCTAGTTCACTTACTCCTGCAAAGAAGCAAGCTACGCAGTCTGCCTGTAACACCTCCCGAAACCTGGAGAGCGTCATTACGAATTACGAATTATTTTACTCCCCTACACTTCCCTGAGTGCGTTTGATTCTTTTCATTGCCATTTCCAAGCTTAACTGCATCCGTCTAAAGGCTTTAGCTAAATTACCAATTTCATCATTAGACATCTGCTCAAATTCAACTTCCATATGCCCGGTACTAACTTCTTCGGCTACACGAGTCATACGTTTAAGAGGCATTACAACTTGTCGATTTAAGAACAAGTTGACTAACAGGATAGTCGCTATAAAAATAGTTGATACAATTAGGATAATTAGTAGGGAAGACTGATGAGCTTTATTGATGACGTTATTTGCTGGTACTGTAATAATCTGAGCGCCGACAATTTCATTCAGCTTCCACCCAAATCCATTAGCTGTACCATAAAGATTAATCATACTTTGAGGTGCAGCTTCAGGTACACTATGACACTTTAGACAGCTTTCTTCAGAAATTGGTAGCGGACGAGCAATGTAAAAGACATCGCCACCAGGAATTGAGCGAAATCCACTTACTTCTTTAAGGTCTGATTTATTTCTGAACCTTTCTACAATTTCTGTCTCAAAACCGTCAGCTTTATCCCGAAGATTTGTAGGATTGAGAGTTGCTTCTTTATAAAAAAAGTCACGGTAGTCTGGTGTTTTCCGTAAAATCTCAAATATTTCCCGTGCTGAGTATGCAGGAACACTTTGGGGCAAAAACTCAGTTTCCAATTTATCAGCCAGCTCTGGATTAACTTGAGTATTGGTGTAGTGACGAACAGAACTCATGGTTTGCATGAGCATAAGACCTGTTGAGCTAATATCTTGTTTAGCATTCTCTCTGAGCAGAGAAGAAAGAGCAAATCCACTCAAGCTCAGACCAAACGTCAGAATTACCAGTAGCAAAATTGTAAATTTTTGTTTCAGCTTCAGATTCTTTAGCATAATTTCACGTTACCTACAAGTCAAACTATTATGACCAAATATCGCTAAAGTTATCGTTCACTTTAGCATGAGTAATTAAATAAAATTTTGATGTAAAGGTATAGTTTAGCTAAAACTAATAGGGTATACCCAACTCTATATTAGTAATTATTGAGGTTATTGAAAATGCTTTCTAAGTAACTAATTTTAAAAAGCTACATCAACAAAACAAAATTGAATTTCCAAAAATTGTGTTGGCTGTTCTGATACCGTGCCAAAATAAATACCAGGAATTGTCAAATATTACTAATGGTGTGGAATGCGGGAAAGTCTTTATTCGGTGGACGCTACATTATTGAAAGCCAACTAGGCGAAGGCGGAATTGGCATTACTTATCTTGCCAGAAATCAACAGAATCAACTGCGAGTGATTAAAACCCTCAAAGAAGAAATCCTAAATCACCCGGCCTGGATACTTCACCGAAACAAGTTACGGCAAGACTTCCGTGATGAAGCAGTTCGGCTAGCTGTGTGTCACCATCCTCATATAGTACAGATAGAAACCATCTTTGATGACGGAAATTTGCCTTGCATGGTAATGGAGTACATCGAAGGCGAAGACTTAGGACAGTACGTGAGACGAATGGGGGTGCTATCAGAAGCAGAAGCGCTACTTTACATTCGACAAATTGGCGATGCTTTGACGTTAATTCACTCCAAAGGCCTACTGCATCGGGATCTTAAACCACGTAATATTATGATCCGCATTGATAAATCAGAAGCAGTGCTGATAGACTTTGGCATCGCTAGAGAATTTATTCCAAATATGATTCAAAGGCATACAGTGTATCGTACTCCTGGTTTTGCCCCACCTGAACAGTATGAATCAGAAGCGCCACGAGGAGAATACATTGATATCTATGCCTTAGCTGCTACTTTGTATAATTTGCTTACCGCAGTTATACCGACGAGTGCAGATGATAGACGTCACAACGTTAATTTAGAACCACCACAATATTTTAATCCTAAGATCAGCGACAGGGTAAATCAGGCTATTATGTGCGGCATGGATTTGGAGTCAACTTATCGTCCCCAGTCTGTGCAAGAGTGGTTGGATTTATTGGGCCCTGATACTGGCAAGAACATAACACCAATATCATCGACTTTGGCGATAACTCCTAAACTTAAACCGCCTCCACCTGTTGTATTAAATCAACAGAATTGGCAATGTGTACAGACCCTCAAAGGTCATTCTAGTATGGTTCATGCGATCGCCATTAGCTCAGACGGGCAATTAATTGCTAGTGGTAGTAATGACCATACTATTAAACTTTGGCAACTGGGTACTGGCAAGCTAGTGCGTCAACTCGGTCGTTGGTCTTCTGGTCATACCAGTATGGTTCATTCTGTCGCTTTTAGCCCAATCTCTTCAAAACTTTCTTATCAAGGGGAGTCAGGCAAATCTGTGGGAGTTGCAGACCTGAACGCGGAAATCTTAGCTAGCGGGAGTTGGGATAACACCATTAAATTGTGGGATGTAAACACAGGCAAAGAAATTCGCACTCTCACTGGTCATACTAATTGGGTGAATTCCGTTGCCTTTAGTCCAGATGGCAAGTTTCTAGCTAGTGGCAGTGTTGACTGTACAATTAAACTTTGGCAAGTACACACAGGTATAGAAACCCAAACTCTCATAGGCCATTCTGACTCAGTTTCGTCAGTTGCCTATTCTCCAACAACGCCTGCAACGAATAGCAAAGATAGACAGCTTGTGGCTAGTGCCAGTACCGATTACACCATTAAATTATGGCAAGTATACACAGGCAGAAACATTTGCACATTATTAGGTCATTCTTTCTTCGTCAACTGTATCGCCTTCAGCAAGGATGGGGAAATTATCGCCAGTGGCAGTGGTGACAACACAATTAAATTGTGGGATGTAAATACAGGCAGAGAAATTCGTACTTTCATTGGTCATTCTGATTCAGTTTGGTCAGTTGCTTTTAGCCAGGATGGGCAATTTCTCGCTAGTGGCAGTTGGGACAACACTATTAAACTGTGGCATTTACACAGTGGTAGAGAAATCAGCACGCTTACAGGGCATTCTAGCTATGTTCGTTGCGTCGCCTTCAGTCCCAATGGTCAAACTATAGTTAGCGGTGGTGATGACGATACTATAAAGATTTGGCGGCGGGAATCATAAGTAATTTGTAATACTCGCCTCCGGTGAGAAGCAAGCTACGTAATTCATAATTAATAATATTTTTACTTAGTGTGGTTTGAAAGTTTTAAACCTATAGATAGACCTGCGATCGCCCAAAACTTGTGACAATAATGACGGCAAGCGTTATTTTTGAACAAGAATTAATATTTATGGGCTTTGGTATTGGTGATTTATTCTGGATTTTTCTCCTTTTGACTTCTTTGCAACCCCTTTGGCAAAAACGTCAGGTAGAATATCGGCGCTTACGTGCTTTACAACAATTTCAACAGGAACGTAAAAGTCGGGTAATTTTGCTGGTTCACCGCCAAGAGTCTATTAGCTTCTTAGGAATTCCTTTATCTCGCTACATTACTATCGAAGATTCAGAACAAATATTGCGAGCAATTCGCCTCACACCGCCAGATGTGCCGATTGACTTAATTTTGCACACTCCTGGTGGTTTGGTTTTGGCTACGGAACAAATCGCCAGAGCATTAATTCGCCACCAGGCAAAAGTTACAGTTTTTGTACCCCACTATGCCATGAGTGGCGGTACAATGCTTGCCCTCGCCTCTGATGAAATTATTATGGATGCTAACGCTGTTTTGGGGCCAGTTGATCCCCAATTGGGTAACTACCCCGCAGCGAGTATCTTGAAAGTAGTTGAAGACAAACCCATTGGTGAGATTGATGATCAAACTCTCATTATGGCCGATCTTTCACGCAAAGCAATACAGCAGGTACAGAGATTTGTAAGGACTTTGCTAAAAGACAGTATACCCAAACAAAAAGTTCTGCCAGAAAATATCGAGCCGATTATCGAAGCCTTGACAACCGGGCGTGTCACCCATGACTATCCGATAACTATAGAAGAAGCAACAGAAATGGGGCTGCCCGTAACTGTCGGACTGCCCCGTTCTATTTATGATCTTATGGATTTGTACCCACAGCCCCAAGGAGGCCGACCCAGCGTCCAGTACATTCCTATGCCTTACAATGACCCCCGCCCAATTCTACCTATGCCCAAGGGCAGACCCTTAGAAGAACCAAATCAGATGACTTGAGAGGTTTCGAGGTAGAAGTTTTTGGTAGGCACTAGGGTGTAACGCCGGGTGTTGGGGTAACTCCGGGTGTTGGGGTAACGCCGGGTGTTGGCGTAACTCCGGGTGTTGGGGTAACGCCGGGTGTTGGCGTAACTCCCGGTGTTGGGGTAACTCCGGGTGTTGGGGTAGCTCCGGGTGTTGGGGTAACTCCGGGTGTTGGGGTAACTCCGGGTGTTGGGGTAACTCCGGGTGTTGGGGTAGCTCCGGGTGTTGGGGTAACTCCGGGTGTTGGGGTAGCTCCGGGTGTTGGGGTAGCTCCGGGTGTTGGCGTAGTTCGCGGTGTTGGCGTAGTTCGCGGTGTTGATGTAGCTCCCGGTGTTGGTGTAGCTCCCGGTGTTGGCGTAGCTCCCGGTGTTGGTGTTGGCTGACTGAACACTGTCTTTGCTTCTTCATTCAGCTTTTGGCGGAGTGCTAAATTAGCAATACCAGTTTCTGACAACTGATATTTCTTCTGGTACTCCTTCACCACTGCTTCCGTGCGGGAATCATACAAATGATTGCGCGCAAGGGGAGGATTTGGTTTTACTACTGCATTTAAATTTGCTTCTAAAATTCGAACGATGTTAGCAGCAAAATCTTTGGTTTTTGGCCCTGCTATCCCATCAACTGGTTTTAGCTTATAACCAGTCTGAAATTCACGAATCGCCTTTCTAGTTGCTTCATCCGTCAAAGGGCTATTTGTTACCTTGACGTTATAGCCTAATCCTCGCAACACAGAACGAAATTGCTCTGGTGTATAGCTACTTTGAGGAGCTGCGAAACCTGTGTCTACACTTACCATGCTAGCAGTTATCAGGCAAGTAACAGCAAAGGTCGCGCTTGATTTTCTAAACCCACACCACATACTCAAAACTCCTTTGGGTTAAATCAGCAGGATTATAAACATTAACAGCTGCATTTTAAGTTTGTTTAATAACTTTTTTCGCTATTTTTTAATATTTTTTGAATAATTTATGATTTATTTTTTCAAGTTTTATTTGAACAACAAAAATCATTTTGTGTCATCCATCGAAAGGAGTATCTTGTATTAGCAATGTAGAGGTTATTATTTGAATCGAATACACCCCTTGAACACTAAATTACAGTAGTGCATATATTTGTCACCTGTGTCAACTTAGAGATAAGGTAATTACGGAATGTATAATATATGACGTAACATGAAAAATATAAAATCTTCTAAGCAGCGGAATCTTTGGTTTGAAAGAATTATGGCAATTACTGCCACCGTAAATTTAGGTTTAGTTTTGTTTAACTTAAGTTACGTACCTTGGCGAGATTCCTACTTACGAAAACTTCCTCAAATTATTCAGATTTATGACCCAATAAAAGGTATTGAACCTCATCGAGACACAAAAAATTATCTAGAAACAGTAAAGGCATTAGAAGAACAAGTCAGCCAAACAGGGTTACAGTCGCCTCAGGTAAATAGCAGACTAGAGGAAATAAGGCGTCTTAGCAACGAAATGGTTGACACTAACCCGTTTGCGGGAGTGAATAAGAGTGGGACTCTGGAAAAAATCAAAAATCGGATGCGATCGCACATCGGTAATGAATCTGCAAAACAGTCCTTTGCCACTTTTTGGAGTCAGCCATATCTATCAAAAAATGGCTGGGATCAACAAATTAGTTTTTTTAACGAGAGCATCCGCCCTCTGATTGCCTCTAACTACTTCCGCCAAATCGGTGAAAATGGCGAATTTGTTGATAATTTCTGGATTATTGACTTACCCTTTGTGATTTTATTTGGCTTAGAATTGCTAGGGCGTACTTTCTTTATCAGACGCCAACATCCTGGTTTTAGCTGGTTGGAAGCACTATTATGGCGTTGGTACGACCTATTTTTACTACTGCCATTTTGGCGGTGGCTGCGAATCTTACCTGTATTAATTCGCCTCGATCAAGTGCGGTTATTGAATCTGCATCCACTGCGAAAACAAATTAATCAGGGGATTGTCGCTAATTTTGCCGAAGAACTCACAGAAATTGTAGTGGTGAGAGTAATTAATCAGGTTCAGGGTTCAATACAGAAGGGTGAGTTAACGCGCTGGCTCTCGCAACAAGAAAATTTACGTCCCTACATAGATATTAATAATGTAAATGAAGTGGAAGCGATCGCAGGTCTTTTGGTAAAAACAATTGTCTACCAAGTGCTACCCGAAATCCAACCTGCAATCATTGCCATGTTGCGCCACAACATTGAAACCGTCTTCCATCAAGTACCCGTCTACCGCAACCTCCAAAACCTCCCTGGCGTGGGACAAGCCCAAACTCAGTTAAGCGAACAATTAGCTACTCAAATCACAACTAATCTTTACAAAACTTTAGTTAGCGCTGTTGAAGACCCTGTTGGTGCAAAACTCACCAGTCAACTTGTACAAAGCTTCAGCGATGCCTTGGGATCTGAAATAAAGGAAAAACACGTACTTTCAGAAATTCAAAGTTTACTTTTTGACTTCTTAGAGGAAATCAAACTTAACTACGTCCAACGTTTGTCCCAAGAAGACATAGACCAAATTATCGAGCAAACCAGGCAGTTACGAACACATATATCAGTTCCAGCAGTAGTGCAAAGATGAGAGAGCAGGGGGCAGGGGGAGCAGGGAGCAGGGGAGGCAAGGGAAACAGAGAGAATAACTATGCTCAATGCCCCATGCCCAATCCCCAATCCCCAATCACTATTGACTATCCAATAAATGCGCTAAACTCGAATTAGGCGAATCATTATTGGTTCGTCACAAGACTTCTTGGAAGATATACCTATCGCAGGAAGTGGGTCAGTGCCCACTTTTTTTATTGAATTTTCTCATGGCTCATCCTTTAGTTCCACAAATTATTGATTTGGCGACACCAGTGGCAGAAGAACTGGGATTGGAAGTGGTTGGCGTAGTTTTTCACACTAACCAAAGTCCACCAGTGTTGCGCGTAGACATTCGCAATCCTGAGCAAGACACCGGGTTAAATGATTGTGAGAGGATGAGCCGTGCTTTAGAAGCCTCCTTAGATGCTGCCCAAATCGTTCCAGATGCCTATGTCTTGGAAGTCTCTAGTCCTGGTATTTCGCGGCAGCTGGTAACAGACAGGGAGTTTATTTCCTTTAAAGGATTTCCTGTCATCATCTCCACTTCGCCACCCTACGACGGACAACAAGAGTGGATTGGTCAGTTGATTCGCCGTGATGAGACAGCACTTTACTTAAACCAAAAAGGTCGTGTAGTCGAAATTCCCCGTTCCCTAATTACTAAGGTGCAGCTAGACGAGCGCCGATAAACGAGTGATTAGAGGCTAGGGACTAGGGACTAGGGGCTAAGGGATTGGAGGAGCAGAGGAGCAGAGGAGCAGAGGAGCAGAGGGTAAGTTGCTGCAAGTCTTTTGCCTTTGCACCCAATACCCCATGCCCCATGCCCCATACCCAATGCCCAATGCTCAGTCCCCACTCCCTAATTTTTAAAGGAGATTGCTTATGTCAATGGTTACTTTACCTGGATTAAAAGAATTAATTGAAAGTATAAGTCATGAGCGGAATTTACCCCGTCTTGCAGTTCAATCAGCTATTAGAGAAGCACTACTTAAAGGCTACGAACGTTATCGTCGCGCCCAAAATTTAGAGCGCAAACAGTTTGACGAAGATTATTTTGAGAATTTTGAAGTAGAACTCGATATTGACGGAGAAGGATTTCGCGTTCTTTCTACCAAAACTATTGTCGAAGAAGTCAATAACACAGACCATCAGATTTCCCTAGAGGAAGTTCAACAAGTAGCTCCCGAAGCGCAGTTAGGGGACTCTGTGGTGCTGGATGTGACTCCCGATCAAGGAGAGTTTGGTCGGATGGCAGCGATGCAAACTAAGCAGGTATTGGCGCAAAAATTGCGGGATCAACAGCGCCAAATGGTGCAAGAAGAGTTCCAAGATTTAGAAGGAACTGTCCTGCAAGCAAGAGTCCTGCGGTTTGAGAGGCAGTCTGTGGTTCTGGCAGTTAGCAGTGGCTTTGGTCAGCCAGAAGTAGAAGCCGAATTACCGAAGCGGGAACAGCTGCCCAACGATAATTATCGGGCAAATGCCACCTTCAAGGTGTATCTCAAAAAAGTCTCCCAAGGTCAGCAACGAGGGCCACAGTTACTTGTGTCTCGCGCTGATGCTGGTTTGGTGGTTTATCTATTTGCCAACGAAGTCCCAGAAATTGAAGATGAAGTGGTACGGATAGTTGCCGTAGCTAGGGAGGCAAACCCCCCCTCCCGTTATGTCGGCCCCCGGACTAAAATAGCAGTAGATACCCTTGATCGCGATGTAGACCCAGTTGGCGCTTGTATCGGAGCCAGGGGATCGCGAATTCAAGTGGTAGTCAACGAATTACGCGGTGAAAAAATAGATGTAATTCGTTGGTCGCCAGATCCAGCAACATATATTGCCAATGCCTTAAGTCCAGCACGGGTGGATGAAGTACGCTTGATGGATCCAGAATCCCGGCAAACTCATGTACTCGTGGCTGAAGACCAACTTAGTTTAGCCATTGGGAAAGAAGGACAAAATGTCCGTTTGGCAGCCCGTCTGACTGGTTGGAAAATAGACATCAAAGACAAAGCTAAATACGACTATGCAGGAGAGGATGAGAAATTTGCGGCTGTAAGAGCAAAATATCAATCAGACGAAGATGAGCTTGAGTTTGAGGAAGAATTAGAAGATGAAAATCAGGAAGAATTAGAAGAGGAGGATACTTTTGATACTAGCGACGACGAGTAATTGATAAACCTTGTAAAGTTTTGATAATGTTGATTGTAGTCCGAGTCTCAAAGATTATTTTCTGAAAGATGCCTTGGTATAAGTAAAAAATAGTAATAAAAAACTTATTTTTACACCCAGAATGCTGGACTAAGATCACAGAGAACCGATGAAACCAAATTATCGGCGCTGCGTTAGTTGCCGGAAAGTAGGCTCAAAAGATGAGTTTTGGCGGATTGTCCGCGTCTTTCCATCGGGAAAGGTACAATTAGATCAGGGCATGGGGCGTTCTGCCTATATTTGTCCGCAAACGAGTTGCCTACAAGCAGCTCAAAAAAAAAATCGACTAGGGCGATCGCTACATGCATCAGTGCCAGAAACACTGTACCAAAGCTTGTCGCAACGTCTAGCCCGCACCAATACCCAAAACCAAATTTAGTTGGAACAACTTCGTGACGTCATCATCAAAGGAATAGTGCGAAAGCCGAAGTCGCGCTTTCATGACACCCTCTGTTGATCGTTAAGGTTAGTGCCAAAATAGTAAATGGGTGTAAAAGGCTTCGGCTCTCCAAATAATTAAGAGGGGCGAGGCAAGATTCCCAGAACAAGATGTAATCGATTGTGTTGTGGAAGGCTCAGAATCACCAAAACAAGAAACTACAAAATGGCAACCTGGTAGCGCTTAGGCGCAGTTCGGCGTCAGGGGTTCCTATAAAAATCTTTTATTTAAAAAATTTTTATGGGTGTCCCTCAACCATCATTCCTGGTGGGGATGCCATTATTAAACCGAAACATCTCTCTTTCCTGATTGGAGGCACCGGCAAAAACTGAACGGCAGTCTAAAAACAGTAATCCAAGGATGGAGATGTCGCAAACCAGGCAACCATCCGCTAAAACTGTAAATTAAAGGGGAAGAGTGGATGAACAACGGCAAAGTTAGAATCTATGAATTATCAAAGGAATTGAATTTGGATAACAAAGAGCTACTAGCAATTTGCGACCAGCTCAGCATCTCGGTCAAAAGTCATAGCAGCACGATTTCAGAATCCGAGGCAGAAAACATCCGTACGGCTGCGGAAAAACTCGCAGCGACGAATGTCTCCGCCAAAAAGGAACTACGTACAACCAACCATAAGCCAAACTCACCGCCAAACGGCGGATCTGCCCGACCTGCTGCACCCCACAAACAGCAAATTTTGGAAATACGCAAACCCAAAATATTGAGAAATACTACCCCCAACGCCCCAGAGGCGTCAGTTGCTACCAATACCCAAGCTGCCTTGTCTGAAGCTAATCCTCCCTCTCCACCACGGCCTTTCGCTACACCAGTCTCACCCATGAAGCCGGCAGCACCAACTCGACCTGTGCCCCGGACTCAATCTGAGACTCAAGAGCAACCTCCTGTTCCTCCTGTTACGGACTTGGAACAAACGCCAAATCCAAATCAGGCGTCGGAAAAAACAGCATCCCAAAAACCAGAAAAAATAGTTCCACCCAGACCGAAAGCGGAAAAACCGATCAAACCGCAATTAGCTGCCCCACCGCCAAGACCTGCGGCGGAAGAAGCCCCGGTGGCAGAAGAGCAAGTATCTCAGGCAGACAAACCGATCCTCAAGCGCGACCAACGGCAACGGCCCGTCGAAGGCGATCGCGAACAAATTAAGCCAAGAGTTGCTAAACTACCAACTGACCAATCTCCACAATCTGCGCCACAAAGACAGGCTCGACCTACCCCTGCACCCACTAGACCAGAGCAGAGGGGCAATAGACCATCTCCACCATCACAGTTAGGAGAAGGGCAAAGACCCAGACCAGCACGCCCTGGTGAAGCTGTAGCCGCCGCAATGCCGATCGCTACTCCACCCAGACAGATGTCAGGAATAGCGGGCAAATCTCAAGGATTGGGTGATGAGCCAGTCGTCACACCTGATCTCCTCGATTTGAAACGCCCAAGTCCCCCTCGCCCCACCAAAGGTGGCAAAAAGTGGGTAGAAGAGGAAATAATTGACGAAGTTAAAGAGAAGGCTAAAGCCGGCGTCAAAGGTAAGCGGATCAAGCCGATACTGGATGATGAGTTTGAAGAAGATTTACTGGATGATGACGATAGCGACTCACCAGCCACCGTCCAAGTCAGCCTTTCCATTGCCCGTCCTCCCAAGCCAAAAGCTACTCGACCTGTGCAGATGCCAGGGGCAACCCTTGCTAGCGCCCCAACTGCTAGAGGAAGTAGAAAACCTGGTTCTAAATCTGGTTCTAGCCGTGACCATCACAATAATCGTCGCCAACAACAAGAAGCCGATACAAAGCGTGACCGTCCCGAAAAGGTCACGATCACTGGCCCCTTGACTGTGCAAGAACTGTCTGACGTTTTAGCCGTTCCCGATACAGAGATTGTAAAAATCCTGTTCCTCAAAGGCATGGCGGTGAGTATCACCCAAAATCTGGATATTCCCACAATTACCCTGGTAGGAAAAGAACTAGAAATAGAAGTCGAAACCGTCGAGCGAGAAGCAGAAGCTCGGAAAATTACAGAAATGGTCGGCGCAGAAGACTTAGAATATCTCCACCGCCGTCCGCCAGTCGTGACAATTATGGGTCACGTAGACCACGGGAAAACAACCCTGCTCGACTCAATTCGCAAAACAAAAGTGGCTGCTGGCGAAGCTGGTGGTATCACTCAACACATCGGTGCATACCATGTGGATGTGGAACATGAGGGCAAACCACAGCAGATAGTCTTCCTAGATACTCCTGGCCACGAAGCTTTTACAGCGATGCGGGCTAGAGGAGCGCGGGTAACAGACATTGCCGTATTAGTAGTAGCTGCTGATGATGGTGTCCGTCCTCAAACCATTGAAGCCGTTAGCCACGCCCAAGCAGCCGGAGTGCCAATTGTTGTTGCAATCAACAAAATTGACAAAGAAGGGGCACAACCAGAACGGGTTAAACAAGAACTTACCCAGTATGGTCTGACCGCAGAAGATTGGGGTGGTGAGACAATCATGGTTCCCGTGAGCGCCATCAGAGGTGAAAACCTGGATACGCTCTTAGAGATGATTCTGCTGGTAGCAGAGGTTGCAGAACTATCCGCCAACCCAGATCGTACCGCCAAAGGAACTGTAATTGAAGCACATCTCGATAAAGCCAAGGGAGCAGTTGCTACCTTGCTAATTCAGAATGGCACCCTGCATGTGGGAGATATCTTGGTAGCTGGCTCGGCTTTCGGTAAAGTCCGGGCGATGGTAGATGACAGAGGTAAGAGAGTAGATATTGCTTCTCCTTCCTTTGCTGTTGAGGTACTAGGTTTAAGTGCTGTGCCAGCAGCAGGCGACGAGTTCGAGGTCTTCGAGAACGAAAAAGAAGCCAGAGCGCTCGCTAGCGAGCGCGCCGATAGACAACGCCTATCCCGCCTGTTACAAGGTCGTGTTACCCTTACAACCCTGTCGGCTCAAGCACAAGAAGGCGAGTTGAAAGAACTCAACTTGATCTTGAAGGGAGACGTACAAGGTTCTGTAGAAGCCATTGTGGGAGCGCTCAAGGAAATCCCACAAAACGAAGTCCAAATTCGGATGCTGTTGGCTACTGCTGGAGAAATTACCGAGACAGATATCGATTTAGCAGCTGCCAGTAACGCTGTAATTATTGGCTTCAACACCACCTTTGCCAGTGGCGCTAGACAAGCCGCCGATGAAGCGGGTGTAGATGTCCGAGAATACAACGTGATCTACAAACTCCTAGAAGATATCCAAGATGCCTTGGAAGGTCTTTTGGAACCAGAGTTGGTCGAAGAACCCTTGGGCCAAACCGAAGTCCGTGCCGTCTTCCCAGTCGGTCGCGGTGCTGTTGCCGGTTGCTATGTTCAATCTGGCAAGCTAATTCGCAACTGCAAAGTCAGGGTGCGACGTGGCGGTAAGGTGATCTTTGAAGGCGTTCTTGACTCCCTAAAACGGATGAAAGAAGATACTCGCGAAGTCAACGCTGGTTATGAATGCGGTGTCGGCATAGATAAATTCAATGATTGGGTTGAAGGTGACATCATCGAATCCTATCAGATGGTTACGAAGCGCCGCACTCTCACCTTAACGAGATAGTGTTGAGGGTAAAATGGTTAGAAGTTAGGAGTAATAAATTAGGAGTTAGGAGTTAAAGACTGCTAATTTGTAACTCCTAATAACTCTTAACTTATAACTTTTTATTATGCATTCATTTCGCTCTGAACCTATTTTGTGGATTCATGTCGCTGGATTGGCGACGTTGCCTATTTTTTTACTGCTCTGCTTATTGTTTTTGTCTGTAGGCGAGCCATTTTTGCCAGTCTGGATGGAGCTATGTTTAGTTGCCGCCATTGGCATTCTTCCTCTACTATGGATGCAATTGCGTCGTCCTTTTTATATATTTGCTCTTTTAGGAATAGCCCTAAAGCCAGAAAATCTGACTGAACGGCAGCGAAAAATTCTCTGTTTAACTAATACAAAGTTAAATCGTATCCTGGCATTAGTGGCAGCAGTACTATCACTTTGGGTACTGTGGCATCTCTACCAAATTGCCCCATTAGTAGCAAATTCAGCTAAATTTCTTCCACAATGGCGCAGCGTTGCACTAGTGCTTGCGGGGTTAGCCTTTTTGGGCAGCAATCTATTTTTACAAGTACCTGTGAGTGTAATGCGAGTTTTAGTGACTAATGACACAGAATTCGCTGGCATAGAGCCATTATCTTTAGAAAAGATTAAGCAAGATTTCACGATTTTAGGTGTGCGAGTTAATCAAATCGTGCCCCGGTTATTAGAATCTTTGTTTAGGATTAATACAGATTCGTAGTAGCCCATAAAGTATATTATTTCACTTTAAAGGGCTAGAGAGGAGAGTAGGGGGAGGTGAGGGAGCAGGAGAGGCAGGGGAGGCAGGGGGAGGGAAAATAATTAATACCCAATGCCCCATGCCCAATGCCCAATGCCCCATGGCCCATGCCCAATTACCGTTGAAGTTAAAACAAAGGAATGAGGAACTATGGCTCAAATTCCAGCTTCTAGCGATCGCCAATTTTCTGCTGATACTGAAATTTGGTATAGTCTCAAATGTGCGATATCCACTAGTTCCGGTTTTCAACGCTGGCAACTAGAACGCGATGCTCAATTACACGGAATTCGCTTGGAACAGCAGGTACAACGGTATTTAAGAGAAACTTTAGAAACTTTAGCTTACTAAAAATTAAGTAAATCTTGTACGCTTGTTTGCAAGCGACGGAGTTGACGGTATGCACTTTCCAAGCGTTTGCCATCAACTTCCACTTCGTTAGTGGGATAATTTTCAATAATTTCGATTACTGACACCTGCCCGTCTTGACTCGCAGAAAGTACCAAAGCGGCCCGCAAAGCCTGCCTGTCTGCTCTGCGAGACGGTGTATAAATAACTTGACTAATTTGATCCAAAATAATATTACCGATAGAGCTATTTAGTACTCTATCTAAAAATAGAAGGTTTACCTTTACTGGCTCCGTTAAATACTGACGAATAACTTTGGGATCTTGTCGCGCCAAAGCAAAATTAACTCGTAGTGAACGTGAAAGTTCACCTGTTTGGGCAAAGGTGGATAGCTCTTCTACAGAAAGCGATTCACGGAAAATACCATAGTTTAGCACTACTCGTTCCGCAGCAAAGGCAGGAGTGGATAAAAGTAGAAGATAGGTACTACTTAGTAAAACTAAGGCGCGACGCAGCCCTAAAAATTTAAAACGCATTTCTCCTGATTTCCAATAGCTTTGCTTTTACTGTGATGATATTCCAGTAATATTATTTACAGCATCTAGCTTTAGGTAATACAAAAAAATAAATTATTCAATAGTTGTAGTAAAGGCAGGATGAGCGCTTAGATAAAGTAGCGAGAGACTTGTCGATAGCCATCGCCTCATGCGGAAAGTCCCTAGTACAGCTTTAGCTTGGTGAAAATCCAGATGCCATCTCAATTAACAAGACTTAGTATAAAAACTCCTTGTTAAAGCTAGGCACACTTCGGCTACAGTGTACTAGTAGAATTTTCTGAATAAAAAAATATAACTAATGTATAAGTTCTGTGATCTATCTAAGGAATTTAGCTGGATCATTGCTAATCATCCAGTATAGTTTTGCATGGGTTTTACAGCAGCTACAAGGCTGCTTGCTACCTTCAACCTTATTCGACCATAATTCATCACATCACAGACGGAAAAAATGAAATACCGGGGTTTTCACATTGCTCTAGCGAAAAATTTTCGCCTTTTTTCTAGCAGTCATCTCAGTTATACTTTACGCCTGGGAGCCGGACTAACAGCTTTGTTAGTCGTTTCTAGTGGGTCAATATTACTACCTGGTGAGGTTAATGCTGGTGCTAGTCACCCAGAAGGTATCGCCCCAACTCTCACAGCGCAAGTTCCAACAACAGCCGCAACGATTTACGTTAATCCACAAACTGGTGTAGATAGTGCTGGTGCTGGTACTACCTCAACTGCACCCTACAAAAGCATCAGTTTCGCTCTTAGTCAAGCCCAACCAGGTGCGGTTATTCAGTTAGCACCTGGGAACTATAACCAAGAAAGTGGCGAAACCTTCCCGTTGTTGCTGAAACCAGGGGTAACACTGCGGGGTGATGAAGCTACTAAAGGTCAGGGGATATTGATTACAGGTGGAGGTTTTTACACTAGTCGTACCTTTGCAAGACAAGACATTACCATGCTTGCCGATCGAGATACCACGATCGCAGGTGTCACTGTCACCAACCCAAATAGCCGGGGTACGGGGGTGTGGGTGGAGTCAACTAATCCGATTATCAAAAACAATACTTTTACTAACAGTGTCAGAGAGGGTGTTTTTGTCACGGGTACAGGCAATCCCACAGTTGAAGGTAATCTCTTTGTGCAAAACAAAGGCAACGGGATTTCAATTGCTAGAACTGCCCAAGGAGAAATTCGGAATAACTTATTTCAAGATACTGGTTTTGGTTTAGCAATCGGTGGTACTTCCACACCTCTAATTGTGGAGAATCAAATCATCCAAAACCAAGACGGTCTTTATATCTCCGAATCAGCAAAGCCCGTACTGCGTAAGAATGTTATTCAGAACAATAAGCGGGATGGAATAATAGCAACTGTCAATGCTCTACCCGATCTTGGCACTAATGAAAATCCTGGTGGAAATCTTATTCGCAATAACACTCGTTATGATGTGAACAACGCCACAAAAACCAGTCAAATCCTCGCTGTTGGCAACGATATTGATCAGAAAAAGATTTTCGGCTCAGTAAATTTCGTTGCTGCAACTGTTGACGTACCGCCTGGAGGGCCTGTCGCCTTTAAGGATGTGCCAGCAAATTATTGGGCAAAAGCTTACATCGAAGCTTTAGCTTCTCAAAATATTATTGCTGGTTTTCCTGATGGCAGCTTTAAACCAAATGATCCTGTAACCCGCGCTCAATTCGCCACTATTGTCACTAAAGCCCTAACACCAGCAACTAAACGTGCAGCCATTAAATTTAAGGATGTACCAAGTAATTTCTGGGCTAACGCTGCAATTCAATCTGCTTACCAGAGTGAATTTGTTTCTGGTTATCCTGATGGCACTTTTAAGCCACAACAGGAAATTCCCAGAGTGCAGGCGTTAGTCGCTTTAGCTAATGGTTTGGGCTTAACAGCGAGTAATCAGAATGTCCTTTCCTTTTACACCGATGCTGCCCAAATTCCTAATTATGCGATCGCTCCTGTTGCTGCGGCAACTGCACGGCAACTAGTGGTCAACTATCCCACAGCGAAGCAACTCAATCCTAATCGTGAAGCGACTAGAGCCGAAGTTGCTGCCTTTGTTTATCAAGCACTTGTCAATGCTGGACGTGCCCAACCAATTCCTTCATCCTATTTGGTAACAGTTCAGTAAATGCCTAGTACCTCTGCGCGTAATTCGTAATTCGTAATTCGTAATTCGTAATTCGTAATTCGCAAGGATTCTAGATACCTTAAAAGGGTGGTTTATTTCCGCCGTGCTGTACTAGTTAGCAAATTGAAGCGCCAGACTAACAAATTATCAGTCTGGCGCTTTCAATATTGTGAGTTTTATTAATTTTAGGGTTTTTGAAATATAAAATTTGGGGTCTTTAAATATAGCTGACCCCATTTGAATGTAATTGGTTTTATGGTCAGGGTCTTTATATGGGCTGACCCCGTTTCAACGATTTCTAGTTTCTCAGAAATTTTTGCTTTTTGAGATTTCCTAATAATTTTTTTATTTTTTCTCTTTTGATATTTTCATCTTCATCAAAGCCTTAATAAATGTGAAGAATATAAAGATATATAAAAAGAAAGTAATAAAAAAATAACCACTAAAATTTCTCCCTTCAGGAATTAGAATTTTTACCCGATTGGGTGCTTCGTTACCGACGCTGTTCCCAGCGCCAGAGGAAGACCATTAGGGCAACGATTCCTAATTGGAGAGCTAAACTTGGTATTGCACTCTCAAGATTGCGTCCGGCAAGCACTTGGAAGAAAAAGACAAATGCGCCAATTGAGCCAGAAGCAGCGAAAGCAATGTAAATAAATTGTCTGAAGCCGCGATAAGGAGCGGCAATTTCTGCTTTGAGGCTGGCGTATTGTTCAGGGTTAAGGCGATTTTTGCGATTTTGATCTACCATGATTAAATCATGTTATACTCTTAGATTGTGTACGCCGATGTGGCTCAGTGGTAGAGCAGCTGATTCGTAATCAGCAGGCCGTGGGTTCAAATCCCATCATCGGCTTTGATGAAAGTATTGCTCAATAGTCAAGTTTGACACAAATCATGTACAGTGACTAATTATTTGTCGTTGTGACAAATTATTGTCATCAAATCTAGATTATGACTGATGATGGTGATTATGTGACAGTGCCAGGAATTCAGGTATTTACTACTAATTCGGGAGCGTAGGCGTTGGCATAGCCTCTCGTAGAAAAGCCCGTCGCAGACATCGCCGCAGCTAAAAATCAAAGCAAACTTGAGCTTCCAGGCAACTTTCGTGATGTAGCAAAGACACCCAGATTTTTATATGGCGATCGCATCCTCGATATAACAAAATGTTGGCGACAAAAAGATCCCCGACTTTTCTAAAAAGTCGGGGATCTGATTTCTTGTTTAAGTAGGTGTGGATTATTATTGCAGCAGAGGAGTTGTGCCATTACCGTTAGTTGACGCATTCGCAATTGCAGCTTGAGTAGGTTGAGTAGTAAGAACCGCTACAACTGGAGTAACCTTTGAACTATGTTGTTTACTTCGTCTTCGATTAGAGCCGCCAGCTTTGGAATACTCCATACTGTTTCTGCCGTAGACAGTTGCAACTCCACTTAGCATTCGTTCAGACATTTCGGATAGAGCTTTTCCCGCAATTCTAGATGCTGCTTGATATAATGTAATCGCTGATATTAAAACTATTTAAATTATTACTTTATTCTTCTAAGTTCATAGTCAAATTTATGAGCCGAGCTAATAATAACAAACATGAGAATTATGAAATTCTTAATTTAATTGGATATGGTTTAGCTAAATTTGATATGGATTTTGTTAGAGAATTTAGTTTTAAAACTAAGCAAGAGTTTTTTCTTTATCTTGTAAACACTGGTATTGCTAAAACTGTAGGGACAATAAAAAATAGACAAGATTTATTTGATCCTTTTTTTGATAATGCAAGAAAAGGATGGTGGCAAAAGGGAAATACATATATTCATCGGAAAATACTAATTGATTCCCTTTTTGGTTCAGAAAATTATAAATCTTATGCAAATATTATCAAACTCTACTTACATAAAAAAATCAGTAGTATAGACACTATAAATGCGAAACCTATAAGCCCTATTTTAAAGAGCAAATTTAAGCAACTACAAGATACTGGGAAAGCAGCAGAACTGTTTTTTATACAAAATTATCAAAGTATCCACGAATTTAAAGATGGTTTTTTAGAAGATGCCCGAACGTTTGGAGATGGCTACGATTTTCAAGTAGATGTTTTCCAAAAAGCATTTTTAGCTGAAATAAAAGGTATTAAATCTAATTATGGTAGTGTAAGATTAACAAATAATGAATTTTGGAAGGCGCAGGAATATAAAAATGATTATGCTCTTGTCGTCGTAAGTAGTTTGGAAGATGTTCCAAAGTTTAGTATTATTTTTGATCCTGTAAGCAAAATGAATTTTACAAGAAACATTATATTACAAAGACAAATAACTTTTAATTCTAAATCTTTTACTTGGTAATCTAAGTATTATTCATTATATATTGTGGCGATGTCTACGACGGGCTACGCCTACGCACATTTTCGACAACCAGAAAAATTTACGCTGTTTTGGGTTGATATGCGTAGTTTACCGCCGTAGGCATCGCTCCTCTAAATAAAAACCTTTAAATATTACTCAAACTCAGTTTCGCAAAAAGCTTTTAACAAATTAATACAATTAGCGATCGCTCCTAAATGAGCAATTTCATATCCATGTGTATTTTGTGTGGGAAATGCCAAACAAGCAGCACGCCCAATATGCCCAAATTTCATCGCAATTGAAGCATCGCTACCAAACCCACTCAGAGTTGTTAACTGCACTGGCATATTGAGTTGCTTGGCACTATAGCGCAGTTGTCCATTTAACCCCTCATCATATATCCCATAAGCATCTTGAGATAAAAGTACAGGACTTTCCCCATCTTTAACAGGATATTCCTCAGATAATGGACAAATTTCTAAAGCAATCAAGGCATCCAAACGCTGATTTTGGGTGAAAAATAGCGCCCCAATTGCTCCCACTTCTTCTTTTGCTGAAGCCACCAGATAAACATCAACAACTGGCTGTTTCAGGTTCTCAGCCAAAGCGAGCAAAATCGCCACAGAGGCTTTGTTATCCAAAGTGTAACCAGCAATATGATCCTTTAACCGAATTGGACGCTTGCGATGCTTGCCGATTACCATTCTAGTTCCAGGTCGAATGCCAGCTGCTTCTAATTCAGCCGTAGTGAGCTTCGTTTCAATCCAGGCATTTTCCCACTTAACAGTGGTATCTTCCTGCTGCACTTTCTGGGGCGATTCATGGGAAACATGGCGGGAACCAAAGCTGAGAATACCGTTAATGGTTTCGTTATCTCCGAGTAAATCGACAACGCCTTCGCCATAAACCCACGGGAAAGAACCGCCGAGTTTGCGGACTTCCACACGACCTTCATCAGCGATATTCTTGACAATTGCGCCAATTTCGTCTTTATGTGCGGTGATAGCAATCGCTCTGTCTGAGCTTTTCCCTGGAATCTTGGCAATAATATTATCGGCGCGATCGCACCATACTTCTACACCCAGTGCTGCAAATCGTTGCATCAACAACTGGTTAATCTCAGCTTCTACACCACTAGGAGAATGGTGCATGATTAATTCTTCAATAATTTCAAATAAGCGATCGTAATCCCACATCAATACAGTTAGTTTAATTTTCAACCGTTATATGAGACTATTGTGCATCAACAACCCGATCGGCTAATACAAGTGCTGACCTTTTTTGTTGACGCTTCAGCACTCCTACCGCACCAAATGCACCAACCGCTAAAATCCCCAAGTTTATTGCAGGTTCAGGGACAGACTTAGCCTCAATCGCTGCTAGGGCAGTATCTGCTATCACCTTATGAGCAGCAGTAGTTGGATGGAAATCGTCCCAGAAGAGAAACTTGTTGTTACCTGGGTCACATATATCTAGTCTAGATAGACAAGACTCGGTTACATTCGTAAAACCTAATGCACTTGTCTGATTAAATAAAGAAAAAGTATCAATAGGGATGATATTGAGATTTGGGTTTTGACTCAAAGCAGTAACAGTTTGTACTAAACCCAAGTTAAACTCACTAGTCGATTTACTAAGGGTTGCAGGGTTGCGATCGTCAATTGTAGCTGCTGGTATCTGTCCCAAATCTGACAAGTTAAACACCAAAATATTTTTCGCGCCGATTCCTACTAGAGTATTCAACGCCAGAGATATATTATTGATTGGCGTGGTAGAGTCTTCGGGGTTAGGAAAAAGAAAATCATTTGCACCTCCCCACAATGTGTAAAGTG
This sequence comes from Nostoc sp. FACHB-892, assembly GCF_014698795.1. Classification (GTDB taxonomy): domain Bacteria; phylum Cyanobacteriota; class Cyanobacteriia; order Cyanobacteriales; family Nostocaceae; genus Nostoc. Next base: position 186,268 of record NZ_JACJTR010000006.1, read on the forward strand.
CATCTGGGTTAGCAGTTTGGTTATTTGCTTGCAGAGTTCCAGCAAAACCAAGGACTTGTTGGAGTACTCCTGGTAAATTTGGATCGGGAACAAGAGCATTACCTAAACCAGAGCTAGCACCACCGAAAGCAAAGTTTATCCCTTGTGTAGAAGGTGTGGAAGGAATAGTACTTAATAAAGTAGGCTTTAACCCTAGCTGATCTCCAAGATAATCTATCCAGAGTGGCCCATCGGAAAAACGTCCTTCAAAGTAAGGTGGGCTTTGAGGGAACGTTCCTCCAGTAGCATTATATATATTGCCTGTATCGGAAAGACTATCGCCAAATACATAAAGCTGATCAAAATCAAAACTCGCAGCTGAGGCTTTGGTTGGCAACATGAAAGATAAGAGAACAAATCCTGCTGCTACAGCTTGTTTTTTCATATTTTTTTACCCATGATATTTTTTAATTTGTTTAAAAGTGTAATGAAAGGGCGATAGTCTGACGACTTATCTAGGACTTACGCAAAACTACAGGCGGTAGGGGCAATACCCTGCGGGAAGCCGCTGACGCTCCTTCTCTGCGAGACGCTACGCGAACGTCGCTACCGCTTCGCTAATGCGTCTACATGAATTGCCCCTACGTGACTTACTTCAAAACTAAGTACGCCTATTGAGTTAGATTACGCGTTTTACTTAACTATGCACCAAAAATTCATTAAACACGGGTAAAAACGCTGAAAATACTTAGATTTACATTTTATTTATAAAAAATAGTTATTTCAAAAAGAAATGGCAAATTTACCACCTTTTAGAAGGTAATTGCTCACTTTTATGATACCGATAGACTAACCGCCTTTTAATTTCAAAGCCTCAGTAGCCGACACACCCTCACCCTGACTGCCAAAATACCACAAAGCTGTAGCAGCCTCAGCACGAGTTACTGGTTTTTTGGGTTGAAACAAAGTCGTATAACCAAACACCCGCCGAATATTCGATTGTTCGCCATTTTGGTAATCAGCCAACACTGCTCTTAAAGCCTTGGGGTCAATTCGCGCTGCATCTTGGAAACCCCAGGTTTGTTTGACCGCATCTAAGTTAGCAGAGGGTAAAGCTTGGCGAGTATCTAGAGGTAATTTCCACAGCAGCAACTGTTCCCGCGTTAAGGGTGCATCAGGACGAAACAAAACTACTGTAGAATCTCCAGACAAAGGACTGGGAATTAACCCAGCTTCGGCTAATCCCTGAATTGCTGGAAAATCAGGGTCTTTTGCAGATACATCACTAAAAACTGGTTGAGTAGTTTCTGATGCCAAGCGAATTTGTTTAGCTGGATTGCTGGCATACATAGCATTGTTAGCAGCAATTAGCCAACGAGCATATTCCCGATGTGTAACGATTTTACCGGGTTCAAACTGGTTAGTTGTGGTAGTATTGCTCTTGGTTGCCTCTGGTTCTATAGATAAAACACCTAATGCAGCCAAGTCTTGGATATATTGCCGCCATTCTTGGGGTGCCTTATTCAGATCGTTGAATTCCTGAGATTCGGCTGTGGCTGTAGAAGTTGTTTGGTTATTAGCCGTACTTGGTGGCTGTGCTGCCAAATTTGTAGGTTGTACCGGGCCAATGAATTGTGAATCTCCTGGTTGAGGAACAGCGTTAGTATTTTCGTTAGGATTTATAGTTTGGGTAGATTGTGCCGTTGTAGTATTATTCGGTACGTAGTCAATCAGTAATTCAGTGGCTGTTTGGGGTTGATTGGGGGTAGTGTTAGTAACTGCTTTAGGCTGAATGGAAACCTTCAACAGCAAATTGTTGCGACGTGCCTCAAACACGCCTCCTGAATCATCTCTTGGCTGTTGCAAAATCTGCCAGTTATTTGTTTGAAACTGGCTACTATAAAAGCTAGCAATAAAGTTGCTGGGGTCAGAACTCAACCAACGAGTTGAGATTCTGTTTTCTGAGCCACTAGCAGGTGTAACTTCCTGTAGTTTGGCATTGGAATATAGAGGTATATCTTTGGGAAAATCAGCTGGTAACTGAAGTGTAGATTCGTTCTGCTGTGCTTGCGGTTGGTTACCCTGAGACTCTCCAAAGACAACTGGATTGCTTTGCAGTTTAGGATCTGCCGCCAAAGATTCTTCAAGGTTTTTGGTGATTGGACTGTTAGCACAGGCTGCTAACGAAGTCAGTAGAACAGCCCAAATTAGAAATACAGATGGACGTTTACAGGGAAGCACAGGATATCACAAATTGAGTTTCAATTTCTACCCTAGCGCAGACTGTTCATTAAATGAGCATGGGGCATTAGGCATTAGGAATGGAATATTGGGTAAAAACCCATTTATTTCTGCTCCTCTGCCTCTCTAGCTTATTAATAAGCTGTTACGTATTTAACTTGAACATTTATATGAAGACTGATGACCAATGACTGTTGACTGATAACCGTTAACCGTCAACAGTTAACGACCGTAAATCTTTATACAAGGCACGCATCAGCTTATCACCAAAAGACACTACCGACTCACAACGTCCTCTTAGTAAATGTCTTTGTTGGTAAAAATGATAATATCTCTAAAAATGAGTAAACGGTAGCAAAAGCTACCGTATTGTCTTCGTTTTACAGCCATTAGGTTTTGATAATTCCCATGCTTATTTATAGAGTTCCCTAAAATTCTGGCAAACTAACATTTTTGAAAAAAAAACATAAATAAACGTGAAATACCTGCTAGATAAGAGTTTTATGATTTGGATGCTCTAAGCAAGTACTTGACCAATCCAAAAATGATCGCTAAAGGGAGGCCACCAAATAAGAGTGTAGGTACTAAAAGCTTTATCTCCTTCCAAATGCATTAGGTTGGTGCGATGCCTACGCCAACCAACTGAAGTGATAGACTAGAATTAAAGCCCCCCTTAGCCTCACCCAAAGAGGGGAATAGATAAAGTTCGCTAACGCTAGCTTAAAATCGATTCTGGAAATTATTCATCTGACGATGGTAAGCTGAATAAGGCAATAGGTACAAAATGCCAATATTAGGCAATTTCAGGAACTTAGCGTAAGTTTGTGGTTCTTGGGGGTCGGGGTCATAGGCAAAGCAGTCAAGTGTCACAGCAGTTTTCCTAGTATCTCTAAATTGATTTTCTAGGGAAAGTGCTACTTGGACTGTAGTCAAGAGTTTCTTGGCAGCCTCGAAAACAGTGAGTGCTGACTCTAAAAATGCGTAGTTTACCGCCGTAGGCATCGCCTCTAGGTTATCCAAAGTTTTATCTTTGGCAATCCGTCTCCTGTTCTTCTGGGATAGGTAAGGATTATTTTAGGAAGGCTGGATAAGAGGGTGTGCTTCGCAAGTTATAGAGGCAGTACTATAGTTATCTGTAACTGTTTTCCCAATTTTAGTAATGATTGGGTAGAGGCAAAAAAGACACTTCATCGGATGCACTGGCGGTTGAGAAAGCCCTCTACAAACTTGGTCTGAACAGTTAACAGCTTCCTGATAGATTAGATACAATTAGCATCTGCGTTTGCTTGGGTAATCGCTTGTTCAAAGCAAGTACTCTAATTGACATAGTTTTAAACCTTTCACCTGCTAGCTCTGACGAAAATTTTTGATTCAGGGTAAATTAAGACTTATATTCAAGGAAAAGGGCGTTTCTTGGAGATGAAGTTAACCAAAACGCGGCAAAAGGCTGAAAAAGATATGTCTATGTCAAAAACGCAGAACTGATAGGAGTATTAAGTATCTAAAATAGATATTAAATTGAAGAAAAACAACGACCATTGACAACCGTCAGTCTATTTTACTTTCTGTAAAGCGTCGCCGGGTTGTTACCAGTGCTGAAACACGATTACATGCAAGTTTCCCAGGATCAGCCTATTTATTCTGAGGCTCCACTCCAGCTGTTACTGTTTGTCGATGGACGCCCAAAGTCCCGGCAACAAGTGCAGCGAATCCGTGCTTACTTAAAAGAATTGCAGGCTGAGTATAGTTTTGAACTTCAAACTATCGATGTTGGACAACAACCTTACTTAGCAGAACACTTTAAATTGATAGCAACGCCAGCTTTAATCAAAATCCATCCGGAACCACGACAGGTTCTGGCCGGGAGTAATATAATAGCGCAATTGAAAAATTGGTGGCCTCGCTGGCAAACTGCTGTAGACGCTTACTTAAAAGTGCAGGAAGACTTACAAGAACGTATAGACGACAATACTAGGGTGATGTTACCCAAATCCACTATTCGTTCAGTTGCTGTTTCTGCGGAATTAATCCGACTCTCAGACGAAATTTTTCGTTTGAAGCAAGAAAAAGATAACCTCCAAGAGCAGCTACAGTTTAAAGACCGGGTGATTTCTATGCTGGCGCACGATCTTCGCAATCCGCTAACTGCTGCTGCGATCGCGATCGAAACTCTCCAGTCTAACTACAATTCAGACACAGGAGAATTCCAGCGCCTTAAGCCATCGATGACGGCGCATTTATTAAAACAAGCCCGCAATCAAACTAAGGTTATTAATCGGATGATTGCTGATCTTTTAGAGGTAGGTCGTGGCAAAGATACAGAGTTTCCCATTTTACCACAAAAAGTACAACTAGGTAAACTTTTCTTAGATGTACTAGAAGAATTGTGCGATCGCTACACCGCCAAATCTCAAGAGGTAGAAATAGATATTCCTAGTGATTTGCCCTATGTATATGCTGACCCAGAACGCATCCGTCAAGTGCTAGTGAATCTGTTGGATAATGCCATCAAATATACCCCAGAAGGTGGCAAGATTAGTGTTGCCGGATTGCACCGTACTACCCAAAAAGTTCAGTTTAGTATTGGTGATACTGGGCCTGGTATTCCTGTAGAGAATCGCGATCGCATTTTTGAAAACCACTTCCGCCTGCAACGGGATGAAGGTACAGCAGGTTACGGGATTGGTCTTTCTTTATGCCAACGGATTATCCTGGCACATTATGGTCAAATTTGGGTAGACTCTGCCCCCAATAATGGAGCATGGTTTCACTTCACACTACCAGTTTATCCTTTTTAGGGATTGGTCAGCCCCTTTGGGGAAGTCAAAAATTTACCAAGCCCATAAATTTATTTGCTCTGAGTCAACTGACGTAGTATTTCTTGCACTACGTGTCTTGAAATACATTTTTTTATTTTCCATAAATAAATTTACTTGCTCTGTACTTTTTTATTTTTGGTCATTCACAAATGACAAATGACAAATGACAATTAAAAACTTGAGACAAAGCGATCGCGCCCCCCGGCCTTAGCTCGGTAAAGTGCTTTATCTGCCTGGACAATCAAATCTGAAGGTGAGGATTCCCAAGTGGGCACAACAGTAGCCACGCCCATACTTAGGGTGATATGCTGACTCACCGCAGACCCATCGTGAACAATTTGCAAATCTTTTATTCCCTCTTGTATCGCTGCGGCAACATGAACTGCTCCAGATGCAGGCGTGTATGGCATAATCACAGCAAATTCTTCTCCACCATAACGCGCTACTAAATCCTGATGTTTTTGCGCCTTGAGGCTTAATACACCACCCACCTTTTGTAAACAGACATCTCCAGCAGGATGACCATATTTATCGTTATAAAACTTAAAATAATCGATATCACACAAAATCATTGACAAAGGAGATTCCTCTTGTGCCAGATTAATCCACTGAGTATTGAGGTAATCGTCAAAACGGCGACGATTAGCCAACTCAGTTAAGCCATCTACATTGGCAAGATGCTGCAAAGCTTGGTTTGCCGCCTCTAATTGTTTGTATACTTGCACTTGCTGTAGTAGTCGGCGTAACCTCTGGCGCAAGACAGGCCAGTGAATTGGCTTAGTCACATAATCAGTTGCCCCTGCGTCAAAAGCACGGTCTACGGATTCTTCATCATCCAAGCACGTGATCATCAATATGGGAGTGCGCTCCCATATCTTAGAAATCACAGTATTATTAAGTGTCGAGTCAGTATCAAAGGTTGCAAGGGCTGAGATTAAATTATTCCTGGCAATCTGAAGCAAGTGCTTACAGCAGGTAAAACCATCCATTACAGGCATTACAGCATCTAGCAAAACTATATCCGGTTTGATAGCCTCGTAAGCATCTAAACATTGCTTACCATCACTGACCTCGACCACTCGGTAACCCTCTTGTTCCATAGCTTTACGCAACAACACGCGGATGGTTTTGTCATCATCAGCCACTAGAATCAGTGGTGGTTGCTTAGATACAGAAAATGAGCTTATGCCTGACATGAGCTGCCTTCCACTTGCGGGATTATCCTGAAAAAGGGTGTGCAACTCAATTGCATGGGAGCGATCGCTGTTTTCATCAATGCCAGGATTTGTGGCAAAGGTGTGTCTAGCTTCACAATCAACTGTTTTTTGGCAATAGACTGCTCAATGTTAGTGAGCCAAGCAAGCGGTAGATAACTAAGTTGCATAGACAATCTATAATTGGAACACGAAGGCAATTGTTACCTTTCTGTTCGGCTGTGGTTATGGGAGGAAATGTTACTTTTATATTTCCCCATTGCTAAAGTCAAATTGAAATTTTTTTGAGAATTGCAAATGCACATCTTAATTATTTAGTTCTGTAGTCAGTTTAGAAACCTAAAGATACAGGTTAAAATGATCGCCAAGTTATGCTTCAAAGATATTTAAGGCAAAATACAAGTATCCTTGACTTAAATTTATTTAGTTATTTGGTAAGTGCTGCGGAGGTTGAGTATAATTATATAAGATTGAGATTAAACTTGGAGCAAAGCTTTATTTATCAATAAGTTCACGTCAAAAAACGAAGTAAAAGTTTTATTAAATTTTATTCAGTATAGTTTAATAAATTAAAAAATAGATTATTTTTTAGCTAAATTTAAATGAAGATATACTATAATAAAATTAATATTTTAAACAATTAAGTCTTAAATTTCTTTCCATACAGCACATCAAACGACAGTCTTGTTAGCTACACTAACAATCAGAAGTTATTACAAAAAAATTAAACCTTATTTACACCCACTAAATCTTTAAAATGCCAGACTCATTAATGTATCAGCAAGATCATTTTGTTGTTCTAGAACCAAATCAATCAGAGCAATTTCTGACACAATCAGAGTTATTAGAAAAGCTCAAAATAACTCTCCAACAACTCATAATTGAAGATTTACCGCCTGACTTGCAAAACTTTAATACTGCGGAAGCTCAAGCACAATACTTACTCGATACAAGTTGCAAATTAGATATTGCTCCAGGGCAATATTTGCAGTGGTATGCAGTTCGTTTAGAAAAATGACTTGTTTCATAAGTGGTTAAAAGGAAAATAAGTTAAGGAAGAAGCAGGGGAGCAGGGCAAAAGTTTTATACTTAAAAGCTTTATCATTATCAACATCTTATAAACTTCTGTTTTGTTTCTATCAGGTCTGAGAATAAATTCCGATACTAATAGCTTCTATTGCTTTTAAAAAGTGAAAATTTCATTCCTACCTTAGTGTATAGAAGCTATTAGTCCAGAACTTAAGTTATGGGCGAGATGTTTGTTAACATTACACTTTAACTGTTACAAAAATGTGGATAACGACAAGCCATCAACGCATGGAGCTTAGACAACCATAATTTCTCTTCTTGACTATTGACTACTGACTAATGACTGTTGTGGAGCATGGATCAGCGCTAACTCAATTGTATTTTCAGATGGCTGGGTTATTTCAACCTCTAATCCAGGGCCAAAATAGTTGGTCATTTTTTCCTGCTTTTTTTGCCACACATCAATCGGTATTAGGGGTGAATCAAATTCTAAAATTAGGGCATAGTTGCCATTGACTTCTGTTTCTCGCAAGCCTATTACTGTTGGCCGTTCCTGGTCTGAGGGACTCAAACCCAGAAAAGAAAGTGTTGTATCTAGATGAGCATCTTGGCCATAACGATATCGGGTAATGTCTTTGCGAATTTTATTTTGAGTATCAGTTGCTTGCTGTTCCCGCAATATCAAGGCTGACGGTGACGTAGTTTGGCTAAAGGGTACTGGCTTGAGTTCATTAGCTTTTAGCGCCAACCCTCCCAACAATAGAGGAATCCCGTAAAAAAATCCGACAAGATTGAGTGTGGCATTATTATCAGCATAGGCGACGAAGCCTATGATGGTTAATATGCCACCAATAGTTAAACCGAGTGTTCCCAAAGAGATTTTGCGTAGCATGAGCTTAAATTAATATAAATTCTGAATACCTCAGTTTTATTATCATCGGCTATGAATAACAATTTAGGGAAGAACATCGTCTCTAGTCATTAGTATTCAAACAACTCAAAATTTCCAGAAACAAGAGGTTCTGTCTTCCTTACCCAGAACTGCGGTAGATGCAGGAACGCGGAAAGTTCCTCAGCCACAAGCTTAGTGTAGTAGACTACTAAGGCGTAGAGTGCGCCAGAATGTTGAATTTTGAGTTAACTTTAAATTTAAAGGCAGTTTAGAGATAGGAAAAAAGTAATGGATATACAGACTATAAAAGAACGAATTCTCGCAGTTCAAAGCAAACGCGAGTACCTGTTAGGCTTACTTGAGCAACCAAATTTGGGAACTTTGAGAGTTGACGTAAATCAGGCTTTGGAAGAGCTAGACGAATTAATTGATGAATTTCAACGCACCATTCCGATAGAGTAGAAATTATCAAAAATTGCGTCGGTTTAACCGTCAACCTCAAGTTATACCGACGCTCCTCAGTGCTATCATGTCCTCAAATCCTCAAACTGAACTAAGCGTGAGTTTGCAAAGCAATATAGCTATATAATTGCTGTATCATTCATCCGGCAAGTTAATCATCGCCTGCACGGTGACCTAACTGCCTAACTAATGCAATAAGTTCGCTTGTAGGTACATCTTTCTTACAAACGTTATCAAAGTTAGACATTGCTTTTGTTCCCTGAAGATTTACGTCTTCCACTGAGGAGTAAGCAAGGATCTGCGTGTTCGGAGATATAGCTTTAATGTGACTAGATGCACTCCAGCCATCCATAACTGGCATTTGTAAATCTAGAACGATTACGTCAGGATGGCAACGTTTAACCATTTCTATAGCTTCTTCACCATTACTGGCTAAACCTACTACTTGAATATTTTCCTGGCAAGAAAAAACTAATTGTAAGGTTAAACGAGTCAACTCGTGGTCATCAACTACTAAAACACGCAAGGTAGAAAGCTCACAGGATAACATTAGCATTGAGGGGAAAGACGAAATTATTTCAGAACAACCTCTCTAGTCTATGGGAACGAATGCCAGCACTAACTCTATCCTGTGGTTGAATAACTTGTGTGAACCCATGAAAAACAACTTAGATAACTTCTCAATAAAGTTAAGTTTTCTAAAAAAAACTCAGTTGAGCTAGTTATTAAGCTATTGGTAACTTATTTTTAATCAATCAGGTTTGAGGCTACACCACTTGAGCGTAATGCCATATTCATAAGAATTTTTTGTGAATTAGCTTCTGGAGAATCCTCATAAGGACGGCGTTGAATGTAAGTGCCATCGGCTTGTAATTCCCAAGCTTGGCGATTATCTGCGAGCATAATTCCCATAATTTCTTGCAAATCTTTAGCAATATCAGGGTCTTTGATTGGGGTAATTACTTCCACGCGGCGATCTAAATTGCGTCGCATCCAGTCGGCACTACCAATATAGATTTCCTCTTGTGTATTGTTATGAAAATAATAAATCCGAGAGTGTTCTAAAAAGCGACCGACAATGCTGATTATGCGAATGTTTTCACTAATGTCTTTGAGTCCTGGGCGCAAACAGCAAACGCCCCTGATAATTAAGTCAATTTGCACTCCGGCGCGGGAAGCTTCATATAAAGTGGCGATAATTTGCGGATCGACTAGAGAATTCATTTTGGCAACAATGCGCCCAGAAAATCCATTCTGAACGTTTTCGATTTCGCGGTGAATTAGTGCCAAAAAGCGATCGCGCATATTTACAGGTGCAACTAACAATTCTCGATAAGATTTTTGCAGGGAGTAACCTGTCAAAAAATTAAATAAATCTGTGATGTCAGCACCTAATTCTTCACGACAACTAAATAATCCCAAGTCTGTATACAGCCGTGCCGTTTTCTGGTTATAATTACCTGTGCCAATATGCACGTAACGACGTATCCGGTCTTTTTCCCGGCGTACCACCAGGATGGTTTTGCTATGGGTTTTTAGTCCCACTAGACCATAGACAACATGAACTCCAACTCTCTCTAGTCGTCTTGCCCAATAAATATTATTTTCTTCATCAAATCGCGCCTTCAATTCCACCAGTACGGATACCTGCTTGCCATTTTCGGCGGCGGCAATTAAAGCGTTGACAATGGGCGAGTCACCAGAAGTCCGGTAAAGGGTCATCTTGATGGCTAACACATTCGGATCGTAGGCAGCATGGGTAATAAAGCGCACTACTGTAGCCGAAAAGGATTGATAAGGATGGTGTACTAGCAAATCCTTTTCTTGAATCACAGCAAAAAAGTCTTTTCCTTCGTCCGTCTCCAGTGCATCTGGGTTTAAACTTGGTTCCCTTAGCCTTTGCAGGCGTAATGGTACAACAGATTGGCGTGGTGGATCTTTGAGTTCTGGCAATGGCAAGGACATAAAAGACATTAAATCTCGCAGTCCCAAAAGACCATCTACTTCGTAGAGATCACTTTCTGTTAATTCCAAATCGTGCAATAGTCGCGATCGCACTATTTCAGGAGTCTGGGATTGAATTTCTAAGCGGACTGGACTCCCACCTAGCCGCCGTTTTCGCAGTTCCTGTTCGATCGCTAACAATAAATCATCTGCCTCATCTTCTTCTAAGACCAAATCGGCATCACGAGTAATGCGGAACGGATGATATTCTTGAATGTTCATCCCTGGAAATAGAGATTCCAAGTTATGAGCGATCGCTTGTTCTAAAGGTACTCCAGTCCAGTGGGCAGGTTTTTCGTTATTTTGATCTCCCAACTCCGGCGGAATCGGTAAAAATCGTGGGAGAACACTAGGGACTTTAACTCTGGCAAAGAATTCTTCTTCGGTGTCTGGATTTTTGACCACAACAGCCAGATTTAGGCTGAGATTAGAAATAAAAGGAAAGGGATGACTAGGATCAACAGCCAAAGGAGTCAAAACTGGAAATACTTGTTCCTCAAAATAGCTATTTAGATGAGTTCGCTGTTTTTGATTTAAATCTATGTAATCTAAAATATGGATGCCATGATTTGCTAATAGGGGACGAAGTATTTCCTCAAAATGTTGATGCTCTTTTTTTACATGAGGAATCAGGGTAGACCGAATATCGTCTAGCTGTTGTTGTGGTGTCCGACCATCGGGAGTTAACAGGGTGACTTTTGCCTCTACTTGTTGCTTTAAACCAGCAACCCGCACCATGAAAAACTCATCCAAATTAGAGTTGAAGATTCCCAAAAACTTGAGGCGTTCCAGAAGAGGTGTGCGATCGTCACAGGCTTCATGTAACACCCTGCTATTAAATTCTAGCCAGCTTAACTCTCGGTTAAGATAATATTGTGGATCGCTGAGATTAATAGGAGTAGAGCTTTTTTTAGATTTTGCCATAATGACTTAAAGGCAGGCAGATATAGCCCATTTAACTGGGGGATACTAAACATAGTAAGTTAAATAGTGCATAGGGTGAAGCGCCTTATAATAACCATACAGAAAGTCTATGTAGAGAAAATAATTGGTGATACTATCTCTGTTTTCATCTTTCCTAACTCGCTGATTTAATGTTTCAAGCTACTCGTCGCCGTCTTGCCGTCTGGTATACTGCCATCACTGCTGTTTTACTACTATTATTCGCCAGTGGAGTATATTTATATGTCCGCAGTACATTAATCGAGCGGATTGACGATACCCTCAATCATGTGGTGGAAATTGTCGAGCGATCGCTTGTAGTTGAGCCGATCAATGGTGATGTTGGCAAATTCCGCGTTAATGTAGAATCCAGTTTTCGCAATAATGCTGACAGTGTAGAAGATGACCATATTGACCTAGAATGGTTTAGCCCAACGGGTGAATTACTCTGGTCAACTCTGTTTGAACCTCTAAATATTCCCATTCATGCCAATCTTACTGGTGAAACTGTACGCGTAGTCAAGGCAGAGAAGGGGGCTTGGAGCGACTCAGCACTATTATTACGGCAAGTTACCCAACGAGTGGAAGTGGGACGGCAGGTATTAGGATATCTGCGTGTTAGTCATCCCTGGTTTGAAGTTACTAAACCTAGTCGCCAGCTAATTTTTGATTTGGCACTAGGTATTGGGGTAATGGTGCTTTCTGTAGGCGCAAGTGGCTGGTTTCTTTCGGGTAAAGCGATGGAACCTGTACGTGAATCTTATCAACGCCTCAAACAATTTACTGCTGATGCTTCCCACGAACTTAGAAGTCCGATTACTTTGATTCAAACAAATGTGCAAGTTGCCCTTGCTGACTTGGATTTAGCAGAGACAGAAGGGGCTACTTCCTTGCAGTATCGGCAACAATTAAAAATAGTGGAACGGTTAACGCAGCGTTTGGGGAAGTTAGTCAATGACTTACTGTTCTTAGCACGGCAGGATAGTGGTATTAGCAAAGATATCTTTTCACCTTGTCCGATGGACGCTTTGTTGATAGAGGTGGTTGAAGAACAACAATTGTTATTTCCTGAAAAAAAAGTCGCCCTTTCTCTAGACTTAGTCGATCCTCCTGCTTCTGAAACTAACCCAGAATTACTGGAAAATTGGTTTACCCTTGTAGGCAATTGGGATCAACTGGTGCGGCTGTTCACAAATTTAATTGCTAATGCCTTGCATTACACACCAGCAGGTGGACGCGTGAAAGTTGAATTGGCGCGGATAGAGGGAATAAATCGCGTTTCTGGACTACGTTACAGCAGTGCCCAGTTGCAAGTTAAAGTGAGTGATACTGGAGTTGGAATTCCAGCAGAAGCACTCCCACACTTGTTTGACCGCTTTTATCGGGTAGATCCGGCACGGACTCATATAGCTGGGAATAAAGCTACAGCCAGCGCTACTGGTTCAGGATTAGGATTAGCGATCGCCCAAGCTATTGTTGAACATCATCAGGGTCATATTCAAGTTGAAAGCATTCAAGGCATTGGGACTACCTTCACTGTCACTTTTCCAATAACTCTTGAGTCTTAGTTCGTAAATTCAATAATTGTTTCCTGTGACAGATGCACAGAACTAAAGTATCAAATTTTGGCGAAGTATTGCTTACTTAAGGAACTTATAAATAAAAAAATATTCAACTAGTTATTGTGGAGTCTGCGTCTCGCCCACCTGTAATTAAAGGTAGACAAGATGTCCACCTTACAAAATTGGATAATTTATTTGTTGGAAATCCCTAATTGATTTAGTTTGTCAGACTTTAGAATGAGATATTATGCCTAATTATCTATTATTTCTGAACCTATAGTTAGAGATAAAAAATCGTCTGGGTTGTTAATTTTTAGATGTAATCGGCGATAGATTAGCCGCTAATTAAATTTGCTGTTTGAGAAACTTTTCTTTAAAAAAAGACAAATTGAATAATTGTATCAGGAGTTAAGAATGAATATGAATTTTCAAAATCTTCGTAAGTCTGTTGAGTTATTTGGCGCTATATGTGGTGGATTATTAATCACTCTGCCAGCAATGCCTCAAGCAATAGCACAACAATCAGTAGCACAACAATCTACTCCTAAGATTAATCCCTGTCCGAGAATTTTCTACGAAGAACCACATAACAGTCGGGTTATCGTACCGCAGGGATGTCCTGCGAATGCGTTAACTCAAAGACTAGCCGCTCAAGGGCTTCTTCCCGCCTCTGCTAACCCATCACAAGAGCAAACATTGGGTGTCGGCGGTGAAGCAGCGCAGGGAACGCAACCTTCGACTTCATCACAACCTGGTGTCAGCCCAGCAACCGCAGTCCCAGGTGAGCAAACTCTAACGCCCGGAAGCCCAAATACTTCAATAATTCAACCATCTTTACCCAGTGAGCAACAAGCCCCCAGCGCTACGATCACACTAGCGAATGGTAGAGTTAATATCAGGTTGGTAAATGAAACTGCGACTAATGTAACCTACCAAGTAATTGGCGATACAGCACCGCGATCGCTACCAGGTAAGTCTGATGTGATACTGCAAAGTTTAAGCGCACCAGTAACTGTAACATTCCAACGTGAAGATGGCGGACAGTTGACGGTAACACCACAGTCCTCGTCAGAGTCAGGAAGTTTAGAAGTTAGATTTGACGAAGCCACCGATGTCGCACAAGGTAAAAGTGCTATGAGGATTGAACAAAATGGTTCAGTCTTCTTGAATTAACCTGACTTAAACTAAAATTCAAATCTGTCCCTCTCCGAGTCGGAGAGGGAAGGTTTTGCGTAGTAAAAGCAGGGAGAGGTCTTTTGGTTAGGTAATTTGGTGGACATGATCTGAGCCGTCGAATTTATGTTGATTAAAGAGTAAATTCTGCCAATTTTAGATTTCTGCTTCCATCCAAAATCTAAAATCCAAAATTGAATGATTCCTACTTTCGCTGAAGCATTTTAGTTAACTGATCCAGCAATTGCACCTCTTGTTTGCTGTCTTTCAATGTCCGTGCTAGTATAATTGCCCTTTCGTAAAAATTGCGGGCAGTTAGGTAGTTACCTTGTTGCTTGTATAACTGAGCGTAAGACTCAAAAGATTTTAATTCTTCTCGCAAATTTTGCAATTCTTTAGCAAGTGCTAAACGTTGCTCTAGTAAATCAGAAGCCCGTTCATAACGTCCGACAGCAGTATGAGCCGTAACTAAACCGTCAATTGCTCGTAATTCATTAGTACGATCGCGGTTAGTTTTAGCTATTCGCATCGCCGCCCCATAAGTGCCAATGGTATCCTGATAATTCCCAGATGCTAAGTAAGCATCACCTAAATTATTTAGGGTATTTGCTTCACCGATAGTATCACCAGTCTGACGGCGAAAAATTAAAGCTTTTTCATACAATTTAATTGCCTTATTATACTCTCCCAACCTTGCATTTACCAAACCTAAATTACTTAAAGATAGTCCTTGACCTTCAATATTTTTGACATTGTGAGCAATTGCAAGGGCATCTTCAACAGTTTTACCAGCAGTAGAAAATTCTCCTTGTTGCAAGAAAAATGTACCAATATTATTCAGCACAAAAATCTGAGCTTGAAAGTTTTTAGTGTCACGAGCGATCGCTAATCCTCTTCGTAAAGCATCCTCTGCTTCTTTTAAACTACCTAGCTGAACATAAGCCTTAGCAAGCAAATTGTAAGCCAGACCTTGTGCTTTCAAGTCGCCAATTGAGTGATATAGTTCCAGTGCCCGCAAGCAAGATGCAATGGTTTTACCAGCATATCCTGAGGTGTATTGTTGTTCACCGATACTCAGCAGGCTATCTGCTTCATCTCTTGATTGTCGCCCAACAGAACTATTTAAAGGACGGTGGAGTTGTTGCGTAATATCAACTGCACCCACCGCTATGGGACTCAGCAAAAAAGTAAACACTAAAAAGCTGTGTAAAAGTATTTGGGGACGAGAAATCACGCCTACACAAATTAAGCCTAGCTTTTGCCTTGGAAATACAAGCCGTTGTTTCATAAAAATTACCCCTAAAGTTGCGGGTTTAAGTAGAAGGTCTAAGAAGAAGTTTTAAGTTTTTAAATTGAAGACAAACAATATAAGGGTTTACACTTAAGTTATGATTGATCAGAATCTTCTCCAAAGTATATGGCGCGGATATCTGTGGGTAATTTGTCTTCTAGCATACGATAGCCTTCCTGGAGAAAATTGGCTACTTCGCTTGGAGCGATCGCTTCTCCTTCAGCTTGCAGATAGGCGGCGATTCTAGTTTCGCTCCAGTGGAAAGTTTGAGCCATCAACACGATTAATCGCAAAACAGGTGGTAGTTGGTCTAATGCTTGTTCTACATAGCACCATAGTGGCGGCGAAGTCGCTTGTAGAGAATAATGAATTGCTTCTGTGGGTGGTAACTTAATCTCGTTAATACAGAAAGCTGTCATATTAATTAACCAATTTTGCATGGTTAAGGCTTCCTCGCCTGATTCAGAGGCAGTTAAATTTAGCCCACCGAGTTCGTAGTAGATATGTCGCCAAGTGAGGGCAAACAGATAATCTGCCTGCACAGGCGATCGCGCCGAATGCCGAATTAAGGTATACACTATGGGACTATAGCGACAAAAAATCACCGTGAAGTACTTTCCGGCATCTGGATTTTGCTGAAACAAAGTCAGGAGTTCATGATCACTGTGATGGAACAGCGACTTCACCAGTGGGTGATTAGCTTCCGGGAAATGAGGAATTTGCATAAGCCTTTCAATTGATAGTTGTTAAAATAGTTTTGAGAATTGCACTCCCGTAGTTAATCGCATAATATCTTGGTGTTGCCCAGTTTGTAGCCCAAACTCAGACTACTTGAGTATTGATAAACTAGAAACAAAGACTTAATTTTAGTCTTAATCGACAATCATAAAATCGGCTCCCTTATAGAATCCTTATTTGTTCATGGTTATAGCAGTTAGTGTGATATCGTTCCTGCTCAGTCCCCTTACTTTAGGCTCCTTTCTGCCTTCCCTGCCCTTAGATAGCCTGTTCTCCACCCAAGGCATTATGGTGATGCTGCTAGCAGCTTACGCTGGCGCAATGTGGATGTTTCTCACCAGTGCCCCAAAAGTACACACTGTAATGGTGTCAGATTTGGAGATTGCCCGACAGTTGTATGAAGGGCTGCTAGATTTGCCAGCAGCTGAGGTGCCATTGCACTACTACTACAACTACGAACAAACTATTGGCGCGACTGGCATTGATCCCCTATATATGTCTACTGGGCCGAGTTTGTCTAGCAAAATGATGAATAATGCCAATGATGGGCTGTGGTATCAATTGAAGAAAAACACCCAGCTACATGTGATTACTGGCGCGAGTTTAGGCAGCAAAAATCAGCAACGCCACGTTTGCTTTGACCACAACTGCCTGGAAATGATTTTAATGCGAGTCGAAGTGCGCGGTTTGAAATTCAAGATTCGCAACCAGAAGCCCCTGAATTTTTTGGTCAAGGACTATGAAGGGCGGGTTATTGAGGTAGCTGAAGTAGCGAATTAGTCATTAAATTTTAGTTTAGATTATTTTAAATTGTGTGGTTCGTAGCTTGCAGTCGTAGGCATCGGGCTACACAATATTTTTTTAGTTATCAGTGAGATAAAAACGCAAGGTAATAAAAATGGTGCGTTAAGCAAAGCCATAACGCACCCGACTGTTGAATGCTACTTACTAACTCAACTGTTCAAACTTAAATTTCCCTTTAATGAACTTGTTAAAGTATTGACCTTTAGACGGTGCATTGTCTAAGTCTTCCTTCACACTTGAAGGTACTTTGAAATATTCGTAAACACTTCCACTGTCAAATTCAATAGTTAGTGTTTGAGTTTTTGGCTCATAGGTAAATTGCTTAATAACGCTGCCTTCAGGCTTGAGTAGCGGGAAGGCGATCGCATCCCGAATACTGGCACAATCAGTTAGTAACATTACCAACCGATCAATCCCAATCCCTAAACCACCCGTAGGCGGCATACCGTATTCAAGGGCTGTCAAAAAGTCTTCATCGACACCTTGGGCTTCTAAGTCGCCAGCAGCTTTTCTTTCAGCTTGAGCTTCTAGGCGTTCTCTTTGATCGATAGGATCGGTAAGTTCTGAGAAGCTGTTCCCAGTTTCTCGCCCTACGATAAATAACTCAAATCTTTCCACCAAACCAGGTTGAGAACGGTGGGGTTTTGCTAGAGGCGAAATTTCTACTGGATAATCAATTACAAAGGTAGGTTGAATTAAATTAGCTTCTACCTTTTCTTCAAAAGCTAAATTTAGTAACTTTCCGATTGATTTCACTTCATCTACACCAGGAATTCCAGCATTTTTACTTGCTGTTTTTGCTTCTTCCAAGGTTTGGAAAGAATTGAAATCCAAGCCTGTAAATTCTTTAACTAAATCGTGCATTTTCACCCGTCGCCAAGGTGGTGTTAAATTTATAGATTCCCCTTGGTAGGTGATTTGCAATGTACCGAGTACATCTTGGGCAACAGTGGTAATAATCCCCTCAGTCAGCGCCATCATATCGTTGTAGTCGGCGTAGGCTTGGTAAATTTCAATCGTCGTAAATTCGGGATTGTGTCTAGTTGAAATTCCCTCATTACGGAAAACCCGCCCCAATTCAAACACCTTTTCAAAACCACCCACAATCAACCGTTTGAGATGAAGTTCTGTGGCAATTCGCAGATACAACTCCATTTCTAAGGTGTTGTGGTAAGTAATAAATGGACGCGCATCTGCACCCCCAGTCTCACTTTGCAAAACTGGCGTTTCAATTTCCAGAAAATCCCGTTCTTCTAAATAACGGCGAATACCAGCAGTAATTTGGGCGCGACGGCGGAAAGTTTGCCGCACTTCCGGGTTAACAATCAAGTCAACGTAGCGCTGACGGTAGCGCTTGGCAACATCCGTCAATCCATGCCACTTGTCGGGTAGGGGCAACAGGGATTTAGTCAGGATAGTATATTGTTTAACGTAGACAGATAACTCGCCCTTTTCAGTCCGTTTAATAGTACCTTTAACTCCCAGGATGTCGCCTGCATCTGTGAGTTGTTTTAAGTGATTGAAGGCATCAGCATCAATATCTGCCATCCCTTCTTGGATGCGATTTTTATCCAAATAAAGCTGAATTGTGCCAGTTTCATCTTGCAAAGTGAAGAAAGCCAGTTTACCAAAAACGCGACGCGCCATAATGCGTCCAGCGATCGCAACTTCTAAATCAACTTCTTCCCCACTGGCTAAATCGACAAACTTTTCTTGCAACTGCGCTGCATGATGGGTAGATTCCCAACGATAGGCGTAGGGATTAGTCCCTAGCTGCTTGAGTTGTTCTACTTTTTCCAGCCTTGCGGCTCGGATATCTTCTTCCGACATGGTGACGAACTAAATAGGGCAAGATTAATTATAGATGCTGCAAAAGTTGAGAGTAAGACATATTTGCACTTTGCAGATGATAATATCGCCAAACCAAATACAATGACACAAACTAGAGTGCGCTTGTGGAATGTAGATGAATATCACCGGATGCTTGAGACGGGTATTATCACAGCCGATGAACGGGTAGAACTGATTAATGGGCAAGTTATCCCCATGAGTGCCAAAAATCCCCCCATGCAGCAACAACGCTGTGTGCGTCTGATTATCTCAAGCGTTCGCTAGCAGGAGTTGCCTTAGTTCGGGTGCAAGATCCCATTCAGGTAAGCCAATACTCGGAACCTGAACCAGATATTGCAGTTGTCCGCATTGATGCGCGAAAGTACATTAATCATCATCCTGCACCCAATGAAATCTTTTTATTGATTGAGGTAGCAGATACAACGCTAGACATGGATCGCAAACAGAAAGCACCTTTATATGCTAATGCAGGAATTGCTGATTACTGGATTTTGGATGTGAATCAGCGTCAGGTTTTTATTTTCCGCGAACCACTTTTTCAAGGCTACAATCAACAATTGATTTTGCAGGAGGATGCAACGTTATCCTTGATTGCATTTCCAGAGATTGAAGTCCAGATTAGTCAACTGTTTCCATAGGTTAGCTAACAGAAATTGAGTATGAAATTTTTTAAATAAAAAGTGCGATCAAGCGATCGCACTTTATCCAAAAGATTGTTATAGAAAATATGATTGATATCTTCTATGACAACGATTTAATAATTCAATGTACAAGTCAAACCTTTATTTATGATCTACTGTTAGTGAATGCCTAGATGAAATAGCTTTCATTTTCAAGTTAGTAAATTGCCCGATCGCTTTTACAAAATCTTGCTGTTCTGGTTGCAAATTCAGTTTTTCTAGGGCTTGATTGATATTATTACCAGCCCGGAGATTGCGATTAAGTTGGGCACGTTGCGATGTGTTTAAGACTGCCTCAATTTCCCTGTTTCTTCTCTGACGCACAGCCTGGAGTTCTTGGCGCTGTAAGGGAGTCAGGTTAATCTCCGACGAGGTGGAGTAGGTTGCAGTTTTGGTAGTTTGGGCGGAAATAACACCAGAAGTAGTATGGAGTTTAACGGGTGCAGCTAAGGCAATTCCCGGCATGGAAAGGACAAGAGCTAGAATAGCAGCGAACACAGAAAGCCGTTTTGTCAAGTGAATTGCCATATTCAGAAATGCCTACATCTAATTTAATGCTGAGATATAGTTAAGCAATTTTCAAGCCTTAATTTTGAATCTTGAATTTATCCACCCCCAAGAGGATGGTAGTTCAGCTAAAAAATATTATCCGCTTTAAGGGAATCCAAAAAAACTAGAATGGCAAACTTAACTGAATTATTTTTGCTAAAATCCAGACTCAAATTCAAGTTTTTACAAAATCATCACTTGATTGCTCATTTCTGTTAATCTGTCAATGCGTAAATCCTGCAAGTACCTTGTGATTTTATTTTAGAACACCTGTCACAGAAGTTGGACTTAATTGCATAATATGAATTATCTGTCAATGCGTAAGTTCTCAATTTAATTTCTGGAAATCCCTAACACAAAGCATGTGCTAAAAGAGATATAAATAGTGCATTAGACAAATCTAACGCACTAGATATAACTTCAGTTAGGACTCAAAACTACTCAGACCTTTTCATTCTGTCGATTTCGCGTTGTAATTCTTCAATTTGACGGCGTAAAGTTTCTGTTTCATTGGCGGAAGATTCTGCTGCAACATTTACTGATCCTGAAGCAGGCGATCGCTGATAATTTCCTCGGCGAATTTCTTGGTATTCTTCAGATATTGCCCACGTCCGCAAGTAATGCAAGCGTTCCACTGGGAAAGGATGGCTTAACATCGTACCCTGAGCGCCATTGTACATTAAGAATTTATACACCTGATTCAGTCCATCATCATCTAGTGCCTGATAATTTTCTGACTGCTTAATAAACTCTTGTAAACTACATTCATTGGCATATTTGTTACTACCGCCAGAGAGTTTCATCATCGTTGACATCACCGGATTCAAGTCATCCATGACTAGTAGTGCGGCGCGATCTGACGATAACTCGGCTTTACGCCGCCACTCGAAAAAGGCGTAAATCAAACCTTGTGTGACAATATTACCGATGCCGAAGGTCAATTCTCCCAAGGCGGAAGCAGCACTCATCGCCCACATCGCCATTTGAATTAAAATAGTATGACCACATTTAATATGCCCCAGTTCATGGGCTAGCACCGCTCGAATCTCGGCTTCGTCTAGTAAGTCTAGTATCCCTGTATTTATGACTATGTAAGGATTCTCTTGCCCCAGCGCATAGCTATTTGCTTGGGGATTTTGCGAGACAAACAGTGTCGGTTCTGGGTAAATGTCCAAATCTCGGACGCATTCCCGGAACATCTGGTAAATAGTGGAATATTGACGCGGCCCGACTTGGATGGCGTTACCCATTAGATAGACTAACTGAGGGCGTTCGTAGATAAATTCCACAAATTTACGAGCGATTAAATCAAATCCCGGTAAATTCCGTAAAGCTTGCTCGGCTTGGCGATCTAGTGGATGCCTGAAGGCTTCGCTGGAAATTCCTGTGTAAGTTGGCATAATTCAGGGTGTTGGGTGATTAGTCATTGGTGAGCCAGTGCGGTCTTCTCCCAAAGGGAGACGCCAAGGGCGATGGGGGTTTCCCCCATGAGCAACTGGTGAACCCGAAGGGTCATTGGTCATTAGTCATTAGCAAAGGACAAATGACAAATGACAAAGGACAACATAATAGAAGTGGGGCAATTGGAAGTAAAAGTCACTTTGTATGGAATTAAAAGCGTGTGATTGAAGCAGAAGTTCATTTTTCACTACATAACTTTTTGCGATCGCAGGCGGGGTTCCCTTCCTGGCCCCATCATTTGACGATGGCACGGTTGGTAGCACGCGCCTTGCGCCTGGGACGTAGCGCCCTAATTCAAGTAGGGGCGGTCTGTGGCTATCAAGGGCGATATCGTACTAGTTTCGTAGCATCAGCCCTGATGTGGCACGGCCCTGTAATTATTGTTGCTCAAGAAGCGGTGCAGCAACTTCTGCTGCGGGTGGAAATTCCTCGTCTACAGCAGTGGCTACCAGCTAACAAAGCGATTAGGACAGGTGATGCTTGGCCTAGTGCTGAGTTCCAAGGGCTACTTTTGACCTCGCCAGAAGCTTGGTTAAAAGGACAATTTGCTGGTGGCTCTTGCTTTCCCCAAGGTATCCCCACAATTATTGATGGGGTAGATGATCTAGAAGATTGGGTGCGTCATCAACTTACCCAAGATATTCAACCCGATGATTGGGAGCAACTCATACTGGCTTGCCCAAATCAAGCTGAGGCAATTCGGGAAGCAAGGATACAACTTACACACCAACTTTTTCAGCATCCTGTCAATCCATATCAGTGCTACCTAATTTCCCAGCCAGAAATAGAAATTTTAAATCGTCTGTATTTAGCTTTAGATCAAGCCAACCTCCCAGATAATTGGAAAAATTTCTGGCAGCAATTTCAAACCCTTGATGAAAATCTTTCCTCCCCTGCCCCCTCATCTCCCCCTGCCCCCCCTGCCCTCTTTTGGGCGACTATTGCCCATCGACAAGGTTTATTTTCTTTACACTACGCCCCAATGGAGTTAGGTGAAATACTCTCACCTATTTGGCAGCGACAACCAGTAGTTTTAATTGGCAGCGCTATCGAACCGGAAACTGAAGCTCCTCTTTTCCGACAGCGCCTTGGTTTGGACGATTTAACTTGTCTGAAGTTCTCTGCGGATCAAGCAGAAGCAATTCAACTGTATGTACCTTACAAGTTGCCCCTACCCAACACGCCAGAATTTCAAGCGGCATTTATTCACAAAGTCCGCACACTGGTTTGTCTAAGTGCTACAGCACCGGGGTTAACGGTTGTCTTGGTGGGAGATGTACCACTAAAGGCTCAAGTTGCGACAATTCTGGCTTCAGAATTTGGTTCGCGGGTGCAAGTAGAAAAAACTTGTTTAGATGAAAATGGTATTTTGATTAGCGGTTGGGAATTTTGGCGAGAACATCAGCGAGTTTTGCCAGCACCCCATCTGTTAATTATTGCTACTTTACCTTTACCATCTTTAGAAAATCCGCTAGTAGCTGGTAGGGTAGCTCGTTATAAGCGATCGCATCAAGATTGGTTCCGTTTATATTTGTTGCCAGCAGCCTTGAGTGAATTACAAAGAGCGATCGCTCCAGTCCGAGAAAGTCAAGGTATTGTTGCTTTACTTGATAGTCGTGTAGTTAATCGCAGTTACGGCGCTCAAATTCTTGCTGCTTTAAGTCCTCTGGCCCGCATTAACTATCTCGACCCCAGTCTGTTTTCTAATACTGATGAGGAAAATTCCGCTTAAGGTCAATGCCCAATGCCTAATTTACATTTTATAAAGGTAATGTGATTTATTGCCTCTCTATAGCCATGATTCCTGGCAAGATAAATTTAGAACCTAAAAAAATTTGAGTTTCTGATTATGGGTGAAGCAAAGCGTCGTAAAGCCACACAAGGGGAAACATACGGTCAAGAGGTTCGCATCTTGCCTTGGCTTCCCATCACAAAAACCCAAGCCGAATTATTTGTCAGTTGGACAAGTCGTGGTGCTTGGATAGGTATTTTCCTTATGGTTGTAGCATGGGCAACTATCCGTTTTATCGGCCCAGCCTTCGGTTGGTGGCAAGTAGTCTACTAAATGCTTCTGTAGACCAGCGTTGTAGGGGTTTAGCAATGCCCTTTACCCCTATGACAGATGTGATTATTTCAAAATCAACATATTTAGTATTTCCTGTCAATACGTAACTTCTAAAATCTCTTTTCTTCTCTCTGCGTCTCTGCGGTTTAAAAGTAATTTATAGAACCACAAAGGCGCAGAGAACACAGAGAAAAGAGGAATCATTGTCCAAAAATTTCACCACCTTGAAAAGGCTGGTCTTAAATTGAAATTTTCCCGCAGGCTTGGTTAGTATATGCTCCACGTCTTAGGTCTATCTTTGTAGTATGTAAAGAAGTACTTTTGACCTGAGATTATGCCCTCCTCTAAAAAACCCCTCACCTACCCATCTAGCCATAAAAGCGATCAAGCCGATAATTACCACGGTACTTTAGTCGCAGATCCTTACCGTTGGCTAGAAGATCCTGACTCGGAAGAAACAAAAGCTTGGATTGAGGCACAAAATCAAGTTACTTTTGGCTACTTGAAGGAAATTCCTACTAGGGAAAAAATTAGAGAACGCCTCACCAAACTTTGGGATTATGAAAAATATGGCATCCCTTTTAAAGAAGGTGAACGTTACTTTTACTTTAAAAACGATGGACTGCAAAATCAAAGTGTCCTTTACACTCTGAAAACCCTCGACGACCAACCCAAAGTTTTACTCGACCCTAATAAACTTTCAGAAGATGGCACTGTTGCCCTTTCAGGATTGTCTATTAGTGAGGATGGTAAACTTTTAGCATACAGTCTATCTGCCTCTGGTTCTGATTGGCAAGAGTGGAAAGTACGCGATGTCGAAACTGGTGAAGACCTGCAAGACCATCTGAAGTGGATTAAATTTTCTGGTGCATCGTGGACACATGATAATCAAGGTTTCTTCTACAGTCGCTACGATGAGCCGAATGAAAAAACTCAATTAGAAGATATTAACTATTATCAAAAGCTCTACTATCATCAACTAGGTAAACCCCAATCAGAAGATGTACTAATTTATCATCGTCCTGACCAAAAAGAATGGGGTTTTAGTGGCGGTGTTACTGAAGATGGACGCTATTTAATAATTTCAATTTGGCTGGGAACTGACTCCAAAAATTTGGTTTTCTTTAAAGATTTGACTAACCCTAATGCTGAAGTCGTAGAGCTAATTAACCAGTTTGAGGCAGATTACAGCTTTATCGATAATGATGATAGCGTGTTTTATTTCCGCACGGATTTAAATGCACCACGAGGAAGAGTTATTGCTATTGACACCAAAAACCCTGCACCAGAAAATTGGCGAGAAATCATTCCCCAATCAGCAGAAACCTTGGAAAGTGTCGGGATACTGAATAACCAATTTGTTGCTGATTACCTCAAAGATGCTCACAGCCAAATAAAAATATTTGACCTCAAAGGTGAGTTTATTCGTGAGGTAGAATTACCTGGACTCGGTTCAGCCGGAGGTTTTGGAGGAAAGCGTCATGATACCGAAACTTTCTATACTTACACCAGTTTTACCATACCAGGAACTATCTATCGCTATGATATGGTAACTGGTAAAAGTACCATTTTCCGCCAGCCACAGGTAGATTTTAATCCTGATGATTACGAGACGAAACAAATTTTTTATCAAAGTAAAGATGGTACTAGAGTACCCATGTTTATCACCCATAAAAAGGGCATTAAATTAGATGGGAATAACCCGACTTATCTCTATGCCTATGGTGGTTTTAATGCCTCAATGACACCTGGTTTTTCTGTGAGTCTTTTGGTGTGGATGGAGATGGGTGGTGTCTATGCTATGCCTAATATACGCGGCGGTGGAGAATACGGCGAAGAATGGCATCAAGCAGGAATAAAAGATAAAAAGCAGAATGTCTTTGATGACTTTATTGGTGCTGCTGAATGGTTGATTGCTAATAAGTATACTAAGACTAAGAAGCTAGCGATCGCAGGTGGTAGTAACGGCGGTTTATTAGTAGGTGCTTGTATAACGCAACGTCCCGATTTGTTTGGTGCAGCGTTACCAGCAGTCGGCGTCATGGATATGTTGCGCTTCCACAAATTTACCATCGGTTGGGCTTGGACTTCCGAATATGGTTCAGCAGATAATCCAGAGGAGTTTCCAGCGCTGTATGCTTATTCGCCACTACACAACATCAAACCAAATACAGCTTACCCACCAACCTTAATTACCACAGCCGATCATGATGATCGCGTTGTCCCTGCTCATAGTTTCAAATTTGCCGCCGCTTTGCAAGAGGCTCACATAGGTGATACGCCAGTCTTAATTAGAATTGAGACTAAAGCAGGGCATGGCGCGGGTAAACCTACAGCTAAAATTATCGAGGAAGCCGCAGATAAATGGGCTTTTTTGGTGCGTACTTTGGATGTAGAAGTTTAGGATAATATGATTGATTATTTCACGCAAATACGCCAAGTGGCTAAGAAAAGAAATTGCGTATTTGCGTGAGATTTTCGCTATGAATCAACGAAAGATATCTGCAATATTCGGTGGATATGACTATTAATAGGTGAGTTAAAATCAAATCACTCTAGGCAAATATTAACTATGAGATGGGAAGAAGTTTGTACAAACAGTCGTAAATTTTTATACTGAGCAGCACTAAATCTAAAAAATTCATCATTTTATTTCGGATGAACTGTCATATCACTGGAAAGTATAGATTTAGCGACAGGAGAATTGTATGGAAGATGGATTCGAGAGACTGAATCACAATGAAGTCGTGTCTATAGAACCAGACACTTTTAATAAGTTAAATATTGCTAAAACTTTTAAAGTCTGTGATTTGATTACAGCAATTAAGGAATATATTGGAGCAGATGAGACAGATGAAGTAAATTTGTATACCCAAGGATTGAATTGTGAAGTTTTACAATTTAGTACTTTGGGATGGAAAAAAGGAAAAGTGAGACTTGCTTTAGAATTTTGTCCTGATGAATCTGAGTCACCACTTGATGAGATTTTTAACAAACTCAAACAAGTAGAAAACTAATACCCAATTACTAAAAGAACCCTGATTTATTTCAGAAGTCGGGGTTCTTTTGCGTCTCAATCTTTACAAATAAAATAGGATATTGCTATTAAAGTTTAGAAGTTTACAAATTAGTTAATAATACTTATAAATTACATGATGGCGATCGCTTACAAGTCTACAAGATTATCCCGTTATAACGAAAAGCATTATCCCAAACATAATCAATCACTGCTTTAGCATCATCCAAAGGGAGAATGTGACATGCTCCCTGGCGATCGTAGGTTAGTAAAGGGATTTCTGGTACATTGTCTGTTGTTTCGCTATTTTGCAATACTTGGCCACGAATATCTTCTAGATTGCTCAGAGGCCCTTGAATATCAAAGTTAATCTTTGTACCTAGTTTATTCTCCATCCAAGTTTCGATACGAGAATCTAATTGTTGAGGGCTTAATGGTGTGGGACTGGTAAGTAAATGATAGTATGCCAGAATAACTTCCTTAGATTCTTCTTCTTCTGCCAATTCAATAAACATTTGAAAAACACTGCTGTTGTTGGCTAAATTTTTGAAGAATAGTGTATCAGTAACAAGTTTTTGAAAATGAATTTTTTTATTTTTGTAATTAGTGTATTGCTTAAAGGCAAATCCACCCAAAGCGATCGCTAATGATAAAGTTGCCACCAAAACAGGCATAAAATTTCTGACTTTATCCAACTCTACATCTAGAGATTCAACCAAAACGGGTACATTTAGTACTAGCAAAATTGCAGCCACTAGCAATAAAAAATTCGGCAATGTTCTTAATATCAAAGGAATTGCTGCTCCAATCGCCGGAATTCCAAATAATAAGCGATCTTTCCAGGTCATACTTGTTTTTACATTGGGAAAGATTAGGTCAACATCTAGCTTAGGAATATTTTTGTAGAAGTAAACATACATCTTGCCGGGAATAAATTTTAATTCTTGGATTTTGTTTTTCTTCCCAAGAAAGTAAGCTGCTTCTTTGAACTTAACTAATAAAACAATCCGTTCAAAAAGATCAATTCTCTTTTCTTCTTGCCAAAAGAAGAACTTTTTAACTGAAATGTTTTTATAACTATCACCCCGGTAATAACAGATAAAGCGGTCAAAATCCTCAAAATTGACTTCAGTTTTCAATTCAATTAGAGATTTTGTTGCCAGCGATCGCTTGAGAATCGATTCAGGTAAAAGAATATAATTAGCCCTTTCAACAATATGCCTAAAGGCTTCAACTACTTTCAACTCCATATCATCATATTGCTCGAATGTTGGTGGAGTTATTGGTTGAATATCTGCATTAGGGTTAAAGGGTATGTAGTTATCTTTGATAACTTCTAAGGTTTTGTGGAAGTGAAAGTGATAATATGCAATGAGGATTTGGCAAAAATCTTGAAATTTTTTGGCATCATCTTCATTTAGCTGACCATCTTGCAGGCAAAGCTTGATAATATCACTGCGAGTGTAGGGAATGAACGCTTCTCTATTTTCGGAAACAGCCATGTTAAAAGATAAATCAGAATCTAACTAGGGTTTGCCATATCCCACGAAAACAGCGAATATTAAACATTATGTCTTCATTTGCAACTAAATTATAGTATCTTGGGTGTTCAATCTCGCAGTTTTTCTGAGCCGATGGGCAGACAAGGACTTGCAAACGTGAAGAAGACAGAAGGAAAGACTGATTGAAAAGTGCGACACCGAATAGCCCGTCGTAGACATCGCTCGGCATACATCCTGATTCTCTCACCTTAATTGCTATCAAGATTCATTTATAAAATAAAGATGTACTAATAACTGAGGAATGGGAAATCAATCATGCTAAATTACGATCCATTAGCTTGTTTGCCCTCATCAGAGGAACTGCCAGACTCTGACGATACACCAGTGGATAATGAATTACAAGATTTGATTCCCGGTTTACTCAAAGCGCTTCTGGCAATGGCTTGGCCAGAACGCATGGATTGGTTTTTTGGCGTAGATATGGGAATTTATTATGATCCAGATTTACCAGCAATAGTCCCAGATGGGTTTTTGAGTCTGGGAGTTGAGCGATTTTATGATGAAAACCTCCGTCCCAGTTATGTGCTTTGGGAAGAGAAGAAATTACCCATATTAGCGCTGGAAGTGGTATCTAAAACATATCGTGGTGAGTACTCGACTAAGAAAGCAGAGTATGGAAGATTGGGGATTTTGTATTATGTAGTTTACAACCCATTTCGTCGCCGTAAGCCGCGTTTAGAAGTTTACAAATTAGTTAACAATGTTTATGAATTACATGATGGTAATCCAGTTTGGTTGCCAGAAATAGGTTTAGGAATTGGCATCGAACGAGGAACGTATTTAGGCATACCACGGGAGTGGATGTATTGGTATAACCAACAAGGACAACGGTTTTTAACACCAGAAGAAGACAAAAAACTTGCTCAACAAGAAGCTCAACAAGCAAAACAAGAAGCACAACTTGCCCAACGACGCACTCAATTATTAGCAGAACGGTTGCGATCGCTTGGCATAGATCCTGATTCTCTCACTTGAATTGCTATCAAAATCTATTAATGAAATAAATCCCATAATCACGAAGACGCGATAAATCGCCGTCTCTACAAAGGAATGATTATTGTAGAGAGGGCGATTTATCGCGTCTTTTCCCTTAACCGAACAACATTGCGAGGTTCACAAATGAAGCTCCGAGGTTCATCAACGAAGCTCTGAGGTTCATTAATGGAGTTCAAAGACTCATTCACGAGCATCAAAGACTCGTCCACGAGTATCAAAGACTCGTCCGCGAGTATAAAAGGCTCATCCAAGAGTATAAAAGACTCATTCACGAGTATAAAAGACTCATTCACGAGTATAAAAGACTCGTCCGCGAGTGTAAAAAACTCGTCCACGAGTATCAAAGACTCGTCCGCGAGTATAAAAGGCTCATCCAAGAGTATAAAAGACTCATTCACGAGTATAAAAGACTCGTCCGCGAGTATAAAAGACTCATTCACGAGTATCAAAGACTCGTCCGCGAGTATAAAAGACTCGTCCACGAGTATCAAAGACTCATTACAGCAGTTTTCATTTACTTAACTCACACTCTTGCCTTCTTCTTCGCGCCTCTGTGCCTACCCTGCGGGAACGCCTAAAGGCGAATGCGTGAAACAAAAATCTTTCAGTAATTACGAATTACCCTATCAAGACTTGCACTCACACCTTCAGCATCCGGTGACTTCAATCGCTGCAAAATCTCTAAAGCTGGTTGCAAATATGATATCGCTTTAGTGTATTCACCCTGCTGTTCCGCCAAATGTCCTAACCACCACAGAGTTATTGCTTTGCCTTGGACATCACCAATGCGTTCTTTTATTTCCAAAGACTGATTGAAAAGTGCGATCGCTTGCTCCACTTCTCCTTTGTTGGCGTAGATACATCCCAGTTCTTGCAACGTTGCCGCTTTGCCTTGGACATTTCCAATGCGTTCATTTATTTCCAAAGACTGATTGAAAAGTGTGAGCGCTTTATCCCATTCCCTTTTGTTGGCGTAGATATTTGCTATATTATGCAACGTTACTGCTTTCCAGTAAGCATCATCAATACATTCAAAAACTTCCAAGCACTGATTGTAGAGTGCGAACGCTTCATCCACTTCCCCTTTATCGGTGTAGATACTTGCTATGTTATGCAATGTCGCCGCTTTGCCTTGGACATTTCCAATGCGTTCAGTTATTTCCAAAGACTGATTGTAGAGTGTGAGCGCTTTATCCACTTCCCCTTTGTCGGCGTAAATACGTCCCAGTTCGTGCAACGTCCCTGCTTTGCTTTGGACATCACCAATGCGTTCAGTTATTTCCAAAGACTGATTATAGAGTGCGATCGCTTTATCTACTTCCCCTTTGTTGGTGTAGATATATCCTAGATTGTGCAATGTCGCCGCTTTGCCTTGGATATCTCCAATGCGTTCTTTTATTTCCAAAGACTGATTGTAGAGTGCCATCGCTTTATCCACTTCCCCTTTGTCGGCGTAGATCATTCCTAAACAGTGCAACGTCGCTGCTTTGCCTTCGAGATTACCAATGCGTTCATTTATTTTCAAAGACTGATTGTAGAGTACGAGCGCTTTATCTACTTCCCCTTTATTAGCGTAGAGAATTGCCTGGTTATGAATTATTGCAGCTTTGTCTGTTTTGTCTGTTTCCAAACAAAATTCAAGCGCTTGCTGATAATACTGCTGTGCTTCTTCAACTTCACCGAGTTCTGCTTGAGAGCGAGCTATTTGATGTAAAACGCGGTAGTCTGGAGTGAGTTTTAAAGTAGATTTGCACAGTTGCACTGATTCCCGAAAACGGCTTTTATTTTTCCAGTTACGTGCCAGAGAGACGGCTATTTTCGCCGCAATTTCTCCATCCTTCCCCAGCAACGCCAAGCGATGAATTTCTAACTTTTGTGCCTCTGTAGTAGCTTCCACCTCTTCCCACCACAGACGATATAAAATTTGTGCAGCTTGTTTATACAACTCTTCACCCTTGGGGTTTTCTGGAAACTCTAGCAACGGTGACAAAATCCGGGGAACACGATACAACCTCTCTGTGTTGTTGGTGAGGGTAACTTCCAACAAACCCAAAATTTCAGCGCGTTGAATATGACTTTCCCAACTTGAGATATCCTCACAAATCGGGAAAATCGCAGCTTGAGGAACAGGTAACTCATACACCAACAACTTCCCCAGCATAAGACGCAAAGCTGGAGTTTGCTGCTTCAGCAATACCTGTGCCAAAATATCCTCACGAAATTCCTTTTCCTTATCTGCCATCTTTTGCAGAATCATCTCAACTCCCCTCTCCGCTTCTGGCGACTTCGGGGAATTTTGCAAAATCTTATCTAACCATTCCAACAGCCGAGGATTTCCATCTGCTGCTGTTTTGGCACGTTCGGGCAAATCTGGCTGAAATTGCCAACTGCCATTAAACGAATCCAGACGATTATACTTTTTAATTAAATCTGCCCCACCCAAAGCACCCAGAGGTTCGCGGTACAGACGATGATTCAGTTCTGACAAAGTGAAATTGTAGCGACAGGTAATAATTACCTTGTGGGGAAGTTGGGAATTTTGCATCGCCTTCAGCAACGCTAGCAGTACATCCACAACTTGTGGTTGCAAGACATAAACCCCATTTCGTAAATCCAAATTAGCCTCAAAGTCATCCAGCACAAAGGCAAAGCGCTGTTCTTTGGTATTCAGTCCTTCAGTGAAAAACTTGGTGAGGCGCTGCATCAAGGGTAACTTGCCATTGAGAATTTCATGCCCCCGTTCCGAGGTACATTGTTCAGCAAGGGTTTTGAGCAGTTTGTCCTCATCCAGTTGCCGAAAGTTCATCAGCCTGTGATAGCCAACCATCCTTTCCAGAAGTCGCGCCGTCACCGTACTCTTACCCACACCCCCCAGTCCGTGAATTAGTACCCCTAATGAAGTGCGAATTGCTTTGAGACAACGTTGCAAAGTCCGCCGTCTCCCAACAAACTCAGAGGGTTTCGCCACCCGCACCTGTTGGGTATCGGGATCTAAAAACTGTTGGTATGCAGGTTCCGGCGCAGAGGGTGGCACATCTCCCACCACATCCACCAACGCACCCGGACATTCTCCCTGGACGTATAACCGCAACAAATGCCAGTCACGCACATTCTGTTTAAACAACTGCTGGTAAGTGCTAGCGAGTGCTTGGGCTAATTGATATCCGGCTGCCAATTTGCCGTAGAGGTGCGCGGCGGCGGCTGTAGCTGTCCGATCTTCCACAGGCCGCCCCCAACTTAAAACAGCGATCGCCCCTTGTGCAATTAGTGCCTCAGCCATTGAAGGGACAGCGCCTTTATCTGGTGCTTGTCCAGTCCGACACCCAGATAAAAACACCAATTTGGGAAAGCGAAACCGGAAGACATCGGCAAGTTCTGCGGCTGTGGTTTCGTGGCGATCGCCGATTTCCGTCTCCGTAATAAAGTAAGGCGTATTCGGCTCTAAACCTGCTCCCCTCCTCGCTTGCGGGGAGGGGTTGGGGGTGGGGTTCTTTTCCGCTTCGGGAGGAGTAATTGACGCGTGTCCTGTGAGGTGAAACACATCAAAGTCATTAAAATAGCGACTCCACACCTTACCCAACTCGCTAACACAACCGCTTTCTTCCACCCGCAAATCTACAGCAAAATCTCGCGTATCAGCCAGAATTCTCGCTTCTTCCTGTTCAAACTCTAACTTTGGTTCCACATCTTCCGGGTCGGTTGCCATAAACAATACTCGCAATTGTCGTGCTTCCACAGAAAACGCTTCCGTTTCTTTCTCAACCCAGCGCAGAGGTAACACCACTGGATTAACCCGCTTGACCAAAAAATCCTCACCAGCAAAGCCTCGGCTGCTACTGGTGCGCCTTCACCCTCAATACCTACTTGAATTCCTGCCATTAAATCACCTGCGAATTTATCCAAGATTCTGTATATTATGCGTTGAATTAGGGATAAGGTTCACGCACAGACGCAGAGAGAATTACAAAATTATTTACTTTGTGTTGCAAGAATTGCCTAAAATAAGGCAACAAACTCAAACCTGGAAACCCAAATTGAATCTGACCAGTTACGAATTACGAATTACGAATTAGTATGAGAAGTTCTAAAAATGGTATGGACTCCTCTACATGCAAAAATTCATCGCACAATCCGATCGCGCCGCTTATTTGAGCGCAACCAGCGTCTATTAGTCGCTGTCTCCGGCGGACAAGATTCTCTGTGTTTAATAAAATTACTTTTAGATTTACAATCCAAATGGGGATGGGATTTAGGTATTGCTCACTGCGATCATCGCTGGCGTTCTGACTCCGAAGCTAATGCTCATCACGTCGAAAATTTAGCTAAAACTTGGGGTATAACCTTTTATTTAGAAACAGCGAACGAACCTATAAATAGTGAAGCTGCTGCACGCGATTGGCGCTATCAAGCTTTAAGTGCGATCGCCAAAGCAAATAATTATCAATATATAGTTACAGGACATACGGCAAGCGAT
Source organism: Nostoc sp. FACHB-892 (assembly GCF_014698795.1). Lineage (GTDB taxonomy): Bacteria > Cyanobacteriota > Cyanobacteriia > Cyanobacteriales > Nostocaceae > Nostoc. Next base: position 220,072 of record NZ_JACJTR010000006.1, read on the forward strand.
CGCGCCGAAACTCTCCTCTACAACTTAATTCGCGGTACTGGCGCTGATGGCTTACAAGCTCTAACTTGGCAACGCCCCCTAACTACAGGCATTATGCTAGTGCGCCCACTGTTAGAAATCACTCGAATACAAACAGAGCAATTTTGTCAAGAATTTAAATTGCCAATTTGGGAAGATTCCACCAATCAAGATTTGCAATATGCCCGCAACCGCATTCGCCAAGAATTAATACCATATTTGCGGGAAAATTTCAATCCCCAAGTAGAATCAGCCTTAGCCCAAACAGCAGAACTTCTTCAAGCAGAAGTAGAATATCTCGAAAAAGCTGCCCAGCAGTTACGGGAAGAGGCATTGGGCATGGGTGAGAATGAAAAATTACCTCTTTATCCTCTGCTCCCTGCTAACAGTTCCCCTGCTTTTTCCTCATCTCCCCCACTCTCCACTCCCCACTCCCCACTCCCTTTATGCTTAAATCGTCGAGTATTGCAGAACGCACCATTGGCACTGCAACGCCGGGTGATGCGTCAGGTGTTGCAGCAAATACTTACTGATGCCCCCAGTTTTGAACACATCGAGAAATTAACGGGTTTAATTACAGCGCCAAACCGATCGCAAACTGATCCATTTCCTGGTGGCGCGATCGCTCAAGTAGAAGGCGACTGGATCTGGTTGAAATAGTTATTTAAAGTCTTTTGTTATCAGGGACGATGCACATTATTAGTTTTAGAATATTAAGAAAATATGCAGGAACCCATGCAGATTGTCAGGAAGCATTAAGCAATTGGTATAAGGCTGCTACTAAAGCGAAATGGTAAAATTTAGTTGAAGTACAGCAAATTTTTATTAAAGCTGAAGCTGTTGGTAACTTTACAGTATTCAATATTAGAGGAAATAAATATCGCTTGATTGTTAGTATAGATTATGAAGGCCAGTTAATTTATATTAAGTATATCCTCACCCATGCGGAATATGATAAGGAGAACTGGAAAGATGACCCTTACTTTTAATCCAGATAAATACAAGGAATTATTAACAGCTTATCTTCCCAAGCTGATAAAAAGTGAAGCTGAAAATGAGCAAGCTTTAGAGATAGTGGAAGATTTAATGCACCGGAAACGCACCCCAGAAGAAGACGAACTTTATCAGTTATTAATTACTTTAATTGAAAAATTTGAACAAGAATATTATCAGCCAAGCCAGCAGAATAATCCTGTATCTATGTTGTTATTTATTTTAGAGGAATCTGAGAAAAGTAGAGATGATTTAGTAGCGGTTTTAGGGAAAGAAGATTTGGTTGATAATATTTTAAATGGACAACAGAAGATAAATACAGAACAAGCGTGTAAGCTAGGAGAGTTTTTTCATGTAGAATCTAGTTTATTTATGGAATAACTAAGTTCATAGTTTGTAGTTGGGCTTTAGCCCGAAAAATATAAGTTAGGGCTGATGCCCGATCGCAAACTGATCCATTTCCTGGTGGTGCGATCACTCAAGTAGAAGGCGACTGGATCTGGTTGAAATAGTTAGAAGTTAATGCGATGGAGTATGTTCTATAACTCTGGGAAGCACTATAACAGCAAACTCCTAACTCCTAACTCCTAACTTGTTAAGACGCTAGTAGTTGTGGCTGAGATATTAAACTCTGGAGAGTATGACGCAACTGAGCGATCGCTTGGACTTGAAAATCACCAGTTTCCTGGAATTGATCCAAAGATTCTCCAATTCCTTGCAGCTTTTGCCGTAAGCCATCGAGAGAATCCTGAATTGGTTGGAGTGCTTCTTGATAAAGATTCACCCGACCACAGCATTCAGCAGTTGTTCTTCGTAAAGATAGCAAATTTTCTTCGATCGCTTTCAGTTCTTGGCGCTTTTCATCTAAATCATGGGTTTGATTGTCAATCATTCCCTGATTTAGTTCAATACCAGCACGGATCTGATCAATTTCACGTTCCAACTTTTGGATTTCCTGCGAATATTGTTGTCGATGGGTTTCAATTTGTAACAGAATTGGCTCTAAATTAACTTTATTACCCTCTTCTTCCTCAGCAACAGTATGTCCTTGTCGCCGTAGCAGTACAGCTTGGTGTTGCTTGAGAAACTTCTGATGCTGTAGCATATTGCGGCGTTGTCCCACCAAGCTGGAGTTTAGCATCTGATAGAGGTCTTTTTCATCCGTTAATTCCAGTTCCAAATTGATGTGGTCATGGTCAGATGCTTGGCTTAATTTATTTTGCAGTTCTTCTATAGCTTCTTGTTTGTATTTCAGTTCTTGTTCTTGATCGTGAACAAAGCTAGCGTCTATTTCCAACTTATGTTCCAATTCTTGGACTATCTTTTGTAGTTCTTCTAAAGGCATTTTATCCAAAGCTTTCACATCAGCCTGCTGTCCTAGAACTACACCACCAGACGTTGCAGCAAAAGAGTGAATCTGTTGATATAACTCTTCCGCCTTTCGCAACTGCTCTTTAATTGACTTAGCATACTCTTGCTTGCTGGTAAGGTCTGCTGTATTTATCTGTAATTGTGCTGTTTGCTGGACTAGGGAATTTTGTGCTTGTTGCAATGCATTTTGGCGATCGCTAAATGTTTGTGACAATAGCTCGACTTCTTCTTGCTGTTGTGCGATCACAGTTTTTTGCTCCTGGAGTTTTTGCCAGTGTGGGGTAAGAGTCGCCTGCTGCTTTTCGACCAATTCAAAGGCCAAATGCAACTGTTCTCTGACTATCTCCGTGGGAGCAACACGACTAGACAAGCGATCGAGTAACTCACTCATTACCCGACTTTGCTCCTCATCCAAAACCGTCCCCTGTTGGAAATCCGCAAGACCTTCCTCCAGGCGGCGCTGTTCACCCCGCAAATGCTCCCAAGCGCCTTCCAATTCTAGGCGGTTGCGTTCAACTTCTGTTTGTAACCGTTCAATTTCTTGGCGAGATGTGTCAACTTCCTGCTTTTGCTCCTCTAATTGTTGCAACTCATCCTCCAATTGTTGCAACTGTTCTGAGCGTACTTCCATGTCCATTTCACGGCGATTCAACTCTTGCGCCTGAAACGTCAGTGATTGCTTCCACTGATCAATCTCATCTTCCTTAAGCTTAAATTTCTCCAATTGGCGGGAAAAATTCTGCAAAATGTTGACTAGTGGTCGCCCTGCTTCTTGAATCCGTTGTACTTGACGATTCGGATTCAGTTCAACCAGTACCAAAGCACCATCATTTAATTTGCTTGCGTCCTCAGCGGCAATCACTTCTTCCGACACAGTATTCCAATTCTGGTCAGTTCGCTGACAAGCTAGCAGTTTCAGTTCAGTTTTGGCACCGCCACTGAGTAAACCACCTTTCTGTTTTTGTACTTCTGCTAAATACAGCACACCGTTAGTCCTTTATGGATGCACTTAAAGTTCATGTTTTGGGATATACCTTAAATAATTCTGTTAACTTGCCTCACTGAACCGAAGTTTAGGAGAGCAAGACAGACAAAACTATAGACGCCAGATATTACGTCTTGATACTTATAAAAGCGAGTTAGTCGCGCCCTTATATTTTGTACTGATGGCAGTGATGATGACTTCCGTGTTAACACTAGCTTTGTCGAAGTGTATTACGAAAGATTAAGGTCTATAGCTGAATCTATTTCGTAATGGCAACAAGAAACAGGGTAAAAATCTTGCCAATACTCCATAATCAATACTTAAAGAAGAAGTCTGAATTCAGAATTCTGAATTCAGCAACACTGAAGGAGTACTTTTTAGATCAATGCAGGGAAATTTAAATGAAATTGATATTTGCAGTATTTTGCAATTGATTGATTTAGGGCAGCGAACTGGGCAACTATGGGTGAGAGCTACTGGTCACCATAACAACAAACTGGGTGGAGACGGAGCAAGCATTTATCGCCCCAAACAACAGTCTTGGTTCGTCTTTTTCCTCAATGGTCAAATTATCTATTGTCAAGAAGGCGAGAGTAGTTTATCCAGAATTAACGATTATTTACGTCATTACCGAGTTGAGACGCGACTCACTGACAAACAAATTGCCTCCCTACCATCAACCGACGCACCAGAGTATGCCTATCTTTGGGCACTTTTGGAGCGGAATATTATCAACCCTAAGATAGCTGGTAGTATTATTCACGGCTTGGTGCATGAAACCCTTTTTGACCTGCTGAGTATACACCAAGGAAGCTTCATTTTCCATCAAGGTGCAGCACTTGCCCCGCAATTAAACACTTTCGAGATTGCTCCCTTTGTTACAAAAATTACGAAGCAGGTGCAAGAGTGGAAGCAGCTGTATCCGCACATTCAGTCACCCGAACAATTGCCAGTGCTATCTGACAAAGTTCAGCTACAATCCTCGCTACCAGAAACAACCGTAAGTAAGCTACAACATTGGGCTGACGGTAAAACATCCTTGCGTCAACTGGCTCGCTATCTTAACCGAGACATTTTGACAGTGGCTAAGGCAATATATCCATATGTGCAACAGAGTTGGTTACAACTAGTATATTCACTCACAACTAAACCAGATACTCATACTGATAACTGTGAATTGAAGGAAAAACACAAGGGGCGGATAGTATGTATTGACGATGCGATCGCCATCGGTGAGACTATAAATTCGATCTTACAACCACAAGGTTATGAAGCGATCGCTCTCACCAATCCTTTAGAGGCACTGAGTCTAGTTTTTCAACTCAAACCGGATTTAATTTTATGCGACATTGCCATGTCGGAATTGGAGGGGTACGAGATTTGCGCCATGCTGCGGCATTCAACAGCATTTCGGCTTATACCGATTATCATGCTCACTGGTAAAGATGGATTTATTGATCGAGTCAAAGCTAGTATGGTCGGGGCAACAGATTATTTAACAAAACCATTTACAGACACTGAGTTACTTATGCTCGTAGAGAAATATATCAACAACTAATGAAAATTGGGCATTGGGCATGGAATATTGGGCATGGGGCAGATAAAGAGATCCAAGATTTATTGATCTACCAAAAGATTAGGTAAAAGATGTTATCACAGAGTCAGCTAACTCAGTGAAATCTCAATACCCAAGAAAAAAGTCAAAAACTAGAATTAATTTATACAGTTAATACTTGCGGAGGAATCAGGGAATGTTCCAAATAGGAACGTCTACATCAGGAGGTAAATAGACATTTATGAGTACAGTTCTGATTGTGGAAGACAGTATCGCGCAAAGGGAGATGATTACAGACCTCCTGAAAGCAACTGGCTTAACGGTAACCCATGCCAGTGACGGATTAGAAGCATTGGAGGCAATTCAAGTAGCACCTCCCGATTTAGTGGTGTTGGATATTGTCATGCCTCGGATGAACGGCTACGAAGTTTGTCGGCGGTTAAAATCCGATCCAAAAACCCAAAATGTCCCTGTAGTTATGTGTTCTTCCAAAGGCGAAGAATTTGATCGCTATTGGGGCATGAAACAAGGTGCAGACGCCTACATAGCTAAACCATTTCAACCAACCGAGTTGGTGGGAACAGTCAAACAACTGCTGCGAGGATAAGGATAAAGGCAATATGGTCAGCAAACCGGACTTTTTAAGTGGCAGTGGTCAAGACCATTTCCGACCAGAATTACAAGTAGAAAGTCCTGAAGGTGAGTTACATTTGAGGTTTTACATTCCCTCGCATCAGGAGTTTGCACTACAAGCAACTGGCATTCGGGAGGTAATTGAACTAAGTCCTGATAGAATCACCCCGATTCCTAATGCTTCTCCTTTACTTTTGGGTACTCTAAATTTACGAGGTCGAGTTATTTGGGTGGCTGATTTGGGTCAATTTCTGGGGGAAGCAAGTGCATTAAACACGGATAAAGCTGAAATTCCGGTGATTGCCATTGAAGAGCAAGACACAATAGTGGGTTTAGCAGTAGAGGAAATCGGTGGTATGCACTGGTTAGATGTCCAGAATCTCATGCCACCAACCAGTGTTCCAGATACTATGGCTCCCTTTTTACGTGGAGAGTGGTTATTAGGTGCTAAAAACAACCAGTGTTTACGGCTGCTCGATCAAATGGCAATTTTACGAAGTGCTAGGTGGGCAGGATGAAATTGGAGGAGGAAATGGCAATAAGTATTGATAATTTCGAGCCAACATATCAACAGGCGATGACCGCCTATGTTCAAAGGAATTATGAGGTTGCCGCCACTTTAGTTGATCAAGTGGTGCAAAATTTACCAAAAGACCCCAATACCCATTTGTTAAGGGGTCACATCTACTATGTTTTGCAGCAGTACGATGTAGCAAAAGAAGAATATCAACAGGTATTAGGCTTGACTAACGATCAAGAAATTATTGGTTTTGCCAATAATGGAATTGAGAATATCAATCAATATTTACAGTCATTCAGTGGAGAGATTGATACATCAGGTAGTCAAGAGCAAATAAATTCCCCAGAGATATCTGATGCACTGGCATATAGCGAACAAGAATTAGAAGATTTGAAGGCTAGTGAGGAGTTTGACAGCAAGAATCTTGATTTAAACTTTTTTGGAGAGCATCAAGAAACTGGGAATGGCATTGAAGAGTTATCTTCAAATAGTCCATTTGATATACCTACAGAAGATAGTATTGGAACGGGACAAATATCAGATTTTTCTACAGCTTTTGGTGACGATCCTTTTGCCTTCAATGAAGAATCACAGGCACAAGAGTCTAGTAGCAACATTTGGGAGGCGAAAACAGAGTTAGAGTTGCCCGCTTTCTGGCAGGAAGATGTATCAGAAGATAACCATGAAGAATCACTAGTAGATAGTCATTTTTCAGATAATGGGATAAATTCTGCTCACGAGAATTTAGATATTGACAATAATAACTTTTCATCTTCTAATTCAAAAACTGGTAACAAAGAGAATAATTTCCCTGATTTGTCGAGTGAGCCAAATTTTCCAGAACCTAGTATTGACGAATTAGAATATACAAAATCTAGTTTGGGAGACGAAACTTTACTTATTGTTGATGAAGAACTTAGAAATAGTTCGTCAACAAATAACCACAGTCAATATGATTTGCCTGAAACCGAAGCGCATGATTGGTTAAAGTCAAAAACTTTTGAAATAGAAGAAGCTATTACTCCAGATTTGTCTGATGATTCTTCATCTTTTAGCAGCAACTTACCTTTAAAAGAAAAGCAGTTTAACTCAGGTGAACTCATTGGTAAAAATAGCTTTGATGACGATGATAATTTTGATATGGAAGCATTTGAGTCTGCCTTTGGCTCAGAGGGGTTAAGCTCTTATGAAGACTCAAACAATATACTGAATGGAGAAAATTCTAAGAGCAATATAGAATTTTTAGATGACTTTGAGGAATTTGATGATTTAGGCAGCATTCCAGGGTTTGACCTACTCGAAGGAGATTCTAACTTCAGTGATCTAGCAATGCATTCTGCTCCATCAGAAACCAGTGGCAGTGGACGCTCTCAAGTCGTGGAAGCTTCTGCAAGTAATGCAGCCGATCGCGAGGAAGAACTATTCTCAATGACTGGTTCCCATGAAGAAGTTCCAGTTTTTAGCCAAACAGATGTCTCGAAACTAGAACCCAACGTCAGCGTCGAGCAAGGATGGTTAGCACCATTAGAGAATGCCTCCATAGAAAGAAAACAATGGTTAATTGCTGGAAGTGTAGGCATTGTCTCGGCGCTGGTTGTAGCCACAGTTAGCTTTGTGGCCACCACATTTTCGCCACCCCAACAACGGGAATCAGTACGAAACACAGGTTGGGCAATGTCCCTCGCAGCTGGGATTGCAGGTTTTGCTACCGCAGGCTTTATGGGGAATCTTGCACTCAAACAAATTCGGCGCACAACCAATGATCTGCAAGCTCAGTTTGAGGCCGTACGTCAAGGAAATTTGAATGCTCAAGCCACGGTGTATTCTGAAGATGAATTGGGGCATTTAGCCACTGGCTTTAATGAAATGGCACGGGTAATTTTCACGACTACAAGTGAAGCCCAACGAAAAGCCGATGAACAAGAGGAAGCCAAAGAAAACCTCCAACGTCAGGTAATTCGCCTTTTAGATGATGTGGAAGGAGCTGCTAGAGGCGATTTAACAGTCCAAGCTGAAGTTACAGCCGACGTATTGGGAGCCGTAGCTGATGCTTTTAACCTGACAATTCAAAACCTACGGGATATTGTGCAACAGGTAAAAGTGGCAGCGAAGGATGTAACAAAAGGTGCAACCAACTCCGAAACCTTTGCGAGAGCCTTATCTAGTGATGCTTTGCGCCAAGCAGAAGAGTTGGCAGTGACGCTAAATTCTGTACAAGTAATGACTGACTCGATTCAACGGGTAGCAGAGGCGGCGCGGGAAGCTGAAACCGTTGCCCGTGATGCTAGTACGATCGCCTTGAAAGGTGGCGAAGCAGTAGAAAATACTGTGGCGGGGATTTTGGAAATTCGAGAAACCGTTGCCGAAACCACTCGCAAAGTGAAACGGTTGGCGGAATCTTCCCAAGAAATTTCTAAAATTGTGGCGTTGATTTCCCAAATTGCTTCTAGAACAAACTTACTAGCACTCAATGCTAGTATTGAGGCGGCAAGGGCGGGAGAAGCTGGACGCGGGTTTGCGATCGTTGCAGACGAAGTGCGCCAGTTAGCAGACAAATCTGCTAAATCTCTCAAGGAAATTGAACAAATTGTGATGCAAATCCAAAGCGAAACAGGCTCTGTAATGACCGCGATGGAAGAAGGCACACAACAAGTAATTAAAGGGACAAAATTGGCAGAAGAAGCCAAGCGATCGCTCGAAAACATTATTCAAGTGGCGAATCGTATCGATATTCTTGTGCGCTCGATTACTACCGACACTGTCGAACAAACTGAAACCTCCCGCGCCGTCGCTCACGTAATGCAATCAGTAGAACTCACTGCACAAGAAACTTCCCAGGAAGCACAACGAGTTTCAGGTGCCCTACAACACTTAGCAGGTGTATCCCGTGACTTGATCGCCTCCGTTGAACGTTTCCGAGTGGAAACTATGGAAACTAGGTAAAAAAGTTAGGAGTTAGGAGTGAGGAGTTAGAAATAAAAATCACAACTCATAACTCATAATTCATAACTCATAATTCACAACTCATAATTTATAACTCATAACTTTTGCTATGCTGCCGGAACAACAACAGCGGATTTTGGGTTACTTTATTGAAGAAGCCAGGGATCACCTGAATACCATTGAGCAGGGCTTGCTGAATTTAGAAGGTACCCTGAACGACCCGGAAATGATCAGTGAGGTCTTCCGGGCGGCTCACTCCATCAAAGGAGGAGCGGCGATGCTTGGATTGACTAGCATCCAGCATACTTCCCACCGTCTGGAAGATTGTTTCAAAGTTCTCAAAGATCATCCGGTTCAGATTGACCAAAAGTTAGAGTCTTTATTTCTTGGTGTATCTGATACCCTAAAAGCGCTGTTAGAGCATTTGAGTGGGCCTTATGGTCTTTCCGAAGATGCAGCTAATACTTTGATGTCAGAAACTGAGCCAGTCTTTCAATGGTTGTATCAGCATCTAGAACTACTTGTAGAACAAGGAAAAGGTGGAGTAGCTAGCACAACAGAACTACACACAACCTCTGTAGAAAATGTCTCCGCACTTACAGAACTTTTCCTACGCCAAGATGTTCCTAGTTTGCCAGAAGATACCCATCAGCAATCTCCAGAAACATCTTTGTCAGTAGCACCCCAAGAGGCACAAGCGGTAGCCACCGCTAAAGAAAATCACAATTGGGGCGAGTTTCAAGCCCAGGTGCTGCAAAGACTGCGGGAAATGTTGCAACTGTTTAAGCAAACCACAACACCCTCAACTCGGCAAAATCTTCAACAATGCTGTTACCAGTTAGTCAAACTTGGTGAGACTTGGAATTTGTCCAAGTGGTGTGGTTTGTGTCAAGCAGCAGCCAGTGCGATCGGCAATCCTGAAAATACCTATCTCACATTAGCTAAAATTGTCATTACCGAAATCAAGCAAGCTCAAGAATTAGTCCTGCAAGGTAGGGAAGCCGAAATTGCAATTAGTCAGCAACTAGAAGCACTTTTGAGCTTTGCAGAAATTGAGTTATTAGAAGTTATCCCTGATTTATTTAACGAACAGTCTGCGGCTTTGACAGAATCATCAACTGCGTTAGAGCCAATTATATTTGGTAACACCGAGCCGTTAGTGATAACTAACCTAGCCCAGACAACAGAAGAACTTAATCTAGACGAAGATACTAGCGTTCGCCCTTATCTTCAACAAGGGACACCATTAAACCACACTAGTCTTATCACCACACATGACGAAGTACATCCAATCAGTAGTAATCTTGACCCTAATGGGCCAGAGGTAGGAATAGCTGAGTTAAATACCCTTGCCGATTTATTTGAAGGTGATACTCCCGAACTAGATGAAAGCTGGCATCAAGAAGAAACCTTAGATACTGTTGCCACCGAGAACTTTGGGATTGATTTCAGTAGCACTGATGCTGAAGATGCTCATAGCGATTTATCCGATTTTCTCTCCTTTGATGAAGACACAAGCAATGAGCAGCATCTAACAAATATAGCCATGACAGAAGATTTATCCCTGTTATTTGGCGACAATTTCCTGGAAAAAGAAAATTCAGAACCGCAAAATCAACAAACATCTGCCACGACTTTAGAGTTAAGCGATCTTAGCGTACTTGATATAAATTTCGACTCTTCTTCTGCCGAAAATTTACCAGAATTTATTGATATTCCTAGTAATGTAAACCAGCCTCTTGAGGAAACTGCCCAAAATAATGTCAACAAAAACGATGTAGTTGAAGATTTATTGACACTGGAACTAGATGATGATAATGAAGAACTATTACCTACAGGCGAAATAACTCAACCAGAAACTGAAGCGTTCGCCAGTGTGGAGCGATCTACTAACCAACAAAATAGTTTTGATAACTTATTCTTAGAAACTAGAAATGCAAATTGGGTAGAAGAAATTACCCCTAGTGACTACATAGAATTACCCCAGCAAACAAGCTTGTCTTTGGATAGCCTGTTTGCTGAAATGGAAGAACAGACACTACTGCCTACAAGTGAACCAGAACTTGGTGATTTATTTGGTACATCTCCAGCAACAACACCTGAGTTTTCTGAATCAGAAAATGATCTGAGCAACTTCTGGAACCAGGAAGCCACAGAGGAAGAGGACGAATTCGATTCCTTAATTGAGCAAAATGTAGAAAAAGCCTTAGAGGAGAGTTTGTTTGCTGCGGCTGATGACATTTTTGCCAATAGTCAGCAGCCAATACCTTCTGCTGTTGCCAGTTTTGACATAGAAGATGATTTTGATATCAATTTTCAGCAGCAGGAGCAGGTAGATTTAATATTCTCATCAGATTCGGGAGATGATTTATTTGATGAGTTAGATACGAACTCAACTATTTCACCTGAAATCAGCGATCGCATACAGCCCTCCACGCCTGAAACGACTTTGTTCGCCCAGCATCTAGGGGAAGAAATTCTCAAGCGATCGCAACAACCAGAAGCTTTAGATTTTATTCCAGAATTTACTAATCAGCCCCCAGAGATATCTGCTGTTGAGCTGGAACTTGATTTGCTCGGCTCTTTCGATGAAAATCCACAACTGCTATTTGAGGATCTAGCTACAGACTCCACCTATATTCAAATGGAAACCACAGATAATACTGTGGATGAACTATCGGCTATAGAAAATTATCTAGATATCAGTTCTGAGGAAACTCCAAATTCAGCATCGCCTCAAGCGCAGCCAAATGATTTGTTTGGTTCTTTCAATGAAAATCCACAACTGCTGTTTGAGATTACTACAGACTCCACTTATATTCAGATGGAAACCACAGATAATACTGTGGATGAACCATCGGCTACAGAAACTTCTCTAGATATCAGTTCTGAGGAAACTCCAAATTCAGCATCGCCTCAAGCGCAGCAAAATGATTTGTTTGGTTCTTTCAATGAAAATCCACAACTGCTGTTTGAGATTACTACAGACTCCACTTATATTCAGATGGAAACCACAGATAATACTGTGGATGAACCATCGGCTACAGAAACTTCTCTAGATATCAGTTCTGAGGAAACTCCAAATTCAGCATCGCCTCAAGCGCAGCAAAATGATTTGTTTGGTTCTTTCAATGAAAATCCACAACTGCTGTTTGAGATTACTACAGACTCCACTTATATTCAGATGGAAACCACAGATAATACTGTGGATGAACCATCGGCTACAGAAACTTCTCTAGATATCAGTTCTGAGGAAACTCCAAATTCAGCATCGTCTCAAGCACAGCCAAATGATTTGCTCGGCTCTTTCAATGAAAATCCGCAACTGCTGTTTGAGATTACTACAGACTCCACTTATATTCAGATGGAAACCACAGATAATACTGTGGATGAACTATCAGCTATAGAAAATTCTCTAGATATTAGTTCTGAGGAAACTTTAGATTCAGCCCAGACAAGCACAGAAGTTTTAGATATTGAGCCGAACAATAACTTAGACACTGCCTTTGATTTCCCAGAAAAGACAGATGTTGAAGATACAGAGCTTGGTTTGGCAGATGATTTATTGTTTACAGAAACTGCTCTATTAGAATCAGAAAACCAGAAAGAATTAAGAGAAAGCGCAACAACAATTGATTTGCAAGATGTCAATGACTTCACACAAACGGTTATTCAGGAAGGTGTAGAAACCGAATTGTGGGATCTAGCCGAGACAGAGACATCTGAACCTGTACTAGTGTCAGAGAGCGAAAACGCTATTGTTACCTCAACTGAAGAATTGGTAACGAGAGAAACCGTTGAAGTAGTTGCTCCAGAAGATGACTTTGCAGACTTGGAAGCATTACTAGGAGAGGAAGTAGCACTTAGCCCCAGAGCTACCTCAATACCAGAAGTAGATTTTGCTGCCCTGGAGGAATTGCTAGGTACAAATGATAACGAAAGCGATGGGCTACGCCAACACCAGCCCTTCAACACTCAACCAATCTTAGCCACAAATACTGTTCCATCACCAGCTATAGATGAATTTGGCGACTTAGAGAAGTTGCTGGCAGAAGCGGATCAAACAATATCTCATTCACCAGTAGCAAAATCGAACACCAGCAAAGCTCCCCGTTCTTCTACTCGTAGAGCTGCGAGATTTGAAGAAACGATGAAGGTTCCAGTTAAGCAACTGGACGATATGAGTAATTTAGTTGGGGAGTTGGTGGTAAATCGCAACACCTTAGAGCAGGATCATGAACGGCTGCGGCAGTCGTTAGATAACTTGCTGATTCAGGTACAACAACTCTCCGATGTAGGCGCAAGAATGCAGGAGTTGTACGAGCGATCGCTCCTAGAAGCCTCTCTGTTAGCTGGACGCAAAAAGAAAGACTCCGGCTTCCAAGGCTCTAATTCCAATGCTGATCGGGGTTTTAACGAGTTAGAAATGGATCATTTTACTCCCTTTCATACACTCTCACAGCAGATGATTGAACGCATTGTGCGAGTGCGTGAGTCGGCAAGTGACATTGATTTTGTTACCGAAGAAACCGAGCGAGTAGCAAGGCAGTTCCGCCAAGTAACCACCCAGCTACAAGAGGGATTAACAAGAGCACGAATGGTGCCTTTTGCTCAAACTATTGATCGCTGGCGGCGAGGAGTGCGCGACAACGCCATCAAGTGTGGCAAACAAGTAGAGTTGGTGATCGAAGGTGGCGATACCTTAATTGACAAGATGATTTTGGATCATCTGACTGATCCGTTAACTCATATGCTAAATAATGCGATCGCTCACGGTATTGAAACGCCAGAAGAACGACAAGCTGCTGGTAAACCACCTGTAGGAATCATTACTATCCGTGCCTTCCACCAAGGCAACCAAACGATCATTTCTGTAGGCGATGATGGCGCAGGCATAGACTCAGCAAAGGTTAAGGCTAAGGCGGTGAAGATTGGCATGATTACAGAAGCGCAGGCAAAAGCCATGTCTCGCCTGGAAGTTTACGATCTGCTGTTCCAGTCTGGTTTTACAATCAAAGACCAAGCAGATGAAATTTCTGGTCGTGGTGTGGGTATGGACGTAGTACGCTCCGAGATTAGCGAAATTCGAGGGACAGTAAACACCGATTCTGCGATCGGCAAGGGAACCACCTTCACTATCCGTCTGCCATTGACTCTGAGTATTTGTAAAGCTCTCTGCTGTGTCTCTGATCGAGCTAGGATTGCTTTCCCGATGGACGGTGTAGAAGATACGCTGGATATACCACTCAAAAATATTCAGCACGATGCCAATGGGGAATCATTTATTTCCTGGCGCGATACAGTGTTGCCATTCCGACCCCTGAAGGAACTTTTAACCTTCAATCGCCAAATCAGTCGCGGTAATGTCTATGGCGGCACTAGAGATGATGATATGGTTTCTGTTGTCGTGGTGCGATCGGCAAATACTTTGATTGCTCTACAGATTGACCTAGTGTTGAGCGAACAAGAAATTGTAATTAAGCAATTTGAAGGACCAGCACCTAAACCCATTGGTGTAGCTGGTGCTACAGTCCTGGGCGATGGTCGGATTATGCCTATTGCTGACGTACTAGAAATAATTGACATCTTCCAAGGACGGATTTCTACGCGAACTGGTGGCAATTCTTGGCAACAGAAAGGGATTCCTGTAGACACCTCTCCTACGAAGATTGACCCGACAGTGCTGATCGTCGATGACTCGATTACAGTCCGAGAGTTGCTTTCTCTAACGTTTAATAAGGCAGGTTATCGTGTAGAACAGGCGCGTGACGGACAGGAAGCTTGGGATAAACTGCGCTCCGGTCTGCCTTGCGATATCGTATTTTGCGACATCGAAATGCCTCGTTGCGATGGTCTGGAATTACTCTCTCGCATTCAGAAAGACTCTAACCTCAACCACTTACCCATAGCGATGCTTACCTCACGGGGTGCAGACAAGCACAGACAAATAGCAGCTCAACTCGGTGCTAGTGGTTACTTCACTAAGCCCTATCTCGAAGAAGCTCTCCTCGAAGCTGCGGCGCGGATGTTGAAAGGGGAAAAACTTGTTAGCAGTACGAGTAATGTTTAGTAAATAAGAAACCTTGATAGTAAACCTATTAAGGTTTCTTATTTAAACCAGATAAAAATTAAAATGTAACAATCGCTATAGCGCTCAGGGTACTAGGGTTGTTAAATTATCTGGCGATCGCTCACGGCTACATTTCACACAAATTGTTTGAGGGACTTTATGAGCGTGGTTTTCAACTGATTACAAAGCTCAAGAAAAAATTGATATAGATTTAGCTAAAGTATCCAAAAAACAAAAATGCAGATATCAACCCATCAATGGCTACTTGCAGATATTAAAAAATATACTTGATTCTGCCAAAAATTACGATATAATTTCTACATGGTTTTGCAAATTCTGCCCTAACTTTTTGGGTTAGTCCCCAAGATGAAGATGGGCGATATTTCTTGTCACTCAGTAAGGCTGTTAATGTCAGGTTAATGGTTGCATCTGGCTTCAAAACAAGTTTGTACAATCAAAAAATACCTGAGAATATATATCTGCTAGCAGTAGCGGAAACTTAAAAGTGGAGAAAATTGGGAACGAGGTGATTTTGACAGTGGTTCTGTAGTATTTTTGGTGCAAGTCTGTCTTAGGGTTCATACAATGAAACAGCTCTTCAAACAAGTATTTAGCAGTCAAAAACACCTCATCCGGCTAATTCTCCCTTTGGTGACGATTATTTTAGCAGGCTCGCTGTTTGCCACACCTGCTTTTGCCACAGGTGTGAATCAAATACCCAACCTCACAGCAGGGAATAACACCTGGGTTTTAGATCAAGGTGAAGTTATCAGCCGTCTGAATGAAGGTAAGATTAACACCGCTTTCGAGGATTTGGCCAAGCAAACAGGTAAGGAAGTTAGAATTGTTACTGTTCGCCGCCTCGACTACGGGGAAACACCGGAAAGCTTCACCAAAGAACTGTTTGAAAAATGGTTTCCTACAAAAGAAGCCCAAGCTAATGAAACTTTATTGGTTATTGATACCGTTACCAACGGTACTGCGATTGTTAGTGGTGATCAAGTAAAACCTTTACTCACTGCCTCTATTGCTGAAAGTGTAGCTACTGAAACAGTCAGTGTGCCGTTACGCAATGGTAACAAATACAATCAGGCATTTATAGATGCAAGCGATCGCCTTGTCGCCGTCCTCTCTGGCAAAGCCGATCCAGGGCCACCCCAAATTACTGAGAATGTACAGGTAGAAGGCACGTTCAAGAAAGCAGAAGAAACCAACCAAGGTAACGCTACTGCTTGGGTAGTAGGATTGTTAATTGCCGCCACCGTTATCCCAATGGCGACTTACTATATCTATCAGATAAATCAGCCATCATCTGATGGGTAATGAAAGAGTGAGTAGTTAGGAGTTTCTAACTCTCAACTCCTCACTCCTAACTTTTAATCTTGAACATACTCTTGCTCTTTGACTAAAGCTACCTCAGCCCGAACAAATTCTCGACCCAAATAAGCTGCATGATTTAATTGAGTTACAGGAGAAGGCTGAGTTTCCTCAAATATTTTCACGCAAAGTTCTTTCGCCGTCCTTCCACTAAAAACCGTCGCGTGAGTTCGTTCTACCTTTCCTCGTGCTGGAATTACCTTTCCTGTTTCAGGATCGACAGCTAAACCGCGATCGTCAATCACATTTGTGAAATGCTTGGCATAAATTAAACCTGCATCTCTATCCAAGTAAATAATGAAATATCCACCGGGATCAAGGTCAATATGACGCTGGGAAAGTTTATCATCAATTGCGGCTAAATCTTCAACTACTAAATCCATAAGCATTATAAAAAGAAATTTTCTTTCTTGAGGGTTTTTACACTATATATCCAGTGTAATTCGTCGTTCATCCTCTGCCTTGGCATTTTTCAAGAATCTCGGTTACTAAATGGCAAGTCTGCATTAATTGCCTCAATTTCCTGCTGTTCGAGTTGATTCACTTCCTTAATATAGGGACGTAAAATTTGTCCTAAACGATTATTGTAAAAGCGGTGCAAACTATGATTGGGCACAGCAGGGAATCCGCGCCGTTTTTTGTGGCGTCCACCCGCGCCAGGGTCAAAAATTTGGATATTGTTAGTGATGGCCCACTCAATCGGTGCATAATAGCAAGCATCAAAATGTAAGCAATCTATTTCTTGAAAACTTCCCCAATAGCGTCCATAGAGTTTGTCACCTTTAAACAAACAAAATGACATTCCTAAAGGATGAGAGTTATCTTGTTCGCTATATGCAGCAAAAAACAAAACTCGATGGCGATAATCGGCGTGTAGCTGCTCAAAAAACCGCCGAGTAAGATACTTGCTACCCCACCAGCCAAACTTATCACATGTGTCAGCATAGAACTGGTACATTAAAGGAAATACAGAGTAGGGAATTTCATCACCACTCAGTGGTTGTAACCGTAACCCTGCTTTCTCCACAGCTTTGCGTTCCCGCTTGATATTGCGACGCTGATTGGCGTTAAACACTTTCAAGTAGTCATCAAAAGTTTTAAAATCAGCATTTTCCCAGATGTAGCTGTGGTGCAGCCAAGTTGTAAAGCCATGCCGTTCCAGCATCGAACGCCATTGGGGATCGACATAGAGAAAATGACACCCAGAAATTCGATTTTTGGAGCAAAAGGTATCAATTTCATGCACCATTATCGCTGTGATTTCATCCTCATCTTCTCCTGGGGCAATTAAGAACCGATAACCTTCAGCTGGGGTAAATGGTGACATTCCCAGCAATTTTGGATAATATTGGACTCCAATGCGATCGGCTAACTCTGCCCATTGGTGATCGAAAACAAATTCACCAGAACTATGTCCTTTGAGATAAAGTGGCGCAGCAGCAATCAGCGTTCTATCTCGCCACAATGTCAAGTGATTTGGCAACCAACCAGTTTTAGCCGTAGCGCTGTGGGAAGTTTCGATATTGTTCAGCCACTCCCATTCCAAAAATGGCGTTTTGAGTGGCATTGCCAAAGCATTCCAGGCATTTTGGGGTACTTCAGCAATTTTGTTTGTCCAAACGACAGAATAGCGAGGCTTAAGTTGTTCCACTTTTTAGGGACTAGGGACTAGGGGACCGAGGACTGGGGAGTAGGAGGATAAGGAAAATACCCAGTACCCAATCCCCAGCCCCCAATCCCTTATTTAGGGTAATCTAATCTGCCGATCGTTGCAGGCGATAGTGCAAAAACACTTCTTGTTCCACTGTATGAACTTCCAGAAGTTGCAGCTTGGGAGCTAAATTGGGTAAAAACCCTTTCCCTTCTACAGGTGTGGGTGCGGTATTACCACCTAAAATCAGTGGACAGACAGTTAGCCATAATTCATCAATTAAATCTAATTCCAACAAGGAAGCGACTAATTCACCTCCACCTAAGATCACCAAGCGTGTTATATGTAGAGTGGCTAGATGCTTTAAAGCTGTGGGAATGTCAATTTCTCGCTTTGGTGTTTCAAAAACCAAAATCTGCTCAAATTCTGGAGGGCACTCCTGTGCTTCGGTTCCCAGAGTTGAGGTAAGCGTCTGTAAGCGTCCTTTCCATGAAAGCGCTCCCGCTGTTGTCGTGAGTAGCCAGCGTCTAACTGGTTGCCTGAAAAAGTTAATTTCCGGATTGAGGTTTGCAGAGTGTGTAGTCACTATATGAACTGGCTGCCGAGGCTTCCCTGCTTGTGTCCGAAGTTCCACTAGGATTGGATCTGATACAGTAAGTGTTGTTCCATAGGCCCGCAGAGTACCAGCACCGAATAAAACCGCATCAGAGGCCGCAATTTGCTTTTCTAAGTGTGCTTTATCAACCCTTGAGCCAAACCGAGCAGGCGATCGCCTAAAATCTGCTATTTTGCCATCTGCACTCATTGCTAAAACAACTGTAGTATGAGGACGATGTTGCAACATTAATTTAATTGATTTGATAGTTTGAATATTTTTTTGTTAGTGTATAGATTATAAAAAAATCTATGCCTACAAGCTACTATTTTGTAATTTCACTCCTGTATTTATATGCAACACAAATTGTTTCTACATCAAGCATATATGAATTTTGGTATACCACGTTTCTTTTTGACTTATAGCAATTTGTTATTTTTAAACATTGAAAATAAAATTTTGGTAATTTAATAAAATGTCTCATCTAGCTCGTCTAATTACATATCTTTGCTGTTGTGGTTTGCAGATGCAAAGTGAGACACTCGATGACTAATTACCGCCAATCTTCCTTTCGTCGAATTTTAGTAACGAGAATACTGCTTCTGTTTGTCCCAGTGTTACTTATAGGCGAGATTGTTGCCTTAAATAAGGCACGCTCTAGCATATTGGGAACTGCACGTCAAAATTTAACAGAAAGCGCCATTAGTAAAGGAGAGAGAATTAGAGATGCGATCGCTCTCTTAAGAGCTACTTTGCTAAGTGTAAGTAAAACAACGGTGATTCCGTCGGAATTACCTATACAAGAGCAAGAAATTCTCACGCAGTTAAAGCAACAACTTCCAGCTAGTATTGAGTGCATCCAATTAACGAATCTATTAAGCCAAAAAATAATTGCTAGTAGCTGTGGGGATCAAGCAATTGCAGAATTGACATTACCTTTACCTAGCGACGGAATTGATGTCAAAGCAATCTTCCCGCCAAAGACAGGAATGACTGGAAAAAGAAATGCACAAAATCAACTGCAAGTAGTGTTATCTGCACCAGTCTTTGATAGCCAAAAAAATTTAGTTTACAGTTTAAGTATTCAGTCTGCATTGTATCAACAAATCAGAAATCCACCGGGATCGCTTACAGGCGCTATGGTAGTGATTGCTGAAGATGGAACGGTTTTGGCTCACCCATTCACAGACTGGGTAGGAACTAATATTAATCACCACCCAAATGCTTCGCAACTCAAGAGCATAATAAAAAATGCCGTTGCAGGACAAAAGAGTTCGATAAATTTCTCTTTTACACAAGGTAACGAATTAGTAGCTGGCTATACGGCTATTGCAAATCCACTTACCCAACAGCAGCAAAAATGGATAGTCTTAGCTGTTACTAGTGTCGATAATGCACTTTTTGGTTTAGAGGAAATCAAACTAATCCTTATCGTTTTAACAGTTGGTTTGATTGGTGCAAGTTTGTTAGCATCCCTATACCTAGCTCCTTACTTGGCACGCCCTGTAGAAGAATTGCGAGACTATGCTCTCAATATTCACTCTCACCACGCCGCACAACCAGTTCCGCACAATTTTCAAATCCGGGAATTTAATCAACTGGCCCAAGCATTAGACCAAATGGTAGAACGGCTCAAAGCTGGGGCAGAAGAACTAGAAATAGCTTGGAAAGAAGCAAAAAGCGCTAACCAGATTAAAAGCCAGTTTTTGGCTACAACTTCTCATGAATTGAGAAACCCATTACATACTATTATTAACTGTATTCGCCTAGTTGAAGATGGCTTATGTGATAGCCGGGAAGAAGAAATGGAGTTTCTCAAACGTGCCAATGAAACAACGATTCACTTGTTAAGTATTATTAATGATTTACTCGACATTTCTAAAATCGAAGCAGGTAAGCTTTCAGTAGTCATGGCACCTCTTGACCTCCGACAAATATTGTTAGAGGTGATTAATTTACAATCAGTTAATGTTCAACAAAAGGGCTTGCAATTGAAATGCGAGTTAAATCCCCAAGTGATACCAATTAAGGCGGATGCACCAAAATTGAGGCAGGTGCTGATTAATGTTATCGGCAATGCTACTAAGTTCACTGATACAGGAAGCATCACCATTGCTACAGAAATTCAATCTAGTAATGGTAAATCTCAGGTGGTGGTCGCTGTCAAGGATACAGGTATAGGCATTGATCCCACTCAACAGCACAAACTATTTCGTCCTTTTGTAATGGTGAATGGCACAACCACGCGCCAGTTTGAAGGTACTGGACTGGGACTAGCAATTTCACGAAACTTAATTGAACTCATGGGAGGCAGTATTACTCTTGAGAGTGCGGGGCTTCATCAAGGTACGACACTGAAGATTACCTTACCCTTGATTGATATCTCGCTATTACCTGTTCCCAAGAAAGAAGGAAATGTAGGGGATCTAGAATTTTCCTCTGGGAATGACGGGGCAAAAGCAAGCCATTACCCTAGCCTACAGGAGTCTGGGAAAAATCCCTCTTTGGGGATCAACAAATCTGTAAAAGCAGGTGTAGACAAAGAGAAATCCTCGAAGTTCCAATTGCTGCTTGGAAACGAAACTTATGAGATTAGTCTTTCGCCGCAGCAAACTCTCTTGGTAAGCCTTCCAAAAGTAGAAGTTTATGCAAATGGGACTTCTAAAAGGTAATCTTTGCTAGACTCTAATTCAAAAAAAGAAATTTGGATTTTCCAGAAGATTAAAGTTGAGAGCGCTTGTCAATCAGAACAGGTTGGCCGCCTTGCTGAAGAGATAGTGTTAGAGCAGCAAGAATTTCTACTAACTGTGTGCCTACCCAACCAGATGAAATCTCTGAGGGAGTATTGTTGAGAACAGAGACAACAAAGCAGGAGCAAACTCGCCCCAATGGCTCCCCTAGCTCTAATTCCAGCACCTCCTGCCTTTGATTTACCGGAATAAATTGATTGCCCTGCTGTTCAAACTCCCCATGTAGCAGGATTAGAGGTGATGATTGCGACATTTCATCAAAAATTAAACTACCAAGGCTACCCACAATCCCCAATCGTCGCTGCTTATCAGGATTCAGCCAGCACAAGTGAATATAAGCTTGAAAGCCATCTGGGTATGTCAGTGTTACCCATACTAGGTCAGCTAGTCCTTGAGATGGAGAGTGGGTCATTTCCCCATTCCCTACTCCCCACTCCCTACTCCCCTCCCCCTGTAGCCACACTGTACCCGTAGCTTGTACTTTCACAGGAATCTGTCCTAGCCAAGCGTTAAAGATAGCAATATCGTGAATAGCTAAGTCCCACAGCGCATCAACATCTTGCCGAACAGGCCCCAAATGGGTGCGCGTCGCGTAGCCATAGCGTAAATCACCTAATTTACCCGCCTGTACTACAGTTTTTCCTCGCTCAACTGCTGGGTGAAATAAATAAGTATGGTCAACCATAAGTATCAGATTATGCTGCTCTGCTAAATAGCAAAGTTCGCGGCATTCTGCTGGGTCGAGAGTTAAGGGTTTTTCGGCTAAAACATGATATCCCTGTTGGAGAGCGTCTTTAATTAAAGTATAGTGGGTGGTAGCTGGAGTTGCGATCGCTACCCCTGTCAACTCTGGAACTTTCTTTAAATCCTCCCACTGGGTTGTTAAGACTACATTATCATCTAAATTAAACTGCTGTTTTATCGCCGCTAATCGTTCTGGATGGCGATCTACTACAGCAACTACATCTACTTGGGGATGTGCTAAGAAATTCCGCAGCAAATGCACTCCCCAACGCCCAACTCCGATGACAGCAATTTTAATTTGGTTTGTCATTAGTTATTTGTTATTAGTAATTAGTCATTGGTCATTAGTATGCAAGGAGCTTGGGACAAATGACCATTGACAATCATATTGAATTATCAGTTTATCAGCCGTGTTTTTTATTTAAGGGTTTTCCGGGTTAGGGATTGCTAAAAAGGCTACCTTAGCTGCGGCTTGTTCAGCAGTTTTGATCGAGCGACCCTTACCAACTCCAAGCTTGTTTCCATGCAGCCACACTTCAGCTACGAAACGTTCTTGATTGCGGTGCGGCTGATTTACTTCCACAACTCTATATTCTGGTAAAACTTTAAATTGTGCCTGAGTCCATTCTTGGAGAGCAGCTTTGTAATTAAGTCTGGCAGGATCGAGGCGAATTTCTGTCGTTAGTTCTTGAAAGTGGGGATCTAGCCAAGGGCGAATCAGTTCCAAATTTTGAGTGCTTAAGTAAAGCGCACCTAGAACTGCTTCAAAAGCATCTGCCAGCCGTGACTCTTGACCAACTTTATCAGCAGTAGCACTGCCAGCAACTAGTAAGTATAACTCCAAACCATAAACTCTGGCTAATTGGGCGAGGATGCGATCGCTCACTAATACCGAACGAATTGCCGCAAAATCCCCAACTGGACAATCGGGATAATTTTCCCATAACACAACAGCCGACACCAGTCGCACCACTGCATCGCCAACAAACTCCAGTTGTTCATAATTTGCCGAATCAGAGACAGTCGGATGAGTTAGCGCTAAATCCAGCAGTTCCCATTTTATAGGTGCTTTTAGCGACAAACCTAATTTTTGGACTAAACTTTCGAGTTGCCGTTGACGGCGTGGATAGGCAAGGGGCATTACATGACAAGGGGCAGGGGGCAGGGGGCAGGGGAAGCAGGGGGTAGGGGAGGCAGGGAAAAATACTTACTCCTAACTCAGCACTCAGCACTAAAAAAGGGGGGAGAGAGCAGTACATAAGCCGGGTTCTGTTCTCTTGCGAGGGCAGTTATCTATCTGGGACGCTTGTTACCAAACGCCTCTAGCGGCTCTCGTTGAGCGGAACTGGTAAAAGACCAACCGTAGTTCCTATCGCCTTGCTCCCAACCGGGGTTTACCGAGCCAGCACCTCTCGATACTGCTGGTGCGCTCTTACCGCACCTTTGCACCCTTACCAAATTTAGTTAGGAGTTATGAGTGATGAGTTAAAAGTTAATAATTCCTAACTCCTAATTCCTAACTCCTAACTGTTTTGGCGGTATCTTTCTGTGGCACTATCCTCACGATCACTCGCACTGGACGTTATCCAGCAAGTTTGGTCTTTCGGGAGCCCGGACTTTCCTCAAACCAGTAACTATGACTGATCTGCAACCGCCTGCGCCTACTCTCTCCTTAGATCCAGTGTAATCTTTGGTTGGCGTAGTATGTTGACATGGCATTACTTTTTTTTATTCCAAGGTAGAGCGTAAGTCCAAGGTAGTTTTCTGACTGTGAAAGGACAATTAATAATGCTAATGGGAGGAAAATCACGGCCTGGAGCTAGACCTAAACGCACCTCAGATATCCTTAGTACCAGTTGCAGGGAAAAGTCCAATTGTTTTCTTCTGTTAATAAAGTCGTTGTACAATTTTTTTTGTCCTTTTTGTAGCCCGTTGATATCAATTAATGGTTTTTTTGCTGAATAGGTTCCAGCTACTTGATCGCGCTCAAAAACATCTTCTGCTGTCACCGTCTCAGAAAGTGTTTTCTTGGGGGCAATCAGGCTAGGGCTTTGGGGTACTGCTAAGTCGCGGGTTAAGTCTGGTGATTTCCGAATTACGCGGCGCGATTGCTTGCTATGTTCAACTACTAAAGAACTGTTGTCCCAGTCAACGTATACAGCAACATTATCAGATTTATTTTCAATGCTAATTCCTAAATCTTTTAAATCGTCAATTGGATATGAGGATTTGAGTTTAAAAGAAATTCCAATTTTATCATCGAGATTTTGTTCTTTCAATTGTTCGTCAACGATTCCCTTTTTAAACTCAAATTTAACTTGGTCATCGATGGATTCAACCATGCGGTTAAAAACATAGGAAACGCCGATAATATAAATTGTTAAAACTACTAAATTCTGGTCACTACTCCTCATAAATCAGAATTTTAACTCCCGGTAATAATGAATATATATTTGACTTCTCGCTTATCTAGAATTGTTAATTACGCTTAATTGTTACAGAATTTTGCAGCCACCCTCGTCGCCAAAAAAAGAATAGCAAACCAAGTGCGATCGCTCCCATCGCTGCCAAGCAAATTGGGTAGCCCCAATACCAATTCAATTCCGGCATATTATATGGCGATTTTTCGGTATTGAAATTCATACCATATATTCCTGCAACAAAAGTCAGTGGAATAAAAATTGATGAAACTACCGTTAGCACCTTCATAACTTCATTCATTTTATTGCTCACTGCCGAAAGGTACACATCCATTAATCCAGATGCTAGCTCTCGATAAGTTTCCACCATATCCATCACTTGCACTGTATGGTCATAACAATCTCGCAAGTAGATTCGTACTTCTTCACCAATTAGTTCGCTGCCATCTCGAATTAAAGAATTAATTGCATCTCGCTGGGGCCAGATAGCACGACGTAGTTGCAGTAATTCTCGTCTAATTTGATAAATATTTTGTAGTGTTTGCGGAGTAGGTTTAATTATTACTTCCTCTTCTAACTCTTCGATTCGCTCCCCATAAAGCTCCAGTACTGGGAAAAAGCCATCAATAATCGCATCTAACACGGCATAAGCTAAATAATCGGCTCCCTGTTTGCGAATGATCCCTTTGTTTTTTTCAATCCGCGATCGCACTCCTTCAAAACAATCATGTTCCGGTTCTTCTTGGACTGTCAGTAAGTAATTTTTCCCTAATATCAAACTCACTTGTTCGCTGTAAAAACCACATATTCTTTCCTTTGCTACTACCATGCGGCTAATGAATAGCAATTGGTCTTCATAATCCTCTGTTTTCGGACGCTCCGGTACATTAACTATATCTTCTAAAACTAAAGGATGTAACTCAAAAACGTTACCCAATCGTTGTAATATGTCTTGACTTCCTAAACCTTGTACATCTACCCAAGAAATAGATTCGCTATCAAGATAGGGGGCACACTCCTCTGGAGTTACTATTTGTTCGCGAGTGAAATGGGTTTGGTTATAGTCAATCAAGAAAATTATCGGTGGTGGAGCATCTGCATCAATAAAAATGGTTCCAGGTACAGTACCTGGTTGGTGATAGAACTCATCTTCATGTGGCTTATTTACTATTTTGGAAAGAGGATGCAGTTTTCGTGCCATGCAATATTACCTAATAGTATTAGTTATTAGTCATTTGTCATTAGTAAAAATAATTGACTCGTGGTAACTGACAACTTACACGTAATTTTACAAAAATTAATACAAAGACAGCAATTTTTAGATTAAGCAATTATTTAAGTTGCTAATTTGGTCATCAACATTTTGTTGGTAGTCAGTTGTATGGGCACAGCAATGCTGTGCCCCTACGATATGTGTGGTTTAAATAGATGAAGCTGCTGTAAGTTTATTTACGTTCAGTGAGTTACCAGCAATACAGATAACATATTGCTTCTGAATCAGCAATGCTATAAAAAAACAGTTTGCCTTGGCAAGACAAACTGCTAAAAAAATATTTATTTGGGTGAGGAGAAGTTAGAACATACCCATGCCGCCCATGCCGCCCATGCCACCCATGCCACCCATACCGCCCATGCCGCCCATATCAGGGGCAGGAGCAGCGGATTTCTTCTCTGGCTTTTCAACAACGATCGCTTCGGTGGTTAAGACCAAACCAGCAATGGAACCAGCGTTTTGCAAAGCTGAACGCACGACTTTGGCAGGGTCAATAATACCAGCAGCGATTAAGTCTTCAAATTCGCCGGTAGCGGCGTTGTAGCCAATGTTGAAGTCGCTATCTCGGACTCTAGAGACGATAACAGAACCTTCAGCACCAGCGTTATCTGCTATTTGACGCAAGGGAGCTTCTAGCGCTCGTCCGACTATATCAGCCCCAATCTTTTCTTCTTCATTTTCCAGGCTATTTTTAATCGCTTCTACCGCCTTGGCTAAGTGAATTAGGGTCGTCCCACCACCAGGAACAATACCTTCTTCCACGGCGGCTTTAGTAGCGTTCAGCGCGTCTTCAATCCGCAGTTTGCGGTCTTTGAGTTCGGTTTCGGTTGCCGCACCCACTTTAATCACTGCCACACCGCCAGCGAGCTTGGCGATGCGTTCTTGCAGTTTTTCTTGATCGTACTCAGAATCGGTTTCTTCCAACTGTCTGCGAATTTGACCAATCCGCTTTTGTACTTCTGGCTTGGTGACACTGCCAGCTACAATGGTGGTGCTTTCTTTGTCAATGGTGATTTTGCGAGCAGTTCCCAAAGCTTCTAGAGAAGCAGTATCCAGACTTAAGCCGATTTCTTCAGAAATCAACTGTCCATCGGTGAGAATAGCAATATCTTCTAACAAAGCTTTGCGACGATCGCCAAACCCAGGCGCTTTGATTGCAGCTACAGTAAGTACACCCCGCGCTTTGTTCACTACCAAAGTTGCCAAAGCATCACCTTCGACATCTTCAGCGATGATCAGCAAGGGCTGACCAGAACGGGCGACTTTTTCCAAAATCGGCACTAAATCTTGGATACTGCTGATTTTTTTGTCAGTAACCAGGATCCGGGCGTTTTCAAATTCCACGATTTGCCGCTCGTTGTTGGTGACGAAGTAGGGAGAAATATAACCCCTGTCAATCTGCATCCCCTCAACTACTTCTAGTTCAGTGGTTAGAGATTTAGATTCTTCAACGGTAATGACACCATCTTTGGTGACTTTTTCCATTGCTTGGGCTAACATTTGACCAACTTCTTCATCGTTACCAGCAGAGACAGTGGCAACTTGAGCGATCGCACTCCCTTCTACTGGCTTGGCTATGTTGGCAATTTCTAGTACCAATGCCTCAATGGTTTTGTCGATCCCGCGCTTCAAACTAACCGGGTTACTACCCGCCGCGACGTTCTTCAAACCTTCCCGAATCAAGGCTTGTGCTAAAACTGTTGCGGTGGTTGTACCATCCCCAGCGACATCTTTCGTTTTTGACGCTACTTCCTGGATGAGTCTTGCACCAGTATTTTCCAAAGGATCTTCTAATTCAATTTCCTTGGCAACAGTGATACCATCGTTGACAATTTGAGGTGCGCCAAATTTTTTCTCTAAAAGGACATTGCGACCTTTGGGCCCCAAGGTGATTTTTACGGCATCGGCAAGGGCGTTAACACCCCTTTCTAGAGCTCGCCGCGATTCCTCGTCAAATGCAATAATTTTCGCCATGTTTTATTTCTCTAGCGCTTCCATTAGACAATTTAGCACTCACAGGGCAAGAGTGCTAATCTCCCAAGCGGCTCAAGTTACAAATGGAAATAAAAAAATTGATTAATATACAGGTGATGCTCATATTAGATACAGGCAGTAATGCTTGAATTGGGAGATGAATCTAGACAACTCCCTTAAGTCCCTCGGTATTGCCGACCCTAGCGGCACCGGCTGGTTGGCGGTAGTATTTACGTTTCTCTTGGCTTGGCTTGTAACGTGGCGTTTAATTCCGACAGTACGCAAATTCGCCTTGCGGGTAGGTTGGGCTGACCAACCCAATGCACGGCGACTCAACCGAGAACCTTTGCCTAATGCAGGGGGGCTAGCTATCTACGCAGGTGTAATTGCCGCACTGGTATTAGCTAGCCTTTTACGACCTATCGAACTCCAAAACGTACTGGCTCAGGTACTGACTATTCTGTTAGGAGGTTCGATATTAGTTCTTGTGGGCTTTATCGATGATCAGTTCGGCTTACCACCCTCTGTTCGATTGTGGGCGCAAATTATCACGGCCCTGTTGCTGGTTGCTAATGGGATCAGTGTCAGAGTTATGTTTGGCACCCCCATTGACTCGCTCCTGTCTATGTCGCTAACAGTACTATGGGTAGTAGGGATTACCAACGCCATCAACTTGATGGATGGTATGGATGGTTTGGCAGGAGGAATCAGCTTTATTACCGCCATGAGTTTGTTGGGGGTTGCAGCCCAATTTAACAATCGTGCTGCGGCAATTTTGGTATTAGCAGCCTTAGGGGGTGCAGCATTAGGCTTTTTGCGCCATAACTTCCATCCGTCACGGATTATTATGGGTGATGCCGGAGCATACTTTTTCGGCTATGTGCTGGCAGCAACTAGTATTTTAGGTAAACTACAACAAAACACAGTTTATGCGCTAATTCCCACGGTTTTATTTCTATTATTGCCAGTGCTAGACACCACCCAAGTATTTGTGCGGCGGCTATTAGCAGGAAATAACCCTCTAAGTACTCCTGGCAAAGACCATTTGCACCACCGCTTACTTGCTTGGGGACTTTCTCAGCGCAATGCTGCGTTCACCCTTTGGTCAATTACTCTAGTTTT
The DNA here is from genome assembly GCF_014698795.1 of Nostoc sp. FACHB-892. GTDB lineage: Bacteria > Cyanobacteriota > Cyanobacteriia > Cyanobacteriales > Nostocaceae > Nostoc. The sequence goes on from NZ_JACJTR010000006.1 coordinate 249,066, forward strand.
TAACTTGCTGGCGATGAGAGTACAAGGTATGAGTTTGGCTGTGATACTGACTACCGCCAGTAGCATTATTCTTCTTTTGGGCTTTACTATCTGGCAAAGGATACATCAACAACCTTAATCACTTGTAGGGTGGGCATCGCAGTGCTAGCCCTACTATGGTTTATTTTCTACTGTGGCAAAATTATGATATACACCTGATGTGAATTAGAAATGCCTCTTATCCCACAAGGGTTTCTAAATTCGCCCAAAATTATTGTTTTGAGGCTACCGACGAAATTACAAAGGCTTCAAAACTTAATTTACATTAAACGTAATATAGATTTTTAAGAAATTAATTATTTATGTATGAAGTACCTACTAGCGCTAAATTGCACGCTTGATAGATAGAGCTTATTAGCTTGATGTAATTATTAATATTAATACTTAATTAATATTTAGAAACTATTGTAAAAATTATACTACTTAAAAAGTTATCTGTGTTAAATATCAGAAGCTAAAGCTTGGACTGAACACTCAGAATTAACTTTTATTCATGCGTAAATTCTATCTACTTCAACATAACCAATGAAAAAAACAAGTGTAAAGCTAATTGCTGCTGTTGTGCTTTTGTCAACACTTGGAAGTCCGGCACAAGCGCAATTCAATCTTAACGAATCTTGGACGCAAAATCCCTATTTTGGAAGCCGGGGAACATTCTTTGCCGATGTGACAGGCGATGGCAGAGCTGATGCCATTGTGGTTAACAATGACAAAGTAACTGTCCGACGCTCCAATGGTTCTAGTTTTACTGATAACGAATCTTGGACGCAGAATCCCTATTTCGGAAGCCGGGGAACATTTTTTGCTGATGTTACAGGCGATGGTAGAGCTGATGCCATTGTGGTTAACAATGACAAAGTAACTGTCCGACGCTCCAACGGTTCTAGTTTTACTGATAACGAGTCCTGGACGCAGAATCCCTATTTCGGAAGCCGGGGAACATTTTTTGCTGATGTTACAGGCGATGGTAGAGCTGATGCCATTGTGGTTAACAATGACAAAGTAACTGTCCGACGCTCCAACGGTTCTAGTTTTACTGATAACGAATCTTGGACGCAGAATCCCTATTTCGGAAGCCGGGGAACATTTTTTGCTGATGTTACAGGCGATGGCAGAGCTGATGCCATTGTGGTTAACAATGACAAAGTAACTGTCCGACGCTCCAACGGTTTTAGTTTTACTGATAACGAATCCTTCACACAGAATCCCTATTTCGGAAGACGGGGAACATTCTTTGCTGATGTTACAGGCGATGGCAGTGCTGATGCCATTGTGGTTAACAACGACAAAGTAACTGTCAGAAGGGCATTTTAGGGGTGTTTGATAATTAGCTGAAGATTTCTTGGAAGTCCCTAAATCGGCGATCACCAGATAAAATCGGTGCGTTACGCTGTAGGCTAACGCACCCTACAAAAATTAGTATTTAGGCCATCACCATACCGCCATCGACGTTAAAGACCTGTCCAGTGATGTAGTTGGCCGCGGAATCGGCGGCAAGAAAGCGCACCATCCCAGCGACTTCTTCTGGCTGACCGAAACGGCCGAGTGGGATGTATTTGAGAATATCTTCGGGGTTGTTGAGATCGCTGGTCATGTCGGTAGTGATGAAACCAGGAGCGACGGCGTTAACGGTGATTCCACGAGAGGCAAGTTCTTTGGCAACGCTTTTAGTGAAGCCGATTACACCTGCTTTGGCGGCGCTGTAGTTTGACTGACCTGGGTTGCCCATTTGCCCAGCAACGGAGGTAATGTTGATAATTCGCCCCGATCGCTGTTTGAGCATGATTTTACTGACAGCTCGTGTACATAAGAAAACACCAGTTAAATTAAGGTCTATCACAGCTTGCCAATCTTCTGGCTTCAAACGTAAAAGCAGCGTGTCGCGGGTAATACCTGCGTTGTTAACTAAGATATCCACACGGCTGAACTTTTCCATAACGGCGTTAACTAGTGCGTCTACTTGATCGCTTTTAGAAACGTCTGCTTGGATAGCGATCGCCTGACCTCCCGCACTTGTAATTTCTGTAACAACTGACTCAGCAGCTGCACTGGAACTGGCATAATTGACAACTGCGATCGCTCCCTGTGTAGCTAATTCAATTGCGATCGCTCGCCCAATTCCTCGTGATGCACCTGTGACAATTGCGACTTTATCTTGTAATAGTGTCATTTGATGTTCCTCAATCTTAAAAATACCGCGCTAATTATCTTATGGTGATTTAGGGAACATCTGAATGAATATTGTCTGGATAAGTAAATGTCTATAGTTATTTCTCTGTTAAGAGATGAAAAAATTGAAGCAATATATATTGTTGATTTAATGTATAGCTGCAATGCCGATAGCGTACTCTTACCCAGAAGCACGCGCAGCGTCTCCTAGAAAAGATCATAGCCCGTCGTAGACATCGCTTGATTGGATAAACTAGCAGTGTTGGAGCCACAAACGTCGTAGACATCACTTTCGTGAATGCTTGTATAGTTGTTATTTGGTTAACTCAAATAAATTTAAATACATATCTAATGCATATACACAAATATAAACAACATATGTCTTTTATTATAATTATTTAAGATTTTTGGCTTGTGAATCAGTCTATATTGATTAATTTAATCCTTTCCCAACAAAAACCTATGAACCTATACCGCTTTTATTTTCTAAGAATTATTATTGAAACAAACAATTGAAAATCGGTCTGTATCACATGGCAACTAAAAAGCAATTTAACAGCTTTGAAGAGATGCTGTCTGCTTCTGATGTACCTGTATTAGTAGATTTTTACGCTGACTGGTGTGGCCCATGTCAAATGATGGTGCCAATTTTAGAGCAAGTCAATGCCCAACTTCAGGATCGCCTGCGAATTGTCAAAATCGACACGGAAAAATACACAGATTTAGCCAGTCAATATAAAATTTCCGCTCTACCAACCTTAGTACTATTTAAGCAGGGTCAGCCTGTGGATCGGATAGAGGGAGTCATGCAAGCACCGCAGTTGGTGCAATATCTACAAACAAAGGTTTAAGCTAACACTTAAAATTTGGATTTTAGCCGCCAGAGGCGCGAAATATCGCGTCTTTTTTAGTGGGGATGCATAGCTGTAGCCGTACGAATCACCGTGTAAAATCTTAAGTAAATATTAAGCATATCTACTTATATGTCTAGAGAATGTAGTTTAGAAATTGAGATGGCTATATTGTATAGATATAAAAAAATATCTTGACAAGCCAAAAAATTTATGAATAACAAGCAGAAAAGATTTAACAAAGCCTATATTTGGGTGAATATTGATTTTGATAAAGTTCAACATAGAATAAATGCGGTAACTTACCAGATTGAGCAGGTTATAAAGAAGTACCAACCTTCAAATCAAAGCGATAACCCAGGCAAAAGGAACAATTAGGTTATGTGTAGAGCAATGTCTACGCAGTATTTTTTAGAACTCAGATAGGATTGCTATATCTCATACTTCTGGTGTTGATTACAGAAAATTGCAGGAACTATTGGTAGAAAAAGGGTAGGAAGCTAGATACAGAAACCTACTCTACGATGTTCAAAATATTTGATCGTGAAGTAATTGAAGATAGTCCAAGTGTCAGGTTTAGCTTAGGCGTAGCCTAACCTAGACATCGCATCAGTTTTGCACATCACATTTTAGCAAAATAAACAATATCTGACAGTAAGTAGTATTTTTAACAAAACATTTGTAACTACCCTTGCAGTTTATTTACCCACCGCCTGCTATTCTTATAGTTACTTCGGTCTGTCATAGCAGATAGATTATCCTCAATAATGTTTTTATTTGTTAGCGCTCATATACCATCCGGGTTATGTGGGTGCTTTTACTTTATCCTTCATGGCAAAAATCCGGTTTAATTTTGAGGCGATGTCTGGTGTTTGGTACACTAAGCTGACACTGAAGCTTTAACTTGACCAAAACGGCGATCGCGTCTTTGGTAGCTCAACAAAGCCTGATGAAATGCTTCTCTATTAAAATCTGGCCAAAGAATATCGGTGAAATACATCTCTGTATACGCCATTTGCCATAAAAGAAAATTACTCAATCGCATCTCACCACTAGTACGAATCAGCAAATCGGGTTCTGGAGTATCTGCTGTGTAGAGATGTTGTTCTACAAGACTTTCATTCACTTCTTGGGGACTTAGTTCGCCCTGTTGCACGAGTTGAGCGACTTGACGGCAAACTCTGGTAATTTCGTTACGGCTACCATAGTTGACTGCAACAGTAAAGTGGATTGCTTGATTGTTCAACGTCTCTGTCATTGAACATTCCATTTCCGTTTGTAGAGACTTGGGTAAAGCCGATAAATCTCCAATAAATGAGATTCGTACTCCTTCTTGATGCATCTGGGCCAACTCGCGGTGTAGTAATCGCTCAAACAAATGCATCAGAAAATCCACTTCTTCAACGGGACGCTGCCAATTTTCTGTTGAGAAAGCATAGGCTGTCAACGCTTGGACTCCCCAATCCTTGCAGCAACGTAATAGTTCTTTGAGTGTCTTTGCTCCTTGGCGATGTCCAGCAATGCGCGGTAATCCTCGATTGGTTGCCCATCGTCCGTTACCATCCATGATGACGGCAATATGTTGGGGAATTTTTTGGGGGTTTAAATCGGTGGGTAATTTTGATTTGTTATTTGTCATTCGTTTTTACTCCAAATAAATCTTGCAGATACTCTGGTGTGAGGGTGTTGTTCCAACTCCACAGACGATGCATTGTGTAGATGAAGGTGAAGAGGAGAGTTGTTTTGTTGGTTAATGACCAAGCATTCCAGTTGAGGGTAGCCATCATGCGGCGGAGGGTACGCATCAGGTTGTTACGTGGATAGTTCTGTGATCGCGTTTTGATCAGCGTGCGTCCAATTCGCATCAATCCAGTATCAGGGAAAGTCCAAATCCCAAAACCCCAGAATTTGGTCATGTGATTGACTTCATCCTGTGCTAGTTCCTCTAAAACATCCTGGAGTGCGCCAGTGGTGTGAGCCATCAACCAGATATAAAGACAGGTAGCACCGTATTCTGTGGCAATGCGGTGTAAGCCGTGGCGATATAAGTCTTCGTGAGCGTCATCTGTAGGGAGATAGCTTCTAACAGTACGAAGTTTTGGGGTAATTTTCTCGCCTGTTAATTGGGTGTAGATTTTGATTAATGCAGGTGTATGTTGACGTTCTTCCTTTTCCCATAAACCAAGTTCCAGGAGTTCGCCATCTTCTCCAACTGTTCCACCAACAAACCGAGCCATTTGAGGATGCAATTTTTCCAAATACTGCCGACTGGTTTGGGTATAGCCGCGAATGGGAGCTTCTGTATCCATCGCACCTATTAATATAGATAAAAATACCTCTGCGTCTAAGCCGATAATTTGATTGCGGTTAATCGTCTGCCAATCAATGGGTTTCCAGGGACGCGGTTGGGGGTTGGTAAACTGTATCGGTAAATCTTGCAGACGTTCATGTAGTTTTTCGACTGCAATATATCTATCTATAAGTGAACGAATGCGGCGCTGTGTTTGCAAGTAATGAGGACTAAGATAGCTTTGACCTGCTAAGTCTTCTGTAAGTGGGCTGAGGGTGTTAAGCATATTTTTATACTTAATTTTTTATCTCTATACCCAATAGCCTAAGCGATCGCACTTCCTTTTGTCAGTCGGCTGAAGTCGGCAGTTTTATGTGATAGGGTTGCAAAAGTCTGGGGAAAAGTCTTTAGTGTAGTATAAATGTATTGTATAAAGGTTTATCAAGTATGAAGGTCTACGATATATACTCAAAACGCCAAAAAAGACTTATGGGCGACTTCCCTGATGTTTATCAGTATGTCGACGGCTAGTACAATTCTATTTTTGCTAGAAGCTGAGAAGTCCTTACCTTAATACTAATGCTTTACTTATTCTGTCAATTCGCCAAATTGCTGACGATAACGCTCAAGTTGTTTTTGGGCTAACTCCAATTGTTCTTCTGGAGTTTGATAGCGCTTTCCTTGTTGGTCATACCAATACAAAACCTGACGCTGGATATTACCAGATACGTATTGCCCTCTACCAATTCCCACACCAATTTCCGGCATCCAAAAGGGTTCACCAATTTGTAATTGATAGCTACCATCTACTAAGCGATAAACTTCAAAAGGTTGGTGGCGATCGCGTTGCCAATACTCTGGATTATAAATAATGTAGTACAGTACCCCTAGCTTGGCATAGGTGTCTAATTTTTTATCGTATTCTCCACCCGGAGTTAAGGAGACAATTTCTAAAGCCAGGATAGGCACTATGTTATTTTCTTCCCAAACAACATAGCTTTTACGAGATTTATCTGCCTTGCGGCGTTCTACACCTAAGCTCAAAAATCCGTCTGGTACAATCGGCACAAGTGGACTAACCCCTGTAGTATGGTAAACGCCCATATCCACGCTGAAAAACCAGTCATTACGGTTTGCCCAAATGTATTGCAACAAAAAGAGAAGCAGGTTGGGAATAAAGTTCTGGTCTTCGTTATCCACAGGAGTATCGTCTGAACAAGGAAGTTCAGCACTGCTAGGCAATTGACGGGGGTCTGATTTCACCATAAGTAATGATGGTGCTGAGATGACCTAATGACCTTTATTTTATTAGATGAGAAAGCTTTATTTTGAAAAGTCGGGAAAAAAGTCGGATTTACAGAATCTTATCCGAAAACTTCAGCAGCATAACTGTAAAGTAATTTATAGTTGTCCCTAAAATCTGAACTACCCTTGTCGTTACACAATGGACGCTGAAGCAGCAGTAGCATGGTTAGATGCCATAATTCCCCCGCAGACTGGGGAACGGTTGAGCGATTTGCAAAAAGTGATTCTTGTGCAAGTTTGGTTGGGTAGAAAATACTTGGATATAGCTCATTCTTACGGTTGTACGGAAGGACACGCCAAGGATGCTGGTTCTCAGTTATGGAAGCTGCTTTCTAAAGTATTGCGAGAAAAGATTACTAAAAGTAATTGTCGCGCTACTTTAGAGCGAGTTCTGAGAAAAACTACTGCGATATCCAGTCTGATTGATCACTCGCGATCGCCACACTTCACCCCAAAATTAGAGGATACCAATTTTCTTGGACGAACAGAAGCGATCGCTCACCTGAATACTTTGGTAAATCAGGGATCGAAAGTCATTGTTATCCAAGGTGAGGGAGGCTTAGGCAAAACCACTCTAGCGCAGCAATATCTTCATCAGGGGTTTGACTTGGTTTTAGAACTACTGATGGCAAAGGAAACGCAGAATATCACCCCTGCCGAACGAGTAGTAGAGGAATGGCTCAAACAAGATTTTGATCAAGAACCTGGGGTAGAATTTGGGGTAACTTTGGGACGACTCAAGCGCCAACTCCACAATCGGCGGATTGGGGTGTTAATTGATAATCTCGAACCTGCACTGGATCAACAAGGTGGGTTGATTGCTTCTCACCGCAACTATGTAGAACTATTGCGGGTTTTGGCTGATGCCAGGGTGCAATCTGTTACTTTGATTACTAGCCGCGATCGCCTTTGTGAACCTGGGCTAAATGTGAATCATTATCGGCTTCCTGGTTTAGATCAAAATACATGGCAACAGTTTTTTAGCAACCGTGGGTTAACTATCGACTCGCCAACTTTGCAAATCATGCATCGCACTTATGGCGGTAATGCTAAAGCAATGGGAATTCTCTGTGGTTCGATTCAGGAGGATTTCGACGGTGACATGGTTCTTTATTGGCAAGAAAATCATGCCGATCCGTTAGCAGCAACCGACTTAAAAAATTTAGCAGTTAGTCAAATTAATCGTCTACAAGTCCTTGATCCCCAAGCATATCGCCTACTTTGCCGTTTGGGATGTTATCGTTACCAAGATATACCCAGCATTTCATCACAAGGATTGTTTTGTTTACTTTGGGATGTCCCACCTGCTGAACATCGCCAAATTATCGCCTCGTTGAGAAATCGGTCTTTGGTGGAGTGCGATAAGGGTGAATACTGGTTGCATCCTGTAATTCGTGCAGAAGCGATCGCGCGTTTACGTCCGAGTGATGAATGGGAAATTGTCAACCACAAAGCCGCAGAATTTTGGACAGCTAGTGTTAAACAAATTGAATCCTTTAAGGATGCTTTGCAAGCTCTGGAAGCATATTATCACTACATAGAGATTCACGAATTTGAGTTGGCAGGTAAAGTCATTCTCAAAAGCAGAAATAATCAATGGCAGCAGTTCTTACCTCTTGGTAGTACGTTATATCGTATGGGTTTAATTCAACCTATACTTACTGCAATTAATCAAGTTGTTAAGAATCTTGAAAATGACCAAAATCTCACCGAACTTTATAATATATTGGGTGATCTGTATTGGATAACAGGTAAAATTAGTCAAGCAATAACTTGTCAACAAAAGACTATTAATCTAGCAACACAAGCACTCAAATCACTTGTGCCTCAGCCAGAAAATAAACATTCAGTTTATTATCTGAGAATGCTAGAGGTAGACTCTTTATTAAGTATTGGTCTTTACAAAATAGATTTGGGGGAATTAGAGACAGCCGCAAAGTTATTCCAACAAGTAATTTATCTGGCTCAAAATACCGAGCATCATAGCTGGGCAGAGAAAGCTTCAGTGTGTTTAGCTTTAGTATATTCTTATTTAGGTTTACGTGATGCCTCATCTGCATTAGCAAATGTAGCTTATCAAAATATTACGAATGAAAAACTGGTAGAACAGACTGGAAGATTTGTCTATTTCATGCAAATTTTGGGTCAAACCTATGTAAATTTAGGAGATTTTTATAGAGCAAATCAAATACTGCACCAAGCTTTGACTTTTGCTGAAGAGAGCCATTATATGCAGGTAAAAGCAAAAACACTGAATGGTTTAGCAGAAATCCATCGACAACAAGCAGATTTTGCATTAGCTCTTACTCATCATACAGAAGCAATCGAACTTTTGGATATAATAGGTGCTAAGTGTGATCTAGCTGAAGCTTATTTTCAATTAGGTTTAACTTATCAAAAGATGGCAAAGCCTGATGAAAGTCAAATGAATTTTAATCGAGCAATTCAGCTATTTACTGAAATCAAAGCTCCTAAGCAAGTTGAAAAAATTTCCAACTGCGCGACTCAAAGCTGTGTTAACCATTCCTGCTATTATTGAGTAGATATGCCTACTTTGTGGTGCTGAAGTATGCGTAGACGGCCAAAAGCTTGTCGTCCATCATTGCTCATGTCACCTTCCCTTCATTTCTAGCTAAACCAAGGCATATCCATAATACACGTCATACAATTATTTGCGTTCGCGTAAGTGGAAGTTATTTTGTGAAGCGATGATCGCACATCCTCGACAAAGAGCAATATCTGACGACAAACTGAGGAAGAGTCTACAGTTTTGCAATTCTTGAGACAAATGCGATCGCCGACGGTGGGAGAAACAGCGCCATCGCTCATCTCACCTTCCTATATCAACTAGTTATGGGGTTATCTGATTGCCAAAATTTTTAATTCATAAAAGTTAAAATTTGTCAATAAATACGTGTATAACTTAAAGTCTAATTTTAGAATCAAGTCCTCAGCTAAACTAGAGACTATACAAATCATTTTTAATTACTAGTACACTATGGCAAAAGTTTACCTACCTTTAACAAGGAGATTTTGCCCCTTGTTAGTCTGGTTAATTGAGATGGTAGCTGGATTAACGCTGTGCTTTACTAATTACTATGTCTTTCGCTCTCAAAGGAAATCTGGTCAAATGGTAGAGATAATTCGTCAGTCGCTGCGTCAGTCAAGTCAACTAATACTATAAAAATGGCTTAAGAGTTTCGCGATTGTGACACTAAATTCGTCTCATTGCCCATAATAATAAAAATGACCCTTCAGCAATTTCCTGTTGTACTCTAATAGTAATTCGTAACTATATTTTTAACTATGACTACGCAAACCCTACCTCCACCAGAAGTTTATCAAGGTCAATTTGGGGAATTTACAATTACTCAGAGCGATCGCACTGGCGTAATTATCTACCGCGCGGGGTTAATGGTAGCAGCACTGAGCTTTGCCATAGGCAGTGCATTGGTTTTGCTCAACAATAACCCGACTATTTTTACCACACTTACACTTCTATATACTTGTTTTAGTCTCGCTCTGGGTGTGAGTTTATTTACCATTCATATTTATATGGCATCACTGCACCGAATATTGCAAATTTTTTGGGCAATCGGTAGTATAGCATCAGTGATTCTGGCAATCTCTAGCAGTGAACCTCTAGCTCTCACTGTTTACAATCAGCCCGTTACCTTATTTGGAGTTGGTTTTATCTTTGTTGCTTTGACAGGTATTTATTTTAAAGAAGCTTTTTGCTTTAATCGCCTGGAAACCAAAATATTAACCCTAATAGTACCGCTACTATTGTTAGGACATTTGGTGGGAATTTTACCAACTCAAGCGGAAAGTGTTTTATTAGGGATTTGGGCAACCTTGTTTTTGGTGTTTGCCCTGCGAAAGACAGTGCAAGCAATTCCTGCCGATATCGGAGATAAGTCTGTATTTACTTACTTGAAAGAACAACGTTTAGCTAAGGTTTAATGCAGACAAAAAATCGTCGGTGTCAAAAATTTCCAAAAATCAAACTAATAAAACGCCAAGAAATGTGGACACTTACGGCTCAGGGGTGGGCGATTGCAATCGCTTCGATTGCTTATTTAATTTTTTTCACTATTACTCATGTACACTCATTTCTCGCCGTGACTTCCCCTATCAAATCGGCAGAAGTATTAGTTGTTGAAGGATGGCTCCCAGATTATGCCATAAAACAAGCTTTGACTGAATTTAAAAACGGTTCTTATCGTCTAGTAATTACCACGGGAGGCTCAATAGAAAAAGGTAATTATCTTAGCGAATACAAAAACTTTGCAGAAGTGTCAGCAGCTACCTTCAAAAAACTCGGTTTAGAATCAGAAAAGGTGATAGCTGTTCCGACACCTGTAGTAATTAAGGATCGTAGTTATGCATCTGCTGCCGAATTTAATCGCTGGCTATCCAATTCAAATTTAAATCTACAATCAGTTAATGTTTTTTCTTTAGATGTTCACACCCGTAGAAGTTGGTTACTGTTCAAAAAACTACTTACCCCTAACATCAAAGTTGGTGCGATTGCTGCCAAAACACAAGATTATGATCCAAACAAATGGTGGAATTATAGCCAAGGTGTACGGACAATTATTGATGAAGGCATCGCTTATATTTATGCACGGTTTCTGAATTGGAAAGCATAAAAATGAGAATTCGTAATCTTGAGTTACAAACTGCGGATTATGTAAGATAAAACATAGCTTTGGTGGGGTGCTTTTACTATAGCAATCCTAAATGAGTCGTAAAAATCCTCAATTTCTCTCTCTGCACCTCTGTGGTTAATTTATTTTTACAAATGATTTAGGACTGCTATATAAAGAATTAGGCAGACATCATATTACTTACCCAGGATTTGTAATAATGCTTGCCGATAAATTTTAAGACCTTCTGCGTTTAGATGCTCTCCATTGCTCGTAAAACTCCCTTTAAGAGCATTATTCTCATACAATGGCGCTAGTCCTGCTGCTGCAACTGGCACTTTTTCTGTTTCAGCAACTTGATTAATCAAAGCATTAATTTGTTCAACTCTAGAAAGTGGGGCTGCTACAGTTGGATCTGAGCTTGCTGCAACTGTTGAATAAAAAGCCGGAATGAGAAAAATTTCTTGATTTCCCATTGTGCGGACAAGTGCGATCGCCTCTTGTAAATTTTTGCTAAATAACTCATCACTAATTCCATACAAAGCATCATTTCCACCTACGGCAATAATAGCTTTTTCACATTTCACCTTGGTAGGAATTAAACTTTTAAGTTGTTCCAGTAATGAGATTGTACTTAGACCATTTAAGCCAAAATTAAAAGTCCCGCTCCCAAGGGTATTACCAAGTGCAGCCGAAGTAGAATCGCCAAATAAGCAACCTGAAAACTGTTTATTTTGGGCGGCAAGTGTTTGATATTGTAATGCAATTTTCCCTAAAGGTGAAGAACTTACATTATCCTTTGGAGGTGCATCAGCAGAATTAGAAGAAGAATTTGCCATGCCAACTAGCTTAGAAATTTTGGACACATCAACAACTAGTTGATTACTAGGATAGGCTTCTAAAAAGCTGACTAATCCTAGACCTTCTGGTGATCTTGCTCCTATGATCATGGCAGATCGTAGGGCTTGTATACTGGCTTGATCACGACGAGCGATCGCTTGGGAAGCAAAAGATAAAATCTGCTTACCCATTCCTGTATTTACCAGCTTATCTAAAGCCACAATATCAAGAGACATTTTTACCTGAAGAGCATCTTGGAACTTCTGTTTCTCCTCAGCACTGAGGTAATCTAGAAAAGATTGCAAATCGCTAGAAGCCTTTTGTGTCTCGGCATAGTTGCGTATATCTGCCACCGGGATCGATTGCTCAAACAATCCGTATCTGACAGTAACTTTCTCAGCTGCCAAACTAGGCAACAAACCAAGTCCGCTGTGCAACAGTAAAAATATTAAGCACCCAGATAGGCATACTAAAAAACGATAGAAATATTTCATCAGATGAAGATAAGAAGATAGTTAATAGTTAATAGTCAAGAGTCAAGTGTCAAAAGTCAAGGGGTTAGTCTATTTGTCATTAGTCATTTGTCATTAATTCTTCCACTGCCTCCCCTGCTCCCTCATCCCCCTCAACATCCAACCCCAATTTGGGAATACTCAACCCAGTAGGCGTGAGGATGAAACCGTGGTAGAAGAAGGCGCATATTGGATAGCTTGGGCGCAAATATCTGGGGTTGGCCCGGTATTGCTGCGGCGACTGCAACAGCATTTTGGCACGTTAGCAACAGCTTGGAACGCTACCAAAGTAGAGTTAGGAGAAGTGGAGGGTTTTGGTTTTCAGACACTAGAAAAAGTAGTACAACAGCGATCGCGTTTGCACCCAGAACAACTATTCACCAAGCACCGACAGGAAAATTCCCATTTCTGGACACCAGCAGATGCAGATTATCCGCGCTTACTGTTGGAAACTCCGAGTCCACCGCCAATTTTATACTATCGCGGTGAAGTTGAACTCCAAGAAAATCTCGGACAAAAACCGATGGTTGGAATTGTCGGAACCCGCCAACCTTCAGAATATGGTATCCGTTGGACTCGCCAAATTAGTACAGCTTTGGCTAAAAATGGCTTTACAGTTGTTTCTGGGATGGCAGAGGGAATTGACACAGAAAGCCACAGCGCCGCGATGAAAGCAGGTGGACGCACGATCGCAGTTCTAGGAACTGGTGTCGATGTCATCTATCCCCATAAAAATCGAGATTTGTACAAGCAGATTTTGACGGCTGGGTTAGTCGTGAGTGAGTACCCCACAAAAACCCCACCAGATCGCACTCACTTTCCCCGCCGCAACCGGATTATTGCAGGTTTAAGCCGCGCCATCCTGGTAATGGAAGCGCCTGTAAAATCTGGTGCTTTAATTACTGCTACCTACGCAAATGAATTTGGTAGAGATGTTTATGCATTGCCTGGGAGAGTGGACGATCACCCATCTCAAGGATGCTTAAAATTATTGAACCAAGGAGCTTCTTTCATCCTCAAAGAATTAGATGAACTGTTAACAATGCTAGGAGCAATACCGCAAATTGATGCAGCCGAGGCTTCCACAGCCCCAGAACAGTTGATACCAACTTTATCGTCAGAATTACAAACGGTAATGGATGCATTCGCAAGTGAAGTTTTACCCTTCGATTTGATCGTCCAACAAACCGGCATGACTGCTGGTGCAGTTTCCGGTGCGTTGTTACAGTTGGAACTTATGGGTTTTGTTTCGCAACTACCAGGAATGCGGTATCAAAAAAGTTAAGAATTAAGAGATAACACTATAGTTGAGCTTTTAGAAACAAAAAGCTGGTGGCGATCGCACTTGGATTTTTCTAGCTGCTTGAAGAGGTAGACGATTCTTGAGATTTTACTACTCTTCTACCCCAAGGTTTGATCACTGAAATGCCGATGATGGCAAGTATACAAAGAGTTTGGGTTGCACCACCTATGAGGACTCCATTCAAGTCAAACATATATAGTGGATTGCTCAATGCTTGCGATCGCGCCACATCTGAAATACTTGTAACCGCATTGACCCACGGCCCTAGCCATATAGTTCCTACCACAATCAAAGTAACTGTGGCAATCCATTTGACAATTACCCAGTAGTGTTTGAAGAATCCCCAAACGGTGAGCCAGCAGAGAAGTCCTCCTGTTAACAAAGAGAGATTTGCAGAGGGAATAACCACGAAATCATCAAGCAATTTCAAGGTTGTGTTAATCGCATACAGTTCGTCGCCATTGGTAATATTGGCATTCTTCAACGCGATGGCAACCATGCATAGAGCAGAGCCAAACCAAATGCTACCAGAAGCGACATGAGCAGAGAGCAACCAGTTTTTCTGTTTAACGTTGAGTTTGGGCATAAAGTCTCCAAATTTGATGCACGAACAACGGCAGATCAGCTAAATTTAATTAGCTTCCATATAATATGGTTCCTTATCATAATAGGATAAAATTTCCTAACTTCAAAGATATTTACTTGTTTAAGTTAAAAATCTCGCATCGCTGGTACTCCTGCCTGTAGCTTAGACAAGAGTTGTATCAGTGTCTTCTGCTCAGTAAGGCTCAAATGAGCTATCAGTCCAGTAGTTCGACAAAAATGATCTGGCAGCATCTTGATCAAATTCTGTTGCCCTTGTTCGGTCATTTGCACGACTAAACGGCGTCTATCTTCTTGGTGTGGTTGTCGCTTCACCCATCCATCTCGTTCCAAACCGTCTAATAGTCCAGTGATAGTTCCACGAGTTACGCCAGAACGTTCAGCACATTCTGAAGGTGTTAAGTGCTGACCATTTGCTCGGAATAATTGCATGAGAACTGTAAATTTACCCATAGACAGCTGATGGCGAGCCAAATGGGCATCCAATGCGGCATAAACAAGGGCTGTAGTTTTCAAAAAGGCTAAACAAGTCTCCACTGCGGGAACATTTAGCTCAGGAAACTGCGTGGCAAGTTCCTCTAACTCGTGTTTTGGTGGGACTTCAGGAGAAACAAACATGGATTTGCAAGCATTAGTTGACTAGCTTACTATATGCTGCCTTAGTAAATCCTGATGTAGCAACTCTACATTCAAAAATCCTAAATTATCTTGGAGGATAATACTGTGGATTCATAATTGGAGATTGATAACCGTTTGTGGGTACTGTACTTCCCATACTGTTGGGTACAGGACTGACAACAGGAGGCTGATAAACGTTCATAGGTAAGATGCCTGTTGTATTATTGGGTACCGGACTCGCAACCTGGGGCTGATAACCGTTTGCGGGTATAATGCTTGTGGTACTATTGGGTGTGACAGCATTCTGGCTAAACTCTTGGTAGGCAGCACGAGAAATTGAACTGATCAATTTTTCGGCGCGAGGGTCGTTATTGGGGCGTTGTACCATAACAGCAGCTACATAGCGCTTACCAGTTGGCAGAGCAATTAAACCTGTATCTGCCAACATTGTGCCAATATCGCCCGTTTTGTGGTATGCTCTTGCTCCTGCTCCCAAACCGGATGGTAGCAGAGTGTCTCTCTGAGTACGACGCAATATATCGAGCATGAGATCGCGTGATGGCATACTCACTAAATTTCCCTGGCTCACAATCGCCATTAAATTCCCCAATTCTTTGGGACTAGTAGTGTTTGTGCCTTGCAAATCTGGAAGTTGATTCCGAATTGTTGTGGTTGTCAATCCCCAGTCCCGAAAACGCTGGTTTAACACCTCCATTCCTCCCAGCCGGGCAATCAGCATATTTGTCGCCGTGTTGTCGCTGATTGTAATCATTTTAGTGACGACTTCCAGAGCAGCATACTGAGTTCCGGCGGGTTTGTATTGCAGATTTCCCGAACCGCCAGCTACCATATCTTGTTGCATGGTCAGCATTTCATCAAGGCGAATTTTCCCCGCGTCCACATCCTGGAAAAAAGCAATTAGAATCGGCACTTTAATGGTGCTAGCTGCTGGAAAACTGGTAGAGCCATTGACATCTACATAATTACCAGTATCTAAATCTACCAAGAAAACTCCGGGTGTAAGATTTGGGTTGGTCGTCGCCAAATTTTGCACGACATTTTTTAAAGAGGTAATTTCCTGAGATAGATATAGACTCGAACCTGCGGCTGGGGGAGTTTGGGTAGGTTGTGGCTGCGATCGCCCCATATTACTATTATTAGATGGCGGCGCATAAGTTGTGCTGATGCGACTAGCCGGGTCTAATACTGACAATGCTGTGCCAACAATTGCACCCATGCCAACACCCACAATCAACAACCGCACAACATACAACAAGGTTTTGGCCATTGGCTTTAACCGCGTCTTCCGCGATGAACGCCTGCCTATTTTTGGCTTTTCCATCCGTACTGTTTTCACCATCACAGCACCTGGTCGAAAGGGAGGAATTTTTCCCTTTACACTAGGCATTGGTTTTACTGCCGTTGGCATGACTAACCCCGATTTTAACCTACGTGTAGCACCAGGGATTGGAGGAGGACTGATTTGATTTTTTGGGCGTGTTAGTGCCTCTTCTCGTCCATTGGCAGCTTGCTGCTGGCTATTAACTTTAACTTTCTTCTTTACCACTTTTTGAACTTTTTGTGGCCGTTGGCGGCGATTTAAGGGTTGTCGCCGCGAGAAAGCTGTTAGTTCGTCACTTGACTCTGACACAATTACTCCTTGTGACCCACTTGACTGTTTTCTTGCAGACTCCTAACCCAAAACTTAATCTTTAAGCAATATTAATACTCAAATTCCACTTTGCCACTAAGTAGCATTTTTGTGTTTAGTTTAAGCCATATTAAATATTTTGGGGGATGCTTGCGTATATACTAAACAAATAATTACAAGTTTTCACCATCTCTTTGGTTTTTAAGGGCCCATTCTACCTGCTGCAAAATTCCTCTAAGCATGGCTACTTCCCCAGATTTCAGGTGAGCGCGATTATATAGTTGGCGAAATTTTCCCATGCGACTAGCTGCCGTATGGGGATATATATAACCAATTTTCAGTAATAGTGATTCTAGTTGCTGGTAGTATCCTTCCACAACATCTAAGGGTGCGAGTTCAGTTTGGGTTATATTCTGAGTGTCAGGCTGGGCACATTGTGATAATTCATAACAGCAGATTGCTACGGCGGTAGCTAGATTCAGGGCTACATAATCTGGACTTGTGGGAATGCCAACAAACCTCTGGGCATAATTTAATTCTTCATTGCTTAATCCCCGGTCTTCTCTGCCAAAAATAAGTGCTGCGGGTTTTTCTGGTTCCTCCAGTAACCAGGGTAATGCAGTGCGGGGATTTTCTAAAGGTGTTTCTAAACTGCGAACGCGACCAGTAGTAGCGATCGCTCGTACACATCCATGCAATGCTTCTGGTAAGGTCGGCACTAATACCGCAGATTCTATAATTTCCTGACCATGAACAGCCATCATCAAAGCTTCCGTCGATAGCGGATCGCATTGAGGGTTCACTAATACTAAATTATATAGCCCGAAATTTTTCATTACCCTGGCGATCGCTCCGATATTTATCGGCCCAGCTGGTTCTACCAACACAATTCTTAATCCAGCCAAGCTCATTTTTTGCCTCCTGCGATCGCACCATAAGATACTTTTAGGCTAATTCTCAGCGTTGTGGTTATGCTAAAAATTTTCCTTGAAATCATTGTAGCTGTGCAAGTGAATGCCTGCGTCAACGAAGAGGAAAGGGAGCAGGGAGTAGCAACCGTTCTTGCATTTCGGGAGTAGGTTTAGACTCAGCAATTTGTTCAGGAGTGGGGTTGCTGGCCAAAAAATCTAGGATATATCGGTAAATTTCTGCTGGTACAGCAGGTTGTTGGAGGCTTAAAGCAAGCGATTCAGGTAAGCGTAGACACAAAGCGGCTTGCCACATATAGAATTTAAAATTCTGCTATTTACGTGTAATTACATACGCATCATATAGAAAAGCAAGTATAAAGTAACAGGACAGCATAAATCAAGATTCCTTTGAGAAAAAAGTATTTTCGCTGAAAATTCGTTTATGCTGGCTAACTTTTCCGAAACATAGCTAGAGATAAGAGAATTTATGCAACGGGTATTTAAGCAAAGTTTTATAGTTTCAGTAGCTACTGCGATCGCATTATTATTTGTAGGTTGTGAAGAAAGTAAAGTTGCCCAATGTAGCAAAGTCATAAAGCTTGCTAATCAGGCATCAACTCTAGGTCAGGAATTCGGTAAAAATCCTAATTCGGCAAATTCTAAAGCTTTAACTGAACTTGCTAGTAAGATAAATCCACTTGCCAAGGAGATGAAAGCGCTAGAAATTAAAGATGGAAATTTGCAAGGTTTCCAAATGCGCTTTCTTACATTTTATCAAAACATCAGCAACGAGTTGAATAATGCAGCAATAGCTATAGAAAAAAATAATCTGCCAGCAACACAGAGATTTTTGGTATCTCTGACAAGGAGTAGTACCGAAGAAAATTCGATAGTCAACGAGATTAATAGCTACTGCTCAGACAAAGAATTAACTATGCAGCAAAACTTTTTAATCCAAAAATTTTCTAAACTTGCACCAAATAATTCTTAATTTATCTCTTACTTTGCGGTTCTTTTAGTAAACATTATGTTCATATTCATTTTTCAAGAATATAGGTGTATTTACTATAGATTATGAATCAGCCTACAACAAAATCTTGGCAAGAAGTTCGTGCAGCTTTTCAAAAAATCTGGGGTTATGAAGATTTCCGCCCACCACAAGGAGAAATTGTTAGTAGTTTATTGGCAGAAAAAGATGCGTTAATTATTATGCCCACAGGTGGCGGAAAGTCTATTTGTTTTCAACTTCCTGCACTCCTACAAACAGGGTTAACATTGGTAGTTTCGCCCTTAGTGGCGTTGATGGAAAATCAAGTACAGGAACTACGAGAAAGTAATCAAAAAGCTGCGCTTTTGCATAGTGAATTACCTTCATCTCAACGCCGTGCAACTCTGCAAGCTTTAGAACGTCAACAGCTACGATTACTTTATTTATCACCAGAAACTTTGCTAAGTACGCCAGTGTGGGAAAGATTATGTCACCCGCAATTGCAAATCAATGGCTTAATTTTGGATGAAGCCCATTGTCTAGTGCAGTGGGGAGACACGTTTCGCCCAGCTTATCGCAGATTAGGGGCTGTGCGTCCTGCATTGCTAAAATCAAAACCACTGGGAACAAAAATCAGCATCGCCGCTTTTACCGCGACTGCTGACCCTTCAGCTCAAAAAACTATTCAAACAGTTTTACAATTACAGCAACCAGAAATTTTCCGCTTGAATCCCTACCGTCCTAATTTGCATCCCAGCGTTCGCATTGCTTGGACACCACGAGGTAGAAAACAACAATTATTAAAGTTTATTCAAAATAGACCGCAACAATCTGGATTAATTTATGTTCGCACGAGGCGAGATAGCGAGGATTTAGCCCAATGGTTAGCAGAGATGGGTTATGCAACAGCTAGTTATCATGCGGGACTGGGTGCAACAGAACGCCGTGCAGTTGAAGCAAGCTGGTTAAGTAGTAAAATACCCTTTGTTGTATGTACCTGTGCGTTTGGCATGGGGATTAATAAATCAGATGTTCGTTGGGTTGCCCATTTTCACGCACCACATCTGCTATCTGAATATGTGCAAGAAATTGGCCGCGCTGGAAGGGATGGGAAACCGGCCGAAGCACTGACATTGGTAAGTGAACCTACGGGATGGTTAGATCCACAGGATAAGCAAAGACAGCAATTTTTTCAAGAACAAATGCGATCGCAACAGCAAATAGCGCAGCAACTTGTGAAAAAATTACCTAAACAGGGAGAAGTGAATGCAGTAACCCGACAATTTCCTGAAGGTGCTACGGCGCTGGCTTTACTCCACAGCAATGGTCAGTTAAACTGGCTTGACCCTTTTCATTACACTATTGGCCAAAAAGCTGGAAATCAGCCACCGACGCAATTACACGCTGCTAAACAGATGAATCAATATCTGACAACCAAGCAATGTCGTTGGCAATTTTTGTTAAACGCCTTTGGTTTTGATAAAGAAGCTGCTAACTGGCGTTGCGGACATTGTGATAATTGTCGTCAATGAATATCAAAGATTCATCGCTGAGTATCAAAGACTCGTCGTCGAATATCAAAGACTCATTCACGAGTATTAAAGGCTCGTCGCCGAGTATAAAAGACTCATTCACGAGTATCAAAGACTCGTCGTCGAATATCAAAGACTCATTCACGAGTATTAAAGACTCGTCGTCGAGTATCAAAGACTCATTCACGAGTATTAAAGGCTCGTCGCCGAGTATAAAAGACTCATTTACGAGTATTACTCCCTTGCTGCTTGTTCACCGTCAGATGTTCCCGCTAGAATACCTAGATTTTTTTAGTAACTGCGATCGCGCAGCGTCCCGTTAAAGAAGAACACAAAGGAAAAGATAAATAATTTTCTAGCGGGACAGGAGTAAGTTAAAACTTTTTTCTTTCCCCTGTTCCCCTAAATATTCTCTAATTAGGTTCACCCAATAGGATGAATTGTCATTTTGATAACCAAGTGACAATAGGGTAGTCAAGTAGAGGATGAAAATATGTCATCTGCTCAAGCGACCTCCCTACCACCGTTGATTCCGCGCGAAATTCTCTTTGGGAATCCCGAAAAAACCAGCCCACAACTCTCGCCTGATGGCAAGTACATAGCATATATCGCCCCCGATGAGAAAAATGTCTTGCAGGTATGGTTGCGAACTGTAGGACAAGAAGACGACCAGATACTAACTGCCGATAAAAAACGCGGTATCCGCATTTTCTTCTGGACTTATAACGCCGACCAGTTGATTTATATGCAAGACTCGGATGGCGACGAGAACTTTCACCTCCACTTGGTTAATATTCACTCTAAGATTGTGCGTGACTTAACGCCATTCCAGGGTGTAAAAGCTGAACTCGTGGAACTGGAACCCAAATTTCCAGATGAAGTGCTGGTAGCGTTGAACTTGAACAATCCCCAGAAGTTTGACGTTTACCGCATCAACCTTAAAAATGGTGCAGTTGAGTTCGACACTGATAACCCCGGTAATATTATCAGTTGGACATCTGACGCTGATTTCCAAATACGTGCAGCAACAGCTAGCACAGCCGATGGTGGTTACGACCTCTTATTACAGAAACCAGATAAACAGTGGGAAACTCTCCGCCACTGGGGGTCAGAAGAAGAAGGGAATTCTGTAAGTTTCTCAGATGATGGTAAAACCCTTTATATTCAAGGGAATCACGATGCTAACGCCAAACGTCTGTTAGCTGTTGACCTAGACACCCGTCAAGAAACTGTCATTGCTGAAGACCAGCAGTATGATGTCGTAGGGATAATTATTCACCCACTGACGCGAGTTATCCAAGCAGTTTCTTTCTACAAAGATAAGCAGGAATGGCAGGTAATTGACCAGAGTATTGCCGCAGATTTTGAGAAAATCGCCAAGGTGCGTCCTGGAGAATTCTCTGTAATTAGCCGCGACTTGGAAGATAAAACCTGGCTAGTAGCTTATAGAACTGACAATGGCCCAGTTTATTACTATGCCTACAACCGAGCGTCAAAAACTAGTACCTTCCTCTTTAGCAACCAACCCAAACTCGAAACGTTGCAGTTAGCTTCAATGCAACCGATTTCCTACGAAGCGCGGGATGGCTTAACTATTCACAGTTACCTGACAACCCCTGTAGGAATACCTACGCAGAATCTCCCAACAGTACTGCTGGTTCACGGCGGCCCTTGGGCGCGGGATACTTGGGGTTTCTCTCCCTTAGTGCAATGGCTAGCTAATCGGGGTTATGCTGTTCTGCAAGTGAATTTTCGCGGTTCCACTGGCTACGGTAAAGCATTTTTGAATGCTGGAAATCGGGAATGGGCTGGCAAAATGCACGATGATTTGATTGACAGTGTTAACTGGCTAGTAGAAAAAGGTATTTCCGACCCTCAAAAGATTGCAATTATGGGCGGTTCTTATGGAGGTTACGCCACTCTAGTAGGATTGACTTTTACACCAGAAATCTTTGCTGCTGGTGTGGATATTGTCGGGCCGAGTAACCTAATTACCCTGATAGAAACTATACCGCCCTATTGGGAACCATTGAAGGCAATGCTTTATCATCGCGTTGGTAATTTAGAGACAGAAGAGGAGTTTCTGAAATCGCGATCGCCTTTATTCTTTGCTGACCGAATTCAAAAACCTTTACTTATTGGTCAAGGTGCAAATGATCCGCGAGTGAAACAATCAGAAAGCGATCAAATTGTCAATGCAATGCAACAGGCTGGTTTACCAGTGCAATATGCACTTTACACAGATGAAGGACATGGTTTTGCCAGACCAGAAAATAGGTTGCACTTTTTTGCGATCGCAGAAGAGTTTCTCGCCAAATACTTAGGCGGTAGATTTGAACCTTTGGCAGATATCCCCGGTCATTCAGGAATTGTTAGATAAAGTTTAAAAAGGGTGGTTAGTGTCATTCACTAACCACTTGATATTTTCAATTCAGTAAACGTAGACGCAAATGGTATTACTATTCCAAAACGGGAAAATTTTATACTGACCTAAGTTAAAAGCTTTTATTAGCAATATTTTTGGAAGGGTATTATTTTTAGTTTAATTTCGATGAAAAAGATATTGATTTTCGATTTAGTTTAAGCAATACGGATTACGCTTACAGAGTTCAATCATGGCTTTGTTAAAACTGTATTAAAGAAAATAGATTAAAATCTTAGCTAAAATGGGTAAAATAAATTAGAATAGTCCGCAAGTAGTGGGGCAAATAATGATGTCCTCCGAACCCAGTGAATTAGATAAGAAGATTCAGTCTGCGGCAGAACTGAGTCAAAAAATTACTAACGCATTAAAAGAAACATCAAAAAAGAAATTAGCGCAAGCCTCAGAAGAATTTAATTCAAATATTAAGAATAATGAGAATGAAGAAGAAGAGCGAACCTCACAAGCAGAGATTAAACGTGAAGCAAGAAGAAATGAAATCAGAAAACAATGGAAGCGCTATTAGTCTAAAACACTTTATTTACTTAGATAGAAACCGTCTAAATTCATATTCTTCTCAATTAGAAGACGGGATAATTCAAATAAGAAGATTAACAGAAAATTTAGGTAATAAAACTGCTGATGTACACGGAGAGAGATATACATAAAAAACAGAAGAATAAGCAAGAGACATAGAGTTTAGTCTAGGTCCAAAGAACCTTATAGGCGGGGTGTCAGGGAAAGGAAATGATAAGATAACTAAGAAAGAAGGATATAAAGAAGGCGCAAAAACAATATTTGACGAATCATCGGAAAGCTTTTCACAAGATAAAATTGATTATCATAATACTTATCTAATATTTGAAAAGCAACTAATTACAAAAGGTATTTTAAAAGAAATTCGCCATGAAAATCAATTAAAGCAGTACGCATCTTTAATCAAAATTACAGGAACATCAAAGCTTTTTGATTGGAATTCGTTATTAAAATTTTTTGACGAATTTGGAAATATTATAGTTAATAATTCTCCTCCAGAAGAAGCATTACAAGCAGATGCAACTAAACTAATATTACAAGCAGTAAAATTATTTTCTCTTGAAGAAATTACTTTACACACGAAAATAGGAAATTCAATTTTAATTAGCTCTCTTAATGTTGAAAATTTATGTATGACAAAGGATCAACTACGTTCAACATACGTAATGCCGGGAGATGTAGAAACAACTATTGTTGCATTTGTACCAAAACGAAGAATAGAACAAACTACATTCCCTGGATTGGCAGGAACTCTAAACATGGCTGAGTTATGGACTCAAATGGCAGGAGAAGTTCAAACAGTCATTGACCCATTAGCAATCTATACAGAAATACATATCTAATAAAAAATAATTAATTTAAAATCTGCAAAATTTCCTTAATTGTCTCGTTATTCTAACTCGTGTACGTTCAGAAATCTGTTTGGCCATTCTCGCGCAAAAAAACTGCGTGATCGCACTTCTCAAACCCCTTCGTCAGTCTTCCTTTTAAATTTAAACTAAGAGATGGCATTACCTGCATTGCTTTCTCCAGCGTTGAGTACTTGCTTTGCGGTTAGCTGTAACTCTGGGAAAATAGTAGAAGCGATCGCACTATTGACTGCAAATCTGGTTTCTTGAACAGCACCTACAACTCAGTACACTTCATCATGAGTTCCGATATCAATTAGCAAAATTTCTTCTTCCCCAGATTCTATATTTTGCACGAAATTAAAGACAATGCGACAATCATAGTCCACTGAACACGCCCAAGCTCCAGACAGTTTGCCTTTAAGCTTATGAGTCTGCAACAATGTATCAAATGGATCGGCGGTTAGTAGTGCTAACCGCTCTCCAATCCGCTCTTGTAATTCTGGCTGTCGTCGTACCAATCGCTTAAATGCTCGTTAAACGATGATGCCAGAACTACAGTTATCACTTGCGTAACTCATCCATTATTTGAGTAACTGTACCACGAAACACTTTTCCCGACTGGTATTCTACTTGTGCTTGAGCGATGTTAGCAGCAATTTCAGAACGCCGCCGTTCTGCCAACCGATGACTTATCAGATCAATTAATGTTTCTTGTTCATCTACTGATAAATTTTCGATACTTTCTAGAACTTGATCTAACCTAGAAATTGAGGTCATTGTTTATTGTTACCTTGCTTGCAGTACATAAACATTACATATGCCTAAAATTGCTGCAAAAATCGCAAATCACTAGCATATAACCGACGAATATCATCGATTTGGTGTAACACCATTGCAAAGCGTTCTACACCAAAACCGGCAGCAAACCCTGTATAAACTTCTGGATCATAACCCACAGACTTAAGTACATTTGGATCGACCATGCCGCAGCCCATCACCTCTAGCCAGCGCCCATTCCACTGCAAATCCACCTCAGCCGATGGTTCGGTAAACGGGAAATAACTAGCGCGGAACCGAATTGGTAAATCGCCAAATATTGCTTGTAAAAATACCTTAATTGTGCCTTTGAGGTCTGTAAAAGTTAGCCCCTCATCAATGGCTAAAAGTTCTATTTGATGGAAAACAGCTGAGTGAGTCGCATCTACATTATCTCGCCGATAAACTCGCCCTGGAGCCACAACCCGAATCGGTGGTTCTTCTCTTTCCATGTAACGAATTTGCACTGACGAGGTATGAGTGCGGAGGAGATTACCATCTGGCAGGTAGAAGGTATCCTGCATATCACGGGCGGGGTGGTCCGGCGGGGTATTAAGAGCCTCGAAATTATAGTAATCTGTTTCCATCTCTGGCCCTTGAGCCACGGTGTAGCCCATACCAACAAAGATATCCAGTGCCCGGTCGATAATACCATTGAGGGGATGAA
Organism: Nostoc sp. FACHB-892; assembly: GCF_014698795.1. GTDB lineage: Bacteria > Cyanobacteriota > Cyanobacteriia > Cyanobacteriales > Nostocaceae > Nostoc. The sequence continues at coordinate 274,620 of NZ_JACJTR010000006.1, forward strand.
TGCGACCTTGGGGGCTGTAAATTCCCGGCATAGTCACATCCAGAGTTTCCGCCTCTAGCAAAGCTTGAATTTGTGCGGCTTCCAGGGCGGCGCGTTGCTGGTCTAGACTAATTTGCAGAGATTCTTTTACTGTATTGGCGATCGCTCCAATTTTTGGTCGTTCCTCTGCACTCATCTGCCCCATACTTCGCAACAGTGCCCCCAGTTCACCTTTTTTACCCAGATAGTTAACTCTGAGTTCTTCCAGACGTTCTAGGGTTTCGGCGGCTGCGATCGCTTTTTCTCCTTCCTGCCGCAGTGCTAAAAGTTGAGCTTCTAAATTGCTAGTCATTAGTTATTAGTCATTAGCCATTAGTCATTAGTCTATAATCAAAAGCTGTGAACTGCTCGATAAATCAACTTACAGGCAAGGTGCAAAGCCCCCTTGTTAGAGGTAGGCAAACTTGCGTCACAGTGTACTAGTCAGTATAAATAAATGTTTTTTTGCTGCTTGTGACCTCAGACATTGACAAATAGCTAATAACAAATAACAAATAACTAATGAGCAATACTTCTTTACGAGAGGCTGCGCCCTAAGCATTCGCGTAGCTTGCTTCTCCGTAGTAGTACCCTCAGTACAAGTGACCAATGACTAATGACTATGAAATTACTAATTAGCAACGATGACGGCATTTCTGCTTTGGGGATTCGTACCTTAGCGAACTGCTTGGCAGAGGCAGGTCATGATGTCAGTGTAGTTTGCCCAGATCGAGAGCGATCGGCAACTGGACACGGATTAACTCTACACCAACCCATTCGCGCCGAAATTGTTGAATCAATTTTTCATCCTGCTGTCAAAGCTTGGGCTTGCGATGGTACGCCTTCAGATTGCGTCAAATTAGCACTATGGGCTTTGCTAGATACTCCCCCTGATTTGGTTCTCTCTGGCATTAATCAAGGTGCGAATTTGGGAACTGAAATCTTGTATTCTGGCACTGTTTCGGCGGCAATGGAAGGTTTAATTGAAGGCATTCCCAGTGTAGCCCTAAGTCTTATTAGTCACACATCTAAAGACTTTCAACCTGCTGCTAAGTTTGCCAAAATTCTCGTAGACCAGTTAGCCCAAAAACCTCTGCCAGATTTAATGTTGCTTAACGTCAATATTCCTGCTGTGAGATGGGAAGAAATTGCTGGAGTTACTCTTACCCGTCAAGGCCTACGGCATTACATTGATGTGTTTGATAAACGAGTTGATCCTCGTGGAAAAACGTACTACTGGTTAACCGGAGAGGTAGTTGAGGATGTAGAACCCCTAACCGGATTAAATCTGCCTCAAAATGTACCGTTAGATGTGCATGTTGTACGTAAAAACTACATCAGTATAACTCCGTTACAATACAATCTTACTTACGCAGATGGGTTAGATAAATTATCTGATTGGGAATTCAATTTTTCGTGAATCATTTGATTTATCAGAATAAAACTAGAGCTATTTAAATGCATCAGAGAAAAATGTAGGCTATAACGTAGGGGCACTCTTGAAATAACCGATACACATCCACCCCAAAAACGGGAAAATCCCACTTGAGGGTATTTGATCTACATTTACACAATCAGCCAGAAACGGTGTATGCTGTTTTACCAAGAAATCCTCCCTCTAGCAAAATCGGTGAGGCAGCATAAACTTAGACAAAATAAGTAACATTTTTTCCACTTATCGCCCGCTCAGTCCAGCAAGCAACACCCATGTCTAGGATAGAGAACCAATTTAGCGTACAATTTTGGGGCGTTCGCGGCAGCATCCCCAGTCCAGGACCACACACCGTTCGTTACGGCGGTAATACCCCTTGCATATCAATGCAAGCGGGCGATAAACGCTTAATTTTCGATGCAGGCACGGGACTACATGTTTTGGGGCAATCGTTATTGCGCCAAATGCCGTTAGAAGCTCATATATTTTTTACACACTCTCACTGGGATCATATGCAGGGTTTTCCCTTCTTTACCCCAGGGTTTGTGAAGGGGAATGACTTTCATATTTACGGCGCGATCGCACCTGATGGTTCTACCATAGAACAGCGCCTCAATGACCAAATGTTGCACCCGAACTTTCCCGTACCCTTGCAGATTATGCAAGCTAATTTAAGTTTCTACGACATCCGACCGGGGCAACCAATACAAATTGATGACGTTTCCGTAGAAACAGCACCTTTAAACCATCCAGGTGAGGCTATAGGATACCGTGTCAGTTGGCGTGGTGGTGCTGCTGCTTATATTACCGATACCGAACATTTCCCCGACCGACTCGATGACAATGTGTTGTGGCTAGCTCGTAATGCCGACATCCTGATTTACGATTCCACTTATACAGACGAAGAATACCACTCCCCAAAATCTCCAAAAATTGGCTGGGGACATTCTACCTGGCAAGAAGCAGTGAAAGTGGCACAAGCCGCTAACGTCAAAACTCTGGTGATTTACCACCACGACCCCGCCCACAATGACGACTTTTTGGATAATGTAGGGAAACAAGTAGCGGCGCAATTTCCTGGAGCCATCATGGCACGGGAAGGAATGGAACTTCAGATTTCCACCTCAGTTGCCTTATCAGAATCTTTTCCTGTTAGTAAGTTTTCTACCTAAATATTGCGATCGGAGGAATTGGAGATTTTAGATTAGATTGGTGATCAGAAGCTTTCAGCAGTCATTGGTCATTGGTGATTGGTCATTAGTCATTGGACAAAGCGCAAAATCTGTAGCAAGATCCCGCAGGGTGCGCCAACTTCCGGCGATAGAGTAGCGATTCGTCGAGTCCGCATCCCTTAGCAAGCTAGCTACGCACATCGTCTTGTAGAGAGCGTCTGGCTTCTCTACGAGGCGCTCTTGCTAGCTTGCTTAAGAGTAGAAATTTTGTAAGAGAGAACAAAGGACAAATGACAAATGACAAATTACAAGTTGCTACTAGAAAACCTGTACTCCTCAAGGCGGTTTACTATAAGGTAGCTTCCTGCTGATAGCTAAAATAAACCTAAAATCTCAGAATCCACGTGCTAAATTTGTCTAAAAATGGGTGTTCTGTGTGGGTTGCTTCTTCTAGCGTTGGGCTGCTAACGCCGACTGCTGTTGCCCTTGGCAAGTTTGATGGTGTTCATCTTGGTCATCAAAGGGTAATTCAACCAGTCTTGCACGCTGATGGTCAGTTGTCAGTAGCTAGTAGTCCGCAGTCAAAGGAAAATCAACAACTAACGAATAAAGAATATACCTACTCAACAGTTGTCACCTTTGACCCCCATCCACAGGAATTTTTTACGGGGCAGCCCCGGACTTTGTTAACGCCACTGGATGAAAAAGTCCAACAATTGCGATCGCTTGGGGTAGAACAACTGGTACTATTACCCTTTGACAAAGAATTATCTGCTTTAACCCCCGAAAAATTCGTCGAAAAAATTCTTGTGCAACAACTGCGATGCCAGCGAATTAGCATCGGGCAGGATTTTTGTTTTGGCGAAAAGCGCAGTGGTACTGCCAAAGATTTGCAATTAATCGCTGCCAAGCACAATATCCCCGTTACCATCGTTCCCTTACAAACTTATACAGGTGACTCACCCACCCAAAGCAGTTGCATCAGTACTACTCCGACTCAAGATGCCCGCATTAGCACTTCATTAATCCGTCAAACCCTTGAGCAAGGCGACATCGAAAATGCAAATCGACTACTCGGACGCCCCTACACTCTCCTTGGTGTTGTCGTTCAAGGTCAACAATTAGGCAGAACAATTGGCTTTCCTACTGCCAACCTCCAATTACCAAAAGAAAAGTTTGTGCCCCGCCAAGGAGTTTACGCTGTCCGTGTTTTCACTCTCAGTGAAACATCAAATGTCGCTCCTAGTGAAACCTTGGGCGTAATGAACATCGGTAACCGCCCAACTGTAAATGGTACTTATTCATCTGCGGAAGTACATTTATTCGATTGGTCTGGTAATTTGTATGGCAAAAAACTGGCTGTAGAACTAGTGAAATTTTTACGCCCTGAACAAAAATTTGCTTCTTTAGAAGCTTTGAAAACACAAATTCAACTTGACTGTGTTGCTGCTAAAGAAATTTTGAATGCTAAAGCGCAAACGCAAAGTTAAAAGTTAGGAGTTAGGAGTTCTGAGTGGGAACAATAGATAGGGCATGGGGCATAGATTATTAATTCATCTTCCCAATGCCCTATGCCCAATTCCCAATTCCCCACTCCCCACTCCCCAGACGTATGAGAGAAAAAATTGACGCTTTAACACAAAATCTGGCTCTTACCATCGTTGGCAAAGCTGAGGCAATACGCTTAGTGCTAGTAGCCTTACTAGGCGGTGGTCATGCTCTTTTAGAAGATGTCCCAGGTGTTGGTAAAACTCTTCTTGCTAAATCTTTAGCTCGTTCGCTGGATGGCAAGTTTCAACGGCTACAATGTACCCCCGATTTACTGCCAACTGACATTACTGGCACCAACATCTGGAACCCAAAAAGCGGCGAATTTACTTTTCTTTCTGGGCCAGTCTTTACCAATATTCTCCTAGCTGACGAAATTAACCGCGCTACACCCCGCACTCAGTCAGCCTTATTGGAAGTCATGGAAGAACATCAGGTAACAGTCGATGGTGTCTCTCGTGCGGTTCCCCAGCCCTTCTTTGTCATTGCCACTCAAAACCCTATTGAGTATCAAGGTACTTTTCCCTTGCCGGAAGCGCAAATGGATCGGTTTATGTTATCGCTGAGTTTGGGCTATCCTTCCGAGCTAGAAGAACTCCAAATGCTGCAAAATCTCCAAAATGGTGTAAAGGTTGGTGATTTGCAGCCTTGCATTACCTTGGCAGAAGTACAGGAATTGCGTCACCTCTGCTCTCAAGTAAAAGTGGCAACTTCCTTGCAACAGTACATCCTCGAATTGGTGCGGGCAACACGGCAAGATGAAGAAATCGCCCTTGGTGTCAGTCCACGTGGCACATTAGCATTACAACGGGCTGCCCAAGCGCTAGCTTTTCTATTAGGGCGTGATTATGCCATTCCCGATGATGTAAAATTTCTCGTCCCTCACGTTCTTTGCCATCGCCTTATTCCTAGAGGAGGGCGGAATGCAAGAACCGTTGTTGAGCGATTATTGCGATCGGTTTCTATTCCCTAAACTTAAGGTTTTATCCTGCTTAGATTTCAGGATGTTAGAATCTCCAACAAAATGAGGTAGATAACATAATGAAAGCGATCGAAGTTACTGGCAAGATTGACTCTCAGGGAAACTTGATCCTAGATGAGCCAATTCAGGGAACAACTTATCCTCATCAGGTTCGGGTGATTGTGTTGGTTCCAGAGCAAGTAGAAGAGGATGATCCTGACGATACACCCATTGAGGAGATTAAAGCTAGCTTGAGGAGAGCCTTACAGCAAGCAAAAGCTGGACAACGCCTGCCATTATCGGAAATGTGGGAGGGAATCGATGCCGAATGAACAGCCATCGGTATTAATCGATTTAACTCCTGAATATAAACAAAACTTGCGCTACCTCTCTAAGAGCTTCCGCAATATTCGCTCTGATGTTCAACCGATTATTGAGCAATTACAACAAAGGAATTTTGTAGGAGATAGGATTGCGGGCATTGGTGAAGAGTATATTGTTTACAAGGTAAGAGTACGCAACAGTAATATTCAAAAAGGTAAGAGTGCTGGATACCGATTGATTTATCAAGTTGAGTCACTTACAAGTATTTTGCTATTAACGATTTATTCCAAATCTGACCGAGAAGATATTGGTGCAAATGAAATCCGAAATATTGTGGCTGATTTTTCTAGTGAGTCAGGTTAAAACTGCTAAGAGGTTTTTCCTTGAAATGTTGAGAGATGCACAGACGCAGAAGGATTTGCTAAGAGGCATTGCTATGTGTTGTTACTGCCAACGCTGCGTAAGTCCTATGATTAGCACAAGCGCCACTTCTGAATATTGGGAATGTGAGGAATGTCAATTTTTGTGAAGCGCAAAATCCGTGATGCCTACGGCGGGCTACGCCAACGCCAAGCGCTACAGCAAAGCGCCGAACGCCAATTCAAGCGTCAATTTTTCGGTTTACTTCTGGTAATTGTAACGTGGAGTCTAGCTATGGGTTGGCTTCTAGCCTTGGTAACTAACGCCCAAAGTGCTACTCCTACCGCCGAAATTGGTACTGTTGACATAGTGCCTGCACAGTATCAACTAGGGCAAGAACTGTATTTGGAAAACTGCTCCACGTGCCACATCGCCTTACCACCAGCCGTTTTACCTACCCAAACTTGGAAAAATCTCCTGCAAGACTCGCAGCACTACGGCGCACAGTTAAAGCCTTTAGTCGATCCGCCGCGCATCTTGGTGTGGAAATATCTTTCGACTTTCTCCCGTGTCCAGCTAGACGACGAAGAAACACCCTATCGCCTTAATAATTCGCGTTATTTCAAAGCTTTGCATCCAGAAGTTAAGTTACCACGTTCCGTCCAGCTTGGTAGCTGTGTTAGCTGTCATCCCAGTGCTAATGATTACAATTTCCGCCGCCTGACAGCAGAATGGAAGTGAAAAGTTAGGATCTGAAAAAGAGGCAAGGGAGCAAGAAGCAGGGGGAAAGAATTCTCCCCTTTTCTCCCCTACTCCTTCTCTGGCCCCATCTGGGGGCAAAATGATACTATGAAGAAAGACTAAATATAAGATAAGAGTTAAAACCAATCATTTAGTAAACTGATTGCCTAGTTTTTCTCCTGTTTTTGAGTTAATTCTGATTTGACACCCATCCACAACCAAGACGGTTGGGTTGGGTTAAATGTTTATAATCAATGCCGACCCTTTAATCCCCATCCCCCTTGATTCAGTTCTATAATCTGCCATGCTAAAACTTTTGTTGGGCGACCCCAACGCTCGTAAGCTTAAAAAATATCAACCTTCTGTTACTGAAATTAACCTTCTAGAGGAAGAAATTAAGGCTCTTTCCGATGAAGAGTTAAAAGGTAAAACCGTTGAATTTAAACAACGGTTTGCCAAAGGCGAAACTCTGGATGACCTATTGCCTGAAGCTTACGCCGTTGTCCGGGAAGCAGGACGGCGAGTCTTAGGCTTGCGGCACTTTGATGTTCAACTCCTTGGCGGTATCATTTTGCATGTAGGGCAAATTGCCGAAATGAAAACCGGCGAGGGTAAAACGCTTGTAGCAACTTTACCAAGTTATTTAAATGGCCTGACTGGTAAAGGTGTACACGTCGTCACTGTGAACGATTACCTGGCTCGTCGGGATGCTGAATGGATGGGGCAGGTGCATCGGTTCTTGGGGCTAAGTGTGGGGCTAATCCAGTCAAGTATGACTCCCAGCGAACGCCAAAAAAACTACGACTGTGATATCACTTATGTCACCAACAGCGAAGTAGGGTTTGACTACCTGCGGGATAACATGGCGACATCAATGGCAGATGTGGTGCAACGCCCGTTCAATTATTGCGTGATTGACGAGGTAGACTCGATTTTAGTTGATGAAGCACGGACACCACTGATTATTTCTGGGCAGGTGGAAAGACCTACAGAAAAGTATCTGCAAGCTGCTGAAATCGCATTTACACTCAAAAAAGACGAGCATTATGATGTAGATGAAAAAGCTCGTAACGTGCTATTGACAGATGAAGGATTTGCAGAATCCGAAAATCTTTTGGGAGTCACAGATTTATTTGACCCTGAAGATCCTTGGGCGCACTTCGTTTTCAATGCGATTAAAGCCAAAGAACTTTTTCTCAAGGATGTAAATTACATCGTCCGTAATGGCGAAGTGGTAATTGTGGATGAATTTACCGGTCGGGTGCTACCCGGACGGCGTTGGAGTGATGGACTACACCAGGCGATTGAAGCCAAAGAACACGTAGAAATTCAGCCAGAAACTCAAACTCTAGCGACAATTACTTATCAAAATCTGTTCTTGCTGTATCCAAAGCTTGGTGGAATGACCGGAACGGCAAAAACAGAAGAACCGGAATTTGAAAAAATTTACAAATTGGAAGTTGCGGTAATTCCTACCAACCGTGACAGAAGACGCGAAGACTTGTCTGATATGGTCTTTAAGACAGAACCGGGCAAGTGGGGTGCGATCGCTAGAGAATGTGCCGAAATGCACGAACTTGGCAGACCTGTATTAGTAGGAACCACTAGTGTAGAAAAATCCGAACTTCTCAGCCGACTGTTGAAGGAACTGGCGATTCCTCACGAATTACTCAACGCCCGCCCGGAAAACGTTGAGCGTGAGGCGGAAATCGTCGCCCAAGCTGGACGAAAAGGTGCTGTAACCATTGCTACTAACATGGCTGGTAGAGGTACAGACATCATTTTGGGTGGTAACTCCGAATACATGGCACGTCTGAAGCTGCGGGAATACTTCATGCCCCGAATCGTCATGCCAGAAGATGAAGATAGCTTTGGCGTGCAAAGACCAGCCGGATTGCCTACAGGACACGGTGGTGGTCAAGGCTTTGTCCCTGGTAAAAAAGTCAAAACTTGGCGGGCTTCACCAGAAATTTTCCCCACGCAGTTGACAAAAGAAACAGAAAAACTACTCAAAGATGCAGTAGAAATTGCGGTGCGTGAATATGGCGATCGCAGCTTACCAGAATTGGAAGCTGAAGAAAAGGTAGCTGTAGCCGCAGAAAAAGCTCCCATCGATGACCCTGTAATTCAGAAGTTGCGGGAAGCTTACAACCGCGTTAAGCAAGAATATGAACAATTTACTACCCGCGAACATGATGAGGTAGTGCAAATCGGCGGTTTGCACGTAATTGGTACAGAACGCCACGAATCGCGGCGGATTGACAACCAATTGCGGGGACGTGCGGGAAGACAAGGCGACCCTGGAACTACGAGATTCTTCCTCAGTTTAGAGGATAACCTACTACGGATTTTTGGTGGCGATCGCGTTGCTGGGTTAATGAATGCCTTCCAAGTGGAAGAAGATATGCCCATCGAATCTGGGATGCTCACCCGCAGTTTGGAAGGCGCACAGAAAAAAGTTGAAACCTATTACTACGACATCCGTAAGCAGGTATTTGAGTATGACGAGGTGATGAATAATCAACGTCGTGCTATTTATGCTGAACGTCGGCGGGTGTTAGAAGGTCAAGACTTGAAAGAACAAGTAATCAAGTACGCCGAAAAAACGATGGATGACATCGTTGATTACTATATCAACATAGACTTACCCTCAGAAGAGTGGGAGTTAGAAAAGCTGGTTGAGAAAGTTAAAGAATTTGTCTATCTGCTAGCGGATTTGCAGCCAAATCAATTAGAGGATATGTCTGTCGGCGAGATTAAAGCCTTCCTTCATGAACAGGTGCGGATTGCTTACGACCTTAAAGAAGCGCAGATTGACCAAGTTCAACCCGGACTTATGCGCCAAGCAGAACGTTTCTTTATTTTGCAACGCATTGATACTCTGTGGCGGGAACACCTGCAACAAATGGATGCTTTACGCGAATCGGTAGGATTACGTGGTTATGGGCAAAAAGACCCACTGATTGAGTATAAGAGCGAGGGTTACGAACTCTTCTTGGATATGATGGTCAACATCCGCCGAGATGTGGTGTACTCGTTGTTTATGTTCCAACCGCAGCCTCAGCCAATGATGCAGGCAGAATCAGAGATGGTGTAGGTAGAGAATATCCGATGCAGAGACGCAGAGGCGCAGAGAGTGCTTTTGCGTCTTTGTTTTATGCTAGTAGTGCATTCGCTACATTTTGACTTTTGCGCCCCCACAAGTTGATTATTTACCGAAGAGACGGAGGGGAAGGGGGCAGGGAGCAGGGGGAGCAAGCCCTTTCCCTCTGCGTGGAGCGTAGCGGAACATGAGTGCCCCGCCCTTAAGCGAGTGTTCATCTGGGGCGGAGTACAAGCCCCGTCTCAGACCGTCCCCCTTGCTCCCTGCTCCCTGCTCCCCTGCCTCTTTTGACAAGCCTTTATTTAAGTTGCTAACTAAACTTTTGCTTCCAAAGACTTGAGTAACTCGGTATTCACACCCGATTCACGAGTCAGGGCAATTTTGCCAGTGCGGGCGATTTCTCTTAAACCAAATTTTTGCAACACTTGCACGATCGCTACCATTTTACCTGGATCTCCCACAACTTCTAAGGTGAGAGAATCTTCCGCTACGTCCACGACTCGCGCCCGGAAAATCTGAGACAGTTCGATCACTTCTGAGCGATTGCTGCTACTAGCATTCACCTTCACAAGCATCAATTCTCGCTCTACGCAAGGAGTTTCGGTAATATCCTGTACCTTAAGAACATTGACTAACTTGTATAGTTGTTTGGTGAGTTGCTCGATCACGCGATCATCACCAGGTACAACCATCGTGATTCGGGAAACTCCTCCCTGTTCAGCAGGGCCAACAGCAAGGCTTTCAATATTAAAGCCGCGACGGGCGAATAAACCAGAAATGCGGGAAAGAACACCCGCCTCATCTTCTACGAGAACTGAAAGGGTATGTTTCATCTTCGCCAACAGAGGCTAGCACAGGATTGGAGGAACGCAGACACTAGTACCGCTTTGCAGAATTCACTCATTCAAAATTCAAAATTCCTTGAGTTGTAAACTCTTGACATTTTGTCAAATGTATGTTGATTTCTGTTGTGGCGTACTACTGCACTAATTGTCAGTGCGACCTTTTATTGTAAACTCAATAGCTGCACTCATTGCATTCTCTAGAGAGAAAAAATTGAGCAAAAATCATCCTGCAAGGAGTAATTTCATTGAATGCATCTCTTTTCTTTGGCAGATGTGGCAATTTTGTAAAGCTTTTATACTCAGATTTAATGAGTCTCTAAAGGAGAAAAGTTTTTATGGGTTGGTTAAAAAGACTATTTGGGATGGAAAAACCTCAAAATGCACAGGTAAATCCTACTCCGCAGTCAGTAGCACAAGCTCCTAATACTAATATTGCGCCTACTGCTACTCAATCAATACCCCCGGAACGTCTAGGCTTAAGCGGTGAATACGACCAAAGTGGGTTGGCAAAGCGGGTAGCCTTAGCATTTGATCAAGATCCCCAACTCGATGATGTTAATACTCTTTGGGTTGCTCAAACGGGTAGTACTGTAGTGTTGAAAGGTAAAGTTCCCAGTCAAGACATTCTCAACAAGATGGTTTCTGTAGCTCGTTCTGTGCATGGCGCTACAGATGTTGACACTAACCAAGCCACGATTGGCTAGGTGTTAAGCAATTCAAAATTTAATAGTGGGAAAGGTATTGATTGGCGCGATGCCTACGGCGGGCTACGCCTACGCTCCTATTGCCTAATTATTTAAGGAGTTGATGGTTGGCAATCGCTAACCCACCTCTCAATCCGATCTAAAATAGCTTGGTTGACTTGTTCCGGGCATTCATCATGGGGACAATGACCCACGTCTTCTAAATTCAGCACTTCCAACTTGTCGTTATATTGGGCGAATTGGCTAGCCAGGGCTGGGGGAACAAACCGATCCTTTTGTCCCCAAATTAACAACATGGGAATTGTTAAGGTTGGTAATACCGTCTTGACACTGGGACTAAAGTTAATTCCGATCGCAGCTTTGAACAAAGCACTAAAAGCCCTCGCTGAACCTTTATCTTGGGGAGGGCCAGCTAAAATTTCTATAAGTTCATCGGTAATCGCCTCTGGGTTAGCGTAGGCTAGGCTAGCCCAGCGACGTAGCACGCCAGGACGGCGCACGAAGTTAAACACGGGTTTCAGAATCAACGGCGAAGCGACAACATTTTTAATTGCTCTGACAATCGGTTGCAGCACAGGCGGGATTGCTTCTTGCTCTAGAGAAGGGTCGGGTAAACTCATCATCACCATACCCAGCACCATATCGGGGTGAGTGGCGGCCGCGGCCATAGAAATCAGCGAACCGTTGGAATTGCCTATTAATATCGCTGGTTGACGGATAAATGTTTTCCAAAAGTCGTAAACCTGCTCAACCCAGAGTTCGATGCTGTAATTAGCTGCGGCTTTTTCGGAAGCGCCAAAACCCAGCATATCGATGGCGTAAACTGTGTGATGTTCAGCCAACACCTCTAAATTATGTCGCCAATGACCAATGGAAGCGCCAAAGCCATGTAGCAATATCAAGGGTGTTGTCTTGTGGTTATTTTGGGCAGCGCGAATGTAAGTATAGCGAGTTTGCCAACCGCGCCAAACCCAATCTCTTTGATTACCAACCCGTTCTTGCCAGTGTAATGTAGTGGTCACAGTCGCCTTTGATTTATCAGCGTGGAAATACTATTATAAAACTTTGATTTTTCGCCTTAGGGATCTGCGAGTTAATAGGGTTTAGATGCAGTGGTTGTGGAAATGGGACAACGATTTGCTCGTAAACCTGGAAAATCCAAGTCTCAAAAAGCAGCTTTGTAGAAAATAGCTCAGTACTTGCACTTAAAAAATGCACCGTTGAAGCTCAGAATTTGAATGTTGGAGTTAAAAGCACGACATTTCGAGTTCTGAGCTTTATTTTTGAAGTTCAAAGGCTCAACATTCGAGTAAAAAGGTGCAACTTCCGAGTTCAGAGGTTCAACGTTCGAGCAAAAAGGTGCAACTTCCGAGTTCAAAGGCTCAACGTTCGAGCAAAAAGGTTCAACTTCCGAGTTCAGAGGCTCAAGCATCTTCTTCAGAACTCGAACATTTGGCTTCAGAGGTTAAAGAGTTGAGCTAGAAGTTTAGAATTTGAGTTACAAGAGATATAGCTTACTGGCATAAGGGTTAGGCAATGAGTGAAACTCAGACCCAGTTACCGACAGATACATGGATTTGTGCTTCTTGGCAAGAGTATGAGCAAGCGATCGCTAACTTGCTCAACGAGAAGGGAAAGAGTTACTACTACAAAGGACACATGAGGCTGGAAATGCCACCAGTTAGTTTCGATCATGGTAAAGACCATGTTGTAATTATTTTTGCAGTGACTCTATTTGCAGCACTTAAAAGCATTGCAGCCACAGGTTTAGACACAACCACCTTTCGTAAAACTGGTGTTCAGGATTGTCAGCCCGATGTGGCGTATTACCTCAGAGAACGCGCCCAAACTATCCCAGCAGGTACAGGAATTGTCAACCTTGATAGGTATTCTGCACCAGATTTAGTGATTGAAGTTGCAAAAACATCTCTCTTGGATGATTTGGGTACAAAGCGATCGCTCTATGAAGAGTTAGGTATTGCTGAATACTGGGTAGTAGATGTCCAAAATGCCCAAATCATCGCTTATGCGATCGCAGACCAAGGTAGTAAACGTATTCAAGAATCACAGGTATTGCCTGGGCTGACGATGTCTATTTTAGAAGAAGCCTTACACCGTAGTCGTGAAATAAATCAATCTCAAGTTGGAACTTGGTTATTGAGCCAGTTTCAGCAAAAGGAGGATTGAGTATAACTTTTCTCAAGATATTTTGTGCAAAGACACGATTTTACTCGCATCTCTACAGCGTCTTTCCATGACTTTTACTGTGCGTTCACAAATTCCAAATACCCACTGCTAAGTTCTTTCACCGCCAAATCATAAAATTGCTTACCGTGTTCAGGGGTTGCTAAAGCCGGATTTGATCCCATACGTCCATCTGGATAATGCGCTCGAAAGTCTGCTGCGCTATAAATCCTGTGTCCGCTTGCAACTTCTGGTGAAAGAGGCGCTTGCTTAATCGCCTCTGGATAAACGTACTGAGTGAGGGCTACTTCACTTGGCGTTGCATGAGAACCTTCTTGATCCCCATATAATTCTTTAGCTAGCTTATATACAGAACCGCACATAAACCAGTTTGCCACTTGACATTGCACCTGTTGAGCATTGGGAATCTGCAAATCTTCTAAATGCGCGTAAGTTTCTGAAAAAGCTGCTTTGAGGGTGGCGATATTACCACCGTGTCCGTTAATAAAGTAGAACTTGCTAAAACCAGCTTTAGCTAAACAAGTTACATAATCTCGCACTACTTGAATTAAAGTGCTAGGACGCAGACTGATTGAACCAGGAAAAGCAGTATGATGCAATGCCATCCCCACATTGATTGTAGGGCCAACGATCGCTTGAGTTGCATCACCCACACCAGCTGCGATCGCTTCTGCACAAATGGCATCAGTACCAATTAACCCGGTTGGCCCATGTTGTTCTGTGGAACCAATAGGGAAAATAATCCCCTTGGACTGTTGTAAATAAGCTTCGACTTCTGGCCAAGTACTTAAATGCAGTAACATTTTTGATGATTTCCCTCAATAAAATGGTGTGGGACAAAATTTTTTTCTGCTAAATAGCATTTTCTGTAATTAAACTCCCACTAACACGATTATGAACTCCTAAGATTAACAGTGGTGGCGATCGCTATAATAAATTTCAATAAATAAGATCCCCGACTTCTCAAAGAAGTCGGGGATCTTAAGCTTTTCACATTTTTAGTTATCAGCCACCAACCAAGAATTTACTGCAAATTTTGCAGTAAATGAGACTATTTATTTCTACAAATATTGTTTAGGGGATGTAGTTGCAACAAGTTTTGACAGATATGGATATAAGCAATTTACCGATTCTGCCACTTTATCTTACAACACTTACTGCGAATCGCCCTATACTAGAAATCTCAACTAAATTATGAGATATTCACCTTCTAGATCATCAATTAAACAAAGGGGATCACGCTTTTCCGTTGATTAATCAAAGTAATAATGTTTTTTCACGTCCTTGGTAATTTCCCATGTGCAAGACATACCAGCAGGAAAAGTCACCAAATCGCCTTTACCCATTTGCACTGATTGTCCACCATCAGGAGTAACAAGTACGTCACCTTCTAGAAAGTAGCAAGTTTCTTGAGAATCATAAGTCCAAGGAAATTTTGATACTTCCTTTTTCCAAATTTCCCATTTAAAGACACCCAATTCATTGAGGCGTTCTTGTTGGGGTTGATGCTCAATTTTAATGTCCATATTGGTTTTCTCTAGTTATGTTCAGCAGTAGGATTGAATATCCTCTCCACACTGATCTACTAGATAACACAAAGCGCGAAAACGCAAATAGACAAGTTCGTTATAAAGCGGATTGAGCTTGCACATTGGCGGAATGTGACCTATTTTGCGACCAAAAAGCGTGATATCGCGCTCGAATGGACACTGAGCGGGGATCACTTTAGCAATTAATTTGGCTAACTTCCGATTCTGAATTTCGATTTTGTCTAACCATTGACGTAATGGTTGCAGAAAATCTAATTTCGGTCTAGTAAATTGCTTTTTACTACCTTTTTGATTCTTTTCTTCTAAAGGGCTAATAAAAGCAGGCAGAAAAATACGCTGATTAATTGTTTTAAGCATAGTCGTAGGCAAGGTTTTCCTTGTGTAGATGAACTATTTGCCGATTTGCAATATTACCATGTAATCTATCTGGTCAATTTGCATTGTGCTTGGAAGTTAGGAAGGAGAATAAGCACAAGGCAAAGAATTTACATGGATCTTTGGGGGGAAATGGTTTAACTAATTGTTATTTAAGCCCACCAAATGAGGAAGAACTGTCCCGTTAAATACAAAATAACAAAGAAAATATAAATATGGCATTTCTTTAACTTATGGATTGCTAATCTTCGAGATAGCAATTTTATATATCACATATAAATGCCTGTATAAATGCTTGGTTCTCAAACTGCCTAGTATCTAGAGATGGACTTTGGGTAACAAAAAAACAGTTTCGCTCTAACTCCATATAGATTTTGCTAGGATTAGCCTCTAATATCCAGCGATTTTAGGCTATTAAATATCTAGTAATCTGTCCGGTATGTTACACTAGCTAACTTAGATATTATCTAATAAGTAGCAATAAATAGTTTGATAAGTCCAAGCTAATATACTTAAAGAAGTATAGCACTTATAAGAATATTTGCAATAAATATATCGTGTGTGATGTCCCTACCAATACAGAGGTTCTCACTTTAGTGCAATACAGTCTGAACCTCATCTTGTATTTGAGACACGCAAATACTCCCTTCTTCTTGCTAAAGAGAGGGGTTAGGGGTGAGATTTAAAAATGTACTTCATGCAAAGGAGAACCGTTGTATAGGTCAAGTATTCTGTGAAATGCTATAATTATGAAAGTATTATCTTTTAAAATATTTCAAGCCGTAACAATCTTGATATTTGCTGATATGCTCTACATTCTGCTGCTCTAATTTTGACAGTAATTTAGGCTGTTAACTGTTAACCGTCAACAGCCTTCATGTAAATGTTCAAGTTAAATGCGTAACAGCTTAACTGGGAGATTTGGGGATTGTAGTGAATCGATATTAGCTGTTTAACCACACAACGGCGCTTTGAAGCTATATAGGTACGTATCTTCTGCTAGATAGGTTTCACCAAATCCACCAGCGCCCAGTGTGTGAATAACTTGATAGCGATCGTTCAGCAGCTATATTGTCATGGGAGATTACAAGCAATATTCCTAAGATAATTTTCCGCAAAACTACCTTCATTTCAAATCTAGTAAACCTTCTTCTTTCAATTTAGGATTGAAGCGAATTTGTATTTGCAAACCACGCACTTCTAACAATTGCGTTGAAATTTCTGCTTCTACTCTCCGCGCTACATTTTTAATAATTTTTATTTGTGCTAATTCATCATTAGCTGGATTTTGATAATTTGCCTGTTCTTCAGATGTCATTAAAACTTTGACATCAATAGGATGAGTCCATTTTTCTTTTTGATCCCCATTTCCCCAAGGCACACTGCCATTTTCAGTAATCCAAGCATTTTCAGTATTTTCTAAAATTGTGCGACTAGGGCGTTCAATAGTTTCAACTTTTACCCAATAGCATTGCTGTGGTTGACGGACTAAATGCTGCTTGAGGCTGAGGTAAACATCACGAGAATATCCTACAAATTGCAGCACTTTTTCTTGGTTAAAGATGGCATATACCCCGATTTTACCTTGAAATTGTTCGGGTAATTGACCGCGATCGTCAATGTAAGGAATGTATTCCAGGGCTGCCAAAGAAGAAAGATTCGTTTCAAGAGCCATACATCAAATATTAAACTTACTATTTGCCTGCAAGATTAAGAATTGCTAATTAGGGAAAAACTATCTTTAAAATTACTCATTATCAAATTTTTGGTAGATTGCACAAAGGCGACTGGGTTTAAAAATCTTAGCACTAAACATAAAATTTGGTGGAACGTTGATAATGGCATATTCATCAGATTCATGATACTTTTCAAATTCTGCTGGCATTCCTTTAGTGGTAGTTAAGCTGTAAGGAACTGGTTGAAAAAGTAATTCTGTAAATTTAACTTGCTCACACTGTAACTGTTGACGAATTTGGCTTAAAAAAGCCTCGCTTGTCAATAAATTGAATAAAGTTTCTTGAGCTTGTGCTTCAAGAGTGAAACTGCTATCAAAGTTCTGGACGATTTTAAGGATCATTTTCTGTATAGGTAGCTATTAAGGGCTAAGTGATAAGAGAGGATAGGCAAGAATCCAAAAGTGCTGGACAAGCCTGCCTTTTGGTGCAGATGAGCTTTATGAAAAATTCCCACTTTAAAATCAGCCTATTGGATTGTGTGACTTCTGTCAGCCACAGGAGTAAGCTGACATGATTAAGAATCGTGAAGTTTAACAGATTTATCCTTAATGCTGTACTGACAAACTTCAGATATTATACTAAAGCGATAGCCTATGGTGGGCTGCGCCTACGCATTTATCACACCAGACCCTATCCTCCCTAAAAACGATTCTCACACAACAAAAATGAGTGGATAGTCGTGATATAAACCACAACTATCCACTCAAAGTTTAGTAAATCAGAGTTACTAAAAAAACCCAAGTAGATTATTGAAACTTGGGAAAGATCAAACCACTTAACGTGACTCAGTTCCCTGATTGGGGCTACCTGCTACAGAATCATTTTCAGGTGCTTCTGGTGTAGCAGTAGGTTTAGCATCGCTCTTTTCATCATCGCCAGTTTTGCGCTTACTTTCGTCAAGACTGGTTTCGTAATTACCAGAAGCGGGTGTATTTTCTTGGCTACCAGCTTTTTGTGGTTCAGACATTATTACATTCCTAATAATTTTATTGTTGGTATTATCTTAAGAAGATTAATAGTCTGAGTGCATCTATCCAGATATAGTTATGGCTGATTTCTACCTCTATCGAAAGTATTGTTTAGTACTACCCATGTATACTGAAAAAAACCCAGAAATACAGAGTTTTTAAACCTGACAAGGCTTTCTATGGTTAAAAGAGAACTTGGAATGGGTTTTATGTCCAAGATGCTTTTGGAATTACTGTATTGATAGTTGCCAGGAAATGGCAAGTGATCTGAGTCTGCTTAGGTGAATAATATGATGTGATGATTATGATACAAATTATCAAAGTATAACTAATGAACCAGAGCAATCTATCGTTACCATCTGGGTGTATGCTTCGCAAGGCAACCTCTGCGGATAAGTGGCCGATTCGATTGCTGGTGTTTTCAGCGAAACTCGACCCAACCCAATTAAATTGGCAGCAATTTTGGATAGTTGAATGCGATGCCTACGGCGGGCAAAGCCTACGCAATTTGGTAGCTTGTGGACAGCTACGTAATTTCTCAGGGGCACAAGAACTTGGTAGTTTGGTCGTTGCATCAGCTTGGAGAGGGCGCGGTTTGGGTACTTTGCTAACGCAGCATTTGATTAATACAGCAACGCAACCACTTTATCTTGAATGTCTAGGTGAACGATTGGCGCAGTTTTACAGTCGCTTTGGTTTTGTACCAATATCTTTTGAAGACTTGCCACAATTTCCTACGACAAGAAGCAAGTCTTCGCTCAAGGGGAAATTTAGATTCTCGCAGTTAGCTAAAAGACTGCTCAGAGTTCCTGTGGTGTTCATGGAATATCGAGGTAATTCGTAATTAATATTTGCAAAAAAGGCTTGATACAAGCTGTTTCCAACCCTTTCCTATCCCCCCATTCCCTATTCCCCATTTTTAAATCGGAGGTTTAGCAAAAATCGTTAGTAAGACTGGCCCTAGTAAATAGTGGTGATTCAAACACAATAGCCCAGCAGAGGAGCCAAGAAGTTGACGTTGATTAGGGCTGTAGAGCCTAATGCCACGGGGAGAGACTGGCAGTATTTGCGGTTCTCCTTCTTTTTTAGAAGTAATGTCAACCAAGTAGAAGCGTCCACCAGGAGAAAGTACCCGCGCTATCTCACTAACCACCTGGTTAGGTTCTAAATAGTGCAAGAAGCTGATAGTGCTGAAAACAGCATCAAATTGACCATCAGCAAAGGGAAGAAACTCAGCTTTACCCTCAACATAAATTAAGCGTGGACGGTGGCGGTTGCTCTGTCTTGCTACCTGCAACATATTAGTAGATAAATCCAATCCGGTGGCTTGCAGGTTGGGAAACTGAGTAGCAAGGCGCTCAAGTAAGCGTCCAGTACCACACCCGATATCAAGTACGTTTGCTAGCTCTGGTAAATCGACGTACTCAAGCAATCGTTTGTGAACGGCTCGATAAAACACCGAAGGAAAGAGCCAGTCGTAACTTGGTGCCCATAGGTCAAAAAGGAACTTTTTGTTACTAAAAAAGTCATTAGTCATTAGTTTTAGCAGCTTCCCTGAAGCTCATCGCTTTTCTAGGGTAAGTTTAGCTGCACCTCCAAGAAATTGGTTATAGCTTTGCAGCTTGGCAATATCTAGCCTAGCGTTTGGCACAATCCCATTTCACGAAATTCTTGTTAAAAATATGTTGCTAGAGGTTACAGCTATAAGCCCCTACATCTGATTGATTTGTTGCAATAATTTTTGGGAATGGTATAAGTTATCCGGAACCTTGGCAATTGAATCTGTAGTTAACAGTGTGCCTAGAGACTCATTCTATCTCTGTAGAGAAATAAAGAATGATTAATCAGTGCATAAAACTATAGAATCTAACCGTATTTATCTATAGAGGTTCAAATAAAACAAACTCAATCTAGTTTGAAATGATTAAGGTGAAAAATTATGACAAGCTTTATTCAACAACAATTACACAATGATCTACTGCACCCAGTCCGCGAGTGGTTGGAAACGATAGAAATTCATAACTCCAAATTGGCTCATTTCTTGTGCAAAGCTATTCCTGCTCAGTGTCCCTTCGAGCGAGATATTACGCTCTTTAGCCGGAAGCTGTTTCACATTCCTCCGATGTGTAAATTAAATCCCCTATACGAGGAAGTAGTTGGTTTGCGTTTTAAAGCGCTCTGTTATCTTGCTGATGAATGCGGTGAAGATGTCACAGTTTATTGCTAATAGCCAGTTGGATCGTTCTTTGATCAAGCAGCCATCGGTAATTGCAGATTTACGGTTGTTACTTACCTAGGTTTATACTAAGCTAACGTACACCTAATTTAGATGTTTGGCTATTTAAGTAGCTTGCACCTCGCTAAAGTGTTTCCAGACCGTATTTCTGCTTACCGTACCCTGCTGAAATTATTAACATTATCATGACGCACATCTTACTGGTTGAAGATGAAGTCAAACTGGCACGATTTGTCGAGTTGGAATTGAATTATGAAGGCTATCAAGTCAGTATTGCCTACGATGGATTAACTGCACTTACCGCAGCGCGTAAGTTACATCTAGATTTAGTAATTTTAGACTGGATGTTGCCTGGTTTGTCGGGTTTAGAAATTTGCCGCAGCCTGCGAAGTATTGGTGATAAAGTGCCGATAATCTTATTAACCGTGAAAGATGAAGTGAGCGATCGCATTGTAGGCTTAGACGCTGGTGCTGATGATTACCTTGTTAAACCCTTCAGCGTTGATGAATTATTAGCAAGAGTTGACACTCACCTGCGAAGAAGCCAGCAAGTAGGCACCGCAGATGTTTTAGAGTTTAAAGGTCTAACTTTAAATCGTCGCACGCGCCAAGTGTACCGAGAGCAGAGGTTAATTGAGTTAACTGCCAAGGAATTTGATTTACTGGAATATTTACTGACCCATCCGCGACAGATAATTACGTGCGATCGCATTTTAGGAGAAGTCTGGGGTTATGACTTCATAGGCGATGCTAACATCATCGAACTTCATATGCGCTACCTGCGTCTAAAACTTGAAGCCAATAACGAAAAGTGCCTTATTCAAACGGTGAGTGGTGTTGGCTACACGTTGCATGATTGAATTTGGGCATTAGGCATTGGGCATGGGGCAATAGTTGTTCTTCCTTCCTCTGCTCCCCCTGCTCCCCCTGCTCCCCTAATGATTAATGTTAAATTTCGATTAACGCAGATGCCCCAAAAACTTTTATCGGATGAAGATTTGCGGTTTTTGGCAATTTGAGTAAAAACTCATCCAAACTCAGGGTTAATTGTATTAGGATGCACAAAGCTGTGATCATCTAAAATCTAAAATTGCATGACCTATCTAGAAACAGCAGCGCAATTCTACCGTGAAGTTGCCCAAACCCCGCAAGTTGGACTTTGTTGTGTGCAAAGTACACCCCTGCAACTACCAGGGTTGAAAATTCCTTTGCCAATGCAGGAAATGAACTATGGTTGTGGCACTACCGTTCACCCCACTGAATTAGGAAACCAGCCTACTGTGCTGTATGTCGGTGTTGGCGGCGGCTTAGAAGCGTTACAATTCGCTTATTTTTCCCGCTATGTAGGTGCTGTGATTGCCGTTGAACCGGTTGGGGCTATGCGAGAAGCAGCTGCACGCAATCTGGAAATTGCTGCTCAAGAAAACCCCTGGTTTGACACCAGTTTTGTAGAAATCCGCGAAGGTGATGCTTTTAACTTACCTGTTGCTGATGCTAGTGTCGATATCGTAGCGCAAAATTGCCTTTTCAACATCTTTGAACCAGAAGATTTAACCCGTGCTTTAAAAGAAGCCTATCGGATATTAAAACCGGGCGGACGCTTGCAGATGAGCGATCCAATTACCACTAGTCCAATTCCAGCACATCTTCAACAAGATGAACGGCTCAGAGCCATGTGTTTATCAGGCGCACTCACTTATGAAGAGTATACTGAACGAATTACAAATGCTGGCTTTGGTCAAGTTGAAATTCGCGCCCGTCGTCCTTACCGTTTACTAGATTCCCAAACTTATAATTTAGAAGAACACCTACTTTTAGAAAGCCTAGATTCTGTCTCCTTTAAAGTTGCTATTCCAGAAGATGGTGCTTGTATCTTTACGGGAAAAACAGCAGTTTATGCTGGCTTGGAACCCTTCTTCGACGACTCAGCAGGACATCTACTTCAGCTAGGTATTCCCGCAGCAGTATGTGATAAAACTGCTGCTAAACTTGCGGCTATCAAGCCAGCAGAAATAATTATTACCGATTCAACCTGGCACTATAGCGGTGGTGGTTGCTGTTAATTTCTTAAGAAAACCTGAGTTCGAGATAAGCTGAAACCCTTATTACACCGTTGCTTGATTCTGAGATATTTCAACGTGTTTGTGTCGTTTCCGTCAACTAACGCTGAATTCTTTCTTAACTCGAACTGACGTTAAGAAAGAATTCAGATGTCAGGAGTCAGAATTCAGAACAATTCTGTACGACACTTCGACAAGCTCAGTGCATCCCTGGGGAATGAATGCACAATTTTAATATTTTAGTAATTGCATTTTGAATTCTGGATTCTGGATTCTTATTTCTTCTTTATAACCCCGAAATGTTGTTAATTAGTTTATTTATCGCCACGCTTTTTTTAGCATATTCCAATGGGGCAAATGACAACTTTAAAGGGGTAGCGACGTTGTTTGGTAGCCGAACCAGCAGCTATCAAACAGCAATTCTGTGGGCAACTTTTACAACTTTGGCTGGTGCGGTTGCTGCAACTTTTTTGGCAAGTATATTAATCGCAAATTTTTCTGGAAAAGGACTAGTGCCTGATGCGATCGCTAATTCACCAGAGTTTCATCTGGCAGTTGCGATCGCTGCTGGTTTAACTGTACTGATAGCCACCTTCATGGGATTTCCCATTTCCACAACTCACAGTTTAACAGGTGCGCTGGTTGGGGCTGGATTAGTTGCGATCGGACTCAAAGTTAATTTTGCAGCTTTGGGAACTTCCTTTATTTTGCCTTTATTACTCAGTCCCATCATTGCTATTCCCTTAGGAGCAGGAATTTATAGCTTATCTAACTGTATCATTTCAAAATGGAATCTACGAGTCAATCAGAGAATTATTGATACTTGCCATTTTATGAGTGCGGGAATTGTCAGTTTTGCTAGAGGATTAAATGATACTCCCAAGATTTTCTCACTCATTCTAGTTATTGAGTATTTTTCGATTCAGGGGGGAATGATCACGATTGCGATCGCAATGGCACTTGGCGGTTTACTAAACTCCCAAAAAGTTGCAGTAACCATGAGTGAAAAGATTACCTCATTGAATCATACTCAAGGCTTATCAGCAAATATAGTAACTGGAGTTCTAGTTATTGCAGCTAGTAGTTTTGGATTTCCAGTTTCCACCACTTACGTTTCAGTTGGTTCTATTTTTGGAGTGGGATTAACTGGAAAAAAAGCCAATATACGTGTTTTTTTTCAGATATTATTATCGTGGATTTTAACTTTACCTACTGCTGCAATTATTAGTGGAATAACTTACAGATTATTGCAAGGTTAGAGAAATTGATTGAATATATTTTGCCATGTTTAAGGAGTAGTAACTAATGCAAACTCAATCAATAGCCATACCATTTAAAAATAAACTAAATTCCCCTTTGACAAAAAAGGGAATTACTGTTTTACAAATTAATCTCGGTAAGCGTTGTAACCTTGCCTGTACACACTGTCATGTCGAAGCTGGCCCGAAGCGTACAGAAGAACTTTCTCCTGAAATTTGTGAGCAATTGATTTCGCTAATGCATAAATTTCCCGAAATTCAAATTGTGGATTTGACTGGTGGCGCACCAGAAATGAATTATGGATTTAAGCCACTTGTAGAAGCAGCAAGAGCAAGCGGGAAGCAAGTTATTGTCCGGTCTAATTTGACCATTTATTTTGAAGATGGATTTGCTGATTTACCAGAATATTTTGCTCAACACCAAATAAGAGTTGTAGCTTCCCTACCCTGCTATTTAGCAGATAATGTTGATAAAATGCGCGGTGCTGGTGTTTTTGATAGTTCAGTCAAAGCTTTGCAGTGGCTTAACCAACGTGGCTATGGTAAAAAACCAAATTTAATTTTGGACTTGATATTTAATCCCCAGTTACCCACTAATGAAAAATTTTCCTTAGCTCCTGAACAGTCCAACCTAGAACAAGATTACAAAATGTTCTTGCAAGAACATTTTAATATTGTATTTAACAACCTCTTCGCCATTACCAATCTACCAGTTGGTAGAACCAAAATGCATTTAGAACGGAGAAAACTGTACACCAGCTATTTGCAGTTTTTAGAATCGCATTTTAATCCTAGTACAGTTGAACATTTGATGTGTCGCGATGAACTTTCAATTGACTATCTAGGTAATGTATATGATTGTGACTTTAATCAAATGATGAATTTGCCTGCTAAAAATCGCAACGGTGAAACCTTGACAGTTAGCAAACTATTAGAAGCTGGCAGTTTAGACCTGATTAGTGAGATCCAAACTGCTGCTTATTGCTATGGTTGTACTGCTGGATGTGGTTCTAGTTGTGGTGGTGCTTTGCTGTGAAATTAGCTATTCTTGAGCCTTTAGTGTATTCTCCTTACCCTGGCTCAAAAATGTTTAAGTCCCGAATAAATAACTCTTAACTTTCTACACCGCACAACTCAACTCGCCGGCTTTTTGACTAAAGCGGTGATTTTCCCGATAGTCTACGGGACAATCTATCACGGCGGGTACATCTTGAGCGAGGGCTTCTTTCAAAGTGGGAATCAAATCTAAAGCCGATTCAACTCGGTAGCCTTTTAAACCCATGCTTTCGGCTAATTTTACAAAATCAGGATTGCTAAAATGCACAAAAGATGAGTTTCCTTTGCCAAATTGATTTTCTTGCTTCCACTCAATTAACCCATAACCACCATCATTGAAAATTATGGTGACAAAGGGCGTACCGACACGCAAGGCTGTTTCTAATTCCTGAGAATTCATCATAAAGCCGCCATCGCCTGTTACAGCCACGACTTTGCGGTTGGGATGAACGAGTTTTGCTGCTAAAGCGCCAGGAATAGCAATACCCATAGCTGCGAAGCCGTTGGAAATTATGCAAGTATTGGGACTATGGCAATGGTAATGACGGGCCATCCACATCTTATGTGCGCCAACATCAGAGATGACAATATCATCTGGCCCCATCACTTGGCGTAAGTCATAAATTAACTTTTGCGGCTTTATGGGAAATCCATCATCATGGGCATACTGTTCGTAGTCAGCCCGAATATCTGACCTTAAGCTAATGGCAAAAGGATCGGGTTTACCTTGTCGGTCTGCTAATTTTAAAATTTCATAAAGGGAATCTGAAATATCTCCCACTACTTCGGCGTTGGGAATATAACTACTATCAATTTCCGCCGGATTTACCCCAATATGCACAATGGGAATTTCACCATTACGATTCCATTTTTTGGGGGAAAATTCAATCAAATCATAGCCGATCGCAATTACTAAATCTGTGTTATCAAAGCCACAAGTAATATAATCTCTTTGCTGTAATCCCACTGACCACAAAGCTAATTGATGTGTGTAGGGAATAATGCCTTTACCCATGAAGGTATTAGCAACGGGTATATTTAGCAATGTTGCAAATTGCGTGACGGCATCACTTGCTTGAGCGCGAATTGCCCCATTTCCGACTAAGATTAATGGGTTAACTGCTTGGCAAATTGCGGCGGCTGCTGCCCGAATGCTAGCAAAAGATGCATAGGTTTTTTCGATGTTATCCTTACGCAAAGGTTTGCCTTCGACGGGCATGGCAGCAATATTTTCTGGCAAATCTATGTGAACCGCACCAGGTTTTTCAGATTGCGATCGCTTAAATGCTTTTCGTACTACTTCTGGTGTAATACTCGGCCGCACAATCTGCTTGTTCCACTTGGTAACAGGTGCAAACATTGCCACCAAATCTAAATATTGATGGGATTCAATGTGCATTCTATCTGTCCCCACTTGACCGGTAATCGCCACTAAGGGCGCACCATCGAGGTTAGCATCTGCTACCCCAGTCATCAAGTTAGTTGCCCCAGGCCCAAGAGTAGAAAGACACACCCCGGCTTTTCCTGTTAAGCGTCCGTAGACATCGGCCATGAATGCTGCACCCTGTTCATGACGAGTCGTAATAAATTTAATGGAAGAATGTTTTAATGCTTCTAAAACGTGCAAATTTTCTTCGCCAGGGAGTCCAAAAATATATTGCACTCCTTCATTTTCTAGGCACTGCACCAATAACTCTGCTGTATTCATTTTATTTCCTAACTATTGACGAATAAATATTGGGGAATGGGGATTGGTGACTGGGGACTGAGGACTGGAAAGTGGGGAATGAAAATATCTTTCCCAAAATTTAATTTGTAATCTCTAATTCCTAATCCCAATACCCAGTCCCTAATCCCTAATCATTTAACCCACACAGTTTTAACATTGACAAACTCATGTATACCCTGGATGCTCAATTCTCTGCCATATCCAGAACGCTTAATACCACCAAAGGGCAACCGGGGATCAGATTTGACCATACTGTTGATAAATACGGCACCGGCTTCGATTTCCTCAACCAAGCGATCGCTCTCTTGGTCGTTGGTTGTCCAAGCACTTGCACCTAATCCAAAGGGGATGTCATTAGCGAGTTTAATGGCAGCATCGATATCTGGAACCCGAAATAACAAGGCTACCGGGCCAAAGAATTCTTCTTTGGCAATTGGTGCTTCAAGCGGGATATCGATGATAATCGTTGGCGGATAAAAGTTACCTGGACGATCTGATAAAGAATGTCCACCGGTGAGGACTTTACCACCGCTTTTTGTAGCAGCTTGCACTTGTTGGTCTAAATCCTGGAGAATACCAGGAGTTGCCAGTGGGCCTAAATCGATATCTGGTTGCATGGGATCGCCTACTTTTAGCGCCTCAAATTTTTCTAAAAGCAATTTTTCAAATTTATCTGCGATCGCTTCTGCGACAATAAAACGTTTCGCTGCAATACATGATTGCCCGTTATTCAACATCCGTGCTGTAGTAGCTGTGACAACTGCTGTCTCTAAGTCAGCACTTTCTAACACAATAAACGGGTCACTTCCTCCCAATTCCAAGACGGTTTTTTTAATTTGTTTGCCGGCGGCGACGGCGAGGGATGCACCTGCTGGTTCGCTTCCTGTCAATGTGGCAGCTTTTACACGGTCATCAGCCATCAAATCAGCAACTTTGGCAGCGCCTATTAATAGAGTTTGAAACGCACCTTCAGGAAAACCTGCGCGTCGGATAATATCTTCAATTGCCAAGGCACACTGCGGCACATTGGAAGCGTGTTTGAGTAAGCCGACATTTCCTGCCATTAGCGCTGGTGCAGCAAAGCGGAACACTTGCCAAAAGGGGAAATTCCACGGCATCACCGCGAGAATTGCACCCATTGGTTGGTAGCGAACAAAACTTTGGCTAGCATCAGTTTTTACAGAAACATCAGCTAGAAAAGCAGGAGCGTGTTCAGCATAGTAGCGACAGACGACAGCGCATTTTTCGACTTCCGCGATCGCAGCTTTAAATGGCTTACCCATTTCTAGAGTCATCAATTTAGCAAATTCTGCTTTGTCTTGCTCTAAAATATCAGCAGCCTTTTGTAGCCAGAGCGATCGTTGAGAGAAACTAGTCTGACGATACTTTTCAAAAGTCTGATTAGCCAAATCGAGTTTAGCGGCAATTTCTGCATCATTGAGTGGCTCAAAGGTTTTGAGCGTCTCCCCAGTGGCGGGATTAATGGTGGCGATCGCCATTACCTGACCTCCCGTTAAAAAATAGCTTGAAGTAGGCTTCCTAATGTTATACATATAAATTTAAGAAGCTACTACCCAAATTCTAGTCTTTTAACCAAGAATTAGCTGTCCAATATTACAATTTCGCAACTTTGATTGAATTAAAGTATACCAATCAATAAGTATTAATATTGATAAATTAAATCCAATTAAAGTTGTTATAATTTCCACAATCGAGGAATCAATCTATGACTCAAGTTTTAGGCAAAGTAGTTACATTCGATGAATTCGTTGCTAAATATCCAGATAACACAGGACAACGTTATGAACTATATGATGGAGTAGTAGTAGAAATGCCCCAACCAACAGGCGACCATGAAGAGATTGTTGTATTTTTATCTACAAAAATCACTTTAGAATATAGTCGTCTCGGACTGCGGTATGGTATACCAAAAACAGTATTAGTCAAACCACTTGAAAACGAATCAGCTTATTCGCCAGATTTGCTGCTCCTAAATCTTACTAATTTAGTTAATGAACCTCGGTGGAAAAAAGAATCAACTGTTACTCAAGCAGCATCAATTCCTTTAGTAATTGAGGTGGTAAGTACAAACTGGCGTGATGATTATCTGAAAAAATACGCTGACTATGAAGAAATGGGAATTCCTGAATACTGGATTGTAGATTATGGTGCATTGGGCGGTAGGGAATTTATTGGCAAACCCAAACAACCTACTATTTTAATTTGCTGTTTAGAAGAAGGTGAGTATCGCATTAGTAAGTTTCGAAGAGATGAGCGTATCCAGTCGCCAACTTTTCCAGAGTTGAATTTGACCGCAGAACAAATTTTTCGCGCTGGCATGGTCAGCTAAATTCGCCCACTCCACAATAAATAGTTAGATATTTTTTATTTGAAATAATTAACCATTTTTCCCTATTCCCTATGCCCAATGCTTAAAGATTAATAAATGGATTAATGATTGTTGACGCTTGCTGCAATTTTGTCTGATAAACCTTTACCAATCGTTCAATACCTTTGAAACGATAATCTCCCATTTCCTCAAAGTCTGAGGGGTGTGAAAGCATTTTATGAGTAGCTTGACTAATCACACATTCACTAGGAGGACAAACTGCTTCCATGCGAGCAGCAAGATTAATCGTCCCGCCTAATGCCGTATAATCTACCCTTTGGGAACTACCGACATCTCCCACAACAGCCTTACCACTATTAATAGCAATACGTAATTGAAGCGGTTCGTGCCAAAAACCATTGGCATTCAGATGTTCCAGACGAGTGAGCATTCCCTTGGCAGCAGTAACAGCGCGATCGGCGTGATCCACTTGCGGTTCGGGAGCGCCAAAAAATGCCATAATGCAATCGCCAATATATTTATCTAAAGTGCCACCGCAAGTAAACACTTCTTTTAGCATTTCTTCAAATAAATTATTTAATAGTTGAGCAATCGCAGTTGGCGTTAACCGTTCAGAGATTGCCGTAAAGCCAACCAAATCTGCAAACAAAATACTGATTTCGCTCTCGGTGGGAGCTAAACGACCACCCGGTAATCCGCCTATAGAGATTAACTGCTGCACAACTGCTGGAGAATGATAGCGTTCTAGTCGGTGACGAATCATCTCTTCAGTTTTGAGTTTCTCTACCAATAGCCAACGCTGCACGCTAGAAGCCACAAGGTTTGCTAAAGCCGAAAAAAAGCTGAGTTCTTCTTCGCCTTCATTTGCCCAATGGTAAGAAGAAAGATTGGCATCAGCATACAGTACGCCTACAACTTTATTTTCATCCCATAAAGGCACTGCCATCGCGCTGCGAATGCCTTTGACCAAAATACTCTGTTCACTAGCAAACCGTTCATCTTGATGGGTATCGGCGGTTTGAATGACGACTTTTTCCTCAAATACCTTTTGGCAAATACTACGACTAATCCAACTCCCATCAGAAGCAAGATGTTTCTGTTGGGAAACGTTTCTAGTGGCAGCGTTCACTAACTCTAATTGACCGCAACCATTAACATCAATTAATAATGCCAAGCGTTCGATACTATCAAGGTAACGAAAAACTACTTGCTGCACTTGAGAAAAAATCTCTTCTATAGATGCTGCTGCACAAAGATTTTTAGCTATATCTACTAAGTCTTTGAGACGAGCAATGGTTTTGTCCTTATTGCTGATGTCACCATCTTTGCTATCAGCTGCGATCCATTGCTGTTGTAATTGTTCGACATTGTGAAGGATTGTTCTTTGCTCATTACTTTCCGAAGTTGGGGAATACTCAGGTGTAGATTGAGACGCGGGGCTTGTGAGCAATACTACCAAGTTAACATTGCCTAACCAAATAACATCGCCGTGATGTAACTCTTGGGGGAACTTAACAAGATATTTATTTACTTGCGTCCCGTTTTTGCTACCTAGATCCTCAATAGTCCACACACCGTCAGCCTTTTTCACCAAGCGAGCATGGTTGCGGGATACTCCAGCAAAAGGTAAATATAAGTTACATTCCGGCAAACGACCAATTGTGAATATATCTTGATCAACTGCGATCGTTGTCTCGGTATCTCCCTCTTGTAGGCGTAGTGTGAGTTCAGTCATGAGTGTGATAGATCCATCGAAGCTAGAGGTGCAAGCAACTCTAAAGTTAAGTTATACCCTACAGGTTAACCTTCACCTTTTCTTTATGACACTGTTAACTGCAATCCGACAACTATATGTGACGGATATTACATTGGAGGTCATTTTGCTGTAGGTTCAGTATAGAGGGGGTTTGAATCCCTTTGTAAAGGGGAGCCACCAAATTTTCAACTTACGGTAGCAATGATACGCAAAAGCAGGGGGCGTTTTGACTTATTACTACCACCCAGATATCACCAAAGCCGAGTATCCAGATTTTTGATTGC
Organism: Nostoc sp. FACHB-892; assembly: GCF_014698795.1. Classification (GTDB taxonomy): domain Bacteria; phylum Cyanobacteriota; class Cyanobacteriia; order Cyanobacteriales; family Nostocaceae; genus Nostoc. Next base: position 305,392 of record NZ_JACJTR010000006.1, read on the forward strand.
TACTTAAAAACGATCTGAAAGTGCTTGTCATCTAGTTAGGAGGTAATTCCAAACTCAGTTCACCCAACAACCCCTTGCGAAAATCTGTTAAAAGTTGCCTTGCAGCTCGCTCTACATCACCTTTGTAACGATGCTCTGCCAAGGCGTGCAAATAGGTATCTCCAGTGTCGGATGTCGAATCGAGCTGGTAACGGGACTGTAATGGCTTCTTCGGTAATAAATCTGTAGCTACAGCATCCAAATAGTTTAGTAAATCTACTAGGGCTGCTGCTACAAGTTGGTTATCATAAGATGCTTCACCGATATCATCACAAATGGCTAATTTCAATGCTGCGTCTTGGTCTTCCAATCTTAAAGGGATGACACCAGGAGCATCTAGCAATTCTAAATGTTCAGAAATTCGCACCCAGCGCAGTTGGCGAGTCACCCCAGGACGGGCTGCACTTTCCACTACTCGCTTTCCCAACAGGCGGTTAATCAAAGCTGATTTACCGACATTAGGAAAACCAATCACCACAGCCCGGACTGGACGAGGTAACATCCCGCGATCGCTTCTTCTTTGATTGAGTTCTACCCCGGCGGCTTGCGCTGCCCGCGCCACTTCTGCTATACCTTTTCCATGTTGAGCGTTGGTAAAATAAGGGACTTCCCCTTGACGTTTAAACCAATCCATCCACAGCGATCGCATTTGCGGCGTAATCATATCGACTCGGTTAAGTATCAACACCCGTTTCTTACCCTCCACCCACTCACCTATTTGGGGATGGTGAGTCGCTAAGGGAATCCGGGCATCTCGTACCTCAAACACCACATCTACGCGTTTAAGCTGTTCTTTGAGCTTCTTTTCAGCTTTAGCAATGTGACCTGGATACCATTGAATCAGGTTTAATCTATAGTTTTGAGTTATAGCCATAATTTATTATTAATTACCAATTACTTAATTATCGCCAATAAACGGGACTAGGGGAGAATAATAACTCCTAACTCAGCACTCTTCGTTGGCTTGATGTAAAATCAGACGATTGCCATCAAGGTCATAAGCATAAATTTCTCTGCCGTGGGAAGCAATGGAAATATTTCCTGGTGGGGGATAACCCAATGCTGTTAGGTGAGCGATCGCATCTTCTAAGTTACTCACCTCTAAACACAAACTTATCTTACTTTTAGCAATGGCTTCAAATTCCGATTCATTTGTGTTCTTTGGTTTAAAAATACCTAAACGCATATTAAGCAAATTAAACTCAGCATAGACATTCGGAATTAAAATAACTGGCTTTTGCTCCAGCAATTTGGTATAAAAATCCACTAAATTATCACAATTAACCGATGCTATGGTGACAAATGCCTTAGTGTACTGGAAAACCATATTTGTCTATCGCCCTTTCAACTTTTAACTAACAAGAAGTCTAATATCTTGACTAATTTATGAATTACCACGACATTAAGAACTTCCAAAAAATAAATTATCCCAAATAATTTCTAGATTTGTAGGGGCGCAAGTCCCTGCGCCCGCGTCCCACAGGGATGGGATAATTGGAAGTTCCTTATTACGATTGAACCAGGAAAACGCAGTGGTAAACCCTGTATCCGAGGAATCCGAAGCACTGTTTATGATATTTTGGAGTATCTTGCGGGCGGAATGACTGAAGCAGAAATCTTAGAGGATTTTTCTGAATAAACTTCTGAAGGCATCAAAGCTTGTCTAGCTTTTGCTGCCGATGCCAGAAGAAGTTTGTGGTATCCCCGTGAAACAATGCGATCGCATTGTTTCACAGATTGTAGAATCGCACGTGGGTGCATTATTTTTCGGAACCCAGCCAGGCCGAATGGGAATTGTTCGGGCGTACCCTGAAGAGTTTAGACCTGTTCCGGCGACAGAGATAACTTTGTCCGAAAATAAAACCAAGTCGGATAGCTTGGTAGGCGCAAGTCGAACAGTTATCCAACCCATATGATTAAAGATAAGGTCTAAATTGTAGTCCTAAAGTAGAAAAATTAGAGGCGTGAACACGAGGCTATTTCTATGACAGTTCACCAACCCCGTTACAGCAAAGAAGAATTCGCTCGACGTGGCGATGAGATTTATGAATCTCAGGTGCGCTCACAGGTTGAAGCAGATAATCATGGTAAGATTGTGGCGATCGACATCGAAACCGGAGCTTTTGAAGTCGATGCAAGTGAAATCGCAGCCTGCGATCGCCTCGAAGCCCGTTACCCAGACGCTCGAATCTGGATTGTCCGCATTGGTTCTCGCCATGTTCGTCGATTCGGCGGACGCACGAAAAAAGCCGTATGATCGCCGGAATCGTTAACGCGGATTTGGAACCGATTATTTCAATTTCAATCTGTGGCTCAGATGGCAGTTAAATCTGAGATGGAAGAGGCGAGGGCGAGCCATTCTCGGAGATGGGAGTGAATGCGTTTTCAATGTCTATGAAGTAGTTTTAGTTTGGGATGGAGATATTTTGATAATCCCGGTCGATGAGGCTGATTCAGAACCACTCGTTGGGATGTCCCTGATGGAGGGTTATCAGCTAATGGTGCAAGTATTTGAAAACGGTCGCGTCGAACTCAGCAAAGTAAACACGGTTTAACAAGCCTGTTGCACGCTGACCGTATTGAGTCTCTTTGTTGAGTTCGGGAGGTGAGCAAGAACGCTACCCTGAAGGAAGTAAGCTACATTTTTGGTCTAAATTGCTATCTAAAACTGTCTTTATTTTTGAAGAATTATTTTGACTTTTGAATTTAAAAAATGTCCCGTCCTGGATACACACTTCCCGTCTTTGCCTGTGCTGCTGCTGTTGCAGCTTTACACTGGTTACACGATCGCAAATCCCTAACTTTTGCCTCTGTAGATTTGATTGAACCCGCTCAAATCGCTGAAATCCCCATTGAACAGGTAGCGGGATTATCTGAGAATGCAGCTTTAGCAATCACCCGCAGCGATCCTGGTGATAATCTTGACCTGACTAAAGATACACCGATTTGGGCATTGGTGGAGTGGAGAGAAGAGGGGGAAGCAATAATTATTAAAGGCGGGGAAGGAATTGGCAGACAGATGAATGCTGATGACAAGCCTGCTATTTATGCTTATGCTCAAAGGCTTTTAAAAGAAAACTTGCAACGGATGCTAGCGCCGGAAGAAAAAATCACGGTGACGATTATTTTACCCGAAGGGCGATCGCTTGCTGTTAGAACTTCAAATTCTGCTTTTGGCGTGGTTGAAGGACTTTCCCTTTTAGGCACAACCGGCATTTCTCAACCTTTGAGTACACCAGATCAGCTTGCTGTTTTTCGAGCTGAATTACAAAATAAAGCCAGTCGTTTTGAAAATTTAGTACTCTGTATCGGGGAGAATGGCCTAGATTTGGCGCGTAAACTAGGGATTAATCCTGAACAATTGGTCAAAACTGCTAACTGGCTCGGCCCAATGTTAGTAGAAGCTAATGTGCTGGGTGTAAAGGAAATCTTATTATTTGGTTATCACGGTAAGCTGATGAAACTGGCAGGAGGGATTTTTCACACCCATCACTACTTGGCTGATGGACGGCGAGAAATCTTAGCAGCACACTGTGCGATCGCAGGTTTAAAATCACCAGATATCCAAGCTGTGTTTAACAGCGCAACCGCTGAAGCCGCACTAACATACCTAAAATCGCTCGACGCTGCAACTGGTAGTAATTGGGTAAATCAAGTTTATAGTGCGATCACCGAAGCCATCGATGTCCGTTCTAAAGAATACATCCAAAGTCATAGCGAAAAGGGCACAGGAGTAACAATTTGTGGTTCTATCCTCTTTGATCGCGATCGCAAAATTATCGTGAAGAGTAAAACTGCTGGTCTGTTGATGGGAAAATTATGTTAATTTATTATGAATAATCGTAAACAATCCAAATAAATAATTTCTTAAGTAACCCCTCTAAGGTAAATTGATCGTTTTAATACCATCTCCGACTCCGGTACTAAACAAACGCACATAACCCGGCGTTTGTAAAGGCTCTCTATACCATTATTAGCCTACCCAGGCTGAATAATAGCACCATCATAGACCACAAAGCATCTACCCTTAACAGACATAACACTCCCGTCATGAATACAGCGGTGATACCAACAGAACAAGCGCCCCAAACATTGGAAAATTTGGGGAGACTTGATCGCCAATTGATTGTAATTCTGGACTTCGGCTCTCAATATTCTGAGTTGATTGCCCGTCGCATCCGCGAAACTCAAGTATACTCTGAAGTTTTATCCTATCGCACTACTTCTGAACAATTGCGCCAACTTAATCCCAAGGGAATCATTCTCTCCGGTGGGCCGAGTTCGGTTTATGGTGATAACGCTCCCCATTGTGACCCAGAAATCTGGAATTTAGGAATACCTGTCTTGGGTGTTTGCTATGGGATGCAGCTGATGGTAAACCAACTCGGCGGCGAAGTGGCAAAGGCTGACCGAGGTGAGTACGGCAAAGCTTCATTATATATTGATGATCCCACAGATTTGCTCACTAATGTCGAAGATGGCACTACGATGTGGATGAGTCATGGAGACTCAGTTACCAAAATGCCATCAGGGTTTGAATTGCTGGCACATACAGAAAATACTCCCTGTGCTGCGATCGCCGATCACGAAAAGAAACTTTACGGCGTTCAGTTCCATCCAGAGGTAGTGCATTCTATTGGCGGTTTAGCATTAATCCGTAATTTTGTCTATCACATCTGCGATTGCGAACCCACTTGGACAACAGCAGCTTTTGTCGAAGAGGCAATTCGGGAAATTCGCGCCAGAGTTGGTGAAAAGCGAGTACTGTTGGCGTTGTCTGGTGGGGTGGATTCTTCTACCTTAGCTTTCTTGCTGTATAAAGCCATTGGCGATCAACTGACTTGCGTATTTATCGATCAAGGCTTTATGCGAAAGTATGAGCCAGAGCGATTAGTAAAGCTGTTCCAAGAGCAGTTTCACATTCCTGTAGAGTATGTAAATGCTCGCGATCGCTTTTTAGCTAAAGTTGCTGATGTCACCGATCCTGAAGAAAAACGCCGCCGCATCGGACACGAATTCATCAGTGTATTTGAGGAAACATCTAAACGCCTTGGTCACTTTGACTATCTGGCTCAAGGGACTCTTTATCCAGATGTCATTGAATCTGCTGATACCAACGTTGATCCCCAAACTGGGGAGCGGGTAGCGGTGAAAATCAAGAGTCATCACAATGTTGGCGGTTTGCCCAAAGACCTAAGATTTAAATTGGTAGAACCACTGCGGAAATTATTTAAAGATGAAGTCCGCAAAGTTGGGCGTTCCATTGGTTTACCAGAAGAAATTGTCCAACGGCAACCTTTTCCTGGGCCTGGTTTGGCAATTCGGATTCTGGGGGAAGTCACATCTGAACGGTTAAACATTTTGCGTGATGCAGATTTGATTGTCCGGCAAGAAATTAACCAACGCGGTATGTATCATGATTTTTGGCAGGCGTTTGCTGTATTGCTGCCAATTCGTAGTGTCGGCGTTATGGGTGATCAACGTACTTACGCTTACCCCATCGTTTTGCGGATTGTTACCAGTGAAGATGGCATGACTGCTGATTGGGCAAGAGTGCCTTACGATGTCCTAGAAGTGATTTCCACGCGGATTGTGAATGAGGTTAAAGGGGTGAATCGGGTGGTTTATGACATCACCTCTAAGCCGCCTGGAACTATTGAGTGGGAATAATCAAGTTTTGAGTTGACTTAACTAAAAGCTCATCACTCCTTCTGATAATTCAGATTCTTTACGGTAGTTTAGATTTACATATTTCAAAATGGCAATGCTAACCTGACTTGTTTTGAGTTTTGGCATTGTCTATTTTTTGGACTCTTGGTTTAGTAAGCTATTCCATAGACTTTTGCATAAATCAAAAATAAAGAACCCCACCCCTTAATCCCCTCCCCGTGAACGGGGAGAGGAGGTTTTGTCGCTAGACAAAAGCGGGGTGGGGTTCCGACGACTTAATTGGTAATTCAGTAGGCTTGATATAACGTCATTGCTAGGGTTTCACGTTAAGTTGACACGTATGGGCAGTGCCGTGCCCTTACGGGTGTACCTCACGTAAACGAGAACCGCTATATTAATTTGATTATGCAACTTATATTTTTTCTCTTTATAACAAAATGTCATAGTTACTAAATTTAAAAGCCTCATCAGCATCGCAAGTTTTTAGTAATAAAGCAGGCAGCAATTAGCAAAATAATTTTGCAAATTAAACTATTTATTAAAGTAAGTTTTTTAAATGTAAAGTAATTTAAATATCTACATAATTTTCTTTAGCCAATAATTATAAATGCCAGCAAACAATTAACCATCAATTAAATGGTGGTTGGAAAACTTGAATTATTGTCTATGAAAATAGGCGCGATCGCAGTAAAATTACCAATGGTGTGGTCACTGAGAAAAAAACCAGCAGCTCATTAGAAATAACTTTCATTTGATAAACATTAATGGAGATGTTATGGAACCTCCTCTTTCCCTTGCTGGCTTAAACATCCTCATAGTTGATGATGATGACGATAGCCGTTTTTACATTACTACCGTGTTAGAAGCTGATGGAGCCACTGTCACGGCAGTTCCATCGGCTGCGGTAGCATTGAAAGTACTACCTGAGTTGCAGCCAGATGTCTTAATTTGTGATATTGCTATGCCTGGTGAAGATGGCTACACCTTCATTCGCAAAATCCGGGCGCTGAAGCCTGATATTTGGGAGAAACTCCCCGCGATCGCCTTAACTGCATACGGCGATAGTGAGTATCGTAGCCGTGCATTAGAAGCGGGTTTTCAGTCTCATGTGGCTAAACCTGTTGATCCAGGACAACTAGTTGCAATCGTCGCTAATTTGGTTGCTTCTTATAAAAGTTAATGCAAATATGCAGTTATTTGTATGTCATTAAAATGCACTGCTTAACATTTTAACAGGGCATAATTTTGAATTGATGAAATTACTTTGCTCCAGTTTCAAAGCTAATTTGCTCAGACTTATATGCTGGTGGCTCAACATGAATTAAAATCCTCACTGGACGGAACCGTTCTTCTAATCGGCTTTCTACTTCTTCGGTGATGTGGTGAGCGGTTTCTACGTCTGGTGCATCTACTATTAAATGCATTTCAATGAACAGTTGACGACCAATAACACCACGAGAAGCGATCGCATGACAGTTAATTACACCTGGAACAGAAGTTGCGATCGCATGAATTGCTTCTGGTGCGATCGCCATTTGATCCACAAGCCAAGGCAAATTCTCTTTTAAAACTGACCAGCCACTCCAAAATACCAACAAAGCCACAGGGAAAGCTAGCACCAAATCCATCCATTGATAACCTAACCAAACTCCTATCAAGCCGCCAATTACAGAAATTGTCACCCAAATATCGCTCATGGTATGTGTCGCGTCAGCTATGAGAATTGAGCTACCTACACGCCTACCCACACTACGTTCGTAAAACGCCACAAAAATATTCACACCCAGCACAATTAGTAATAACCACAACTCTGGTGGCGATATTCTCACAGGTTCACCACCACCTTTGAGAATTCGCTCGATTGCTCCTTGCAGAATTTCAAAACAGGCTATTCCTAAAAATGAAGCAATTCCTAACGCTCCCACAGCTTCAAACTTGCTATGTCCATAGGGATGCTCGCGATCGGGTTGCGGAGAAGAAAATTTACTTGCAATTAATCCTAAAACGTTATTGGCGCTATCTGTCACACTATGCAAGGCATCAGCTATCAAACTCAACGAACCTGTCCAGTAGCCTACAAGTGCTTTCAATCCCATTACAAACAGGTTGAGAAGTAGGGTAATAATTAAAACCTTTTGCACTTTGGCGCGGTTATCGTAAGTCATGAATAATTTATCACATCAAGTTCTATGACTTCTAATGTAGAACTCAAAATATAAATAAACACAAATAAACTGTATCGAAGTCTTACGCAGTAAGGATTAAGACTCTCTATAGCCTCTATCTTTTATACCAATTTCTTGACATTCTTTTTTAGTAACGGCAGCTAGAAGCTAGATAATAATTAGTAATAGCTTTACAGATAAAAAGGCATATTTAGCATTAATAATTCCAGAAATATTTTAATTAATTTTTTTATTAATACTTCTACATCCAACACCAAATAGGTGTTGTCTTACTCCCGCCACGGTTCAACGCTTTCTTCAAAACCCGCAGTAATTCCCTCTGAGTGGCTCCAGTTGCCACCAGGACTGACAAATACGGGGAACTATCACAGTAAGATTCAGATCAGATACCTTCTTCCGGTAATATTAGTACTTATCAAGAACTTTTAATAAAAAAGATATGTCTTCAACCCCTCTAACATTGAACCTAATTGAAGGTTCTGTCTCCTTTAGTTTTTCACCCCAAGCAGCACGAGAATTAAAGACAGCGACAGATCAACTAATGGAGCGCCTGAAAGCTGTCGCCGCTAAACCCACTCCTGGCGGCGGTAAAGTGACTCCCCAACCTCCCCTTGAATATCGTTATACGGGTGAAGTTTTTTTAGAAATTTTCTGTAATCCTAATATCTGGCCAACGCCCTTCGCAGCCAAAGTTTTGTTGACTGTCCGCAATGTCAACATCCGCTTGACTACTGAAGCTGAACTTACCCGGATCATTGAAGACATTAATCAGTATTTAGAGCAAGTAGGATAATAGTTTACGTAATTTTTCTGTGCTTTTTGAGATTTTTTCAGAAAAAATACTATACAAATTTTAGATTTCGCGAAAATTGAGTCAGTTACTTGCGGAGGTTCTCTTCATTGTCGAATTTAGCAAGCTTTTCAAGACGGGTTTTAGCTTTGAACAGCAATTAATTGCGAGTCAAAAGTGAAGTTCCTAGACTTACCTATCAGATAAATGTAGGAACGTCACAGAATCTACATACTAGACTCAAGCTGTAGCATCACATATTACAGAAAAAATCCTTCTGATGCCTTCCCTAACTTGAAAAGTTGTATAAATTCAGACTCAAATGCTTCTGGGTTAATGAAAAACGCAAGATTCTATGTAGGGCGATGCTGATCAAAAAACAGAGATGATCCCCCAGGTTGGGCGTAGGATCGCTGATTGTGACATCCACACATCGAAAATGAACCCCTAATCCCAAACCCGATATCAAACATTGATTAATCGTTGTCCCACTGTTCACGACCAATGAGGTCGCCAATGCGATCGCGTAACAAAAAGTCACATTTTTCTAATTCACATTCAACGCAAACCCACTCTCTCGCTGGAATATATTGGCAGAGAGTATATATTGGCTGTTGTCTGCTAATCATTCCCTTTTGCACCAGTCGGCGTGCTTCGTCTTGAATCAGATCGAGAGAATAGTAATTGATAGAAGGCACCGTATTCACACTCATGGTTTTTACTCACAAATTAACACTTACGATAGTGTTCCCCTTAATAATTAGGAACAAACATGACAGAATTTAGACTTGTGGCTAGGATTTTGTAGTTTGCTATACGGAACTATTTTTATTTTGACGCTACATATCCTAAAATTATCTCAAGAAATGTTAAGAAAGTCAACGAATCCTGACATTCATCGAAAATCCGCTTTACAAAAAAAATTCCGAGTAGTTAACTTAACCTGCTATGGTGGCTGTATTATCTTCATTCAACAAGCCTGAAAGTCTTCCTATTAAGGTCTTTAAGCAAGATATAATGTGTGGGAAGAATTTATATTGCGTAGCCTTAAACTACACCTCGACCCAACTCTTGGAGAGGCTGCGCTCAGTACAAGTCAGGGCAACGCAAGCTCTGTGACCACCGCAGGCATTGGTTACATATCAAATAATCACCTTAAAGCCGGATCTAGAACTGCTGGTATTTATCTAAGGTTAAACAACATAAGAATATTTGTCAGATACTAGGGTATAAAGTGTTCCAAAACATAACGCCCAAAATACACTATGAAGGCTTTTATCCCGGCATCTGTTAATAATTTCTTAAATAAAACCGTAATTTATTGGTTAATTTAAGCACTAAAATTACACAGTTTTCGTTGGATAAACATTTGTAGAAGGGTGGAGTACTAATTCGTTATTTGAAAGAGGCAGGAGGAGCAGATCCCCGATTTAAAGCCATTGTTGCGTTAGCTTCCCGCTTTCTTACGAGAGTTCAGTAGGATGTTTGAACCCTTGCTCCCTAGCATTGACCAAGGTAAACAGAAAAAAGTATATAGATGCAACTACCGATCCTTGAACTAGGTTATGGTCATATTAAAACAGACGCGATTTAGTCACGTCTGTAAACTGTTTGGCGGATTTGCTGAGATTAATTGTTCTGAAGTTACATTGTTATTTAAGTTACTTATTCATCAAATAATTCATCATCTTGATCAGTGCTGCCATCTACTGACATAGGATTTTCTGGCGGACGCTCATGGTTAAGTTGGTTTAGTAGGGCCAGTACCTTATTGCCGCGTTCTATAGAACGATCTTCGAGAAATAGCACTTCTGGTGTACGACGCAGCCGTACCCGCGCCCCAAGTTCGCTACGGACGTAACCCGTGGCGGACTTTAAGCCTGCCATTGTTTCTGCTTTAGCTTCATCTGTACCATAGATACTGACGTAGATTTTGGCGTGTTGGAGATCGCCGGAAACATCAACATCAGTAACACTTACCATTCCTGTACCCACACGGTCATCCTTGATGCCGTTGAGTAGCATTTGGCTAACTTCCCGTTTGATCAATTCAGCAACGCGGGAAACCCGGCGATTTGTAGCCATAAAAATTTCGCCTCCTCACAGAGGTTGTACAACAAAAATATATGCAAGTTGGATAGACAGTACTTAGCGGGAGCAACGCCAAGAATAACTGTCTGTGGGGCACAGCCCCGATATAGCGCTAGTCTAGATTGTACTCAAGCCCAGCATTGCCCGTAAGGTAAGAGTAAGGAAGACTAGGCTGCTGACAAACAAACCCAAGATAGCGATTAAGGTAACTGGGCGCTTCAACAATGGCACTAACGGCGCAAAGGCGTTCAGAAACAGTCCTAAGACGATACTAATTAAGTACCGGGGGTAGCGAAAGACGTTATCCCAAAATCCGTCAAACATCTGAATGTAAACTGCCTTCTTATATACTTACGTTTGTTTTGATATGCTTTATCTACTCAATTGTAATCTATGCAGCTGGAAAATTAGCCAGTTAATATAAAATATACTCCGTCGGTTATATTGGCTTTATTTAGTCACGATTATTTTAAATTAAATTGTAAGTAAATGGTAATTCAAACCCTCAAGGAAACTAGCCCGCGTCCATTTTTGAAGTGGGCAGGGGGCAAAAGTAGGTTGATACAGCAATATATTCCTTATTTTCCCAACAGTTATAAAAATTACTATGAGCCATTCTTAGGTGGTGGTGCTGTTTTTTTCTATCTCCAACCAACCGCAGCAGTTTTAACTGATATTAATGCAGAATTAATTAATACTTATTGTTGTGTTCGAGATCATGTTGAGGAATTAATTTCTATATTGAAAGAGCATAAAACCCGACATGATCAAGATTATTACTATAGTGTTAGGAATAACTCCGGCGGTACTGATATAGAAAAAGCTGCTCGTTTAATTTATCTTAATAAGACTTGTTTTAATGGTCTTTATCGAGTCAACTCACAGGGAAAGTTTAATGTACCTTTAGGCAGATATGAAAATCCCAATATTTGTTCTGAGGATTTACTGCGAACAGCCTCAGAAGTGCTTTCTACATCTAAAATCAAACAAGCAAATTTTGTTGATGTACTAAATTATGCTGCAAGCAATGATGATTTTATTTATTTTGATCCACCATACTATCCTGTAAGTGAAACTAGCTATTTTACAGCTTACAGTAGCGATCGCTTTGCTAAAGATCAGCAAGTTCAACTCAAAGATGTATTTGAAAAATTAGCTGAACGTGGAGTCAAACTCATGCTATCTAATTCAGATTGTGAGTTTATTCGCAACCTTTATAGCAGTTTCAATATCCACACCATATCAGCATCTAGGGCAATTAATTCTAACGCTAAAAAGCGCGGAAAAATTACAGAAGTACTAGTAACTTCGTATTAAAGATTATTGTTAGACCAAGCAATGAATGAACTTAAATTATGAACAGAAAGAAGATTTTGATTGAGAACAAATTGTTTATCTAACCACGATACAGCTTGCGGTTTCATACCGCCACCGTCAATTAATACAACTGCTTGTGCAGGATAGCAATTTTGAATATTCAAGTTAAGGTAAGGAAGTTTTTCATCAACTGAACCGCTAGTTTGCTGCCATTTACACTCAATAATCAGCCCGGAAGAAACGGATGCAGCGCCAATAATGTAAAAATCTACATATATATAGCTTCCATAAATTCCTGCTCCAATATAAACCTGCCTTGCATATCGTTTTGGTATGGTATTCGAGTTTAAGAGACATCCAAGGCGCTGTTTTTTTGGTAAATCAAAGCCCACTTGGACATATCCATGACCTAGTAAAGTTCCTTCCACAGCTTTTTCTAAAACATTGCCAGAAGTAACTGCTCTTGCACCCTGAGTCATCTTTATCCTGGTTATCTTCAAAAGGTTTCCTGCTTTTAGAATTCCTTGGAAGCAACAGCAAATCCTAGATTAATAAATTTTTGATTTTAAATGCAAAAGTCTAAATTTGTCAGGTATGAAGTAGGAAAAAATTGGTATTTTTGTACTAAATAAATATAAATGTATTAATTATTTGGATCAAAAACAAGTTTTATGATTATTACCATGATGTTGGGCTACTCTTAGGAATTGGTTACAACTTTTAATAGGTGGATTTGGTATCGCGCCTAATTAATAATCATAGACTTTAGTTGATAATGCTGGGAATGTATTTTCTTTTATGATTATCTAGAGTGAAGACTGGAGTTCTTACTACGAACTTTGCAGTACTAATAGTCTATGTGATTGATTCTCAGGGTTAGCACCAAAACTCTTTCTTTATTCCACAACTTTGTGGTGGTAGTTTTTACCATTAAAGAATTTGGCGCAGACTACAAGTTGGTAAATAGGAAAATATTTAACAATGGACGCAACGACCACCAACCATCAGAACGTTGATAATTATACGTATATGACGGTAGCCTTGGGTAAACTCAGGGAGATTTTGGTGAAGCACGCTGACCCAAGTTTGCTGGAGAAGGATATTGCACATGGGGAAAATCTTATAGCAAAAAATCTAGTAGACGATTCTCTAATAGATGACTCGATTACATCCAGAGAACCGTCTGCGTTAGATAGAGTCTGCGCCACTTTTAATTTAAGTAATTTTGAACGTAATTTACTGCTGTTGTGTGCTGGTGTAGAACTAGATACCAGCTTTTCCATACTTTGCGCTGCTGCTTGTGGGAATGAACAGCGTACCTACCCTACTTTTGGTTTAGCGATGACAGTGCTAGAAGGTTTGCATTGGAGTGCTTTTACTCCCGCGGGTGCATTACGCAGATGGCAATTAATCGAAGTGGGTTCGGGAAGTGAGTTGATGAGCAGTCCTCTACGGATTGATGAGCGAATATTACATTATTTAATTGGGGTGCAGCATCTAGATCAACATTTGTTGGGAATGGTAGAACCTGTAGTAGTTACAGAAGACTTGGTTTCATCTCACTTGCAGTTGATAGAGAAAATGACAGCTGCTTGGTGGGTAGATATTTATGATTTTCTCAAATTGCCAATATTGCAATTATGTGGGAATGAAGTTGCTAGCAAACGTCCGATCGCAGCTGTTGCTTGTCACTATTTGGAGCTAAATTTGTGTGTAATCGCGGCACACGCTTTACCAACAACTCCCAGTGAAATCAACAAGTTTAAGCAACTTTGGGAACGGGAAGTGCTTTTAGCTAATTACGCGCTGTTGATTGACTGCGATGATTTGGAAGGGGTAGACGCAAATAAAGAATCCACGATTACATATTTGTGCGAATGGATGCGTTCTCCGATAATTATTACCACTACCGAACGTAGGCGATCGCGTTTAAGACCTGCGCTAGTTTTTGATATCAAACGCCCCACGACTCTTGAACAGTATACTATCTGGGAGCAGGCATTGAATGGAACATCGGAGTCGATGAATGCTCAAGTTAGTAATTTAGTGTCTCAATTTAATCTCAGTGTTCCTGTGATTCAAGCTGTCTGTTCCCAAGTCTGTGTTCAGTGGCAGCAAGCAAAGGAGTCAGAAGTTACAGGCGATTTCAACCATCTTCTCTGGGATACTTGCCGCGCCCAAGCCCGTCCGAAATTAGATGATTTAGCACAACGGATTGATTCGGTTGCTGATTGGGAAGATTTGGTATTACCGAAATCACAGTTACAAGTTATTAGAGATGTTGCCCTCCAAGTCAAACAGCGAGCGAAAGTATATGATCAGTGGGGATTTGGAGGTAAAAGCAACCGAGGATTGGGAATTAGTGCATTATTTGCTGGTATTAGCGGTACAGGTAAGACAATGGCAGCAGAAGTACTCGCTCAGGAACTGCGATTGGATTTATACCGTGTTGATTTAAGTGCAGTAATTAGTAAGTATATTGGGGAGACAGAAAAGAATCTGGGTAGGGTATTTGATGCGGCAGAGTTGGGAGGTGTGATCTTACTTTTTGATGAAGCCGATGCTTTGTTTGGTAAGCGTACTGAAGTCAAAGATTCCCATGATCGCCATTCTAATGTGGAAGTGAGTTACTTACTACAACGCATGGAAAGCTACCGGGGATTATCAGTATTAACAACTAACTTGAAAAGTTCATTAGACCAAGCATTTATGCGTCGTATCCGCTTTATTGTTCAGTTTCCCTTTCCAGATTCCACTCAACGGGCAGAAATTTGGCGGCGGGTTTTTCCTAAAGCGACACCCACAGAAAATTTAGATTATCAGAAGTTGGGACAATTGAGTGTCGCAGGAGGTAATATTCGCAGTATTGCCATGAATGCGGCCTTTTTAGCCGCAGATGAAGGGAGCGCGATCACGATGAATTATATATTGCAGGCAGCTAAGAGCGAGTATATTAAATTGGAGCGATCGCTCACAGATACAGAAGTTAAAGGCTGGTTGAACTCACCTCACGGATAAATTTGGGGGTTCCAAAATCGACGAGGTTTTACTTCCATAAAGCAGCGATTCAAAAATCTTTACGAAGTAAAATTATACTTAAGTCGAATTTTTAGGAGGTTTACAATAAATCAATTAAGTTATAATTTTCTGTAATGACAACATAAAAATGCTCCGCAAAAGCAAAGTTTAAGGAATTTATTAGTTAAAGTTATGCAGTTATTTAGCGGAAAAATTAAGTTAACTTTCTTAACTGAAATTTCTTGAAATTATATTTTTTTTAAAAGAATTTACGATTACAAAAATTAAACCACATTTCGATGTAATCCCTATTCAACTACTATGACTAATCAAAAAGCCCTGGCTCGAAAGTCTACATTAACCAACACAGAAGCCCAAGATAATCAATTTGAAGCTCGTGGGTTTGCCGTGCAAAAAAAATCAGATACCCATACAAAAAAAACAGACTTAAACACCCTACTTTTGCAAGCAAAAAGCTTTGGTCACAGTATTAGCAAGTTGGCAGGGCAAGAAAGTAGTAGTGCATCGCCACAAACCAATGGATTAAGCATACAGCCCAAGTTGAGTATCGGAGAACCAGGCGATCGCTACGAACAGGAAGCAGATCGGGTAGCATCCGTTGTAGTACAAAGGATCAATGCACCATCATCGACAGGGGAATCTGTACAGCGTGAAGCAATGCCAGAGGAAGAGGACGAACTGCAAATGAAACCTGTGGCAGATTCTATCCAGCGCGTCGAGATTGACGATGAGGAAGAACTGCAAATGAAATCCCAGGTGCAGCGCCAGGAAGCCATAGGTGGAGGGGAAGCATCAACGGATTTGGAATCCTCCATTAACAGTGCAAGAGGTAGTGGACAAGCGATCGCAGACAACATCCGTGAACCGATGGAGGTGGCGTTTGGCGCAGATTTCAGTGGGGTGAAGGTTCACACTGATGGTCAATCTGACCAGTTGAATCGCTCAATTCAGGCGCGTGCTTTCACGACGGGACAGGATGTGTTCTTTCGGCAAGGGGAATATAATCCAGGGAGTCGGGGAGGTCAGGAGCTGTTAGCGCATGAGTTGACTCATGTTGTGCAACAGAATAAAAGTGGGTTGATCCGCCGGAAGTCAAATTATCCAGGCTTGATATCTTTCCCACTCAATATTACAAGTACCTTGCAAAGAATGGAAATGATTCAATGCGCTCAACCTGCAAGTCGATCTGATGCGTTATTATTAACATCGACAGGTTATGTTTCTTTGAGACCACCTAAATTGACGGCGGGACAAAGAGCAGGAGGATTTACTTTTAAAAATCTAGGAAACCCACTACCAGTTAGCGATGCATTAGGTAATCCAATAACGTACAAAGAGTATGATGTGAATGCCTATAACGGAAAAGGAAGGGATGCCGAAAGGGTAGTCCTTGGTTCGGATAATAGAGTTTGGTATACAGGCGACCATTACAATACTTTTACAGAAATTACCTGAAGAATTATAAGTTTAGTGAAAGAAAGGAATTATGTCATATCCTAACATCAGCGCTAAAGAAAGATTTTTTACTACAACTATAAATCCAGATAGTTTTGTTCAGTGGTGGATGGCGCTCAAAAACAACTCTAAAACTCAGCCAATCCTCATATCAGGACAAGAGAATAGAACAACCTCTAATTTTTTCAAGGAAATAGCAAGTAAGCTTGGATTTCCCAGCTATTTCGGAGGTAATTGGAATGCATTTTGGGATAGCCTTAATGACTTTTACTGGGAAAAAGATACTACCTTTGTTATCATGTTTAATCAAGCAGATAACCTGTTGATCGACGCTGAAAAGAAAGACCTACTTACATTAATCGAGATATTGAATACTGCCTTTAGAGAAGATGAGGCATATTCCGAAGATAGTGAGATTGGAGGTAGGTTCAAAATTATCTTTCAAGTCATCCCAGTAGGTTCTAAAATAGTGGAAGCTTTAGAAGAAACCTCTACTAACTACCTAAATGTGTGAAGTGCGATCGCCTGATATTGTAGAGTGCGTTAGTGCGATCGCATCTCTATTTAGATTGAATAAGGGGCTTGCAAAAAATAAATTATCCCAAATTATTTGTATATCTGTAGGGGCGCAAGGCCTTGCGCCCCTACAATCCAATGCGCCGCCACACCATTATCATTTGCCCGAACAATTTCCGCGAGTATATAAAATTAGAGCGATCGCTCACAGATACAGAAGTTAAAAGCTGGTTGAACTCACCTCACTGATAAATTTGGGCGTTCCGAAATGAACGAGGTTTTACTTACATAAAGCAGCGATTCAAAAATATTTACGAAGTAAAATTATACTTAAGTCGAATTTTTAGGAGATTTGCAATAACTTAATTAAGTTATAATTTTCTGTAGTGACAACATATAAATGCCCAGCAAAAACAAAGTTTAAGGAATTTATTAGTTAAAGTTACGCAGTTATTGAGGGGAAAATTAAGTTAACTTTCTTAACTGAAATTTCTTTAAATTTATATTTTATTAGAAGAATTTACGATTATAAAACTTCAACCACATTCAATATAATAGATATTCAACTACTATGAGTAATCAAAAAGCCTTGGCTCGAAAATCTACCTCAACCAACACAGAAGCCCAAGAAAATCAGTTTGAAGGTCGTGGCTTTGCCGTGCAAAAAAAATCAGATACCCATACCCATAAATCTGACTTAAACACCCAACTTTTGCAAGCAAAAACCTTTGGTCACAGTATTAGCAAGTTGGCAGGGCAAGAAAGTAGTGGTGCATCGCCACAAACCAATGGATTAAGCATACAGCCCAAGTTGAGTATCGGGGAACCAGGCGATCGCTACGAACAGGAAGCAGATCGGATAGCATCGCAAGTAGTACAAACATCGACAGAGGAATCTGTACAGCGTGAGGCAATGCCAGAAGATGAAGAAGAAATGCAAATGAAACCTCTGGCAGATTCCATTCAGCGCGTAGAAATTGACGATGAGGAGGAACTACAAATGAAACCCCTGGCAGATACCATCCAGCGCATGGAAACTGACAAAGCATTTAGCGTACAATCGCTAGGAGAATCGCTAGAAATAGATATTAGCGTTTTGCAGGATTCCAAGGTGGGTCGGAAAGCGATTGAGGTCATAGAGAAACTAGCATCCGCTAAAGGGAAGGGCGGAAGGCCCAAGAAGTTAGATAACACTACAGTAAAGCAGCAGTTGGGAGACGTAATAGAAGAGGAATTTGCTACAATGGCGCACGACGAGGTAACGTATCGAACGGTAAGGGTAAAAAATGTGAACGGCGAAATATTTCAAGGTGCAGAGTTAGATGGATTGAGTTTAAATCCACTTAGACTGTATAGTATTAAAGCGCAAAAAAAAGCACAAAATAAAGGTAGAGACATAAGTATGTACAAAGCTATCCGCGATGTTGTATTGAAGGATGGCACGATCACGGTGGATGGCTCAAACCGTGCAGACTTGACTACATTTATCCGAGAAGATAATGCGGAGCCAGAGTGGGTGGGACTAAGCTATGACCAAACGAAGTCAGGACGGGCAGTATGGGATAAGATCACTGACGTGTGCGCCGCGATCACAGAAACCCGAAAAAATTAGTTTGAAGGTCGTGGGTTTGCCATGTGATTTGATAAACAAATTGGCGAATGACATGAAATATTCATACCAAGAAACATTCATACCAACTTGAATAGTTATTAAGTACACGTCACCGCAAAAAGTGGTCGTAAATGAAAATTGCGATCGCACTAGACGCTACTCATTCCAAAAGTGAATTCCGTACCTCATCTATTATGGTGGGCTGTACTAAGGTAGTGCGATCGCCCGATCTTGTAGGGTGCGTTAACGAAGTGCGATCGCTCAAATAAGAGAATAATTTAGAGCCTATGCCAAATTACTAAGTGCGATCGCCAATATTTTTGAATACGTTAAGGCGTTAATTTTATCAAATTAAATTTATATTGTATTAGAAAAACTTACGATTAAAAAATCAAACTAAATTATACATAATACGTATCCAACTACTATGAGTAATCAAAAAGCCCTCGCTCGAAAATCTACCTCAACCAATACAGAAACCCAAGATAATCAATTTGAAGGTCGTGGGTTTACCGTGCAAAAAAAATCAGATACCCATACCCAAAAATCTGACTTAAGCACCCAACTTTTGCAAGCAAAAACCTTTGGTCACAGTATTAGCAAGTTGGCAGGGCAAGAAAGTAGTAGTGCATCGCCACAAACCAATGGATTAAGCATACAGCCCAAGTTGAGTATCGGGGAACCAGGCGATCGCTACGAACAGGAAGCAGATCGGGTGGCATCCGTTGTAGTACAAAGGATTAATGCACCATCATCGACAGGGGAATCTGTACAGCGTGAGGCAATGCCAGAAGAAGAGGACGAATTGCAAATGAAACCTCTGGCAGATTCCATTCAGCGCCTGGAAGATGAAGAAGAAGAACTACAAATGAAATCCCTGGCAGATTCTATCCAGCGCGTGGAGATTGACGATGAGGAAGAACTGCAAATGAAATCCCAGGTGCAGCGCCGGGAAGCCATAGGTGGAGGGGAAGCATCAACGGATTTGGAATCCTCCATTAACAGTGCAAGGGGTGGTGGACAAGCGATCGCAGACAATATCCGCGAACCGATGGAGGTGGCGTTTGGCGCAGATTTCAGTGGGGTGAAGGTTCACACTGATGGTCAATCTGACCAGTTGAATCGGTCAATTCAGGCGCGTGCTTTCACAACGGGGCAGGATGTGTTCTTTCGTTCGGGAGAATATAATCCAGGGAGTCGGGGCGGTCAGGAGTTGTTGGCGCATGAGTTGACCCATGTTGTGCAGCAGAATGGTGGGGCGGTGCAGCGATCATTGCAGACACAGGAGCAATTACAGAAACACCCCTCCATCGAAAAACCAAGTGCATCGCTTGGCGAGCGCGTGATCCAGCGGATGATTGACTTGAAAATTGACGATAATAACTTTATCTATACGAAACAAGACGGTAAGAGGCCGTCAGGTCTAGGTGGTCACCAGGGCGATCATACAACGCCGTTTACCTCGCTGCAAGACCAGATCGCAAACGCGATTGAAGGTGTTACGCTAGACGACGCATGGGTGAATCTGTATGATACCCTCAATGTGTATAGGACTCTTCCGGGCTGGAAGCTTTCCACAAAGTGGATACAGGAGACCTACGGGAATCATGTAGAAGGCTTGCTGAATAAAAAAGGCGATATCAATGCATTGCAAACGGCAGTTACGGAGATGCTATATTTGCGGAATAACATAGCTTTAACATCACTGCCAAAAGGGGGGCACGGAAATGCAGAAGGAACATGGGCGGGTTCCCTTCAGCATCAGGAACGTCAGTTTCAATTGGGTCATAAGCCGAAATTAAATAAAAATGAAGTTCTACAATACATTTGGAAGGCATTCGATCACGGCAGGGTAAACAGGCTGGGAGAAGATAAACGCAAGGCAGTCCTCGAACAGCATGCACGTACGATGGCGGATGCGTATCCTCAACTAAATGACTCCCTTGGCATTAATTTCATAGAGATTGCAGATTATTACCGCAAAAACCGCAAAAACTTTGAAATTGTGTATTCTCCGCAATAATTCTTTTTATTTTTTGCGAAACTCATGTAAAACTCATAGTGCGATCGCTGATCTTTTAGTGCGATCGCCTAATCTTGTAGTGCGATCGCTCTCTCTATTCTCACTAAAAATACGATTGCTGTTGTCGGTTGAGTGCGATTGCCTCCTATTGTAGATTGGGTTGAGGGAACGAAACCCAACAAACCGACCATTGTCTTAGTATGGTGAAAGAAACAACCCCAAAAAAGTCCCAAGGAGAAAATTTTGGCAACCCTTAATGACATTAGCACATTGATCACAACCGATCCTAACCTTCATAGTGGTCGTCCGATCATTACCGGAACAGGAACATCTGTGCGCCGAATAGCTGGCTTATATAATCAAGGAAACAACGCCGAAGAAATAGCGAGACGGTTAAATCACTTGACGATAACTCAAATTTATGCGGCTTTAACCTATTATCATGCCAATCGAGATGAAATCGATGAAGATATAGCAGCAGAAAAAACCGCCTATGAACAATTAGCAAAACAACATCATCAGCAAGCTTCATTTGGCAAATGACCAAAATTCGTCTTTATTTAGATGAAGATACGATGGACAGCGATCTTCTAGACGCTTTACGCCTTCGTAATGTTGATGTTTTATCGACCAATGAAGCTCAAATGTCATCCCGTAGCGATGAAGAACAATTAAAATGGGCATTAGATAATCAGCGTGTTATTTATAGCTTTAATGTTCGAGATTTTTACAAAATTCATACTAATTTAGTGGAAGAAGGACAAGGACACACAGGTATCATTTTAGGGGTTCAAAATTATTCGATTGGCGAGCAAATGCGTCGGATTTTAAGAATAATTGCTACTAAATCAGCCCAAGAGATGCAAAATCAAGTAGAATTTTTGAGTGCTTGGGATGAACAATAGGGCGATCGCCTGATCCTGTAGGGTGCGTTAGTGCGATTGCGATGTTGTCGTTAAAAAACTCCATAGCCCGTATATTCCCGCATTTCAGGACATTGAAATCCAAGAACAATATCATCTTTTGGAACCCCTAGCTCTAGCTCTACAAGTTCTTGAGCCACTCTCATTTCCGTCATATTCTGCTCAATCGAAATTTTTCCCTGTTTAATATCCAAATGTAAAACACAACCATAGACTCGCCGATGACCATCCCATCCCACATTGATAACCATGTAATGGTCTTGTTTTGTATCAAAAACAGTGTAACAATCAATCTGACCATTGGCTATTGGGATAGCAGCATAAGCAGTCAACAACGACTGAATGATATGGCGATAAGATTCTAGGGTATCCATTGTACAATTACCTCTTGAATTGGTTCATAAATAATTTGTTTAATCTGATAAGTAAGTCGACGGAAAAATTTATATGTATATAACGAAAAGATAAGGAGTATGGTTAGATTGACATTCCCCACGCTTTTAGGCGAGGGGATTCTAGTTTTACATATGTAACTTGCTTAGACTTCCTTTCGATAACCAAAGTAGGCATTAAGCCGAGATCCTGATCCCGTTGGCGAAATATTACTTAACATAAAAAATTGAGCTTGGATAAATTTTAGTTATTTCACCTTAGCTTCAGCCTGTCTGGGCTTCAATATGACCGTTGCGGATAGCCCATGCTATTTCTAAAAGTTGAGTCCAGCGCTTTTGTAACTGTTTGGGGGTGCATTTGATGGTTTTGGCGATCGCTTGGTCGTTTTGTCGTGCAGTTTTCAACTCTAATATTTGCTGTTGCTGTTCTGTGAGTTGATTTACAAAGATTTCCCACTGCTGGGAAGATAAACCTAACTTTTGCTCTAAACCCGCACCTAACCATTGATGTACCAATTGCCAATGGTGTTGTTTGGCAAACTTTTCCACATGGTATTTAAACCGTTGTTGGAGATAATCGCGCTGACGGCTGGTTAAACCAAGAATTTGATCAATTTCTGGGGCTGAGAGGTCTTGAAGCTTCAAGCTGAGGTAGTTCATACAGTCAGATTGACCTTGAGACTCCAGGTATTTCATCAATTCAGTGATGACGCGATCGCGTTCTGACTCTTCAGATGGATCGAAATTAGTTTGGGCAACCATTTGCGATCGCAGCTGCTGCACCGCCGAGTTACGCTGGTAAGATTCTGCTTCTTCACCCTTAGCAGACTCTACCGCCATTTCAATATCCACAGTAGTTTCTTGGGGCTGACGACGAGCAAAGCCTTGGGCCCGCAAGATAATTAATTGCTGATTTGCACCACCAGGTAAATTGATCCGGCGTTTAGCATACTGTTCAGTAAATGCCATATATTCAGCTAGTTGCAGCTGAGTACGCGGTGTGTGATCATTAGGTAGTTCGTTTTCTCTGCGGAAAGCTTTAATAGCTTCAATATAAAATGCTTGTAAAAAATCTTCAATTAGGCTGTAACGAGCCTCAAAACCCAACTCAGAGCCGGATATAGTTACATGACGGTAAACCATAGCACCTAAATTGCTATGTAGTTCCACACGCCCTTGTTTTGAACCTAGTTGGTAGTAACGTAAGCACTTGTGCATCCGATGCCTTCCCAACGTAATCTGCCAAGATTTGATTTCCCCAGATGTTTGGATACGGGAGCTTTTATCGCAAATACGTTCTACTTCTATGGCTATTCGGTTTGCTAAAGCTTCTACACACCTGGGCGCTGCTTTCACTTGCGCTTGCATTTCGTGACACAGCAATTCAATCAAAGTCTCGCTGCTGCTGTCTGAAAATTCTTCAGTCGAAAGGTGGTTATCAAAAATGGGTGTAGAGTTTGGTAGATTAACGACGTTAGTTTTCATGACTTTTCCAGGGAGTAGTATTGCACCGTAATTACAACGCAGACACAGCAATCAAGACAGGCCTTGGCTTGTGAATCTTTAGGCATTCATCCATCAAAACTTGCCGCATATAATGCTCACATCTAAAGCTCATATATAAAACTACTGTAGGAAATACGAGAGAGTTACAGTTATGGCAATGTGTCGGTTTTTTCACAAGCCACCACATTGACGCTGGGACATAAGTACCCGCCATTTTCTCCAAGTTGTCAAATTTCTTGTTGTACCAACTGTTGCCACCATCCTGCTATATCCACTGCCTCACCAAACAAACCATCGTAGACATCGCTTTTAAGTATGACAATTTCAAAACTGGAGTCGCTTTTATCACAATTTCCGAAACGGAGAGGTGCGCCTGTGAAGTTTAATTCTTATACCCATGCTGCTGCTGCTTCCCAACCTAAACCCCTCCGTATAATTACTGGTTCATCTTGCGTCATATCCAAGATGGTAGATACCTCGTATGTAGGTTCTTCGCCAGTGTCTACAATTATGTCTACCAACTTGTCTAAAAGGTCAAATAGCTCTACCCGCGACTGAACAGTTTCTGGATCTATCCGAATCATGCCATTATCTGCTTCATCTGGTGGCAGATGTGCTGAAGTTGAAATAATCGGATTGCCCAAGGCTGCCAGCAACTCCAAACACACAGTATGGTTTGGTACTCTAATTCCAGTAGTTTTCCGCTTGGGGTTTTGCACCAATCGCGGTACTAATTTAGTTGCTGGGAGCAAAAACGTGTATGGCCCTGGAATCAGGCGTTTCATAATCCGATAAGCTGTGTCACTTACGAAGGCATAAGTTGCCACATTTGAAAGCGAGGGACATAAAAATGTCAGTGGTTTATCATTTGCTAGCTGTTTAATTTGCCGCACTCGTTCTACCGCCGACTTGGCATTCAAATCACAACCGATCGCATAGACTGTATCAGTAGGGTAAAGCATGACTGCGCCACTAGAAAGCGCCGACTTTATTTCCTCTATTCGGCGAATTTGAGGATTATCCGGATGAACTGAGAAAATTTTTGCCATAACAGGGGGAGTGGGGAGTGGGGGCAGGGGAAGCAGAGGGAGCAGAGGAGAATAAATTAATGTCCAATGCCCAATGACTAATGACTAATGACTAATGACTAATGACTAATTTATTATGAATAAAATTGCTTATCTTCAATGTCCGACAGGAATCTCTGGTGATATGTGCCTAGGTGCTTTGGTAAGTTTGGGTGTTCCTGTGGAGTATTTAATTAAAAAGCTGAATGGGTTGGGTATTGAGCAGGAATATCAGTTAAGGGCAGAATTTGTCCAACGGAATGGTCAGCAGGCGACTAAAGTCCATGTGGATTTAGTACACGATCATCATCATCACCAAGGCCACGAACACAATCACCATCACACACGCCACCTGCCAGAAATAGAGCGGATGATTCTCAAAGCGGGGTTGCCATCACGGGCAGAAGCTTGGAGTTTAGGGGTATTCCGACAGCTAGCAGTGGCAGAAGGAGCGGTGCATGGCATTTCTCCTGAAAAAGTTCATTTTCATGAAGTAGGTGCTATAGATGCGATCGTCGATATTGTGGGTACTTGCCTGGGGTTAGATTGGTTGGGGATTGAGAGTAATGAGGAAGGATGGCCTCTACTTTACTGCTCGGCGTTCCCGACTGGTGGCGGCACTGTTCGGGCTGCACATGGTCAGATGGCAGTACCAGTACCAGCCGTATTAAAACTGTGGGAAATGCGGGGTTGTCCAGTTTATAGCAATGGGATTGATAAAGAACTGGTGACACCAACAGGAGCTGCGATCGCTACTACTTTGGCAAGAGATTTTGGTTCACCACCTGCGATCGCTATCAAGCAGATAGGACTGGGAGCAGGAACCATAAATTTACCCATTCCCAATATTCTACGCCTCTGGCTGGGCGAAAGCGCAAGTTTACAGTCAAATTTCAGCGATTCGAAAGATACTAGCTCAAATTTAGAAACGATATCAGTACTAGAAACCCAAATTGATGATTTAAATCCCCAAGCGATCGGGTATGTGTTTGAGGCGTTGTTTGCTGCTGGTGCAGTGGATGTTTTCACCCAAGCGATCGCCATGAAAAAGTCCCGTCTAGGGATTTTGCTGACTGTGATTTGTCATCCAGAAAATTTGCTCAGTTGTGAAGCGGTTATATTCCGCGAAACTACAACTTTGGGTATTCGGCGAACAACTCAGCAACGCGCCATTTTACAACGAGAAATTCAACACGTGGAAATTGAATATGGCAAAGTGCGTGTCAAAGTAGCATGGAAGGGACAATCACCAGAAAAAGTTATTGCAAATGTGCAGCCAGAATATGAAGATTGTGCAGAGTTAGCCCGAAAACATAATATTCCCTGGCGCGAAATTCAACGTTTGGCGCTACAGCGTTGGTATTCAATCAATCGCTGATGCAAATTATACCAAAGGGAAGCATAGAACTCAGATTGTGGACATTCCATCAGGGCAGAGGGCAAGGGGAAAGAGGCTTTTCCGATTTTTGCACGGATGTGGGAATCATAACTAATTAACCGGAATGACATAACACAACGCCCTGATGTTACGCTAACCTAAAAATTGGCGTTTAAACCCACACGAAAAGTCAATCCGGGGCTATAGATGCGATTAACTCGCTCATATTGCTCACCGAGTAAATTTTCTAAGTAAACTGTCAATCCTAGATTCCTAGTTAAAGGTACACGACCACTCAAATCTAAGTTCACAAAAGATGGTGCAAAATCTGTAATAGTGTCACCAGGGTTAGTAAAGAAGGCTCTACGAGCGCCACTATTGTAGGTAACATACAAGTTAGCCTGCCAACCTAAATTTTGATAACCCACGCCAGTTTGAAGTACAGAGTAGGGAATTAAACCTAACTGTAAACCTCTCTCTGAGCCTGTTTTTATTTGAGCATCTGTATAAGTATAGTTGAGAAAAGTTGACCAGCCAGCCGCAATTCTTAATTGCAATGCAACTTCTAAACCATTGGTATCTACTAATCCAATGTTTTCCCATCTGCCGGCGATGACTCCCAAGCGATCGCCTATACTACTACCAAAGTAAGTAAACTGTCCAATCAGATTTTCCGAAAAATTCACATCTACTCCCGCACTCCAAGTAGAGCCAGTTTCTGGTCTTAAATTAGGGTTAGGTTCCCAACCATGAACTGTATCATAAACATACAACTGATCTAACCCAGGATTGCGTTGTGCCCCTGCCCAACTTCCACGCACTGCTACTAAGGGTGTGACCGCATAACGTAACCCAACACTAGGGTTGAGATAATTTCCAAACTGGCTGTCAAAGCTTTGTCTTAGCCCTAAATCTATCAGAAAATTATCGCTGATATTCCAAGTATTAACAGCAAATAAAGCTGTATTGAACAAACTCCTATCTTCAGTTTCATTATTGGCAATTCTATCAGGATTTGTACTTAAAACATCACCGATTAAGTCAGTGTTTTTCAAATCTAATCCCCAGCGTAATTTATTATTAGAAGTAATTTTCCACTCGTGATCTACCCTGGCTGTAAGTTGTTGTGTATCTAAAGATGCTGTACGGTAAAATTCTCCTGTCGGGCCATAGGTGCTGAAATAATTTTGGTTATAACCAATTGAGGTTGTAAGATTCGAGCTTTCCCCATTACCTAGCCGAGTTTTCCAGGATAAGCCAACATTTAAACCATCGTGGTCTAATCTATCTCTTTGAAGAGGAAAACCGAAATAAATTAAGCCGCGACGACTGCTGAGTGCAGTAACATCTAAATTCAATGAATTTTTCTGATCTAAGTCTAGACCAATACTACCAAAATAGGTACTTGTAGCTGTGTCTGCATTTGATAAGAATCCCTGCTCATCACGATTTGCTGCGCCTACAGGGACGCGGTAACGGTTATCTATAAAGAATCTTTCAAAGCTAAAGTTGTAATTGACATTATTAGATGAACCACCATAAGTTACTTGCTGATTATTTAAATTTAATGAGCCAAATTCTGCAATAGCGCTCAATTCAGGTTTGCCATAGCCTTGTTTGGTAATGATATTTACAACTCCCCCAAAGGCTGAAGAACCATACAATGCAGAAGCTGTGCCGCTATATAATTCTACTCGTTCAATAGCCTCTACAGGGATGCTATTTAAGTCAGTTCCACCATGATAATTGTTAACATTATTGTTAATTGGTCTGCCATTAATCAGAAATACAGACTGATTAATTGAAGCTCCCCGGTAATATGTACCTGTATGAATATCTGCACCATGACCTACATCATTGATAGCAAAACCAGGCATTCTTTTTAAAATATCCGCTAAACTTGTAGCGCCCTGTTTTTTAATTTCTTCTTTATCAATTACATAAGTTGGAGTAGATTGAGGTAGGTTGTCTGGTTCTGCGATCGCTTCTATATAAATATCTGCATCATCACTCGGAGTTTGCTCTGTTTCTGGCTGAGTTTCTGGATAAACTTCACTCGGTAGAGATTCTTGAGTTAATAATTCGGCATTAGTAGCGGGTAGCTCAATTTCACTCAAACTCCGAATATCTAAAATGACTTCGGTTGATTTATCAGTATTTCTCTGCTTAATTTCATTCTCAGCAGCAAAACCAGGAAACGCTATCAGTAAACTCGGTAAAGCAACTGTTAGCAACAAAAAATCCTTTTTCACGTTCTCTTTCACACCAACTAAAAACAGTCACCACGTAGTATTGTTGCTGTAATAGTAAAATCATGTCAAAAGACACGCTGTCATATTTCCACGACTCAAATTCCCCGATTTCTCTCAGAAATCGGGGAATCTTGTTGTTCACAAATAATCCTATCTCAGTCCTCAAAAATCTTCATCATCAACAAAAAATTCGGCATCGTCTTCCAATCGAGAATTACGCTGCCCAAAACTAGCAAGTCCCCAAAGAGGTTGCAGCATTGCCATGCCAATTAATCCTATACCGGCACTAAAAGCTAGCAGTAAACCCATTGGTATTTGAATCGATTGAAATGTTAAGAATTTTAACGATACGGGTGTAGCGTTTTGAACAGAAATAATTGCGATCGCTATTACCCAAATAGCTATTATTAGGGTTGTCAAAAAAGGAGCAAAAGTTTTCATAGTTTGATTTAAGTGAGAAGTTAGGAGTTAGGAGTTAGGAGTTAGGAGTTAGGAGTTAGGAGTTATTAATTTAGAACCATAAATAAATGTTAATAAATATAAGTTAAGAATTATTAATTTACAACTCTTAACTCCTTTTTCTTATGCCTCTAATTTAGCAATGGCACTCTCTAACTCTTGCGCGATTTTGGTGAGTTTTTCGGGAGTGTTGGTTTCTAGGTAGACGCGCATCAGTGGTTCTGTACCAGAAGGACGCAGCAGCACCCAGCTACTTTCTTCTAGATACAGCTTAATACCGTCTTTACGCCCCACTTCCTTGACTTTAATTCCTGCTACCTCTGTAGGTGGGTTTTTAGTGAAGAAGTCGATGACGGCGGTTTTGTGAGCTTCTGTGAGGTGCAAGTCAAGGCGGTTGTTGTAAAGGGGACCATCGGCTTCTACGATCGCTTCTTTGACAAGTTGACTCAGGGGTTTGCCTTCATAAGCGATCGCTTCTGCCACCAGCATATCGGCTAAAATCCCGTCTTTTTCGGGAATATGCCCAATAATACTCAAACCGCCTGATTCTTCTCCACCAATTAATACGGCAGTTTCTCGCATTTTTTCGCCGATGTATTTAAAACCAACTGCTGTCTCATAAATTTGCAGTCCATTTTTAGCAGCGAAATTATCCAGCAGGTGAGTTGTCGCTACAGTGCGAACGATAGCCCCTGTTTTACCTCTATTTTTAATTAAATGACGCGCTAGAACTAACAGCACAGTATTAGGAGTAAGAACGGTTCCTTGTTCATCAACAATACCAAAGCGATCGCTATCTCCATCCGTTGCCAAGCCCAAATCAGCTTGATCGTGAAGTACTGCTTCCATTAATTCAACTAATTGTTCTCCTTTGGGTTCTGGCATCCCACCCCCAAATAAAACATCCCTCCAATCGTGGAAACTCTCTAATTGAACACCACTATGTTGCAAAACTTTATCTAAATAGCCGCGAGAGGTAGAATACAAAGCATCGTACTTTACCCTTAAATTAGCGCTTTTGATCTTTTCTATATCAAGTAGGGTGTAGATAAATTGTAGGTAATCTGGTTTCGGATCGAAAATTGAAATTGAACCTGATGGGTTGCTTCCAGGCAACTTATCCGATGCACTTTCTATATTTGCCACAATAGTATCAGTAATCTCTGGAGTGGCAGGCCCAGCATAATCGGGTATATATTTAATTCCACAGTAGGGTGCTGGATTATGACTAGCAGTAAACATTAACGCCCCAGCCGAATTTAGGTGACGGGCGTTGTAGGCAATTACTGGTGTAGGGCAATCCCGATTAGTAATTTTTACAGTCCAACCTAAATCTGCTAAAACTTGGGCTGCTGTTTGGGCAAACTGGTCAGCTAAAAAGCGAGTATCGTAGGCAATAAGTACTGGTCTGTCTTTTGTGTAGGCTGTTTCCAAATAAGCGGCGATTGCCCTTGTTACTTTCCGCACATTGGGAAAAGTAAAGTCATCGGCAATAATCCCTCGCCATCCATCGGTACCAAATTTTATCTTGCTGGACATTTTTGCCACTTGCCCCCGTACATTATCGGTACTATCAAAGCTTCCCGCAAAGCGTGTGTAGCAGCAAGTATCCTCCGAAGTTCTTTTCTAAGCAAGCCTTAGCTTAAACTTCTCCCCCCGTATTTTCTCTCACTGTTTCTGAGCAATGTCAACTCCCGATCGACCTTTTGCCAGTTATCACCTTTGGTCTCTAGTTGCCCCAGCGACCGGGCAAGAACGCTGGCATTGCCAGATGAGGCGGGGGTTTATCAAAGCACGGCAACACGAACCACAAGTTAAAGTACTGTTAGCGAAAGCCACCGCACCCCAGAGGATTGGCATACTTGCCCAAAAAGGCATTTATGAGTTTCATCATCACAGGTATCTGTTGAAGCAAGCCGATGGTGTAGAAAGAGTTGCACAGCTACTTAAATTAGGCAACTCAAGCGATCAAGTCCAGCAACGCGTGCTGCAAATTCTGAAAAAATATCATGATGCGCCGTTGCTTTTGGATAAAGATATTATCCAATTAACTCCGGGTGATGAAGGCTTTCCTAAACCGATAGTAGTTGAACAAGAAGATTATTGCTTTCGCTTATATGCGGCTATGGACTGCGTTTTCATCGAGTCTGATAACACTTTACATATTTTAGATTTCAAAACTGGTAAGTCAGCTTTTGACAAACGACAAGCATTAGTTTATTTAGTAGCTGCTCGTTATCTTTATCCTGGACGGGAAGCCGTTGCATCATTTTATAATTTAGAAATATGTAAAAAGTCTGAGTTAATTAGCATCAATAATAGTGAGTTAGAATCCTTAAAATTTGAGTTAGCTAATATTGCCCACAAGCACCAGCACGATTTGCAAAAATATCAGGAAGAAACTAGTAATTTTAGTAAAATTTTCCCTCCCAATCCTGGCTCTCACTGCCGCTTTTGTCCATTTAACTCAATCTGCGAGTTTGCTGATTTTAAGCAGCATCAATCGTATCCAATGCCCAGTTTAAGAGTTAATAGCTAGTGGGGAGTGGGGAGTGGGGGGAGATGAGAGAGCAGGGGAGGCAGGGGAGGCAGGGGGAGATGAGGGAGATGAGGGAGATGAGGGGGACAAGGGGTGAGAACTTGAAACAAGTCTTTCCCCTTGTCCCCAATTCTCCTTGTCCCCAAGTCCTCTTGCCAATGCCCCATGCCCCATGCCCAATGCCCCATGCCCCATGCCCAATGCCCCATGCCCAATGCCCAATGCCCAATTCCCTAATTTAAAAAGGCGGTAATTCTTTAAGAATTGTAAATCGGATATGATTTATCGCCAAATCGCCAATGGGGATATCTTCTTTGGTTAGCCGCGCACCTTGACTTGTCACAGTTTCAAAGGTGATGCCTTTGCCAATTTCAATGTGATACCAGCATAAGCCCATAAAAAAGCGCGTCGGATAAGGCCCACCTTCACCTACATCGTCAGGATTTGATTCCATTGGCAACCAACCAAAATTCGGGACGTAGAACTCTAGCCAAACATGGTTAAAGTCTGGTTGTAGCGGGACTCCTAGTAAGTCACTATGGGCAG
Organism: Nostoc sp. FACHB-892; assembly: GCF_014698795.1. Lineage (GTDB taxonomy): Bacteria > Cyanobacteriota > Cyanobacteriia > Cyanobacteriales > Nostocaceae > Nostoc. The sequence continues at coordinate 337,192 of NZ_JACJTR010000006.1, forward strand.
GACATTTGTACCTACCTACAGTGCGGCAGGGGATGCCATTTAAACGAGATAGGGCAAGTAAAACGCCGACATATTCGCCACAGGAACCAACACCCCGTTCTAAAACTACATCTGGCGTGTCAATATAAGGTTTAATGCCATAGGACAACTCATCATACACGTAGTTACGGATGCTGTACATTTTCCGCAGCACATTAGTTTCAGAACCAATTGCTTCTCTGGCGCTACGGCGAACAATGGTAGTATCCATTGCTAAATCGTCGTCATCCACTAGATAGCGCGTTTGTAATTCTGGGGAGAGATCAGGAACGTCTTCCACATCTCTGGGTGTGATGCGATACTTAATACCTCGAACTTCCAAAAGTGCTTTCCAGCCAAATATATGCCTTTCTCCTGGAGCAAGAGAATCAAATTTGAAGACTGCTACACGTTGCCCTCCTATCACTTCCTCGGTAAATGGTATACCAATAGGTTCAACGTGTTTTACCTTTTGACGCTCAGTTTCTGATGGGAGGGCAATACGCCATTCTACATCAGGTAAATAAACCTCGTCTAAGGGAGCAATTTCCTCAGCATAAGACATTTCAATGAGATAGCCATTAGAGAGGGCGTAGCGCTTATCTGGCTCGTAATGATAATACAGGGGATGAATAAAAGTGCGATCGCGGAATGTTAGCTCATGACTCGGATCAGCATTAGGGTTGTCCCTGATATAAGGTTCCTCTGAAGCGTAGGCTACATAGATACTTTCTTTGCCTGTTTCGCCATTTTTATGGATTGCTATGCCTGTAGGACATTCAAAGGGGGTCAAGACACTAAATTGAAGTTCTCCTGTGGCCCTATCCATCGCGTAAACTGATTGTTCGGTGCGATCGCAAATCCACAGCATTTCCTGAGTGACTGCTAAATTCTCTATCCCAACTCCAGGGGCATAAAATTTGGTAATCTCTTTTCGCGTTTCGCGGTCATAAACCAGAATGTAGCCCAGCCGTTGGCAGGTGATATAAACTGTTGTTTCCCAAACAGCAACGCCATCAACAGCATAAGGCAATGTCACAAAATGTTCTAGACCCAAAGCATTGAAATTGCACAAGTAAACACTATTTTCTCGGCTCACCCACAGGGTATCTTCCCACACAGCTAAACCAGTGACATCGGTAAATTCTTTAACTTGATGGGGATTGAGAATTTTGCTGTTGTCAGAGGTCGGATCAATTTCTAGTAGATGCCCTTTAATACTGTCAATAGCAATTAGTCTATCGTTAATGAAAGTAATGCCACACAGGGTAGCAGCAGTAAGCGGTCGAATTGTTTTTTGCCCAAACATCTGGCTAACGGTCGTGGGGAGTGCAAAACTCATATTAATTAATCATATTTCTTGAATGGTTTAGCACGCTTAAGCAATTCAAAATTCAAAATTCAGCTTGAAAAGTTTGCTAGATCGGGAAATCCTACTGGCACACCAGTTAGCTTGAGTGGGGAAATACACAAGCGACTGACTCAACTTAGGGCAAAATTTAAAATGTTCGCGTAGCGTCTCGTAGAGGAGAAATGCAATCGTGCCATGCATCCTGGCTATTGACAAGATATAAATTAAAGCAATGACAGCCTAAAATTAATTGTGGCATATGCTCTGTAACTAAACTTTAAACCTCTATAACTCATAATTATCGGTACAATGTGTTCCGAAAAACTCTTTCGTGAGAAATAACACTACCTCAAAAAAGTATAAATTTACAAATGTTAAAAATTACAGATACACTCATGCAACTGAGCGATCGCCTTAATGTAACTTTAGAAGATGGAATTCCTGCCATCACTAAATTATGATCGAATTCTATAACCATTCCTGTGACTTACACGATGTCTGCTAATTCTCTGCCTGAAGGTGCCGCCGTTTGGCATAGTTTAGAAGTTGATAAAGCGCTAGGCCTGCTCGATAGTAACGCAGACAGTGGCTTAACACCCCAAGAAATTCAACAGAGGTTGCAAAAGTACGGCCCCAACGAACTTGAAGAAACTGCTGGCCGTAGTGCTTGGGAAATTCTGCTGGATCAGTTCAAGAACATTATGTTGTTGATGCTGATTGGCGTAGCTCTGATTTCTGGGATTTTAGACCTGGTGGCTTTGCGGGCGGGCGATTTGAAGCCTGGCGAAGTGCCATTTAAAGATACGATCGCTATCCTAGCAATTGTCATTCTCAATGGGATACTCGGTTACGTCCAAGAAAGCCGTGCTGAAAAAGCCTTGGCAGCCCTGAAAAAACTCACCTCTCCCCTAGTGCGAGTCATCCGCGAGGGTAGGCTGGTGGAGATAGCAGCCAAGGAATTAGTCCCAGGGGATGTAATGCTGCTAGAAGCCGGGATGCAGATAGCCGCAGATGGACGCTTGATCGAACAGTCTAATTTACAAGTGCGTGAGTCGGCATTGACTGGTGAAGCCGAAGCCGTGAATAAACAGGCATCATTAAAATTGCCGCAGGAAACATCATTAGGCGATCGCCTAAATGTCGTGTTTCAAGGAACTGAAGTAGTCCAAGGACGCGGCAAGGTTCTGGTGACTAACACCGGAATGACTACAGAACTCGGCAAAATTGCCACCATGTTGCAGTCGGTGGAAAGTGAACCTACGCCGTTACAGCAACGGATGACTCAACTGGGTAACGTCCTAGTTACGGGTTCTTTGATTCTCGTGGCGATCGTTGTCGTCGGCGGTGTGATCCAAGCAAGAGGCTTTAGTAACATCCAAGAACTGTTGGAAGTTTCCTTGAGTATGGCGGTTGCTGTGGTGCCAGAAGGTTTACCTGCTGTAATTACCGTGACTCTAGCGCTGGGAACCCAGCGAATGGTGCGCCAGAATGCCTTGATTCGCAAACTGCCAGCAGTGGAAACATTGGGTTCTGTAACTACCATCTGTTCTGATAAAACCGGTACGCTGACGCAAAATAAAATGGTCGTGCAATCGGTTTTCACCAATAACAAAACTTTTCGCGTTACCGGTCAAGGTTATGCTCCCACAGGGGACTTTCAGTTAGATGGTCAAAAAATTTCCCTAGAAGAATCTCCAGAAATCTCAGCGTTGTCTGTTGCCTGTGCTGTTTGTAATGATTCAGTGTTGCAAAAAGAACAAGGTGAATGGGCAATTTTGGGAGATCCGACAGAGGGAGCATTAGTCACCCTAGCCGGAAAAGCTGGAATCGAAAAAGACCAGTGGAACAGTAAGTTACCTCGCGTTGCTGAGTTTCCCTTTTCCTCGGAACGTAAGCGGATGAGCGTGATTTCTCAGGTGGAGGGAGTCGCTACGGGTGATGCATCTTCAAGAGGCGTTGACCCTGCGATCGCTAACTTTCTCCAATCTGAACCTTACTTAATGTTTACCAAAGGTTCTCCAGAGTTAACCTTGGCACGTTCCACTCAGATTCATTTGGGCAATCACTCAGCGCCCTTAACCGAAGCACAACGCCAGAAAATTTTGGCAGAAAATGACCAAATGGCGAGTAAAGGTTTGCGGGTGCTAGGTTTTGCCTACAAACCCCTGGCACAGATTCCGCCGGAAGGTTCAGATCAAGCATCTGAACAAGGCCTAGTGTGGCTGGGATTGGTGGGAATGTTGGATGCACCACGCCCAGAGGTAAGGGCAGCAGTCCAAGAGTGCCGGGATGCAGGCATTCGCCCAGTGATGATTACTGGCGATCACCAGTTAACAGCACGAGCGATCGCTACCGATTTGGGAATTGCCCAAGAAGGCGATCGCGTCCTCACAGGTCAAGAATTGCAACGAATGAGTGACCAGGAACTAGAGCAAAACGTTGACCTAGTGAGCATCTATGCTAGGGTTTCCCCAGAACACAAACTGCGAATTGTCCAAGCACTACAACGCCGGGGCAGATTTGTGGCGATGACAGGTGATGGCGTCAACGATGCCCCAGCCCTCAAACAAGCCGACATCGGTATTGCAATGGGCATTACTGGCACTGATGTCAGTAAAGAAGCCAGTGACATGGTATTACTTGATGACAACTTCGCTACCATTGTCAGCGCCACCAAGGAAGGTAGAGTTGTCTACACCAATATTCGCCGCTTTATTAAATACATTCTGGGCAGTAACATTGGCGAAGTTATCACCATTGCAGCTGCGCCCCTAATTGGTTTAGGAGGCGTTCCCCTTACCCCCTTGCAAATTCTCTGGATGAACTTGGTAACAGACGGTTTACCAGCCTTAGCATTAGCTGTGGAACCTCCAGAACCAGATGTAATGAAACGTCCGCCTTTTAGTCCCCGCGAAAGTATTTTCGCTAGGGGATTGGGTTCTTACATGATTCGCATTGGGATCATTTTTGCCATTATCAGCATTGCCTTGATGTGGTGGGCTTATCAACATACCCATGCCCCTGAGTATCAGGGCAATCGGGATACTTGGAAGACAATGGTATTCACTACCTTGTGTCTCGCCCAAATGGGTCATGCGATCGCCATTCGCTCTAACAACCGACTGGCCATTGAGATGAATCCCTTCTCCAATATATTTGTACTAGCGGCTGTTGTAGTGACTACAATTTTGCAGTTGATGCTAGTTTACGTCCCACCCCTGCGAGATTTCTTTGGTACTCACTACCTGAATTTGCAAGAGTTGGGGGTTTGTATTGGCTTCAGTGCCTTAATGTTTGTGTGGATTGAAGCGGAGAAGATATTTCTGCGGATTATGGGCAAGAAGGCTGTCTGAAAAAGTGAGGAGTTGGGAGTTGGGAGTTGGGAGTTAGGAGTTATGAGTTGAAGAACATTTTGCATTCACAACTCAAAATTTAAAATTCCTCACTCCTCACTCATAATTTCTAACTCTTAACTCCTCATTCCTAACTTTTCGTTATGTACCTGAAAACTCTAAACCTCCGACAATTTCGCAATTACCAAGACCAACAGGTTGAGTTTAATGCTGCCAAAACAATTTTGGTAGGTAATAACGCTCAGGGAAAGTCGAATTTGTTGGAGGCGGTGGAGTTACTGGCGACATTGCGATCGCACCGTATGACCCGTGATCGCGATTTAGTTCAAGAAGGGGAAGCCATAGCCCAAATTAATGCCACCCTTGAGCGACAAACAGGCGTTAGTGACCTTAGCTTAACGTTGCGCCGCAATGGTCGCCGTAGCGTTGCTCTCAATGGTGAATTTATCCGCCGTCAAATGGATTTTCTCGGCGTTCTCAATGCAGTCCAATTTTCTAGCCTGGATTTAGACCTAGTACGCGGCGGCCCTGAAGGTCGCCGCAACTGGTTAGATACACTCTTAATTCAACTTGAACCAGTTTATGCTCACATTTTGCAGCAGTATAACCATGTGTTACGCCAGCGCAATGCCTTTTTAAAACGCCATATAGAAACATTGGATGCAACGTCTCTACACTCAGAATTGGCTGTGTGGGATGCACAGTTAGCTACTACAGGAACCAGGGTAATTAGACGACGCGATCGCGCCATCCAAAGATTAGCTCCCATTGCTAGTGCTTGGCACGCCAGTATTAGCGGCAGTACAGAAGTTTTGCATATCAATTACCTGCCTAATATTATTTCAGAGGATAACCATCCAGAAGAAGTGCAGCAAGCTTTTTTAGCAAAAATTCAACAGCGAGCTGTTGCTGAAATGCACCAAGGCACTACTCTTGTCGGCCCTCATCGTGACGAAATAGAATTAACTATTAACCAGACACCCGCTCGTCAATACGGTTCTCAAGGTCAACAACGAACGCTGGTTCTAGCCTTAAAATTAGCCGAATTACAATTAATTGAAGAAGTCGTCAAAGAACCACCATTGCTATTACTTGATGATGTTCTTGCCGAACTCGATTTATCCCGTCAAAATCAATTGCTCGATGCTATTCAAGACCGCTTTCAGACCCTAATTACTACCACTCACTTGGGTTCTTTTGATTCGCAATGGTTAAAGTCCTCCCAAATTCTTTTTGTGAAAGCAGGAGAAATAATCCAACAGTGATTATCAATTATGAATTTTGACATTATTCAAACCTTTTAAAAACGTTGAGAACTACAAGAGTCAGCATAGAACCGATTAATCCTAACTGCCATAAACCACAGCCAGCAGCAATTCCCAATGCAGCCGAAACCCAAATAGCTGCTGCTGATGTAAGTCCATGAATTTCAAGTCTGTGTGATTCTTGGGGAGATTGGCGGACAATTTCTCCAGCACCGAGAAATCCTACACCAGTTGCAATTCCCTGAATCACGCGGCTCAGTGCATCAGGACTATCTTGCAGTCCTCCTGTTTGCATAATTATCAAAATAAACATGGCTGAACCGAAACTCACCAGCATATGAGTTCTTAAACCGGCTGGTTTGTTCCTAATTTGGCGGTCTAAGCCGATTATTGCTCCCATAAGCAATGCAATGCATAGCCGGAAGCTTATATTCAGCCAATCATTAGTTGCAAGGTAGTAAGTGTTTGACAATGCTTAGTTTGCTATAGAGTATTCTATATACTATGTTAACTGGTAATATTTTTATTAATGGAGTCTAATCCAATGGGTGTAGTGCAATAGCCTATCTCATCTCTGAATTTTATCGATTCAGGAATGCTTTTTAAGCTACTAATTAATAACTTCCATTATTAGGATTATTTTCCAATAATATATTCTTTTGGTGAATAAATTGAGATTTGCATTGGGAAATTATGGCAATGTTCATAATTTGGGCAAACTACATGACTTTTAAGTTTATCAAATAGTTTTTGACTATTGAAAATAACTAATGCTATAAAACTCTACCTTAAATTGCTAAGTTTAACCCATACACTTAATAATTAAATATGATACCGCTATGTACAATCTCGATAAAGAACTAAACTCCTGGTTTTAGGGAAGAGAGGCAAATGAAGGCAAAAATTTGATTTTCATAGCTGTGGCTACAAATAGACAACTGACAACTAACAAATTGAGTGGATAAACTCTACTGGCTAGACCAAATTAAACTACAAGACCGCGCCAAAGTAGGTGACAAAGCGTTTTACTTGAGCAAAATTATCCAGCGTGGCTATCCGGTGGTGCCTGGTTTTGTCGTTCCGGCGGAAATTTTACGACAATTTCTCGAAAATCTCAACAGTTCAGAATCATTAGTGGCTGACTTACCCCATTCTTCATTACACTTGGATGTCACTAATTGGCGTCAACTTCAGCAGGTGGCTAGTCGCCTGCGCCAAGAAATTCTGACTGCAACTGTGCCACAGGATTGGGTGAATACAATTTTCCAAGCAGCTAGAGAATGGCCAACTGGCTGTTTGATTCTTCGACCTACCTTGGCAGTATCAACTGCCACTCCAGGGATGAAGAATATATCTGGTTTGCTGGAGTCGGTATTTTGCCAGTGCGAACCCGAAGCGATCGCTTCTGCCCTAAAGCGTACCTGGAGCCAGATATTTCGTGCCAGAAGTCTACTATATTGGCAACGGGCAGGAATTAACCTGCAACAAATCAGTTTAGCGGTTTTGGTTCAACCTGTTGAGAATGCGATCGCTAGTGGCCTGCTCAGAGCCAACTCTTCTGGGTGGGAAATTGAAGCTACTTGGGGATTAGGAATTGCGATCGCTCTTGGCGAAGTCCAGCCAGATGTTTACTATATTCAACAGGCAGTCGGTGTTGTGGAGCAACAGTTGGGCAATAAAATGCTGGCTTATGGTGTGGGTGATGCAGCAGTTGGAGCTTTTTTAGAACCCGTGTCCAAGTCAGCGCTAACACCAGATCACACTTGCCTAAATACCTATCTACTTCCCGAAGCCCAACAAAAACAGTACGCTTTACAAGAAGAATACTTACAACAAATAATTGCTCTGGGAACTCAACTGGTAAGTGAACTAGGTAAAACCTTCACCATTAAATGGACTATCGCCGGGCAAACTGCATCTAGCAAGCTCTACATAACACAAGTTAGTTCTCCCCATGTAATCACCCACGCACACTTCATTAGGGGGCTAGGGGCGGCAGGAGGACGTGTTGTGGCGACTGCCTTAGTAATTATTAATCAGCTACAGAAACCCGAAGAATTGCCCCAAGGAGTAATTTTAGTCATACCAGCGATCGCGCCTGATTGGTTACCATTACTGCAACAAGTTGGTGGCATTATTACCGAACAAGGCGGATTAACCAGCCACGCTGCAATTCTTGCTAGAGAATTAGGTATCGCAGCAGTAGTCAACGCAACATCTGCTACAACCTTAATCAAAACTGGCGAACGACTCCTGCTCGATGGCGATAGAGGAGAAGTTTATCGGCTTAGAGGAGAAGGGGAAAGTGGGAGAGGGGGAGAGATGGAGAGGAGGAAAGTCGCAGAAAATCCTCTTCATCTCCCTACCTCTCCATCCCGTCCTCCCTTTACTCCTCATTCACCTATGATTGCAACGCAATTGCTGGTTAATTTAAGTCAGTCCAGTTTAATAGAACAAGTACAAAGCTTCCCTGTGGATGGAGTGGGGTTGTTGCGCTCAGAATTGATGGTACTAAATATATTGGACGGGCAACATCCTAATAATTGGATTTTAGGCGGGCGGCAAGCAGAATTATTACAGCGATGGTCTAAGCAGATTATGCAGTTTGCCCATGCCTTTGCACCAAGACCAGTTTTTTATCGTTCTTTAGATTGGCCGCAAGATTTAACATCATTGAGTAATAATTTACCATCTTCGTCACAGTCGATGTTGGGTGAACGCGGCACTTTCAGCTATTTACAAAATCCCGCAGTCTTTGAGTTGGAACTGCAAGCTTTAGCGAGTGTACAGCAAGCTGGCTACAGCAATGTGAATCTACTGTTGCCTTTTGTGCGGACTGTGGAAGAATTTATCTTTTGCCGTCGTAAAGTTGAGCAAGCTCTTTTAACTGAGGTGTCACAGTTTCAATTGTGGATGATGGCAGAAGTGCCAAGCATCCTGTTTTTACTGCCAGAATATGTCAAAGCAGGCGCAGCCGGAATTTCTATTGGTACAAATGATTTGACCCAATTATTGCTCGGAGTGGATCGAGAGCAAGGACAACTAGGAAAAGTGTTTAATGAACGTCATCCGGCAGTTATGGGTGCGATCGCTCAACTGATCCAAATGGCTAAAAGTGCTGGTATACCTTGTTCAATCTGCGGTCAAGCACCAGCCCTCTATCCAGAAATCATCGATCAGTTAGTGGAATGGGGTATAACTTCGATTTCTGTGGAACCGGAAGCAGTGGAGCGAACATATCAGGCGATCGCTCGTGCTGAACAGCGCATAATTCTAGCAGCCGCACGACGTGACTTAAAGTAATCCTTCAGGACTTACGCAAAATACGTCTCAAACTCTTATTCCTTTGCGTTCTCTGCGCCTCTGTGGTTCGATTTTCCGTTACCTGTGCGTAAGTCCTACCTATGAAATAGAATCAGTTTCGCGTAAAAACTACTGTGTAAATACAATCAGCAATCATGAGTTTTATGAAAGTATTAGTTACTGGCAACAAAGGAATGATTGGTTCGGTTGTTGAAAAAGTTTTACGTGCTGATGGATGTGAAGTTATTGGCTTTGATATTGCAAGTGGTCATAATATTCTGAATCCAGATGAAATTCGTTCGGCAATTATTGGCTGCGATGCAGTTATTCATCTTGCAGCACTACTTGGAAACTCTGAGGATTTACCAGATGAAATAATGGCAGTGAATCTTCTCGGAACTTGGCATATTCTAACAGCAGCAGCAGAAGCAAAACTCAAACGTGTTGTTTTCTTCAGCAGTGTTGATGTTTTGGGAATCTTTAAAGGTGAGAGAAAACCGGATTATTTACCTTTAGATGACAATCATCCTTGTTATCCAACTACTCCTTATGCTGTTTCCAAGCGGCTTGGTGAAGAAATGTGCAAATATTTTACCGATAGCACAGGTATCCCAACTATTTGTCTGCGACCACCTGGTGTATTTGATAAAGAAACTTACGATTTTATTATTTCTAATCGGCAAGCTAATCCCGATTTTGAGTGGAATCCGTTTTGGGAATACGGCGCTTTTCTGGATGTGAGAGACGCAGCAGAAGCAGCGCAATCCGCTTTACACTGTCCTAATCCTGGCCATGTTACCTTACTGCTATGTGCAGATGACATTTCTTCGGCGCATCGAACTAGTCAAGAAATGGCTCAATCTCTACTACCTGAAGTGGAGTGGCGCGGAGGTGATGAATATGAAAATGAACCTTACAAAGCCTTGATTAACACCCAACTTGCTAAAGAAGTCCTTCAATGGGTTCCGCGTTACAAATGGCGGCAATGAAGCAAGGCTTCAGCAATACAATAAACCGCCATGCTGAAGCTTTCAGGAGTGTCAATTTTTAACGCTATTACAAAAGACCCCACCTCAATATACTCATTTGGTGGGGTAGCGATGTCTACGACGGGCTACGCCTACGCGTGCAAAACCGAAATTGTTAATATCGGTAAATTGCCGCAACGGCTGTGCTATATGGAATCTCTTCAAAGGGAACAGCGTAAACCGTGCCACCGTTTAATAAAGTATGAGCAGCAACAAAATCCAACAAATCCTCATCACCAGCTTCTTTTTCTGGGTGCAAATAAACCGTTTCTGAGGTAGGGTCGAATAAACCCCACTGTTGCTGACCAACTGCAACTAGTAATGAATCGACTCGTTGGTAATAAGCTGCCGAGACAACTTCTTGGAGGTTGTTAGATGCTTTACCAGTATCACCACCAAACAATTCGTGAAATTGCTCCAAAACTGCTTGCTGTGACTTTTGGAAATCAGCTTCGACAATCGGCCAAGCTTGATCATGTAACTCTTGGGCGCTAAGAATTTCTGGATTACCAGTGATAGCTTCATCCATTAAATGCTGGTAAGTATTTGCCTGTCTATACACAGGCAAGAGATATTCTACCCCAGCCAGTACCAAAGGCGCTTTTTGCAATTTCAGTCTATCGTGTAATGCGCGATCGACAATTTGAAAGAATTGGAGGATGTCTTCTTGGCGTCTATCTCTGTCAGGGCTTCCCTGTCCGTGAAACGTACCTGGTTGCTGAAAAGAATTGGAGGTTCCCCCTTTTGATGTTGCGATGCGAAACTGACCTTCTTTAGCAGTATCATCTCTTTGCAGAGCTTCATCTAGACTTTTAGGGAGATTTTCTACTTCTACCTCTTTGACGCTGTAGCGAGTTCCTTCAAAGAACCTGACATCTTGTTGACTCAAAGCCAGTATATAGAAGCGACCATTACCATTTAAAATTGGCAGCAGTGGCTTAATGTGGAATCGGTCTGTAACCACGACCAACTCTTGAAAATCAATTGGCAGGGGATAATAGCGAAAAATATTTTCAGAAATAAAAATCGCCAGCCCTTGCTCTCCTATTTGCTCCCAAAACTCTTGGGTATCAATTTCCTGGGATTTTTCCAATAATGCGATCGCATCTTCCTGTTCCAAACCCGCATCTATTAAACGAGTCTCTGCTTCCCTGACCAAATTTTTAAAGCGAATTGGGTTTTGTCGCACTTCTGGGCCGGCTGGGTGCGTTGGCATATAAATTGAAACACAATTTCCTTTTGGCTGTTCTATTAATGTCTTTATTTCCTCTCTAGAAATTAATTGCATATTATATTCCTCCTATCAACGTGACCAGATACATCAGAGCAGACCATCGATATTCAATGATCTGATAGGACGTTATTCTCAGATGGTGGCGGTTGAACTTCAACCGTTTGCTTCTGAATCTATTTCACCTCAAGGATGGTTTTAGTTACATCTTTCTTTTGACAGGCAATTTAATTAGAGGAATTACTAATTAAAACCCCAAATTTAAAATCTAAAATCACCGTGAACATTAAATGTTTGGCGTGTTAGAGTTAGCGCGTTCTGAGTTTATGCCTATTCTACTATCTGATCGCCTAAGACCTAAAGTTACTCGTTTCATAATCCAGTACAAACCTGCAAGTACCACAAAGGTGATAGCAATAATTACCAGAGGCTGTTTTCCTAGAATTTCTTCTATTCCTTTGGTAAGTAAGGCATCGGGTTGAGTAATCAAATCCCAACTGTTGAAACGCAAAAATCTACCCCAATAGATACCAATAGCGCAGAGAAAATGGGTAATCAACTCAACGCGCCAAATCCATTGGCTCTTGCCGATGCGATGTAAGTAGTAACCCCAATTAATTAACGAGATTACATAAGCTTCAAATCCACCGATAATTACTAGCAAATACACAGGAATAAGTACTAAAGTAATCATCCAAACCGATTGAATTGTGCGGATATCGTCTATCAGGTGAATTACATCAGTCAACAAATATGGTGCATTCGGTAAGAAAGCATAGAAAACTAAGAATCCTAGCCACCAAAGCAAAGAGCCACCACGCCTAAAGCGAAATAGCCACACACTCAAAGCTAAAGGTATAAAAGCCAGAAATAAATTCCAAGTCATCCAACTCATATTAATTCGCAAGACCTGTACAACTCTGGCTATCAATTCTTCTTTCATAGGTGCTAACTCAGAAGGCGTTTGATTGATCTAGATTCACTCTGTAGTGTTAGCCTGACAGATAAATTTTTTGTAATCCCCAAGAAAACTGATATCCTCCAATATCAGACAAAATTTTTGTCTCATTTAAAAATAAATGCTCACTGAATATATGTCTGATTTTTTTGATATATTTTATACAAAGGGATGAGATTTATCAATTAATCGGCTTAAGCCACTAGTATAGCCAGAAAATCATTAGGGTAAAATTTACCATAGAAAGAAAGTATCATGCCAAAAAGGCTACTGAATATCTTCCGGTGGAATTTCCTAACTGGAACATTGCTCCTGTCATGGCTATTATATAGATTTCATTCTGCCCTGCCAGAGTTCCAGAAGCATATTAAAACTTTTGCCAAAAGTGTAAAATACTTGTGCTATCCCTTGAGAACTAACTAACGTAGTAGTACCCTGTTTATCCGATGCCCCAAATAACATTAGGGACTTCCAAATAAAAAAATATACCATCCCTGCGGGACGCTACGCGTAGCTTGCTTCCCCAAAGGGATACGTTATAGAGGCAGGGGGCAGGGAGCAGGGGGAGAAAAAATTGTTTTGATTCCAAAAATTGGATAATTTATTTTTTGAAGTTCCCTTAGATTATTCTGGTTTGCTACAATATTTATTCATCTGATTGATTAACGTATCCGACTGCTTGCCAACCGTTATAGCTGTTGTTAACGCTGAATCAATTTCGGCTCTTGCCTTTTGAATTTTTTCTCTACCAGATGTTGAGGCATCTGCTATTTTAGTCGCACCAAGCGCCTTACCTGCAATGGCTACCGCTTGACTGAGATTTTGAAAAATTTTGACAAAACCGCCTTGAAATTCTTTCAGCTTAGGATCTTTTAAATTCAGTTCCCTAATCGATTTAGTCACAAATTCTAAATCTTTAGATAGCTGTATGCTGGTGATCACCTGCGTTCCTTTACTTTTATCAATCAGAGAAGTTCCGGCATTCACAACTCGAATCAGCTGCTGGCACTGGGAGGCTTTGTTTTCGCTGCAACTAGTAATCAATAAAGCAATGCTTAGGGTAACAGGAGTAATAACAGTATATTTATGTGAAACAGACATTAACACCCCAACAACAATAAAACCGAGAATATAGTACCCAATATTAGGAGTAAATAAAATAACTAAGGTAGGGGGCATTGGGCAAGAGGACTTGGGGACAAGGAGAAAGACTTGTTGCAAGTTTTCACCCCTTGTCCCCCTGCCTCCCCTGCTCCTCATTCTCTACTGGAATTACCAACCTATCGGTAAACCCAACTGGTCTAAAGTAGTACCATCTTGCAAAAGTGGTTGAATATTGCTGTCTATTTGAATGCGACCACCAGACAGTACCAAAGCACGTTGAGTAACTCTGCCTAGCCAATGTAGGTCATGAGAAGCAATTAACATCACCTGGATGGGCAACTTTAACAACACTTGCGCTAAATGTCGCCGCCATGCTGGATCAAGACCGTTAGTCGGCTCATCCAAAATTAGAATTGTTGGGTCTAGGGCTAAAATCGAGGCTAGGGCGGCCAAACGTCTTTGTCCTCCAGAGAGTTCGTGGGCGGAACGATTGGCGTAGGCCTCAAGGCCAAAATCAGCTAATAACTGCCGGGCGCGATCGCTTGCCTGGGCTGGTGACATTCCATAGTTGCGTGGTCCAAAGGTGATATCTTCCAAGATGGTTGGCATAAATAGTTGGTCGTTGGCATCTTGGAAGCTAAAGCCGATTTTGCGACGTACTTGGGGTAGAGTTTTAGGTTCTACCAGGATACCATTAATCGTAATTTTCCCAGTTTGCGGTTGTTTTAAGCCGATCAGGTTCTCCAACAAGGTGCTTTTTCCAGAACCTGTGGCTCCCATCAACGCCACGCGATCGCCCGGATTTAAGGTAAAAGAAATTTCTTGTAATACTGGCTCCTGGCTAGAATAGGCATACACCAGGTTCTCAACCTCGACCACGGCTGCGTTGGGGTTATGGGTTGATGATTGGGGATTAGGAGTTAAAGATTTCAAGATTCACAAACTCAATATTTACAACTTCGCTAAATTCTGTAAGAAGTAAGAGTTACACAAGCAGCGATCGCCCAAGCTGCTAGTATGGCAAAACGCTCTTTTGGTCTGAGGGGAGAATCTATGGGCAATTGCCCGTTGTATCCACGAGTTACCATTGCTGCGTAGACTCGCTCTGCCCTTTCCAGACTACGGAGATACAAGGCTCCAATCATGGCAGCACTGGCGTAGCGCAACCATCCCGCAGTTCCATTCAAACCGCGTAATTGAGCGCTACGTTGCATCCGCGTCACTTCTGAGAGCAAAATTTCCATATATTGCCCAGCTAACAACAAGTTTTCCTTTAAAGGTGCTGGTACAGGTAAGCCTTTAAGGGCTATACCAAAACTGTGGGGTGGTAAGGTTAACAAAAAACTATTCATCGTAACCAAACAAACCAGAGAACGAACTAGCAAAAAACTGGCTCGTTCCCATCCCAAGGGCAATGCCAGCAATGACAAAAAGATCAATTCTGTACCGAGTAATCCCCCTAAGCGGGGAATTGGTACGTGCAACAGCCAAACCCACAAAAGTGCGATCGCGCCATATACACTTAAGCAATACCAAGCATGATGTTTTAATAAAGCTGCTCCCACCACAACCACTAGTGACAGTTGCAAACGTAACGGCAAGGAAAGTTTAAGCATTATTCGGTTTCACCACCTTGGCAATCCCAAAGGCCACAGCAAAACAAACCGCAGCTCCCACCAATCCAGCGATACTTGTGCCAATTGGCCCTAAACCCTCAATCCCATAGTCAGCTAAGGGAGTCGGTACAGTTACCCGTACTTTCTCGGCTAAGTCGATGAAGCCCATGTTTTCGGCGACCTTTTCCAAACCATCAGGCCATGCTGAGGCAAAGAGTGAAAGTACTCCCGCAATCAAGAAAATGGCGACAATGGGTATAGACCAACCGCGAAACTCCTGCTGTTCCCCTGGTAACAAATCTGGTCGAGCGGTGGCTAGGTAAGTCAGCACACCCCCAGTAATTATCCCTTCGCCAATGCCAATCAGAATATGCACACCAGCCATACCTGCTAAAACTATGGCTACGGGTGCAGTTCCTGAAAGGGCTAACTCAATGGCACAAGCTATGGCGGCTACCACTACACTTAGGCCAGCAGCTATACCAGCAGCCAAGGGTAAGCGTCCTTTAGACCCCCCCAATAGCCGTTGCAAGGTTTGGGTTAAAACCCAGCCAACCCAAACACCAACTACTGCCATGTTCAAAATATTCGCTCCTAAGGCTGTAATGCCACCATCAGCAAACAGCACAGCTTGAATAATTAAAACTGTGGCGATACACAACGTTCCTGCCCACGGACTACCCAAAACGATCGCTGCTAAGGTTCCCCCTAACAAGTGACCACTAGTACCTCCTGCTACTGGAAAATTGATCATCTGGGCGGCAAAAATGAAAGCGGTGGTTAGCCCCAGTATCGGCGCACGGCGGATACCAAAAGCCTCTTGCGATCGCCCGAAGGCAATAAAGAGTGCTGCTATACTCGCTAAACCAGTAGCCCCTGCCACGGGAACAGAAACGAATCCATCAGGAATATGCATGATCTACCCTGTATTTCAGATGTTTATTTAGTCTATTTAGTCAATACAAGCAATAAAACGAAGACATTAAATTAATAACAAACAAAATTTTCACCTTTTTTACAATGCCCTCTTGGGGGATTTTATGCTGTTACTTCCGAGATATTTACAGCCCAATGGCTGCTAAATAGTATATTTATTTACTAATATATTAAATTTTATTAGCTTTATTTTTATATATGTCGCTAAATATTGACAAACTCTTGGCAAAGTGGAAAAAACTTGACTTTATTAAATTAATATGCATTTAATTTAGTATGCTATCAAGGGGCAAAATGCTGGCTAAAATTGCGTTTCTTCTCTACCAGATGCTACGCAAAAATTTTGAATTGCTTTGCTGCTCTTACGTTTAAGATATAATTATCTATAATTTACAGCAGTTTTGATTTATTGAAGCCACATCTGTTGTAGGGCATAACATTGCTGTGTATAAAAGCGGAAGTTTATTTACTAAATAGTCTTGATATTATCTGGATTCAAGAAGAATTCCGAAGTTAGAGTTCAGGATTCAGAATGTAATTAGCTCTTGTTTTTGATTCACCACTTTGTTGTTTCCTACCAATTTTAAGATTTTGTCAACCACTACTTAATCAGTAAGTGTAAATAACTAGAAGACTGTGTAGTTAGCGTAACGTACCGAAAACCTAAAATGGCGCTTTACTTACAGTCTTCGTAACACACCCTACAGCTAAACTGTTACGCATTTAACTTGAACATTTACATGAAGGCTGATGACTGATAACCGTTAACCGTCAACAGTTAAGAGTTAACGGCCGTAAAGAGTGTTGATATAATTTAGGCGCACATCAGCTTACTATCTCGTCACGAATGATTTCCGATTAGTACATTAGCTGTACTAAGTACTAATACAAAAAAGCCTTCGCATAGTCCTGATAAACTGTATATTTGGTGACTTAGCTAGCTTATATGGTACAGTATTGATTGTATAAAAAATTATAGAAGAATCGAAAAAACACTATAAATATAAGCGGTAAGATATAAAGTTTAGATGAAGTTTATGAAAAACTTTTGAATTGAGTTGCGGGAATTACTAAACTTTTCAGAATAGCCAACTGTAACAAAAGTATTCATCAAATTTTGACAATCAGATTCAGTCAATAAAGCCAGCAGATGTTTAGCTTTATTTTCCTCGGTCTTTACCATCCTTGTTCTGTAATGTGAAACTATGAAGACAAACTCATCCAACTCACTGTTAACAGTACCAACTGGTCCTCTAAAGATTTCAGAGTTGCCCCCTAACAGTGTGGTTACAAGTGGTGAATCTATTTATCTTTCTCTAGTAATTCCTACTTATAAAGAGCGTGACAATATCAAGAATGTAGTCAGCATATTGAGTCAGTTACTGGATGAATCTATTCCAGGAAGTTATGAACTGATTGTGGTAGACGATGATAGCCCAGACCGAACTTGGGAAATAGCACAATTCTTGACGACAGAATACCCTCAGTTGCGGGTGATGCGACGCGAAGAGGAACGGGGGCTGTCCTCAGCAGTGATTCGGGGGTGGCAAGCAGCCACAGGGAATGTGTTGGGTGTGATTGATGGAGATTTGCAACATCCACCAGAAGTGCTGATGCAATTGTTGGGTAGTGTTAAGCAGGGAGCAGATTTGGCAGTAGCTAGCCGTCATGTGGACGGAGGCGGTGTTAGTAGCTGGAGTGTTGTTAGACGTTTCCTGTCTCGTGGCGCTCAGTTGTTAGGCTTGGTGATTTTACCGGGGGTACTGGGTAGAGTTTCTGACCCCATGAGTGGTTATTTTATGGTGCGGCGGAGTGCGATCGCCAATGCAACACTCAATCCTGTAGGATACAAAATTCTTCTAGAAGTAATTGGGCGGGGAAAAGTAGACCAAGTTGCCGAAGTTGGCTATGTGTTCTGCGAACGCAAAGAGGGTGAGAGTAAAGTGACATGGAAACAATATATAGATTACATCCACCACTTGGTACGGTTGCGGCTTTCCACAGGACGAGTAGGACGGTTGAGTAAAAAAGTCAATTTCCCCATTGGTCGATTCCTCCGCTTTGGATTGGTTGGTTTTAGTGGCGTATTTGTCGATATGGCAGTGCTTTACTTGCTCAGTGATCCGACTACTTTGGCTTGGCCACTGACACGCAGCAAAATTATTGCTGGTGAAATTGCGATTTTAAATAATTTCTTCTGGAATGATGCTTGGACATTTGCTGATGTCAGCGCTAGACAGCAAGAATGGCATCAACGCCTGAAGCGGTTTATGAAATTCAACGCCATTTGTCTTGCTGGACTGGTATTGAATGTACTGGTATTAAATTTGGTATTTAATTTCCTTATCCCTAACCGTTATATTGCCAACTTTATTGCGATCGCAGTTGCTACTATCTGGAATTTCTGGATTAATTTGAAACTTAGCTGGCGCGTCACTGATGTGAAATAATCACAACGATAGATTTGAGATTTTGATTTTTGTTCTTAGGCTTAAGAACGAACTGAAATCTAAAACGTCAAATCTACAAGTCCATTCCTGTGAGGCCCGGCAATGAGAGCTTTTTTCCAAGGTGCATTTTATTTTTACAGAAAAATTATCTCGTTGCTACCTGCGTCTGCTACCCATTTTCCATCTCTGGCTGATACAAACCCTGCCTCACAACGCAAGTATTGGCATGATTGGCAGACTCGCCTCCCTCCTTCCTGGCTTCACCCTTTGCTGAACTTGATGTGGTTGCTTATTGGCATCAGTTTGCGCCTAGCGAACTTGACTGCAAAGCCTCCTTGGACTGATGAGTTTTCTACCTTGGTGTTTAGCTTGGGGAATACTTTTTTATCAGTTCCCCTAGATCTAGCGATCGCACCTGATATCTTATTACAACCACTGCAACCAAACCCAGCAGCTAGTATTGGTGATGTAGTTCATAACTTAGTTACACAAGATACGCATCCACCACTCTATTTTGTGCTGGCTTACCTGTGGATGAAATTATTTAAGAGCGACGGAGGATTAGTATCGCTGTTTGCGGCGCGATCGCTACCAGCTATAATCGGTGCTGCCTCCATTCCATGTACTTACATATTAGGTAGGGTAGCGTTTCGCTCGCCATTAGTGGGACACTTGGCTGCTGCTATGATGGCAGTATCACCCTACGGCGTATTTTTAGCCCAAGAAGCACGACATTACAGTTTGGCAGCCTTATGGGTAACTGCTTCTCTGATCTGCTTAGTAATTGCCACACGTCATATTCAAAACCGCACACCTTTACCTATATGGGTAGCACTTTTATGGGTAGAAATTAATGCTTTAGGTCTTGCTACTCATTACTTCTTCAGCCTTACCCTATGCACAGAAGCTGTAGTTTTGATTTTTCTTGCTTGGCTTCAATTGCAAACTAACAAACAATTTTCTCTTTTCTTCTCTCCTCCCTGGCGGCGCATCTATGCCGTTGCTATAGGTACTTTGGTGGCGGGTTTAATTTGGCTACCAATATTTTTAGAGAATAAAAATCGTAGTAATTTGACTGAGTGGATTCAGAGTTCACGCGTCGGACTAGATTGGTTAAGCCCAATTTTTCAAGCTTTAGGAACATTGATTGCAATGATTTCCCTCCTGCCAGTTGAATCTTCACAGCTATTAGTTGTGATTCCTTCTGGAGTGGTAATGTTGGTTTTCTTTATTTGGGCAGTACCAATTTTGCTGCGTGGCATCAAGATTCAACTACAGCACCCAGAAAGCCGGATTATGATTCAAGTGCTTGCTGGAGTAGTTATTAGTGCGATCGCTTTGTTCTTTATATTTACGTATTTTTTCGGTATTGACCTGACCAGGGGTGCTAGATATAACTTTGTTTATTTTCCTGCGATCGTGGTTTTACTAGGAGCAAGTCTTGCAGTTTGTTGGCATTCCCCCAAAGAATGGATGGGAAAAGAGCAAGGGAAAAATGGGAGAAAAAGCATAGGCAGATGGGGAATAAACGGCAAAAAAGCCGTGATGTTAATTTGGCTAATGGGATTTATCAGTGCAGTTACAGTCATCTGCAATCTCGGCTATCAAAAATATTATCGCCCTGACCTGTTTGTGCAGCTAATTCAACAAACTTCCTCAGCACCAGCGCTGATTGCCACTACTCATAAAACTTATATACACACTGGAGAAATGATGGGGGTAGCTAGGGAGTTTAAATTTGCAAATTCACCCCAAAAACCTCTGTTTCTTCTTGCTCATCAAGAGCAAGACCCGAATAGTTCCACCATTGCTCTGGAAAATACTCTAAATAAATTACCACGACCTCTTGACTTGTGGCTGGTAAACTTTCGCGCTCCCGTAGCAGAAGCCGTCAAAACTTGCGTTAAGTCTGATCGTCAATTTTTGCCAAGTATAGACGGCTACGAATATGAACTTTATAATTGCCAATAAACTAAGGAGCGGAGCATGGCTTAGGCATACAACTAAGTCTCACGCAGCACAACGTACATATTGACAGTTGTGTAGTCTTCCAGTCCAGGAACTTTGTTCAGAAGGCGAAACAATGGCATAAGCTTAGAAGCTTCTTCAACAGCATTCACGGTTTCGCTAACAATTTCAAATCCGGCTTTTTCAAAGGCTTGCAGGAAGTCGCGGCGTTTAAGTTTATTGAGTCCTAGGTCATACATCGAATGACAGTTAACTCCCGGATGGTGTCTATTATAAGCGGCCACAACACGTGCATCGCCAAGAATAAGATGCGCCCACGGTAGCTTAAAGCGCTTTCCAATTGCGTGGAATCCGTGATCGCCAAAGGGGCTGTAATAGAGTGGACTAAAGCCAGTTATCAGTAAACCACCTTTCCGCAAAACCCGTTTTACTGAGTTCAGAACTTGATCTAGGTTCATAATGTGTTCAAAAGTGTCTTTGGAAATTACGACATCGACCTCGCCTTCAAGTGCTATTTCGCTAATATCCAAATGATGAAACTCTATCCTTTCGGCGATATCAGGAAAGCGTTCCGCTACGATCCGATTAGCAAATTCGATACGGCTACCAATGAGGTCAAGACCAATCACCCGTTGCGCTCCCGAAATAGCTGCATCGATGCACAGTGCGCCATGCCCACAGCCAATTTCAAGAATGACTTTTCCGGAGAAGTCCGGCCGTCCGCCTAAACGACGCCAGTACTTCTGTGAATCGAGAACTTGTTCCTCGAAGTATCTGAGGCATACGGCCTCATCTTCTACAGCAAAGTTATTTTCATTGAATTTGTAGGCTACACACGAATCTGTTAAGGTTTCCTTATTCATCACTTGATCTCCAAATCAATCAATAACTTTGATTAAAAGGGCTTTAATCCGACAAATTAGTTCTGGATCGTGCTGTTGCTGCTTCTGCAAAAAAACGTAATGGAAAAAACCTAAAATTTTATATCTAGCATTAATGTTAGATGCGTAAGCGTTTATTAACCTTATATTATCTGTGTATAAATTATCATGCTGCAATGTTCAAAATTTGTAATTAAAAAGTAAATTTTTAGACCCAAAGCCAAATGTCACTAAGAAAAGCTTTAAGCTATGACGCATAAAGATTCCAAGCTTTAGTTGAGCAGTGGACAAAGCGAATCGGCAATGTCTACGACGATGCGTCTCCAAGCCGCGATCGCTACTATGAATGAATTTACAAGATTTTATAGATGTAGCAATTATGATGTTGTTTCTTGCATACACGTGTAAGAAAAATTACAGGGATTAGTTTTATTGATTCCACCCCCATCCAGCTTGATGCTTGGTTTAGCTGATTATATTATATTTATCTGCTTTAAAAACCTTCATTTGAATTTACCCCAAAGACTTACCTGCTCTACCCCTGCTGTTTTTTAACTCCGTTAGAGACTACGTTAATCGAGATGCATCTTGTGGGAGTTCCTCAAATATCAATATCCATAGGAGACTAAAGAAGGAAGAACAGAATATATCTCATGGGTATTGAAGCAGCTAAAGCTGTAACTAGTTAAGGAGGATTTATGCGTGCAGTGCTGATGGCAGGCGGTTCGGGAACGCGGCTTCGCCCGTTAACTTGCGATTTGCCCAAACCGATGGTGCCGATTCTAAATCGACCAATTGCCGAACATATTATCAATCTCCTCAAACGACATCAAATCACAGAAGTTATTGCGACATTACATTATTTACCTGATGTCTTGCGAGACTATTTTCAAGATGGCAGCGATTTTGGTGTCCAGATGACGTATGCCGTCGAAGAAGATCAGCCTCTGGGTACAGCAGGCTGTGTGAAAAACATTGCTGAACTTCTTGATGAAACTTTTTTAGTCATTAGCGGCGATAGCATAACAGATTTTGACCTTACAGCAGCGATCGCATTTCACAAACAAAATAAATCAAAAGCTACTTTGATTTTGACCAGGGTTCCCAACCCAATTGAATTTGGAGTGGTGATTACTGATAAGGAAGCACGAATTCGGCGATTTTTAGAAAAACCCTCTAGTAGTGAAATTTTTTCTGATACCGTCAATACTGGCACTTACATTCTTGAACCAGAAGTTTTGGATTATCTGCCAGCAAACATTGAATGTGATTTTTCCAAAGACTTATTCCCTTTACTACTAGCAAAGGATGAGCCGATGTATGGTTACATCGCTCAAGGTTACTGGTGCGATGTTGGTCACTTAGATGCTTATCGTGAGGCTCAGTATGACGCACTAGATCGGAAGGTAAATCTCGATTTTGCCTATAAAGAAGTTTCTCATGAGCTATGGGTGGGTCAAAATACTTACATCGATCAGACGGCTGTGATTGAAACCCCAGCAGTGATTGGTGATAATTGCCGCATCGGGGCAAGAGTCCAGATTGAAGCAGGAACGGTAATTGGTGATAATGTCACTATTGGCGCTGATGCAAATCTCAAACGTCCCATAGTGTGGAATGGGGCATTTATTGGCGATGAAGCACATCTTTCTGCCTGTGTAATTTCCCGTGGCACTCGTGTAGACCGCCGTGCCCATGTATTAGAAGCTGCTGTTGTGGGTTCGCTTTCTACGGTGGGAGAAGAAGCTCAAATTAGCCCTGGCGTGCGCGTTTGGCCTAGTAAAAAGATTGAGTCAGGGGCAGTTTTAAACATTAACTTGATTTGGGGGAACACCGCTCAACGGAATTTATTTGGGCAACGTGGTGTCCAAGGATTAGCTAATATCGACATCACCCCAGAATTCGCTGTTAAATTGGGATCTGCTTACGGTTCTACTTTGAAACCTGGCTCTAAAGTAACGGTTTCCCGTGACCAGCGTAATATTTCTCGGATGGTGACGCGATCGCTTATTGCTGGTTTGATGTCAGTAGGTATTGATATTCAAAACCTCGATGCTACAGCTATCCCCATTGCCCGCACAGTTATACCCACAATGTCGGTAGTTGGTGGTATCCATGTGCGCGTACACCCAGATCGCCCTGACTACATTTTGATTGAATTCATGGATGCCAAGGGCATTAATATCACCAAAGCCCTGGAAAAGAAAATTGAAGGGGCTTATTTTAAGGAAGATATGCGGCGGGCGCTAATTCATGAAATTGGCGATGTATCTTATCCCAGTCAAGTCATGGATCGCTACTGCACTGCTTTTGAGAAACTTTTGCACGTTCATACACTCCGCAACAGCCGAGCAAAAGTGGTGATTGACTATGTTTATGCGGTATCGGGGGCAGTTTTACCCCAAATGTTGGATAAATTTGGTGCTGATGCAGTAGTACTGAATGCTAGTGTCAATAAAACGGCGATGTCAATCACTGATCGCGAAGGACTGCTGACTCAGTTAGGTCATGTAGTGGAGGCATTGAAAGCTAACTTTGGTGTGCAAGTATCTGCTAATGGAGAACAGCTAATTTTAGTTGATGAATCAGGCTTCCCAATTCGTGGGGAAATGTTAACAGCACTGATGGTAGACATGATTTTGACGGCTAACCCCAGAGGAACGGTAGTAGTACCGGTTCATGCTTCCAGTGCTATTGAACAAGTAGCCCGCCG
Organism: Nostoc sp. FACHB-892; assembly: GCF_014698795.1. Lineage (GTDB taxonomy): Bacteria > Cyanobacteriota > Cyanobacteriia > Cyanobacteriales > Nostocaceae > Nostoc. The sequence continues at coordinate 361,367 of NZ_JACJTR010000006.1, forward strand.
CCACGATGGCAGAGTGATTCGCACTAAAGCCAACCCCACAGCTTTAATGGAAGCTTGTCAGAAAAACCCAAACGTGGTGATTGGAGGTAGTGGAGATACTGGTTTCATTTTCCCGCAATTGCATCCGGGATTTGATTCCATGTTCTGCATTGCGAAGATAAGTAAGTCGTGGTGAAATTTTATAAGTATGTAACAAAAAATTAAGCAGAAGAATGAGAGTCAAATTTTACACGTTGTGTACTGTAGCTTCTCTTTTCACCTCTTCTTTGAACTCCATCAATGACA
>NZ_JACJTR010000060.1 GCF_014698795.1 Nostoc sp. FACHB-892
TTTGCGCCTCTAATTCCTCAAAATTGTTGATTTTATTGAGATGATATCTAATATCATTAGCTGTCGGAACGTTCTTTAATAATTTGGCTGTATTCTCAATACTATCTCCACTACTGGCAGCATAAGTTAAAATTTCAAACAACGTTTGCTGGTCACATACCCCCTAAGTTTCAATGGAAAAATTTTCTACTAAGCACTCAATAACCTCATCAAGAGTTTCTGAATCTGTTAAAGCTAGTTCTGATGATGAAACGCTCATTTTTTTTAGTCAATATACTACACATTACTCTGATCATTTCATTTTTTTAACCCTTTCAATAAATATAAGCATTAATTATATATTAAGTAATTTATAGCACTTTGAGCTAAGTATACTTAATTAGCGATCGCTCTTTGGGAAAAACTTTTTGGTTTACTGATCTGCACTATTTAAAAACATTGCTTCCACCTGGAACTCGTGACAATCGACTTGATTTTTAAATTTGTATGTGATAATTTCTGCTTGTAGTCATTAAACGGTTAGTCGACTGACTTACCGTACATAAAGGAATTAATATCGCGGCTAAAAGACTTCCCAATAAAAAATATCCAAGTAATGCTTATGAAATTACTGCACAAAATTGGATGATTTATTCCTTAAAAATCCTTAATGAGCGGTAAAGGCAAGAGTCCTGGAGTTTACCTATAGACTCTCATTCTTATCTTTCCTTTAATCAAAGGAGTAATAAAAAAGTTGCTGAATCAGTTTTAAAAAATTCTTATTTGTATTGCCACAACGCTTAGTCAATTCCTTCAGTGTCTTATTGTATGGGGACAATCCAAAAAAACTCATACTCCTGCTCTTAAAGCTTTCTTGGCACAGCCTGCCATTCTGCCGACTCGCTATCGTAAATCTAAAATTCAAAATTACATGAGTAAAGTATTGATTCTCGATGCTAACCAACAACCGTTGTATCCAGTACGCATCAGCTGTGCTAGGCTGCTATTATCACAAGGTAAAGCTACTGTCTTCCAGCGATATCCCTTTACTATAATTCTGAAGGAGTCCCTTTCTCATCTCACACTTGAGCAACTTGGCTTCAAGATTCACCCCGGTGTTAAAACTACTAATATTATTGTCGGCAAAGATAAAAAAATTTGATATTAATCTTAGTCGCCTCCCAAACGGAGGAATTATGAATAAACAGTCTATCGCCGTGTAGATAACGGCGATGCACAGGGACACGCACAATTACAAATAACTGAAGTGTGTAGGCGTAGCCCAACCTAGCCATCGCTTCAAACAGGGGATATTTACCGCCTGTTACCCCCAGATGGTGATATCCACGCCGTCAAAACCACATCCCAGAGCGCATTTGTATCCATCCATCTTCTGGATAATGATATTGGTTGCATCTTGCGTTACTAGGTCATCCCAGAATCTCATAGCCTCAAATCCTTTCGTGGATATTCCAACGCTCCTGCAAAGAGAAAGAAGAAAAAGAATATGCCCAAGTACCCTAGACCAAAACCCCCTGTATTTGAACGAGTTGAAGACGAACGTCTGCACCGCAAGCAACGCCTAGCCGCAGCTTTTCGCCTATTCGGTAAGTTTGGTTTCAGTGAGGGAATCGCCGGCCATATTACAGCTCGTGATCCAGAGTTTACAGACCATTTCTGGGTGAATCCATTAGGAACATACTTCGGTCACATCCGAGTTTCTGACTTGCTGTTAGTTAACAGAGAAGGCGAGGTAGTTAAAGGTGATGCTGAAGTGAATCGAGCTGCTTTCGCCATCCATTCTCAGATTCATGAAGCTCGTCCTGATGTGATTGCGGCGGCTCATGCCCATTCAATTTATGGTAAAGCCTGGTCTAGTTTAGGGCGTCTCCTTGACCCTTTGACTCAAGATTCTTGTGCTTTTTACGAAGACCATGCCCTATTTGATGATTTCACAGGTGTTGTTTTAGAAACTTCTGAAAGTCAGCGACTGGCGGAAACTTTGGGGACAAACAAAGCCATAATCCTGCGTAACCACAGCATTTTAACTGTGGGACATACGGTAGATGAAGCTGCCTTTTGGTACATTAACTTAGAGCGATCGTGCCAAGCCCAATTACTGGCAGAAGCTGCGGGTAGACCTACTACTATCAAACACGAAACAGCCCGTTTAACACAAACTCAAGTGGGGTCGCATACAAGTGGGTGGTTCGGTTTCCAGCCCCTTTATGACAGAATTGTGCGCGAAGAACCTGATTTGCTGAATTAGTACTGTGTTTTTAGCACTGGGATAATAGGCAAAAAAGTATTGATAAACATAAATCAATTTACTATGACTAATTATACAGAACTGCTGCGATCGCGCTACGGTGAAATTCCCTTCAATCCCGAAATTGAATGGAATGATTCTCTAACAGCACTATTATCTCACCGTTCAATTCGGTCTTATTTATCCGATCCTCTACCACCAGGAACTCTGGAGTTGCTAATTGCAGCCGCCCAATCTGCATCTACTTCCTCTAATTTGCAAACCTGGAGTGTGGTAGCAGTTGAAGATCAAGAACGCAAGGAGGAGTTATCCAAGTTAGCGGGGAACCAAGCACATATTAAGCAGGTTCCTTTATTTTTGGTTTGGTTAGCAGATTTGGCGCGTCTAAGTTCCGTTGCTGACAGTCGTGGCATATCTCACGATGCGCTGGAATACTTGGAAATGTTTGTGATGGCAACAGTTGATGCAGCATTGGCGGCGCAAAATGCAACAGTTGCAGCCGAGTCACTCGGTTTAGGTACAGTATATATCGGTGGAATTCGCAACCACCCGCAGCAGGTAGCAGATATTTTGAATTTGCCCTCCTCTGTGTATGCTGTATTTGGGCTGTGTGTCGGCTATGCAAATCCAGAGGTAGAAGCAGCGATTAAGCCACGTTTGCCACAATCAGCTGTGCTGCACCACGAAACTTATAAATTGGCAGATCAACAAGAAGCGATCGCTCATTACAACGACATCATCAAAGAATTCTATACTGAACAAAAGATGAATATCCCTGGTGATTGGTCAGAACACTCAGCCCAACGGATTGCAACCGTAGATTCACTGAGAGGACGCGATCGCTTACGTGAAGCTCTTCATCACCTCGGTTTCAAGTTACTCTAAATAAGAAAAATCAAGATTATGGATTTGCAACTCCGTGGCAAAATTGCTTAGTGACAGCTGCTAATAAAGGTTTAGGCAGAGCTACAGCGAGGCAATTTGCCTGTGAGGGTGCAAAATTTGCCATCTGCGCCCGCAGTGAGCTAAGTAAAAGGGACTATTTATTGGGTTATAAAACGAAAAATTATGGAAGTTGCTCTGACCCATCCCAAAAAATTTGGGATGTTTCCCAGTCTTCAGTCCCCAGTCCCCAGTCCCTAGTTCCTAGTACCGGAGCGGCGTTCCTCCCGCCACGAACATAGGGTATGGTGGGGGACTCCTCGCCGCGACCAGTTAAAATTCAAATTTTTTGTAGATACTCAGGTGGCACATTATCCACTAACCAAACACCATTAGCAGAACAATAGAAAGTGTAACCAGCCTGATGCATTGCCGCAGCATATACAGCAAAAACTACTGCTTTTCCATATCTTGCACCAACAGCTTTTGCTGTTGCAATATCCTTCGACAAATGGACATGATGGCGTGACATTTTGCAAAGTCCTGTTTGCAGAATTGACTCTACAGATTTACGCGCCGTGCCGTGATAAAGCTCATCTGGGGGAACAACAGCTTCCAATTGTAAATCGACTTTTACACTATGTCCTTGGTTCGCACGAATCAGAGTACCTGTAGAATCAAAAGAAAAGCGTTGTTTATCGTTGTATTCAACTACCGTTTCTAATTCTTGACGGGTAATCGGAAACTTATTTTTAGCACAAGCGATAAGTAGTTCATCAACAGCAACCCAGCCATTGAGGGTAAGTTTAATTCCAATTGCATCCGGTGTGTGTCGCAAATATTTGCTGAGATATTTGCTGATTTTGACCAGCCGAGAATCATTCATTTGATGAAGTAGTCATTGTTTTTTGGTACATACTTCGTTTTTAAGGGGAGCGAAAAAAATTTATTATCTTACTTATGTATTATAGTATAATACATTATAACTTTTATTGATGGTTTTAGTTTGTGTAAATTGACACAATTGGTCTTACCATCATGGCTAATGCTACTCCAAGCATGACAATGAGCGTCACCTTCCCACCAGGAACGAGTGGTTGATTTATGCCATCTGAGTTGTCTTGTTCTTGACGTTGCTTCCAACTCATTAGCACCGGAATAATTCCACCTAAAACTGAGATACTAAATGTTCCAGTGTAATCTAGAGCAGTAAAAAAGATGCTGGGATTGAGCGTTCCAAGAGTCATTGGAGGTAAAATAGCCAGCGAATAGAGGGGGAGGCGACTAGAAAGTTTGCGCTGTGCAATGAGGAAAATATCTTTAAATAAATCCAGCAAGCCGTACACAAATCCAATGAATGATGTAGCGATCGCAAACTCTGAAAAAATGGATACTAGCACTCCTAACCATTCCCCCGCACCACCTGCTCGGAGAACTTGCAGTGGGTCAAAAATGATTTTACCGTTAGATGTGGCACGTAGCATATCAGGACTGATGCTTCCTAAAATTACGGTATTCCATGCCAAGAACATAATTAGAGGAATCACAGAACCAATAAAGATAGACTGACGAATTTTGTGGGCATCACCTTCGAGTTGCGTCACAACTAGAGGCACAACATTTTGGAAAAATAGCCCCACAGACATCACAGAAATGGCACTACCAAGGGCACTCCAGTTCTGAAATAACAGTTGGGTAATCTGAATGTGTCCTCCTGCCAACAATAATAGTCCCAAGAAGGAAACGATGACAATTCCGACAAAGGCGCTGTTTAATTTCTCAATAAACTTTTCTCGCCCAAGATACATAATGCCACCAAAAAAGAGCGTGAAAGCCATTGTCCCCACCCACGAAGGCAATATCTCCACACTCCAGATTTTTGCCGTTGCAGATTCTAAAATATCTCCACCTTCGGTAATGTATGCTACTAAGAGGGCATAGTGCATGAATAAATATACCCCGCCTGTAAGTCGCCCTCCCACCTTACCAAGGATTTTCTCAACAACTCCCAAAAAACCTATATTTGTACGCCCTTCTGTTCGCATCGTATTTAAGGTTACCTCTGCAACCAATAACCCTGAAACTAAAGCGTAGAGCCAAACAGCAATTAGCCCAGATGTGGATGGTACAATCCCAGATGGCAGAGTAACCGCTGGTAAGGCAAGAATCCCAGCCCCGATGGTGGTTCCCACAATTAATGCACTACTTCCCAATACACTACCCGGTTGATGATTGAGCTTTTTTCCATCGAATTCGAGATGAGAAAACAACCGAGTGACTTGCTCTGAATTTTGAAGAACAGTCTTTATGGGAACCATACCGAATAACCGTACTTAAACCAAAAAGTTCATATTAACATATGTAAATTTTATCAACGAAGGTAGTTCTTGCTGAGGATTGGAGGCAGGAGGCAGGAGGGAAAATAACTCACTTTAACTACGCTCAGTGCATCGCCAGATAGATATGAAGTGACCAAAGAGAACTTGGGTTGAAAACCAGAATAATAAACCGACTGCTTGTCACCACTCTCAATAAATAATCAGTACAGGTTAAGTAATAAAAGTAATAATTCTCAATAGATTTTGGTTTATAAGCGATTCAGTATATCTGGGCTGCGTAAGCTATGTCAATATATTTGCATTAACTATTAATAGCGATCGCTGCAAAAATAAAAATAATTGAAAGGGACACTATTGAGTAATAATGTCAGGAGGAGTTTTAAAACTCTAACCAGTAAAAACAGCGATCGCACTGTTTGAAACACATAAAATCAGATTTCTCAGGTTTCTTATTAACGTGCTAAAACCCTAATGCTTATTAGCAAAATACAGTTGTTTAGTCTTATGGGTCTAAAGCGTTTTCGCAGTGGACGCTATATCATCAGAGTTTTCTCATTCTTACTCACTCTGATGTTTGTTTTGCTTGTAGGAAGCCAGAGTTTTGGTTCCCCACCTAAATTAACTAAAACTGAAATACTTTGGGACACCTATGGTGTACCGCATATCTATGCGAAGGATAACCAAAGTGCCTTCCGATCTTTTGGTTGGGCCCAGATGCAGAGTCATGGTAACCTGCTTTTGCAGCTCTACGGTCAAGCACGGGGACGTGCTGCGGAATATTGGGGAGATGAGTACCTAGAATCAGATAAGTGGGTACAGACTGTGGGAGTACCAGAACGCTCCCATTCATGGTATTTGGCACAAAGTCGAGAGTTTCGCGGTTATCTTGATGCCTTTGCTGCTGGAATTAATGCTTATGCTCAAGAACATAAGGATCTGATTGCTGATGAAGTTGAGATCGTTTTGCCTGTTAAAGGCGAAGACGTGCTGGCTCATCAGATGCGGGTACTGAATTTCACTTTTATTGTGAATCCAGAGCAAGTTGCAGATGTGAGTCAGAAGGAGACACAAGCAGGCTCTAACGGTTGGGCGATCGCACCATCACATACTGAGAATGGTCATGCTATGCTCTTGGCCAACCCACACTTACCTTGGTCTGATTTATTTGTGTGGTATGAAGCACAGATTACTGCACCAGGAATCGATGCTTATGGAGCAACGCTGGTAGGTATTCCTGTTTTAGCGATCGCCTTCAACGATAATTTGGGTTGGACTCATACAGTAAATACTCTTGATGGATGGGATGCCTACGAACTAAAACTAGCCAACAATGGTTATCGCTTTGATGGCCAAGTCCGACCCTTTGAGACAAAAACCCTCTCTTTGAAAGTCAAACAAAAAGACGGGGCACTGCTTTCACAAAAACTTTTAATCCGCAGTTCTGTCCACGGGCCTGTCATATCGCGCAAAGACGGTAAAACTGTAGCATTGCGTGTTGTAGGTCTTGATAAACCACGTGTACTAGAGCAGTGGTGGGATATGGCACGCTCCAAAAACCTCACCCAGTTTCAAACTGTACTGGAACGGTTACAACTACCCATGTTCACGGTGATGTATGCAGACCGAGAAGGACACATCATGCACCTGTTCAACGGTCAAGTGCCAATTCGTCAAAAAGGCGATTTTGAATACTGGCAAGGTTTAATTCCCGGCGATACATCTAAAACCTTATGGACGAAAACTCATCCATATGAAGATTTGCCACGCGTAATTGACCCAAAAAGCGGCTGGTTGCAAAATGCAAATGACCCACCTTGGACAACAACCTTCCCACAGGCTCTCAATCCAGATAATTATCCATCTTATATGGCACCACGCGGGCCAATATATTTTCGAGCGCAACGTTCCCTCAGGATGCTAGCAGAGGATGACAAAATCTCTTTAGCTGAAATGATTTCTAATAAACAATCAACACGGATGGAACTAGCAGATCGCCTTTTGGATGAGTTGATTCCGGCTATACGCAATTACAAAAGCGAATTAGCTAATCGATGTGCTGATGTACTTTCAGCTTGGGATCGGCAAGCAAATGCAGACAGTCGGGGTGCAGTATTATTCGCTTCTTGGGCTGACGCGATAGACCTCGATAGTGTATTTAGCAAACCCTGGAGTGAGAATTCCCCATTTACTACACCTGATGGTTTAGCTAATCCTCAAAGTGCAGTCACAACACTCTTAACTGTTGCAGCTAAGGTGGAAAAAACTTATGGGTCTTTAGATGTAGCATGGGGAGATGTTTTCCGGCTCCAGTCTGGTGATATAGATTTGCCTGCAAATGGTGGTGATGGATATCTAGGCATTTTCCGCGTCCTCAATTTTGCCCCACTGTCAGATGGGCGCTTTAAATCTGTTGCTGGTGATTCATATGTTGCTGCAATTGAATTTTCTCAACCTGTAAAAGCGATGACACTGAACAGTTACGGTAATGCAACTCAACCAGGTTCACCTTATGTCGGCGACCAGTTGAAATTGTTATCCCGCAAGCAGTTGCGACAAGTTTGGCGCTCACGCCAAGATATCCTTGAGCATCTGGCTGAACGTAAGGCATTTTGACATATTCCTTGCCTGCCCTGCTTATCCGAACCGTATTGGGTCTAACCTCTCAGCCCTATATTCGTCTTAATTTTCAGTGCGTTTCAACTAAGAGGCTCTTGGTTTGGGGCTATTAGCTAGGAGAAATGCCCCCTTGCTCCCTGCCCCCTGCACCCCTGCCTCTTTTTCAAATACTAATGAACCGTCAGTTGATAGTACGATGTAGCGATAGTTACGTGGAGCCGAACGCCAAAATTGCCCCAATTGTTTGATATTGTACCCATTGGGCACATTAATTTCAAAATAACCGTGTTCTGGAACCCAAGCGATCCACATCCCATTGTTCGCTTGACTATAGCCCATTTTATTCCAAAACAAATCGCGGATTGATCGCTCTTGCGCCTCGCTAATGGTTACACGCACCTGTCGCCAAGACGGACGACCAGCGTTCCGCAGAGCTTCACGTTTCAAGTTATCGGGTAGCGATCGCCCAATACTGTTGTAATACCAGCTATAACGTGCCTTCTCTGTTAACATATCAAACCGTGTACAAGCGTCATACACTGCCGAGAGCAAGCGGCCATCACTGGCATAAACGCTATGCAAGTAATTGCCAAGTCGTAGCAAGTTGAGGGCTTCCTGTTTGTATGAGCCACGCAGCTGATCGAAACTTGGAGCTAGGGTGATACGAGCGCCTTGCAAACGTTCATACACTTTTGTTGTGCCCCAAGGGTAAGTTTGTTGGCGCTGTAATTCATCCCAACGTTGCTGCACTTGTGGTTGCACTTCCTCAAGCGGCTGAACAGATGCAGGACAGTTAGCTTGAGCTTTTGGTATAGCAACTAAAAAGTTAAGTGTAGAGGCGATTGGTAATATCCACAGAAGTTTTTGGTATAACATATTACTTAAAATGTAAGATTTGAACTAGAGACTTCCAAGATTAATACTTTTATCTAGAAGTCCAACTATAGATTTACTCAAAGATAGGGGAGAAGTAGGGGAAGTGCAATTGTGCAAAGCTCAATCATCAGAAAACTGCCAGCACGAAATATATCCAACATCTTTGATACCTAAGACAACCACCAGATAGATGAAGAGTGGAGAAACTGATGATAGTTTGAGATGAGCAAAAGCAGAGAACAAAAAGTAGCTATTATGATCGTTGTCCATCATCTCAACAACTCGCGATCGCAGCGCGTGTTATGGCTGCTTGAAGAATTAGGTATCGAATACGAAATTAAGTTCTACGAACGCGACCAGAAAACGATGCTGGCACCAGCATCGCTGCGCGAAGTCCATCCGCTCGGCAAGTCACCAGTGATCACTGACGCAGAAGAGACTATTGCTGAGTCGGGAGCTATCATTGAATACATAGTAAGCCGCTACAGCAATGGTCGACTAATCCCGCCATCCGATACGCCGGAGCGTCTGCGCTATACGTATTGGCTGCATTATGCTGAAGGATCTGCAATGCCACCCCTGGTAATGAACCTTGTCTTCAATCTTTTTGATACAGGAGGCAGCGTAAATGAAGGATTTATCGCACCCCAGATTAAGCTTCACTTTGACTACATAGAAGGTGAACTTTGTAAGAGTACGTGGTTTGTAGGCGAAGAATTTACTGCCGCCGATATCCAAATGAGCTTTCCTCTGGAAATAGTCACTATGCAAGCCGAACTCATCTCAAGCCGACCTAAGATTAAGCAATTTATCGAGCGCATCCATGCACGGCCTGCTTACGAACGCGCCCTTGAACGTGGGGGTAAATACGACTTCGCAAACAGCATTCAATAATTCTCATACCCCGACAATGGTGCAAAGTTCCTGTGTAGAAGCGATCGCATTTGTTCAGGTAATGAGTTAAGCTGAATTAATCAAGATAGCAAACTGCGATCGCCTACTTTCATAAACCACCAACTTAAACTCCACTGAACTTAATCTTGTCAAGTTCATCAGACACTTCTTTAAGTTCCGGTTCAACCACTGTCAAATGTTGCTCCAAAATTGCTAAATTGCGAATATTAGACTTATAAAAAGCATCAAATAAATCACCTACAAAAGGCACAGTACCAACGACTGTTTCCAAACCAACATTAAAAATCATTTTGGCTAAGTCTTGGCGTGGGATGCCAAAACGGGTTGCTAAAAATATGATGTAAGCTGAAAACCCTGTACTGATTAAATCACCAGCACCTGGAACCAAACCGATAATTGGGTCTATTCCAATACGAAAACCTGTTAAAGGGATGTGTATAGATGTATCCATCAAACGGCTGAGTTTGCGGATTCGATTAAGAGTACTAAGGCGTTTAGCAGCGTCCATAATTTCAGATATTTACACTACTTCTAACTTGCACCATTTTTAATTATTAGTCTTGTACCCTTAGAAAGAAAAATCATTACAACTGCCCAGAAAGCAGATATATGGATGCTCCAGTTTATTGCAATGCCTGCGGCGGTAAACTACGTTCTATTATTACTTATGGCTAAAATTAATTTAGAAATTTTAGAATAGCTAAAACGGGCATCTGATAGTATCGAGCTTTCCGTCCCAACTACCGATTTTTTTACTTTAAAAATAAAATAGATAGCAAGCCGTAATTTTTTTGACCAACTTTCGTTTTTGCAATTACCTGAAAAACCGCTTGTTTTTGAAGATATGTAATCGCTATTGCTCCGAATGCAACTACTAAAAAAGATACGGTAAAGTTGCTAGTTAGTTCGGGGAGATATTCTGCAATTAAGTTTTGCCAGTAATACACAAAGAAAATATGCCACAAATATATCCATAAGGAAGATGAACTGATAAAGACAATCAACCTAATCAATAAATTATCTCGTTCTAATAAATTGTGTTTTACAGACAACTTGTCAACTATAAAATATGCTAACATGGACATAAAAGCTCCATAAGAAACATAGTAGCTTTTTGCAGGATACTTAAAATTTTCATTTGAAATAAAATGTCCTAATGTATGGTAAAAATAAACAGCTTGTAACAGAAATAAGCTTAAAAATAATCCAGATATTAATAATATGGATTTGTTCTTAAGCTTGGGTATAATCATACCTAAGCCAAATAAGCATCCGTAGGGAAGAAGATAAAATAAATAATCATTGATTATTACATCGAGGAAAAGTATCCGCTTCCAAAAGCCGAAACGTTGAGTTAAAATAAGTAAAACCTCATATCCTAAATAAGTTAGTGACAGTAAAGTTAGAAATTTAACTTCAGATTTACAAAGTCTATATATATATAGTGAGAAGTTTGCAAAAAGTGCCACTAGAATAAATACACGAATTATCCATACATAACCAATACCTTTTAGTAATAAAAAGGTTTCTAATATTTTTTGGGAAGAAAATGGATAAGGTTTAGACAGAAAAGAAAATATAATATAAGTTGCAATAAAGTAAAAAATAAGGAATAACCATACCGGAGCAATCAAACGCGGCAATCTTTTTTTTACATAACTCCAAAAAGATATTTGCTTGTTGCCGGATGAATAGGCATAAAGTGCCCCTGATACAACAACCATCAAAGGAACATCGAAACGTCTAAGATGAAAAAAAACATTGTTTTCAGGGCCAACATGGGCAAAAATAATACAAAATAGACCGATAGTTTTCAAAATATCAAATCTAATATCTCGTTGATTTTTGTTTTTTTTCTCTAATATATTACTCAACAATGTATTACTCAATTTATGACTCCTTGATTAGGTATATACAAACATTTGTAAATAATCTCGACTTCGCCTTTTTCAACGGCAAAGTAGATTTTTTATTGCACATTATTATCAAAAAACGTACAATTATGGTAAGGATTCAGGTCTAATATTGAGGAAGCAAAGAAGGACGAGACAGACTATTATTAGAGTCAGCAATTAGAGCTTGTGCAAAAAAATCAATTACAGACCTACCTTGACGACGGCAGGTTTGCACCACTGTCAACAGATGGGCAGTGTGTTTAAACCTGTCCATTGAACGAGAACCACCACTAACCTTACGTTTTGTGACAGCTAAACGCAGCGATCGTTCAGCGAGATTGTTATCAGGAGGGACTTCAGGGTAGTCAAGAAAATACCACCATTGATTTGCTTTATCGCGCAAAGAACGTAAAAGCTGTCCTGCCGTCGCTCCTGCCTTGTCAATCCACTGATTGAGTGAGGAGTGCAACTTAGCTTTGAATTGATTGACCCAATCGTTATAACTACTTGAATCAAGAGTCTTAAACCATTGAGCATAACTGCTAAAAGCTTCATCAATTAAATCAACAAAAGCTTCACCGATAGCTTGGTTGTGAAGTCCTGGAAGTATGATTAGTTTTTTGAAGTGACGACGTAGATGTGCTAAACATTTCTGCTGGGCAACAACTTGATAGCCATTGTAAACACTAAAATCGTCACTGCTGAGTACCCCTGCATATTTAGCCCCTAAAATGGTTTCTAATTCGGCTCTGGAACGAGTGTCAGCCGCAGTAAACAGGCAGAAATCAGAATTGGCAACTACCCATAACCATTCTTTGACTCCTTTAACTGACCAAGGTGTTTCATCCACATAGATGTTAGGTTGTGTCTGTTTTACCCAATTACTTAACTCAATAATGCTCGGTTCAATTGCTTGAGTAATTCGTTCATTAGTTGCGACTAACGTTCCTAACCTAATTTCAATTTGTCCCACTTCCCACAACATTTCTTGCTGTTTTTCATAGGGCATGTGTGCATAATTGTTTACCCATCCTAAAAATGCTTGTAAAGAGATTCCTAAATCTTGTCCTGGAATAATGTCTTCTGTCCAATCTGCTGCTTGTAAATTACCACAGCATTCACATACACAGGTATGGCGTTGATACTCCACTACTTCAATGGGGCGCTCTACTAATTGTGCTACAGCCTGTTTTTCTACTTTCACTGCCACAGACGCAAATGCTTTTTGACCACAGTAAACACAATCCTCTGGACGCAAGATTTCATAACGATCTACTCTGCCAAATCCCTTACGGGTTTTTCCCTGATGCCCTGGTTGTCCGCCTGGTCTCTTTTTCGGCTGATTTGATTCTTCTGGAGACGGTGATTTTTTGGTTTCGCTTTTTTTCAGGATGTCCCCAGCTGGAGGTTTCGATGAATTAGAACTATCTAAATCCCTGCTGACTTTTAAACGTGCTACTTCTTGCTGTAGTTCGTAAATGATTTTCTGTAACTCACGTATTACCTTGCTCTGCTCAATAATTATCTCCACCAGTTCTTCTTTTGATAACTGGTTCAAGCTTTCTCGGTCTAAATCTTGAGGCAGGTTTTGGTTCATATTTGTGATACTCCCCCTCAAGTGTCCCCCTTGTCAATACTCTGCCACCTGAATCCTTACCAATTATGATTATATTAAAGTCATTTGCTTTATGAGATTACCACAACTTTGCGCTATATACTGATACGAGCGTAAATCGGTAATATATTAGCAGATAAAAGAGTATTTTAAATATATTTACTTATTTTTATGGCAAAAGCGAGAATATTTTCAAAATATTCAGTAGTTTGGCGGATATTCATACAGAATTAGTATCTGCTTAAACTAGCATCTCAATACTTACATTTAGTATTCCATGTGAAAATTTCACTTGGCATCCAAAATTGATTTAGTTTTTTATACCTAACAAATAAGTATTTTTAGTGAACAGTATTATTTCTATATATTAGGTAAAGCAGAGAAAGTAATGACACCAATACAATAGAACAAACTCAGGAAAGAAAACGGCGTGCAAGTCTCTCAGTCCAGTATATCTGCACTGGAGTTAGCTTCTAGCAAAGTCCAAAAGTAGCCATCTGGCGCAACGAAGGAAAAACTTGTTTCGCCAAACTCATTACTAATGATGTCTGTAACTTTTTGTACAGTACTTGCTTTGATGCGATCGCAATACTCCTGTATTCCTTTAACGCGATAGGTATATAAAGACATACCCAAGCTACCGGGTTGGGCTGCCTCAAAACGCGATTCTAAATTTATCTCTTCTGGGAACCGAATGATATAAAGTCTACCACTGCGTGCAGCCATCAGGTCAGATTTAGAAGAACGAGGATCATCAAAGGTAGTGACAATGAATTTTTCACCAGGGTTAAGGTCAAAAATATCTTTACCTGCTGGCGAAGATTCATAGCTAGTTTCGACATCATCACGCACACGTAACAAACCCAAAACTTCTTCATAAAACTTTAGCGTTTCTTTGCTGTCATCTTGAACGATGATTCCCATGTGGGTAAACTGACTAGTCTTGAGTGCAGCACTATGGTTAACTTGTCCATAGTGCGGCAGCGTATAGCCAAACCGTTGAAATAAAACCTGTCGAGCTAATGGTTGCAGTAGTAGCATTTCTCGCACGCCAACTGCTGGCTCAATAAAAGGACGGCTTTTTCTCTCTTTGTTGTAGATGACTTCCCAATAAGGGCTAGAGTGCCTAATCGGCAAACCTGCCGCTTTTGCATTCTCTATATGATTTAAGATACTTAATACATCCGTAGTTAAGCTTGTTGCCCAGCGATTTCCTTTAATTTTCATCGACGCTGTTCCCAAACCTTGATGAGTGGGGTTTTGCCAAACCATCAGCCGAATCAAACCATGATCTGAGTTTTGGTGGTAGAGGCGGATTGAGCGTAAAGATGAATTCACCCCATATAATTGATTGGCTACATCTGCGGTTAATTCACCCATTTCACCAATGCGATAGCCAAATTGCTCCCAATACTGAATTGCAGAGATTGGCTCCGAGATGCCGATACAGACTTCATAAATCCCTTCAATTGCGGTTTGTTGTTTGTTGTTATAGAGCATTCGCCTTTGGAGGAAAACTTTTTGATTTACTGAAATTATGCAGAAATTGAAGTTCAGATGTGGTAAGGTCGCGCCATTGACCCAATTGTAGGTCATCCAATTGTAGGTGGGCTATGCTGATCCTGACCAGTCGCAAAGTCGGAAACCCTACAGCCGCGGTCATACGCCGTACTTGGCGGTTTTTCCCCTCTGTTAATGTCATTTCCAACCAAGCTGTCGGTACATTTTTGCGGAATCTAATCGGTGGGGTGCGTTCTGGTAATTGTGGTTCTTGTGGTAAAAGCCTAACTTCTGCTGGCTGAGTGCGGTAATCTTGAATTTCCACACCAGTTTGCAATCTTTTTATAGCATCTGCATCTGGAATTCGCTCTACCTGTACCCAGTAAGTACGTTTATGACCAAAACGCGGATGAGCAAGACGATGTTGCAATTGTCCATCGTTCGTTAACAGCAGCAAACCTTCACTATCCCAGTCTAAGCGTCCTACAGGATAGACATTAGGTACATCAATATAATCTTTCAGGGTGCTATGTGTGGGAGCATCTTTTGTAAACTGGCTGAGAACACCATAAGGTTTGTAAAAAATAATATATCGGTAATGATTTGTCATTTGTCATTTGTCATTTGTTATTGGGCATTAATCAATAATTCTTCTTCCCTTGCCCCCTGCTCCCTCTCAATGCTTCTGGGTTAAGCTCAAAATCAGGTAGATTAACAGTTATTCCTTAACAGATAATACCTTTTCTGCGGAACACTACGCGTAGCTTGCTTGCCTTGAACCAAGGATTGACTGCATAGTGAACTCCTAACTCTGCCAATTATAGATTTTGGATTTTTGATTTAAGGAGAATCTAAAATTTAAAATCAAAAATCCAAAATTGAATCTGTTTTTTCTATATCTCATGCTCTATGACCAACTATTTTCGCTCTAATGTAGATGCAATGGCTAGTTATGTCCCAGGTGAGCAGCCTCAACGTGGTACACAGATCATTAAACTCAACAGTAACGAGAATCCCTATCCTCCTTCGCCTGCGGCACTAGCTGTGTTACAGAATATCGAGGGCGAGTGGTTGCGACGGTATCCAGAACCTTTCGGGGGGGAGTTCCGGCAAGCTGCAAGTAAAGTTTTAGGGGTTCCTAGTGATTGGATCATTGTAGGAAATGGCAGTGACGAATTGTTGAGCGTGATAATTAGAGCCTGTGCAGAACCTGGGAAGAAGGTAGTTTATCCAATGCCAACTTATGTGCTATATCGCACATTAGCAGAAATGCAAGCTGCGGAAATTATTGAGATTACTTACAGCGATGACTACAGTTTACCTTTGGAAGAACTGGTTGCTGCAAATGGTTCTGTGACATTTATTGCATCGCCTAATAGTCCATCAGGGCATATAGTACCAACAAATGATCTGCGAAAATTAGCCAGCCAGTTATCTGGAGTTTTAGTGATTGACGAGGCTTATGTCGATTTTACCGAAGAGAATTCATTGGCTTTGGTAAAGGACTACGAAAACGTCATCATAATTCGTACACTTTCTAAAGGGTACTCGTTGGCAGGGTTGCGGCTGGGATTTGGGGTGGCAAATCCCAAGCTGTTACAGGGATTGTTTAAGGTGAAAGATAGCTATAACATTGATGCGATCGCTTGTGCAATTGGCACGGCTGCTATTACCGATCAAACTTATAAAAATGCTTGTGTAGCAAAGATTAAAGCATCACGGGCTAAGTTAGCAACAGACTTAAAACAATTAGGTTTTCATATTTGGGATTCCCAAACTAACTTTTTACTGGTACAGCCAAGAGAAGGAAACGCAGAATATCTCTATCAAAAACTGAAGGAACGGGGAATTTTAATCCGCTACTTCAAGCAGCCTGGACTAGATGATAAATTACGCATTACTGTTGGTACTGATGAACAAAATCAAGCTTTAGTGGAGGCATTAATTTATTTGTTAGAGGCTGGGAGCAGGGAGAAAAACAAGGGTTGACTGAACTGTATTGAGATATAAAGTATGTTTTACTCGTGACTCCTGATAACAATATTTCTACTGCAACAATTGACGCTACGCTCAGAAGATGTTTGAAAAGTTCTATTGTCGGTATCAAAAGTTTTAGATCCCCCTAAATCCCCTGATAAATTGGGGGACTTTGATTCTGGTTCCCCCCTTTTTAAGGCTAGGGGGGATCAATAAGTGCCTAAAATCACAGCCAACTACTTTTAAAACATCCTTTCAGGCTTCTAGCCTTGCCTGAAGCGGGATAGAGACAATAAATTCAGCTCCTTTTCCTAAAACGGATACACATTCCAACCTTCCTCGATGCTTATTAGTCACAATCTGGTAACTAATAGATAGCCCTAAACCAGTGCCTTTACCAACAGGTTTGGTGGTAAAAAAGGGTGTGAAGAGTTGCCGCCGCACATTTTCGTCCATACCAGAACCGTTGTCAGCAATGCGGATGACAACAAAATTACCTTCAACAGTAGTACGGATTGTAATGATGCCTGGCTGACGTACGATATCAGCATAAGTTCGATGTTCGTTAAATTCTTCCAAAGAGTCGATCGCATTTGCGATTAAATTCATAAATACTTGATTCAGTTGCCCAGGATAACATTCTACAGGTGGGAGATTACCGTACTCCTGTATTACCTGAATTCCTGGATGATCTGGTTGGGGTTTAAGCCGATTTTGCAAAATCATCAGAGTGCTATTAATGCCCTCATGGATATCAACGGCTTTGACTCCAGCTTCGTCTAGGCGGGAAAAGTTTCTCAAAGATAATACAATCTGGCGAATGCGATCAGTTCCCACTTTCATTGAAGCCAACAGCTTAGGCAAGTCTTCCATCAAAAAATCTAAGTCAAATTCATCTATTTCATTCTGAACTTTAGATGGTAAATTCTGGTTTTGCTGCTGATAAAGTTGTACTACACTCATCAAGTCTTTGACATAATTATTCACGTAAGTAAGGTTGCCGTAAATAAAGCTGACTGGGTTATTGATTTCGTGAGCAACGCCTGCTACCAATTGCCCCAGGCTAGACATTTTTTCGCTTTGCACCATCTGTGACTGGGTGAGCTTCAATTCATCAAGCGTCTGCTCTAGCTGCTTTGCTTTCTCACGCGCTTGTGTTTCCGAAATCTCTAACTCCTGGGAGTATATGTGCAAATTTGTGTAGAGCCGAGCATTTTCTATAGAAATGGAAACTTGCGAAGTCAATAAGTTCAGTACTTCTAATCGCTCTGCGGTAAAGGCTCCGGTCGTGAGGTTATTTTCCAGGTAAAGAACTCCAGTTAGTTTACCCTGATGAGCGAAAGGCGAACACAAAATTGATTTGGGTTGATTGGCAACAATATAGTTGTCACTTGCAAAACGCTCTGTGTGGCTAGCATCGTCTAAAACCAAATTTTCTTTTGTTCTCTCAACATAGTTAATCAACAAAGCTGGTAGTTTATGCTTTACTTGAAACAGGCTCGACGATCGCACTGTCACTTGATCTCGATCAATACTTCCTTCGGCTTCAATCACCCAATGGTTCTCCCGTTTTACAAGTAGATAACCCATTTGGGCCCCAGCATTCTCGATCGCGATCGTCATCATTTTCTCTAACAGGCGACTTAGCTCCATCTCGCTTGAGAGTGCTTGAGACGCTTTAATCGCTGTGCTGATATCTAGAGCTTGGGTTTTAGCTTCAGAACTATCTCGAATCTGCTTTGTAGCCGTACCCCGTCCAGTTACCTCCCCGACTGTATCTGTAAAAAGTTGGGAATATTGTTCGTCTAGTTGCTCGACTTTACCCGCAGCTTCCCACTTGAGATAGCGATAGCGGGCTTCTTTAAAATAAATTTTGGCAAAGTTTTGCCTATCCTTGGCTAAATAAAATCTAAATGCCAGTTCGTTTGCTAAGGCTTCATTTTGTAAATAACCGTTTTCGGCAGCAGAAGCGATCGCCTTGTCATACAGCTCCATTGCCTGATAATCTTGCTGGTAAATTCGGGCAATTTCAGCTTGAATCAGCAGGGATTTGTGTTGATAATTAGTTGGGCAGTGCATTGCCCATTGCTGGAATTTTTCTAAGTTGGCATTTAGTTTATCCAGATAAACAACTTGAGTTGCGGTATCTGCCTCCGCATAAGCCCCAGCCAAGGCAATACTTTGGTGAAAGTAGAAAACAGGATTAATAAAAATTCCTCGCGCTCCCCCAACAAATTTTTCGGCATTCTCTGCATACTCAACAGCTTTGGTATACTCTCCATACCAGTTACAGAGCGCAAGTTTATAGATGTAAACTACAAATGCGGTTAACATATCCGAAGATGCCTGTGCAAACTCTAGCAGTTGCCGTTCATCTGCCCAAGTTCCAATAAGCTCGTTAATCTTACCTGCTGGCTTAGTCAGGTTAGCGATCGCTTCCATAGCCAGCAGATGGTAGTTCAACATATTTCTGTCAATTTTGCGGAGGCTAGGAATAAAATCTTTGGCTACTTCTGCGGTTTTTTCTAAAGATTCATTCCCAAATAAGCATTGCCATAAAAAATTAACTGAACAATAACCAGACCATTGATAAGAGCCTGTTTCTAAACCACTATTAAATCCCTTCAATAAATAAGGTTTTGCCTGGCTAATATGGTCTTTGTAATGACAGATTAGACCTCCCCACATATTCAAAATATTCGCTTCTAATTCTTTCGTTCTTAAAATTTCATGCAATCGCAGAGATAGTTTCCCAAACTCATAACCCGAATCTACCTCGCCATATTGAAATACTAAGTTGAAAGAATACAGCATATAACCAAATACCGAAATTGGTGAGTTGCCATACTGAACAGAAAGTTGAGTTATGTTCATCGATGTGATGTGCAACGCTTTAGATCCTAAAAAGTAGGCAATGGGCCAGACTTCTTTTAAGATGCGTTGAGCCATTAGCTTCTCTTCGTCTTCCATTGGCGGTAGTTCTGCAAGACTAAAAGTTGAGCGATCGCCAATAACTTCCTTGGTATGATTAAGTTTTTCTAACAAATATGCATCATCGGGATAAGCTGTAAACTCCAAGCCTAAAAGCTCTAAGGTATTTAGCCCAATTTTATAGGCGGAGTTTAAATCATTCTCCATTCGATAACACATAATCCGATATTCATTCACCCGACACATATCAAGAGTAGTTTTAACCTGGTTGAAAGTCTGCTCAAAAACCAGCAAAGCCTCCTCATATTTTCCATTTAAAAATTCTGCTTCTCCAACTTGCAAATATAAAGTTAATGTAAGCAAATAATTATCTTGCCAGCTATTTTCAGGTAGATAACTCATACCTGTTTCTAGCAACTTGAGTGCAGTTACAAATGCCGAAGATGATTTTGCTCGCTGGCCTGCTTTTAGATTTAATTCTGCCAGTTCATATCTTTCTGCTGGTTCCACAATCAATGAACTACCAGCATTGAGATGGTTGACGATATCAAAAAGATGTTCTTCTAACTGGGCTTTCTCAGTATTGTGTAATAGTAATTTTCCAATTTTCAGATGTACTTCTTGTTGCTGACCAGTTGGAATTAAAGAATAGGCAGCTTGCTGAACGCGATCGTGCAAAAACTTATAGTCAACTTGTACGGCAGTATCGCAATATGTTGCCAATTCTGACTGATTCAACAACTGAGGAATTTTGTAAGTATCGCTTAAGGGAAGAATTAATCCCGCCCGCAAAGCTTCCCATAAATCAACTGCTGTTGCTGATGGAGATTTTTCGTTTACTACAGCTAGAATTTCTAAATTAAATCGGTTGCCAACACAAGCAGCTAATTGTAAAACTTGCTGGGTCGGTTCTGACAGCCTCTGAATTTTATTCACCATTAAATCGACAACATTATCGGTAATGGCTTGTTCCTGAATTTTGTTGAGATCCCACTTCCAGAAACCCGAACGATAATCAAATGTTAAAAGATTATCTTGATGCAATACTTTTAATAACTGAGTTAAGAAAAAGGGATTACCTTGGGTTTTTTGAAATAGCAAATCAGCTAAAGGTTCTGCCTGAGATGATTCGCAATTGAACGTGTCAATAACCAGTTGAGTAATATGAGGTGCTGCTAATGGCTTCAAAAGTAACTCTTCAACGGTTGCCCCAAATGCTTGAATTGCCTCTAGCATTAGCATCAGTGGATGGGTGGGACTAACTTCGTTATCTCGGTAAGCCCCAATCAGCAAAAGATACTGACTTTCTGGGTCAGTCATCAGATTTTCGACCAGGTTCACAGAGGCAGCATCTGCCCATTGGAGGTCATCTAAAAACAGTACTAAGGGGTGTTCAGCAGCAGTAAAGACATGGATAAATTGCTTAAACACCCGATTAAAACGGTTTTGAGACTCAGCAACCCCCAACTGCGGTACAGGCGCTTGCTGCCCAATAATCAGTTCTACCTCCGGGATGACATCAATAATAACCTGACCATTAGCTCCCAATGCTCGTAGTAATTTATTTTTCCAAATCTCAACTCTGGCTTGGCTTTCAGTTAACAGTTGCCGCATTAATTCTCGAAATGCTTGAATCAAAGAAGCATAAGGAATATCTCGCTTGAGTTGGTCAAATTTGCCACCGATAAAGTAACCTCGTTGCCGCACAATTGGTTTGTGAACTTCGTTAACTAGTGAAGATTTGCCAATACCTGAGTATCCTCCTACTAACACAATTTCGCTGGAACCAAGGCTAACTTTTTCAAAGGCAGCCATTAAAGCTGCCACTTCTACTTCCCGACCATAAAGTTTTTGAGCTATTTGGAATTGATGCGAAAAATCTTGCTGGCCTAAGGTAAAAAGCTCAATGCTGCCTTTTATTTGCAGTTGTATGGCTGCTTGCTCTAGGTCAGCCTTTAAGCCGTAAGCACTTTGGTAGCGGTCTTCAGCAGTTTTGCTCAGAAGTTTCATAGCGATCGCGGAGATTGCCAGTGGTACATTAGGATTAATCTCGTGCGGAGCTACTGGAATTTTCGCAATGTGACAATGCACCAACTCTATTGGGTCTTGAGCATTCTGGAAGGGGAGCTGACCCGTTAACATTTCGTAAAAAATAACACCTAATGAGTAAAAATCTGTACGATAATCTAAGGTTCGATTAATGCGTCCAGTTTGCTCTGGCGACATATAAGCCAGCGTTCCTTC
Source organism: Nostoc sp. FACHB-892 (assembly GCF_014698795.1). Lineage (GTDB taxonomy): Bacteria > Cyanobacteriota > Cyanobacteriia > Cyanobacteriales > Nostocaceae > Nostoc. The sequence goes on from NZ_JACJTR010000060.1 coordinate 22,039, forward strand.
TAGGAGGTTGAGGCTACTGATTTCTGGGCTTTCTTTTGACAGCAGCGAAGCGATACTGAAGTCAATTAACTTTATTTTTTCGGTATTAGGATTATAAAGAATGTTTTCCGGCTGAAGATCCTTATGGATAATGTGGTGGGTATGTAACTCTCCCAAAGTCTCAGTAATTTGACGAGCAATGTTGAGAGATTTTATAACTTCAAAGCCTGTATTAGATATCTGAACTTTTAAAGATTCTCCACCAAAATCTTCTAAAATAAGTGCTAGACCATTACTGTAGCCATTGTCGTAACTGATTAATTCATGAGCTTTGATTACACCTGTAATATTCAAGTTTTGAATAATTTCGTATTCATGCTTTATCTGGGCAATCTCTTTGACAGTAGGATACTCTGCTTTGAGCAGTTTGATGACAACTGAGTGCCCGTTCACCTTGGAGTATGCTCGATAAATTACTGTGGTAGTAGCTTCATAAATTAAACTTGCAGTACTATAGTCCGGGATGCGAGCAATTAATCTAAACATTATTATTTGTTTGAATGTTAATTTATAATTGGATTTTGGTGATTATTATAATATTCCCAAAATTCAAGTTAAGTTAACTCTTCAAATACTAGGTGATATCAAATTCGGTAGCATCTGAATAATTCAAAAACGGCTCCAGGCGTTGAGGACGCACAGGGAGAGGAAAGAGAATTAAGCTCATCATTATCCTGCGATGCCTAGGGCGGTAAACTACGCACATAGACCATGCTGTAGGGAACATTGCTGTGCCCTTACGAAAGATATCAGGACTTACGCACTCAGATCCCCCAACCCCCTTAAAAAGGGGGCTTTAGAAGTTCCCCCCTTTTTAAGGGCAGGGCTGTTTCATTCCATTTCAAACAGGATTTGTCAAGATGGTTAGCGAGAAAATTGTAAGTAAGCGTGACGAAGAGATGAACATTTAAGCACTGAAATATCAGTAAAATAGTTGGTTTCATCGGCACGCTGGTAACAAAATAACTAATTTTTAATCGCTAGAACCCTTGATTTTTAAAGCTCTTTGGGGAATGAAACAGCCCTGCCTTTTTAAGGGGGGCTAGGGGGGATCTAGGTTTCAGGCTTCAGTGCGTAAGTCCTAGATATGATTTTTAACCTTGACTTATATTTGGTATTTCTTGTCAATACGTAGCTTTTTCAAGGTGGGTAAAAATTTTGGTCAATAAATTCCTCTTTAAGCTCTTTACTCTGTGTTCTCTGTGCCTCTGCGGTTAAATAAATTACTCTTAAACCTTACTAGGCGCAGAGAGCGCTGAGAAAAAACAATCTTATTTCAATACAATTCGGTAATTCCAATCTAAGAGTTGCGCGCGTTTATCGTTTTCCAATTGTGACCATTGGGACTCCACCATCAGGAGCTAGGGTAAACCCACGCCGTTGCAGTCTAATAGGTTTATTTTCCACTAAGGCAAGTTGATAATTGGATAAAACTGTTGCAAGAACTAATTTGATTTCTAACTGAGCTAGGGCATATCCCAAACACCGCCGACTTCCACCACCAAAAGGAATGTATTCTGAAGGGGAATACTGCCGCTCTAGAAAACGTTCTGGTCGAAATTGTTGAGGATTAGGATACAAGTCTTCCCGGTAATGTACAAGGTAGATACTCGGCATTAAGGTTGTGTCAGGTTCAAACTGGTATCCTGCAATATTTATGGATGATTTGGTAATGCGTGGGAAAAGCACTGGAATGACTGGATACATCCGCAGGGTTTCTTGGCAAACCGCAGTTAAGTAAGGAAGTTGGGCAATTTCCATCGGATTAAGATTTTCTCCCAAGCTGTCGAGTTCCTGGTGCAATTTTTCCAAGACATCTGAATTTTGGTGAACTTGATAGAAAGCCCACGCTAGTGTTGTTGCAGTAGTTTCATGTCCAGCAAATAAAATTGTGAGCAATTCATCTTTTAATTCATCGTCGGTCATTGGTTGCCCATTTTCATCCCGTGCAGCCATCATCAAGCTCAGAACATCGCCCCGGTTCTGATTGTTTTTTGTTCGTCTCTCTGCAATTTCTGCTTGAAGTAGCTCATAAGTATCGCGTTGTCTACTTTTCATCTGCCCCCAAGGAGTCCATGTTCCCCAATCTTGTTGTAAGAACGGCAAAAATAGCATACTGGAGCGCAAGGGAGAATCAGTCATATTCAGCCAAGCCGTCATTAAAGGTTTAAGTTTCTGATAACGTTCGCCTTCAGTTAAACCAAAGACAATTTGTAAAATCACCTCTAGGCTGACTTTCTGCATGGTAGATCGAGCCACAAAGGGCTGACCAAATTGCCATTGGCTGGCAATTTGCTTAGTAATTAAGCAGATTTGCTCTGCATAAGCTTGTAGCTTCTCTCCATGAAAGGGGGGCATTAATAATTTTCGTTCTCGTCGATGGCGGGTACCATCCATTAACATTAGAGAATTTCGCCCAATTAGAGGTTCTGCAAGTTTGTTACCACGACCAATATCAAACTTAGAATCTTGACTGAAAATTTCTTGAATGGCTTGGGGATGGCTAAGAATTACATAAGAACCGATTCCACTCAGCCGCATGGAAAAAATGTCTCCATATTTTTGACTATATTTTTGCTGAAATCCAATCGGATCGGCAATCCATTGTATAAGCTGCAACCACGAAGGACTGGTAATGCAATTCGGTAATTGATTAAGCATAATATTTACCTGTGATTCCACTCGATAATTTCAAAGAAATACGCTGCCTACCAAGTGTGTAGGCGTAGCCCGTCGTAGACATCGCACAGAAGTTACTAGGCAAGTTGGATCTAAAATTGGACTACGTGTGTCGATTGGGGATGAGAAAAAACCGGGAGTAGGTTTACCACTTTCTTCACCTAGAGTTGCGATCGCAACTTGATTTTCAGCATTAGCTTAGTCGGAATGAAGCAACAAATAATCAGATCGTGTCCACTACTCTAATATAGAATTACAAACACAAGTTGTAGACACCACATCAAAGTTAATTCCGCAAACATTAGAAGAGACGGTGTCTATCTAATTCTGCTACCCAAAGCTGAAAGGAATTGAGGCTCGAATAGTATCAAACTAAAAGACAAAGCGTTAACAGAGGTTTTTAAGAATGGATTCTGTAGCCCAACTTGAGCCTACATGGCACGATAGCGCACTAGAGAGCATTATCAATATAGTAAGAGCGCCTGATGGTGACTTTGAGAGTATTGGCAACCTCGCAAATAGTGTTGCTGATTTACATAGCTTACAAAAAATAATAGAACTTCTTCATAGCACGCCACAAGGAGAACAAGCATTTCGAAAGCGCCCAAAGTTAGGTGATATCGATCTCCAGAAACTTTATTGTTTACCTACCAATACCCTGGGATATACCTATGCTGAACATATGTTTAAAAACAATTTGAAGCCTTTACATTCAGGCCAAGTAGAGAATGATGACCAATTTTTAGGAGCGCATATCACAGAAACACACGATATTTGGCATATTATTACCGGATGCGATACGAACATTATTGGAGAAATTCAATTAGAAGCTTTTTATGTTGCCCAATTACACTTTTCGCGTTTTTGGGTAGCATTATTAGCTAAAAATCTTGTCAAAGCTGCTATTTATGATATTGAGGTTTCGACAAAATACATGGATGCAATAACCAAAGGATGGCTAATGGGAAAACAGGCTCTGCCTCTATTTGGTCTTGAATGGAATTTATTGTGGTCAAAACCACTGGAGGATGTCCGTACCTCTTTGAACATCATTCTTTGTGAAACTTAATTCAACGCATTTTGCATTAAGGGTGAATTTTATTATCCTCCTTAATGACTCTCCTGTGAGGATTTTGTGGGTCAACTAGTACCGCAAGGCGGAAGTCAAAAGTGAAAAGTCAAAATGAATACAGTGTAAGCGTTTCGTTGACTTGGAATTAGTTGTTCATTTCTGCCTTGCAGCACTAGTGATATCTGCCTCACAGTAGACTGAGTAATGGAGTGATTTGTGGTACTTCATACAGACCAATTTCCTTGATCATTTTTAGAATAAAACTGACGAGCGATGCCTGCGGTGGGCAAAGCTTACCCATAAATTATAGGTCTTTTTATTATACTTCTTTCATTGTTCTTCGTCCCCCAACCAGAAGATTTGCAGACCATCACATCGAGTTTTTTAAGCTAGAAGCTGTTTTTTCTGGGTTTCCCGAAAACGGAAAAACTAAGATACTCTTGATTTTTGGGTTATCAATTAATTCTTTTAAACGGCCTAGTTGCCGATCTGTAATTGCAACTCCAGCGTATTTTTGAGCATAATTTAATTCTTCAACAAAATTAGTATCATTATAAGCTTGAATAAATACGCGATCTACGCCCCATTTTTCCCAGTCAGCCGCAAAATATTTTTTAGCCCAATAGGGGTTATGATGACAAATATCAAAACTTACCGATGAATTAGCTTTTTTCATAGAGCTGACCATTTGTTGGACAAAACTAGTTAAATTTGTAGTACGGTCAACTTTTCCAGGTAATTCAGCATAATAACCTAGATAATCATCCCATTGAACTGCATCAATATTAGGGTATTTTTGGACAAATTCTACTAAGATGTTTTTAAAAAAACTAGTAACTTCAGGAATCTCTACATCAAGGACATAATGATCGATTTCAGAGTAAGTTTTATCCACTCCCGGAACAATCCATTTTTTGGCGATCGCTAAATCAAAAATTGGACTATTTTTATCTATTTTAATCCCCTTTTCAAAGTAAGCATGAACTTGCATACCTTGTTTATGCGCTTCATCAATCAGCCAATTTAACCATTGATCTTGAAACTGGTTTGGACAACTTCTATAGCCTAGAGTTCTCTGCATAACGTCGCTATTATACATTGTACAACCATTTCCCCAAACACCATGAATAATTGTATTAATTCCTTGAGAGTGATAGTAACGAACTCTTTCACGAATTGTTTGTTCGTCGGCATTATTAGTGGCTTGGTAGCGAGTTAAATAAATTCCTCTAATTACTTTTTTCTCCCAAGGAGTTTGAAGTAATGGTGTTTTTTTATCTGGTATTTTTCTGACCGCAGCTTGGTTATTATTGGAAGCGGATTTTGGAGTATTTGAGAAAGAGATAGCGGGAGCTGGAGAAGCAGTTGGAGCCGGATTCAAAATCGGAATATTTATTTGTTGATTCTTAGGAAAAAGCTTGCTGATATCTAGATTTCCTTTCTGGCTAAACCACCAATAACCACCTCCTAAAATAACTATGATTACAGAGAATGGAATATTTGCACATCCACATCCAATTGGCTTTTTGTTTTGGCGCGACATAATATAATGATTATCTGGTGATTTATTATATACAGCAATCCCAAATTCAACCTCAGAAAATGCTAAGATTAACAGTATATATTCATAAGCTTTTCAACGATTTTATCTTTGATAAATTATTTTGGATGTGCTTGCTTTTGGAGCGTAGGCGCAGCTCGTCTTAGACATCGCCTGACTCATCTCACCACTGCTCAATGAAATTAATACAAGAATGAGCGGCTCATGCACCAGTAAATTATCAGCACAAGTATAATTTAGTTTTGGCTGAACAAGCTTGTGTAAATGGCGATCACCTACAAGCCGGAGCTTATTATGAAATAGCTACCAAAAAGCGATCGCTAATGGTTATCTTCAAAAAACAGCGATCGCTGGGTCTATTGTTGTAGAAAAACATGGTGGAACTTTGATTGGGGAGATTTATGAAATTTTGACTCTAAGAACGATTCATCGGCACAAGTGTTATTTGATCATCAAAAACGAGTATGCTCGGTTGCTAGGTACATAGAGTGAGCTATTGCCATCTGTTCGCTATTTTTACGCCATTTATAATTACAGGTTGAGTCAACTAATGAGTTATTGTGCTTGAAGCAATCGCGTCCTGCTGCCTTTGCCTGATATAACGCTTGATCCGCTGCCGTAATTATTTCTTCAAAGCTAGAACCCGGCTCAGGGATTACTGTAGACAACCCAGCACTGAGGGTTATATGAGAACTAAATTGTGAATGACTATGAGTCATTACCAATCTCCTTACCGCAAAGCAAATTCTCTCGGCAATTTTAGTAGCACCAAGTTCGTCTGTGTCAGGCAAAATTACAGCAAATTCTTCACCACCATAACGGGCGACTAAATCAGCAGGACGTTGAACAATATCGAGTATGGCTTTAGCAATTTTTATAAGAGCGCGATCGCCTGCCTGATGGCCATAGGTATCATTATAAGATTTGAAGTAATCTACATCAAGGAGGATGAGAGACAGAGGCTGTTGTTCGCGTGCCATGCGCCGCCACTCTTGGTCTATATATTCTTCAAACCGTCGACGGTTAGCTATTTGAGTTAAGAAATCGATACTAACTAACGTAACTAATCGCTGCAATTCTTGTTTAGCGGCAAGGAGTTCTTGATGTAACTGCGATTGCTCAATCAAGCCTCTTACCCGTTGACGCAAAACTTGCCAGTTAATCGGTTTGGTAACATAGTCCATTGCGCCTACTTGAAATACTCGCTCAATTAACTTAGTATCCTCAAGTTCTATAGTCATTAAAACTGAAGTGTACTTACCTTTTTTAATACTCAGTAATACAGAACAACACTCAAACCCATCCATATCTAGCATGATGGTATCAAGGAGTACTAAATCAGGGTGCAATTGCTGAAAAATATTTATTGCCTCGGTGCCATCTTTTGCCTCCACTACTCGATACCCTGATTGTTTTAGCAATCACATTTGTTGACGGTTAAATGTTTCATTATCAACAATAAGAACTAAAGATTGCTTTTCTTGATGAGTAGCTTTCATTATTGTTATCAATTATTTTTCATGTAGTTTTATGTTTTGCTTACAAGTTATAACTTTTGTAGCCTTCAGCCCTAAAAGTAAAGCTATCAAAACAGAAAAACTCTTTAACCGACACCTAAGTACCTGACTCAATATTACATACTCAAACTTAAAAGTCTGTACGGTTTCAAACATTAAGCTCCTTACCCTCTAAAGCTCTTAATAAGCAAAATCATAGATGTGCTTCCTGCGGCTTAAAGTTCATCGATGAGGAACGGGTTCACCTGCATCACATCGACGGAAATCACGCCAACTGGAAGAAAAATAATCTTGAAGCAATTCACGAGAGTTGCCACGATTACAAACACATGAGCAAAAGCGCAAGCTAAGAACATCGGGAGCCGTGTGCAGTGAAAGCTGCACGCACGGATCTAACTGAGAGGTGGGGGGAATAATATCCCCCATCGACTCAACCATATCACCATAATGGGACGGTGAAGAAGTTGTACGAGGGATAGGGCAAAACTTTCCGCAACTGGTGTCCCATGCTACGCCAGTTGTCAAACCAGTGCTGTAGAATAGCTTTACATAATTGATACAGCGCTCGTAAGTGAACGCCATCACTCTGCAACTGGCTAGAAATGAACAAAACCAAATAGGATTTCAAAAGATGAAAAATCTAGATAGCTGGATTGCTGTATAGTTTGAGGTGTACCAGATTATCCTCTTAAGAGTTGCTCTATGATCACTCTGCCTGGTATTGCTATCCAAAACAAAATATACGAAAGTGACAATTCTCTAGTGTACCGGGGCATCAGAGACGATGGAGTAGGGATCATCGTAAAAATGCTAAAGCTTGATTATCCCTCTCCCCAAGAACTAACCCGCTACAGACAGGAATATAAAATTACCCGCTCCCTAAATCTGGAAGGAGTTATCAAAGCATACAGCCAGCAGGACTATCAACGCACTCTGGTGATTATCTTAGAAGATTTTGGGGGAGAGTCCCTAGAGCAATGGATGCATAAGCGTCCAGATATATTCTGCCCCATGCCTTTATCCACTTTTCTCGGTCTTGCGATCGCTGTTTGCGACATTCTGGGCAGAATCCATGCAGCCAATATCATTCATAAAGATATCAACCCTGGAAACATAGTCTTTAATCTGGATACTGGCGTTGTCAAAATTATTGATTTTGGGATTGCGACCCAATTTAACCGCACGAATCC
>NZ_JACJTR010000061.1 GCF_014698795.1 Nostoc sp. FACHB-892
AACATATATGACCAGAGTAGAAGGTGAAAATACACGTTTACGTCATTATCTGGCACGCCTACATCGCAAAACATTATGCTATTCCAAGTCAGTAGATATGCTTAAATACTCAATTCGCTTGTTACTCCATTACTTGAAGTATAGAGAAATACCTGTATTTAGTTAATTCATCCCGCATTTATGCAACGCCAAAGATTCCTCAGAAAATGCGATGTCTACGACGGACTACCCCTACGCCCTGATTTGGATAAAAATCACTAGGCGTTCACATAATCCGCAGTAGACATCGCATTTTCAAGATAAATAAAATTTACTTTAAACTTTCTTGCTTTACTGGCCTCCCCCTTGTGCATTTAAATATGTCAAGCGTATTGTTCGAGTCTAGCTAAACTAGCAACCGTAGCACATAAATCGTCTAAGTCTATAGGCTTGCATCGGTATATATCATAACCTGCTGATAATGCACGAGTACGGTCTTCGTCGTAAGCAGATGCTGTCAGAGCAATAGCTGGAATCCTTCTCCCTCGCTTTGCTTCTAGATTTCTGATCTTCTTCAGCAGTGAACAGCCGTTCTCATCTGGCAAATAAATGTCACTAATCAAGATGTCTGGTTTGAACAATGAGATTATTTCTAGAGCATCACCTGCGGAAGCTGCTGTGATAATTTCTGCCCCGTCTGATTCAAACAGGAAGCTAAGTAATATTCTGGTATCAGGGTCGTCATCTACAACAAGCAATCGCAGACCTTTGAAAGGCATTGATTGATTATAATTAAACATTACTTTTATCGCGCTATAGTTCAAACATCTTTACTAGCAATTCGATCAAAGGCACATATTTGTAAATACCATCTGATGCCTACTTTATTAAATCTTAATGCAACTAGCAGCAAGCGTCTGTCCGGTGTCGGACATAGTAAGGTAAAATCATTCACTAGCTATCGCTCGCACCTTGGCTGATTCCCTAGCAACCGAGCAAATTCGTTTTGGATGACTCGATAACACTCACAGGAAGTTGCTTCCAAATCTTTTCGGTTCAGGATGTTAATTTGACCACGCTGATAGCGAATCATTCCGGCTCGGCTGAGGCTGCTAGCCGCTACTGTCACACCGGAGCGCCGTACACCCAGCATTTGGGCAATAAATTCTTGCGTCAACGGAAATTCTTCTGATTCCAAACGGTCAGATACTGTAAGAAGCCAACGAGCTAGCCGTTCTTCTAGTGTATGAAGACGGTTACAGGCACATGATTGTGTAAGTTCGGTATATATAGCTCGTAAATAGCGCAGCAGCAGGTATTGAATAGCTCCACCGCGATTGAACTCGGTTCTCAAAACCTCTGCATTGATCTGCATTCCAGCGCCCGCAACTTGCACAAACGCTTTTGTGGTTGTTGTCTTGCCTCCTAAAATTACTGGGATACCCACCATGCCTTCATTACTCACTATCCCAACTTCCACCGTCGATCCATCTTTCATACTAGTGACTATAGAAATCACCGCGTGTTGGGGAAAATAGACATGTGTGATGGGTTCTCCTGGTTCGTAAAGGACTTGTCTAGCGGGAAGCGGAACTAACTTTAGGTGCGGAATAAGGCGTTCGTAATCACTGGCTGGCAAAGCCGCGAGTAACTTATTTACTTGCGGCTTAAAAGTTTTATCGCTCACTGAAACATTAAAAGAAAAATTTTCTCATAATATTTTAAATCAAGTTAGTTTTGCGAGTCGGTTCGGTTTCGCACACCCAATTCAAAAAATTTTTCTGGCTCGGTTACTGGGCTTTTTGCCCAGTAACCGAGCAAATTCCTTTTGGATGACTTGATAACACTCACAAGAAGTTGCTTCCAAATCCTCTCGGTTCAGAATGCTAATTTGACCACGTTGGTAGCTGATCATTCCGGCTCGGCTGAGGGTACTAGCCGCTACTGTCACGCCGGAACGACGTACAGCTAGCATTTGGGCAATAAATTCTTGCGTGAGTGGAAAATCTTCTGATTCCAGACGTTCAGAGAGTGTCAGTAGCCAACGAGCCAGCCGTTCTTCGAGTATATGGAGACGGTTGCAGGCAACTCCTTGTGCCAGTTCAGAGTATACAGCTTGTACATAGCGCAGCAGCAGGGTTTGAATAGCTCCGCCCCGATTGAACTCGGCTTTCAGTATATCTGCATCGAGCTCCATAGCAGCACCCGAAACCTGCACAAACGCTCTTGTGCTTGTGGTGTTGTCTCCTAAAATTACCGGGATACCCACCATGCCTTCATTGCTTACTATCCTAACTTCCGCCGTTGAGCCATTTTCCATTGTGGTGACTATAGAAACCACTGCCTTATCAGGAAAATAGACGTGTGTGATGGGTTCGCCGGCTTCGGAAAGGACTTTCCGTAATGGGAGCGCAACCAGCTTCAAATGGGGGACAAGACGTTCATAATCACTGGCTGGCAAAGCTGCGAGCAGCTTATTTGATGGTAGCTGAAAAAAGCTTTTATCTAATGACATTAAAAGTCACTCTCCTTAAGGTAGGTGACTTTAGAAAAGCTAACTCAGGGCACAAGGAAAGAATTTCAGAATTTGATCCTAATGTCGAAAGGTGTATTCTCTAAAGAAACACGGGAACAATCTAAAAAATATTAAATGAACACACTTCTTAGAGTCTGTACGATTTCGTACATAGCAGTTTGAAAAAAAATTATTATGTCCGTTTATTGGGCAAAGCCCAATAAACGGACATATTCATCTTCTATAATCTGATAACATTCGCAGGAGGTTTTTTCTAAAGCCTCTCGATTCAGGATGTTAATCTGACCACGCTGGTAGGTGATGATTCCGGCTTGGCTCAGGATGTTTGCTGCTTCGGTGACACCAGCACGACGTACACCCAGCATCTGCGAGATAAATTCTTGCGTGAGTGGAAATTCTTCTGATTGAAGACGATCGGAAACTGTTAACAGCCACCGAGCCAGCCGCTGCTCTAACTTATGAAGACGGTTGCAGGCAGATCCTTGTGCAATTTGAGTGTACATACCTTGCACGTAGCGCAGCAGCACACTCTGAAGCCCTGTACCCCGATCGAACTCGCTTCTAAGCATATCTGCATCCATCTGCATAGCACTGTCTGGAACCTGCACTAATGCCGTTGTGGTTGCAATGTTGTCTCCTAAAATTACTGGGATACCCACCATGCCTTCATTGCTCACTAAACCAGCTTCTACAGTCGAGCCATCTTCCATAGTGGTGATTATAGAAACCACTGCCTTATTGGGAAAATAGACCTGTGCGATCGGTTCGCCTGGTTCGTAAAGTACTTGCCGATTTGAGAGCGAAACCAGCTTCAGATGGGGAACAATACGCTCATAATCACTGGCGGGCAGAACTGCCAGCAGATGATTTGCTGGTTCCTCAAGGGCATTTTTGTTTAATGACATTAAGATTCTCCTAAACATAGCCGACAGAAAAAGCAACTTGCGGCATAAGGAGAAAATCAGGAGTTTGCTCCCAATATGTCAAAAGGTGTATTCCCTAAATCTAATACAAAGATTGGATTTTTATATTCATATATATAATATAACATAATTAAATCAGTTATTTACAGTAGCAAAAAAAACCTGATATAAATCAAAAAAGTTGGTATATTCCGCTAAAGCATCTATCTAAAGGTTGAGAGCAAAATAATACAAATTGCATAGCAAAATAGTAAGCAAATACCACAGCAAAGAAGTATATTAGCGTTGTTAAATTCTGACTTTAGCAAAGTTAATAGTAAGTAGGAAAAAATCAGTAGTGTTAGTTCAAAGTAAACAATTATAATTATTAAAATTGCTTAATTCTATTGGGATTATAGTTGCGATCGCATAACTGAATACGAATTACGAATTACGAATTACGACTTTACCAAAGTGAGCCGCACTTTTGAGGTAATTATAAGCTTCTCGTGCTTCAGAAAATGGGAACACTCGATCGATAATCGGTTTAATTTGATGCTGTTGCATCGCCTGATTCATTGCCTCAAACATTTCCCGGCTGCCAACATAAATTCCCTGAACTGTTAAACTTTTAAAAAGTATTGGCATAGGATCAATTTCATTTCCTCTACCTGATAATACGCCAATCAAGCTAATACGTCCTCCAATACGAACTGCTTGCAGTGATTTTGGCAGAGTACCTGCACCGCCTACTTCTACTACATGATCTACACCTGTGCGATTAGTCAATTGGTAAACTTGCTTTTCCCAATCTGGTGTTGTTTTGTAGTTGATTGTCTCGTCAGCACCAAGCTGTTGAGCTAGTGCCAATTTCTCATCACTGCTAGAAGTAATAATCGCTCTAGCACCATGTATCTTAGCAAACTGGAGAGCAAAAATCGAAACTCCTCCTGTACCGAGTAATAAAATACTATCACCTGCGCGAATATTGCCTTTTGTCACAAGTCCATGCCAAGCTGTGACTGCTGCACAGGGTAAGGTTGCGCCTTCAATGTAGGATAAATGGTCAGGTAATATTACTAAACCATCTTGGTGTAATACGACATACTCAGCTAGCATTCCATCGATACCGCCTCCTAAATCGGATTTCATTTTCTCTTTGGTTAAAGAGCCATAAATCCAGTCTTGGAAGAAAATACCAGCGACGCGATCGCCTATTTTAACCCGTGTAACGCCTTCCCCCACTGCCACAACTTCTCCCGCGCCGTCAGACAGGGGTATTAAGGGATATTTCTGTCCAGAACCGTAAGATCCTTCAATGACAAGGAGATCGCGGTAATTTAGGGATGTTGCTTTGACTTGAATCAGAACTTGTCCCGCAGTCGGTTTTGGTTCAGAGCGATCGACTAATGCGAGGGCATCAATCCCGGCGTTGCTTTGAATTTCGTAAGCTTTCATAGAAAAAGCAGTGGTTTAATGTCATCTTAAACCACTGCTGTTTATTGTAATAAATAAATAGTGACTATCCTAAGTTGATAGTCCTAACTTTTCACGTTATGTGGAAAAGTCCACGAAAACCTAAGAAGCTGTTTGAAAAGTAATTGGCTGTGATTTTAAGTACTTCTAGATCCCCCCTAACCCCCCTTAAAAAGGGGGGAACCGGAATCAAAGTCCCCCTTTTTAAGGGGGATTTAGGGGGATCTATAATGTTTTGCTACCGACAAGAGGACTTTTCAACCCCTAACCCCCTTTCCGCGTCGGGAAGGAGGGGGGGAAATTCAAAGTCTCTCTCCTTTTAGGAGAAAGATTTAAAGAGAGGTTTTTCAAATACCGTGAAAAGTCAGGTTGATAGTCATCTTGCCTTATTAGCTTGGTTGCTGATCGGGAAACATACACTTATCAGAGTCACAACCACTAGGGCCAGCCTCTGACATTTCGCCTAAATCATAGCGGCTTAAGACTGCACAGAAATCATCTGTTTTCCGCCGTGCTTTCACCTCTTGATTCAAGCGATCATAGGTAGCTTTATCTATTGGTTCAAATGGCAAACGTGGGAATGATTGCAGGTCATCAAAACGAGCTAAAAGGGCTGCTGAAATATATCCCTGATCGTTCTGGATAGTTTCATAGATTTTCTGTCCCAAAGGTTCGATTTCATCAGAACGAAGTTCTAAAGTTGCTGATGTGTTGTGAGTCACATACCAACGTTGAACCTGGAGGACAAAATCAAATTGGGCTAAGACTGAAAACTTAGAAACATCAATTTCATCAGCACCTGGTAAATCAGCCCAAGATACAGAAACAGGAATTTCTACTAACCATTCGCTCACCCGTGGATCAAAGGGATCGTTGAGCAAATTGCCCTGTTCATCTTTGTCTGATTGAGAGGGAATGACGTTGTAACCGTAGTCAATACAAGCTAAGGCTACTGGGTCATTTTTGCCGAAGGTGATGCGGCGAATAAATCTTTGCGCTTTGGGGGGGTGCCATCCTGAACTAGCATTAGTTAATAATGCTTTTGTGCCACTGGGTTGGACTGTGGTACAGCGATTTGGACGTTTGAAATTATGGCGATCGCAGTAATCCCAAACTACCCGATGTACAATATCTTTCCAGGAACTTAGATATTTTTCTTCCTCACGCTTGAAAGCTAATCCTTGTGGAGTTGCGGGTCTTCCTGCTTCCCACCAGCGCAGCCAATCAACACCAAAAGCATGGACAAAGAAATCAAATAAACCCGTAAAAGAAACTCCTACAATCGGGTCTAATTCACGGCTGTATTGATAGCGTGGTTCCAAAAATTTGTGATTTAAAAGTGCTGCTACAGATAGCGCCCCAGCAGTAAAAGCTTCCTCTTGTTCTTTGTAGTTATGTGGGTCGATTTGATTGAGGTGAACCTCAGACAAATTGCAGTGGAAGTTGCTACCGATGATTTCCAGATTTGTTACCCTAGAGGTTTTTTATCCCCTAGTTCTACTGCTTGATTATTCGCAGTAGCTCCGCGTACCTTTTGCAGATGTGACTTCAGATAATAAAAGTGTTTTTCACATCCGCCCCCGCACTCTTGGAGAGATTATATTCTAGACAACAATTTTGGATGTAATCTAGTTTCACTCTCTACGCTGTACGGTGTCAAAGGTTTTTTACTTCCTTTGATTACCACGGGATTAGCTTCTCAGCTTTCCCCGTTTTTGCGAGGTTTTTAACGTGAGGCAAAATCACTTACCACACGGATTTAGCCCATAGCGAGCTAAACGATGTTCTAGCTCATTAGCATCAAGATTTGAATAACGTTCTTCTAACCACTCTTTTGCTGTTCCTTGTTCATAAGCTTGCAAAAAATTAACTTTGTCAGATTGTGTTGGCAGCAAATCAATGTTTGATCGCGCTACAGCCTCACCAGCCCATTGAATCGCTCCCTCGCCACTATAATATTGTTTGCGGACGGCATTGAGGCATTCTTCTAAGGTTGGCTTGCGGTGAAAAACTCTCGTATGGTTTGCCATCCTAAGTGCATCACGCTCTGGATCGATTCGCCAGTTGCCGTTTTCATCTTGCTGCCATAAATTATCTTTGGCATCGGCAAACAAACTATCTTCGCTAGAACCTTGCCTCATGCCAGCTGAGCGCCTAATGTTACCGGCAACAATTGTTACAGCAGCTTGATCGATTAACAAACAGCATTCAACTGAATTTAATTGTCGTCCTCTAGCTTTATTGAGAATAGATGCACAACCCTGATACAGTCCAGGCAATTTTACAGGATTAGCAACTCCTCCAAAGCCGTTGAGAGTTTCTCCTGCTTTTCGGACATCGCTGATATCAACTAATACTTCAACTTCTGCTGAAAATTGTTCATCAGTGGAGAGTTCTAATAGGGTTTGATATGATTTAACCCAACCTTCACGGCTATCGCCAACGTGAATAGTGACGCTGTTACCTTCTATATAAGTTTCAGTATATTCACGTCGCTGTTGCACAGGAGTGCTGCCAATTTCGCCTTGTACAGTCACATTGAGTTGATTACGGATGGGGGGCAACTGGTTAATAAATTGTGGTTCTAGGACGGCTCCAGTACCACAGCCCATCATTGCCAAATCCATCATTAATCCGAAAGCACTCCAGTCTTCGAGATTGGTTGAGGTGCAATTATAAGCCCCGGAAAAATTCTTTGGCTTGGTTATCCAATCTGTGCCACCAACCCATAGCCAGCGTCCACTGGGCATAGCTTTCAAGTTGCGCTGCATCTTATCCAGAATGGCAGCTTCGTCTTGAGTGAGCTTTCCCAACTCGACTAAGCCGAGTAGAGTGCGATCGCATACTTCATCCCATGTTTCCCTTAGTCCCGCCTTTGTGCGGCGGCTATAGGTTCTAAAAAATACAGGATTAGCAGCCGGTGCAGTTTCGGGAAACTTTGCACTCTGGCGTTTTCTTTCGAGTTCTCGAACCATATACTAAGTGTCTTGCGTTCTTGTTGCGTGCGGACAGATTATGACTATACGCCAAGTAGTTTGAGTATTAAAGATTGTCAAATTGCCCACTTTACGCTAGCTATAGGCCGTACTATTTGCAACATAAATTTATGATGTATAATATCCTTCACCCTTGAGTAGCATCTCAAAGTCAAGTTTTAATTAGCACATATAAATTTATAAGTAAAATCTCTTTATAGCCATTTTCAATCTAGTGAGGTACAAGTATGCAAATAGACCTAACCCGTTAACCCCCAACTCGTCGCGGGAAGGGGGAAGAATTCAAAGCCTCTCTCCTTTTAGGAGAGAGATCAAAATTGTATTTTACTGGGTCGAGAACCGCTATATACCGATTCTTATGATCAATATCCGTTGTGAAAAGCTGTCAGACTACACAGTAATAGCTGAGGTGAATATATTAGCCTTTGGGCAAGAAAATGAGGCTAAACTTGTAGATAAAATTCGCTGTTCTGACCGCTATATTCCAGAACTTTCTTTGGTTGCAGAGGTTGAAAATGTTGTAGTCGGTCATATTTTATTCAGCTACATTGATTTAGTGGGTGAAGAAACTCTACAGGTACTCGGTCTAGCACCTTTGGCAGTTCATCCACAATTTCAAAGACAAGGTATTGGCAGCACACTAATAAAAGTAGGGTTAGAAATAGCAGAGGCAAAGAAAGAAGCCATAGTGATTGTCCTTGGTCATCCCCACTTCTATACTCGCTTTGGCTTTCAGCCTTCTGTTGTTTATGAAATTGAGTCTCCTTTTCCAGTACCAGAGGATGTCTTCATGGTTAAACCACTGCAAAGCTATCAAAAAACCTATAAGGGAAAAGTTGTTTATCCATCTACTTTTGATGCAGTGTAACTCGCACAAAGATTTAGAGATAAGGCAGATGCATAGGAAATTAGCCGAACGCTGCGTGTAACTTGCTTTGGTATAGGGGTACGCGCAGCGTCTTGTAGAAAGCGTCATTACGAATTAGTTAAACACTCTGGCTTGATGCTTTCTTGGCAATAGTTTTTAAGCGAGTTGCTCTGCTTTTACGGAGACTCTCACTTCTGCGAACTCCACCAGCCATCTCATATTCGCGGCTGTCTTTGCCGTATTTAAAAGCAATCCCTGTGAGCATTTTCTCTGAGAAAGCGCTCAAAGTCTGTTCTAACTCTTCAAGTTCTAATTTGGAAGAGTCAATCATGCTGAGAATAGTGTTATGCCCCTCTAACTTGGTACGTACCTGTTCAAGTAATTGTGTCAGGTTTGTTAAGTTATAAGCATCCCCAAGATCCAGATTAGGATTTATTGCTTTGAGTCCAGAGAATCTTAACTCAGCATTTTCTAAAACGCGAGATGTGCGTTTTCTTTGAGACATAGATTTGCTTCCTTGTGAGGTTTCTAAAATTACTATGCCCTACTGAAGCTAAATTTTGGTTCAGCAAAATCCACAATAATTATTGTATTTTGTAGCAGAATTTCTCATCCTGCCAAAATAGGTATAATTTTATACTTTTAAGATGATGCGTTATCGTGCAGTGCAACGCACCCTACCACAGAATAAGCTGTGTCAACTCCAGAACAAGCTGTAGTTACTAAAATTTGTTCGTTTGTAGCTCCAGAACAAGCTGTAGTTACTAAAACTTGTTTGTTTGTAACTCCAGAACAAGCTGTAGTTACTAAAACTTGTTAAGTCATAAGTTCAAAACAATCTGTATTAGCTACAGCTTATAGTTTACTTATCATTTAAACACTATTTATAACTAATGGTTAAGCTGATTAAATACAACTTTAGTTTTACTTATTAGACAATGAGCATTTGTAACTACAGCTTCAACACTTATTAGTACAGCTTAAGTTGTAGTGACTACAGATGCTAGTTTACTTATCATTCGTCTTTGTCGTGGTCTGTGTCTTCTTGTTTTGCTTTTTGTTGTTGGTTAAATTCTGTTGCTAATTTCAGGTAATAAAAATATTCGTCATTCAGTTCAATATTTTATGTCTAATAGAGCTGATGTTGCGTAAAATTTGCTCCAACAAAACAAGCGCGTTCTAAATCGGCGAGGCCATCTAAAATCGCAATTTTAATGCGGGAGTCGCCTAATGTGCGCGTCCAAAGTTCAGAGATTCCGGGGATGTTAGTCAGGTCTGGCATGGTGGTTGTTGCTATAATTATGGATAAGAAAAACTAATTTTTAAGTTAATGGCTGCTAAAGATATTTTTCATTATGCCGTTAGGAAAGGATTAGAAAAGGAGGGGTGGTTAATTACTAATGATCCTTTGAGAATTGAAGTTGGTGATGTTGAAATGTATATTGACTTAGGCGCAGAGCAAATTTTGGCAGCCGAAAGAGCCGGAGATAAAATAGCAGTTGAAATTAAGAGTTTTATTGGTGCATCAAACATTTCTGAATTCCATACAGCAATTGGACAGTTTTTTAATTATCGTGTCGCGTTAGAAGAGCAAGAACCTGAGAGAGTTTTATATTTGGCTGTGCCTTTAGGAATATATAACGCTTTCTTTAAGTTGCAGTTTATTAAAATAGTTATTCAGCGCTCTCAACTGAAATTAATAATTTACGATCCGATTCAGGAGGTAATTGTAGAATGGAAAAACTAGAGCAGTACCAAAACTATGTTCAACAAGCCATAACAGAATATGCCAATCTAGGTTCATCAAAAGATGAAATCGAACAACAACTAATTTTTGATACAGTTCGCAACCACTTTCAATTGATGTATGTTGGGTGGAAAAATAGACGGCGACAGCATGGTTGTGTTTTGCATATCGATATCAAGAATGACAAAATTTGGATACAGCATGATGGAACTGAGATTGGCATTGCTAATGTGTTAGTGAATTTGGGAGTTCCCAAAGAAGATATTGTGTTAGCATTTCATGAACCTTTGGTGAGGCAATATACAGGTTTTGCAGTTGGTTAAGTCAACATGAATTTTATAGACCTCTTGAAAAGAAATTAGGCTGAATTACTAGTATTAATAATTTTAATGCTCGCCACAACTCTCGCTTCCACTTTTGCTACGATGGCGTACCCGCCCACCGTAGGTATCGCATTCTAGACTATTGGTGCTGAAACTACACCCTTTATCTCTAACGCAGCTGCAACCCGTAAAATTAAGGCTTCATTATATGGTGCTGCTATCAATTGCACACCCAAAGGTAAACTATTTTGACGCTGAATTGGTACTGATAAAACGGGTAAACCAATAAAAGATAATGGTTGAGTAAATAATCCCAAATGAGGACGGACAAGAATTTCTTCGCCATCTAAAATCATAGTTTGTTGACCAATTAGCGGTGCAGAAATTGGTGTAGTTGGGGCAAGAATTACATCCACATTTTGAAAGACTTCCCGAACGCGATCGCGATACCATTTTCTAAAGCGTTGTGCTTGCAGATACCAGCTACTAGGAATTAACGCCCCAGCTAAAAAGCGATCGCGTGTTGCTGAATCAAAATCTTGAGGATGACATCGCAATTTATCCAAATGCAGATTTGCGCCTTCGCTAGCTGTAATCACAAAAGCTGCTGCACGAGCGCGGTGTGCTTCTGGTATGGTTACGTATTCAGTGACTTCTATTGCATCAGCTATCTTTTGCACTACTGCTAAAGCTTCCGGTTCTGCGCCTTTAGTGAAATAATCAGCAGCGATGCCTTCGGCGGACTTCGTCAACGCAATTCTGATATCAGAAATATCTTGTTTGAGTTGTGGTAAAACCAATTCAGGCGGACGCTTTGTACAAATTGGATCGCGATCGTCTTCTCCTTGAAGCACATCAAACACCGTAGCGATATCCTGCACCGAACGCGCAAAAGGGCCAATGTGGTCAAAACTGCTAGAAAATAAAGCTACCCCAGCACGAGATAACCTACCATAAGTCGGCTTAAAACCAAAAACGCCACACAACGCCGCCGGAACGCGAATCGAACCATTTGTATCAGAACCCAATGTTAACGGTACTAACCCAGCAGCAACAGCCGCCGCCGAACCACCCGATGAACCACCAGCAACTCGCTGTAAATCATGGGGGTTGTGAGTAGCACCGTAATGGAAGTTTTCCGTTACAAACCCATAAGCGTACTCATCCATATTCAAAGCGCCAACCAGCACAGCACCAGCTTGTTTCAGCTTCGCTACTGCGGTTGCATCAAGGCTTGCTGCTGGGTTCTCTGCATTGATTTTCGACCCCGCTAAAGTCGTTCGCCCTGCGATATCGAAGAGATTTTTCACCGCAAAAGGCACACCAGCAAGTGTTCCAGGATGATTACCTTGGGCAATTTCCTTGTCAATGCGGGCTGCATCTGTTAAAGCCGTTTCAGCAGTCACAGCCGTAAAACAGTTAAGTTGATTATCCCGCGCTGCAATTCGTGCGATCGCAGCTTTGGTAACTTCCACCGCGCTAACTTTACCTTCACGCACAGCAGCAGCTATCGATACAGCATCATTCATGGTTCAAAAACTGGTGCAACTTCAATATCCTCCGCTAGAGGAAAAGAATTTACCAGATTAGCGATCGCACTAATTCTCTCAAAATTTTCCACCACACCATCACGATACTCATCCCTTATCTCTAAATCCAACAACAACGCCATTTGATCAACATACTCACCCACATTAAACTCTTCTCTTCTCATCTCTCCTCCTCTGTGCCCTCTGCACCTCTGCGGTTGGTTATCTTAAACTTATAACCTCTTTCGGCAACACAAAAAACCCATCCTCCCCCGCCTCAAAATCAACCACCTGAAACACAGCATCAATATTTAACTCACCATAAATATGAGGAAATAAATTATCTACCTCCGCAGCTTCATAACGAATTTCAGCTTTAACTCGATCAGAATCAATGCAAAGGATTACCAAACCCTTTTGATTGACAAAAATATGATTAGCAACCCAGATAACTTGTGCTGCTGTCGAACAGTGAATAAATCCTTCCGACTCTAACGTATCACCCCGATAGGTTCCCAGGATTTTTGCTTGTTCCCATTGTTCGCTTTTGGTGATATGTAAAATAGTGTTCATGGTCATTAATTAACAAATGCGATTAATTTTATACAGTAAACCTGGCTGTCATTTATGTGAAGGCTTGCAAGAAAAGCTAGAACAAATTCAAAATCTTAGTTTTGAGTTGGAAGTTAGGGATATTACGACTCGTGAAGATTGGTTTGGTGCGTATGAGTATGAAGTCCCGGTACTTTTTTTATCGAACCGCAGAGGCGCAGAGGGTACGGAGGAAGAGGAGGGGAGTGAGAAATTATTGCCGCGTCCTTCTCCTCGTGCTAGTGTGCAGCAGTTGGAGCAAATGTTGCATAAGTATTTAGCCAATTAGAAAAAAATAATGCAGAATAAGCGCAAGATTAAGAAGGTGACGAGGTTCACAAAATGAAATTGCGGGAATTACTAACGGCGGTAGACAGTGTTGAACAATTGCCTAGCCATCCGATGGAAGATGTGGAAGTTAGGGGTTTGAAGACGAATTCCCATGCTTGTAGTGCGGGAGATTTGTTTATTGGGATGCCAGGAACGCGGGTTGATGGTGGGGAATTTTGGCAAAGTGCGATCGCATCCGGGGCTGTAGCTGCGATCGTTTCTCCCGAAGCTGCACAAAAAAATCCTCCCACAAATGAGGCTGTGGTCATCAGTGCAAGTAACATAACTCAAGCTTGTGCCCAGATAGCGAGTGCTTTTTACGGTTATCCAGGGCGAAAACTCAAGCTGGTAGGTGTGACTGGTACAAATGGCAAAACTACAACTACTCATCTGATTGAATTTCTGCTCATTAAAGCTAATCTAGCTACAGCTTTGATGGGAACTCTCTACACGCGTTGGGCAGGTTTTGAGCAAACTGCTGCCCACACTACGCCCTTTGCGGTGGAACTGCAACAGCAGCTAGCAGAGGCTGTAAAGGCTGGTAGTGAGTTTGGGGTAATGGAAGTAAGTTCTCACGCTTTAGCCCAAGGTAGAGTGTTGGGTTGTGAATTTGAGGTGGCGGTATTCAGTAATCTTACTCAAGACCATCTTGATTATCACAAGGACATGGAAGATTACTTTGCCGCCAAAGCGTTGTTATTTAGCCCTAATTATCTCAAGGGACGGGCAATAATTAATGCTGATGATTCTTACGGTAAACGATTAATTGCCTCGTTAGATTCTGAGCGCGTTTGGAGTTACAGTGTCAACGACAACAGCGCTGATTTATGGATGAGTGATTTAAGTTACCAGCCGAATGGTGTCAGTGGTACATTACATACACCAAAGGGTGATGTAGCTTTTCGATCGCCACTAGTTGGTCAATATAATTTAGAAAATCTTCTTGCAGCCGTAGGAGCAGTTTTACACTTAGGGCTAGATTTACAGTTAGTTGCATCTGTGATCCCTGAGTTTCCCGGAGTTCCCGGACGGATGGAACGGGTACAAATTGATGCTGACCAAGATATTAGCGTGATTGTGGATTATGCCCACACACCTGATAGTTTAGAAAATCTGCTGAAAGCTGCACGCCCGTTTATACCAGGGAAAGTGATTTGCGTGTTTGGTTGTGGTGGCGATCGCGATCGCACCAAGCGCCCAAAAATGGGTAAAATTGCTGCTGAATTAGCTGATGTTGCAGTGGTGACATCGGATAACCCCCGGACTGAAGACCCAGAAAGAATTTTGCAAGATATTTTAGCGGGAATTGCTGACACAGTACAACCAACTGTAATTTGCGATCGGGCTACTGCAATTCGTACCGCTATTTTACAAGCACAACCCGGTGATGGAGTGTTACTTGCTGGTAAAGGTCACGAAGACTACCAAATTCTCGGCACTGAAAAAATCCATTTTGATGACCGAGAACACGCACGCGACGCTTTACACCAAAGACTGAACATACATTAATTGGGGCATGGGGCATGGGGCATTGGGCAACAATCATAGTTCTTCTTCCCCTGCCTCCCCTGCTCCCCTGCTCCCCACTCCCTCCTAGGTTGGAGTTTTTTATACTTAATATTTATTTCCGTGGGATTTTGTAAAAAATGCACACATAAAGGTGAAAATCGAAGACAGACTTGTTGTGCTTGACTCATGAATGTTTCTTTGGCGAAGGATCTGTCTGTTTATCAACTGGTTATGGGAGTGCAAGTGCCTCCAAAACCATTGTCCCTCAGTCCTGCTACTCTGCTATCACTGGTAAGAGCGCAAATTGACTTACTAATTGAGCAACAAATTGTAGCCACTTTATGGGTGAAGCTACCACCAGAAAAAATTTGGCAATCGGAATTAGCGCGTTATCAATCTTCGGTAGGTGCGTCTAGCCTCATTTATACTTGCCAGATTGACGAGGGTGGGAAGGGAAAAGATGAGAGAGCAGAGGAAGATGAGGGAGCAGGGGAAGCGGGGGAAGAAACTACCCCCTTATCTTCCTCATCTCCCTCATCTTCTTCATCTTTCTCATCCCTCTCACTCTCTCATCATGTCCCCGTTCACCTATCACCAGATAGCCAAATGCGACGGGAAAACTTTCTGATGGTGTTATCACCCCAGTTTTGCAGTTTAATTTTGGCTCATCGACCACTTAAAAAACACAAAAATAACACTTCTGGGAAGGTAAATACTAATAAAAACCAGCCGTTGCTGATTATAAATACTGTTGAGGGGAGGGTAATTCAGCAAGTATTTGATGGGATCGAAAAAGCGATTACGCCAGAATCATCCCCAATACCTGTTGATTTTATTTGCCCAACTGCGCCCGAAGGCGCACTCATGAATCAACTGTTTGCCAAACAACTTTTGCGACAAGATGAAATTAATCGTCAAATCATCACAGTCCGCACCACTAAGTTGCAACAGCAAAATCAAGAACTGCAAAACAAAGAGCAACTCAAAGATGAATACCTCAAAAACGTGTGTCAGGAACTGCGTACACCGTTGACGCACATGAAGACAGCACTTTCGTTATTGAATTCCCCTAATCTCAAACCCCCCCAGCGACAACGTTATTTACAGATGTTAAATACCCAGTGCGATCAGCAAAATTCCCTGCTTACTGGTTTGTTGGAACTGGTGCAGCTGGAACGTAATTTAGAGGAAACAACTTTAGAGTCAGTACGACTCTCAGATATTGTGCCTGGAGTAGTCAGTACTTACCAACCTCTAGCCCAAGAAAAAGGGATTATGCTTGCCTACACTGTACCGACTGAACTTCCATCTATTCGGTGTGTGAGTGGTGGGCTGAGGCAGATTGTGATTAATCTGCTACACAATAGCATTAAGTTTACTCCTAATGGGGGTGAAGTATGGGTGCGTGCCCGAATTCAAGGCGATTATGTCCAATTAGAATTCCGCGACACAGGTATCGGTATTGCCGAAAGCGAGATTCCCAAAATCTTTGATCGGTTTTATCGTGTGCGTACAGCAGCAACTGAAGATTATGGTGGTGCTGGGTTGGGGTTAACAATTGTACAGCAATTGCTAGTGCGCTGTGGCGGTTCTATTTCTGTGAGAAGTAAATTATATGAAGGTTCCACATTTACTGTGCAACTGCCAAGCGTTAGCGATACCCCAAAAGCGATCGCAATAGAAAATGAGTGATAACTTACAATTATCCTCTGAGTTAACTTTATGGTGCTATAGCAATTCTATTTGAGTTATAAAAATTTTAGTCATTAGTCATTAATAGTAATGACTAATGACTAATGACCAATGACCAAGATTATTAACTAGAAGTTTTTGGTAGTGCGGCGCTAATTTGGCGAAGCATCATAACTTGCCAATAAGGTACAGGAGCTAGCAATACAGTACCAGTTCCCTCAAAAGTATTGACGAGAAACTCACCAGAAGTCATCGAACCTAAAAGAGATTTGGTAGCTTTTTCAACGCGATAATTTAAGCTAGTTGTGCGAGCGATTGCAAAATTTCCATCTACAACTAATCGGTCATTTCGTAAATTTATTACTTCTACAGGCCCTTGTGCTGCCATGACCACTGTACCCCTGCCTTTGACTTTTGTTTGAAACAAGCCCTCGCCACCCATTAAGCCTGATAAAAACTTGTTTCGTTCAACTCCTACTTCGATAGTGCCATCGCTAGCCCAATAAGCGCCGCTATCTAAAATCCATTCACTACCGTCTAATTCTAAAATGTGATATCCCGATAAAGAAGGCTCTAAATATAACTCACCTGTACCCGTATATGTAGGACGAAAAATGTTTTCTCCCGTGGCTAGGGACTTTAAAAACCCACCTGCTGAAGGGGCTTTAGATTGCATCTGAATGTTGCCACGTATATAGTACATAGCACCAGATTCAGTTCGGACTGTTTCGTTTTGCAAAGTTACCTTGACTAAACGTAAGCTTTCTTTCTCGATTACTTCAAAACCTGCCATAATTTTCCTTTTGATGTTTGCAGAAAGGTGTACTTGGCTCTTAACTAGAATTTATATACATTGTTGGCATCTATTTTTACAGATGGCAAGTCAAAAAAATTTAATTGAATTGTTAAACAAAGTCTATTTGATGAAGATGAATGATCTGTGTTCAAAAAAATAGGTCAACGTAATTAAACATAATACCAATTCAAATAATGTTTGCGACACATCAATTATTTGTAAGGGCACAACAATGTTGTGCCCCTACCCATCTGTCGCATTCTTTTTTCAAATTGGTATAAAATCCTTACTAAATAGCTCCCCAACTTCTCTGGGAAGTTGGGGAGCTATTATTGTGTTTTATTTCTACTCGCCTACTGTATTATCCTGCGATCGTAAGTAAATAGACGATGCTGTAGGGGCACAGCATTGCTGTGCCCTTACAAAAGATATAGTTTTTAACCTTAATTCATATTTGGTATTTCTTGTCAATGCTTAAGTCTTATTAGAGTGAATATTTATAATATTGAAAAATAATTAATGAATCCTCACTCCTAAGCTTTAGCTCCAAATTGATGTTTATTGCTAACTTCTAAGGGGAGGAAAATTGTCAAAACTTCCCCATAATGTGGACGCTGGCGCACAATCAATTTACCACCGATCGCCTGAAACAAATGCTTAGTTGCGGCGATATTCAAACTAATCGTACCAGTTTCAGGCTGGAACATCAGCAATTGACCAAGCGCTTTGCGAATTGGTGGTGTTGCAGGTATGGCGGTTTTACTTGAATCTTTGCACCCAAATTGGGGCGATAATTGTAACTTTAGTTGATCTCCCGCCGGGATAACTTGTACTTGAATATGGCTACCAGCAGGTAAGCTGCGAGTGAAATTCTCCATCAAACCAGTCAGTACCTGATCCAGCATAATGGGATTGCTTACCACTGTCGGTAATTGCTGGGGTAAAATAACATTTAAAGTTAAGTTCCGCCGATGCGCTGCTTGTTCCCAACGGGGAATGCTCTGCTGCAACACTTGATCTAAAGACATCGGCGTGAGTTGAGTTTTTGACGATTTTGCGGAGGCAGTAGTTTCTAATTCTGCTGCCTTAAATAGCAACTCCATGCGGTCAATTTGCTCGGTACACTCGTGATCGATAATTTTTAAACGATTGATCACACTGGCATCTAAATCTCGCCGCTTCAGCAGCAGACGAGTCATGGTGCGAATAGTAGTTAAAGGTGTGCGGACTTCGTGAGCAAAGGCTTGCAGCAATTCCACATCAGGATTCGGGGATTGGGCACTTGCACTGAACGACGTCGAAGGCTTTGCCTCTCGTAGAGAATTATTGGGGATTGGGCATGGTTTATTCTCTTTGTCTTCCTTGTCTTCAGTTGCTAGTAAAGAGTCTTTAGTCTCTTCTGCTTCTGTTAATTCCTGAAGTAACAACTGGCTAAACTGAATCATGA
The DNA here is from genome assembly GCF_014698795.1 of Nostoc sp. FACHB-892. Lineage (GTDB taxonomy): Bacteria > Cyanobacteriota > Cyanobacteriia > Cyanobacteriales > Nostocaceae > Nostoc. The sequence goes on from NZ_JACJTR010000061.1 coordinate 18,722, forward strand.
TGCGGCAATCTGGAGCTACCGGAGAATGCTGTTCTACTAATGCATCCAGGCGGGCAAAAAATTCTGGATTAGCCAGCATTACCCTTGCTCCTAGCGATCGCCAAGCCTGCTGTACTACTTCTGGTTCAAAAGAAAATGAAAAGGTTTTTTTACCGTTTTTATGGGTTGTTAAAACCAGTACTAATCTAAATTTATCTGTAAAAACCAAGCAAAACTGTTCTGCCCCTAGCGGATCGGCAGGTAATAATGGAAGTACCGATTCATGGGGAGCAATTTCTTCATTTACAGACGCAATCGCATCTGGCATCTGAAATGGCATCAGCGCCAACGGATTAAATGGTTTTGCTGTAAAAGTTACTGTTTGTAAACTTTGAGTCAGTTTTGGCTGGCTAAATAAGGGTGCGGGTGCAGCTAAAACTAATCCTTGGGTTGTGTCAGCTGAAGCAGCTGCTAAAGTATTTAATAGCAAATGTTCTGTCGCTGCGAGACTGACACGCCACTGCCGCTCTGCCTTACCAGGTGAACATTCAGCCACACTTGATTGATTTTCAGCCAAGATTTCGCTCAGACTTGGCAATATCCATTCGTACACAAGTTTTCACCCCTTAATTCAAGAGCGACTAACAGCGTCTAGGGTAGACATCTCACTACTACTTAAGAGGTTATAGCCATTTGTCTACTGGTGACAGTGGTAGAACCGAACAATTCGGGCGCAATTTCCCCTATTTAGCGATGTCTATGACAGGCTGCGCCTACGCACTTAGCGTCTGAAAAGTAAAGATGAAGCACTTGCGCTGACTTTTACCGATAAGAATTACGATATCTTCTGAAGAGAGGCTGCGCCAACGGGACACTTTGCGATCGCATTTTTTGAGTAGATTAACAATAGATCATCTCAAAGGCGATTTATGAATTCTTTTGATTCAGTTGAAGATTTGGTACTAGTTGCTGGCGCTACTGGTGGAGTAGGGCAACTGGTGGTAGGCAAGTTACTGGAAAAGAACATGAAAGTTCGTGTCCTGACACGCAATGCCGCAAAAGCCGAAGAAATGTTTAATCAGAGAGTGGAAATTGCCGTTGGTGACATCCGCCAGCCAGCTACACTGCCCAACGCAACGCAAGATGTCACGCACATCATTAATTGCACCGGAACCACTGCTTTTCCCTCTGCGCGATGGGAGTTTGACCAACCCCCAAACTTGATTGAATGGGGAATAACTTTCCTTAACCCTAAATCTAGTGAAGCAAAAGCAAAGAATAGTCCAAACAAGGTCGATGCCGAAGGTGTGAGCAACCTAGTGGCAGCAGCACCCCGGAATTTGAAGCGGTTTGTTTTCGTCTCTTCCTGCGGAATTGGGCGTAAAGATAAGTTTCCTTTTAGTATTCTCAATGCTTTTGGCGTGTTGAATGCTAAACAAAAGGGCGAGGAGTCCATTATTAATTCAGGATTGCCCTACACCATTATCCGCCCAGGACGCCTTATTGACGGGCCTTATACCTCATACGACCTCAACACCCTTCTTAAGGCAAAAACTGGGGGTAAATACGGTGTTGTCGTAGGCACTGGGGATACACTTTCGGGTGATACTAGCCGGATTGATGTAGCAAATGCTTGTGTAGAATGCCTTTTATACCCAAGTAGTTCCAAGAAAATTTTTGAAATAGTCAACCAGGGACAAAGACCGCCTGCAATTAACTGGGAAACTCTTTTCTCTAAGCTTGTATGAGTACTGTTAGCGTTAGCGGGGCGTTTAGCCAGTGCTGAGTAATATTTTATTCAATGCCCCATGCCCCATGCTTAATAACTTAATACAGAATTACGGAAGCGATGCCTGGGTTGAGCTATTCGGCATCGCGCCAGTTAATTTTGTTATATCCTCAGTGCTTCTGCAATTTATTACCTCTAAAGACGGCAAACACCACTCTACCGTTACGGTTCACCCTAATTACTGAAAGTATTAATTCTCATACATTAGACAGAGTGAAGGCAATCAATCCATGAAACAACTAAAAAAACTGTTTAGTTAGTTTAACCGTCCTAAGCAAGGTTCGGGAAACCACCCTTCATGGACTGGCTAACACTAAGCTTCAGTATATATATCAGCATATCTGGAGTTTTAACCCCAGAAAAGCCAAATCAAAGGTATTCATGCTGAACTGGCTGATTTATTGACCCTATTGGTTCAAAATTTAGTCCTTTATATTCTCATTCATTCATTTGTAGTTATACGGAGCCAGCACCTAAAATGGCAAAAGTAGTTGGAATTGACTTAGGAACAACGAACTCCTGCGTGGCAGTGATGGAAGGTGGTAAACCCACAGTAATTGCTAATGCTGAAGGTTTTCGGACAACGCCATCAGTAGTCGCATTTGCAAAAAACGGCGACACCTTGGTTGGTCAAATCGCCAAGCGCCAAGCGGTGATGAACCCCGAAAATACGTTTTACTCAGTCAAACGCTTTATCGGTCGCCGCTACGATGAAGTAGGTAATGAAGCTACAGAAGTTTCTTACAAAGTCCTCAGCAGCAGTGGCAATGTTAAATTAGATTGTCCTATAGCTGGTAAACCGTTTGCTCCTGAAGAAATTTCTGCAAAAGTTCTTCGCAAACTAGTTGAAGATGCCAGCAAATACCTGGGTGAAACTGTAACCCAAGCTGTAATCACCGTCCCCGCATACTTCAATGACTCGCAACGGCAAGCGACAAAAGACGCGGGTAAAATTGCCGGGATTGAAGTTCTACGGATTATCAACGAGCCGACAGCTGCTTCTCTGGCATACGGATTTGACAAGAAGAGTAACGAAACCATTCTCGTGTTTGACCTTGGTGGTGGTACCTTCGACGTATCCGTACTGGAAGTAGGAGACGGAGTTTTTGAAGTACTAGCCACATCTGGTGATACTCACCTTGGTGGTGACGACTTTGATAAAAAAATAGTTGACTTCTTAGCAGAGAAGTTCAAGAAAGCCGAAGGCATTGACCTGCGGAAAGATAAACAAGCTTTACAACGTCTGACTGAAGCCGCAGAAAAAGCCAAGATTGAGCTTTCTAGCGTCAGCCAAGCAGAAATTAACTTGCCATTTATCACCGCTACCCAGGATGGGCCTAAGCACCTGGATACAACCCTGACTCGCGCTCAATTTGAAGAACTTTGCTCTGACTTAATCGACCGTTGTCGTATTCCTGTGGAAAACGCTCTCCGGGATGCCAAGTTAAACAAAGGCGATATTGATGAAGTAGTGTTAGTTGGTGGTTCAACCCGCATCCCTGCTGTGCAACAGATTGTGAAGCAGGTATTAGGTAAAGATCCCAACCAAACCGTTAACCCTGATGAAGTCGTAGCAGTTGGTGCAGCCATTCAAGCCGGGGTATTGGCTGGTGATGTAACTGGCATCTTGCTGTTAGACGTAACACCGCTATCTTTGGGTGTTGAAACATTGGGCGGCGTGATGACCAAAATTATCCCCCGCAACACAACAATTCCCACCAAGAAATCGGAAGTCTTCTCCACTGCTGTGGATGGACAAACCAATGTAGAAATTCATGTTCTCCAAGGTGAACGCGAATTTTCTAACGATAACAAGAGCTTGGGAACCTTCCGTCTGGATGGTATTCCTCCTGCACCACGTGGTGTTCCTCAAATTGAAGTGGTGTTCGATATTGACGCTAACGGTATCCTTAACGTCACAGCTAAAGACAAAGGTACTGGTAAAGAACAGTCCATCAGCATAACCGGCGCTTCTACTCTGGATAAATCTGATGTTGACCGGATGGTAAGAGAAGCTGAACAAAACGCTTCATCTGACAAAGAACGGCGTGAGAAGATTGAACGCAAGAACCAAGCCGACTCCTTGGCATACCAAGCTGAAAAGCAGCTACAAGAATTGGGCGATAAAGTTCCCGATGCTGACAAGACCAAAGTCGAAGGTTTAGTGAAAGAACTGCGGGAAGCAGTTGCTAAAGAAGACGATGAGCAAATCAAGAAGCTCACCCCAGAATTGCAACAAGCGCTATTCGCCGTTGGTAGCAACATCTATCAACAAGCTGGTGGCGGTGCTACACCTGGTGCTGAACCTCAAGATGGTGGTTCTACCTCTAGTTCTGGTAGCGGCGACGATGTAATTGACGCTGATTTTACAGAAAGCAAATAATTCCCCTACTTCTTTTGGGAAGATTATTTTGTCCCACCTCATATTACCCACTCAGACAAATGCCTGAGTGGGGATTTTTTTTAAGGAGTTATGGGTTAAAAGTTAAGAGTTTGAAGTTAGAAGTTAGAAGTTAGAGTAAAACTAATATTGGTAATTCTTAATCTTAATTCTTAACTTTATTCCTAACTCCTCACTCTCAACTCCTAACTCCCTTTATTCCTAACTCCTCACTCTCAACTCCTAACTCCCTTATGCCATATCCACAAGCACCTTGGACACTTCAAGGCTACGCTATCCAAACTCTGCATTTGGTAAATATTGACCGAGTGCGCCCTTTGATTCCCTTAGAGTTAGGAATTATTTCTGTATGGCCTGGTAAAACCCTTGCTAGCGTGTATTTATCTAATTACGGTTCAGGCTCGGTACTGGAGTACAGCGAATTAATAATTGCTCCAGCTGTGGTTAATTACCAGAGAAAAATCGGTGGTTGGGTTTCCCACATTTATGTAAACAATGCTGATTCGGTGGCTGGTGGTCGAGAAATTTGGGGACTACCAAAGGAACTAGCTAAGTTTACCTGGCAGCAAGGAAACCATGTTACTGTGTATCAGGAAAACCGGAAGCTTTGTAGCCTTAACTATAATCAACAAAGCTTGGCATGGAGACAGTGGTTAAGTGGCTCTGCTTTCAGCGCCAAGGGTGCTGATTTGCTAATATTCCCTGCTGAATTTGAGTCCGTATTGGGTTTGATTAGTTCTAATTTAGAAGTCCCCGCCGAAAGTCCTTTTTCTGAAATAGGTTTAGGTCAGCCTTGGTTAACTGTGCGTTGTGAGCAGATGAGTTTGCGGATTGATGCGCCAAAAGTTGTCGAGCAGATGCGTGTCTAGGCATTTCCATCTAAACATTCTTTCAGTCAAATCCGGCTTAAATTGGTAGCCCTGAATTTTATGGGCTTACACTGAAACTTCCCTTGTTATTCGGCTCTGGGTCGGTGAACCAACTGCCGCTAATGCCTGTAGCACTTGTAAGCCCGTTGAAAGTTTGTACATAATTAAAACCATTACCTACATAACGTCGCATAGTAAATTGATTGCCTGACGAGGAACCAACAACCAAATCTGAGAAACCTGCACTGGGAAAGTTTATCGTACCCTTAAAGCAAGTTCCTTCGGTACATTGATAGGTTTCTTCGATTCTCAGTGTTAGATTGTCTGTTTTTCCTTGTGTATTATTTTGGAATCCGAAATATTGACCTTTACCAATAGCTAGTGCGTGATTAGCGGAAGTTAGTATTGCTAATCCTGCCAAAATAGTAGGAATGTAAAAATTACGAAAATCCATGATGATTTCTCCTTTTGATTCATTTGGTTCCAATACGTTTGGCTTTGTGGAAAATTGTAGGTAGGGTTAAGCAAAGCGCAACCCAATAAAGCCCTGGAAATGTTAGGTTACGCTGCGGGAAGCGCCTTTGGGTCTACGTTCCTCAAACGCCACTTAGCTTCAAGTCGGGGAACCCGCCCAACGCAGTGGGTCCCCAACCTACACAATTTAAGGTTTTTGGCGCTAAACCAAGCGTATTACATTTGATTCTCTGGCTTTTCAACCCCTTCACCTACTGAATTGCTTGGCTTTCAGTTTTTTATTCCGGTGGTAGGGCAAATTCTTTTAACTCTTTCTAAATATTAGAACTTCCACTAATCTGACTAAACAAACCAAAGAAAACTTTACATACTTGGGTTTTCTCATGCTGACTGTACTTAGTAGTGCTTAAAATTTTGTTGAAAACGGGGATAGAAAACACAAGTTTGAACAATTTGAACAAAAGGAATTTCATCTTAACCTGTCACGAATGCCTTTATCCTCCAAGAGGACGGCATCATGTCAACAAGAGCAGTAGATTCTCCATAGGCCTAAAAATAGTTTGATTAATTTATGCTTCTTGCTAAGGGTTTAGGTGTAGGCATAGCCCGTCGCAGACATCGCTTTGAGGTATGCAAACTATACCAAGCGATAAATACTAAATTCTTCCGTTGATTTTTAATCTTGATCGTGGTTAAGAGTAATTTAGATGTGTTTGCCCTGGATGACAAGCCCCAGATTTGAAAATTGCTCTTTTACTTTTTGTTGTTGTCGTCATAGAGATAGCGATCGCTGTTTCCTCTTTGAGATTATTCTGAAAATATCTTAACCTCCCAACATCTGCAAGTTATGCAAAGTGGCATAAAGCCCTCCTTGTTGCAGTAGTTCATCATGACTTCCCTGTTCGATTAATTCACCGCGCTTGAGAACAAAAATCCGGTCTACATTGCGAATTGTAGACAGGCGGTGAGCAATAATAATGGCAGTACGTCTGAGCAAAAGCTGGTTTAATGCTTCTTGAACTAAAGCTTCTGTACCAACATCTAAACTAGCGGTAGCTTCATCTAGTACCAAAATTTGGGGATTGCGAATGGCAGCCCGCGCAAAGGCTAAAAGTTGCTTTTCACCACTAGAAATATTTGTACCCCGTTCTCGCAGTTGAGTATCATACCCTTGCGGTAGTTGTTCTATAAACTGGGCAATGTTGGTTTGCTCTGCTGCTTGTTGAATCTGTTCAATGGTATAGCCATCTCCTAAAGAAATATTGCTTTTAACATCGCCAGCAAACAAAAAGCCTTCTTGGAAAATTACTGCCATGTAGCGCCGCAGTTCTGCCTGTGGTACTTCCCGGATATCTATACCATCTATGAGAATGCGTCCTTGGGTGGGTTCGTAGAGGCGGCACAAAAGACGGATGATCGAACTTTTACCCGCACCTGTGGGACCGACTAATGCAATTTTTTCACCTGGATGAATGGTGAAATCTAAGTCTTTAATTACGTAATCATCATTTTTGTAAGCAAACCAGACGTGATCAAAACGGATTTCTCCCAGTTCAGGCTCGGAAGTAACGTCTGGGGATTCTAGATTTGCAACGATCTCGTCTATGTAGCCAAATTTTGCATCAAATATTGAGAAGCGGACATTGGCGCGATCGCGGATTTCTATTGGTTCATCTAATATATCGCCTACGCGTTCAATGGCGGTAAAACCAGCTTGAATGACTGTAAATTTTTCGGCGAAATCCCTTAAGGGATCAAATAATTGCTGGGCATATAAGATAAATGCAGATAAAGTTCCAAAAGCCAAACTTTTTCCTAACAGTAACCAACCACCCATGCACAAAACAGCTGCGATCGCAATCAGACCAATCCATTCTAAGGTTGCTGAAATAAATGAATCATAAAAGATGGTTTGATCCATCTGCTGAGTGTAGCGCCGATTCGTGGCGCGAAACAATTCGGCATTAAATTTTTCCCGGCGGAACAACTGCACTACGTTAATGCCAACCACATTTTCTTGTAGTTGTGAGTTCAGAATAGAAAGTTCTTCTCGCCCTTTGTAATTAGCTTTGCGGTACTGTTGCTGAATGTAAACAATTAACCAGGTAACTGGTAACAACATCAATAGCAGCATACAAGTGAGTTGCCATTGGATGGAAAACATAAAACCCAAAAGCACCAGCATGGAAAACAAATTGGACACAATCCCAATCGCTCCAGTAGAAAAGACATCGCCTAACACTTCCACATCGCTGGTGATTCTGGTGATTAATTTACCTACGGCTGTGCGGTCAAAAAACCGTACTGCTAAAGATGTCACATGCTGGAATAAGTCTTGGCGAATTGCTGCGGTGATTTTTTGCCCTAGATTTTGTACTATATAACCTTGGAAGCCCGTCAAAGTCAGTCGGATTGCGTTCGCAACTAACAATAATCCCAGCAGGATATTTAGCCCTTGTGACAAGGGACGACTTCTGAGAAATTCGTAAGTGTTTGGTTCATTGCGAATTAGGGAGATAGCTTGGCCAATCAACAGTGGTTGTACAGCATTAGCTAGGGCAAGCGGTACAAGTAAGCCCATTGATAGCGCCAATAGCCGTCCGTTACGACGGGCATAAGGCACTAGACGCAAAAACAACCGCCAGTCGTTTTCAGTGCGACGATGTTGCGTATAAGATTTTTTGAGAGATTGATAGATGCTCATAGTAAGAGCATTATATTAATGTTTGTAAAAAATACGCTTGTTTAAAGTCAGTAAATCAAAAAGTTTTTCTTGGAAAAGTGATGCCTGCGGTGGTCACTGAGCTTGGCCGTTGTGCGGGCTACGCCTACTTAAATTATAAGTATTTTTTGATACTGTTAAGCCCTTAATCTGCCAACCAACAGACATACAGGAATCCGATTTTATTCGGAGAACTTAGTTGCGTGGTGCGCGTTCGCGTCTCTGAAAGAGAAGCCTCTCGCAGCGCAAGCACGATAGGTAGGCAATAGTGAAGAAGACAGGTAAATATGTACTGAGTTTTTTCAAAAATAAAATGCTAATCCTATAGTATATATAGCAATCCTATCTGAATTTGGAAAATTCGTGGTGTTTAGATCCCCGACTTCTCAAAAAAGTAAGGGATCTAACTTTTCACAGATGATCTAGGATTGTTATATTAAGATAACTTATGATTGGCTGTCCGATAAATTGTCAGTACTATTAATTAATGCTTGCAAGCCAAAACATTAGTTCGGCGTTTTTGTGCTTTAATTTCTTTATTTTTTATTTAAAATGGATGAAGGGAATGGTTTTTTACGTAATAAATTTGAATTTACTACTCTTATAATGTAAGGGTTTTTATCAAAATTAAAATAAGATAATTATATTTATTAAATGTTCTTATACCAATTTAATATGAAGCTGCATAGAAAAGAGCTTCTAGGATAAAATTATAAGAAGAGACAGAAATCACCTGCTCAAATGAAAGTTGGTCGAATATTTCTTGGATGCGATCACGTAAAGCTTGTA
>NZ_JACJTR010000062.1 GCF_014698795.1 Nostoc sp. FACHB-892
TAATTTCATTTTTTTACCGCTTTCTATTTTATATAAATTTTAATTATATTAATGGTAGCTTTTGTTACTCCAATCTACGCAGGTCAAAGTTAGCGATCGCTCCTTGGGAAAACTTTGCGATTTACTGATAGTTTTCTATGGCACAAAATTTTTCAACATACCGCAGCAAGTCATCAAAATTAGATGGTTAGATTTTGACTATTTGTTGAACAACGCTCCTACTTTTTGAACCATGATGCCAACAAAAATGCTAACAACTGAATTTAGGAGCAGAAGCCTAGCGCGTACTCAATTGCAGCAAGTAATCGGCTATATTCATACTCACCTCGACCGAGATTTATCCTTGGCTGAACTGGCAAGTGTTGTTAACATTAGCCCAACTTACTTTACGAGTTTGTTTAAACAAGTAATGGGAATTTAGCCCCACCAGTACGTGATTCGACAGCGCGTGGAACAGGCGAAATCGATGCTGTCGAAAACGGATTTAGCGATCGCAGATATTGCTTTACAAGTCGGTTTCTCTAGCCAAAGCCATTTGATGCAACAGTTTAAGTGCCTCACTGACATGACACCTAAGCAGGTACGCTAACTAACAGGAAGAATCTAATGAATTAGGTTAAGAACCTGAAAGAAGTCAAGCACAAGAACTCAGAACACTCAGAACACTCAGAAGAGATAGAACGGCAGGATTAATATCTCCATTAATTCTATCCAGGAGTACACCTGCTCGTCTTTCATTGGAGAAATAAGGCAATAGACTTGTCCGAAATATTAATTTAGGAAAAGAAAAATGCTAAAACGTTAAATTGAGCGTCTACTATGTTTCAGAATTAGTTATGGTTTTTGATTATATCGAGAAATATCCACACCGGACAAAACAAATTTTAGGAATTAGTTACGAGCGACTCCAAACACTGTTACAATGCGCCCAAAAGCGACACAAAGAAATCAAAGAGGAACAGGAGAATCAAAAAACTAGAATCAATGCGTCAGGAGGAGGTCGTCCTACAAAGTTGTCAACGAGCGAGCAAGTCTGTTTATGCTTGTTTTATCTAAGACAGATGCCAACATTTCAAGTATTAGGAATGTTATTTGGTGTTTCCAAAACGGAAGCTAATGATACATTTCACGAATGGATACCAATCTTGCGAGATATCTTACCCTCCAGTTTATTAGAACAAGTCTCAAATAATGAAAGTGATTTACTATTTGTTCAAGAAGTGTTAACTAATTTCAGGTTATTGGTTGATAGCCTAGAACAACCATATATAGACCTTCTGACCAAAAAGAGCAACAAGAATATAATTCTTTTAAGAAAAGACAACATACTTTAAAAAGTCAAGTAATTGGGCTGCCAGAAGCTAAAGATATTGTCGAGGTAGAAGTAGGCGCTCGTGGGCCAACAGCAGATATAAAAATGTTCCGTAAATCTCAGCCATTCTCCGGAGATAAAGCGTATCAAGGTGGTGAGAATATTACTACCCTTCACAAAAGAAAACCGAAACAAGAATTAACTCAACAGCAGAAAGATGAAAACAAAGTTTTATCTAGTAATCGGATATTTATTGAGCATTTGATTCGTTTACTCAAAATATTTCGTATACCCTCACAGAGATTCCGCTTAAAATTTGATACTTATGAGCAAATTGTTTTAACAGTTTGTGGGTTAGTTCGGCTAAGAATTGGTAGTTTAGTTTTACCCAATTGATTACTCTTAATAATAATGCTAACTTCGATAATTGGGGAGCGTTATTTATGGCTCTAAACTATCAGTAACTGTCTCAAACCCTTATGATTACGTTTTCACGAGGATATCAAAGCTTGCTCTCAAAGCTTTGAACAGTCTGGCTTTGGAGTTTTCGGACAAGTCTAATTAATGAAAGGAAAAGAAATGATTGAAAAATTTGGTGCAAAATCGACCGCCAACGAGGTGCTTGCAGGCATTGAACTCAAGGGAAAGCGATTTCTCATTACGGGTGCATCGTCGGGCATTGGGCTTGAAACCGCCCGCTCACTAGTCTCTCACGGCGCTAGTGTCGTCGGCGCGGTCAGAAACCTCGCTAAAGCTGAGCCAGCCACTGCATCGATTCGTGATGCCGCGTCACCAGGAGGTGGCACCCTGAAGTTGATCAATCTTGATCTGGCATCCTTGCAAAGCGTTCGCGCCTGTGCAGATAAACTGTTGGCTGACGGTCAACCGTTCGATGCCATCATCGCTAACGCTGGCGTTATGGCAACTCCGTTCGGTCGGACGATCGACGGCTTTGAAGTCCAGTTCGGGACGAACCATCTTGGTCATTTCGCCCTGATCAATCAGATCGAGCCGCTGCTCGTCGATAATGGACGGCTGGTAGTCCTGTCATCGCTCGCGCATCGCGGTGCCGATATCGACTTGGACGATCCGAATTTCGAGCAGCAGGCGTACGATTCATGGGTCGCTTATAGCCGATCGAAAACCGCCAATTCACTGTTCGCTGTGGAGTTTGACAGGCGGCATCGCGATCGCGGCATTCGGGCTGCTTCGGTGATGCCCGGAAACAGTCTGACGGATCTACCCCGCCATTTCTCGCCGGAGGACTTGCAGGGACTTTTGCAGACTGTTGACGCAGCGCGCACCGAAGCGGGCCTGCCGCCGAAAGAGTTGAAAGAAATTCCGCAGGCAGCCGCAACATCTGTCTGGGCAGCAGTCGTGGCGAATAAAGACGAGATCGGTGGACATTATCTCGAAGATTGCGCGATCGTGCCGATCGATGACACGCCCAACCCGTTTGCCGACGGCGTAAGATCGTATGCGCTCGACGCTAACAAAGCCAAGCAGCTTTGGGCGAAAAGCGAGGAATTGATCAGCGCTGTTTCTTGAAGGTTATCGCGCCCATCTAAACGCAATAATCCATTCCACTTTCGTACTTGGATGAACACTCACAAGAATGCCCGATTGACGTATAAGAGTTAATTACCATGCCTTACGTTTCCCGTAAACTCGACCAGGAAAACACCATGTCACAAAAACTCTCAGAAAAAGTTGCTTGCACTCGTCACTGGCGGCACCAGCGGCATCGGTCTTGTCACTGCTAAACGATTTGTCGCCAAAGGTGCCTATGTCTTTATCACGGGTCGTCGTCAGACTGAACTTGATGCTGCTGTAAACGAGATTGGTAGAACGTTACTGGCATTCAGGGCGATGTCTCAAATCTGGCAGACCTCGATCGGCTTTACGCCGCGATCAAGCAAGAGCAAGGTCACTTGGATGTAATCTTTGCGAATGCTGGTGGTGGAGAAATCGCCCCACTCGGAGCAATCACCGAAGAACACTTTGACAAAACCTTCAACACGAACGTTAAAGGTCTGCTGTTCACTGTGCAGAAGGCACTACCCTTGTTGCCAGAGGGCGCTTCCATCATTCTGAACGCCTCGACGGCTTCTACCGTGGGCACTCCAGCCTTTAGCGTTTACAGCGCAACCAAAGCCGCTGTGCGATCGTTTGCCCGTAATTGGATACTCGACCTCAAAGGGCGCAAGATCCGGGTTAATGCCATTAGTCCTGGTGTGGTTCCTACTCCTGGCTACAATCACTTGGGACTGAGTGATGAACAGGTACAAGAATTCGTGGATAGCCAAGCCATCACTATCCCACTAGGTAGAGTAGGCACACCGGATGAGATTGCCAAAGCCGTTGTCTTTCTCGCTTGTGACGACAGCAGCTTTGCCAACGGCATCGAGCTGTTTGTCGATGGCGGTATGGCACAGATTTGAAGTGCCCTAAAAATACCTATCACCAAAATCGTTGAGGAGTTCGCTGCCATGAATGCAAATAACGGCATCATCAATCAGCCCAGCCCATATTCAGTAACTGAAACCATCGATCGCTTAGAAGTTATCCTTCAGGCAAAGATCCTGATTACTTAAAACATCGGTTCTCTCTCTCTGATGAGTTGGTCAAAAATATCGCGATCATTGCACCTTTAATTAATCAAGCACTCCAATAGACCTGTCTTGAAAATAGGGATTGGGGACTGGGGAAGCAACATTTTCATCTATGAGAAAAATGCCATGAAACTAACAAAGCAAAATCTCTCAGAACGTATTGATTATATTTACGACGCGATCGTGGTTGGTGGTGGAGCAGGTGGTTTGTCTGCCGGAATTTATCTGCAACGCTATCTTCTTTCCAGTTTAATTATCGATAAAGGCAAAGCCCGCTCTTTCTGGATGCAGGAACTGCACAACTATCTTGGATTACCGCCAGATACACCGGGGCGATCGCTCCTGAGGCAAGGCAAAGAGCACTACCTTACTCTAGGTGGCGATATGCTCGATGCCTTTGTGGAAGAGATTGTGGATGAGGGAGAAGCCTTTGCCGTAAAAGTCAAAATTAACCGGCAAGACAGCTTCCATCAAACGTTTCATGCCAGATATCTGATTGCTGCCAGTGGCATTATTGATTACTTGCCTAATTTGGATAATATGCGAAACGTGTTTGACTATGCCGGGTACAACCTGCACGTTTGTTTAATCTGTGACGGCTACGAAATGGCAGACAAAAAAGTAGGCGTGTTTGCCAGTACTGCCAGCAACGCGGAGGTTGTTTTTTCTCTAGGTTGGTTTACACCTCACATCACCCTATTTACGCAAGGAATGTTTGAAGTTGGCGATGAGTTACGCCAGAAATTGCAAGAGAATGGTTATCAAATAATCGAAACGTCGATTCAACAATTTCTGGGCGAAGACCATCAGATGAATGGAGTGGAACTGGAAGATGGCACGGTAATTGCGCTAGAAGCTGGTCTGATCTCAATGGGGTCAAAGTATCACGCCGATTATCTGGAAAAGTTTGATTTGGAAAAACAAGGCGAAAACTTAGTCACCGATAAGATGGCGCGGACTTCTCATCCCCGTATTTTTGCGATTGGGGATCTCAAAGTCGGACTGAATCAAGTTGTAGTTGCCGCCGCAGATGGGGCATTAGCAGCTACCCAAATCTGGCGAGACTTGCGTCGCAGTCGTCCAATGGCTGGTAGTGGCTCAAAGATGTTGAGCGATCGTTAAATTAGCAATCCGCGCCTCGTAGATTTTCAAAGCAGTCTAATAAACAACTATTTCCTGCGGTAGTGTATCTTCATCTAAATTCAGTGCGCGATCGAGATTGCAACAGAACTGTACACCATCACTAACACTGATTTACGAATAAACAACTTGTTTAGTTGGAGAGGACAATGACAATCAACCAAAACGGACTTTTCGTTCAATCAGGTGGGGGTCATTCTTACTACTTTGGCCAAGACCTTTATACCTTCAAAGCAATTGGTGAAGAGACAAGTGAAGCTTACGCGCTTTGTGAGGTAATCGTTGCACCTGGTGGCGGTACTCCTCCCCATCGACACAGCCGAGAAAATGAATCGTTCTATGTGCAAGAGGGAGAAATTGAATTTCAGCTTGACGATCGCATCCTTGTTGCAACGGCTGGAACCTTCCTTTATTCGCCCAAAGGTCAGCTTCATCAATTTACCAACACTACCTCTGTACCGGCCAAAATGTTGGTTTGGGTGACACCTGCTGGATTTGAGAAATTTATTGCGGAAGTGGGAAAGGCGGTGAATGGTCAAATTACATCTGCCCCACCATTGAGTTCTGAAGACTTAGATAAAATCCTCACCACTGCACCTAAATACGGCATCGAGATTATTCCTCCGCCTCCTGAGAAATGACAACACGATGACTCACCGTAAAACTTCCAGTTTGAATTGTGGGAAATCAGTAAAAAGGTTTACTGGCGACCGGAAAAACGTTGATTTTAAGTACTACGAGATAATTGGAGAATTTTCAACTATGAACTTATCTGGCACTTTTATTTCTGGCGAACATCCTACCGAAGGAACAGTTCAGATTGTAGTAGAGTCCGAGCAACGATTCGTTGAGTTGCAACAAGACTTCAAAACTTCCCATCTTGGCCCTGACTTACGAGTAGTTCTTCATCGCCTTGAAGACGTTATTGGTTCAACCACTCCCCCAGATTTTCCAATTAAAGAGCAAGAAATTTTCTTGCTTGACCGCTTACAAAGCTTTACTGGAAAGCAACGTTATCTCATCCCATCCTGGCTAGATTTAGCAAATTATCAGTCTGTTGC
This sequence comes from Nostoc sp. FACHB-892, assembly GCF_014698795.1. Taxonomy (GTDB): domain Bacteria; phylum Cyanobacteriota; class Cyanobacteriia; order Cyanobacteriales; family Nostocaceae; genus Nostoc. Next base: position 6,126 of record NZ_JACJTR010000062.1, read on the forward strand.
TATTTGGTGTTGTGCGTTCAATGCTACTTTCGGCGCTGCCAAACTTAATGGTCAATAAACTTTCAAGGAGTAACATTATGACTGCATTTCGCACAGTTTCTATCGATGGTTTAGATATCTTTTATCGAGAAGCTGGCTCCCCCAATAATCCAACTATTTTGCTGTTGCACGGCTTTCCGACCTCATCTCACATGTTTCGTAATCTGATACCTGCGCTTGCTGATCGCTTCCATCTTGTTGCTCCCGATTATCCCGGTTTTGGTAACAGTTCAATGCCAACTGTGAATGAGTTTGACTACACATTCGATCGCCTGTCCCAGATTGTAGAGAAATTTATTACTGCGCTCGACCTCAAAAAATACAGTCTTTACGTGATGGATTATGGTGCGCCTGTTGGCTATCGAATAGCTACTAAATACCCAGAGCGAGTGCAAGCCCTGATTGTGCAAAACGGGAATGCCTACGAAGAGGGGCTTCGGGAGTTTACCGAACCCATGAAGACATACTGGCAAGATCCTTCTTCTCTTAATGCTCAAAAGCTGAGAGACTTTCTCGGACTGGAAGGAACGAAGTGGCAATACACCAACGGCGCTCGCAATCCTGAAGCGATTAGCCCTGACACCTGGAACATGGATCAACTCTTCCTTGATCGCCCTGGAAATGCTGAGATTCAAATGGCGCTGTTTTATGACTATAGAACTAATCCACAACTCTATCCACAATGGCAGGAGTATTTCCGCAAACATCAACCTCCCACCCTAATTGTTTGGGGTAAGAACGACGACATTTTCCCTGCTGAAGGTGCTTATGCCTACCAGCGTGACCTAAAAGATGTTGAGTTCCATTTACTTAATACTGGACATTTTGCACTGGAGGAAGATGGCGATGCGATCGCAAACTACATCCGTCAATTTCTCACGTCACGACTGCAACCCATATCTGCCTAATCAGTGCAAGTTTTAGCCATTGGCTTGACAACAATTGGACACACTAACCACACGTCTCCATGAAAGAGGGTTCGGTACGCCTCCCCATCGGCACAGCCGAGAAAATGAACCATTTTATGTTCAAGATGGAGAGATTGAATTCCAGCTTGACGATCGCACCCTTGTTGCAACGGCTGGAACCTTCCTCCATTCGCCCAAAGGTCAGCTTCATCGATTTACTAATACGACCTCTGTACCTGCCAAACTGTTAGTTTGGGTAACACCTGCTGGATTTGAGAAATTTATTGCCGAAGTTGGAAAGGCGGTGAATGGTCAAATTGCATCTGCCCCACCATTGAGTCCTGAAGACTTAGATAAAATTCTCACCGCTTCACCTAAGTACGGCATCGAGATTATTCCTCCTCCTCCTAGGCAATGAGAAGAATGTCACGCTTGAAAACGTGAAACCTCGCGCTTGGCTATCTTGTTGGGGGTAGAGTTGCAGGTTCGTGTTTAAGACAATTAAACTTCAGTTGCGTCAAGGAGTTGAACATTTTCTTGATTCCCCAATACCTGCAACCCCACACCCTTTCATCCAGTTATATCAAGGGTTTGTGGTTAACAAGCGTGCCATTCGGCAATGACAACACGAGGCACGAGGACTCACCATAAAACTACCAGGACGAATGGCAAAACAACGAGTTTTAGCTAGGGACAATTGGTAACAATCATACAGATGATCATGAAAAAACTAGACAGAAAAATTGCAGTCGTGACAGGGGGATTTAAAGGAATTGGTGTCTCAATCGCCCGATTCCTAATAGCCAAAGGTAAGGAGAAAAACTATGAACATTAACAAAAATGACACCGCAATAGTAGTTATTGATCCGCAAAACGATGTCTTGAGCGAAACAGGAGTTTCCTGGGATTTGGTAAGTACTAGTGTCAAAGACAATAACACCATCGAGAATATCGAACGAATCTTCAAAGCCGCTAAACAGAATGAATTTGAGGTTTTCATCTCCCCTCACTATTACTACCCCACCGACTACGCCTGGAAATTTGCGGGAACTGTAGAGCAAATGATGCTTAAATCTAAGGAGTTTGATCGTAAGGGTGCGTTGAGCCTCGACGGTTTTTTGGGGTCGGGTGCTGACTGGCTTGATCGCTACAAGCCCTTCATTGAGGATGACAAGACAATCGTGGTTAGTCCCCACAAAGCCTATGGGCCACAGAGCAATGACCTCGTTTTGCAACTGCGTAAGCGCAATATCAACAAAATTATTCTGCTGGGAATGTTAGCAAATATTTGTGTTGAAGCTCACTTGCGTGATTTAATCGAGCAAGGATTCGAGGTCGCCGTTATCAAAGATGCAACGGCTGCCCCTCAACATCCAGAACTGGGCGACGGCTACAAGGCTGCACTGATCAACTTTGGATATCTTGCCAATGCTGTTCTGTCCACAAACGAGGTTGTAGAAGCAATGCAATAACATCAAACTCAAAAGAAGCGGATTCAATTTCCGATTCACATTCTTCATTTTGATGCAAGTTGACGACACAATAATTCATCAATCATTTAAAGGATTATTTCCATGACTGTTCATAGCTTATTGACTCCGGAAAACTCCACTGTCATCTTTATTGATCATCAGCCACAAATGACCTTTGGCGTGGTGAATATCGATGGTCAGACGTTGATTAATAATACCGTCGGCTTGGCAAAAGCAGCAAAGATTTTCAATGTACCAACTATCCTGACTACTGTTGAGACCAAAGGTTTTAGCGGCTATATGTGGCCCCAACTGCTAGAAATCTTCCCTAACCAAACGCCAATTGAACGCACCAGCATGAACTCCTGGGAAGAGGCCAAATTTGTAGAGCAAGTCGAGCGCATCGGTCGCAAGAAGCTGGTAATAGCTGCATTGTGGACAGAAGTATGTTTAGTGTTCCCGGCAATTCAAGCCATAGAAGCGGGTTATGAAGTATATGCAGTTGTGGATGCGTCCGGTGGTACTAGTCAAGTTGCTCACGATGCTGCCATTCAACGCATTGTCCAAGCTGGAGGTGTACCTGTGACATGGCAGCAAGTGTTGTTGGAATATCAACGTGATTGGGCGCGTAAGGAAACCTACGATGCCGTAATGGATCTGGTTAAGGAACACTCTGGAACCTATGGAGTGGGCGTTGAGTACGCCTACACAATGGTACATGGTGCGCCTCCAAGTAATAAGAAAGTGCCTGCCTTGTCTGATGATTAGAGTACAAGTATTTTGAGGAGTTGTAGTGTGAGTATTTGTCTTAGTACGAAGCTTGCACTACACTCAATCGTTCTTTGTACTTGCACAGCAGTAACCTTGCACACACAATTTAGCCCCAGTGGAGAGAAGCCTCGAATACAGTCACTCCGCCATTTCCAAGCGGCTGGATTTCTTTCGCTAGTCATTTCACCTCATGCCCAACCTTCTTGATTCCATTCGTTAATTTCCGTTTTATCAAGAAAGGCAGAGGGCAGGAGGCAGGAGGCTCAGTTGGGAATTCTGACTCCTGCGCTGAAGCTTGTGACAATCATGGAGCAAGGATTCAAAACCCCCACTGAACTTCGTTTCAGTGGCAAAGAGTCAGGAGGGGTCTCTCTTACAAAGTTGCTCCTCTTGGGGAGACCCCAAGACCGCACTTTGCGCTGAATCCCTTTCTAACTTGTTCCTTCTGCCCGACGCTTGCGGACTCGCTCTAAGCGTAGCTATGCCGTAGGCTTTACGCTGCGCTATCTGCCTCCAGCAAGAACTGCCTTCTTCAATTCAAAGTGTGCTGCCGAAAATTGCTGAAAAATCTGGTGTTTTTAGGGTGGTTGTTCTTAATGAAACTTTTTTTTCAGTCGATTCTCTGGTCATGTCTGATCTTTGAAGTATACTTCACTCAACAATACCTTTCTGAGTCTGTTACTGCCCAGGAGACGTTGCACAATCAAGTCACATCTGTGAATCAGCTTACTGATGTGCAGCATACAGATTGGGCATTTCAAGCATTACAAGCCTTCGTTGATCGCTACGGCTGCATTGTTGGTTATCCTAATCAAACATTTCAAGGCAATCGCTTAATTACTCGCTATGAGTTTGCTGTCGGGTTGAATGCTTGTGTTGATCGGCTCAATCAGCTACAAGCAAGTACGGCACCAGATTTGATTAAGAAGCAAGATTTACAAACTTTGCAAAGACTTCAAAAGGAATTTGCACCAGAACTCTCAATATTACGTGGACAGGTAGATTCCTTAGAAGCGCGCACGGATCAATTCGATTCTCAGCAATTCTCGACGACAACAAAATTTACTGGAGAAGCAGTTTTTGTTGTAAGTGGTGCATTTGGCGATGATAAAGCTGTACCATCAGGAGAAACAACTGGCTTCAGAGGTAAAGTCGGTAACAATATTATTTTTAGTGATCGCGTGCGGTTGATCTTTAACACCAGTTTTACGGGGCAAGATTTACTGAGAATTCGATTTCAGGCTGGCAATATTCCTAACTTTAGGGAAGCTACAGGAACAAATATGGCTCGCCTAAGTTTTGATAGTAATACAGACAATCAGTTAATTTTAAATCAACTCTATTATCAATTTCCCATCGGATCTGCTGTTAAGGTGACTGCGATCGCCCAGGGTACCTTGTTTGATGTGGTCGATACCATTAACCCTCTATTGGGAAGTGATGGCAGAGGTTCTATCTCCGCATTTGGGATTCGCAGCCCCATCTACCGTGAAGAAACAGGTGGGACAGGCATTGGTATCAGTTATAACTTTAACTCAGCCATCAATTTGGCAATGGTTTATCTTGCTAGTGAAGCTTACAACCCTACTGCGAGATCTGGATTGTTTGATGGTTCCTACTCTGCCCTAGCACAACTGACGTTCCAACCCACGAAAGCCTTGAGTCTTGGCTTAACCTATGCCCGTTCTTTGAATTCAATTGATATCAGTACAAGTAGTACCATTACTAATGACCCCTTCAATGGAGTCAGTAACAACATTGTTGGGAATAGCTATAGTCTTGCAGCTTCCTGGCTCATCAACCCTGCCTTGAGATTAGGGGGATGGGTAGGATATCTCCAGGCATCGGCGCAAGATATCCCCAATGATCCCAGCGCTGAAATTTTTTACTATGCTGTCAATTTTGGATTCTCAGACTTGGGCAAAGAAGGCAACCTATTGGGCTTTGTCTTTGGACAACCCCCCAAAGTGAGCAGCAATGAGTTTGGGGTAGTAGATCGCAACACCTCATTGCATTTTGAAGCCTTATATCGATTTCAAGTCAACGATAATGTCTCAATTACCCCTGGTATGATTGCTATTATCAACCCTGATCACAACAGCAATAATGACACAATTTTTGTTGGCACGATTCGGACGACGTTTCAGTTTTAGGGTCTGGGTCGAATGGCACGCTTGTTAAGCGCAAAGCCATGATATAGCTGGATGAAAGGGTGTGGGGTTGCAGGTATTGGGGTGTGGGGAATTAAGAAGATGTTGAACTCCTTGACGCAACTAAAATTTAACTGTCTTAAAAACGAACCTGCAACCCTACCCCCAACAAGATAGCCCTGACAAGGTTTCAGCTTTACAAGCGTGCGATTCGGGTCTGGGTCTGTACAGGCACGGTAAGGCACAAGCCTTGAAAAAAGATACCAGCCGTGCTTCGAGTTGATTCGTTGTGTAGCGTGGATCTGGGTTATGACGGCTGGTATAGGAGTGAAAGCGGTCTCCCTAAGAGCCGTTTTCTTTTTTAACTATCAAATTTTACCCGGAACGTTAAATTCTATGTTCAATGAACCGTTACCAATTAATATCAGTGAAGAAAGCTGTCCAGTCACTGCTGTGATCTCTCATGTAGTGAAACCGGGGCGTAAGCAAGGTTACGAAGCATGGTTTCATGGCATTGCCGCAGATGCACGAAAATTCAAGGGACATCTAGGTGTCAGCACTATTCGACCCCAGGATCACGCCCATCCTGAGTACGTGGTCATTCTCAAGTTCGATTGCTACGACAATCTCAAGACCTGGCTAGAATCAGATATTCGGCGGGAATGGATTGAGCGATTGCAACCCTTGATTGAAAAGCCAGAAGATATTCAAACCCTGACCGGATTGGAAACCTGGTTTACTCTCTCAAACAAACCTATGATGTCTCCACCACCCCGCTACAAAATGGTATTAGTGAGCTGGCTAGGAGTATTCTTCACCCTTCCTCAGCTCAATCGTTTGCTAGTACCGTTGCTGTCTGGGCTACCTGTATTGCTCAATCAACTGATTAGCACAGGACTCGGTGTCGCTCTGCTCACCTATGTGATTATGCCGCGCCTAACGCAATTATTTCGCAAATGGCTGTACCCCTCTTCTGTCACTTTCGGGAGTAAGCAAGTAGTAAATAAGTCAAATTATCCAGAAGCATAACAGGGTTTGAATTGATTCATTGTACTAATTAATTGATTGAATGCCAGCAATAAATTGGAATTGGGAAAAATATTAAACTAGGTATAAATTAACCAAAATTTTATTTGTCATTTATCATTTTTGGTCAAGTTAGTAAATCAAAAAGAGCTTTTCTGCAATGTTTATTTACAACTGTCCCAGTTTGCATATATCTCGGCGACCACCCTATTAGACAATTGCAATAATTTTACTTCTCTTCTCCAATCCCGTAGCCAATCACCTAATCCACCGCACTGAGGAATATCGAGAGGGCTGCTGCTGATGCTGGCTATTAGATTGCTATTGGTCTCCCGTAGTAAACCTTGTGCAAAGCCACAGAAGTGCAAAACTAAGAAATTTAGCTGTGTTACCCCACACCAATCTATACTCTGATTAACGTGTCATTCAAATTCCTATGAGTTGCGAACATTTAGACAATCTGACTGCGGAAACTCTGATTTCTAAAGCAAACTATCCAGTATTCCGTTGTGAAGAGTGTATCCAAATCAACAGTCGCTGGGTGCATCTCCGTATTTGTCAAAGTTGCGGAAAGATGCTGTGCTGTGATTCTTCCCTTCATCAACATGCCCGACGGCATTATGAGGAAACTGGACATTCAGTGATTAGCTCGGCTGAGTTAGGAGAAGAGTGGTTATGGTGTTTTCTAGACGAGCAGGTAAAGAACTATTAAACTGAGCAATGTACTCCGATCAGTTTCAATTTCAAAATAGTAAGACAACAGTTAGATACAGCACTTACGGCAGCTATGAGGTACATCCTAAAAGCTGGAAGCAATGATAGGAGAGGGGCAAGGAGAAAACTATATTGCATAACAGCCGAAAGCGCTGTATATCATCATCTTAAAATTTAAAGAGGAGCTTCCTCAACGAGCGCTCGTCAATCTGAGCTTGCTCTCGAGCGCCATCAATATCTGGTAGGCGGCCTTCACGCGAGCCGGGATGGGATAGTTCTTGTTCGCCATCATCACGATACCGATGCCCTTGACGGGAACAAAGGCAACATAGGCACCGAACCCATTCGTCGAACCGGTTTTGTTGATCAACACATTCTGCTGCGGTGATACAGGCAGAGCAAGTCTAGTCACCACGTTGACCTTAAGGCTCACTTGCGACGAGTTCCCCGCAAGCAGTCGGTCGAGATTTATTGGATAGGTATACATCTCCCATCCCAGTCCCTGCATCATGTCGCCGACCTTGAAGTATCCGGTGTGCGTTCCGGCAATCGCGCGTTGGAGAGTTTCGTCCAAGTCCGTGCCGTTCATGTTTGCCTCAACGAACTGGATCATGTCGGAAGCAGTTGTCTTCACGCCATAGGCTTGCGAATCTAAAACGCCAGGACTGACTCGGATCGGCTTGTTATCTTTCGAGTAGCCATAAGCGTATTTACTCATCTGGTTTTGCGGAACTTTAAGGTAAGTACGCGTCAAGCCAAGCTTCGGGAAAAGCTTCTTTTCCATTAGCTCATCGAAAGGCTTGCCCATGCTTCTGGCGGTCAGATAGCCAAGCAAGCCGATGCTCGGGTTTGAATAAAGCCGATGGGTACCAGCCGCATAGCTCGGTCGCCAGCCTTTATAATAGGCAATCATCTCCTGTTGATTATTGACATCATCCGGGAACTGTAGGGGTAGACCGCCCGCCGTATAGGTACCAAGATTGAGAAGGCTGATTTTGTTGAAACTGCTGTCGGCGAGTGCAGGCAGATATTTGCTTGCGTTATCTAACAAAGACAGAGTTCCACTCACTTGCGCGTAGGACGCGAGGGTTGCTGTGAATGTTTTGCTGACAGAGCCGATCTCGAAAATCGTATCCTGGGTGACTTTTTGTCCGCTCTCCTTCGAGGCGACACCGTAATTAAAGAAATATTGCTTTCCCTGAACCGTGACCGCCACAGCCATCCCCGGAACATTGTTCTCCTCCATAATGGGGCGAATCGCTTCGCTGACGATTTGCTCAAATTGGTTTTGGTCTTTACTATCGGCACCTTGGGCGCATGCGCCCAAGAAAAAGCTTGTGGCAGCAATAATTCCAACCTTCAAAACGGAAATTTTTCTCATAACAGATACAGTGACTTGATTAGATTTGCCCCCATCTGAAAGTTCGCAATTTATTTATCTAGTCATTTTAATCTTACGGGGCTACAACTAGAGCAGCGCTCCTGCATCGTAGCCTCGTTAAAGTAGCAATCGCTCTTAGGGGGCGTTGTCCATCGTCTCCCCGATCGATTCTCCCTCTTATTGCTGAAAGTCTTGCTGATGTGAGCTATTGGAGTGATGAGTAGTGTGTTAGGGGCAAATCTGGCGCGAAGTCGCAGAAATTATAGGATTGCATTAATGGCTTTCATAACTAATTATTAGATATTGCCTTACCGCCAAAAATTACAATGCTTTCTTAGTTGCACATCCAAAGTAGAGATGAGCTATCAAATCTGAAAAATTTTCAGGTGTGAACTGCTTTAGCTCTACATGGTCAAAATGCTGTTCTACCAATTTTTGAATATCTCGATTCAGGTGACATCCATCGGCTACGACTTTTTGAATTGGTGTGAGGCGATGCTGCCAAACCTGTATGCTAGGTTTATCACTCAACCCATGTTCCACAAAAAAGAATCTACCGCCCGGTTTTAGTACTCGATAAACTTCTTGGAGTGCTTGCCGTACATTTGCAATACTGCACAAAGTCCAAGTGCTGACCACACTATCAAATGTATTGTCTGGCATCGGGAGATTTTCACTTGATAGCAGGAGTTGTTCAACTATGATATCAGAGTCACTAATCCGCTTGTTTGCCAAAGCATTCATTCCAGGATTCACGTCAACTGTAGTGATTTTATGAATACTACAAGGATAGTAAGGCAAATTTAATCCAGTTCCAAAACCAATTTCCAGAACTTCTCCTGTTATATCAGCTAACAATTCCTGACGATATTTAGCTAAGTTCGGAAGTGACAAACTCCAGTCGAGAAGACGTGGAAAGATAACTCGCGAGTACAACCCCATAATGATTAATCCTTGACAATTTAATTTTATGCTTAGTAGGGACGTTGAGCGAGGAAATCTGTGGAATAGTGGATTATTGTTGCTATTGCTTAGTTATCTTTTATCTCTAAACCTTGCCACAGATACCAACAGGCAATAGAACGATAGGGTTTCCACATTTGTCCTAAATCTTCTACAGTCTTTTTATTAGGAAGCTCTGCTAAACTATAAACTCTGCGAATCCCTGCACGAATACCTAAGTCATCAACAGGTAGAACATCAAGCCGATGTAAACGAAACATAAGCAGCATCTGCACCGTCCAACGCCCAACGCCTTTTATTGGTGTTAAAGCTTCGATAATTGATTCATCTTCCATTGCCTGCAATTGATCTAGCGTAGGCAATCCATCTAAAACTTTTTGGGCAAGGTCTTTCAAATACAAAACTTTGGGGCGTGAAATACCTGCTCCTCGCAAAACGTCATCTGGGGTGTTGAGGATATCTAAAGCTGTAGGGAAAGGGCTATGGGGATAAAGTTGCAAAAATTTGCTATGAATGCTCCCAGCAGCCTTGCCGGAAATTTGCTGGTAAAGAATTGACCGAGATAGAGAAAAGAGCAAGTCTCCAGTTTGTTGTACTTGATAGAGTTTACAATCTCCAATAATTTCTATTAGCCTTGCCAAGATCGGATCTGAATGTTTGAGAGTTGTAATCGCAATTGAATAATCCATTAGTTTATCAGCTAAAACCTAAGCGTTTGCCCTCTCATTGAATCATCCATTCCCAATGACATTAAAACAATTTGCAATTATGTGAAAGTAACGGGAATTTAGCTTAAGTATCAAAACGAGCTGCTCGATAGAAGCAGGGAAGTTAAACCCCCAAACTTTATTAAAAAATGAAATGGTTAATGGTATTATAGTACAAACGAACCATCAAAAGCTTTGTGGTTATTTGAGGCAGTAATATTTATTAATAATTCGTAGTTAAAAAGTGAGAAATGCGCTTTGACAAATTCTAATTCCCTACTTTTATGGTAAATGCTTTAACTCCAAAACAGAGCGCCTAGTTGTAGGATAGTATATGCCGAAATCACAAAAACTAGAAGAAACTTTATCTATTCTTGCCCGAATTCGACGGCATCCGACAAGTGAAGAAGGGATCATAATTTTACGCCAAGTCCTCAAGAGTAAATATTCTATAGCTGTTGCCCAAGCAGCCAAGATAGTCGGCGAATCTACTATCACTGAATTGGTTGCTGATCTTGTAGAAGCTTTTGCTCGAATGATGGTCAAACCTGCACAAGTAGACCAAAATTGTCTTGCCAAGAAAGAGATAGCACAAACACTGTATCACTTAGAATACAGCGATGAAAACCTTTTTCTGCAAGGGATTCGACATGTTCAGATGGAGCCAGTATGGGGAGGAGTTGAAGACACTGCTGCCCATCTTCGGGGTATATGTGCTTTAGGTCTGGTGAGAATGAACTACTCAGATGTAATGAATGAATTAGCCGATTTACTAGCTGACCCCAAACCAGAAGCAAGAGTTGCTGCTGCAAAAGCGATCGCCTATACAGGAAATCCCCAAGGTGTACCTTTACTTCGTTTAAAAACCCGCATCGGCGATCAAGCACCACAGGTGATTTCGGAGTGCTTCAGTGCTTTGTTACAACTAGTAGTACGCCAAGGAAACAATGCAAAGGTGGTTAGCTCCAAGGGCAGAGGGGCGGAGGAGCAGAGGGGCAGAGGGGAAAGAACAAGGCACATTGAACTCTCCTCTGCACCCCTGCACCCCTGCTCAAGAGCCTGCTTCCACCTAACATTTTTGGGTTGGCAGACTACTAGCTCCAACTGATTCACTTGCAATAGTTGCTAGTTTTCTTTTTGGCCCAAAGGAGCAAATCTGTGAGTTAGCAGCATTGACATTGGGTGAATCACGATTACAGGAAGCATTTGATCTTCTCAGAAATTGCTGGGGGCAAACAAGGAATGTAGAACTTCGCCGCACATTGTTACTAGCAATTGGGATGTTGCGACAAGATAAAGCAATAGATTTCCTGATTTCATTAGTGGCTCAAGGAAAAGACATCGATGCAAAAGATGCGATTGCAGCATTGGCTATTTATCGAGAAGACCGTGAACTGTGGCAGCGAGTTAATCGAGCTAGTGAACAAAGAGCTAATCAATTGGGACTTTAAAAGCGTTGAGGATGTAGGAAAGTGTGAAAGTCTTAGATGATAGCAAGCACCTACCCCACATCTGGAAGGTTTCAGGCAATAATAATTCCTTCTCCGAAGACCTTTATATCACCAAATTAAATGAACTCCAGTAGTCAGAGATAGAATTTATATTTAAATAGTAGCGCGACTCCAAGTTAAGTTGACTAAATCTAAGACGTAATCATCCGAGTTCTCTATATAATCTTCTAATTTTTCATTACCCATTACACACAATTTACCGCCAGTAATATAAATTTTATCTTGTTCTTTGTAGTAAGCTTTGTGATGACTAATCCATCCTGGTTTATTACCAGTTGTTTCTAATTTTTCTATTTTAAAAGTATACCAATCTAATCTATAAACTGAAGTTTCATTATAGATTCTTGCATCGGCATATCCTAAATTACCAATAATATATATGTATTTTCCAACTAATGTAGCTGAATGAAAATCAGTTGGCGGGAAAATATCTTTGGGATAACCGAAAATCTGAAAATTACCATCACCTTGATAAACTACAACATCGTTATATATACAAAAATCAGGATCGTAGTAGTCTTCATGCTCACCAGCAATTTCGACAATTCTGCCATCTGGTAATTCTGTAATTGTTCTACCAAATCGATCATAGCACCATGCTTTATCTTGCCAATTCTCTTTATCATTAAAAAGATTTTTGGCTGTATAAGCAGAACAACCCTCACAAATCATCGCCTGCCAAAAGGGGATTTTCATCAATTCTGGATTAGCTTTACCAAAGCGCGGATGTTTGCCAGCAAAATATTGTTTTGGCGATAATTGTGATAATGAGAATTTGCTGTTAGCAATGCCGGTCAGCGATCGCCGCATATCATCGTTAATATCGTTCACATCTTCGCCAACTGCAATTAACATTCTAACAATTTCCTTGTTTGTAGCTATCTTGATGGCTTTGTCATCGCAATTATTGATTCTGCTAGGGTTTGCGCCAGCTTCTAGTAAAATTTTGACGCAATCAGTAGCACCATGCTCTGCTGCGATTATTAACGCAGTGTTACTAAAGTCATCAGTGGCTTCAATATCAAATCCCTCTGCAATTAGCCACTGTAGGACTTCGAGCCTATTATTTTCTATCGCGTACATTAACGGTGTTTTTCCGCAGTTTCCGACATCGTTGTGATTTACTCTTGCAGCTAGGAGTAATTTGGCTTTAGGTAGTTCACCCACCTGAATACTCAATAACCAAGGGGTTCTATGCCAACAATCACGCACATCTTGATCTGCTCCTTGCTCTAGCAATAACAATACTTGCTCTAAGCTCCCAAAAACTATAGCGTGCATTAATTCTGTCCATCCCAGTTGCTCTGGGTTAGCACCCGCATTCAATAATAATTTGACAGCATCAAATCTCCCAACTTGAGCAGCTACTTTGATTGCAGACTCACCATAGCTACTCATGCCATTGACAGCAGCACCTCTAGAGATGAGTAAATTCAAAGTTGATATTAAGTTTTGATCTTGCAAAATATCTCGACCATGCATGGCATTGATTAAGACATCATATCCGTCTAGGCTTTGATAGTTAATATCTGCTCCAGCATCCAGAATCAGTTGGATTTTATCTAGATTTCCTGACTGCACAGCCAACCCAAGTACGGTATTTTGAGATTGTTGTTGAACAGCATTCACATTAGCGCCATGTTCCAAGAGGAAGCGAATCATATCAACACCTGCATTGGGGCTACTAACCGCACACATTAATGGTGTTTGCTGGGAATACTCGTCTACGCGCTCAATATCAACCCCATTGGCTATTTTACGTGCGACTCCTGCAATATCTCCCTGCTGTGCATAAATATGAATTTTTTGCATAATTTTTATCAGCTAACTTCTGAATTGGCGAAAAATTCTTGTAGCAACGCCTGCTTTTAACTTAGTCGATTTTAAGATAAGCTTTGTTGATTGAGAAGTCACATAGATTGCAAAAATACATCGTCATGAGTCAGGGTGTATATCCAGATAATTGGAAAGAAATTGCAACAGCGCTAAAAGCTGACTGCGATTGGCGTTGTACTAAATGTGGTAAGGTCTGCTTACGTCCTGGGGAAAAACCACCTGATTGGACAAAATCCCAGCGCAAAGCTCATACACTTCAGGTACATCACTGGAATTGTGACCCTAGTGACAATCGGCTGGAGAACTTGGCTTGCCTGTGTAGTGGCTGTCATCTTTACTACCATCGATTTGGACGCGGAAATATTTCTCCTGGGCAGTTGTCACTGTTTGTCCAAAAGAAAGTTAGCTAAAATTTGACCGATTGCAACTGAAATATATGAACCAGTTCCCAATAGCGACCACCTGAACACGCTAACCCTGACTGCTTCCACTGTTTTTGCTCCTTCACGAGTCACAATTTCAATTAAGTATGTAGTAAGACATCGTTTATTGTGAAACTGGGCTTAGTCATCTTCATCCATTAAGCGACAACGGCTTTGGGTCTTGCAAGCAAGTCGAGAAGAACGCTCTCGTACAATAGTCGCTAAATCTGGTCGTCCTGTTAGAAAAAGTCGCCAATCAGCCCAAATTCCATATAGGAAGTCGGCAATAGCACCGATAACTGGTAAGGAAGTAGCAGCATAGACCCAACCCATCCCCAGAATTTCGTAAATGCGATGGAAAACTTCAACATTTTGTATCCCCTCAATACTTCGGGGTAGAAAATTATTCTGGCATCCACGAACCACCAAATAGATTAGAAGAAGATTTCTCCTGAATAATGGTTGCTAAAGACGGAATATTTCCAATTCGAGAAATCCGGTCACGCATATATTCAAAAAAGCTGATACCCAATTTACGGGTAGTGTCAACAAGGGACATAAAAATATCCCACGCTTTTGTACCTTGTGGAGTTTGAGTAGCATAGCTAATATTGCGTCGCTGCACCATAGTCCTAGCAGCCAACTCGGCAGGATTGTTGTGCAATGGCAATTCGGGATGCTCCAAAACAATAAGCAGCTGTTGGGCTTTAGCAGCAGTTAATCGTTTTCGCTCATCCAAATGCTCGTAACCAGTTTTTTCGGTAAAAAGCGTCCAAAATTCAAGTCTGAGTTCGTGAGCCTTTTCTTGGTTTGGTGAGTCTCGATAAGCAAGTAGTCTTCGGTAATAGATCCAGAATTTCTCCAAAAAGTCATCTAAAATGTGCTGGTGGCAAGCAACAAATGGACTTAACTTTTTATAATGTCTACCTTCATGTATCCAACAAAGAGCCAAATCATTGGTAATTAACTTGAACTGTGGAGCATCGTCACATAGTAAGGTTTTGATTACAGGAGTATTCGATTGCTGATGATAAAAAGCAATCGCTGCGGCTTCGTGGATACGGGTACGATGTTGAGAGCCTAATTTAATCAAATATTCATCAACTAACGCATTAAACTCAGTTTCCGTAAAAACTGTCTGCTGGGGCAATAACTTGAGTTGATTTATCCACTTATTTGGTAAGTTGAAAGTATCTAATAGTTCGTAGGTCAATTCCGAAAGGATAAACTCTAATTCTCTGGTGTTTTGCAATACCTTTAATACGCTCAAACGGTTTTTGTTTCGTGTCGTTTGATAGATTGTATATAACGGGTTACAAATTACATTCGTTGTATGGTTAATTCCACCAACACGCGCTCCTGTTTGGTCGAAATGTTGCCAAGGGCTACTTGCTAGTCCTTCTGTATATACGGTTTGATACTCAGTTTCAAATTCTTCTTGATTTTTAATTAGTAAATTTGATAGATATCCTGCACTCATTGAGATGCCAATATCTGACAAAAACTCCAGAAGTTTTCCTTGAGTCATATTTCCACCATAATACAGACTCACAACCAACGCTTTTATTCCTGGACCAAATTCTCCGTCATAATCTGTTGGTAGCGGTGCTAAATAAGTTTTTCCTGTTTGGGGTGAGTAGTATTTTTGCTTACGGAATAGTACGTTATCTGTTTTCAGTGAGATGTTTTGGACTATTACTTCCTCATAACCCTTAAATTGGGCATCTGCTGGTAATTGTTCTTGTGGGTAAATTACAATCTCTTCTCGGTCTATCTTGATTGTCTCGTTTTTACTTCTCTTTTTGTGTTCTTTGGGGATTTTCCGCTCTTTTTCTGATGAGTGGTCTTTTTGAAATCCTTCGGTTTTATTGCTTTTGATGTTTGGTTTTCCTTCTTCACCCAAGAGACGGTTGTTTTCGTCCCGCAGTTTCTGGTTTTCTGCAACTAAATCTTTAATTTTTGCATTTAGCTGTTCTATCAGATTTAATAATACTTCTACCGTTTGACGCACACCTTTGTCTGCAATCTGTTCTGGGTCGATTGATTGCAGTAATCTGGAGATTTCTTGATCTGGTGATGATTGTTGCGTCATATTTCATATTCTACGACGCACTTACTTACTTTTTTCTCCCTGCCCCGGTTTTCTGAGCGGATACGGTTTTATTCCCATCGCAGCATTACCGCCATCTACTGCGGCTTCTGCTAAACAACAGCTAATAGAAACAATTGAATGGCTTTACAAAGAAGATGCTGCTAGTGAAACCAACTTCAAACTCTTAACTGCAATTGTTGAATCAATTCTTTGCTCGGAAGAATCATACAGCAGATTTTTGGAATGTGGTTTTGATGCAGCCATTGAGTTCTTCGATACCAATTCTCAGAACTGGGAATTTGAAGAGTCAATCTCATCAAGTCATAATCCCAGAAATTGGGATAAGTACAATCAGCTACAACGAATACGGGCTTTATCACAGTCATAGTTTTAAGAATGTGAAAAAGTCAAATTCTACATTTCTACGCCAAAAAGGAGTTAACAAAGGTGCTAGTTCGATGGAACTTTAAGTTAAAACCCTGTCAGCTTCAACAAGCAAAAATGTCACAGTGGTTAATCACTCTCAAGAAGCATAGAAACTATGCACTTAGAGAACGAGAGATTGGATACAATACTAATAATCAGAATGCTGATGAACCAGTTAATTATGCTTGGGGTAGTTACTGCGATCTGAAAACCAGAGTCGAATATGGTGGGTATTGTCCCCTAACTTGCCCTGTGTTGAAACATGGTGTTATTCCAACTGATCTAAATATTGCCCTGAAAACATCATCATCTGTTATCAAGTGGGATAGCGCTTCTAATATTCAGATAAAAGTAACAACGAGATTAAGAACAAGAAATCAAAAATGCAGTTGGGTTAGGTAGTCCTGAACTCGCAATAGAGCCAAAACCAAAACTGGAGCCGGAACCAAAACCAACTGTAACGATTTACGAGTTCGGCAGACTTTTAGCTGAGAATGAACCATCTAAATTTAGAGGAGCAAGAAAATGACATTCACTTTGAATAATCGCTCTCAAAACAAAGAATCGTCCCTGACGCAAGCATTACGGCAGATACAACAGCTAAACTCGAAGATTCAAGAGTTGGAGCAGCAGCATCAAGATTATGTGCAGAAGCAACAGAATTTGATTCCAGCCATCGCTGAGATTTGTATTTCTCCGATACAGGAAGTGCAGGCGCTGCGGATTCTGATTTATAAAGGAGAAGGGGAGTGTCGGCGGTACTTGCGCTCAGTGCTGGTGAAGCGAAAGAAGGCTTTGTGAAGAGGAATTCAGCATTCAGGAATTAAATTATTACCAAAGAAAAGTTGATACCCCTCTGTGGAATGTAGTGCAACCTATAACGGAAGCTTATCATACGTTCACTGATATAGATGCGATTAAAACTACATACTGATGACGACAAATGACTAATAATCAACAAATTGCTTACCCTCTGATTCAACAAGAGCATATTAAACGTCTAGGCACAAACAAATTAGCCCTGCTCCGTACTTACCGTCAACAAAAGCCTTTTGTAAGAAATCCGAGTTTGAGTGTTCGGATTCTAAACACAATCGCGGTTGCCTCTATTGCCAGTAGTTGCTTGTTTGGGATAGGCACACTTTCCTGTTGGGGCTTAGAGATTATTGAGGCGAACACAAAATCAATTTCCCAGAGCAAGCAATATGAATGGCAGATACGAAAACATATCTGCTTGGGTTGGATGCTTGTTGGGTTTTCCAGCTTTGTTGCTAGTGCTTCATTCGGTAAAAAGCCTCAGCGACAAATTAACGAATAGTACGTACCAATTGCCAAAGAGCAACAATCATTGCTTCATTCATTAAACAAACAACAACATTTTAAATTATGAAACTACCTCAAATGATTGTCACAATAGTGGCAGCTATCACCTTTGGATACATCGGCTCCCAATACTTCACTAAAAATATTATGTATCTCATAGGCGGTGGAATAGCTGGGATTGGTGCAGTAGCATATGTTATTCCGGACAAAACCAAACAAAAGCCAACCCCTACACAATCGAAGGAGCCTGTAGGAACTACCCGCCGTTGAGCGCAGTACTCAGATGGGAGTAAATGCTCAAAAAATTAATGAATTGTCAAGCGCCTAATTCTCAAACTCACGCCGAAATTTTGTCACTAACAGCTTGATGTATAATTTCTTGCTTTAACGAATCTGCTGCAACTGCTGCAATGGTTTCCCAATCTTCTTGTTTTAATAACAACCCAAGCAGTTCGCGCAGTATCTCTCGATTAGAAATGAATTCTTCGCCATAAAGTTCATCATTTCCCAGAGTAGCGAGTATGTATTCTCTTACCTCTGGTGTTGGCAATCTAAACTTTTCAAGTATTCTTTCTCTTGCAGCTTTTATGGCAATTTTTGTAGCTGTGCCTAAATTCCAATTATTCACCAACAACCGCACTTCTCTATTTAGAGAAATACGCAATGTTGTGAAACGTCCCAAAAGTTCTAGATTACCCATTAAGGAGCCAAATGCTGGACCCCAATCTAATCCAGCCCCAATATTGCCACCAACTTTATCCTCAGCTTCAACACCTTTTTGCAACCATTCTTCATCAAATAACAAACCCGTTGGATTTACTGCATTTTTTTGGTTAAAGGTGTTTTGATTATCACTTTGTTCTTGCTGGCTCATTTATTTACCTTTGCTACCTTATCCAGGAGAACGGAAAACTCCATACTCAAAATAAACTAGATCGTCGTAATCTTCATCTTCTCCGGCATCAATCATGCCTTGGCTATCATAAAATTCTTCTACTCCCTGTAGTGAATGCAATCCTACTCTACCTTCATACCCTAATTCCATACTGCGGGTTCTGGCAAATGCCAAGAATGCAGTCCCAACACCTTTTAATTTTGGCGGACGTTGAATATATGCCCGATTCCAAGGTGCGGTAGCTATACCGTCAATGTATACCAAGCGTTTACCCTCTACCAGGCGAGAACCGTGCATTTGGGTTTCAATCAGCATTAATCCTTGAGTTTCATCTTCGTATTCAATCGCATAGCCTTCACGGTTTGCTTGTCTATTAATGATAAACTCCAGTTTAAAATCCCAGTCCCAAAATTTGTCTGATTGCCCGTGCAATTGTAATTGTTCTTTCCACTTGTTGGCATAATCACCAACATGCTTTTGCGCTAGCTCTACTAAATCCCCTTCCACAATCGTGTTATGTTGACCGCAAATTAGTTTTACCAAAGGAAGCATTGCACCAAAATTACCTATGAACCAATTCTATCAATCCGATCAATCAGCATTATGCTCTGTTTCTTGCAACCAACTTAAAATAGTCAGCGCCAACTCCCAGGATTCGCGCCGCTCCCAATTAGGTAAGTGATTCAGTACTTGTGCAAGGAATATTGCTGGGTTTTCCAATTCTCCGCTACGAGCCGCAACACCATCCCTAACAAGTGCCCCCAAAGTAGCAGCTTGATTCCCTTTATAGTCAGGCTGTCTCTTAATTTCCTCAATAATCCAATCAGGAACTGTTATGGTTTTAAATCCTGGTTTCGGCATATTCGGCAAAGCAATTAGTTTTCTGATGGTACGGTAATTTACGTCATAGATGCAAATTTTTGTATGGTACGGTATGATACGGTATGGTAATAAAATAGGAGTCAGGAGCCAGGAGTCAGAATTAAGCAGGGAGAATTCAGTCCCACAGATGGGAAAGTTGACCACTAAATGTAAATGTGCTTTCTTTACTAGGGGTCAAAAATGAGCTTTTTCGGTCGGAATACACGAATTGTGTTCTGACTCCTGGCTCCTGATTGCTGAATTCTATTTCGATAAATTTATTAAGCGATCGCATCGGGTTAAGACTGCAATCGCTCATGCCGAAGCACTACCCCCAACAAACCTTGGAGGATTTATAGATGTTACCAAAAACGCGCATTCCAGATATATCTCCATTAACTTTTTGTAGACAAATTAAATCTGCTTATAGTGGAATGTCTCTAGAGTCAGTAGAATGCTTTGAGAGCGAACGCGGAACTTTCAAAGAGTATTGTTCAATTCTTTCAAGAGAACTCGATGTACCTTTCAAAACAGTGCAGATTAAATGGGGCCCCGGCATCAAATTTCCTCGGATGCCTGAGAGAACACGAAATATGCTTAAGTTCGTTTTAATAGCTCGGCTCTATGAACTTAAACGAAATCTTGTTGCTTAGTTGTCGAAACAGGAGCCATAAGCTAGGAGCCAGAAGTCAGAAGTCAGGAGTCAGGAGTCAGAAGTCAGGAGCCAGAAGTCAGGAGCCAGAAGTCAGAAGTCAAGAGTCAGGAGCCAGGAGTCAGTTGGGTATTCTAATCAAAGAACAGATGAATAACCGATGTATTCTAACTCTACAAAGTAATAAAAGTTGGTGGTAACGAAACAAGGTAGAAGTATGGTCAACGAGAAAAGTTCAGAACTGAATCCACCTCTAATACCATTCTGATTTCTGAATTCTTACTCCTAACTCCTGTTTATTAACTATTAGTTAATCAAGTAATGACCCGCCCAACAAAAGCGGGTATTTTTATATGTATGAAGCGACAAGCCATGAGAATCTGTCGCCAAAACTAACCAAATTTTCACGGCATCAAAGGGGTTTGGGCGTTATGACCAGTAAAATTCTTACCATCAAATCCAATTAAAGGTTCTCACCGCGAGTCCTATTCTTTATTGGGCAAGGTATAGAAGCGATTAAGAAAAAAAATCTTGTTTGTCGCAAAAGAGGAGGAAATGGCATCTAGATTGAGGTTGGAATACCAGAGATCATTTGGCAGAAAGGTATGTGACCGGACTTGGCAAAGAGTTAAAAAACGCTTGAACATAAAGGACGAAGACGATACCTCTCTCATGTCGCAAGTCAAAGCTTATGGCGAATTGAGGAAACGCAATCCTTATAAATCTATTAGAATCGCTGATGTAAATCGCTATCGTTTCTTTTTGGACAATCTTCCTAAGTTGGTTTGTAAAGGTGATGAGTTACGGCTTGCCCCCCAACGATTAAAGCCAAATCCTTCCGTAGCAACTATTTACCGTTGGGGGCAGGAAATAAAATGTCCTTTTAGTGTAGATAGAGTTTACACAAGTTATGAAATTCAAAAGTGGGTTATCAAGTTAGTTTCTCAAACCAAATTTCAGTAAATCGCAAAGTTTTCCCAAGGAGCGATCGCTAACTTTGACCTGCGTAGATTGGAGTAACAAAAGCTACCATTAATATAATTAAAATTTATATAAAATAGAAAGCGGTAAAAAAATGAAATTA
>NZ_JACJTR010000063.1 GCF_014698795.1 Nostoc sp. FACHB-892
ACGACGTTTCTTTGATAATCAAGCTGTTGAATTATTTCTCCAATGTGCTGCGCTTAACCGCATGATCCAGTTAGGCAAGCCGGACAGTTACAAAGTAGAAAACTAATACTACTCCACTATCGGATTAGTATGTCTTTTTTTCATTCACGCAACAAAGCCGATAAGAGTTGGAAAGGTAATAAAGCTCCCGCCACCCGCTACAGCATTTAAGCCGCCTGCAATGAAAGCGGTACTAAATAGAAGTAAGCTATGGAAAAGTGTTAAAGATGGTGGCATTATTTACGAATTATTAATTTGGGAATATCACTTGGAGAATGGGCAATCCAATCAGCACCATGAGTTTTTAATTCCTCCTCAGTTCCATAGCCATAAGTGACACCAATTGAGGCGATGTGATGGCGCTTGGCTCCAGTGATGTCATGTGAGCGTTAGCGTTCGCGGAGCGTCTCGTAGAGAAGCTTAACGAAGTTATCGCCTACCATCACCACACTAGATGGTAAAAGTTTTTCTGTTAATAAAATATGGTGAATTAAGTCCCCTTTTATGCTTCGCGTTCCGTCAAGTTCGCTACCATAAACACCATCAAAAAGCAATGACAAGCCAAAATATTCAATAATTTGCGTTGCATAAATATATGGTTTAGAAGTAGCAACAAAAGTTTTATAACCAGCAAAACGAATGGTTTTTAGGGCTTCTGTAATCTGTGGATAAAGGGAGTTTTCAAATAGTCCAATTGTGGCAAAGCGACGACGATAATGTAAAATAGCTTGTTCAATTACTGTGCTATCCAAGGTATTGAGTAATTGCGAAAAGCTATCTTTCAGTGGTGGGCCGATACACCAATGTAATTCATCAGCATTCGGTGGTTTGTAACCGAGTTCAGAGAGTGCATACTGAATGCAACCAGTGATGCCAGGTTTCGGATCTGTCAAAGTCCCGTCAAGATCAAAAAGGATAGCGGAGAAAGGCATATCTTAATTCCCAATTCAATCCCTAATTTTGAGCGATTTCACAAAACCTTCTGCACTAAGTAACGCAATACCCAATGTGACAACACCAATCCCCACGCTCTGAATTACATTTAAAGTTTCATTAATGGTTATCCATGCAACTAATGCTGTCAATGCTAGACTTTTTTAACTTGAGTACATTGCTTAATATTACAGTATTAAGATGCAACTACAGTTTGAGCCAATGTTGTATCAATCGCTTTATTCCAATTTGGCTGTTGCTCAATCAGTCCAAGACGAGTGAGTAATTGGGATTGCTCGAGCAACTCTTGGCGATACTCATTATTTGGAGGTTCAAGTATCAGGTTACGACGACTGAAAGTTAAGTCAGCCGCTTCTGGCGATAACTTATTTTGTTTGACCAGAATATCTACAGCTGGTTGACGGTTATTTTTTGCCCAAGTTATTGCTTGTTTATAGGCTTGCAAAAACTTTTGTACAACCTCTGGATTTTCTTCTATGTAATCTATCCGCCCAAACAGAGCTACATAATTTAACTGGTATCCCTCCCCATCAACTAAGGGTACTACTTCTTTAGCAACTTCAGCACTAGCATAGAAAGGGTCCCATGTTCCCCAAACATCAATAGCACCTGATAATAATGCAGATCTACCTGCATCGTTCTCAATTTGCACCCATTCTACATCAGTATCTTTCAGTCCCGCACGTTCTAGTACTCTGATTGCAAAATAGTAGCTTTTTCCCGACGGGTTACCGAGTTTTTTACCTTTTAAATCAGCAATTTTTTTTATTGGGGAATTAGGGAGAACTAATAGAGCATGGGTTTTTGGGCTACGCTCAACTAAAGCAATTATCCTAATAGGTTGACCATTAGCAATTGCTGCTATTGGTGTCCCACCCAAACCTAAATCTAGAGCGCCAGCAGATAGCGCTTCTGCCAATGGTCTGAGTGACAGCATACGACGAAACTCAAAATTAGTTGATTGTCCTGCAAAGGCTTTCTCCAATAACTTTTGTTCTCTAAGTGCATATACAGCAACGTATGGTGGCTGAAAACCTAGACGCAGTTTTGTAGAACTCGCATCAGTGTTAGCTGCTACAAGATTACCACTAGATTTATTTGATGGAGCATTAGCAAATTTATTGCAAGCAGCTAAAGCTGCTGTTGATATACCCAAACCCAGTAAACCACGACGTTTTAGTTTCATATCAGCACTATTTTTAATGATGTTAACAAGTCCATATCTCAATAGCTAAATCTTCGCTATTTGAGATAAATACTTTATAAGTACTTCCCATATCAACGACATTTAAATTGGAAAGCAGTATAAAAATTTGATAATAATTTTTATAAAAAAATTAAATAGCAAAATTCTTTTGCTATAGCAATCCTATTTGATTCGTGAAAAATATAAATAAGAAAACGAACCGCAAAGTACGCTAAGGGCACAAAGGGAAGAAAAGAGAAAGAGATATATAATTTTCACAAATCATTTAGGGCTGCTATATTTAATTCATATATTTATAGGCATACATTTTGATTTACAAGCAACTTATAACCTTAGACCCGCTTGTTTCATCAGAGGTAAGATGCGAGCGCCAAAAAATTCCAGGTCTGGCTTAAAGTCATAAAAGCTCAACTGCAACCCATCAACACCAGCATTTTTCAACTTTACAAACTGCTTCACTACCTGCTCAGGTGTACCGATGACCTCGATGTTACCGCCAATAGCCCGGCGCTTTGGTTCATCTTTATCCACGCGACCCTTCCAAGCGTGTGCGTCGCTGTTGAATCGGCTAAAGCCCAAAGGTGCAGATGGGTCAGCATGAGCAACGATCGCATCGTGGTACTCCCAAGTTTCGCGCTCAGTTTCGCGGCTGATTACTATTGGGTTGAGGAGGGTTCGCACTTCCCGCCCTATATCGCGTGCAGCCTGCTTCACTCTTTTAGTATGTGTAGGTAACGCTTCAATGGCGCTCTTGAAATCTGAACCTGCGGGGCTGGTGATGAACACAATATCAGAATAACGTGCAGCGAAAGAAATTCCTGCATCTGAGCCTGTAGCGTTGACTAGCACTGGACGACCATATTTCGGCTTAGGTGTAACATAGGCATCATTGAGCTTCCACGAAGACTTGCCCTCAAATGAGAAGTTCTCGTCATCACCCCACAGGCGTTGCAGCACTTCGATGAACTCAGCTGCAAGTTCATAACGGTGGTCATGCTCAATGCGCTTCCAACCAAACATCTCGTGTTCAACAGCGCGATGTCCAGTCACTACGTTAATACCCCAGCGACCCCCTGATATATGATCGAGTGTTGCGCCATACTTGGCTAAGTGTAAGGGATGAATCGGCCCATACAACACATGGATAGTGGAGATCAGCATTATCTTCTGTGTCAGACTCGTGAGTGCAGCTGTGGTCACAAAAGAGTCCAGGGCTTGGCCGTTGAACACGCCGCCATAGCCACCTTTGGGTAACCACTGTGACAACGCAAATATCAAATCAAACCCCAGCGCTTCGGCTTGCAGCACTAAAGCCTTATTATATTCAAAGCTCCAGTCTGTAGTGCGTGGTAGTGTGGAGGCACTCCAACCACCTGCTTGAATGGGGAGAAATAACCCCAACAATACAGGCTGTTGCAATGCTTGGGAGAGGGGGCTGTTGGCAAAATCTGTCGGAGCCAGAAAGTGATCGCTACCGACAATTGAACCGGGGTGATGGCTAAGAATCATTGCTCAAATTAGGTAGATAACTAATCTATTGGTTCCGCACCGATCGCACTCAACGCAGCTTTGGCAATGGCAATATCTTGCTCGACAGTACCACCGCCAACACCGATGGCTCCTACATGCACGCCGCCAAAGCGGATGGGCAAACCACCACCGAGATTTGTTAATAAGTTGCCAGAAGCTAACGGTAATGCCACAGTCAGATGATCGGCAAAATTTCCTGTAGGGCGACGAATTGAAGCTGCTGTTTGTGCTTTGCGTTTGCTAGTCTCTACACTATGAGGTGGCGCTCCATCACCATGTGCAAAGGCTACCAAAGTTAAAAGCGAGTTGTAAACAGCAATAGATACGTCAGCACCTAGATTTTGGCTTTCTTTTAAACCTGCTTTTATTGCTGCTAATGCGGTATCAACTGTAATTAATTCAACAGTTCTTGTAGATGTAGATGTCTGTACCATAATTTTTTATCTTCCAACTGCAACAGCTTGGCGTTCTCGTTTGGCTACTTCTTTCCGTACTAAAGGAATGACTTCGCGTCCATAATCAATGGCATCTTGTAGCGGATCGAAGCCTCGGATTAACAGGGTAGTTACACCTGCGTCATAGTAATCAACTAAAGCTTCTGCAACTTGTTCCGGTGTTCCTACTAGTGCAGTTGTGTTCCCAGCAGCACCAGTAGCAGCAGCGATCGGTGTCCATAAACGCTTATCGTAGATTTCGCTTTTAGCTGCGAAATCCAGTAACCTTTGCGATCCTACCGCCTGTGGTCTAGCTGGGGGAGCGACTTTTGCACCTCCTCGTTGTTCTTGAATTCGTCCTAAAATATTTCTGGCTTTTTCCCAAGCCTGTTCTTCTGTCACACCCAAGATAGGACGCAGAGATACACTAAAACGGATAGAACGACCAGGAGGTAAAGCCGCACGAACTAGAGCGATCCGTTCTTTTACTGCGGCAATTGGCTCACCCCACAAAGCATATACACTACTATGCTTGGCTCCTACTTCTACTGCTGGGCCAGATGCGCCACCAAAGTAAAGGGGAATATGGGGCTTTTGCAGTGGCTTGATGGCGGAGAAAGCATCTTTAACACGGTAAAATTCACCCTCGTAATCAAAGGGTGTATCGCTTGTCCAGACACGACGGACAATTTCGAGATACTCATCAGTACGGCGATAACGGTTGTCATGGTCAAGCCAGTCGCCATCTTTTTGCTGGTCAGCATCACTACCGCCAGTGATAATATGCACCGCAATCCGACCATTAGTGAAATGATCGAGGGTAGCTGCTTTGCGTGCTGCTAAAGTTGGTGCTACAAAACCTGGTCGATGAGCAATCAAAAAGCCTAAGCGATCGGTAAATGCAGCTGCATGGGTAGCAACAGTAAAACCATCAGGGCTACTAGAGCTATAGCCGATTAATACTTTATCAAAATCGCCTTTTTCATGGGCTTGGGCAAACTCACGTACATATCTGGGGTCAATAATGTCATCCCCCAGATTACCCGGTACACTATTTAACTCCGAAGCAGGTTTGGTGCGGATTAACCCGATGAACTCAACTGGCATGATAATGCTCCTGAATACTCCCTATTCTCTATTGCCTGTTCCCTGTTCCCTTTCACTCCAATAAATCTGGTTGATCGTGGGTAATTTCATCCCATAAATATTGGAATGCACGCCAACCTGCTTCGTGGCTACCATTACGTTTTTGAATACTTAAGGCGAGGTCGTGTTCAATGGGGATGGGTTTACCTACGGCTTCTACTAATAACTGGGATTTAGTAGCATCTTCTAGACGGATAAACCACCAAGCTGCTTCGTCTACACTGTGTCCTACGGTTAATAATCCATGATTGCGGAGAATTGCGGCTTTGCTATTACCTAATCCTTCTGCAATGCGTTTTCCTTCACTGGTATCTAACACAACGCCTTTGTAATCATCAAATAAAGCATGATCTTGGTAGAAAACAGCAGAATCTTGGGTAATCGGATCGATTAACCTACCTAGCGATGACCAAGTTTTGCCATAGAAGGAATGAGCATGAGCCGCCGCTACTACATCTGGACGGGCTTCGTGGATTTGCGAGTGAATAGCATAAGCTGCTTGATTAAGTGCGCCATCACCTTGAACAACTTTACCTTCAGAATTCACTAGGATTAAGTCTGATACACGAACGCGACTGAAGTGAATACCAAAAGGATTGACCCAAAAATGGTCAGTGAGTTCAGGATCGCGGACTGTGATGTGTCCTCCTAGTCCTTGGGCAAAACCTAAACGGGCAAAGATTCGCAACGCAGCAGCCAAGCGTTCTTTGCGATGACGACGCTCTGCTTCTACAGAGGTAAAGGTTGGTGGTTTAAGAAGAGTACCATTGCGGACGATGGAAGTTTGTACCATGATTCTCAATTCCTATAAATAGAAGATTATTTAATAAATGCAGCTAGTTACGACTCAGATGGCTGCAACGTCAAACTATTGCCAGAATTATTTGATTAATTTTTTTAACAGACGCGATCGCACAGGGCTAATAAAATCTTCCGTCTCATTATTATTTACCCAAAGTTAGATTTGAAATTATCTAGCACAGCAGCTCTTTGGAGTAGATTGGTAACATTTATTATTCAACTACGGTAAGTCAGTCAAGATACTGTATTTATGCAATATGAACTTACCATACTTTACCTGAAGAAGCAAGCTTAAGACTGTCACCCCTTGTTTTTTATCGTCATATATGCAAATCTCATATTTATAAAATACGATTTGTCGATTGGTTTACAGTACTTTCAGGTTCAAGAAATTAAAAATTAACTGCCAAGTGCCAATTATAAAGGTTCTGGAAAGCTTGCCTGAGCCTAGCTATGGGAGTTAAATTCCCATTTAGAGCAGACTCACCATTCTTTCAAACCCTACCTAATTATGAGCCAAAGACTATCCCACAGTTGCAGAAAATGTGTTGATAACAACAAATTGGATAGCACAATACATCTTACGAGCAAACAAGGAAAATACGCGAGATTGCAACTGATAAATTCGCGTTACAAAAGTTTAAAATTGGCAGATTAATCGGCTCTCTTCGACATAAGTGAACAACTCACACACAGGCGCAAAATATGACTGCTACTATCACCCGTCCAGCTTGGACAATTGAATTTGAAAATGAAACTATTGATAGGTTAATTGATAAATATGCTCCCCATATTCCAAAAAAGCGGTTACAGGAGCCAAAAGCGATCGCCACAGCAGAAGAACTAGAGAATTTCTACCATTTTCGCGTTGGTGGTGCAGCCCATGACCTATTTATTGTGCAAGTTGTCGCCAACGTTATTGATAAAATTCCCGATCCGGAATTGCAGTTATTTTTAAGTCGCCAATTAGGTGATGATGGCGCACATGCAGAAAATACTCGTCGCCGTGTAGAAGCGTTATTTGGTCACGATCCCATTGAAGATATTCAAAAGCAAGTACAAAAGCATTGGGATTTTATGGGAGATATACCCCGCCGTGGCTGGTTAGGCTTTTTAGCTTTCGAGCTGCATTATGAACATCATATTGTTGCCATTGGCTCATTAAATCGGCGTTTGTCACGACTATACGATCTACAATCTTCAAGCTTTGCGACAGCGAGAATCATCCCAGATGAAACATTCCACCGTGCAGGTGTTGCAGAGTGGTGGTTACGTAAATTTGACAAAGCTTCTTCAACAGAAAAAGCTGAGTTAGCTGCACAGGTAATAGAAGCAGACGAAGAAGTGCAACGCCGTCGCAATCCCTATCTCAAAGAGCATGAAAAGATTAGCCGTCGTGCGCTGGATATTGAAGTGGAGGAAACGGGTGTAATTTACGATACTTGGCGACAAGAGGTACTTTCTTACTTCTTAGATATTCCAGTTTCTCAGCTACCCAAACTCGTAAGCATTGACGATTAAAACGTAATCCACAATAACTCAAGGAACTTATTATGCCTGCAATTTTGACTCGAAGCTGGACTGTAGAGTTTGAAAAAGAAAACCTGGAAAAACTCTTTAGGCAGTACGCGCCAGACGTTCCATTGACTCGTGAACACCCTAGCCGTCCGCCAATTACAGAAGAAGAAAAAGAGCATTTCTATCAATATTGGGCTGCTACTGGTGGTCATGATTTATCTATTGTGCAAGCTGCGAGTAAGGCAATTTTATTGATTCCTGACCCAGATTTGCATTTAATTTTGAGTAGACAAATTGGTGATGACGGCGCACACGCGATCGCTTTTCGTGAAAGAATAATTGCGCTGACTGGACGCGATCCGATTGACGATATCCGCAAAGAAGCAGAACGCCACTGGGAATTTCTTGAAGATGTACCCTATCGTAACTGGCTAGGATTTATTGCTTGGGAACTACACTATGAACATCATATTTTGCCCCAAGTTTGGTTTAATAAACTGACATCAACAATTGGTGATGCAGTATTAGCACAACAAAGTAGTGAAAGATTTAGTGATGATGAAGCAATTCATCGCGTGACAATTGCTAATTGGTGGCGCAAAAAGTTTGAAAAAGCTTCACCTAATGAACGCGCTGAACTTGCAGCACAAGTATTAGAACTGGATGAAGAAATTCAACAACGACGTGCTGCTTATATAAAACAGCGCTGGCAAGATGCAGAAAACTTTAATGGCTCTAATAGCCAAGGCATTGAACCAATATATGATGCTTGGCGTAAAGAAGTACTTTCCTATTTGCTAGATATTCCTCATCTTCAACTTACTTCTATTAATAAGTAAGTTGCTATTATTACCAATTTGAACCAAATAAATAAAGTAGTAGGGTGTGTTTTCGTCAAGCGCCGTACCGACTAATTTTCAGCATTTTGCAGTGCGTTAATCTATGGTACAAAACACCCTACACTTAATGGTTAGATTTTAATTTCAATAAATTAAAATAGAATTTTTCTATGTATGAAAATATAATTCAATGCAGAGTTATTGCCAAAATTTAAAGGAATAAATATGCTCAAAAAACAGCTAAATCAGTGTTTAAATTGGCTCAACAAGAGAGGTTTGTTTAAGTTTTTTAAGCAACCTGGAATTCGCTCGTTTGCATTACTATTTGTTATGGGTTTAGGCTTGAGTTTAGCGATCGCATCTTGCGCTCCCAGTAATTCAGCGAATGCACCAACAGAAAAACCCCAAGCCAGCAAGTTAACTGTGTTGAAAATGGGGCATCAAAAAGGGATGGCGCTGCTGAATATCCTCAAAGCCCAAGGTAGTCTAGAGAAGCGCTTACAACCTCAAGGTATTTCTGTAACCTGGAATGAATTTTCCTCGACTGCACCTTTACTTGAGGGAATGGGTGTAGGTGCGATTATTTTTGGCGGTGGCGGCGGTACAGGTAGTGTTTTTGCTGGAGGCGATCGCAAAGTATTACCTGTAACTGATGAAGTTCTCATAGGGTTACAAAACATGGCAGACAGTTTCTACGAACTCAAGGTTATTCCCAAGAAAATTGATGTTAAAGATAAAAACTACAACTGGGTTCCTGAGCAAAAGTGGTAAAGCACACCTGATGTATTAGAAACCCCTTCAGGGTAGGGAATTAATACGGTTCGGTTAAAAGGAAAGGGAAAAAGGGAAATGTTTTGAATACATCCTTTACCCTTTACCCCTTCCCCTTTCCCCAGACCACAAGTAAAGTGAAAAATGTTTATCCGAACCATATTGGGTATTATTTAGTATCCTGCTTCCTTATTGACTACATTCCGTAAAGGCTTATTGCCTCGGTAACGCTCTAAGTTATCAAGAAATAAGTCTGTAATGCGTCCTTTCAATGCTGGGGTAATTGCGGAAGTATGGGGTGTAATAAACAAGTTAGGCAACGACCATAGAGGACTTTCTGGCGGTAGTGGTTCAATAGAAACTGTGTCTAATCCTGCACCTGCAATCCAGCCTTCAGTGAGAGCCTTTGTTAATCCTGATTCATCTACAACTGCACCGCGACCGACATTAATTAAATAAGCATGACTGGGTAGCGATCGCAGTACTGTTTCATCAATTAAGGCTTTGGTTTCTGGTGTTAGAGGCGTCGCCACAATTATATAGTCAACTTCTGGCAACAATGCGTGCCATTCATTTGTGCCGACGATTTTATCAAAATTTGGTAGAGGTTGTGGATGACGACGACCGCCCCAAACTCTCGCCCCAAATGGTTTAATACGAGCTGCGATCGCTTGGCCTATGTTTCCAGTACCAAGAATTAATACAGTTGAATTTG
The DNA here is from genome assembly GCF_014698795.1 of Nostoc sp. FACHB-892. Classification (GTDB taxonomy): domain Bacteria; phylum Cyanobacteriota; class Cyanobacteriia; order Cyanobacteriales; family Nostocaceae; genus Nostoc. The sequence goes on from NZ_JACJTR010000063.1 coordinate 9,955, forward strand.
CCAACTCTGGCAATACTAACCAGCTTTTTCGCCAAGTACGTTGGTCGTGAGCAGCTTGCAATTGCCGTAACTGTTTGGCGTGATAGAGGATCAAACTTAAGACAAATTCCGAAATCGGAATCGCATGAACCCCCGCGCCATTAGTCAGAATGATATCGTGTTCGAGAAAAATCGGTGTCAAAATGTGATTCACACCAGCACTAGGAGTCTGTTGCCAACGTATTCCAGGAGCAGCTGCCAGCACCTTATGTAGAGTGGTCGGTTTCAATTTAAACCCATTGAGATAAACTTCAGCATCACTAGGATCGCTATCAAAATTACCATCACTATCTACCCGCACAAATTTTGTATCCAATGGTAGGTGTGGCTCAATCTCGGCAGTAAGTTCTATCGGTAAAATTAGTTTGATCACGGGTTAATCCTTCACACTAAATAGTCAATGGGCATTGGGTATTTGTCTCTCCTGCCTCCTTGTCTTCCCGAAATTCTGAGCAGAAGAAGCCTCTGCTCAGAAGTGCTTAACGAATTTCAGCAACTGCTTAATCGTGCAGAGGGGGGCAAAATATTTACGCCGCTGATTTTGGCACCGATGAAACCAGCTATCGGTTTAACTTCAATGTGCTTGTTGCTCATAATAAATTCCCCAAAGTTTTACCCAGGGTGGTGTTCGCACTCCTTTAGTTCCTCTAACTTGCCATTAAGTGCAAGCAATATATCAAAGAAAGCGATCGCCACTGGCAGCATAATACTTTAAATTGATAGATTTACCGTATTATACAATTAATCAACAAAGTTGTTTCTCTTCTGCAATGCTGGATTACTCATGCTGTCTCACTATTTATATCTAAAAATCAATGAAAACCTAGATTTTTAGCTTTACTAAGTTTTGTAAAAGAAGGCTAAAAATTTCCGTTTCTTAATCCTAGTTATCTTCAATTGCTAACTTACTGAGTATCGATAAGGAAATTCATTAAAATGACGCAGAAACTTGTCCAAACGCAATACCCTGTTCATAACTTTATCCAGAGCCGTTGGAGTCCTAGAGCTTTTGCCGATCACTTAGTTGAGCAGGATAAACTACTCTCATTGCTAGAAGCAGCCCGTTGGGCACCTTCTTCCTACAATCATCAGCCTTGAAGCTTTATTGTTGCCACCAAAGATGACTCAACTGAATACAATCGTCTACTTAGTACTTTGGTTGAGTTTAATGAAGGATGGGCGAAAAATGCTCCGGTACTGATACTTTGTTGAGTTCTGTATTTCTGCTTGCCCTGACTGTATAAAGGTGACAGCCACCAAGTATAAAATAATAATTAAACACCAAGAAAAATTGGGCAGTATTCCATTTTGGAATAGTGAAATGGAATTTAAGTATATCGAATCACGACATGGGAAAAATTGTTGTGATAAAGTCTGATTCATTGAAAACTACGGTAGTGCGATCGGGTTATGGTATATTAGCACCATCAGATCCTAAAATTGTCTACTTCTAAACTCAGAGTAGTTTTTACAGCCGCTCTCAAGCTTTCGATTTTGGCTAAGATTTTGCCCGATTAAGTTTTAGCTGATTTGTTAGCGATCGCAAATTAGGCTTTTTTGCTTCAATTGCAAACTTAGACAAATAACCAAGCAGTCTCAATTACAAACGTACAATTATGGTAGATATTAAGTTCGCATACTGGATTCCCAACGTTAGCGGGGGGTTAGTAGTAAGTAAAATTCCCCAACGCACAGATTGGACTTATGAATACAATGCTCAACTAGCTCAAACAGCTGAAGAAGTCGGGTTTGAATATGCTCTAGCACAAGCCAGATTTATTGCCAGCTACGGCGCAGAGTACCAGCTAGAGGCATTAACAACCGTGTCAGCCCTAGCTCCAGTCACCAAGAAATTAAAGCTAATTGCAGCAGTTCACCCTGGATTGTGGCATCCGGGAGTAGTTGCCAAAATGGGTGCCAGTATTGATTTTCTCTCTAATGGTCGGTTTGCTCTGAATGTAGTTAGCGGCTGGTTCAAAGATGAATTCACTATATATGGTGAACATTGGTTAGACCATGACGAACGTTATCGTCGTTCAGAGGAATTTATCCGCGTTATCAAAGGTTTGTGGACTGAGGATGAGTTTCACTTTAAGGGCGACTTTTACCGCATTAACGGCGGTTGGGTAAAGCCTAAACCAATTAATCAGAATCCACACCCAGAGATATTCCAAGGTGGTAACTCTAAGGCTGCACGGCGCATGGCTGGCCGGGTGTCTGATTGGTATTTCATGAATGGTAACACCATAGAAGGTGTGAAAGAGCAGATTGAAGAAGTGTCTGCATTAGCGAGTCTTGCAGGACGCAAAATTAAGTTTGGTTTGAATTCCTTTATCATCGTGCGAGATACAGAAGCAGAAGCCCATGAAGTATTGCGCGATATTATTGCCCAAGCCGATGTAGAGGCGGTGAAAGGATTTGGCGAAGCGGTGAAACAGGCGGGATCTTCTAGTCGTGAAGGTCAGGGAATGTGGGCGAATTCCAATTTTGAAGACTTGGTGCAGTATAACGATGGCTTTCGGTCAGGCTTGATTGGTACGGCTGAACAAGCCGCTGAAAAGATTCGCCAGTTCCATGAAGTGGGAGTTGATTTAATTCTTGGCGGCTTCTTACACTACACAGATGATTTGCCAGCATTTGGTAAGACAGTAATACCAATTGTGCGCGAATTGAAAGCTAATCGTCGTTCAGCTGATGAATTAGTTGTGGTGTAGCTGATTATCAAGAGTTTACTACCTCTGTAAGTAGTTGTGTAATTTATCCGGGCTTTAACTGGTAAATCATTCAATAGTTAAGCCCTTCCCTACAAAAATTCAGATTCAATCTGTTAGAAGTTACGCAAAATAACTTTCAAACTCTAATTCCTACGTATCACGAAAATTTTGCTCAAGCCGCAAGTGTCCTGCTCTGTGCTTGGAATGATTCGTTTTTCCGTTGTCAGTTATTTAATCACAATCAAGAAGGAGCTATATTATGACATCAGTAATTAATACTGAACAGAAGGCGCACATTATTAGAGATGATAAAGAAGCGATCGTGATCGCTCACGAATTAGCAGCTGAGTTTGCCAAGGGAGACTCAGAACGCGACCAAAATCGGCGTTTACCTGCTGAAGAAGTAGAAAAATTTTCTCAAAGTGGATTGTGGGGAATTACAGTCCCGAAAGAGTATGGTGGTGCTTTTGTGTCGAATGCCACATTGGCAGAAGTAGTTAAAATCATCTCCGAAGCCGACTCTAGCCTTGGTCAAATTCCCCAAAACCACCTCTATATGGTGGAAGCAGTTCGCTTGGATGGCACAGATGAGCAGAAGAAGTTCTTCTTTGATTTGGTTTTACAAGGTAAACGGTTTGGTAACGCCTTCTCGGAAATTGGCACTAAGTCTGTCACTGATGTGCAGACAAAGTTAGAGCCAGATGGTTCTGACTACGTACTCAACGGACGTAAATATTACTCTGCTGGGGCATTACTAGCACATTGGGTTCCTGTCATTGCCAGCAATTCAGATGGTAAGACAGTGGTGGCATTTGTCGAAAGAGATGCCCCAGGATTGACCCTACTTGATGACTGGACGAGCTTCGGACAGCGTACCACTGCTAGCGGCACTACCATTATTGAAAATGTGAAAGTTAAGGCAGAATATGTAATTCCGCACTACTTATCCTTTGAGAGAGCAACACCAATGGGTGCGCTCGCGCAAATTATTCAAGCCGCCGTAGACGTGGGGATTGCCAAAGCCGCAGTCCGTGACACCATCTACTTTGTCCGCAACCATACTCGCCCTTGGGTTGACAGCAATTTAGAAAAAGGATACGAAGACCCGCTAACGCTGTATAACTTAGGCAATGTCCAAATTCAGGTTCACGCTGCTGAAGCATTGCTGCGACGTGCCGGTGAGTTTATCGACATTGCTAACGAGTCAGGTTTAGAAGAACCCAAGGTAGTTGAAGCATCGATCGCAGTTGCAGAAGCCAAAGCATTGGCAACGGAAGCAGCATTATTAGCTACCAACAAGTTATTTGAACTAGCAGGTACTAAATCTACATTGGAGCAATTCAACTACAATCGCCACTGGCGAAATGCCCGCGCTCACACACTCCACGATCCCGTCCGTTGGAAATACTACGCTGTTGGTAACTACTTCCTCAATGGTGTCTACCCTCCACGCCATCCTTGGCTGTAATTGCCGTATTCTCTATTGGGGCAAAGTATTCAGAGGTAATATTTACCTCTGAATACTTTGCTCTTGATAAATCCAACATTATTCAAGTTGATACTATGAGGTATGGTAACTTTAAAAAATACTGTAAGTCTCAAGCTTTTTTATCCAAATTTATAGTTGCTCCTCACATAGGATTAATAGGAGAAGTTGCAAAGGATGCAATTAATCGAAACTAAAGAATTTCAAAATTATTTTGATTTAGCTAAGTCTTTAGCAAAGGAATTTGCCCAGACTGCTGTAGCGCGGGATGTTAAGGGAGGAACACCAAAACATGAACGCGATCGCTTGCGTCAAAGCAACTTGCTTAAACTAATCGTACCCACAGAGTACGGTGGTTTAGGGCAAAACTGGATTACCGTTCTGCAAATTACCCGCGAGTTTGCTAAGGTTGATAGTTCCATTGCTCACGTCTTTTCTTACCACCATCTAGGTGTAGTAATTCCTCATATCTTTGGTTCGGCAGAGCAAAAACAGCGATATTACTCAGAAACTATTCAGAATAATTGGTTTTGGTGCAATGCCCTTAACCCTTTAGATAAAAGAACTACTCTGACACCAGAAAATGATTATTTCCGTCTTAACGGGATTAAAAGCTTTTGCTCTGGCTCTCAAGACTCGGATATATTGCCGATCACTGCCACTGATCAAGAAACTGGTGAATTGAATATTTTGGTAATTCCTACCCAACGGCAAGGCGTTACTGTTCATCATGATTGGGATAATATAGGACAACGTCAAACAGATAGTGGTAGTGTTATTTTTGAAAATGTATTGGTCTATCCTGACGAAATTCTTGGTAGTAGAGAAAAACCCAGTCAACCCTTTAACACGATTCGCGCCTGCTTAACTCAATTGAACCTTGCTAATATCTACCTGGGAATTACACAAGGGGCATTTGAAGCTGCTAAAACATATACTTGCACTAATACAAAACCTTGGGTGACATCAGGTGTAGAGAGTGCAACCAAAGATCCTTACATTCTTCAGCACTATGGCAAAATATGGGTTGATCTCCAAGCAGCCGTGTATCTGACTGAGCAGGCGGGAAAATTACTACAAGCAGCTTGGGAGCAGGAATGGTCACTTACCGCAGAACAACGGGGAGAATGTGCCCTTAGTGTCGCTACTGCCAAAGTTGTCGCCACTAGAGTCGGTTTAGACACTACCAACCGGATATTTGAAGTTATGGGCGCAAGCGCTACTAATGCAAAATATGGCTTTGATCGCTATTGGCGTAATCTCCGCACGTTCACTCTCCACGATCCAGTAGATTACAAAATTCAAGAGATAGGAAACTGGGCATTAAATGATGAACTGCCAAAACCCAACTTTTATTCATAGTTTTTCCCTTGCCAAATGAAAAAATATCCAGAAGGAACTTTCGTCATATTTGACTACTAAATATACATAGCAAAGTAATCATTGTAAATTTCTGTATTAGTCATGACTGTGAGTTCTATTTGTTTCTGTTCTTCATCTGTTGCCGAACTCGTAGCCAGGTCTAAGCTTTCTTGAGGAATAAAATCACCACAGTATTCATTCGCAGGTACTGTTGCATTCATCTTTTGGGGATAACTCAATTTGAGATTATTCATGATGGTAATAAATTGACTACGACTGCGATCGCTAAATCTGGGATTAAGCCGCTTTTCTTCGCCAATGGTAGAAACAGTGCGCCCTTTATAGTCATGGGCAGGATATACCAAAGTATCATCTGGCAAGGTGAATAAGCGTTGTGTCACTACATCGTATAGAGTTCCAGGATCGCCTCCCTGAAAATCTGTGCGTCCACAACCACGAATAAATAAGGCATCACCAGTTAACAGATGGGTTTTGTTCACCAAATATGCTATGTGACTGGCGCTATGTCCTGGTGTGAAAATTGTTTCGATGATTACCGATCCCACCTCTAGGATTTCGCCACCGACAAGGGAGCGATCGGCTTTTGTCACAGCAGTATTCTGGGGAACTATCACTTGAGCGCCTGTTTGTTGCCTGAGTTTGCCTGCCCCTGTAATGTGGTCGGCATGGAGGTGAGTTTCTAGACAGTAGCGTAGCTTTAACCCCAGTTCAGACAATGATTCCAAATCGCGGTCAACTTGCTCTAATACAGGATCGACTAGAACAGCATCTCCTGTCTGCCGATCGCCAATTAAGTAAGTATAACTACTAGTTGTAGGGTCAAAAAATTGCCGAAATACGAAAGTTGACTGCGGTATCTCTGCACTACGTTCGCTTAATAAAGGCATCGTCGGAATAGTCCGCACACGTACTGGTAGTGATTGCAACAACGCCTTAGATAATTCTTGCGCCTGTCCCCGTAATTCTGGTACAGCGATAGTTTCCCACAAATCGCCCTTGCGCGGGGTTCCCAAGGTATAAAACAGCGTCGAAACGTTACCGTCTGCTGCATATAAAGCACCGTGGGTATCTGTATCTAATCCTAAACCGATGGCATTGGGGCGAATTAATTTCTGCGATCGCAAATCAGTAATCAAAGGATGAGGCGATCGGCGATAATCTGCTGCTACCCCTGTACAATTCACCACTCGCCGGACGTTTAAGATATTATTAGTTTGGGTTTTGCGCTGGCACACAGTCACTGCTACACCGTCCGGCAAAGCTTGATATTCCCGAATCCGCCCGGCGGCAATGCTGAGTTGACCAGAATCCAGCATTTCAGTTACAACATCCGCCACTTGTGGGGCAATGCGATGACGATGCACATCCCAATAGGGTGTAAGATGACGCAAAAAACGTTGCTGTTCCTCTGTCGGTAGTTTTTGCCAGATTTTTTGATTTATCGGACGCAGAGAGTCAATTACTGCTCGCCAGTCGTAGCCTTGGGTAGCCGCAATTTCTACCTCGGCACGCAGCCGACGTAACCAGTCGCGCACACTTTTTGGTGAATTTTCTAGCGTCAAGAAGCAGGAATAAGGTTGAGCCGCTTGATGTTTTAGGGGAAATAATCCTCGTCGGGACACAGCATAAATTTTACCTCGATGCTGGCGATCGCTCAGAGATAAAACCATATCCACCATCGTCAGTCCCGTACCAATTAGCAACACAGGCGCATCAGCATCAAGGTCTGCTAGGGCATCGGCTGACCAAGCATTACGCAGATAATCATCATTACTGTTTGGGTTTTGAATAGCAGGGGGTGCAGAAGGTGAGTTCCCCAATGCCAACACAACTCTGTCTGCGACAAAACAGCGACCACTACGTAGAGAAATCATTGCGCCTTTTTCTTCAGGCTGTACCCCTACTACTTCATCGCTCAAGCGTTCTAGTCGGACATCACTAGGTGCTGTGGCTTCTGCTTCTGCTAAAACCGATTGAATGTATAAACCATAGACCTTACGAGGTATGAAGGTACTGGCATTAACTTCTTCTGAAAAAAATACTGTTAACTCATCGCGGTTGTGCTGAAGCCAACGTAACAAATGCCCTGGATCGTGGGCAAATGCACTCATGTTACCTGCCGATACATTCAGCAAATGACAGTTGGTATCTGTACTGTAGGCGATTCCCTTGCCAATTTGATCGCTACGCTCAATCAGCTTAATGGTGAGGGGTTGACTGGCAGTTTTCAATAGGTGGGTAGCAACTAGAGAACCACTAAAACCTCCGCCAACAATAGCGATCACGGTTGGAGTATGGGCAGTTAAAAAATTAGGGTTCATGGCGGTCTTAGCTAGAATCAATAGTTATGCTGTCTCTTTACTGGAACTAAATGCTTTTCCAACCCAGCTAAAAAATTAGACTTGAATTTATTATAAATTCTTATAATACCTTGATATCAGGCATTAAATACATTTAATTGATAAATTAACAGTAGTTGTATTTAACGTAACCGAATACCTGATGATTGATTGATTAATCCGTTAGTGCGATTGCTTGGGCAAAAATCACAATAGCGCCGTTAATTCGTAGAGAAGTTATTGCTTGTATCTGGAATAATTAAGGGACGATTCCCTGCTAACAATCGCAATTCCTTGCAATGACTGACATAAAACTTGTTTTAGCTCTATTTTTCCTCAATCATAAATGGATTATGAGGATAAGTTCGTGCATCGGCTCAGGGCTTACTGAGTAGATATTGCGATCGCTTCGATGGTATACGTGGCTCAATCTCGGCAGCAAGCTCTATAGGTGAATGGCAGGCTTGTTCTTGCTAAATCCGTAAGGATGAGAGGGTGTAATACCAATTCACAATTCACAATGACACTCGTACCTCGCTAACGTAATTCGCAATTAAAAAACTTAGATACAGCAATACTTTCAAGGTTTACATCTGGATCAGATTTTTCGTTAAATGGTATAAGGGTGTCAAGGGTAGGGGTTGCATAGTCAAAACTAAGAACTAAAGAAGAATACTTAACATATAACGCTTTTCCCCTAGTTAGCGCTCTTCCATCACTCTCAAAAGACAATAATCGAAGCAGAAAAATATCATTCTTTAGCTAGATACTACATTAAATTTGTCGGCTTACTGTAGTTTAAACTACTCTCAATATTAATGAAAGTTAGTTAAGCCTTTAATACTTTTTAAGTATAAATTTTATTTTAAATTGAGGACGAAATGTTTCTAAATCAGAATTTTTTTTCTGCGCTTGTATTAAAAGGGCACAAAATTATAGGTTTATTCAAAAAGCATTCAAGCAAAACATTTACCTTTCTATTTACTGTTAGTCTCAGCTTGAGTTTGATAATTTCTGCTTGCTCTCCAAATCTTTCGGTAATTTATGCATCTATGCCATCATTTAGCATAGGTCAAGATCCAGAAAAGGTAGTTCGTATTGGTCATCAAAAGTTTGGCTCTCTCAGTCTTTTAAGAGCAAAAGGTGATTTAGAGAAAAAGTTAAAATCAATGGGGTTATCGGTGCGATGGAATCAATTTTCAGCTGGGCGACAACTATTAGAAGCTTTAAATGCGGGTCGGCTTGACTTTGGTCATGCAGGAGAAACACCTCCCATATCTGCTCAAGCAGCTGGCGCACCTCTGCTTTATGTTGCCAGTTCACCTCCTAATCCCAAAGGTGAAGCAATTTTAGTTCCAAAAAATTCTCCAATTCGTAATCTTGCTGATTTAAAAGGCAAAAAAGTTGCCTTAAATAAAGGCTCAAATGTGCATTATCTAGTTGTACAGGCATTGGCAAAAGCTAATTTGAAATATACCGATATTGAACCAGTCTTTATTCCTCCAGCTGATGCTAGAGCAGCATTTGAACGAAAAAAGGTTGATGCCTGGGCGATTTGGGACCCATACTTTGCTGCTGCCGAACAAGCTACAGGGGCGCGAATACTTGCAGATGCTACAAATATAGTCGAAAATCGAGAGTTCCTTTTTGCTTCTCAAGCCTTTGCCAAAACGCATCCTGACCGCCTGAAACTCGTTTTAGAGGAAATTAAAAAAGTAGATGAATGGGCAAAATCTAGACCACAAGAAGTTGCACAAATACTCTCACCTTTAATTGGGATTGATGCTGGTGTTTTAGAGCAGGTAGCAAAAAGAAGAGCTTATGGCTTAGAACTCATTACCAAGGAAGTTGTTGCTTATCAACAAAAGCTTGCTAATACTTTTTATCGTCTGAAATTGGTTCCTAAAAAAATTGATGTCAGTCAAGTAGCTATGGTGTCTGATCCTAAGCCTAATTAAAAATGTTTCAAGCTACATAAGCGATGGGCTACGCTCCACTGTAGGCGATCGCATTCTTGCAGTTATAGCTAAAACACTCAAGGAGTTCAGTATCAATGGAACTATTTTGGTTTATTCCAACCTACAGTGATGGGCGCTATCTCGGAACAGCAACAGGAGGGCGTGCTGCTACCTATCCATACTTGCGTCAAATTGCTCAAGCTGTGGATCATCTAGGCTATACGGGTGCTTTACTTCCCACAGGACGCTCATGTGAAGACGCTTGGATTATCGCATCATCCTTAATATCAGTAACTCAACAGATGCGTTTTTTAGTGGCAATTCGTCCTGGGCTGTCGTCTCCTGGCATGGCAGCACGGATGGCGGCTACACTTGACCGCGTATCCAATGGACGCTTACTGATAAACGTCGTCACGGGGGGCGATCCGGTGGAATTGGCTGGTGATGGAGTTCATCTCAGCCACACAGCTCGGTATGAGTTGACAGATGAGTTTTTGTCGATTTGGCGAGCAATTATGACTGGTGAAGAAGCCAACTTCAATGGTGAATATTTCCAAATCAAAGGCGGTAAGCTACTTTTTCCTCCTGTACAAACGCCCTATCCTCCTTTATGGTTTGGCGGTTCATCACCGATCGCCCAGCAAATTGCAGCTAACCACATTGATGTGTATCTGACTTGGGGAGAACCACCGCAACAGGTAGCTGAGAAGATTAACGCAGTTCGGAAGCTAGCTGCCGAACAAGGTAGAACTTTACGTTTTGGGATTCGTTTACATATCATTGTCCGAGAAACCGAGAGCGAAGCTTGGGATGCTGCCAATGATTTAATTAAATATGTCGATGAAGAAGCGATCGCTAAAGCTCAAAAAGTTTATGCTCGTTTAGATTCCGTTGGGCAACGTCGCATGACGCAACTGCACAGTGGCAGTCGTGAAGGATTGGAAGTCAGTCCTAATCTCTGGGCAGGAGTCGGACTGGTGCGAGGTGGCGCAGGTACAGCCTTAGTAGGAGATCCCGATACTGTCACCGCACGGATGTTGGAATACGCCGAACTGGGAATTGAAACTTTCATCCTTTCGGGATATCCGCATTTAGAAGAAGCTTATCGAGTAGCAGAATTACTCTTTCCCCGCTTACCACTTCAGAATTTACCTACTACAGCACAACAGCAAGTATTAAGTCCTTTTGGTGAAATTGTCGCCAACCAAGATTTTCCTAAGCAACAACGTACCGCAGAAGGAGCTTCAAAATGAAAAAAAATCGATTTTATCAACTAGGGTTTCGGCAGCTAAAACCTTGGATTTTGCCGATTGTTCTAATTATTCTTTGGCAATTACTGGTAAAATCTGGCTGGCTTTCTACAAGAGTATTGCCTGCCCCTTCAGATGTAATACTTGCAGGAGTTCGTTTAGCCCGTTCCGGGGAACTATGGCGAAACTTGATTATCAGTACAATCCGGGCTGTGATTGGGTTCTTGCTGGGAGGTAGTATTGGCTTTGGCTTGGGATTACTTAATGGATTGGCTCGTCCAGCAGAGGAGTATTTGGACACCTCAGTGCAGATGATTCGGAATATTCCTCACTTAGCGTTAATCCCACTCGTGATTCTGTGGTTTGGCATTGGCGAAGAAGCTAAGATTTTTCTTGTCGCATTGGGAGTATTCTTTCCCATTTATCTCAATACCTTTCACGGAGTTCGCACGGTTGCTCCAGAACTGATTGAAATGGGGAAATCATACAGCTTACGCGGCTGGTCTTTATTTAAGCGAGTCATTTTCCCAGGCGCATTAGGTTCAATTATCGTTGGTCTGCGTTATGCCTTGGGAATTATGTGGCTAACCTTGATTGTTGCTGAAACTATCACACTCGACTCTGGCATTGGGTATATGGCAATGAACGCTCGTGAGTTTATGCAAACTGATGTGGTTGTCTTGAGCATTTTGCTTTATGCCTTGTTGGGTAAGTTAGCAGATGTGGCTGCCAAAGCTTTAGAAGAAAAATGGTTAAAGTGGGATTCTAATTACCAAGCTGCTTAAAGTTTAGCTGGCTGTAATAAGGCAAAAGTTTGGAAGCAAAAATTACAACTGAGTATGCCAAGGAAATGGCACCTGAAAAAATTGTTGTAGATGAGCCACCACCTAAACCAGACTATCCTCGCTACCGAGTTCATCCCGGACAGCCCATCACCTTGGCTAATTTCGATCCAAATGCCTCTGAGGACTACAAGAAAAAGAAGCATATCGAGGAAGAACTGGAAAAGCAGCGTCAACGATTGCAAAATTTGCAAGAACGGTTCTACGCTGAACACCAACGTAGTTTGCTAATTGTGCTGCAAGCGATGGACACCGGGGGTAAAGACGGTACTATCAAACATGTATTCGGTGGTCTTAACCCACAAGGCTGTCAGGTTTGGTCATTCAAAAAGCCCAACGATGAAGAATTGAGCCATGATTTTCTTTGGCGCTACCACCAGAGGGCACCACAACGGGGGATGATTAACATCTTCAATCGCTCTCATTATGAAGATGTGTTAATTGTACGAGTCAAACAGCTAGTACCGGAGGATATTTGGCGCAATCGCTATCAATTAATCAATGAGTTTGAGCATATGCTGACACTCAATAACATTGCTGTTATCAAGTTTTTCCTTCACATTTCTAAAGACGAACAAAAGCGACGCTTGGAAAGTCGGTTACAAGATCCAGATAAGCATTGGAAGTTTTCCAGCAACGACTTAAAAGAGCGGGTACTGTGGGATGACTACCAAGCGGCATTTGAAGAGATGATTAACAATTGCTCGACTGCTCATGCTCCCTGGTATGTCGTACCTGCAAACAATAAGTGGTATCGTAACTTAGTAGTAGCTCGAACGATTGCAGACACTCTAGAAGCAATGAACCCACAATTTCCATTAGCAGAAAAGGGTTTAGAAAATATTGTGGTTCCGGATTAAGCATGAGAGCAATTTTTTGGTAGCAGAATTACAAGCGCCTCTGTTGGAAGAAATTCCCATTGATCCCCGCATTTTTAGCGGTGGAGATAATGGAAATCCGATCGCAATTAGTGAACAAGCTTCCCCAGCCAGTGAAATTTTTAGAAAAATTGCAATATCACTTAATGCAACTTTTAAAAACCAGGCTGCGTAGATATTTCACAGCCTAGTTTAAAACTATCTAGCTTACGCCAGCACTGGTTGGGCTTCTAGTTTCTCAGCTTTCTGCTTGAGGACGTGCGATTCATTGCTTAGTAAATCTTGGTATCCAGTCCATAAATAACTATTTCTGAATTGGGTAAATTATTTGCGACCTTGATGAATGAAAATGAGTAGAAATATAAATAAATCAGCCACAGCAGCAATCTTCCTGAACAGCGCAAACGCATCTAAATATAGTACATAGATACTAAATGAAGGATAAAGGCAGCGATCACGTGTGGTATGAAGGGTAGGCAATAGGGCATTGATGGTAAAGTCATTGTAAAAGTAACAATAAAGCCCCACGGAAGGCGTGAAACTCAAGCCCAAAATTACAATTGCTGACCACTTTGCACAGATGTCAGATCCACGAATAGATCGTACAAAACGTCATAATCTAATCGATATTTTTACTATTGCCATTTGTGCAGTGATATGTGGGGCAGATAGTTGGGTGGCAATTGAAACATACGGATGTGCAAAGTCTGAGTGGTTAAAAACGTTTTTAGAGCTACCAAATGGGATACCATCTCGTAACGGAGACGCTACGCGAACACACGACACATTTGCAAGAGTCTTTGCACAGTTGAATCCTCAACAATTTCAGTCATGTCCAGGGGGTCAAACCAATTCGCAATTCGCAATTCGCAATTCGCAATTAATTGAGCTTGTTGATTTTCTCTTTTACCTTTCGAGTAGATGAAACCAGAATCTTTCCAATTTCTCTAGTTTCTTGAAGCAAGGACTCAAACTTACTTTTATCAACCAGTTCTGACTCTATTAATATTTCCAGCCAGTATTCAGTTTCTCTTTCTTCTTTTAGCGCAATTTCTAGCTTGCTAAGAAAATCTTTATCAGATTGTGCCGATTGAGCAACTCTTACATTAGCCCCAATCGCAGTACCACTTCGTAACAACTGCTTTGATAAAGTACGGCAAACACCAGATTTTTCATCTAGGAAAGTGCAAGCTTTAACTATAGCGGTTCTCGCTTGAGTGAAATACAAAAGGTGGGAAGATGATGAATGCTGTAGCAAAGTGTATCTGGGACAGGGCAAACGCATCTTATTTACTAATAAAAACTAAGGGAGATTCCAAAATGACATAGATAATTGTAAAAATTGATGGAATGATAAATAAAATAAATCAAGTATTTTTTAAAATGCGAATTAGCTTATCTTCGACCGAATGATTAATCATCAATACTAAAATAATTCAATCATGAGCCACATAAAAATATATTTACTTAGAGAATAAATAAAACTCTTATGTAAAATATTCAACTCAACTTTTGATGTATTATTTTAAGCTAACGCTAAAATACTTAGTAAGTATTTGTTGTCCATCGCCGCGAGAAACTGTTTATTTTTGATTCCGCGTTTGACACGCTTCTCTTGAGTTAAAAGATTAACTGCAATATGTCTGAGAATTGCAAAATTATGTGGAGCATTATCTTTTCTAATTCGACAGTCATCTTCTCTTAAGGCAACATCCAATAGCCAATGTAATGAATTTTCAATTCCCCAATGACTGCGAATAGAATTACCAAACTGTTTAGCATCTGACTCAAGGCTACTGATAAAATACCGAGTTTCAACTGTTGTTTCACCATTGAATAAACGGACAGATTCTACCATGCCAACACTATTAAAATTCGACCAAATTGAATCTTGGTTAAGCCGAGACTCAATTTGAGAGAACATTACGTAATTGCGGATTTCATGACGACCATGCCCTGTTTCTTCTGTTTTATATGTGCTATGTGCAATCCCCTCAAATCCTGTAGCTATGCCTGAAGAGAATAGTTTTTCTACTTCATCATAAAGATTTCCTTGATTCTTCTTTAACCCAATTACATAATCTGCATTTTGCTGTGTGATTAGCTTCACAATCTCCTTCTGGCAGCCAATTGCATCAATGGTCACAATACATCCTGACAGTTCTAATACCTTTAATAATTCTGGAATTGCTGTAATTTAATTTGATTTTTCATCTACTTTTACTTGTCCTAGCACTAATTTATTTGTAGTTGCCCAGGCACTTACCATTATAATTGCGCTTTGGTCACTACTTGTATCATAAGAACCACGTAAAGTTTTCCCATCAAGCGCGACAACTTCACCATCAGTTATCTTCTGTATTGATTTCATCCAGCTCAGAAAACATTCCTGGAACTGTTGAGGATTTATTTGTGCAAATACTCTTGCAAATGTATCGTGGGACGGAATCCCATTTGGTAATTCTAAAAATGTTTTTAACCATTCATACTTTGCACAGCCATAAGTCTCTACGGCTACCCAACCATCCGCACCACAAATCACAGCACATACGGCAATGGTCATGATATCGATTAATTTATGTCGTTTGGTGCGATCTACTCGTGGATCTTGTATCACTGCAAAATGGTCAGCAATCGTAATTTTGGGTTTTAGCTTCATAGAGAGGAGAATAAGAACGTAATTCTTCTTTCTGATAAATGTGAGAATACCACGTTCAATCAAGGGCAGCCGTCCTCACTTTCACAGCATCTGTAAAAGTCACTTTGATTGGGAGGGCGATGGTGTAACCGTCCAACGCGCTGGCGATCGCATAAATTGAGTTTTTCTTTGTGCTGATCTTCTCATGATTCCTAGTCATTAATCTAAAACTATTGAGAATCAGACTGTGAGAAATCCGGGTAGAAGAGTGGAGAACTGACCGTGAAAGCTCAGGCAGCCGTCGGCTGCCTCTAACTCTCCCCTCGTAATGATTATCATTTTTATAATCAGTGAGATTTAATTTCCTCAAAGCCTTATGTAGTTTGAGTCTTGGCGTATTTCACCCTGATTCAGGCTCGTCAATATTTAGATGCGTTTGCCCTGGTACACGGTTGGTTTGCAGCACCTGAAATCTTACAATTACCTGCCTACCGAGTGTGAGCAGATGCAGGTGATTTGCGATCGCATTAGTCGGGTGTATTCGAGTGGGCTGGAGGAGTTGGTGCAGAAGTTTTTGGAGATGCTGGGGAAGCTGAATCGGGCTTATTTGACTGGGCTGGAAGAGAAAGTATTGAGTGTTTTGGAGTCTGAAATCAGAGTTTAAATCTTTTATTTCATCAAATTTGTTCTCGATTACTAAACAGTAAGTAATTATTTTCGGAATAGAAAATTACTGTATAGTTTGAGGTGTACCAGATTATCCTCTCGAGAGTTGCTCTATGATCACTCTGCCTGGTATTGCTATCCAAAACAAAATATACGAAAGTGACAATTCTCTAGTGTACCGGGGTATCAGAGATGATGGAGTAGGGATCGTCGTAAAAATGCTAAAGCTTGATTATCCCTCTCCCCAAGAACTAACCCGCTACAGACAGGAATATAAAATTACCCGCTCCCTTAACTTGGAAGGAGTTATCAAGGCATACAGCCAGCAGGACTATCAACGCACTCTGGTGATTCTCTTAGAAGATTTTGGGGGAGAGTCCCTAGAGCAATGGATGCATAAGCGTCCAGATATATTCTGCCCCATGCCTTTATCCACTTTTCTCGGTCTTGCGATCGCTGTTTGCGACATTCTAGGCAGAATCCATGCAGCCAATATCATTCATAAAGATATCAACCCTGGAAACATCGTCCTCAATCTGGATACTGGCGTTGTCAAAATTATTGATTTTGGGATTGCGACCCAATTTAATCGCACGAATCCGACGTTCAAAAGTCCCCATGTGTTAGAAGGCACGCTTGCCTATCTGTCGCCAGAGCAAACCGGGCGGATGAACCGGATGCTCGACTATCGCACCGATTTCTACTCGCTAGGCGTAACCTTCTACGAACTGTTAA
>NZ_JACJTR010000064.1 GCF_014698795.1 Nostoc sp. FACHB-892
TAATTTCATTTTTTTACCGCTTTCTATTTTATATAAATTTTAATTATATTAATGGTAGCTTTTGTTACTCCAATCTACGCAGGTCAAAGTTAGCGATCGCTCCTTGGGAAAACTTTGCGATTTACTGAATTTACAAAAATATCAAAAAACGCTTTGATAAGTCAGAGATTGGTGTAAAGTCTGAGCTACAAAACCTTATACAGTTTGCCAAGTATTACCAGCGTCTGAATTTCTGTGAGCAAGAACCAGAGATTAAATTAAGATATTGCTTCCAGCGATTAAAAAGGCTTGACTTTACAACTTGTCATATATTCCTACTCAATGTTTATCACGAGTATGAAGAGGAACGCTTATCGCTTGATAAGTTTGAAGAAATTTTACGTTATCTAGAGTCTTATTTTGTACGTCGTTTATTTGCTGGAATTTCCACCAAAACTTTAGGATCAGTTTTCAACGCTTTGTACTCTGAAGTCCAGAAAGTAAATCCTAGTGATGTGGTTGATGGATTACAACAAGTCTTGAAGGGTTATGATAAGAGCAAAGTTTGGCCTGATGATGATGCATTGCGTGATGGGATTATTACCAAGGGTGTATACACTACAAGTTTAAGTGATAGAGCGAAGCTTCTTTTAGAGAGTCTAGAGTCATCTCTGACTAAAGAAAAAGTTAAGTCAGAGAGTTTAACTGTTGAACATATCATGCCCCAAACATTAAATAAAGAATGGAAAACAATGTTAGGGGTAAATCATGCTTCTGTTCAGAAAAAATGGCTACATACGTTAGGTAACCTCACATTAACAGGATATAACTCTGAGATGGGTAATAAACCTTTTTCACAAAAGCTAGCATATTTCAATACTAGCAATTTGTCCTTGAATCATTATTTTAGACCAATAAATATTTGGAATGAAGAAGCAATTAAAAAGCGTGCAGAAGACTTAGCTGATATAGCTATTAAAGTCTGGCCTAGATAAAAGAAGTATTTCATTCAAACAATACCAATACTTGCTTAAGTCCTTTATAGACTTGTGATCGCACCTTTGCACTTCGCACACAAACCTAACCCCCCAACCCCCTTACCTACAAGGGAAGTGGGAGAAATCTAGCTCCCCTCTCCGCTTGCCTAGCGGCAGGCTAACGCCAACGGAGAGGGGTTGGGGGAGAGGTCAATTCATGCGATCGCCATAAACTATTAAAATCTAATTACCTGACACTAAAATTTTCACAGGTGAATACCAATGGATTTTTACACATAGGAATTACTAAAATGCTTGAAGGTTACAAAAATTATGTTCTTGACGAAAATCAACAACCTATTGCCGTACAAATTCCTATCGCTGAATTTGAAGAAATTGAAGAAACTTTTGAGAATTACGGTTTAGCAAAACTCATGGAGGAAGTAGAGGAAGAAAAACCACTATCAAAAGATGAAGCCCTAAAATATTATCAATCACTAAAACAAGAAAATGTGGCAAGTTGAAAATATTTATGGACTTCCACACAACAGTTTTGCGAAAGAGTGCGGGTTATTGGGTTGCTTTATGCTTAGAAAATGGACTGGTAGGACAAGGGATAAATCCAGAAGCAGCAATCTAGCAACTTAATGAAGCGATCGCATCTTTTTTGGAAGTCTATAAAATCGAACCTAATATTTACCATGCTTCACTTACTATAGAAGAGTTACATGAGTTTTTGGCAGTGGAAGACACTGAGTGAAATTATTAAGTAGGCTGAAAGCACGTATTCGTCGTTATCCCGTAGCCCCTGCAAGCCAGCTTCAAAGTCTTTATGCCAACTTGGGCAGAGGGGTTTATGCTGAGGGACTAAAAACATTTCTTCCAAAACGGGATGCTCCCTGATAATCAAAGATAAATATTTGTTTTCTTCACAAGTTCCTCAAATTATTTTGCTATAAACATAAATATGGGGCGAAAACCTTTAAGTAAGAAATTTAAAATTCACAAGTCGCTAAACATAGTTGAGGGATTGGTCATTTTTGACAATTCAGCATCTGGAAACCCGAAACCGTAAAGACCAATTACCAATTAAATCGGAGGTCTATATGATGTTTAAAAAAATTCTAGTTGCATTAGATCGTTCACTAATAGGGCAACACGTTTTTGAAGAAGCGTTGGGTTTAGCAAAGTTAACACAAGCTAGCTTAATGCTACTGCATGTCCTATCTCCAGAAGAAGAGGGTAGTCCTTACGTACCTATGCTGTCTAATTTTGACTACTACCCAGGATTTGGTAGTCAAAGCTTTGAACTATACCAAAAACAGTGGGACGAATTTAAAAATAAAGGGATTCAGATGTTGCAATCTTTCTGTACCGAAGCTACTACAGCAGGTGTAACTACTGAATTTACACAAAATATTGGTAATCCTGGTCGGATTATTTGCGACTTAGCCCATAGTTATGGTGCTGATCTAATTGTAATGGGCCGTCGGGGTCGTTCTGGGCTGACGGAACTATTTCTCGGTAGTGTGAGTAACTACGTTCTCCACCATGCTCCTTGTTCAGTGCATATTATGCATCTTCCAGTTACTCTTAAAACAGATGAAGTTGTCCAAGAAACTACAAGCACTTTAAGTGTTAACTAACTACTAACATTGCATAAATCATAGTCAGCCAAACTCTAAATTTGGTTGATTATCGTCTATTTACTCACTTCAATCGATAACCTCTGTAGAGTCAATCTCAATAACCGATCCTTAACTGCACGGTATTGAGGTAAAATTGAGCGTAGACATAGCCCGTCGTAGACATCGCTTTTTTCGTGAGAAAGCAAAAGTCCGCTACCCAAAATTAGAGTTGAGAGCGAAAAGTAGATATATGAAGGAAGATGAGCTGTTACGCATTTAACTTGAATATTTATATGAAGGCTGATGAGCAATGACTGATAAGCGTTAACCGTCAACAGTTAACAGTTAACGACTGTAAAGAGTGTTTATACAATTTAGGCGCGCATCAGCTTACTATCGATATCACTCGTTTTCATGCTCATGTTTACTTCGATTCCGCCAGTCGGGATGTACTGCGCGTGTACGTGAAGGATTGGGTGCTAGGTTTGAGGTGCAACTCGGACGCTGGTTTGACAAGCCTATTGGGCCCTACCCAAAATAGATGTATCAAGTTGCTTTCTTACCGAGTCAATTTGATAAAGTCGTTCCCTGGTTAATGCTTAATCG
Source organism: Nostoc sp. FACHB-892 (assembly GCF_014698795.1). Taxonomy (GTDB): domain Bacteria; phylum Cyanobacteriota; class Cyanobacteriia; order Cyanobacteriales; family Nostocaceae; genus Nostoc. The sequence goes on from NZ_JACJTR010000064.1 coordinate 3,191, forward strand.
TGAGGGATTGGATATTCTCGTCCACCCTGAGACAGGCGATGCTGTGGCAGATCACGCAGTTCATTCTCTATGGCTAGGAGAAAAGCTAGATTTGAATATTGACTTTCTTCAACAGGTTAATTCGATTTTATATAATTAAGAGAAGTAGTTTACTTTATTTTAATATTTGATATTAATTAATATACCACGAAAGAAATACTTTAATAGCTAATTTTTTGATAAATCTAAAATAGATATATCATTTATCTTATTCTTTGGAAAAATCTTTACTTATAGAATTTAAGTCACTGGTTGACTTTCATATTTAGTCAATCGGTACTTGCTTGAGTAAAGCTATCCACATATCAGACGGATCTGAATAATAATCAACTTCCTCAACTTGATATTGATAAGATTCACAACCTTCTCGGAAAATAATGCGATCGCAGGGTTTAACACCTTTCCCGATTCCAGTCATATACCCAAGCATTCCTTCATTGAGGCGCTCAAATACGTAATCGCTTCCCAAAACTAGTTGGCTATAATCGTGTATTTTATGCTTCTTTTTTAATTCGTTTGCTGGAAAGCTAACTAGGGCTAACTTACTTAAAAAACTAAAACTTAAGTTCATACTTGTCCTGATCAAAGACATAAGTGAGTTCTCCCCAAGAAGAAATCTATAGCGAAAAGTTCTGGACTCTAGGTGAATTAAAATTCCTTTTAATCACCAATTCAGAATCGAACAGGTGGATAATTTAGTCAGGAATCAACTGCATTGGCAGTTAGTAAAGCCAATACATCACCCATGTCTAATTAAATGCCTATACTTACAAGTAGCAAAAAATAAATTACAAGCACTTTGTTGACAGGGTACTCTAGTAAAATAATTTTAAATTATGAAGGATGATTTAAGAAGTAAGTTTTCTTAATTCTTAATTATTGGTTATTAATGTTTTATTTTTAACAATGATATCTTTTGCTCAACAAACCTTTGAGGTCATTCATAATTTCGCATATATTAGGTAAAAGTTAACTATTGCTCACTTTATACTTGAAGTTTGAGCATCATTACAATGATATTTTTCAGTACAATATCTGAGGCATATAGCAGTTTTTTATTGACTAACCACTTAAATTTACATTACCCAAAACTACACCTTCCACTGTAAAACCACCGAATTTTTAGACAACATTAGGTCAGATATTAGTATTTTTTACTTAACTAAATAGTATTTAATATATAAACATTTTATGTTTTGAGAATGGATTGTATGTATATTTTTTAAGCTCAATACTATCTAGTACAGCACAGCGTAAATAAGCAGACCATTGAAAAGCCTTAAAGAGCTTATTCCATAAAACTTTTGACTTTTGACTTTTTATTTTTGACTTCCGCCTTGCGGTACTAGTCTCTACTTATGCTTTTAGAGCTAAGTCTACCTGCTTAAGCAGTACTTCTAGGGTGGAAGAGTTATCTAAAACGACATCTGCATTAGCCACTTTTTTTTCTATAGATAATTGGCTGTTGATCCTGGCTTGTGCCTGTTCTCTATTTAAATGGTTTCGTTGTATCAATCTTTGTAGTTGTTGCTCTTGAGAACAACGCACTACCCAAATTTCTGTAACCAAATCGGTCATCCCAGCTTCAAATAATAAAGGCACTGCTAACACTAGTGTTTGTGAGGAAGATATAGCAATTGCTTTCAGGAAGCGATCGCGCACATTAGGATGAATCAAATTGTCTATCCAGTTGCGTTCATCTTGACGATTAAAGATAATTTCGCCTAGCTTTTGGCGGTTGAGGCTGCCATCTGGTAGTAAAATTTGTTCGCCGTAACGCCCTGCGATCGCACTAAGAATAGGCGAACCTAAAGATACTGCCTCTCTAGCATAAATATCTGCATCCAAAATCGGCAGATTATAAGCGCTAGCTAAATAATTGGTGACAGTGGTTTTGCCTGTGGCAATACCGCCAGTTAAGCCGATTATACGTTTAGTCATTAGTCATTAGTCATCTGCCATTTGTCATATGTCATTAAGCATTGGGTAATAATTAATAGTTCTTCTCCCCCTGCTCCCTCATCTACCTCATCTAAGAATTTGTTGCCCATGTTATCAATGCTTGGGTTAAACCATCTAAAGTATATTCTTTGGCTTCTACGTCCACACGCCTGAATAAAAAATGACAGGTTTTGGAGGTTTGAGGCCCGATAGAGGCAATACAAACGCCCTCTAAAAATTGACTAGTATCAGGGTTGTTGGAAAATATTTTTTCAGTAAGTTGAGAGAAAAATTGCACAGTTTTAGAACTTGCAAAAGTAATCACATCTATCTTGCGGTTTTGGAGAGCTAACTTTGCCTCAGCTGGAATACCACTAGGACAACAAGATTGATATGCGGCAACTTCTATCACCTTTGCTCCCTTAAGAGTTAATTCCTTAACCAAAACTTCTCTGCCGCCGCTTTCAACTCTGGGAAATAAAACTTTTTTACCATGCAAATTCTCTGGAAAATTTTCCACTAAAGAATCGGCAATAAAGTTGGGGGGAATAAAATCTGGTTGGAGAGAGCGTTGTTTGAGACAATGGGCTGTTTTTTCACCAACTACAGCAATTTTGACACCAGCTAAGGCACGGGTATCTTTTTCTTGGGCGATTAGCCTTTCAAAAAAGTAGTCTATACCATTGGTAGAAGTGAAAATTAACCAGTCGAAGTCAGATAAATGAGCGATCGCATCATCCAAAGCTTCCCAACTGGAGGGCGGGCCGATTTCTAAGGTAGGCATTTCGATGACTGTTGCACCTAATGCGATGAGGCGATCGCTAAATTGGCTTGACTGTCCAACTGAACGTGTCACCAAAATTGTTTTGCCACTGAGGGGAATAGGAGATGACGGGAAGTTACTTAACATAGGTGGGGGTGTAGGAGTACTCTCAGGTTCCGTCTGGGAATGCCTTTCTCCAGGCTCCTGCCTGATAATTTCGTCTAAATATATATTCTCAGGTTGTAAGTACTTCCGTAGCCCAACAACTTCACCAATAACAATTACTGCTGGAGAAATGGATAATTCGGTGGTTTGTTCCAGTATATTGGACAGTTGCGCTGTCCAAATTTGTTGACGAGGAGTTCCTGCCCAACGGATGATGGCAATGGGTGTTAAGTGCGATCGCCCGTATCGCACCAGTTGATCTACAATCTCTGGCAGATGTTGCCCTCCCATCAAAATTACCAATGTCTCTAGCCGTGAGAGTGCCTCCCAGTCTAAAACCTCTGGTTCATGAGCTGTAAATACTGCAAAAGTGCGACTCAACACCGGATCTGTGAGGGGAATTCCTGCTAACAAAGGTGCTGCAAGGGCTGAGGAAATTCCTGGTACAAGTTCAAAATCACAACCAGATGCTTTAAGCACTTCAATTTCGGAAGTACAACGCCCAAAAATCAACGGATCGCCTGATTTTAGCCGTATAACTTGTTTCCCTTGCTGACAATGCTTTACCAGTAACTTATTAATCTCTGCTTGGGTTGTACTAGGTTTCCCACCGCGTTTTCCCACATCCAACTTCAAGCAATCAGGTGGTACGCACTGCAATAATTGAGCATCTACCAAGGCATCGTAGACTAAAACCTGAGCAGCAGCTAAGAGATTGTAAGCTTTTACTGTCAAGTATGCCACATCTCCAGGCCCAGCACCTACGAGGTAGACTTTACCTTTTTCTTGAGTCATTTGTCATTACTTATAGCGGTTTTCATATCATGTCCGCTCAATTAACCATAATAAAAGAACCCCACCCCTAACCCCTCTCCGCAAGCGAGGAGGGGGCTTATGATGTAGGTTATTATTACTTCCCAATGCCCCATGCCCAATTCCCAATCTCCTTTATTCAATTCGTTCGAGTATTAATTTTTTGGATTAGCTGATTAACTTGCTCAACCATCTCCTTGTTTTCCTCAGCTTGAAATAACTCTCTGGCTTTTTTGAGATTAACAATCGCTTCTTCCAACTGTTGTTCTCTTCCCAAAGTGATCCCTAAATTATAGTAAGTGAATGCATCATTAGGTACAAGGCTAATGGCTTTTTTGTAATGTGCGATCGCTTCTTGTGGTTTACCTTGATCATCCATCGCATTTCCCAAACCTGTGTAAGCTTGTGCATGTTTGGGATCAAGGCGAATCGCTTCGGTATAATCTGCGATTGCTTCTGCTAGCTTGCCTTGAGCGTAAAAAGCGCTTGCTAAATTATAGTGAGCGTCTACATACTTGGGTTCAAGGCTGATGGCTTGTTTATACTGGGCGATCGCTTCTTCTAGTTTGCCTTGAGCGTGTAGAGTATTTCCTAGGGCGTTATAACCTGCTGGATTTTTTGGATCGAGGCGAATGGCTGTTGTATATTCGGCGATTGCTTCTGTTGGTTTTCCTTGAGCATATAAGGCGTTACCTAAGTAATAGTGAGCATCTGCATACTTGGGATCAAAGCTAATGGATTTTTTGTATTGGGTAACTGCTTCTTCTAACTCACCTTGATCATACAGAGCATTTCCCAGACGCGTGTAAGTTGGGGCATAATTGGGTTTGAGGCGAATAGTTGCTGTATATTGGGTGACTGCTTCGGTTAGCTTGCCTTGAGCATATAAGGCATTTCCTAAGTTATAGTAAGCGTCTGCATACTTGGGTTCAAGGCTGATGGCTTTTTTATACTGTGCGATCGCAGCTTCTAATTGATTGAGCCTTGCTAGAGTCAAACCCAAATTAAAGTATGCTCTAGAGTCTTTAGGATCAAGGCTAATGGCTTTTTTGTAATGTGCGATCGCTTCTTGTGGTTTACCTTGATCGTCGAGAGTATTTGCTAAGGCAATATAAGCTTGTGCAAAGTTCGGTTCTAGTTCAATTGCTTTCCGAAAAGCCGCTTCTGCTCCTTTGAAATCTCCTTGTTTGTAGAGATTGGTTCCTTGCTCGAAGTTAGCGACTGCGTTTTTATTCCCAGGATCTGCTTGATTTGAGCCTGGAATTTTTGATAAAACAACGCCAGCATCTTTACCAAAGGCAGTATCCCCATTACTTAAACACAAGCAGATAATAGCTGCTACCAATAGATTCTTGTTTTTCAGCATTTTTATTACCTTACCTGCTTGGTTTATATGTAATATCGAGTTATGTAGCTTTGGCGTGGTTCTAGCAGGAATTATAAATGATTAACCTAAGTTGATACAAGTGTACCCTTATATAATCATGTATTTGTACACAATAGATAGAAATTTTTTACGATTAAAAACTTATTTTTTAAGTAATTGGTGACATTTTTGTTTCGACAAGTTTAGCAATGGCTGCAACTAATTTTTCTGGGTTAAGAGGCTTGGATAAATGCATCTGAAACCCAGCTTTTAGTGCTTTATGCTGGTCATTATTTCTAGCAAAAGCCGTCAAGGCAATTGCTGGAATTTGCCCACCTTGTTCTGGTGTCCAAGTTCTCACTCGATGTATTAACATATAACCATCCATCTCAGGCATACTAATATCGCTGACCAATACATCTGGCTTTACCTGTGGTAAGGTTTGTAATGCTTCAAATGCGGAAGATACCGTGAAAACACAAGCTCCATCTTGCTCTAATACAAAAGCCACAAAATCTCGTGAATCAGCATCATCATCGACAACTAGAACCCTGATACCACTAAGGCGTAAAGAGGTGGAAGTTAAGAATGCAGGGTCTTTTTGTTCATTCGTCATTCTTGGGCTTTCATCTGGCAGAAGCGGCAAGCTAACAGTAAATATTGCCCCTTTGCCTTCACCGTGGCTATCTGCTTTGACGATGCCGCCATGTATTTCGATAATATTACGCACAATTGCCAATCCTAGTCCTAATCCACCAAAATTTCTAGTAGAGGTGCTATCTGCTTGGCGAAAGTAATCAAATACGAATGGCAAAAACTCAGCGCTAATTCCCTTACCTGTATCGCTAACTATGATTTGAGCATAACCATCAGCTTGCTTTAGTCGCACTTCTACCTTTCCCCCCTTGGGTGTAAATTTGACAGCGTTAGAAAGGAGATTCCAGACGACTTGTTGCAAACGAGTAGAGTCGCCCATGACTTGTCCCACAAGAGGTTCAAATACTGTACTTACTTCAATTGACTTTGCTTCTGCTGTTAAATGCATTGTCTGTAGTGCAGATAATACCATAGACTCTAGGTTAATCTTCGTAATATTCAGCGTCAGTTTGCCTTGTAAAATTCTAGAGATATCCAGCAAGTCTTCGATGAGTTGAACCTGTAAGTTGGCATTGCGCTCGATTGTGGCTAGTGCTTCAGATGTCTTTGCTTGGTTTAACCTGCCGGCTTGCAACAACTTTGACCAGCCGAGAATTGCGTTTAATGGAGTGCGTAGTTCGTGAGAAAGGACGGCGAGAAATTCATCTTTAATTCGATTGGCTGTTTCTGCTTTAGCTCGTGCAACTTGTTCTAATTCCAGTAGGTGTGCCCGTTCTTCAAGTATTTGTTTTTGTTCGTGGATATCTGTGCATGTTCCAAACCACTTCACTACAATACCTTGCTCATCTTTGAGGGGTAAACCTCGCGCTAGCTGCCAGCGATAGGAGCCATCAGAAGCCCGTTTAAAGCGATATTCATTGTTATATATAGTGCTATTTTTTACAGCATTAGACCATACTTCATTAGCATTTTTGATATCATCTGGATGCAATGCAGCCAACCAACCAGAACCCAAGGACTGCTCTAATGTTAGCCCAGTATATTCGCACCAATTTTGATTAAAAAAATCACACTCACCGTTAGCATTGGTTGTCCATACAAGTTGAGGAATTGCCTCAGCTAGGTAACGGTAGCGTTCTTCACTTTGTCGGAGAATTTCTAAGATACGTTGGCGTTCAAGAATTTCTTGTTGCAATTGCTCGTTAGTTTTGGTAAGTTCATTGGTGCGAACAGCAACCATTTCTTCTAGATGATTCTGGTATTTTCGCAGTTCTTTCTCTACCCGTAAGCGTTCAGCTATTTGTGTTTTAAGTTCTTGATTGGCTTGTTCTAGTTGAGCAGGACTAGGAAGTGCTAGTGCTTGTGGAACTAGAGGCATAAGTTGTAATGCCGTAATTACAGATATTAGGGCAGTTATGGCTTTGACAAACCCTGATACCCAATAGGTTGGATACCAAAGTGTCCAAATCTCTATTAAATGAGTAGTGCCGCAAGCTACAATAAATGCACTAAATAGCAGAAAAATCCAATCAAACGGTAAATCCTGCCGCTTACGGACAAAGTAATATAGTGTAGCTGGAATTGAGTAATAAGCTAGTGCAATAAAGCCGTCAGATAATATATGTAACCAAACTAAATTCGTTTGCCATAGATAGCAGTGTCCATGTGGAATAAATGATCCTGATGTAAAAAAGTTAGTCCACAATTGTGATATTATGTCTGACATAAAAACTTGATATTTTTGAATCTATAAAATCTACTACTAAATTTCTTTTTTTAATTAGCCAAGTTGTTTGCACATCGATATTAAAAGCTAATCGAAACCGGCTGGCTGTTAAACTACACAGGTAACAATACAGAAAAAAACAATTAACCACAGATGAGCATCCTCGTTGCAGCGCTCGGCTGTACTAGCTTATCCAGTAAATATTAAAATCATAATCTCTATATTATTTTAGTCCTAAAATATTACTGATGCAGTGGTCTAGTTATTATACTTGTTAAGAAGACTATAATATATCTTTACAAACAAAAAATAACTGTTCGTATAAAGTTTTTGTAAAAAGACAAGATTTTAAAATCTTCAAAATTTTCTTTTGTAAACCCTAAATCAATTAATTATGGCTATAAAACTTATAGCTCATAAGATTGGAATTTTAATATAAATAAAGTGATAAAACTTGCGAAAACTGGGAACATAGTTACGGCAGATACTGGGAAATTCCAAAACAAAAACCATTCTCACAATCATCAAGAGAATGGAAAAAATTAAGAGAAGTTACGGAAAAATTAATCTCCGCAATTCTGGCTTAACTTAAGATTGACTTAACTTAGCACTCATTTTATCTAACAGTTGAGTGATTTTTTTAGCTTTTTCAGGTTGGCGTTGTTTTTGCAATAAATCTTTAGCTTGTAGCAAGTTAGTTTTGGCTTCTTCTTCTCGCTCTTGTTGCATGAGAATATTTGCAAGACGCAAGTAAGCATCAGGATTTTTTGGGCTGCGACGAATCACTTCTTGGAATAATTCTGTTGCTTCCTCTATTTGCCCTTGCTGGTTTAAAACATCTCCCAAAAACAAGCGCACCACATCATTAGTAGAATTGATGGAAATCACTTTGCGAAAGGCTGCTTCTGCACCTTGGTAATCTTTTGCTTGAGCAAGATTGACTCCCTTTTGAAACAGGTTTGAGGTAATCAAAGTTTTCCAAGCGAAATAACCAAGAATTGACAGACTGAGAACAACTACAAGAGCAGGGATAATAGAACTAGTGGGATTTTCTAGCATTGTTTAAGCCAAAAGGCAGGCAATAGGAAAAATCAGATATTCGATAAAAAATAGTTTCCAGATAAATTGGTAAAATTGGGCGATCGCAGTTTTATCTTGTAAGTCTACTGCCAAACTCCGCAACCACATCCAAACTAGCAGCGCTAAATGAGCAATTACTAGAAATATAGGGTTAACTAAGGCGATGCCTAGCACCCCAACCAGAATCATCCCCAAATAGCAGGCAGTTATCACCCAAAGAGCTAGATTAAACACAGCTTGCGAACCGAGTTTGATAGTGAAAGTAGAGATATTATAAAGGCGATCGCCTTCTATATCTGGTACATCTTTAAATATAGCGATCGCAAAGGTAAATACCAAGATAAATAACGTCAGCACCCACACCACAGGCGGAATTGTTTGGCTTTGTTTCAGCGCCCAACTATAGTGTAAATACAATCCTAAATTAACAATCGTGCCGCGCACCGAAAAAATACACAACGCTGCCCAAAAGGGGAACTGTTTTAAGCGAATGGGCGGTAAAGAATAAGCAGTACCAATAGCTAAACTAATTGCTACCATACCAAATAAGAATGGCCCAGTTAGCCACGCCACAATTAGCGCCAAAGTCCCAGTAAAAGCAACAATTAATTGTCCTGTTTTTCGAGAAAACTCACCTGATGCCAACGGTAAATGAGGCTTATTAATCTTGTCAATATCAACATCTTCTAATTGATTCAGCCCCACAATGTAGACATTGCCACACAGACAAGCAATCCACGCGCCTAAGAGAGGGAATAGGGAATAGGGAGTAGGGAATAAAGAATCAGTATTATTGCTAATGGCAATAGCAATTAAATACAAACTCAACACACTCAGACTTGTACCAATAATTGTGTGAGGACGAGAGAATTTCCAAAAAGCGTATAACCAATGGAAATATGATTGAACGGGTTTGCGTGGCAAAGGGCTGTTTTGAGAACTCTGGCTCATGAGTACCTTAAATTCAGTATTCCGGCTTATTGTTAACCCTGACTTTTCACGGAATTTGGAAAACCTCACTTCTATTCCTCTCTCCTGTTCTTGAGAAGCTGTTAATTCTCCCCATTACCTACAAAAGCTGGAGGGTTAGGTTTCGCGTTAACTTTCCACACTGCATAAATTGTCAGATTGTTAACCATTGTCACAGAATTTGGTCATTAACAAGAGCTTTCGTCGGGGAGGTAGTATTACCATAATGCTACTCAAAAGCCAGCTACACCTACGGATAGAGGATCAGTCTACTTTATGGAAGAGGCTTTATCTCGAAAAAATCTGACAACCAACTATGAAAATACCTCTTCCTGGCTCTCCACTCGCTACTCCCCATAACGGTACAATCTATCAGAAAAGCAAATAAGTTAAATTATGACCGTTGATTTGACATCTAAAGCAACATTTGACTCTGTTACCGTGCTATCCCAGACTGCGGCTGCGTATCGAGGACACAGAGGCACAGTTCCTAGTCCTGAAATACTAGTAGATGCGTTGCTAAAAGCAGAAAAATCTGCCAAGCAGCAACGGTCAACTGATCCTTTTGAGTCTCTTCTAGGTAAATGGCAACTTTGCTTTGCCACTGGCACTAAGAAAGTCAGAGAGCGTGGGGGAATTGTATTAGGCAAGGGTTTATATGTACCCAAATTTATAAAAATCCATGTTTCCTTTAATGCCACTTTAGAACAGGATTCAGATAGGGGCGTAATTTGTAATCAGGTTGAATTGGGCCCAATGTTGTTGAACCTCACGGGGCCAGTGCAATATTTTAGTAAGAAAAATTTATTGGCGTTTGACTTTAACCAGATGCTTATTAGTCTGTTTGGTCGTGTTATTTACAACAGACCAATGCGTTCTGGTAAAGTTCAAACAGAAGATTTCTACGATCAGCCCATAGCTAAACTACCTTTCTTTGCCTTCTTTTTAGTGACGGAAGATTTCATTGCAGCTCGTGGTCGTGGAGGAGGATTGGCATTTTGGATTAGAGAAATTTAAAGACACTGGATTTTACTTTGTGTCAACCATTAAACTGGACGACAACCAGATAAAATTTCGTGCATATTTACTACTTGTCCAATGACTGCGATCGCAGGCGCACCAAATCCAGTTTCTTCTACCTGCTCTACAATTGTCTCTAAAGTACCAATCAATTCTTCTTGTTCTGGACGCGTACCCCAGCGCACTAAAGCAATGGGCGTTTCTATATTCAACCCAGCTGCACTTAACTGTTCTACAATATAAGGCAGATTGTGAATTCCCATATAAATTACAATGGTTTCGGAACCGTGAGCGATCGCATTCCAATCCACTTTCGGTCTATACTTACCCGCGGCCTCGTGACCAGTAACAAATGTCACGGAAGAACTATACAGCCGATGAGTCAATGGAATACCTGCATAAGCTGCTGCTGCAATCCCCGATGTAATGCCGGGCACAACTTCCGTTGATATTCCAGCGTCGACTAACTCTTCCATCTCTTCACCGCCACGGCCAAAAATAAAAGGATCGCCACCCTTTAGCCGCACCACAATTGCATGATCCTGCGCTTTCTCAATCAGCAATTGAGTTGTTTCTTCTTGGAACAGCGAATGTTTCCCCCTCCGCTTACCAGCATTAATTTGCTCGGCTTGGGGATTAATCATTGCCAGAATTGCCGGACTTACCAAAGCATCATAGATAACTACATCTGCACATTCCAACAAACCTTTTGCCTTCAGGGTAATTAGTCCCGGATCTCCTGGCCCCGCACCTACCAAATAAACTTTTCCCAAATACTTGTTCTCCTGTTTTTCTGTGCGGTTCATCTATCTGTTAAATCGCAAATTAGCTCGGCTAATTCTGCACTTGCTCCCAGTGGCTGTGCCAATTGGAAATTCACCGCAGAAAATTGTAATTTTAGCTCCTCTATTGAGGCCGCGATCGCATCGGTTATTCCACCAGTGAATAAAAAGTATGGCAAAATTGCAATTTCTTTATAACCAGCAGCTACCAACTCTGTCACCCGTGATTCTAAACTAGGAGGCCCAGCCCAATAAGCAGTCACTGCTGACAAACTCGCCGCCATTGCTTCCACAGTTTCTTTAGAACCAGGGCGACGACTACCATGTGCTAAGAGAATCCATGCTTCTGCTTTTATAGCAGCTGTTTGCTTTGCCAACAATTTCTCTAAATTAGGGTGAGAGCCTAAATATGGTTGCACCTCAATCATAATATCTTGACCAATAGCCTGTTGTGCTAGTGCTACTTCGGCTGGAATATCTGTCATGACATGCACTCCTGGCAGCAGAAATAGCGGTACAATTTTCAGGCGATTTTGGTTTTGAGATGGTTTGCGTAGGCGTAGCTCACCGCAGGTATCGCGAAAAGCGCTCTTGGCAAATTCTTGAATCTGCTCGTGTAAAGGCTGAGGATTCATTTCCAAAGCAGCTATGCCAACCAAATGTCCGCTATCTAGTGCGTTGTGGGTTTTTGGCAATTTATTACATACCAGCTTTGCTAGTTGCTGCATAGCAATTTCTGGGCGGCGATCGCGACTTCCGTGAGATACTAGCAGATACGCAGATGACATCGGCAAAGCTTGAACTCTCAGTGACTAATTCTCATATCTTACTTAATATTAAGCTAGTGGTAATAAGTACTCTGGTAATTATTGAAACTATTATCAATTACTAAAGGAACTCCAAAAAATAAATTATTCTGTTTAAGGTCGTTGACTATTAACTGTGAACGGTCAATGGTCAACATTTAACAGTCGCAATGGAATATTTTTTTAGTTGGAAGTCCCTAAGTACAAGTAGTTATAATCACTTTTATCGTAAACTCCAAAAATTAAATTACTCAATTTCTACATCCAACACAACTATCAGCTTCTGCTTCTCCTGTCCCCTGCCCTCTGCTGCCTGCCTTATTGTTCTTCGGCAGTGTAAGTATAAAATTGATCAAAAGCTCCCACGGTTTCAAATTTGTAAGAAGGTATCCAAGAGCTTATTTTTAAATCTGTACGGTAAATGCTAAAAATAATATAATTTTGTCTTTCTGTAGTCCTAGCAATAATTTCTTGGATTTGCGGGTTAGCGGAGTCAACCAACTTCTCGCAATTAAAACGGATTAAATTTTCTATAAAATTAGTAGTTTTTTTGCATACATCGGTTTTTAAGTATTCTGTAAGCCGTTGCACTGCATATTCTTCATACTCAACCTGACTGGGATTAGTCTTCGCCATTGTCACACCCAAGGCGGTCAGTCCTACTGCTGCTCCAGTATATGCAATGATCGTTAAGGGTTTCATGTTTGCCAAGTAATATACATTGTAATTGTTAGATTCCACAGACTCTAAATCAACTAAGTCCGTTCCTTAAAGAAAAACTCTTGATCGCTTGCCAAATTATTGCTATAATTCAAATTGTTGAATGGCGAGCGTAGCCAAGTGGTTAAGGCAGTGGTTTGTGGTACCACCATTCGTGGGTTCGAGTCCCATCGTTCGCCCTATAGAATTTAATAGTGATGTACAAATTGCTATAGAAGATAGGTTGTAGTGTTGACGATTCATAACCATCACTTTAGCAAGGATTTGCCATCTACGAGTTCATGGATTTGAAAGGGTCGAAAATCCACTATGATTTATCAGATTAGCTTATAATTTAGCTTGATGTATATAAGCAAATTTACTTGTTCGCTGAAAATTAAGTGTGCAATGTCCACTTCTGTACTAAATTAGCGCTTACCTAAGATTACATCTTGTAGGAAGAATTAATATAGAGCCATACTCATACGGGAAAGCAAGCTACTCAAAGCGTCTCGTAGAGATAAGCTGATACGCGCCTAAATTGTATAAACACTCTTTACGGTCTTAACTGTTAACGGTTAACGGTTATCAGTCATCAGCCTTCATGTAAATGTTCAAGTTAAATGCGTAACAGCTTAGAGAAGCGCCTTCCTCCAGGGTATTGCCCCTACCTAAAAGTCAGGGTTTCGGCTTTCTCGTTTACAACCAGAGGCTTTGGCTGGTTGAGAGGAATTTTGATTAATTTAATTGGTGCCGCAGACTTAGCAAGGACTATGAGATTTTACCTGAGACAACAGAGGCTTTTATTTATGTTGCAATGATTCGTTTAATGTTAAAACAGCTTGCGTAATAAAAATTACCTCCTCAAAACTTTTCAGACATCCTCCAAAACTGCTCAAAACAGGAGATTAAGATGCGGCGCAAGTTATCATAATCTGCGGCAACGTTATTAAAAGCTTCTTGAATGTTCATGAGCAATCTCAACAAATGTCGAGCATCACACTCTTCTGAAAGCCTTTTGGATCAGAATTAAAAGCATTCCAATTCCTACAAACACCAGCGCCAAAATGTGACTTACTGGAGAAGCAAAAGCAAGCAGAACGATATCTAACAGCAACGCGATCGCCGGAACTATATAGGGAATCCGAAACCCGTTAGTTTCAGGTTCTCGGCGTTTTATGAGTAGCAGCGAGAGGTTGACAAGACAAAACATTGCCAGAATCAAGGTGGCGGTGGTTCCTGCTAAAAATTGCAGCGTTCCAGAAAGCGCCAGAAAAATGGCAATTGGTAAAATGACCAGCAGCGTTCGATAAGGCGTGGCTCTGCGTTGATGTAATTTCCCTAACCAAGCTGGTAGCAGTCCTTCACGCGACATCCCAAACAACAGCCGCGATGCCGTGACAAAATTTAGCAGCGCCGTATTAAGTACGGCAAATAGAGCAATAATTGTAAAAACGACCTGGGGAAAATTAGGCTGCGCTCGACGAACTACATCGAGTAACGGAGCACTTGAAGCAGCAAGCTCGGAGGGATTGAGTACCCCAATAGCAAGCCAGGAGACGAGTATATATACCGCGCCCGCGATCGCCAAGGCAAGTAAGATCGCTCTTGGCACGTTACGTTCGGGATTTTTAACTTCCTCCGCTACATTGACAATATCTTCAAATCCAATAAAGGCATAGAAAGCCAGTGCCGCTCCCTGAACCATTGCGCTCCAACCTGTGACTTGCTCGTTAGGGACAGCAGCAGCATTAGCTGCGCCACCACCGCTCAAAAACAAAGTTGAAACCAAAATTACAATCAAAAGACCGGAAACCTCAACAAATGTGCAAAAAATATTCAGAGCCGACGACTCCTTCATGCCTCTAAAATTGACAAATGCCAGCACCGAAAAAAGCGCCAGGATAATTAGCCAAGCTGGAATCGCTGGTGCAAAAGCGTTGAGATAACCAGCAAATGCTTTCGAGAGCGTCGCCATTGAAACCAAGCACGTACAAAACATTAACCAGCCGACCAATATTGAGAGCCAGTCAGTGCGAAATGCCCTGTGGACAAAGCAGGCAACTCCACCGCTTTGTGGAAATCGGCTACCCAGTTCGGCGTAACTTAAAGCCGTGAATGCCGCCACAATCATAGCGGTCAAGAACGAAGCCCAAACCAAAGTGCCGGAAAGTCCGGCAATTTTTCCGACTACCGCATAAATTCCCGCACCCAGAATGTCACCCACTCCGTAAATCACCAGAGTTGGTAATCCAAACACTCGCTTGAGTGAATCTGCTTCTACTACATTTGTTTCCATACAACGCCTAAGAGCTTTCTTTTTTTACTCAACTGCTAACTTTTTAAACATCTTTATTCTGGTAATGAAATCAGATATTGCAAGTTTTATTGTAGATTCTGGCAATAATTCTTTAATTTGCTGCTGGGTGTGGGTCTGCTAGTGA
This sequence comes from Nostoc sp. FACHB-892, assembly GCF_014698795.1. Classification (GTDB taxonomy): domain Bacteria; phylum Cyanobacteriota; class Cyanobacteriia; order Cyanobacteriales; family Nostocaceae; genus Nostoc. The sequence goes on from NZ_JACJTR010000064.1 coordinate 18,401, forward strand.
CGATTCCAATCAGTGCTTGCGCGATCGCTGCCGCCTATGCAGACATCGTGGGTTTACCACCTAGCAGTTCTGATTTTTTTAGAAGCGGGGTTAGTACCTGAGTGCCTTTGCTGGGCAAATCTGCTTAAAGAAAGTGGATGGTTTTTGACCAATCGCCTTCTTCATCTTTTCTCAAGAGAGAACCCTGTAGATGCTTGTGGAAGGTTTTTCCTTGGCATGACGATCAGTTCCACGCTGATTGACCCCTGTAGCGTTGGCTCCATGTGGTTGCGATCGCCTAACCCACTCGATGGTAGGTTTCAATTTTCTCTTACTGCCAACTCAATGCCAACAACATTAGAACAAGCTATGAACGTTAACTCACGTGTTGGGTCATTCGTTTTCTGTACAGTCACATTCAGGAGCTTGAACGCCGACAGGAGCCGCCGCAATTAGCTGCACAGTATTGGAGGTAGATAAATTTATTCAATTAGACTGAAGGCTTATTTTGCTCTCTACAGGTAAGCTATATCAGCAAACTATAGGACGGCATGAGGATGAATCAAACGAGAAATCGAGAAAGTAAGTTAAATTCACGACAGGGCCTTGCTGGAATCAGGATCTTGCTGGTAGAGGATGAGCCAGACATTGCAGACCTGCTCATCTTCATTCTGGAAACAGCAGGTGCAGAGGTAATGGCTTTCACCAACGCAGAAACAGCCTTCGCTATCCTTGAATCTTTTCATCCCGATATTCTGGTATCCAATGTCAAGTTGCCTGATTATAATGGAGATTGGTTGATTGAGAAAATTCGAGGACATTCCAGCCCATACTTCCGGCAGTTGCCAGCAATCGCTATTACTTCTTACACACGGGAATTTTCCGAAAGTAAGGCTTTAAATGCAGGCTTTGATCGATTTCTAGTCAAGCTTGAAAATCTAGAGTCAATAGAGGGTGTGATAGTTGAGTTACTATCCAGCCGTGATTATATGGACTAAAGTCAGCAACAAGCGTGCGAAAGTTGTGAACCTGTGGTTTACCGCTATCTAATTGCTCTTAAGTTCTAAGGCTATGAGTTGAACTTAATTAGCTTATCAGTTTGGTTTCATTTCTCTTGCTAGTTTATAACAATAATATTAGGTTAACTTTATACACAACCGTAAAGGAGTGGTACAATAAAAGCGACTATTTAATCTTACATAAAGTTTAGATTGCCGCAGCAGTAGAGTTACTAAATATACCACAAAATTTTAATACGCAAAATAAAAAGTTAAAAATAACACTTAAACCAATCATGTTTAACTGAGAACAATGCAATGAGAGGATATTAGTGGAAAATGCTTTAAATAAATCATTAGCATTTAAAAATAACTCAAATAGTTTCTAAGTAGTTCCGAAACTGTATGTCGCAATAATGTCAACTTGAATAATTCTTATTTGATGTGTCTAACGTTCTATGGTCAAGCGATCGCTCCAAGCATCACTCGCCGGGATTGAACAAGCCAAAAAAGCGTTCGCTCATAAGGGGTGGACACAAGACAATTTAGCTTTTGAAGTCAACTTAAAAACTCGCCAACCAATTTGGCGGTTTTTTACTGGGCGTTCGGTTGACCGTCATATCTTTATAGAAATTTGCTCTGTGTTGTCGTTGAATTGGCGGGAAATTGCGGCTAATCCTCCAGAAGAATCAAGCGAATCAAAAGAACTTGGTGCTGCTGAATTTTTAGATATTGATGCTCTAGTACAACAAGTGCGATCGCAACGCTTTGACAAAATTCAAGATCAGTGCGGCACTTTGCAGTTATTAGATGTTAGTCGCCCCGTTAGAATCGACGACATTTATATAGATGTCAACATTTTGGAGGAGATTGCAAGCTCTCAGTGGTTAGAGTTTGCTGACTTGCAAAAGTTTACATCAAAAGAATTTGATCGCTTTGGTTTAGGTGAAGTATCCCAAACACAAATGGCGGGGATCACGGCAGTTCAAACTTACTCAAAGCTACGGGTGTTGGGTAAACCGGGAGCAGGTAAAACCACTTTTTTACAACATCTGGCGATTCAATGCAACCGAGGTAGATTTGCTGCAAATCGGGTTGCCATTTTTGTCACCTTAAGAGATTTTGCCGACGAATCTAGAGAAGTAGGAGAGTTCAACTTACTCAACTATATTTGCAAAGAATTCCTTACCTGTGAGATTGCAGATCCATCTGTGCTGGAAACTTTGTTGTTATCAGGCAGAGTGCTGCTGTTGCTAGATGGATTAGATGAAGTGCTTCATCAAGAAAAAAAGGGTGTCGCCAATGAGATTCGCAGATTCTCTGAAAAGTATCAAAAGAATATATTTGTCGTCACCTGTCGTACGGCGGCTAAAGCTTTCAACCTTAGACGCTTTACAGATGTAGAAATTGCCCCATTTAGTCAAGACCAAATTGTTGCTTTTGCTCAGAAGTGGTTTACAGCACTTACAAAAACGAACATCCAGAATAAACAAGAACAGGCAATTGAGTTTATTAAGAAACTAGATTTACCCGAAAACTTACAATTTCGTAGACTTGCCGTTTCCCCCTTGTTTTTACATCTCGCCTGCTGGGTTTTTCATCACCAGAACAAATTCCCAAACCAAAAAATTGCGTTTTATAAGCAATGTTTAGACCTCCTGCTGGGCAAATGGGATGAAACTAAAGCAATTGAACGGGATGAAGTGTACGAAGGTTTCTTATTATCAGAAAATCTGAAGTTGCTGAGTCAGGTTGCTAGCGCGACATTTGACCAGGGTAATTACTTTTTTGAACAACGCATTGTTGAACAATACATTAGCGATTATATCTGTGATTTACCTAATGCTTCGACGGAACCAGAGGAATTGCAATTAGATAGTGAAGAGGTACTTCAGGCGATAGAGTTACAACATGGATTACTAGCAGAACGAGTGCGGGGAATTTTCTCCTTCTCTTATTTGACGTTTCAAGAATACCTGACTGCTCGAAAAATCGTTGCTACTTATAATTTACAAGCATTAGAACAACCGTTAGAACGTCTGGTGAGTCATATTACTGAACCTAGGTGGCGCGAAATCTTTTTGTTAACGGTTGCCATGCTGCGGAGTGCGGATTTTTTAGTACTGTTGATGAAGCAAGAAGTTGATGCGCTAGTGGCTGAAGATACATATCTGCAAAAATTTTTAACTTGGGCAAGTCAAAAGTCCCTTGCCGCTCCCCCCCAGCCTGCTACAATTTGCGCGTTTTACCTTGCTCTGGCTCGAACTCCTCATCTGATCTGGCACTTTGCTCTTGTCTGCATCCTTGAACAGGGTATTTTTTTGGATGCGGCATTAGATAACCTAGTAATGGAATGCACTATTGACTGCAAATCTAATTTTGCCGATGCCCATGCCTGCGATGATGCTTTGAGTTATACTTTAGTGATCGTTGAAGATGCTGGCTTACATCAAGCTTTACAACAACTTAAAGACCTATTGCCTGATCCAGAACAAGGTAGAGAAAGGTTTCAGACATGGTGGCACAGAAGTTATCCTGCCTGGATAGAACTGTTAAAAGCCACGATCGCCAAGCATCGAAACATTGAGCTTGAGCATCACTGGCACTTCAGCCCACAGCAACAGCAAGTATTGCAACAATATTACGATGCCAATCAGTTGCTTCTCGATTGCCTTAATAGCAACTGTGAGGTAACAGGCGTTGTGCGGCAGGAGATTGAAGCTAGTTTGTTGTTGCCGAGAAAAAAACTCTCCAAGCAGGAATGGCAGGGGGCAGGAGGCTCTTAGCTGGGAGCAGAGGAGAAGTTGTAGTAAGTCTTTCCCCTTGCCCCCTTTGCTGCTCTGCCTCTTGTACCAAATGCTCAATGTCCTTTCATTTCACTGCAATGACTTTAGCTACAGAGATTTCTGGTGGTTCAGTGGGAATTTGTCCAGGTGTAAACGAGCCTTTCAACCACAGCAGCACTGCGGGAGCGACACCCAGTAATAAGCCTAACAACACGGGTACAAAGAATCCAGCTGTTAAGCTCATGACTGTAGCAAAACCAAAGTTACTTAAATAAACTGCAAAAGGTATATTAAGTTGCGATCGCTCCCAGTTAATTGGATTATTTCTCCACAACAGTGCAGTCATAGTCATAAATACTGAGCTAGTACCCAGCCACCCCGCAAAGTTTTGGTAAGGCATTCCAAAGAAGGGGCCTGGTTGTTGCCAATACCAAAAGGGTAGAGAAGTTTGACTCATTGCAGGATCGAGAACAAAATCCCAGGAGGTTAATAATAAAGCACCCAAAGCGATCGCACTTATATGACGCCACAAGTTGGGTTTTTTGTCCACTTCTAAACCTGTACGTGCTAGCAGATAAGAAACAAATCCCAAATAAAACCACGACAAGGGAATTGTAAATGGGACTAAACCCGCAATCTTATAACCTAAACCGTTTAGGTAACTATAATGGCCAAATGGAAAACCAGTACTGGTTCCTAGTAATTCACTTCCTAGAGAAATAAATACTGATGGCAACAGAAATGCTAAGGCGCGACCTAAACCCAAAATCCGCGTGGCATACAAGAAAACACCTGCCGCACCTAAAATCATATAAACTACCCCGCCTCCTGCCATACTCCATTGGATGGCAGTTTGTCCAACCTTGGATAAGTTGAAAATTACTTGGGCATTAGGTACAACCAGTAGTATCCCTACCAATCCAAATACCGTTGACACGAGATGACCAATAAGGCTTACGCGTTCAGCAATAACAAGTTGTCTCATGATAATTCCTTAACAAGATATGACACGCGGCTACTCAGCTGCTAAAAGTTCCAAATTAAGAACATATTTAGAAAGTCATTGAATACAATCGAGCCTCAGTTGAGATTCGCAGGAGGCATTACCACTTTTTTGGCTAACCCCAGTGTCTTCAGTGTTTGAATTGCCCACCACGTCACATCTACCTGCCACCATTGCCAGCCAGCCTTTGCCACGTTGGGGTAAGCATGGTGATTGTTGTGCCAGCCTTCCCCAAACGTTAGGAGTGCTGCCCACCAGAGATTACGAGATCCATCTTCGGTTTCAAATGTTCGATTCCCAATCAAATGCGTCGCTGAGTTAATTAACCAAGTCGTGTGCCAGAGTAAAACTATTCTGACAAATATCCCATAAACTACAAACGACCAGCCACCTAGTACATACAGTAGAACTCCTAACGGCAGTTGCAGCAGTAAGAAATAGCGATCGAGCCAGGAGTAAAACGAATCGCGTGCCAAGTCGGGAGCATATTTACGATAGGTCTCGGTAGCAAAAAATTCAGCGCGGGGGTAGAGAATCCAAAGAATATGGCTCCACCAGAAACCACGACGGGCAGAGTAGGGATCTTTGTCTATATCTTCGGTAAAAGCATGGTGCAAACGATGTCCTGCTACCCAGAAGATAGGGCCGCCTTGCATGGCTAATGCGCCTAAAAACGTAAAGGCATACTCCAACGCTTTCGGGACTTGAAAACTGCGGTGTGTGAGTAAGCGATGATAGCCTAAGCAAATACCAATACTGCCGAACAACCAATAAAGTGCGATCGCCACACCTAGTGCTGACCAAGAAAAATACCAGGGAGCAAGCAGGGCTAGAGCATGAATGGTACTAAAAAAAGCTACATTTCTCCTATTCAATACGAGTGTTTTTCTATCTATTGAGGTAGAGCTAAATGATTCAACTGTCACAAATCTTCCTTAAAAATGCTTGCGTGTTTGTATTTAAATCAACCCTGTACTAAGTCAGCTAGTGGATGAGAAGAATACTAGGTTGTAGCCTTGTCAAAAGCCTGTCGTCCGCAAATCTGCCTCGGTGAGGAGGATCATGGTTTCTGCACCAACTCTGCCAAAGTCAGGCTCTCGCCCTAATGCCATCTCAATAAGATACGTCCATGTGCCAGATTCAGGTGTGTAGCTGCGTACAATCCCTTCTCCACCAACAAAGCTCACCCATTGGGTATTGCCAAACTTTGGCATTTTCATGAAGGTTGCAGTCATGCGTAAAACTCCTCAATTCATAGTTGATACTTTCTGTTTTAGTAGAATAAATCAAACATGTTTTGTATCTTTTTAAGTAAAGATGTCAAACATCATCTATAACTTGAGAATGTTTTAGGTGGAGACTATACAACTTATATGTAATTCAAACGTTTATTCAAACATTTGATCTGGCAATCCTAAATTATTCCGTGAAAAATTAAATCCCCGACTTCTTTGAGAAGTTGGGGATCTGGACACCCCACATTTTTTACTTTTTCATAATTAAAATTTGGTTGCTCTGTACCTCAATTAGGAATTACGAATTAGGAATTACGAATTATTTGTGACTCGTCCACTCAAATTTGCAATCATCAATACCAATTGAGTAAGCTGAATCGGTTTAGCTAGATGCATTTGGAAACCAGCATCAATTGCCTTTTGCCGCTCTTGTTCGGTGGCATAAGCAGTGATTGCTGCTGCTGGAATTTGTCCCCCAGCTTCAGCTTCAAGCGCTCTCACCTGACGAATCAGGGAAATACCATCCTCATCTGGCATCCCAATATCTGCTAGAAGCACATCATATTTGCTAGGAGATTCAGTTAAAGCAGCGATCGCTTCCCTTGCCGATGTCACGATTACTACTTCAGCTCCGAAGTCTTCTAACATCCACCTGATTAAGTCGCGGCTATCCACTTGATCATCTACAGCCAAGATG
>NZ_JACJTR010000065.1 GCF_014698795.1 Nostoc sp. FACHB-892
AGAGGCACCTATAGGAGAACGCCCATTGCTACCCTGAAGTATGAAGCTATCCGCGCCACTACCACCTGTGAGAACATCAATATCCTGACTTCCGTATTGGGAAGGATTATAACCGACACCTCGAAAAGCCTCCCCAATCCCATCAATAATATCATCACCTCATCCGCCATTTAAAATATCACTACCAACAGAACCAAACAATGCGTCGTTGCCCTCTCCGCCTAATATAATATCGTTGCCATTTCCACCATATAACCCTCCAGATAAACTAACTCCATCCAAAAAAGAGCTATCGTCACCAGCCCCTCCATCTAAAAAGTCGTTACCACCAATCCCCACTAAATAATCATTACCACCAAAGCCAAAGATCGAGTCGTTATTACTTGTATCCTGTAGTTGGTCGTTTGATTCGCTACCTAAAATTAATGTCATATGTCTTGATTCCTGCTATGAATTTGTTAACGATTTTTCTGAAGCTGCTAGCTCTGCTTCCACTAGGACTTGCATATAAATCAGTTAATTCATTGCAAGTTTTACGCACCAGCTACTCTAAATTTACAAAAATTTATCTCGCTGCGCGAGGAAGGCAGTTCTTGCTGAGGGCAGGAGGATGACGCTTTGCTCAAGTCGGGGAACCCGCCCACGCAAGTGTCTCCAGAAGGTTGGATTGTTGGTTGAATAGCCTTATTGCCTTTTTCGCATTTGGGTGTTAAGACCCTCGTTACAGCGCTTTCGGCTATTATGCAATATAGTTTTCTCCTTGCCCCTCTCCTATCATTGCTTTCAGCTTTTAGGATGTACTTCATAGCTGCCAGAAGTGCTATATCGGGAGAAAACCAAGTCTCTAGTGTTGAAGTGAAAGCGGATCAAGAAAACGAAAGTTCCGCGCCGTCCGTGTCACAAGCTGAAAAGTGGTCACATGAAGCGATAGTTGCAAGGTCGAAGATTCGACCTGTAAGAAGGGAAAAACTGAATCGAGCGGCGAATTCGGGGGAGAATCCGGGTTTTGACTTTTTGCAGGAGTGCTGGAATGACGATCCGGCTTTGCAGATTGTGATCAAGAAACTGGTGGCGAAGTTTCCGCAGTGGAGGGTAGCAGTTGTTCATGGGGCGTTGGTGAAGTGCAATGAGTAGCGATCGCACTTCAACTACTAGCATATTGCAATACTCGTTTCCATTCCCAACGCCAAGCCGTCTCTAACAACATTTCCTTGCCGTTGGTGAATTGGATGAATTCTTGCCCAGTATCATAAAATACGTCAACAACCAGCCGATTACGTACATCATTACCCCAATTTGGAAACTGCGGCATTTCACTATCCTTGCCCCAGTGATTCCAAATGAATTTCTTCATTCATGGCTCTTAGCCAGTTGTCTGCCCATGAATCGAAAACAGGGTATTGCTTACAATACACTGTTTTATAAAGTATGGTATGTTGATAAATTAAGCATATTAAGGATGATAGAACTTGTTTAGTAAAAAACTAAAAACATGATATTAATTGATAATCATCATCCCAATGAAGTTCATTAAATTTATGTAGCAAATTACTATCTTGAGCAACAAAGAGAGAATTTCCATAGTCTACTCTGTCTCTATCAAATCCATAAAACCACCTACTGGCTGAAATAATATCTTGAAGATAAATCAAATCAGAATAGCTATTATAGTTTTCTGTTTTTTCTAGCACATTTTGCAAAAATTCCAAATCTGTGCCTTGCGAAACAAAAATAAACGTATCTGGTTCTTGTGTAGATAACATACACATAGATTCAAAAGACTTTCTATCAAGTGGCTGATAAACTTTCAATGGTCTGTCTGGCTTTATTCTCAAAGTTAAAGACTGAATAAATTGATACTTAGCTTCCTCCCATGAAAAGGTAGAAAATGTCTCTTCATCGAATAATAAATCAGTAATTAACCAAAGTGGTGTCACTTCACATCTACAGATGTCCCAAAGCCGTAAAGCTGGTTTTTGATAACCACTAAAGAGTATAGCTTTGATTAAGTGACTAAAATATCTTGTATTTTCATAGCTTGAAATAACTGTATTATAAATCTGAGGATTATTCAAATTTCCTGTTTGATTCAGTGGACTAGATAAGTGTTTAAGAAATCGGTCAAAAAGATGAGGTTCTTTTGATAAAAAGCCAAAACTTAAAAATCTTTTTGGTCCAGCCCAAGGGAAAATAGACCACGAATATTTGGTTGAAAGCCAATTTAGTGACGCGTCAATTTCCTTAAATGAAGTTTTGTGTTTAGAACTAGTATATACAGGTATACTTGGGAAGTTTTGAGCGTCAGATTTAGTTAGAAATGAACCATGTATATACCAAGGTTGAGGATACCAATAGCCTGAGTGTATTGGTAAATTATCTAAAGATTGTAACCGATTTTCTTGCTGATCGACACAAATCCAAACATCAGAAAGATTATCCTTTAAAAAAGAATTTAGCCTTTCTATTAATAGTGGGCGATAGTCAATGAAAAAGGTTATGTAATACATAACTTTATACTCTTAGTTTCTAGGTACATGATAATGAAACTGTCCATCTTGCCAAACATCATGATTTTTGCCATCTCCCTCAGGTGTGTGATTAAAGGCTCCATAGTCCATTCTGAAGAACTGGAGACTAATATCTTTGCCTGGTTTTAACACCATGCCCATGTCGAATAGTCGATCTGCCTTATTATTAGTCACAATCGTAACCGGTCTTTTTTGAATTTTTAAACCTGTAGGAATCGATAGCCCTTTAGGAAAAATAGATGGGGGATAAAAAGCAAACACAGATGTAGACGAAGAAAAAAACTTTTTAAAGGTTACTAATTCAGAAGGAAGCTTTCTAGTAATTATTGAGTTAACAACTCTATTTGCATTTGCACGTAAAGAAATCATTGCATCATCGAAATCGGCGAAGTTCCGCTACTTATGTAGTTTAAACGCGAATGGAGAAACTGAAGATGGCTTCTCTGGTTGGGGAAAATCCTGGTTTTGACTTCCTCCAACAATGCTGTGATGATGACCCCGCTTTGCAGATTGTGATCAAGAAATTGCTGGCGAAGTTTCCGCAGTGGGGGATTGCGTTTGTGGATGGGGAGTTGGTGAAGTGGAATGAATAGCGAAAAAACTTCTTCCTCAGTACACCCAAAAGCCTTATAAATAAGGAATTTGCGCTTATCTTAGTGCCATTCAACCCTTATACTACTATTCGTATTGTATTTTCCTACACTTGAAATGTCTCGGACACACCACCCATTGCAACAATGGGGAGTTTCGCCTAACACGCCTGGAATATCTTGAAGCACTGCTTTATGCCATCAAGAAAGCACAGGAGAAATAAAAGTTTAGTTCATGTGATTATTCCCATACAAGATATATTGTGGGCATCGCAGCAAAAACTCTTAGTTACGAATTGTCACAGGAATATTAGACGGCTGATCCATGCAATAGGTAACTTTCCGACTACTGCCTTCACGAAGCATAAGTCAACTGCGTCGTTGCTTTCGGATCGAGCCTAACAAACAAGTGATAGTTACTGGGGAAACCTAGGAATACTTTTATTAGATCAAAAGTATCACACATCTTTACAGTATGGGTTTCGCAGAAGATTTAGTTAAATTATCCGAAAAAGTTAATAAAAACCTTCCTATCGTTATAGGAGAAGAAAACACCAAGGCAGCTTTTATTTCTCCATTTTTAAGTATCTTAGGCTACGACATTACCGATCCAAGCGAAGTTAGACACGAATATTTCGCGGATTTTGGCACCCCTACAAGAGTAAAACAACCAAAGAAAGTAGACTATGCAATCGCAATTAACAGCAACATCGTTATGCTGGTTGAAGCGAAGTCTTGTAAAGAAAAACCAGAAATACACGACGGACAACTTAGAAGTTATTTCAATGCTATTTTAACTGTTCAAATTAGCGTTGTTACCAATGGGGTTGAATATCGATTTTTTACTGATTTAGAAAATCTTCACATGATGGATAAGGAAGCGTTTTTCACCTTCAACATCCTAGACTACACCTCAAAAGATGTAGAAAATCTTAAACTTTTTCACCGAGATAATTTTGATGCGTCTAGCATTAAAAATGATGCTGAAGAAATGCTTTATTCCCAAGGGATAAGTGAGTTAATAGATGGGCTTTTAGTATCTCCTTCAGATAAATTTGTTCATTTTTTAATTAAAGAACTTGGTACAGTTGCACCAAAATTTGATTTTCGAGGCAGTGTAGTGAATGCACGAGTAATTAATAGATTTAAGCCTATTGTTAAACGTTCGCTCCAATCTAGTTTACTATCTTTGATTACTCGGTCTGTCAATCAAGAAATGACTCATCCTGCTGATGACCAACCTTTGACACGTTCAGAGCATATAGACCCAGATATTGATAACAATTTAGATGCTGAAGAAAAAGCCGATGTTATTACAACCCAGGAAGAATTAGCGGCCTTTAACAGAATTCAAGCAATCACACAAACTTCTACTAAATTCAATATTGGTATCCAACATAGAGACACTGTTTCTTACTTTGGGATTAATCTCGGTAAAACAACATGGTGGTTTTTGCGATTATATCTATCATCAGGCAAGAAAAGTTTTATTGCTAGGATAAGTGCTGATGAAGCAAAGATATTAGCGCCTGATTTTGTGATTCAAGATGTGCCTGGATTAATTCTGAGATGGTGTCTAAAATAAAAATTGATTCAGTAAATGATTTTGATAGACTTAAGCCTCTAATTTTGCGATGTTATGAAATTGAGGCGACAAAGCACTAATTACGCTTGAATCTGTAACCTCCCCTTTATACCTTGATGGTCTATTTTGCTACAACAAAATTAAGCAGACTGGAAGCCCTCTCGCATTTAACTTCTGCTCATGTTCTGCCAATTTGTTTAATCAATGATTGTGATGAGGAAGTGAGAGACTCTCATGAGGCTACTTGTTCCGCCGCGCCCGTCGCCCAAAATGAATTTTGTTTAAGTTCAGCGATCGCTAATCAAACTCAGGGGCAGGTAGAACAAGATTATTTTGCTACGTTGTTAGTTGAAAATTCAGTTTCGGGTGTAGAAATCAAAACAGTTGATGAGGGTGAAAGTTCCGCCGCACCTGTCACCAGCGCTGAAAAATGGTCACATGAGGCGATTGTTGCGAGGCCAAATATGCGACCTGTAAGAAGGGAAAAACTACTTAGGTTGAAATTCAAATATTTATAAGTTCCATATAATCGCTGATGTGCTTAGTTAAGCAATAAAGCTATTAATATATCCAAGTTAACTATAGCTTCAATTTCTGCCGCGCAAGTTTTTCTTAGTGCTATGCCGGGTACTTTGTCATAGATATTGCCTCATCTATTTCTTTGGAAAATGATAATATTTTTTAGTGAAAGTGAATTTAGAAATCAAGATGAGTATAGTAATCCTTCTTTTGACTAATGATGATGTTGAACAAAACTGCTAGTTCTCAAATACTTGTTTATATTTTCGGTCGGTAAAGCTTTAAAAGGAGTTAGACATGAGCTACATAGCTGTTCCGTATCAGATTCATTTTGAAGACACAATGGCCTATGGTTCTCATCATTATCTGACTAACTTTCGATTTCAGTGTATCGCACGGGAACACTTCTTTTTCGGTGGACTGTTTGATAAAGAAACTTTTCAAGATGTTGTTATTCTAACCCAGCAAGGATATAGCCGGAATATGGCACCTGTAGGACTGGGTGAGCGTGTAGCTATTCTTTTAACTTTTGATGAGCCAACAAGGTCTACTACTCGATTGTGTTTTCGGGTGATTCGTGAGGACGGAACACCTGTTTGTTGTGGATATCAAGTGCTTGTATTCACTTCCAGAATCACAGGTGAACTGATTCCTATTCCGCCTGTACTAGGTGATTATGTGATGCAAAACTTTGGTCTAATTGAGCGGTCGTTAGATTCGCCGTTTGCAGAAAAAGTAGTAGCAGGTGGAAAGGAGATTAAAAAGATTTTCACGCCAGAAGTTTGTGAATTAGGTAAACTCATAACTAGTCAAAATCTAGCTAAAGACCCTTCGGGAGTGCAGATTGTAGATACTTATATTTCAACATTAGATAAAGTCAATATTACAAAAGTAAATCCTTTAGCTCAAAATAAAATAGTCTTCACATTCCCCGGTCAGGGAGCTTATGATTACCAGACTTTACAAACTCTCTATCAGAACTATCCTGCTAAAAGGTCGCTATTTACTAAGGCTGATGAATTAACTCAACGTTATTTAAGTTATTCCTTTTTAACATTGATCCAAGCTCAGTCCAATGACGAACATCAGTTTTTGCTGCAACAATGTCCAGACCTTGATCAAATAGGCATTTTATTGACAAATATCATCATTGCCGAACTTTTGATTGAGCAAGGACTGCACCCAGATATTTTGGTCGGACATAGCTTTGGAGAATTAACCGCCTTGACCATTGGCGGTGTTTTTGACTTTGAGACAAGCGTCAAAATCGTATGCCAACGGATACAAGTTCTACGTAATTTTGCCAGCAGTATTGGTGGTATGATGGCGATCGCCTGCGGTGCCCAACGGTTAACGGAACTTTTTAACGCCATTCAGAAAACTGCTTTAACAGTAGCGGTAATCAACCATCCACAGCAAATTGTCGTGTCTGGAATCCACACAGAACTCCAGCAGGTTGAATCTGAGCTAGTTCGCCAAGGTATTGCTTGTACTTTTCTCAAAAGCCGATATCCTTTCCACTCAGATTTGTTAACTCTAGCAGTTGAATCTTTCCGCTCAAGTTTACAGCACTTCTCGTTTCAAACACCAAAAATCCCAGTATATTCACCAATAAATAAAGTTTTTTACAGTGCAAATACTGATTTCCCCCAAACTCTAGCTGCACATTTCATCCAAGTCGTTAACTTCTCTCAAGCTGTGAAAGTACTCCAGCAACAAGGCGTCCATTCGTTTATCGAGTGCGGTGCAAGCAGAGTGTTGACAAAGTTAGTGCAAAAGAATTTGCCATCTGAACCAGAAGCGATCGCCCAGTCTGTAATGTCTCCCGATGGAAATATAATTCAAGGATTGCAGCACATTCTACAGACATATTCTGGACAGCTATCTGATCCACAACCGACACCAGAAGTTAATGAAAAAGTCCGTCCCCTTGTAGATGAAGCTTTTGGGTATGGGAAATGGGAAATGGAGTTTAGAGAAGTAACGACTTTTAGCTCCGCAGCATTATCATCAGACTCAGACACTCTTGTTACTAACGTTCCTATTGCTATTGTTTCTATGGGTTGCTTGCTACCTGGAGCAGATAGTCCCGAAGAATACTGGCAAAATATTCAAGATGGAGTCAGCGGAATTGTCGATTTAGGCCTCATCGATCCCTTTTTAGTACCAGACTTTATGTCTGATGGATCTGTGATTGCTGAGAAAACCTACACTTTGCTCAGTGGCAGAATCAATCAGGTGGAATATGAAAAAGGTATACCGTATAGCCTGGAAGAATTCAACAAGTTGACAAGAGGTCAGCAGCTACTTGCTAAAGCATTAGCTCAGTGTCTCAATCCTATTCATCAGCAAGTATCTGCTACTAAAACAGTACATTGTCTTCTTGGCTCCACGGCTGACGGCATCAAAGAGTACGATGAAGCTCTGTTTGCTGAAAGCTTAAAGTACTTCGTTGAGCAACTCGATGAACCAGAGCAGTTGCGTGCGGCTTTTAGCAATTCTCTAGAAACGCTGCTAGGACGTAAAAGTGGAGAACACGAATTTCTCGCACCTGACCTCTGTTACAAGCGCGTAGTCGAGAAATTTTTAGGAAATCATGTAAAAACCTTACTCTTAGATGCCGCCTGTGCTTCTTCCCTTTACACCGTTGACATCGGCATCAAACTACTACAAAACCATGAAAGCGACTTAGTACTATCCGGGGGTGTATTCGCGCCAGGAGTAGCGATGAACTGTCTATTTGCTCAGTTCAAAGGTCTTTCCGGCACAGGTAGCCGTCCCTTCGATGCTACCGCAGATGGAGTAGTTTTCAGCGAAGGAGCGGCTATTTTAGCACTCAAACGCTTGCCTGATGCGATCGCTGCTGGAGACCGCATCCACGGTGTCATCCGTGGTGTTGGGACATCAAGCGATGGTAAGAGTGCTGCTGTGAATGTACCTACTAAAGTTGGTCAAGTATTAGCCTGTCAGCGAGCTTGTGAGAACGCCCAGATAAATCCGAATACGATTCAGTACATTGAAGCTCATGCAACTGCTACACCAGTTGGCGATGGTACAGAGTTTAAGTCGCTGTCTGAAGTGTTCAATAAACGAGAAGCAAATTTACCGCCAATTTATTTGGGTAGCGTCAAAGCTTTGATTGGTCATACTGGCTGGGTAGCCGGAACAGCTTCTATTATCAAAGTTTGCCAAGCTTTAAAAGCCCAAACTATTCCACCTCAGCATAACTACCAATCACCCAATAAAGATATTGAACTCCAAGGTTCTTCCTTAGCCATCCCGACAACAGCACTGTCATGGCCGAATAACATAGCCGGACAGCCCCGCCGTGCAGCAGTAAATGGCTTTGGTTTTGGAGGTACTAACGCCAACTTAATTATTGAAGCTTATGATGCTAATTACCATCAGCAGTTTTGTCCCAGTTCTAGACCGAATACTGATTCTGTACGGAGACCACTCGCTTTGGTAGGAATTGGTACTTTATTTCCATCGTTAAACGCGCTACAAGGAAATTCAGTCCCGGATGTTCGAGTCAAGGAGTTTGCGCGAGAGGAACTGCAATTGCCAGTCAAGCGACGGCTATTGCCTGATGTGAAAGATCGCATGGATGCCAGTCAGTATCTCAGTGTGATGGCAACTGAAAAAGCACTCCGAGGTCTGGGAGAAAAAGCATTAGCTCTGCAAAGTAAAACTGGAGTTGTAATTGGGATGCCTGGGAAAACTGGTCGAGGCATTACCGCCAACGAGCGTCTGTTTCTAGATCGACTCCGGAGGCTTTTACAGTCCAAGCCTGCACATTTCTCACAATCAGATATTGATTTTGAGCGTCTTTGCCAAAAGCTATTTACTGCCATCGAGCAAGCCAATCTTCCCTCATCTCCATATACCTTGATTGGTTCAATGCCTAATATTACTGCTGGTCAAGTGTGTAACCTGTTTAATTTCAACGGGCCTAACATAGTCATCGATGCAGGCATTGATTCCTTACTAGAAGCCTTACGTATTGCAGAGTTGATGCTGATGAGTAACGACTGTGACCTCATTTTAGCTGGCAGCATAAATGGCTATGTTGGTCATGGGGCACATACTTCAGGTAAGGATATGCCTACAGGAGAAGCAGCCTGTATGTTAGCACTAACCACAATTGAAATCGCACAGTCTCACGGATTCCCTATCTTATCTACCTTGGATGTCAATACATCAGGAATTCAGGAATCTATCGTTGAAGTAGCGGGTTCAACTATTCCTATAGATTTCTATGGAGCTACTGGAGTCGTGGAAATTGCACGATCTGTAGAGCGTGTTAGTCAAAGCTGTGAGGTAGTTGCAGTTCAGTGGAAATCCGCAAGCCAAGGACAAATAACTTTTTCACCTTTCCCTACTCCTCAACAAACGTCAAACGAACAATATTTAGGGACACAGGATATTAATTCTCAGCCCTTACTTCAAACGCCCACCCATTTTTATACATCCTCTCTGTTTCCGGCTACTGTAGAAAAAATCGATGTGCCGCGTCCCCTGGAAAAAAGGCAAATTCTCTTCTTAACAGACCAGCCTGAGTTGTGGACAGCATTAGCTCAAACTCAGATGCTAAAGGATTTGAACTATATAGTTGCCTGTCCAGCCAACAAAGCGATTGCAGGTGCTATCCAAATCGATTTGACATC
Organism: Nostoc sp. FACHB-892; assembly: GCF_014698795.1. Classification (GTDB taxonomy): domain Bacteria; phylum Cyanobacteriota; class Cyanobacteriia; order Cyanobacteriales; family Nostocaceae; genus Nostoc. The sequence goes on from NZ_JACJTR010000065.1 coordinate 9,890, forward strand.
TGAGGATGCCATCAAAGCTACAGTTCAACAACTAGATTTTAGTCGCTACGACACGATTGTGGCGATTAAAAACCTCAATGCCATCAGCGACGAGCAATTAATCTCAATAGATGACTCGGATTTCTTGCTCAACCTACTGTTTGCGGTTGTCCGCCACTCTTACCCCCAGCTACAAACTGGAAATACTGCCCTAGCGACACTGTGCCTGAACGCGTGGAAAACCGGACAACTTACCCCCTACACTGGTTTGCTAGCTGGTTTTATCAAATCAGTTGCTCGGGAACTGCCAAAATGTATTTGCAAGAGTATTAACACGGATGCTGCAAGTATCAAAGATGCTTGGCAACAGTTAGATACAGAGTTAAACTCTCAACCAGGTAAGCCAGTAGAAGTATCTTACCTAAATGGCGATCGCCAAATTTTCAAGCTGGTGTCTCTACCGGAAGTGACCAAAGACCATACTCCTATTCTTAACCAGAATTCTGTTGTTATCACTACAGGTGGTGGACGGGGTGTAACAGCAGTTTTGATGGAAGAAGTACTGCAACGCTTTGGCTGCACTGTAGTGTTACTAGGTCGTACTGACCTAAAATCTGTGCCTATCGAGGTTTTGGAACTAGATGAAGCTGGCTTTGCCCAGTATGAGAGTCAATTTTACCAAGAACAATTGATGCGCGATCGCTCGCAAAAAATGCCAGCACTCAAAGCCCAGATAGAGTATTATCAGGCTGCCCGCGAACTTCACCATACCCTTAAACATCTGTCAGCATTGCCAGGTCGGTTTGAATATGTCAATGTCAATATCACTGATGTGGAAGCTGTAAATCAGGTAGTAGCAAAAGTAGTCAAAACTTATGGACGAATTGACCTCGTAGTTCATGGGGCTGGCATTCAAACATCTAAACTTTTGCCCAAGCGTACATTTACTGAATTTCAACGTATTCTTGCTACAAAACTATCTGGGTTGAAAAATCTGTACAATGCCTGCCGTCAATATCCTCCAAATAACAAAGTCCACTTCCATTTATTGACCTCTGCATTCAGCTACATTGGTAACGATGGTCAACCAGACTATGGGGCTGCTAATGAATTTATGAATCGCTTTGCAGCCTACATGGATAGTTCTCTTCTGACTGGTAGTTGGTCAACTATCGCTTGGCTGGGTTGGGCAGGTATTGGTATGACCCGTGGTTCGGAATATGCTGTGCTGTCTCAAGAACGAGGACTTCATGCAATCCAGGCTCAAGAAGGACAACAACTTTTCTCTCTGCTGCTGAATGGACAAGCTACTGCACCTATCAATGTGCTATTAACTGAGGGTGAGAAAAACTACTATCAAATTGATGTAGTTACAGCAGAAAATAATCTATCTCCAACCTTCAACAATGGTTTTGCAAAAGTTGAAAACAAGCTAACGAATGAAACAGAGAAAAGTATTTTAATTCCCCATCAAGAACACGTTGTAAATAGCCAAAAACTTACCGATGAACGCCAGTGGTATGTGAGCATTGAAACCGCTCCTTATCTGTTAGACCATCTTGTAAATAATGTTCCCACCATGCCAGCAACATTTGAACAAGAGTTGGCAACACAGGCAGCACAAGCACTTAGACCAAACCTGCAACTGATCGCCATTGAAAATAGTAAATTTTCGAGATTTATTAAACTTTTCAACGAGCAAGAAATATTACTCAAAACCCAGGCAATAATTGTTGTAGAAAACAATGATGAAACTGTCATCCACGTCAAGTTACTATCAGATTTTATTCACAAGAATGGAACTTTACTACAAAAAGATTGTGTTCATTGTGAAATGGATATACGGCTAGCTGCAAATACCCAACCGATAGTAGGCCGTTATGGCACCTGGAACGGGTTTGAGGGAGAGATGATTCAAGAGCCGTATATGCACCCTAACTCTCCGGTGAGGCTCAAAGGTATCTTTGATTGTATTAACAATATTGTGATTGGATCTAATCGCAGACGGGCTAAGTTCCGATTAAAGAATACAACTCAACTACATTTCACATCTGATTTTTGCACACCCGCAATTTTAATTGATGCCATGTTGCGAGTAGCAACCAGCAGCGGCGACACTAACGATTCCAGAGCAGTCTTTGTACCTCAAGGATGGAAAAAAATTACTCTGACACCTGATTTAAATGATTGGAAACTCAATCAACTGCATCAAGATTTATTTCTTGTTGGTTCTAACTCTCACAAGACTGGGGATACGCTTTATTGCGATTGGCTGCAAGTAATGGATGCGAGCGATCGCGTTTTAGTTTTGATGGAAGAAGCGATCGGTTTACAAAAAAGTACACAACTGGCTCGGCTATAAAAATCAAACCTGAAATCAAAATAATGCCTGTGTAAAAAACCTCACTCATGCCACCATTAACCACTCACTTACCTGAATTTGCTAAATGTCTTCCTTGGATTGCTGCCATGCACATTGATATTGGTGGCCAACTGGCTGTCCATGCTGAAGACTATCTATCCCCAAAAGAACTGGCTCATTTTCACCAATTTAAGCATCTCAAGCGGCGTCATGAGTGGTTCACAGCCAGACTTATCTGCAAATTATTATTTAGCCGCTATCTGAGTAATACTCACCTTGCAAACTCCAACTTTGTCTGGCCACCAACCATCCAAAAGTTCGGATGCAATGATATTGCTACAGTTTTGCCAATTGTGTATCGCTCTATTGAAGTATTGCCGCCTAACCTTAGCTTAAAAGGAGCATCACAGTTATTTTGGCAAGGCAATATTCTTTCGACAATATATCTTTCCATTTCTCATGCTGGCGGTTGGGCGATTGCTAGCCTTAGTTCTTCTGGGCCAGTCGGCTTAGATGTGGAGGAGCCTATTTCCCACCGCCCAGATTTTTACGAATCTTATTTCTCGACACAGGAAACATTATGGGTGCAGCAGCAAATAAAAGATGACTTAAGCATTTCTCAGCTATATACACTCCTATGGACGCTCAAAGAGTCATACCTGAAAACAAGTATATCGCCAATAAATAACATTTGCGATTTTGCTAACTTAGAACTCAAGATTGATGCATCTTTATTTACTGTCTCAAAACATTTGCCAGAGATAGAATTTAATCCCCAACTGCACATTTTGAAACTTCAGTTTAGTTATGCCAAATCTACATTTGTACCCTACGCTGCATTTAGCATTATGCCAAATCTAATTTTGAGTATGGTAGCTTTTGAGTTAAATACTCACCTAGAGGATATTTTCAAAGTATTACGCGAAGATAATTCGTTAATACACAAACAAAATTACCTCAATCGTCTAACACAAAATTAAGGGTTTATAACCCAGTCCGGTGGGTTTTGTCTATATAGCTACATCTGTAGTAAGGGCTAAAGTCGGATAGCTAAATAAATAACTTGCTTCATAAATAAATTCCTTCAACTACTAGGAGATTTTTCATGTTGATACAAAATATTCAATTATCAGCTACTAACTCTGAGCTAACATCTGTATTAACTAATGTGCAACGTGTCTTTGCTGAAGTTACTCGTTATCCACTAGAAATTTTAGAAGCACAGGCTTCTTTAGAAGAAGATTTAGGAATTGATTCCGTCAAACTCGGAGAAGTATTTTCTGTTCTCAGAGAACACTATAAATTACTACCGCTAACTCAGTTGAATATTCCTCAACAACAACTACGCACTATCTCTGATGTTGCTATTGCCATTAGCCAATTTGTTGTACCTGCTGCAATTGAACCATCATTAATTCCTAATCATCAGTTAGAGCCAATATCATCACCTGTTACCTCCGATTTCATATCTGTATTGACTAATGTGCAACGTGTCTTTGCTGAAGTTACTCGTTATCCACTAGAAATTTTAGAAGCACAGGCTTCTTTAGAAGAAGATTTAGGAATTGATTCCGTCAAACTCGGAGAAGTATTTTCTGTTCTCAGAGAACACTATAAATTACTACCGCTAACTCAGTTGAATATTCCTCAACAACAACTACGCACTATCTCTGATGTTGCTGTTGCGATTAGAAAGTTTGTTGTCAACAACGATTTTCCTGTGAAAGTTGAATTATCGTTACCCGAAGTTAATGGCATTGGAAAAACTGCACAATCATCCTTATCTGTTGCTAATGAACAGGTAAAATCATTGACATCATCACTATATCAAGAAAGTAACAAACCATTAGCTCACAAAATTGCCTTAATCACAGGATCTGGAAGAGGTTTAGGTAAAGTTATTGCCCACCATCTAGCAGAATTGGGTGCGACTGTTATTGTTAATTCTTTTCACTCCACTGCTAGGGGAGAAGAAACTGCGGCTGAGATTATAGCCAATGGTGGTAAGGCTATTCATATTTGGGGATCTGTGGCTAATGAAACACAACTTCATCAACTTTTTGACAAAATTGAGGCTGAATTTGGTAGACTTGACTTTTTTATCAGCAATGCTTCTAATGGAATGCTTGCTCCCTTAGAAGAGATTAAAGTAGAACATTTAGACAAAGCATTTCACACGAATGTAATTGGACTTCATCAGGGAGCGCTACGTGCTGCCAAATTAATGAAGAAGCAAGGAGGTGGAAAAATTATTACTCTTTCTACGAATGCGGCTCATCGTTACATTCCTTATTTTGGCTGTATGGCTACTGTTAAAGCTGCGGTAGAGGCATTAACGCGATATCTCGCTATGGAATTTGAGCCATATAACATACAAGTTAACTGTATTAGTTCTGGCCCCGTGTACGGTGAACTAATCAACAAATGGCCTGATAGCGAAAAGCTAATTCCTTATTGGGAATCTATTTCACTTGGTAACAAACTTTGTACGCCCGAAGATGTTGCTGATATGGTTTCGTATCTTTTGCGAGAAGAAGTTAAACGCATCAATGGCAGTATTCTCCTCATTGACGCTGGGCAATCTATCCATATGTAATTCAGGCATTTAATTAAGTCAGAGCAAGACTCAAGATAGTAAATTTTTAATTACATAGGAGCCACAATATGGAATTACATCTCATTAGAAATAAGGTTCGAGAATCCTTAAGTAGTGATGTCTTCCAACTTCAACCAATGAGAGGTGTAGTTGCTATTCTGTTGATACCTGTTGTCATAGTTTTTTCCTGGTTGATTATCCATTATTCTCCACCTTGGTATTTATGCTTACTAGTATCAATTATTATTGGTCAAATATATTTTATATGGGATCTTATCGGACATGAGGCATTACACGGTTCGATTTTTCAATCAAATTTTGGCCAGTATATCCTTGGTTATTTGGGATATACTTCATTTTTGATATCACCATTAACATGGAAATTTTGGCATTGTCAGTGTCATCATGGATATACTAATTTTGTCGAACGAGATCCCGATTTTGTCGGGACAATTGAGACGTTTTCCAAAAGCCCTATAACTCGTTTGAGAGCCATGCTTAATCCAGGGATACAAAACTGGATGAGCTACATCGGCTTTTTTTGTGGTTTGACACTTCAAGGACAATACGTGCTTTGGTTTTATGAGAAAGATTCAGATTTAGCACGCAAATTTGGATTCAATCGATTGAGAGCCAAGATTGAAACTATTTTGATGATTTTATTTTGGTCTTTCCTTGGTATGGTGATTGGCTTTCAAGCTAGTCTTTATATCATCATTCTGCCGATGGCAATAGCAAACTTTTCTCACGTAACATACATTGTCACACAACACTTTTTACGTCCTACCAACTCCAATGTAAATAATCCACTTCGGAACACAATCAGCGTCACAACACATCCGGTAATCGATTTTATTCATCTTAATGGTGGTTATCACGTAGAACATCATCTTTTTCCGAGTATGAGTCCAAAATTTGCTCCTCTAGTGAGTCAAGTTTTACGCCAAAATTTTGCTGATGAATATGTTTTACTTCCTTACTTAAAAGTCCTATTGTCTGCCATTAAAACTCCTCGGATATATTTTGACTCGGAAACTTTAATAAATCCTTCTTCTGGGGAGAAAACGCAAATTTCAGACATTATGGCATGGATGACACAGAAGTAAAGGGTTCTGTATTGAGTGAGGTATAAGAACCCCAGGGCGGACGCATCATGTCAATAAGACTAGTCTATTCTCATGGACTCAAAAACAATCTCATTAATCCCTACTTATTGACAAAGATTTTAGGGATCACTTTGAGCCTTGGAAAATAAATTAAGCCGGAAATACTGATTTTTCGTTGGGTCTTAATCTTGGTCGTGATCAAGAGTATTTTAGATGCGTTTGCCCTGATAAGAACCCCACTCCCAGTAAGAAAGCTGGAAGCTATGATGTACCTAATTTGATTATAAAAAGCGATACTTACCAGTTACACAGAATTGAATCATAAATTCTGCTGAGTGAATTATTTCTGTTAAAAATTAACACTTTTTGATTGAAGAAAAGCAACAATATGGAATTACACCTAATTAGAAATAAACTTAGAGAATCATTGCCAAGCGATATATTTAAACCGCAGCCGATCAGGGGAATTGCTACTATTTTATTGATACCTATTGTCATAGTTTGTTCCTGGGCTATTATCCAGTATTCTCCACCTTGGTATGTTTGCTTGTTGTTATCTTTTGTCATTGGACAAATATATATAATATGGGGTTTTATTGCACATGAAGCACTACATGGGGCAATTTTTGAATCTAATTTTGGGCAATATTTTCTCGGCTATTTGGGATATATTCCATTTTTCTTATCACCATTAACATGGAAGTTTTGGCATTGTCAGTGCCATCATGGATTTACTAATTTTGTGGAACGAGATCCTGATTTTGTAGGGACAATTGAAGCGTTCTCTAAAAGTTCCATAACTCGCTTGAGAGCTATGTTTACTCCAGGTACACATAATTGGTTAAGCTACATCGGCTTTGTTTGCTTATTTACCCTTGAGGGACAATATGTACTCTGGTTTTACGAGACAGATTCAGATTTAGCAGAAAAGTTTGGGTTCAATCGATTGAGGGCAAAAATTGAAACTATCTTGATGGTTTTATTTTGGACTTTACTTGGAATTATGATTGGCGCTCGCGCTAGTCTTTATATCATTATTTTGCCGATGTTAATGGGAAACTTTATTTATGTGTCGTACATTCTTACACAACACTTATTACGTCCCACTAACACTGATGTAAATCATCCATTACACAATACAATTAGCGTCACAATTAATCCAGTATTAGCTTTTTTACATCTTAATTTTGGCTACCATGTCGAGCATCATCTTTTTCCCAGCATGAGTCACCAGTTTGCGCCTCTAGTTAGCCAAGCTTTACGCGAAAATTTTGCAAATGAATATGTTTCGCTGCCTTACTTAACAGCACTTTCATTAATTATCAAAACACCTCGGATACATTTTGACTCGGAAACTTTGATAGTTCCTTCTTCTGGACAGAAAGTGAAGCTTTCAGAGATATTATCTGAGGTTGGGCAGTAATCGTAACCTACAGCAGAATTCAGGGGCAAAGCCAAAGACGCTCTGCTTGAAATCTACGGAGGTGGGTTTTGTTTGTGTAGACGAGCCAGTGCGGTCTTGGGGGTTTCCCACATGAGCAACTGGCATCGGCTCCGCCGACTTGTATCCCTACGGGAAAGCAAGCTACGCTCTTAGCGTTCCCGCAGGGTAGTACCTGGCACGCGGTTTCTAACCGCCCATTTCGCTGTGTGTAATTTGTAATTGGTAACTACTGGGTTAATCAGGCTAGAATGTTGTTTTTTCATAAGCGTAGGTGAACAAACTCACTTCTAAAAGGTAATAATGAAGGCTTTTGAAAAATCCTCTAAATTTACGTGGTTATATGTAGCGATCACAGTTGCCACTTTAGTAGCAATCATTACTAACCTCGGTATTCTTCCCAACATTTTACGCTCAAAGCGTCATCTCGAATCATCATCTGTTCCCCTAGCTACAGATTCCCCAGTTAAGGCAGTTACAGCGTTAGGACGGCTGGAACCAAAAGGAGAAGTGATTCAGCTAACTGCTTCTAGTCAGGGTAGCCGAATCGATCAATTATTAGTGAACCAAGGAGACTGGGTATCAAAGAAACAGGCAATCGCAATTTTGGATTCACGTCCTCGTCTCCAAGCTGCTTTAGAGCAAGCAATGCAACGAGTAGAAGTTACCCAAGCCCAATTGGATCAAGTTAAAGCTGGTGCCAAAATTGGAGAAATTCAGGCTCAAAAGGCAGTGATTGGCAGGCTTGAAGTGCAGCTACGTGAGGATACAGCAGCGAAGAAAGCAAATGTTACACGTTTAGAGGCAGAGGCGGAAAACGCCCAACTCGAATATCAGCGTTACGAGTCGCTCTATCAAGATGGTGCTGTCTCTACTTCGTTGCGTGATAGTAAACGCTTGATTCTTCAGACGGTTGCCCAACAACTCAAAGAAGCTAAAATTAATTTTTACCAAGCTACTGCAATATTGACTCAACAAGTCAAAGAAGCTCAAGCTACACTTGATCGCATTGCTGAAGTCCGTCCTATAGATGTACGAGTAGCGCAAACCGAAGTTAACAACGCTAAGGCTATAGTGAAACAGGCTCAGGCAGAATTGGATCTCGCCTACGTGCGGGCATCAAGGCCAGGACAGATTTTGAAGATCCATACATGGGAAGGGGAAATTGTTGATAGCAATAAAGGTATTGTGTCATTGGGACAAACCAACCAAATGTATGCGATCGCAGAAGTCTACGAAAGTGATTTACCAAAAGTTCACAAAGGTCAGCAAGCAACCATCACTAATGTCAGCGGTGGTTTTCTAACTGAAACATTACAAGGTGTGGTGGATGAAGTAGGACTGGAAGTTGCCAAAAAAGATGTTTTGAACACCGATCCGGCTGCCAATATTGATTCTCGTGTTGTTGAAGTGAAAATTCGCTTAACTCCAACAGATAGCCAGAAGGTAGCTGGGTTTACGAATATGAAGGTCAAGGTAGCTATCTTTCTATGAGACGACGAATTCCTTTAGCTTGGCTGCAATTATCGAGAGAGAAAGCTAGGATGCTGGTGGCGATCGCTGGCATTACCTTTGCCGATGTCCTCATGTTTTTACAGTTGGGATTTCGCAGTGCTTTATTTGAAGGTGCGGTAGAGATTCAAACTAGTTTAAAAGGTGATATTTTTTTAATTAGCGATCGCTACAGATCGTTAATTTCTAGAGATAAATTCACAGAACGGCGTTTATATCAGGCACTTGGCTACACGGGTGTGCAAGCAGTTATTCCCATTTATTTGGACTACGTTCAGTGGAAGAATCCAGTCAATAAGCAGATTTGGAATATGTTTATCATTGGCTTTAACCCAGATGGCAATGTGATGATGCTACCTTCTGTAGAGGCCAATTTAGACAAGCTAAAATTTCCTGATACTGTCATGTTTGATAAAGGGGCGCGGAAAGAATTTGGGCCAATTCCTCAAATGTTCCAACAAACTGGGCCCTTCAAAACTGAGATCGAAAATCGTGAGGTAGAAGTAGTTGGCTTATTTGAGCTAGGTACATCTTTTGGAGTTAACGGTCATTTGATTACTAGTGATCTCAACTTTCTACGTCTGTTTGGTCGACGGCGAGAAAAAGGTCTGATTGAGTTGGGTGTGATTCAATTAGAACCAGGAGCTAATTTAGCACAGGTTATGAAAAATTTAAAGGCAGGACTGCCAGACGATGTACGAGTGCTGTCGAAGCAGGAGTTCATCGAACGAGAGCAGGGTTTTTGGAATGCGAGTACACCTGTGGGCTATGTTTTCGATCTAGGTGCTGTGATTGGTTTTATCGTCGGTGCGGTGATTGTCTACCAGATTCTCTACAGCGATGTGTCTGATCATTTATCAGAGTATGCTACCCTCAAAGCGATCGGCTTTGATGATAATTATCTCCTTTCTGTAGTCTTTCAAGAAGCATTAATCCTGGCAGCAATGGGCTTTCTCCCTGGTTTGGTGCTTTCTCTTGGTTTTTATCAAATAACTCGTCAAGCTACATTATTGCCGATGGCAATGACGATCGGACGTGCTGCTTTTGTATTGGCTTTGACAGCAACAATGTGTTGCGTTTCAGCAGCGTTCTCGATTCGCAAACTCCAAACTGCCGATCCATCAGATATTTTTTAAATTAGGAAGTGTTTGGTCGCTCATTCTCTGGTACACCAGGATTGATTAGCTACCATGTCCGTAACCTTCATGGTTATTACAATCGCTTTTACTGGGAATCATCCACGTCTGAAGAAACCAATTCTTGTGATGAGAAAGCCGTCCACGCCGGGGAGAAAGTAAACCAGCCCGGACGGAATGAAAATCACCCTGGCGTGGAACAAATTCAGTCTGATTTGGAATCATTCCAAAAGAATGGTCAAAAAAGTGAGGATTTGCAAGGGTTTCAAAAACCTAACAACGTTTTTAACTACTCGTTAACTACCTACCAACAACCAACTAAGGTTGTTGGTATGGTAGTTGGTTCTGACGCGCCAACTGAAAATTCGCGTTTAGAGGAGACGGCTCATGCGCCCTTGAGGGGCGCGTCGCCTTCACATATCGAAAGCGCGTCAGAACTTGAAGAATTGCCTACGGCAATGGACTGCACGACGCTGACGCTTGTGGGAACTGCACTGAGTCAATCTGCTTCGTTGTTCGCTGAAAACCAAGTCTCTGGTATTGAAGCGATATACCCTCATGAAGATACTTGTTCCGCCGCGCCCGTTGCACAAAATGAGAAATCTTTAAATTCAGCGATGCCTGCGGCGGGCGTAGCCATCGCTAATCAAACACCGGGGCAAGTAGAACATGGTTATTCTGGTTTGTTGTTAGGAGAAAATCAAGTTTCTGGAGTTGAGGTGAAAGGTTGTTATGAAGGCGAAGATTCCGCCGCGCCCGTACCAAATCCTGAAAAATGGTCACATGAGGCGATTGTTGCAAGAGCAAATGCGCGACCGGAGCGTATGCAGAAACTCAAAGTAGCAGGAAATTCGGGGCAGAATCCGGGGTTTGACTTTTTGCAAGAGTGTTGGAATGATGATCCGGCTTTGCAGATTGTGATCAAGAAATTGCTGGCGAAGTTTCCGCAATGGGCGATCGCTTGCGTGGATGGTGAATTGGTTGAGTGGGAGAGTTAACAATCACACAATCACACTGCCTCAGAATATGTGCAGGTAAAGTGATTGCTACTTGACGGTGCTTATCTACTCTTGTGCAGAAGGTATTGATCAAGATTCTCTTGCATTGATACCGCCAAGCGACCAATTATTTTCTGAAAATGGGGACGCATAATCGGCGACTCGCTCCCATCCCCACTTATAAGCAGTGTCAACTAGAATTTCTTTACCATTTCGGAATTTAATAAATTCCTGCCCGTGATCATAAAATATGACTGAATCGAGCGGCGAATTCGGGCGAGAATCCGGGTTTTGACTTTTTGCAGGAATGCTGGAATGATGACCCTGCCTTACAGATTGTGATTAAGAAATTAACGTGAGTTCGACGGATAGAAAAGCCCAAAAAGCTTGCTAGATAGGAATTTGCTTAACTGGGCAGGCGAAGTGCGATGGCGCGAAGCGCCCACCGGAGGTGATCGCTAAGATTGATTGAGAATGAGCAAAAAAGGCACAAAAAAACGCCGAGACTAAAAATATCTAAGGAAAATGAGGGTCTCGGCTATGTCTACCATTGTATCTCGCCTCGATATCGTACAAATCTTCTGTGACGTAGATGATTTTTGCAACCAGTGGGAGAACTTGTGGCAACAAGTGCCACAGTTACCATCCACAAAGGGAGAGCGCCGCAGCAAATCAAAAATGCATTTATCAGAGGTGATGACAATTGCGTTAGCGAAGCTTACCGAAGGTATCGCATTTCACGGTAGTGGTTATAAAACTTTCAAGGAGTTCTACACCTTGCACGTGCTACAAAGTTGGCGTGGAGCGTTTCCCAACTTGGTCAGCTACACCAGGTTTGTGGAACTAATGCCTTGGTGTAAAATGATTGTTGTGTTGTTTTTTACATACACGCACAGGAGAGGTTACAGGGATTAGTTTTATTGATTCTACTCCGATAGATGTTTGTCACAATTGTCGCGCACACGCCCATAAAGTTTTTAAGGGGTTAGTGAAATGGGGTAAAAATTCTGTGGGCTGGCATTTCGGATTTAAACTTCATTTGATTATTAACGATTGTGGAGAATTACTGGCATTCAAGCTAACGCAAGCTTTTGTAGATGACCGTAAGCCAGTACCTGATATGACCAAAGACTTAATTGGTAAACTGTTTGGAGACCGAGGATATATCTCACAAAAATTATTTGAGGAGTTATATCAGCGAGGTTTAGAGTTAGTTACCAAATCTAAAAAGAAGATGAAAAACCGTTTGGTAAAACTAATTGATAAAATTCTTTTACGCAAACGGGCGGTAATTGAATCTGTCAATGACCATCTCAAAAATATGTGTCAAATAGAACACTCTCGACATCGTAGTGTCTTTAACTTTTTGGTCAATCTGATGGCTGGACTGGCTGCTTACACCTATTTGCCCAAAAAACCGTCGATTGATATTTACTCAAAAGATTTACCTGCACTACCTCCTGCCGTTTTTTAGCTCCGTCGAACTCACGTTAAGAAATTACTGGTAAAGTTTCCATGCTGGAGGATTGTTTACATGGATGGGGTGCTGATGAAGTGGGATGAGTAGCGTTCATCGTAGCTTGAGAGCTATGTTTGTAAAGGTTTGTAAAATTTTTAAGTTTTTGCGAAAAATTTGAGTTTGAGAATGAAATTTTATTAGGTTAATTGCTAAATAATAAAAACTTTGTAACCTGATTGATGCTTGACTAGTCTTTAATACTGGTAATAGTTGTGGAGGCGTGTAATATTTAGCTGGCGTTTTACTTGTTGAGGAAGTTTATTTTAGTATCGCTATAACTAGGAACAGTATTTTGCCTGGAAGTTATGTGTTGGCTTAAATTACCCCAGATGCCTCTATTATTAATTATTCTAATGCCAGTTTAAATGTCGGCGGTTAGTTTGCAGCAACCACTGCCTTCAATAAACCACTTATATAAAGAAAGTACCCAACAAAACAATGATGACTGGCTTTACTCAACTCAAACCCCAGTTTGTAAATCATTTAGGATTGCTATATCAAAAGTTTTATTTAATTTATTTGACTTGTGTGAATATTAATCAGCCACTTCAGTACATTCTCAAACTATGCTTTCTGGCAACAACTATTAATAGTCTAGCTGTCAATGTTGTTGCTGCTGAAGTACAAACTTTTGGCCAAGCTGGTAGAAATGGTGTAGATGGTCGGTCTGGACGAGATGGGAACTCTGCATCAGAGCAAATAATTCGCGCTAGCGAACAACTACAACCGATTGACCTCTCAGGTACAGATGGCGAAGCGGGAGAATCTGCTACCTCTGGTGAACAAGCTTCTGGATGCCAACAGCCGCAGGATGTAACAGTGAATGTATGCGGTGCTAAAGGTGGCAATGGCGGTAATGGTGGTAATGGCGGTCATGGCGGTCGTGGCGGTAATGCTACTGTTTACTTTGAGTCATTATCTCAACTCAAGAATGTGGTGTTACGTAATCGGGGCGGGAGGGCAGGTGTTGCAGGAAAGGGCGGACAAGCAGGTAGTGGATGTAACTGTACTCAACCGCGCTGGACTGTAAACTATTGCACTTGGGCATTGATGGCGCAACAAATCAATATAGCTAATGCCGAGTGGAAAGAAATTAAAAGAGAATTATTTCGCTGTTCGGGCGATGCGTTCTATGATGAACAACAAAATCGACCCCAGCAGCTTCCAAATTTAGATCCAAACTACCGCTATGGCTGGAAATATATTGGTCTATCACAGCAGAGAAATTTTACTTGTGAGAATGGCCTTATTGGTCAACCGGGACGCAACGGTAGAGATGGGGAACCTGGTAGTTACGGTCAAGTATTGTTAGTCAAGGGTACAGAAATTCCTCAGGAACAAATTAGTTATAGCAATCGCGTTAGCCTGTTAGTTGATCGAAGCATTGGGCTGATCAAGAAAAATTTGTCAAAAAAAACGGGACTACGGAGTTTACTTGGTACTGGTTCGGATGTCCAAGATAGTTATCGTTTATTAGAAACCGTCCAAAGTTCTTTTAAAGTGTCTTGGCAAACTGTTAAACGCCCACAAGATTTAGGAGATCCTCCGCTCAAAGCTGAAATTACTGAATCAGGGAAATTACAATTTTATATTCCAGGCACATTGGATTATATTCTCAATAACTCGCAAAACCAAACCGCAATTGCGATTACTGGAGGTATTCACCCTAAACGTTTAGGACGTTTTAAATTTATTGGATTTGATCGCTTCCCCGAACCCCGCAATTTTACTCTTTTAGATGAAGGTAAGCTTCTAGGCGAGTTAAAAACGGTTAAATTGACAATTATTTTGTCCCAGAACAACTCCAAAGTCAGCGAGATTTCTTACCCACTTGTTCCACATCGACCCTATCCTCACTGGGCGGATGCTTATCAGATCAATTTGGGTGATCGCTTTGATTCTTGGCTTAAACCAGGGCAACCTGTTGAGTATGAAATTCGCATTGAACAAACTACCCGTTCTGGAGTCACCTATACATCTGGAATGAAAATTGGCTTCGTTGTAGATAAAGTTTCTCATTCTCCCGATATTCAATATTACTCAGGAACGACACTAACAGATATCTTAAGGCTTATAAATAAGTAGGCAGGAGGTATCGGCTCAATAAGTCGGGGTAACGAATAAAAGTAAGAAGAGTTGCTAGCATCCGATTTCATGAGAGCTAACTATATTGTTCTAACGCAGGCATTCTATTTGAATGCAAACGCTTTACTATAAAG
>NZ_JACJTR010000066.1 GCF_014698795.1 Nostoc sp. FACHB-892
TTTGCTTTCTAATTATTTAATTCAGCAACTAAAACGCCCAAGTATTCTTATGTGCTTGGTTTGATTGAAATTTTCCCGTGGCAGGGCTGCGCCCTGCACGCTATTTGTGCCAGTTGCGTAAGTCCTGTAATCTTAGAGCTATCTTTTGGAATTAAAGTTTGTTTTTCTGCTAATCTCTCTTAATTTGTTTAAAATGCTGTTAAACACTCTGAAAGCCGATTTCCAAATTATTTTTGAGCGAGACCCAGCTGCAAGCAATTGGCTAGAAGTATTGTTTTGCTATCCGGGATTACAAGCACTATTTTTTCACCGAATAGCGCATTGGCTGTATTGTCTAAATTTACCATTAATTCCTCGTCTGATTTCTTACTTTAGCCGTTGGTTAACAGGAATAGAAATACACCCAGGAGCTAGAATTGGTACCCACGTATTTATTGATCATGGTATGGGCGTTGTAATTGGAGAGACTGCCATTGTAGGTGACTACTCCTTGATTTATCAAGGTGTTACGCTTGGTGGCACTGGTAAAGAAGTAGGTAAACGCCATCCCAGCCTGGGAAAGAATGTCATTGTAGGTGCTGGTGCAAAAGTCTTAGGAAATATTCAAATTGGTGATCATGTTCGTATAGGTGCAGGTTCTGTTATTTTACAAGATATTCCTTCCAATTGCACTGTGGTAGGGGTTCCTGGTCGGATTGTGCGTTACCAAGAGCAATCAGCTGACTGTCTTGAGCATCACAAATTGCCAGATCCACAAGCAGAAGTAATTGACTCTTTGTTTAATAAAGTGCGATTTTTAGAGAGAGAAATTGAGTTTTTAAAAGTAGTATTGCTGCAAAACCAAAATAATACCGCAGCGATTGAATTGTCAAAAACTTCTTTTCCTGAAGTTCATCTAGCTATTGCCAATAATTCAGACTCAAAATCACAATTATTAAATTTATGAAATCTTATTTAGCTGCTGCTATTCAAATGACCAGTGTGCCTAATTTAGAACAAAATTTGGCTCAGGCAGAAAAACTAATCGAGCTAGCTGTAGCTCAGGGAGCTACATTAGTGGGTTTACCAGAAAACTTTTCTTTTATGGGAGAAGTAAAGGATAAACTTGCTCAAGCTGAAGAGATTGCTTTTGCTAGTCAAAAATTTCTTAAACAGATGGCTCAACGTTTTCAAATTACTATATTAGGGGGTGGTTTTCCAATTCCCACAGAGGATAAAAGCAAAGTATATAATACTGCTGTACTTGTTGATCCTAAAGGTCAACAAATTAATTACTATCAGAAAGTACATTTATTTGATGTGAATGTTCCTGATGGCAACAGTTATAGAGAATCTAGTACAGTTGTACCTGGAAAGCATTTACCTTCAGTCTATGTTTCCCAAGAGTTGGGTAACATAGGAGTCTCTATTTGTTACGATGTACGTTTTCCTGAGCTATATAGGCATATCGCCAATAAAGGCGGAGACATTATATTTGTTCCTGCTGCCTTTACTGCTTTTACTGGTAAAGACCACTGGCAAGTTTTACTTCAAGCCAGAGCAATTGAAAATACTTCTTATATTATCGCTCCCGCTCAAACAGGAATTAACTATGACCAACGCCAAACTTACGGTCATGCAATGATTATTGATCCTTGGGGAGTAATTTTAGCTGATGCTGGCGACAGACCAGGAGTAGCAATCGCACAAATAACTCCTGAGCGTCTTGAGCAAGTTCGCGCTCAAATGCCATCTTTAAAACATCGAGTTTTTATCTAGCTATTCAGTGAGAATTGATAGTTCAGTCTGTATGAGGTTTAAGTAAATATTATGAGCCTAGAACTTTATCACTTTCCCGACTCTCTTTGTTCTCAAAAGGTACGTATAGCTTTAGCTGAAAAAGAGCTTGAGTGGAAAAGCCACATTGTGAATTTGTTGACTTTTGAAAATTTACAACCGAATTATATTCGGATTAACCCTAAAGGAGTCGTACCGACTTTAGTCGATAATGGTAAAGTAATTTGCAACTCAGCTATTATTCTTAACTATCTTGATCAAAACTTTCCTGAAATTAGTCTTACACCAACAGATCCAGCGCTACAAGAAAAAATGAACCAATGGATCAGCCTTCAGGACTCTTTTCCAATGCGCGAATTAATTTATGGCAATTTGAAAGGCATTGACGGGTTTGTAGCCCGTCGCTCAGTCAGGATGAAACAAAATATTATCACTAAGTTGATGCGTGAGTATCCAGACCTGAACAATCAATATGCCACTAAGCTGAAAGATGTAAAAGACTGGAATATCACAGTTTTAGATAAGGCAAAAATAGGAATCATCAATGAGAAGATGAATCCAATTCTTGATAAGATTGAAAATGAAGTTAGCAAAAGTATGTGGCTTTGTGGAGATGAATACTCTCTTGCTGACGTAGTTTGGACAGCGGTACTTAATTATTTAGTACAACTTCAAATTGATGATCTTGCTATTGATAAAAACCGCAAAGCTCTAAGTCTATATATAGAACGCTTGAAAAGCAGGCCTAGTTTTAAGATAGCAATTAAAGATTACCTTGAAGCCAAAGTTATGCAACCAATTATCTTGGCTGGTTTAAAAAGAATTTTTCTTGGTTTTTGATCGTTTATTCTTTTTAAATCAAGTACTGCTAGCGATAGTAGCATCAACAATCTCTATTAACCGTTACTAACCATTTGTAACGGTTGGTGGATCATAAATTAATTGGTCGGCAAAAACTTTTAAAGATTCTCATAAACCACAGTCGCTGAAATCTTCAAGTAAGCCGCGTCACGACTATAATTGAAGCGATGGCTTCGCCAACGCCAAGGGCGAACGCGGCAGTATTCTTCAAAAGTCTGGTGCGTGGAACGGTATAGCCGTCTGTCTCTCAACTCCATTAACGCCTGACCCGCTGACAAAAATGCCCTTTCTACCTGACGTTCCAATTGCAAACGTAAGCTTTGTTCTTGGTCGGTCAACTCTCTTACTTCAACAGCCGTCACCGTAATCGTTGCTGAGGCTGGGTTATCCTGTCCAGAAGTATTTTTCTGTGCAGAGTCGGTTGCTGGCTTTGGTTCACCAGATGCCGCAGGGGTAATCTTCTTGCGTCTGGATGGTGGTTTGTTCATTATTCCACCTCCAGGACAAATTGGCTCGTAGCAATATTGAGTTGTGTCATCATGAAAATAGAGTTTTTATTTATACCCCCATTCTTGAAGTAGACTGGGGTTTATTGTTGCTTTTTATATTTTGCAGTTTTAAAGCACTACTAAGTATGAAACATCTTAAAAAGAGAACCCCCTAAACCTGGAGTTGCCTCTATACCGAACGGTATAGATATCTCTTCCCTCTGCTCAAGAGCTTGCCTTCTCTTTTCTGAGACGCTACGCGAACACGAGTAAATTTCTTGTCCGAACCCTATTGGGTGTGATAATGCAAGAGCAATTGTCTAGTATTTCTCATCCAGATAGTAACATTACCCAATCAAACCCAAATGCCGATGGAATGCTTCGACAGCATTCGCCACACCATCTTCACCCCGAATTTTCTCACCCAACTCCTGAGCTTTAGCTTGCATTCCCTCATCACGCAGCACGACTTCAATCGCTGCCGCTAGAGTTTCTTCTGATACCTTGTGGTACGGTATCGGTTGTGGGCTGACTCCCAACCTACTTAGCTTTTCACCCCAAACTGGCTGATCTGCAAAGAAAGGTACAGTAATTGATGGTATCCCCGCACTTAACACTGCCGCCGTTGTACTAGCTCCTCCGTGATGTACTACTGCTGGCACTTGGGGAAATAACCAATCGTGAGGAACTTCCTTGATCACAAACACTCGTAGCGAATCTTTTACATTCACTGTTCTTCCAACGTCACCCCATCCTGATAATATAATCCCGCCTTGACGTGTTTTCTTTAAAGCTTCCACGATGTAGTGTGTGAGATATTCTGGATTGGGCATCGTCATACTGCCAAATCCAAAACACAAAGGTAATTGCTTTCGTCCAAGAAAATCCTCTAGTTCCAGGGGTGGCTCGTATTCCGAGGCTTGGTCAATAAACCAGAAACCAGTTACATACACCCATGCAGGCCAATCACGGGGTCTTGGGATGACGTGCGAACTAAATCCATACAATACAGGGATTCGTGATACGTTTGCCGGAGTCTTCTGTCTGAAACGTCTGCCCAAATATGGTACAGGCGGCAATTTCAATGTCTCGGTTCTGAAGGAGTTTATCAGTTTTCGATGCTTTTGCCAGTACAAGAACTCTGCAATGAAGTAGCTGCCATAGTTTATCGCTTTCTTTAGCGGGTTTTTAGCTATTTGAGCAAATCTCAAAAACCCAAACATCCCTGTGGGAGCCAACGGCAGAACTGATGCAAAAAAGCAGGGCACGCCTAATTTCTCTGCTATGTGATATCCCCAGTTGGCTAGCGGCGTGTAGATAATCACTTCACTTCCCTGACACGCTGCCCACGCTGACTGCAATTGTTGAAGCAAAAGCTTATCTCCTTCATAAGGATTCAACTTTTCTCCCGCAATCAATCGCTGCCCTTGTTTCGATTGCAAAAACTCTTGAATATTTCCAGGAATCGGCGCAAACTTTAAATCGAATTTCCTCACAAATGGCTCAAAGTTCTCATGCGTTGCAAGCGTTACTTCATGCCCCGCACGTTTCAACCCGATAGCCAAAGCACAGTATGGTTGCAAGTCTCCTCTTGAACCTACTGTTAGGATCGTAATCTTCAGTTTACGTTTGGGTGAACTATGGTTCAATTGCTTTCCTTGCGCTTGATAAATGTAGTCATTTAAATTACTAGAAAAGACAAAATATTAATAACCTACAGCTTGCCCAGCAGGTTTACGGCTATCATTAACACCATAAAGTAACCCAGTTTTAGGGTTCACCATAATAGATTCGGCTGCACCCCAACGAGAAAAAGGAATGACTCTATATCCCATTGACCACAAATCTTGAATAACATTTGATTTCAATGTATATGGTTCAGTAATTACTACATTTGGTATCCCTTGATAATGTATTCGAGGAGCGTTCACAGCTTCAGTAATATTCTTGTCGTAGTCAATTACATTAGTAATAATTTGTAAAACAGTTGTGGGAATTGTTGGCCCACCAGGGCTACCTGTAATAAGGAAAACTTTGCCGTGTTTCTTCACAATAGTGGGGGCCATAGAACTGAGGGGACGTTTGCCTGGTGCAATTATGTTAGCCTTTCCTTGTACTAAACCATAGTTATTAGCCACACCTGGTTTGGATGTAAAACCATCCATTTCATTATTAAGGAGGAAACCAGTATTACCCGCAATCACTCCTGCTCCAAAGTTGGAATTAATAGTATAAGTTACAGCTACGGCATTACCATGTCTGTCTTGAATGGAGTAATGAGTTGTTTGTGTTCCCTCATAAGATGTTATTTCAGAGTAGAGAGGCTCTGGAGGAATGGCTTGTTTATAGGGAATTTGGGAACGGATAGAGGTTGCATAATTTTTCGACAAGAGTTTCTCAACAGGATTATTCACAAATTGAGGATCTCCTAAGTACTTATTACGGTCGGCGTAAGCGTACAACATGGCTGATAGCATGTAATGAAGACTCTGTGAAGAATGCCAACCAAGTTTTTTAAGATTATAACCTTCTAAGATATTCAGCATTTGACACAAGGTAGTACCGCCCGCTGGAAGTGGAGCAGAAATAACTTCATGCCCACGATAGTTGCATCTCAAAGGTGCGATTTCGGCGATCGCATAGGTGTTAAAATCTTCAAGTTTCAGGATACCACCTTGTTCACGGCTGGCTTTAACGATTTCCTGTGCGATTGTTCCTTTATAAAAGGCATCAGATCCTTGAGTTGAAATCAGATTTAGAGTCTCAGCTAAATCTTTTTGCACCAAGCGATCACCTACTTGATAAGAATACTTGCCATTTTTCAAAAATATATTGGCAACATTAGGTTGAGTTTTGAACTTCGCAGTTCCAGTTTTTAACATTTGAATATCTCCCTGCTGCAATTCAAAACCTTTAATAGCAAGTTGAATAGCTGGAGCCATAACCTGTTTACGAGTCATTGTCCCATATTGAGAAAGTGCATATTCAAGTCCTTTAACACTTCCTGGAACTGCAACTGCAAGATAGCCTTTAGTATTCACTCCTCCTTTCAACTTACCTTTATTATCGAGGTACATAGTGTGAGTAGCAGCTAAAGGAGCCTTTTCACGAAAATTAATAAATGTATCTTTTCCATTAGCGAGGTGAATTAACATGAAACCGCCTCCGCCAAGATTGCCACAACAGGGTTCGGTTACTGCTAAGGCATATCCTACAGCTACTGCCGCATCAACTGCATTCCCACCTTCTTTAAGAATTCGCAACCCTACTTTAGACGCTTCATGTTGTGTAGTAACGACAATGCCATTCTTATCTAATACATTAGGGTCTGAATTTGAAAGTGGAGTTTGGCTACAGTTAGTAGATGGAGAATAGTTACACCCAATAAAGCTTAAGAGTTTATAAACATAAGTTAATGGATGATAAATACTGCCAAACACTGCCATATCTGCAACAACAAGAGAACTAATTAATGCAGTACCAACAGCAAAATACTTTAAACATTTTTTCAATCTTTTATGATTTCCCATTTTATGAACAAAATTCAAATAATAACACTTAAATTACGTATATAGCGTTAGTATATGCCATAACACACTATTATTTATACGTTGCTCAAATTAATTTTAAGATTAGTTGGAGGATATCACAATAAGATTGGAAGGTAATTGGATTACAATGCTTCACAAATCACTTCACAGATGGCAATTGTCAAAATATCAATTTTTCTAATAATAGAGATAATCACTTAGTTGAGTGACACAACATCACTGACACATCAAGCCTTATCCGAGGCCAGAAAGGGCTGAAGCTTAAATTGCGCCAGGGGTTAGAGGATGGGCGGAACTTGTACCAAAACCTGGCTTCTAGTAGTCCACCAAGGTAATTTTGCTAGGTAATACCCTCTGAGTGATAAACTAGTCAAAAAAGGGGTTGAGCATGGCAAAAAAATATATTGTAGATTTAAGCGAAGATGAAGTTTTACAATTGCAAGCAATCCTCAAAAAAGGAAAGCACAAAGCAAGAACTATCACCCGTGCAAACATTCTTTTGATGGCGGCTGAGGGAGAAACGGACACGGCGATCGCTGCCACAGTGCGAGTTCATGTTGCTACGGTGGAAAGGACAAGAGAAAAGTTTGTTATTGGCGGATTAGAGTTTGCTTTAAAGGATGGGGAACATCCACCAAAATCTAAAAAATTGGATGAAAAACAAGAAGCATTTTTGATTGCGACTGCTTGTTCTAATCCGCCAGAAGGAAGAGTGCGTTGGACAATGCAATTATTAGCAGATCATTTAGTGAACGTTGGTATCATAGATTCAATCTCAGATGAAACAGTACGTCAAACTTTAAAAAAAATGAAATTAAGCCTTGGTTGAAAGAACAATGGTGTATTCCAGAAGTAAACGCAGAATTTGTGTTGCGGATGGAAGATATATTAGACTTATACAATGAGCAGTATAATCCGAAAAAACCTGTGTTTTGCTTGGATGAACGCCCATATCAATTAGTAGAAGAAGTAAGACTTCCAATACCCGCAGAACCAAGACAGCCTGAGCGTTATGACTATGAATACAAACGCAACGGAGTCGTAAATTTATTTGCTTTTTTTGAACCTTTGGCAGGGTGGAGACACATTGAAGTCACGCAGCGTCGTACAAAAGTAGACTTCGCTAAACAGTTGAAAGATTTAGTAGATGTTTATTATCGTGATGCTGATGTAATTCGTTTAGTAGTTGATAACCTAAACATTCATACTCCAAGTGTTTTATATGAAGTTTTTTCTCCACAAGAAGCACGCCGTATTATTCAAAAAATAGAGTTTCACTATACTCCTAAACACGCTTCTTGGCTGAATCAAGTAGAAATTGAATTATCTGTTTTATCTCGCCAGTGTTTAGAACGGCGTATTCCTAATGCAGAAACATTAACTTCTGAGATTGCCGCTTGGGAGAAAGAACGTAATCAACAAAAAGCCAGTGTCTATTGGAGTTTTCAAACTAAAGATGCTCGCAGAAAAATGCAGCGTTTATATCCGAGTTTAACCTAGCAAAATTACCTTGGTAGACTACTAGGGTAGGTGAGGCAATCGGTGTGGCTGATTCTGACCTGGAACGGATATCTAGAGCAGTGGCAGGTCTGGGTCAACTTCTCTAATGGCTGCAAATCTGTTGTTTGCAATTGGTTGGTTGCCAGCATTTAGCTGAAACATTATCATCTAAGCCCAACCCAACAGCAGCTAAAGTGCTTGGGTCAGGCTTTGTGTGCCTGCATTCTACCTAAATCTGAAGTCTGCAAAGGAGATGCACTCCAGGTTAGCTCATATCTTGCACCTGGAAATAGTAATGTAAATTCCATAACTAAGTGCTAAAGGTCGAAGCCCTTCAATATCCAGTAGTAATAAAGACAAGACTAAATGAGGTAGAAAAGTAGAGAGTGCAAGAAAAGCAGTATTTTCTTGTTCTTAGTTAATACTGATTGTTTTTCTCAGGTGCAAGATATGGGGCAATCTGAAGCAAAAACGCAGTTTTAAAGCTTTTTCAGTTTTTAAGCATTCAAAATCAAGCAGATAAGCATCAAAAACTTAAGTTATAGGTCAAAATCATGATTTTCACTTGCGAAGGTAGTCCTAAATTAGCAATTCTGTAAAAGAAAGTTTTATCAAGAAAGGTAGAGGGTAGGCAGGAGGCAAAAGCTTTTATGAAATTCTGATTCCTGCGCTGTTGCCCGCGCATTGGAAACACAACGACCTCATGGTTTGTTTAAAAAGCCGTCATTATTTATTTGTTAAAGCCAATTTAAAAGGAAAATAAATATTTAAATTTATATATACTTATCGATATACATATTTTTTAAAGTGCAACTTACTTCCATCCCCGTAAGCTATATTTTCAGGATTTTATGCAAAAAAAAATTAGTATTTTTATAAAAATAGCAATAACGTTAATATCTTTTTCTCTCTCCTACCCATCACAAGCCCAGATTAAATCAGATATTACTTTACCAAATAATAGCAGTATAGAACAAGAAGGAAGTACTACCATTATTGGAGGTGGCTCCCAGGCAGGAATCAATTTATTTCACAGTTTTCAAGAGTTTTCTGTTCCTACGAATAGTACTGTTCTATTTAATAATGCTGTGAATATCCAAAATATTATTACTAGAGTTACTGGTGGCTCTATTTCTAATATTGATGGTTTAATTCGAGCTAATAGCGCAGCAAGCTTGTTTTTGATTAATCCCAACGGGATTATTTTTGGAAAAAATGCACGATTAGATATCGGTGGCTCATTTTTAGCAAGTACAGCTAGCAGCCTTAAGTTTGCAAATAACTTTGAATTTGGCACTACAAACCTTCAAGCAACACCTCTGCTAACTATCAATACTCCTGTTGGACTACAATTTGGAAAAAATCCTGGAATAATTAGAGTACAAGGCGAGGGTCATCAACTAATCGGGCCACCATTTTCTCCACTTATCCTAAGTAATAACTCAGGAGGTATACAAGTACAGCCTGGAAAAACTCTAGCAATTATTGGAGGCGATGTATTTTTTGAGAACGGTACGATAAGAGCAGAAGGAGGGCGACTTGAATTAGGTAGTGTTAGTGGCAATAGTTCAGTCAGTATTAGTCAAACTGTTTCTGGCTGGCAATTGGGCTATGAAGGTATACTCTCTTTCCAAGACGTTCGCTTCAGAGGACGTTCGCTAGCTGATGTTAGTGGAACTGGCAGTGGTTCTATACAAATACAAGGACACAGAGTTACACTTACTGATGGCTCAGTAATTTTAAATCAAAATCAAGGACTACTACCAGCAGGTTCATTAAAAATAAATGCTTCTGAATCTTTAGAGGTGGCAAGTGGTACTGATCCAATTGCTAGGACTGCCAGTGGTTTGCGAAGCGAAACTTTGGGATCTGGCAAAGCTGGCGATATTGCAATTTCAACTAAGCAGATAATTATTCGCAATGGAGGTCAGATAAATAATATAACCTTTGGTGCTGCACCAAGCGGCAACATAAGTATTGATGCTTCTAATTCTGTGCAATTGATTGGGGTTTCGCCTCTCAATCCTGGTGTATTTAGTACTATCAGTACCGCAACTTTCAATTCTGGAAACACAGGTGACATCAGAGTTTCGACCGGACGATTTGTTGCTATAGATGGAAGCACTTTATCTTCTTCAAGCTTTGGAACTGGTAGAGGAGGAGATGTAACTGTGAGTGCAACTGACCTAGTAGAAATAATAGGAGCTTCGCAAATAACATCTCAGCCGAGTATTTTGTCGTCCACATCACTTAATGCTGGCAAAGCCGGTAGCTTAATTATTGATACTTCAAGATTGGTAGTTAGCGATGGAGGAAGGGTTGACGCTTCCACCTTTGCAAGTGGTGAGGGTGGAAGTGTTATTATTAATGCTAACTCTGTAGAGGTGAGCGGTACAATACCTGGTTCTGAAGAACCTAGTTTAGTGAACGCCAATGCTAGTATCGTCACTTCAACTCTACAAGAATTATTCAGGCTCCCTCCAGTACCTTCTGGAAAATCTGGAGATGTGACAATTAATACTGAGCGGTTGAGTGTCACAGAAGGCGCTCAAGTTAGTGTTCAAAATGACGGACTAGGTGATGCAGGAAAACTTGAAATTAACGCCAATCAAATCAACATTACAAATAATGGAGGTATCACTGCAACCTCTGCTGTTGGTCAAGGTGGTGAGATTGAAATCAATTCAAATGCTCTACAACTGCACGGTGGCATCATCTCTGCAACTGCGGGGCAGCAAGGCACTAATGGTGACGGCGGTGATGTCAACATCAATACTAATATCCTAACTGCCTCAAAAAATAGCAGTATTACAGCTAATGCATTCGAGGGGCGCGGCGGTAATATTCAGATAAATGCTCGTGGATTATTTTTATCTCCCGATAGCTTTATTACCACAAGTTCACAGTTGGGAGTTGATGGTACAGTCCAGATCAACAGCTTTAACGTTAATCCTGCTGGCATTAAAGCAGCCCCAGAAATCGTTACAGAAACTCCTAATATGGTATCTGGTTGTGCTGCACAATCAGGCACAGGAAGTGATATCTTAATTGTCGCTAGCAACAGTCCACCGCCTAAATTTGACGAACATCTAGACAGTCAACCTATCTGGCAGAAAAATTCTGTTTCATCTAAGTCCGATGAACTTTCATCTAAGTTACAGCTATCAATAATTAAAGAGACTACGGAAATTGTTGAAGCTCAGAGTTGGATAATAGATTCCAAAGGGAACGTCGAATTAGTTGCGATAGCGCCTAATCAAGCTACACCTGATAGCTTTTTTTCTACCATTCCGTGTACATCGGTCGATTCTGTAGCAGAACTTTCCTATCCAGCAACACAGTAAAGCGATGATTAAATGGAAATATTGCCTAAAATATGCTCTTTTAGGCATTCTAACTTTATCAATAGTTTTAACTCAATCGTCTCTATTGCTAGCTCAGTCAACGGAGAAAGAAACACATATACAACAGGCTGAACTTTTAACCCAAGTGGGTAGAAAACAATTAAATCAAGGTCAAGCAGCAGAGGCTCTTGACAGTTGGCAACAAGCCACGAAAATTTATCATCAGATCAAAGATGCCGAAGGTGTTAGTGGGAGCCTGATTAATCAAAATTTTGCCTTGCAAAAATTAGGTTTACACTCTCAGGCTTGTGAGAAACTTGTGGAGGCTCTAAAATTAAATAATTGGAATTGTAACCCAACGATATTAGAACTTACCGAATACGAGAAGTCTCAACTGATAGCAGCAATACATCAGTTAAAAATAACACCAATAAGCTTATTGGGATTACAAAGCATGGGGCAAGTTCTACGCTTAGTTGGCAAGTTAAATGAATCTGAACTAATTTTGGAAAAAACACTATTATTCGCTAAACAAACACCTTCAAAAGAAATTAGCGATATTCTACTGTCATTGGGTAATACAAAACAGTCCATCTATCAACGAGCGCGAGATGAATACAAATGGATAGAGGAACCAGTCTTTAGAGAGACAATTGTAGACTCGATTCCACAGAAGGCACAGGAGTCACTTGATATATACCAACTTTTAGTAGATCGGACAAGTTCTCCACAAGAAATAAAACTACAAGCGCAACTGAACCGTTTAAACTTATTACTAGACTTTGATGAATGGCTAACAGACAAACCTAAGCTAGTGAATACTCGTACAAAAGTTAATCAGCAGATTCAACCTTTAGTAGATATTATATTGCAAAACTCTTCAGTTTTTTATCAATTGTCGCCCGAACAATCTATTCAAGCTCAACTTAAATTTGCTAAAAGCCTAAGCAAAACTCAGAATCAATCATTACAATCGGTAGCTGTTCAGTATACTACATCCGCCTTAGAAATAGCTAAAAATATTAACAATCAACTTTTAAAATCTAAAAGCTTAGGTGCTTTAGGTAAGTTAAATCCATACGAATCGCAAACATATTTTGAAGAAGCTTTAAGTTTAGCTCAGTCCATTAATGATGCAGATGTTGCTTATGAATGGCAACAGCAGTTAGGGAATTTATTCCAAAAACAGGGTAAATCCAAAAGAGCTATTCAAGCTTACGGTGCAGCCATTGATAGCATAACACAAGTTCGTGATAATCTCTTGCATAGCAATTTAGATGCACAGTTTTTCTTCTATGAGAAAGTAGAGCCTGTATACCGGAATTACATGCGACTGCTGATAGCAGAACAATATCCTAATTTTGAACGCAAAGTAATAAAAACCAACCAACAGCTTCAATTAGCACAGTTGGAGGATTATCTAAAGTGTGGCAAACTCGACCTTATTGCTTTAGATAAAATTGATAATTTCGCTGGTGCATCAGCAATTATTCACATTATCGACCTAGACGACACTATACAAGTATTTGCCCAATTCCCAGATTCTTCTATTCATCATCATTCTGCTGATTCCAAGTTAGTCAAAAATCATGTTAATGCTCTGTTAAGCATCTTACAAAACAAAGAGCTTATTTCCAACGGCAAGAATCTTATTATTCCACATTCTCAAGCACTTTATAAGCAGCTAATTGAACCTCTTAAGAAATCTTTGCCTTCAAGTGGAACTTTAGTATTTGTTCTAGACAAATCTTTTCAAAGTTTACCAATGGGTATACTTTACGATGGAAAAGATTATTTGTTTCAGCACTATAGCTCCTCAGAAACTTTAGGGTCTAAAGTTCGCCAGCCTCAAGCTTTATCTCAAAAAGATTCAAATGCTCTAATTGGTGGAATTTCCACATTTGCTCCTAGCTTTTATGACCCTGATGCTCCTAAAGGACTAAAACCTCTACCTGATGTGGAAGCAGAGATAGCAAATGTTAAAAAACAAACCAATTCCTCAATAGGCTTGCTCAATAAAGAATTTAATACCAAACGCTTTAGTGAAGAAATGAATAAAAAAGACTTTACCATTCTTCACTTAACAACACATGCTCAATTTAGCTCTATTTCTAGAAAAACCGGATTTTTAACTTGGGATGAGTTAGTCAATATTAGGCAGTTTGGTATTTTGCTAAAGGGTAAAGCTCAAATCCGTCAAGATGCAATTGAGTTATTAGTACTAAGTGCGTGCCAAACTGCCAAGGGTAATAAGATATCAGCATTGGGAATTGCTGGTGTAGCAGCGCAAGCAGGTGCGAGAAGTATAATAGCCACTCTGTGGTTAGTAGATTCTAAATCTAGTGTTGTTCTCATGAATGAATTTTACAAAAATCTCAAGAATGGTATTCACAAAGCAGAGGCTTTAAGACTTGCACAAGTAAATTTGATGGCGATTCCTGAGTACAATAACCCTTATCATTGGGCCCCTTATCTACTCGTAGGAAGCTGGTTGTAATAGTCTACTAACTTTAATCCCTCTTGCACCTTCCTTAACTCAGTTGAGTTGTTACTAGTTTTCACTAACTCAGATGCTTTTAAATATTGACGCTTTGCTTGGTCTAGTACACCTGCCTGAAAATAGCGATCGCCCAGTACTCTGTACACAGTTGGATTCTTAGTACCTACTGAAACAACATTGTTTAACTGTTCAATTGTTTCATCTAAAAGGTCTCTTGACATAAATATAGCATCAAAGTCAAGAGCAGCTTCATCTGGAGGAAGTTTTAATTTACTAATTTGGTTGACTGCATCTTTAATTTGTGCAACCTCATTCTGTGGTAACAGAGAGATTACTGACGGATCTCCACCAGTAATTTTGTCTTCCTTATAAGCGAAAACAAGAATTTGGCATGTTTGCCCAGATGCAAGAGGTTTTTCTTCGGAAGGGTAAGCCAATCTCGTTTGATTTATAACTCTTTCCCAACTAAAATCATAACAATCAAACCTTACTTTATAATAAGTAGCACTTGTAACAGGAAGCCAGACAATTTCCGGGCGTGGTTTTAATGTTGGCATAACATAAGGATAAATGATTGTCGGCTCATCGTTTCCTTCTGCTCTGCCTTTTGGTGTTCTTGAGCAGAAGTCTCCGTTACCTGTGTAACAAGCAGACTTAGACAAATCAGGTTTGGCACATATATCAGAAGAAACAACTCCACTTGATAAATCTAAAATTTCTCCTGTACTGAAACAGAAAAATTTAATCCTACCACCATTTAAAACTTCTATTTTTTCTCCATCACAAACTAAGCTTCCCGCTTGAAGGCGTTTATCGCCTGGAGATATTAGTCTTCCACTTAACTCACAACGAACCTGATTTCTTCTAGTTCTGGCTAACGGTACACCTGCCAGCAATAACGTATCTTTAATGAGTAGAAAGCTTAAGCAGAATCCTGTTAAAAATTTTATACTTTTTTTCATTGCTTTCAATATAAATAACCTGTTTATATCCAGTTATTATATAGGCTTAGTAAGTATATTTATCTCTATATAAAATTTTGTTTATAATAAATATCTGATAAATTTATTTAGAGGATACTATTTTTTAAGTATCCGGTCTAATAACTCTTGCCTCCAGTCGAAAACCTCTGGTAAAGTAGACTTGGCTAACAGACACACTTCTATATAAATTCTGGCGGTATCTTTTTCACCTAAAGCTTCTTCAACTTGAGACAATAAACAGGAAGCATCTGTTCTTCCATCTAATTGAATCGCCTTTTCTAAATATTTTTTAGCCTCGCTTAACTTATTCTGCTTCAATTTTGCCCAGCCTAAATCTTTATACAAGGCTGCTTGTATTTCAGGATCTTTAGTTTTTTGCAACCCTTGTAAGGCTAAGGTAATTGCTACATCATGCTCATTATTTATATTTTTCAATCTTGATAAAGCAGCTACAGCAAGTACCGCTTTATTACTTTCTTGAATAGCTAATTGATATTCTTTTTCAGCTAAATCATATTTTTGCTGATCTTCATAAAAACGTCCTAACCCATAATGCCCTTGCCAATTATTAGTCCTAAGCTTAAAAGCTTTTTCATAATTTTCAGTTACACACTTATTATCTCGCAAATCTTGGCAAACTAAGGCCAAATTATTATATGCAGAGGGATCTTTGGGGTTGTATTTAATTGCTTGTTCATAATACTCTCTAGCTATCTTAGAATTATCTATATTTCGAGAAGCTTTATTAAAGTAAAACTCCGCAATACTAAGTTTTAATTGAGGATTAATTTTAATAGCCCAACCGAAAAGCTCTTGTGCCCCCTGAGAATTATTTACTGCCTCTAACTTTCGTCCTTGGGCTACTAAATAGTTTGCTGCTAGAGGTAGAAATAGAAAGACACCCCCAACAATTCCTAAACCAATCAATGTATACTTGCTGTACTTAAATACTTTAGAATTAGCTAATTTATAATTTTTAAT
Source organism: Nostoc sp. FACHB-892 (assembly GCF_014698795.1). Taxonomy (GTDB): domain Bacteria; phylum Cyanobacteriota; class Cyanobacteriia; order Cyanobacteriales; family Nostocaceae; genus Nostoc. Next base: position 15,985 of record NZ_JACJTR010000066.1, read on the forward strand.
TTGCTTAGGCAGTTTTTCTAACCTCTGCAAAATTACTTCAGTCGTTTGCGGCCGTTGCCCCGGCAAAGGAGCCATCAACTCATCAATGAAATCAGCAAAAGGTTTGTCAATCTGCGGTGCTTTATCTCTCCAAACTAGGTTTCCTGTTTTTTTATCTGTTGGCAAATCAATTAGTTGAGTAGCAGTAGTCAAGTGGACAAAAGTCCGACCCAAAGCGTAAAAATCTGACTGGGGTACTGCTTTACCATTTACTTGCTCCAGGGGGGAATAAAGAGGGGTGCTGATAGCTGTAATTTCATATCGTCCTCCCCTACCTGTACTAGTACCTCCACTACCACTTACTTTTGCTAGGTAAGTGTTAGTTACTTGCCGTGCTGCACCAAAATCAACTAATGCTAATTGACCACTTGGCTGAAGAATTATATTAGAAGGCTTAATATCTCGATGAAAAATATTAGAACGGTGTACTGTATCGAGGATATCAACCAAATGTCGTAGCCATTCCAATGCTAGAGATTGTGAAATTGAGCTATTAGACTCCAACCATTCCTCTAAATTTTGCCCCTCAACTTTATCCATAACTAAGCAATACAATGTTAAAGAATTATTGCGAGGAACTAAAGCAAAAAAGTCATCTATAGTGCTTCTAGGAATACCGCAATGTCGGATTATCTGTAAACAAAGAGATTCCCGCTCTATTAGTTCAACCAGCTTAGGCGAACTCCATTTCAAAACTTTCATGACTCGTTGTTTGCGAACAGGATTCCATTGAGTACCAGCGTCATCTACTTCAAACACTTCAATGTAATTGTACGGATCATCAGTGAGCGCTCTCAATGGCTTGACTAAGCGGATGCGATCATTAATCAGTAGCGAAGTCCCACAATATAGGCATTCTTTGACATCATCAGAATTAGGATTTTGGCGGTGATTGCAAAGGGGATTGATACAGTAACTCACTGAACCTCCTTACGCAACAAGCTCTTAGCACTTATGCATAGCGAGTTACGGATACAAAAATTTAATGTATATTTTATCACTTTTTCTCTAGGTGCCGCTTGATATAGAAAAAGTTTTCAGTAAACCTATAAAAAATTTTTATGATACTTTTTTACAAAAAATAGTAATAAGTTGAAGAAACAAAGTATATTGATGTGATGCAATACGCTCCTAGATACTAATCATAGTCCAGGAAAAACTCTTTATAAACGTTTTCTAAATCTACGGAAATAGCAAGTCATGGATTTTAGTACCATACAAGAACTGAATTCACCTGCCCTTTCCTCAGTTATCCCAAAAGAACGGAGGGAAGGGCAAATATCCTTGGCAACAGTAAATTTTGAAGCTGCACTACTTGTAGTAGATAATTTGGTGTTTGCCAAAAGGGGGAAACACCTATCTGAAGCAGAAATTATTGTCCTAAAGGGAGCATGGGATGATGATGATTACGAAGAAGTAGCGGAAAACTCACCTTATAGCCTTAACTACTTGCAAAGACGCATAGCTCCTCCTTTATGGGATTTACTCTCCGAAGCTATTGGCAGTGGAGAGCGGGTTGGAAAAAAGAAGCTGCGGCGTATTTTATTAGAGCAGGTTACTAAAAAGTATCCTATTCAATCTGTGTCACAATCTGTATCAATTGAAAAGCAAAGACCCTCTGGCAACAAACTAGTACAAGTTACGGGAAGTTACCTGCCTGACATATCCAGTTTTTATGGACGGACAAAGGAACTAACCCGTCTAAAGGAACTAGTAATCGAGCAGCGATGCGTATCACTCGTAGGAGTGCCGGGCATTGGTAAAAGTGCATTAGCTGCAAAACTATTAACAGAACTTAGTATAGAATCTCAACCTAAATTTGATTGCTTCATTTGGAAATCGGTGTCCTATGCACCACTACTTCAGGACTTAATAGCCGATTTAATAGAGCTAACTCAACCTATAGAACCTGAGCCAGGCTTACCTAAATATACTCAGGCAATGGTTACTGTGTTAATTAAGCAGTTGCAATCACAGCGCTACTTCATAGTATTGGATGAATGTGAAGCCTTATTTCAAACAAGTAATTTAGAAGATAGGCTAGAGTACAAACTATTTTTCCGCCGCTTAGTAGAGGAGCAGCATAAAAGCTGCTTGTTTTTGACTAGTCGAGTTTGGCCTAATGAGTTCGATGTACTGATAGAAGCTGATCGACCTATTCAGTATCTCAAGCTTGAAGGTTTAGATCCCGATGCAGCCATGCAGTTTTTATCTACCTTGGGATTGTGCAACGAAGAAAAGCGCTGTAGTCAATTAATTCGAACTTATCGCGGTAATCCTTTAGAACTAAAAGCAGTTTCCAATCGGATTCACCACTTCTTTGCAAGTAGTACTGAAAAATTCTTTCAAGATCCAACTACACTCGTTAGTAGTCGTTTTCAAGAAATGCTCAATAAGGTTTTTGGTCAAGGGTTGAGTAAAATTCAGAGACAAATAATGATTTATCTAGCAGATAAAATAATCTTAAATTTTCAATATATTAGTTTCAGTAAATTATTAATTGAGTTAAATCAAACCCAAAAAATATCTATTTCTACATCAGAATTGATTACAGCATTAGAAGGGCTTGAAAAAAACTCATTAATAGAAAGTAGTAAAGACCCAACTACAAAAGAAATCAGTTTCACTCTTCAACCAGTAATTAAAAAGTATATTACGACAGATCCGATGGGGTTAGTACATACATCTAATGCTTCACCAACATTAGCAATCGCATCTTAAGAGAGGTACCTATGATTGCAGGCAAACTAGAAATCACAATTAAAATTAACGAACTGCCACAACCTAAAATCATAAAGAACGATTGGCAGCAGCTTGATATAGACTGTGACGAATGCATCATAACAATCGCACTTAAACCTAAACCAAAGGTTTACAAAAAACTGACCAATGCCGCCAGTAATTATCTACAGTGGATAGCGGCAATCATTGGTAAACCTGGTCAGCAAACAGAAAACGGGTTCGTGCTGGAGGAACCCAGTATACAAGTTTTTGAGAGCAAGCCCAAAGCAGAAACGACCTCTGCGTTAGGTGCTGCTTTTTGAAAAAGTGATTACCCGATCAGGGTAAGCTGGAACAAACACTAGTAAATACGAAGGAGTGAACAGACAAAAAATCAGAATCTCGCTAGATACGAAAAGGCCACAAGTCATCTAAAATCAAGCTAGTTGAAAGGAGGCATGAAGGTGAAAAGCTTACAACAATACCCACATTTAACGCAAAAAGCGCCACTAAGGAGTAGCGCTTCGTGCGTGGCTTAAATTTCATATAACCTCAGAGCGGGGTTGATCTCGAAGGAACAAAATAAGTGGTTGTTAAAGTTTGGACGCTTGAATTACCGCTAACTTTGTCCGACTGAGTTAAATCCGCGCTGCTTTCCCTATTATACAGGGGTTGTCACCAGATCGTCGAATTTTTGGTGGCGGATTTTTGGCTGTTGAAATTCTCAATTTAGCAAAATGTTAAATTTAGTTAAGAATCACCCCGAATTTTGTAGCTAAAAGATGTAGCAGCGCGAATAACAGTTACCAGTTGCCAGTTATCAATTGGAATTTACAATCCTTGATAAATGTCAACTGTTGACTGATAACTGATACAACCCCCTCTGAAGCTTGTCAACCAAGTTATCAGGGAAAAATATCGTGAAAAATGACTTATGCCCAATACACCTTGGTGTCGGGATTAAGGTGACATCAAAATTTTTTTCAAACCCCTCTCCTTGTGCTAATGACGGGAGAGAAATATGCTGACACTAGATAGAGAAGAAACCAAATCAGCACTTGATTACGATGATCTTAATAGCAGTATCAAAGACACCTTCGCTGCCATAGACCAATTTGAGTTGCAAGCAGTAGAACAGATTCGCCTCATGCATGACGAGCGAATGTACAGAATCGCTGGGTACAAAAACTTTGAACAATATTGCCAAGGCGAATTGCATGTATATGGTGGCTATCGGCGTATAAATCAACTATTAGGGGCATCAAAAGTGATCTCCTTTGCTGGCGAGTTTGGGTCACAAATTAAAAATGAGCGCCAAGCCCGTCCTCTTTTAAGGTTAGCCAAAGAACCAGAAAAACTTATTGCTGCTATAAAACTGGCTTTGTCATCAAACCCAAACCCTAGCGAATCAGATTTCGCAGTTGCCGCAAATACAATTGCTCCAATGCCAAAAGGAAAAAATAAATTCCTTCAGGAACCATTGGTTCCGAAAAATGCCATCACAATTTCATCACCAGAACATCCCCGTTATGGGGAATCGGGAGTGATTTGTGCAGACGCACCGAATAATTCGCAGCAGATTGTGACTTTCGCTGATGGTGAAAGGCTGTTGGTAAACAATGCTGATTTGGATGAGGCAATTGTGTCCGATTCGACTGAGCGAACTTATCCACCAGAGTACTCCGAAGCGATCGCTGCACTCAAAGAGCAACATAAGCTTGAGCTTGAGCGCCTTTCTCAGGAATTGAGGATTGGACTACAAGCAGAGGTTAAGGCTAGAGCCGAAGCCCAAGTCAGTGAGCAAATCCAATCTCTGCAAAACCTGTACAGGCAACAGAAGGAGGAAAATATCCAGTTGCAGCAGCGCTTAGACGAGATGGAATCGCTACGGCAGTTGGAAACTGAGAACCAGCAGCTAAAAGAGCGCATTCGGGATTTGGAAAATGCTCAAGAACTGAAGACTGGACAAGATTGGGAGAATACTTACACTAAACTTCAAGCTAAAGCGCTAAACAAGAAGGTTCAGGAACCATTGGAGAAGACAATTGATTTGAGAACTCTGGCACTTGTTCCGCCCAAAGAAAATGCGACTGAATGTCTGCGCCTCATGGGTATGGCATTGAAAAACCTAAGCGTTGCCATGAACAATACCCAAGCTCTTGAGGCTGCGGCGATAATTTTGGGTACTAGTCCCATACAGTCAGCCATCGAAACAAGGATGGAGCAATTACAGATGCTACCTGTGGCTATTAGGGAAATTAGACAAGTACTTGCACGTATTGAGTTTACATGGCTTGACTTTTGGGCTGTGGCTGAAAAATACGAGGTGATAAAACCTGACTACTGGGCTGAACTTACTACCTCCGAGACTGATTTAATCACACAAGCCCAAAAAAACAGTGAACAGTTAACAGTAAACAGTTAACAGTGATAACTGATAAGCTAATCGTCATTCATTTTTCCAGACTGACTCGCTCGTGGTAAGCGGCTCTAGCCCTGGGTCTATGCAACTTAAATGCTCATTAGCTTAACTGATAACTGATGACTGATAAGCGAACAATTCACAATTCGCAATTCGCAATTCGCAATTAAAGACAAGAAATTACTTAATTGTTGAATTGTTAATTAACGGGTTTGGGAGCTAACTCTGATTTAGAGAATCAGTGAACTTAATTCAGGGGTGGGTTCAGAGCTAACTCTGAATTCAACTGCGTTAGCGCAGCGGTAGCGACGCAGGAGCGTCATTGCGAATTGGAAATTGCGAATTGCGAATTGGAAATTGCGAATTGCCTTGACTGCGGCATAGGTGCTGCAAGTCGCTCACAAAGTCATGGAAAAATTTAGGAGAAAAGTGAATACAACAACTTCTATTGCACTTAACGGTGGCAACAAAGAGTTCTTTGAGCCTAAACCTGATTGCAAGGTATCAGTTGACCAGAGGGAATACCCGATTGAATACCCAAACAATCTCACGCTTGCCGAGTACCATGAGTTGCTAACTGGTAGCGCCATTCATCCAGCACTAATTGAGCGCAACTTCTTCCACATCGAGGGAGAAACAATTTATGACTACCTGTTTATCTCCAACAAAATCCCTCGAAAAAATGCAGGTCGAGTCACGGATGCATACATAAGGCAATATCAGCATCTATTGCTGGGGGGGACATGGATTCAATCCCTTGACCCCTTCAACAATTGGCAAGCAATGGAGTGGGGGCGGATTAAGCCGAACTTCCCCCGTATTGATTGGGAAAAAGGCAAACCCGTCAAATACGAGTCACCACCCAAAACCCCCAACCGCGTTACCTACTTTGATGTCGCTAACCCCATCTGGGACAAAGTTGCAAAACGCTATTTAATTAAGCGCTATCATTCACTTTTGGCGCTGCGCTTACTGGATCAACTCAATCCGCTAATATTTTGGGAGTGGGTAAAGCAGCACCCAGAGATTCCCATTATTTTATGCGAAGGGGAGAAGAAAGCCGCTTGCTTGCTGAGTCTGGGGTTTGTAGCGATCGCACTTCCGGGAATTTGGAACGGGCGCGTGGGCAAACAGGATTTTGATGAACGGTTGCATCCTGACTTAGTACCAATGGCTCAGGCGGGGCGCAAGTTCATAATTCTTTTTGACTACGAAACTTCTTCTAAAACCAGGTGGTCGGTGTTTCAAGCCACTGTTCGCACTGCAAAAGCAATCGAATCGGCAGGTTGCTTTTGTGAAGTTGCGCTGTTGCCGGGGCCAGAAAAAGGCGTTGATGATTTTGTAGTTAGTCGCAGTGAAGATGCCAATGCACTACTAACTGCAATTATAGATGATGCTAAATCACTTGCCGATTACCAGCGCTCATATCGGGCTAAGAAATGGGGACTTAGCAAATACAAACCAGATGTCACTGTTAATGTCAAGTATCTCTCTGAGGCTTTGTGCATTCCTGAACTTGAAGAAAAATGCTTGAGAGTGCCTGAGCTTTATGAGCTTGAAAAGGAACAACTTTTCACGCCATCTATAAAAGGACATCCTCCAAACAAGGAGTCTACCGATTCTGGCGGAGTTGATTCAGACAAATCGAAGAAATCCCCTACCTTCAATTTCCCAAAATCAGGGCTAGTCGTACTCTGGAGCGACATGGGCACTGGTAAAACTGAACTTATGCGCTGGTGGCGTGACCAAAATCCTGATGCCAGATTTCTCAACAATGGACATCGGGTTAACTTGTTGAAAAATCTTGCCGAACGCTTGCGGACGGCGATGTACTCCGACTTGGGTTACACAGGTTTAGCCCAGGCCCAAGCCCTTAGTATTACTATTGACAGCTTGCATAAGCTGAATACCCAATCTCTCACCTACGGCTGCATATTTATAGATGAAGCCTGCCAATACCTCACCCACTTACTACACAGTAATACTTGCAAACAACATCGCGCCGCCATTTTGGAGGTACTGGAATATATAGTATACAACGCGCCACTGGTCGTCATCGCTGATGCACACATGGATGATTTAACGGTAAACTTCTTTCTTGCAATGCGACCACTCGGTGAAGTACCTTACATCATTAAAAACGAGTGGCGCAACGGTTCACGCACAATTTATTGGTACGAGGGGGATAATTCTAGCGCCATAGTCGCCCAAATCTCGGCAGCGCTGATGCTTGGTGAGAAAGTCATGGTTGCAAGTGACAGTAAGCGTTTTATTAAGAAACTCGACAAGTCCTTTACTATCAAATGCGAAGAATCTAACTCCGAAAAATCACATACACCACAAAAATGGCGCATCTGGTCGGTTCATTCCGATAATTCTGGCAGTGATGAGAATGTCGCTTTCATCAAAGATATCACCAACGCCGTCAAAAACTTTGATGCCTTGTTCACCTCTCCCAGTCTCGGTACTGGTGTCGATATCTCGGAGTATCATTTTGACTTAGTATTTGGTGTCTTTCACGGCGTTTCCCAAACCGCTACCGAATGTGCCCAACAACTGTACCGCTATCGTCCAAAAGTCCCGTTTCATATTTGGGTGGCCCCGCGTCCTCCCTTTGGTTACAAGGATACAAACGCATCCAAGATTAAAGAGCGCTTGCTCCAAACCAATGAAATGACTGCTTTTCTGTTGCGGATTGACCGTCAAACAGGCAAGCGGGGTGCAGAGAAAGATTGGGCGCTTGAGGCTTACTGCCAAATTATGGCTAACCGCCACTATTCTCTCAATAATCTGCGTGATGACTTGCGCTCGCTCCTCACCGAAATGGGCAATACATTTATATGTGTGGGCAGTGAAGATGATGAGCAATCTCTTGAAAATCTAAAAGCAGCAGCACAAGCTTTGGATAGTGCCCACAATTCGGCTGTTGCCAAGGCCAAGAATATTACTTTGAGCGAGTACCGTGCCCGTCAGAGCAAAGATTACCTTGACCCTAGCGAAATTTTTGAATGTGAAAAGTTCCGCATTTCTGATTCTTACGGCATCGAAGTAACCGAATCACTCGTAGAAATGGATAAAGGTGGTCGCTTAATAAGAGCAATTGCTGGACTTGAGGCCATTTTAG
>NZ_JACJTR010000067.1 GCF_014698795.1 Nostoc sp. FACHB-892
TATATAAAGATGGCATTGGCATTCCTCTGATGACCTCTGTTTCCCAGGCTCGTTGTTCTATAACTCCACCTTCACTACCAATAGTTATCTAATCTAAGCTTTGTCTTTTTAAAAGAGCCGCACCCAATTGAATTAATGGCGTTGCTTGCCGCCGTAGGCATCGCTCCCACTTTCCTCTAAGAAAATTGTTTTATATAAAGGTGGGTAGAGTTTGAGATACTACTGCTACACTGTTGTTTTCAGTATTCTGTGAAACAGTAGCATATCAAATGACAAATTATCTTTTACCAGAAGACTTTAGGGTATACGTTAGTGACGAAGGGGGTGTTGTCAACTGGGCAACGCCTGGATATACAGAGAAAATTCTGCCCACCGTCAACAAGTATATGTTGCGAGATGGCGGTTATATTGCTTGTTATTCTCGCAATGAAGAAGGAAGTATTTATTCTGTTGGTGGTGGAATTTATGTAATGGGTCAAATCCGATTACAAGGTCGATACATTGGGCGGATATTTCACCCCTTGGGTTATGAGGGTAAAGATATTAGTGCTGCTGTTGAGTTCAAAACCCTTTGCAATCAAACATTTGCTGCTGCACGCAATGGCGGCTGGGCTGGTGGTGATACTGGCGGTTGGTTTGGAATCGAGTAATATCGTTTTTAATTTTCCTTTCCTCGCTAACTTTACTGTGGTAGTAACACACAGACAAGCAAATATAACGCACTTTCTATAATTAACCTTTGGGAATATACCCAACTCAAGCCTAGTCGTTGTGACTAGGCTTTTGAGTTTGAGTCTGTTACCCGAAGAGTTAAAGCAGGTATCGCATCTACCACAACGATAACTGCCCCGGTGAAACATTAGACTTACCACGTCTATGGTATAAAAGATGACAAACGCTGCACAGAGCTATAAGGTTGCCTCTGTGATTATTTGCTGGATTTCTGTCCCAATGGTGTACCTGTAGCGTGTACACTCTACGTTTTGAGCGTGTAAGTTTTGCTGTGTTTTCTCCTGGGGGGATGCACTGTAACCCGCACTTTTGACAACGCCACTGGGCTTGTTGCTTAACTGAAGTGGCAAGTTCTGACCAATTGTCTGGGTACAGAGAATGGGTAAACGTCATTGCTTGTAATGCAACTGAGGCTTGACCAATTGTAATATAAATAGCAGCGCAAAAGCCTATTCTTCATCATTGCCGTATGTCACGCAAGGACTGTCAATTATGAGTGCTGGCTCAAATGAATTGCAGAAAATGACGGTAGAACAATTCACTCCAAATTCGTCAGGGTGAATGCACTCTATCGCTCCTTCTACTAAGGCATGAAAAGCACAATCATTGCAGATAGTCTGACATTCGCCCACTGCCATCGCACCTCTATCAGTTAAATAAGAACAAGTAACGACAAAATCAACCAATCAAAACCTCGGCAGCACTGTACCGGTTCCTGCATCCTTCTTCACTCTTACATACCCCTTGGTAGTATCGCTTTTCTTCTGCCCTAACTGGTCTTGCACCTGAAACAGTGGCTTAATTTCCACCGCCCTCGTTGCGTGAGAGTGGCGTAGCCAGTGACAGGAAAATTTCACCTTCGCCACCTCGGAGATATCCTGAATCAATCTTTTAATCGCCCGATCGCTCAACGGCAAACCCTTTTTTGCTGGATCAGGCGACATATTGGGGAACACTGGCATCTTTTCACTAGCCATACCCCGATATTTTTTAAGCAACTTAGAAGTCTCGTGATCTAACCCAATCTCCCGGTACTTCCCACCCTTACCCCAAAACTTAATTGTGTAATACCCCCGTTGTCTATCCTCCGGTGTCGGGTCTGGTTGCCATTTAAAATCGCGTACTTCCCAAACGATATTAGCTATTTGCTCACGACTGGATAAGCTGAAATCACAGAACTTCGGTGAATTTAATAGCAACGAAACTGGAGCAATCCATAATCTCGCCGATTTAGAACAAAAAATTGAGGGGATGACAGCCCGAATGACACAGTTTACCGAGGCGATTATTAAAATTCAAAATCATCTCAACAACCAACCAAGGCGGCAGAAGAAATCGTACTACAACAATTCATCCTATCAAGGGCATACTCCGCGAATCCAACCATTAACGGAAGAAGGTTTAGCTTCAAGACTTGGTGTAAATGTAGAAACTATACGTGAACAGCGAATTAATCTGCATCCACCGCTTTTTGTGGCATGGTGCAAGGGCAAGGATAGATCAGGTATGGGGTGGGAATTTAACGAAAATACGGGGTTATATCATCCGGCAAGTTAACGGCGCTCTTGCGATCGCCCCTAGTCTATTAGCTTGAACATGCCAAATATTCCCTAACTCACATCTTGCACCTAGCCTTAGCGATTAGAAATCGCGGCTATATAAACAAAGAAACGAAGTCCGCCTGGTATTGTGAAGACTAACGGAAAATCAAGGTTTAAAACCCGCCTGCGCGGGTTTTGCCTGTGTAGCCAAGCCAGTGCGTTGGGCGGCTCCGCCGACTTGAAGCACCTGGCGTGCGACTTCTAGTCGCCTGGTGCAAGATATAAGCTAATCGCACGCAGCATACTTGCACTACCTTTACTGTTAACCAAAAGAATCGGCGCAAGATGCGATGGACGATTCGCTTCAATAAAACCTGTCGCTGCGTGTTTAGCACTAGCCGTCACCATCACAACAATGTCAGAATTTCTCACCCACTGACGCAGCCTATCATTACCTCCCTTGTCATGACTGAGATAAACTGTCACTTCTTTACAAGCTGCTTCTAAAATACTTTTTACTCTGATTGCTGCGGTTTCTGTGAGAGTGTAAATAAGAACAGATTTACTCTTGAGTTTTTGGAAAATATTCACCTCAACTTCCAGATTTTGCTCGACTAAACTCGCTGATTCGTCAAGCAAATCTGGAAACGATTCTCCTAAGTGTAAATCTTTTACCAAAGCGCGAAAGATTCCCCTTTGCACTTCATCAATACGTTCTGTAAAACGGCGTAGAGTTTCAGCCGTAGCAAATAGAAGTTGTTCGCGCTTTTCTAGGACTGGGCAGGGATATGATATTAGTACATCAATTAAGTCAAGCATCCAATCAACTTTTTTGGGTGAGGCGAACCTGTCCCAAAGCTCCAAAGCATAGTCTACAATCTCTGTATATTTTGCTGTATTAACTCCCAAAGTTAAAATAGCGATCGCTAAATCATTGAACAAAACCAAATCAACATCCCCACCCTCTGTACTCAGGACTAGCAGTTCTAGTAATGAGTAATAAAGGCTCTCGAACTCGCCACGGGGAAATTGCTCATCTTTCTGAAAAAATCCCAGCAAGTAAGGAAGCGCATCGTGCAGGATAGACTCAGCTGTTGAGCCTACTTTACTTAACAATTCGTCAAATTCTGCCACCGCCTGTGGTTGCATCAGCAAGCTAGTGACATCCCACTCGGCAGAACCCTGGCGTGCAGTGTATAACGCTCGTTCCCAGGTTGGCTTTTTATCAAGTTGCCATAACCACTCCAACCAATTCGTTGGGACAGATAAAGCTGTTGGGGTGTCTTTTGTTGTACCTTCCTGGCTTCCCCGCAGTTGAGTAAGAAAATCTTGATTCCAACGTACCTTTAGCAAGGCTGTTTGCTCGTCAGCAGTCAACTCGTCAAAGGCTTGCAATACAGCTTTTTCCACCGCCAAAGTTTGCAACTCGTAGGCGCATTGAAGGAGCAAGCGAACTTTCTCTTTCGACGACGGAATATTACAAAGCAATAAAAATGCTTGATCAAAGTCTCCGTTTTTGGATAGCTGTTCGGCTTGTTGCAGGGGGTCGCCTTCGCTGTTCGGGGTAGCATCTTTTAGCAGTGCAGCTAACCTTTGCAAATAGCTGCGGTGAGTTTCTTCAACTTCCCCAATTGCCAGCAGTTCGTCTCGAAGTGCAGGTTTCGTTGGTTCTCCACCCACCGCCAGCAGCATAAATAATTTCAGTACTTCTGGGATTTTACTGCCTGCACGGACAGCAAAAAGATTGTTGTAACGCGGGAAAACTACTTCTTGGAAATAGGTTACAGCACTGCCTGGGGCGTTATTGTCCTCAAAATGTTGTAGTTCAGTGCGGTATACTGCCTTCAGCAGAGCTTGGGTAACGGCGAAGGGGCGGCGAACCTGCAAAAGATTGCCTAGTTCCGGGAGGGTAAGCAACTCATTCCATTGCTCTAGTTCTGCTAAGAGTTGCACCCGCAGAAACAGCAGATTCAGCGCATCCAGACGATGCTGGTCTACAAGGTATTGTAGTGAGTTTTCCGCAGCAATGCGTAGGCGTAAGCCCGCCGTAGGCATCGCCTGCTTGCAATGCCATATAAAAGTCCCGCAGTACGCGACCTGTGGGACGGGGAATATCTGCGACCCGTTTCACCCGTCTCTCACTCACTCGGCGCATCTGCTCTAGTGCTTCCCAAACATCTGTCGCTTGTCCGCACAGTTTGACCGCAGCGCCTCCAGTAAATTCGTAAACTGCTAATTCTATAGGGTCTTGGGGGTTTAGTTGCGCTCTTTGTCCACGAAATGTCGAATATGTGGGGCCAATAAACGCCATTAATTCTTCACTCAAACGGCGTAATTGGCGTTCCGAAAGGGCGATGGCGTACCAATCTACACTCTCGGAACGCCAGCAGGGAAGAATTGTTGGCTGACGTTCGCCTTTGGTCAACAACTCGACCCAAGGACGGATTTTGGCTTGTTTTCCTTCGCCACGTTCAATCTTGCCAAGGTCAAATTTGTTGTCAGTGCCAAAAAACTGCTCTAAGAAGTGGCGGATATCTGCATTGCTAGCATTAGTCATCGCTTTTGAATATCACATAGTTAATATAGTAGGATCTGTAATAAAAAGTACTCAAATCGTTACAGGATAAAAATTAAATAATCTAAAATCCAAAATAGCATTACACCCCTCCCCATCGGTTAGTAAAAATCAACTGTTGTTGGGCGATCGCTTCTGGGGATGTTTCATAAGTTACAACTTCCTCATTGATTGTAATACCGTTGTAGGTGAAGTTCATCGAACCTGCAAGATAATACCCATCTCCCAGGATACCTTTTGCGTGGAGTTCTTCGGTAATGTGGAATCGCACGGTAACGTCCTGATAATCAGTTCTGACTTTGATTTGTTCAATAAATCTGTGGTTGTGAGAGTCGGGACGGGTAGCAATGTGTACAGTCGTTCCCCGTTCGGCTAGGGTGGCGAGGACTTGGGAGAGGCGAATGCGGGAACGACTCCATGAGGGTTCTAAGCATAGAAAGGTGTTGGCCGTGTTATCGATAACGGGGATGTCAGATATCCACGGTGAAACAAGCCAAATGTATTGGCTGGGGGTGATAAGTTCGGCGACGAAGATTGTTTGGAGTAAGTCAGGGATTTGGCGGGAACTTAGGCGGGAGTGAATATAGCGGGATGACATTTCTTCTTATTCTTGACGTGGATCTAACTGGGGCGGATGCCAACCCGCTTCTACCCAAAAACGACGAGCAACTTGAATCGAAGGCTCATCCCGACGTTGATCATTGAAGTCAAAACGATGGCTAGTAGCTCTCCCTGTAGAAGTTGTACCTACAATTTTTGTCCCGTCTTTTGTCCAGATAAAATGCTCAGACCATTGTTGCTGACGGGGATGAAATAGAGGGACTTGTTTTTGAGTTTTGGGATCAGTACCTACTGTAAAATTATAGTGACGCTCATTACAGCGATGACAAGCTAATGCCAAATTATCCAATTCATCAGAGCCACCCAAAGACTGCGGCATGATATGGTCAATGGTAAAACGGTCTGGACTCAAATATTCTGGAGAGTGACAGTATTCGCAGAGATATTCAGCTCGTTTTCTTACAAGTCTTCGAGTTTGTTCGGACACCATTTACTTTTGGCTGCTAGTTGAGCGTTAATCAAGGTAAATATTCGCTCAAGTTCGGAAATGCCTACATATTCAGCTTCTTCTTCAGGAGTGAGCGCATCAGCTTTTTTTTTCTGCAACAGTTCTTCAAAGCGAGACTGTAGCTCATCGGTAAATTTAAAAAGATAAATATCACCGAATTCGCTCATCCTGATACCAGAAGACATTAAGGATGAGGGTTGAACCATCAATTGAGTAGTCATTGTGTGTTCACAGTGCCTTTAGTTCTATTGTGCCTCAATTAATCGATGATTATAACGGTGTGGGTGCGATCGAGAAATTTTCAGATTTAGATGATTGGTTTATTCATCATGTTGTTGATACGGTAACAGAAGTAGTAGGAGCAGGAGCAGGAGACGAATTTAGCCAAAAATTAAAAATTTCTTGGAGAGCAACATTGAGTTTTTTACAAAAAAACTTCGTTTCTTCAACAGTAATCTTTTTGGAGTGTGATTTTGTTTTTTTATCTACTGGATGATCAACACGGTTCCGCATAGAGCCAAGTTCTTTCCAAGTTTCGTGGCCATTTGGAAGGGAAGCTGTGAAAACTTTTCTGTCTGTGAGAGATGCATAGCCATCATGTAATCCTGATTCTGAAGGAAACGCATATTCATAAAAAGCAATTAAAGTAAGATGTGCAAATTGATGGAAAGTTCTGATATAAGCATTAGGTGATTTATGATAACTACTTACAGATTCTCGTAACTGCTCAACTGCTCTTTCGTAATGCACGCCATAAAACAGATAAAGATTTCTGTATGAAAAGGAAACGTCATACATGGTTGAAAGTGTTTGATAGATAAAGCATATTTTGGGTGCGTCTGGTGATAAGCCAACATCTCTAACTAAATCTGATAGCTTGCTTATTTCTTGGTGATATGGTTTTAAATCATCCCAAGTAACTCTACATTTATTCATTTGTAGAAGATAAAGAGCTAACCTATGTAATATAGGGCTTTTGTCAGTACAAATTAAACGAAATAATGCTAAAAGCTTATCATGTGATTTAATCCTCTGAAAAGCACTATAAGCTAACTCTTGTCTCAGCATTGATGAAGCTTCTGGATCATCTTTACTATTATGCTGTTCTTGCTGTAAGCATTCCATAAAATAGGAATGTTGAGCAGGAAGTTTTCCCAATATTCGTGCAGCTATCATTCTGGCATACCAATCTAGTCGAGTATCAGCTAGCCATTCTCGACATAGAAATGAAGTATTTTTAGCTCCACTAATTTGATATAAAGACCATAGTGAATTAGCACGATGCCAAGAATATACCTTATGTTTATTTATAAAATTTTGCAATTCTTCTATAATAACTGAATCATTTTTAAAACGTCCTAAACAATAACATATAGCTTCAGAACGCCAAGGCAATCTGTCAAGTAAATCTATTATTTGCTTACGTATTGACTCATGAGGTTCTAGTCGGTATAAGCAAAACGTGAGATTTGATTCGGCTTCTTTACTTTTGTCTAAATTATCTAAAAGTGAATAAGCTTCTAAAAATATCTCACGCAATTGCTCTTGCAGTTTTTCATTTCCATCTGTATCTATATTCAGATTTCTATTTGAAGAGGATATTTCACCCTCTTCTTCATCTAAACCTTCATCCAAATCTTCATCCAAATCAGGATAGATATTTGATACTTTTGTTTCTTCGTCTATACTATCGGCATTTGTTTTCTTAACATAATCTGCCGCTAATTCAGCTTGTTCACTTTGAGAAATAGTAGGCTCTTTAATTAGAGTATATTCTCCTGTTCCCGTGGGATCTGTAATTATAAAGCGTAAATGTGTAATTTCTTTATTTATATCCTCTATTTCATGAATGCTAGTTTTTGTGACCTGAGCTACTAAGCCAGCCCGCTTAAGCTCTAAATCAAAAAGAATTAGTCCTTGCTGAACAGTTTGCTTATCAAGTCCTAAAATACGTATATCATCTACATAGCGTACATAATTATATCCTTGACAAATCATGATTTTATCAAGTTCATATAAAAATAAATTTGCTAAGAAATCGGAAGCATTACTACCTTGAGGAATTCCACGACTCATTTTTACATCTGCTGTATGTGCTGACCATTTTGAAAGACATTCTCTCAAGAGTTTTTCAAATTTACTATTTCTTTTACATCTACAATATTTCCATAGAATCTGAATAAGTCTTTCGTGGTCAATAGTGTCGTAAAAAGACACAATATCTGTTGAAGCAATCCAAGAATTCCCCTTACGGTATAATCTTTCAACAGAATTAACGAAGTTATTATATTGTTGTTTCCAGGGACGGAGCATCCAGCGTTTACCTGAACCAGCATAAATATTACCAAAAATATGTTGATTCTGGTGAGTTACCAGATATTGATGACTTTCGTCAGCAATAACATTAACAACAGCCTGGTAAACAATAACATCAGGTACAGCCATCAACGACATTGTTCTCAATGTCGTTGATGGTTTGGGAACATATACTTTATGATCTGCTAACGGTGTATAGGGAAAATCTTCTGCTTGTACTTGCCTTATTAAATCTTTTAGATTAGCTTCGAGATTAAAGGCAAATATTTTAAACCCCAACTCATCAATAATCATACGGCTAGTAACATTAATTGTTCTTTGCCAAGCCAGCAGAAAATTATCATAAGTTAGAAATTTATCCCACAAATTTTCAGAAACTGTCATTTTTTATATTTATTACTTAGTCAATAAAATGTAAATTATCAAAGGCTTGTACTTATTTAAGTCCTTTCCTAAGAGAAGTTCCTAGTCTAGGATTAGAACCATAGAAAATAAAATAAGTGACTCTAAATCATAATATTAATTTAAGAAGTATACTCACTAAGTATACATAATTTATACTAAAAATATTTTTGTACACATGATCGCTGCACTACCTCCCTGACTCGTAGCCTCACCCCAAACCCTCGCGGATACCTCTGCACTTCCTCCACCAATGGATAAACCTGCAAAAATCAAAGTTCCATAGGTTCAACTGCTAAACTCAACATTGCTGACTTCAAATTGTCCTGTGTATTAGGAGGCGCTATCAGCGAAACCGATGCACTTTGCTTATCAGAACTCAGTTAGAAAAAACCTAAAAATATTGGTAGTCTGAATTTAGATTTTGTCAATTTGCAAATTTTGAGGATTTTTAAGAATAAAACGATTGTCTTCTCTGACTAAATTACCTATGCAGCGAATTGGTAAACGCTCCTGATAGGCTTTAATCGCTAAAATATAATCATGGTCGGCTAATTCAGTTTTAATTTCTTGCAATTTCTCAAAAACTGTACATAGTAAAGTAATTTCTCCACTCAGTTTATCAATTTTAGGAGTGGCAATTTGCATAACTACACCTTGTACGCTGAAATTGGGATAGTTGGTAATAAATTCACTTAATATATCAACTTGGTCACGATTTTCTACTATCTCTAATGTTTTTAATATGTCACTGATTCTTTCAGCATAATCTCCTAAACTATGTTGAAGAGGTAGTAAAATTTCATATTCATCGGCGGCATCTTTTTTCAGTCGCCAAATTGCCCCAGCATTATTATATATACGCCCTGTTTCATGCCAACCAGTAGCTAGCAAGTGTGCCTGTAGCACATCAGGGTTAACAGTTTTGAGTATTTCACTATCTTTGATAGTAACTTTCATGGCAAATATCCAAAACTAATGCGTTGAATGATGCCTTGGAGCGCATCTGGCGTAAACTGATTACTACGGGGCACTTCAATAGTAACATTGGTTGTATTTTCTGTGTCTGGGATTCCGCGCAAGGATACCCAGTAAGCACAATTTCTCAGACATAGTTCGGATTCTGTTTGTTTTATCCAGTCTGTTATTTTTTCAGGAACTAAAACGACTACTAAAATCCGAGGGACAAGGGCATTGATTTTTAAATCGTTATAATTTTTGAGATTGAGGGGATATTTAATATAGCTCTCATCCAGAATACCTCTAGATGTACATTTTAGTTGTAGTTCTAGTCTAGGGGAAAGGATTTTACCTGTACCACCTCTACTGACTATGCCTAAATCTACGCTGTCGTTATCAACTTCTGGTCTATATAAAGAATAACCTGCAACGGCAGCGATCGCTCTAATATAGCTAATGCTAAATTGTTCTTTTTGTTGGTTAATATCCATATTGTGTTGGATGGTCAGACTTTATCTTCAAGCAGATTATTACTGCACCGTTTCTCGCACCCGTAGCCTCACCCCAAACCCTCCCGGATACCTCTGCACCCCCTCCACCAATGGATAAACCTGCAAAAACCCAAGTTCCATTGGTTCGACTGCTAAACTCAAAATCGCTGACTTTAAATCTCCTCTCGCATCAGGAGGCGCTATCAGCGAAACCGATGCACCTTGCTTAAACGCTTCCTCCACCTGTTCTCGCCAGTTGGGTTCATTCAGCCAAACTGTGCGATCGCCCACTTGCAAAATATCCAGTAAAATTTCTCTATCAGCATCGGCAACCACAGCAAAGGGATTATAAGAAGATAAAGCACGCGATCGAATAATATTTCCCCTCGCCCACAACAGCCCATAAATCACTTGAAACCGCCAATAGGGATTAGGCTGCACTAAACCAAGATGCAACAATGCCTGATCCAACTGGTCATCGTTGCTGGCGACATAAGCAAACACCCGCGCATCAATTTCAATACCTAAACGCGCTTCTTCTTGATGCCACAAACGAATCAAATCCAGCAGTAGTTTATCGGTTTCTGAGGTACTTCCAGGACGCAAAACCCGTGCGTTAATTGCAGTCATCACCGGATGCGTTACCAAAATTCCCTTAGAGGACAGGACTTTGCGGAGGCGATCGCTTGCTTGTTTTAATTCACCATGTCCTTCGGCTAACCGCACATCTGCGGATGCAGTAGCAACAATTACATCACTATTTGGGGTAACTCCAGTATCTTGGGAACTAGTACGGCCAATACTTAAAGGCAATTCCAACCCATGACCAATTTCTTCACATAAAAGCCAAGATTGCCCAGCAACCAAGCGTTCGCTCCCCTCAGATGCACTATGCGATCGCAATGCTGCAAATGGCTGTCTTCCCCGCAGAGGACGACCCCAACTGTCGCATCCTTCGGCATCCAAAAGGTTATGGAATAAGCGGTTGGTAACATCTAAATCGTCAGTAAAAGCAAAAACACGGGAACCATAGAACCCTTGACTGGGAGGGTCTTCAGATGGATCAAGGATGCGCCGTAGCAGCATCGAAGTTAGTATCGTTGTAGACAGTAAACTCGTTCCAGATACGGGGTCGCCTCTGAGAACTAATTGATATTCCGTGCCTTCCGCAACTTGATTTTCGCCGGGAGAAACTTCCTCGATAGAACCAGGATTTAAGCCTATAAGTTGGCTAAAAAACTCTGCTGCACTTTCTAATGTTGCCGAAAGACCCGTAAATTGGACTTTTGTGGCAATTATTTTCTGCCAACGTCGCAACAGGTAAGCAACCTGTGCCCCGTGAACACCCGTGTAAGTATGTACCTCATCAAGCAAAACTATCTGAGGCTTTTTCGCAGTTGCAATGCCGAATATATGACCGTAACGGGAGTCTCCCATAGACCGATTGAGCATTTCTGTGCTGGTAAAAACCAAGTCTGGGGGAGTTTTCGTCATGCGATCGCGTGTTAAAATTACTTCATCTTCTTGGATAACAGCACCGCAAGATAGATTGAGACAAGAAAGTTGTTCTTTACCAGCTTCCACATCAGCCCGCCGCCAAGATAGCGCACCCTCGCATCTAGGACACCGCAAGTAAGGACAAGTAAACCCACCACTTTCAGATTCCCATTTATCCTGCACCCGATCCAGGGTTGCGCTTCTGGGAGTTAAGCCAAAAAATGCACCAATAAGAATTTTACGCTTACCTTCTGCTTTGAGGACAGCATCGAGACGACGTGCTTCTTGATAGGTTTCAGAAAATTGGTCTTTGAGAAGTTCGTTACGGGGATAAATTGCTAGTCCTTTACTCCAATACTCATTCTTTTTCAACAACCCTGCAATATGCGCCAGTGCTGGTAAGTAAAAAGATAAAGTCTTCCCCGTTCCTGTCCCAGCACAAACAATCATCCCGCGACTTTTCGTGCTGTTTAAATCCCGTAGCATCCGGCTTGTAGCGCGTAGCTGAAAGTCTGCAAGTTGAACCTCGCCACGCAATGGCGAATTTAGTATAGCTGCAACAGCTTTTTTTCGTATTGGAGTTAATAGTTTATCTGCCTCTAGCTGTTCAATTACTGTTTCAGGTGTAATATACCTTTTTGGATAAATTCTCGGACGGATTTGTAAGCGATAATCAGCAACTAAGGTAGGAGATGTTTGCCAACTATTATTCGGGAAGAGTTGGCGGAGACGGGCAAATAATCTCACCCCTTCCGCCATCCTGGTGCGGAAAAGGCGATCGCCTCTGAGGTTGAATTCAAATAACAATTTGCGATCAATGATTTGCTCTATAAAATCCCAAACATCCTCATCAATCTCGCAATTATTTAGAAAATCGTCCGCAAGTTCTTTAATTTCATCTTCAGAAAATCCACCATCAATAATTCCCCACGTCAAAAGTTGGACTTCCTGGCGTTCCAACTTATCTAAAAATTCTCTAATTATTTTATCCCAGTTGGTAGTCACCCTTGCTCTGCCCTTACTTTATTTTAAATCAAGCGAATTCTTAAGGAATCAGAAATACCATGCTGATTAATCCAATCTTAAACTTCTGAAGTCAAAAGATTTAAAGGCGCTCCTTGATTTGCTGCTGCTCGAATAAAATGCAATACAGCTTCAGGAACTTCATCAGAACTAAGACTATTCCAATAATATTTTAATTGTTCAATTTTACGTTCATATACTGCAAACTCAGCATTGTTTTTCGGATAAATAACGTTTTTTATTTCTCTATCTATAATCTGAATGTCCCGAACTGTGTTTTTAAAAACTTCCACTTTAGCCAGTAAATTGAGGATTTCATTGTTAGTGCTAGGCATTTATTGATCCCGGTAGCTTTTCCATGCTTCGCTCAGTTGCTGTTCTAGCGTAACTTTTAGGTTTTCAATATGGGATTTTAAAATATTGCCTTTAAAGTTTTTATTGTCAATAATCCACTCAGAATCATTTTGTAAATTATTTTCAGTATTGATAACAAAACTTAAGATAAAGTCCGCCTTCTGAGTTAAATCAATATTGTTAATACCCCTTTGGCGAAAAGCTTTTAATGCTTCCACAAGTGGCTGAATAGTTGCAAGTGCATCAGCAATTTGCTTTTGCCTAGTTTGAATAGTTTTAAGATTACCTACAAAGTCTTGCAGAGATTTTCTAAGTTGAGATAACTCAATTAGTTCTTGTGATTTTTCTAAGAGCATTTGGTGTCACCTTTAATTTCATTCATAAGATCCCGTAAGTTAGCTAACCCCTCACAAATTTCTTCGTAACTAGATTCTCCTGTTGCACCATCAGGTTGCTCTAACTCTGCAATACGACTTTTGGCTTCAAGAATCGAAGCATCCAGAAAATTATTAGTATTATCGAGGAATTCTGAAGAATCAGTAATAATTTTTTGATAATCTTCACTCAAGTCTTGAAGTAATTTACCAACTTTACTTTCTGGGTTGTCTTTCTCAGCTTGTACGCGCTTCATTGTATCTTGATACTTTGTAATTGCGGTACGTCTAAATTTATTTAGTATGTCTTTCATTCCAACAAAATCTTTTCTACCACGAAATACACCTTCACTTTGTGCTGAAATCATTGCAGTTTCGAGAGTTTTAATAACTTTCTCTTTATTAATTTCTTCTCCCAACTCAGATACTAGAGATTGATAAATATTAAACTGTCGTTCGTACTCTTCTTGAATAGCATTCTCTAGGAGTTCATCGACTTGTTGACGTACCTTTTGCAACTCTGGAAATTTATCGCGGACATCTTCAGGAATTTGCTCTTGAGGTTGCCAAGATTTACGCACTTTTTCTAGAGGTTCAATAATTTGAATTGCATCAATAATTTGAAACGTTGAATTACTGCCTTTTGTACAAGCAATTCTACTTTTAACAATATCTAATAATGCTTCTCGGTTTCTCTTGAGAGTAAAAGTATCAAACAGTTTTTTCCAACTAGATGCACGAGTTGTATCATCACTTTTATCTAAGTCGATAAACAAAGAATTAATCAAATTTTCGAGCGTATTAGTAGGATACCCTGCCATCGTGGCACTAATCGCTAGCAATTCCACCGCAGCAGGGACGGGGTTCCAAGCTTCACCAGATTCGCGGGGATAAAGGCGAATTTTTTCGACGATGTACTGACTCCAACGTTCTAGATACTTTGCATACATCCGAAAATAGCGATCGCCATTTTCAAACTTCCAGTGCTTATATTGATTGTATTTTAATATACCCTGAAATACGTATGCGGTTTCTGTAAATTCGTTCTCATCGTCTGGGTTCAGGGGAAGTGATAAAACAACCCCAGAATAAGTCCCTCTCTTGACTTTAGGGTTATAGAAAATGAGATTTCGCTGTTGAACTAACTTACCACCACTACCGACGAAACTACCTTTCAGTAGCATCTCAGTATCCCATTCAATTTTTTCGATAATAGCGGGGAAAAGCAACTCGCGGATATCTTTGGCGATCGCATCTGGTAAAATTTCTTGATTGTTCCAACTGTCGAGAATTTCCAGTTTTTTTGTCAGCGTTTCTGGAATTTCCTGAACTAAAGTATCAATCTTATATTCCCCTGAAGGATCTACAACGCTTGGTGTTACTTTACGAGTTTGGGGTGTAACCTGCTGAATTTGTCTCGGTTTAGTCTTGACATCAAGCAGAGGTAAATTAAAAGCAGTATGAACTTCTGGCGACAAATTGCAAAGCTCATTACTATCATCCCACAAGTCTAAAAATACCTCACGACGCTTGATATTTTGCGCGTCTTTAGCTTGGATATTTAACCTAACTTCAGCACTCAATCTCATGTTACCAAAGTGTTTTCCTAAAGTAACTGAAGGGAAACGCCCATTTTCAATATCATCAATAGAATTTTCCAAAGTGTATTTCAATACATCTCTAATTAAGATTCTGGGGTTAAATTCATCTGGATTTACCCTACCAAACATCTGTTCTAAAGCTTTAGAATTGAAAGGATAAAGACCCATTCCCTGAACATGACCAAATCCTGTATGACAAGCTTGGGAATGTTCGCATTCGTTACAAGCGCTTTCTATTTCATCTCTATTTTGAGAATTAGCCCAGTTTTCAATGTCTTGTTCCTTTAAGCGAACAGCATTCAGATATCTAGCAACAAATACTTGAATATCATCCTGAGTAATTAAAGATTGCTTACCAACTGTATCAATATTAAGATTGACGCTGAAGGTAACGCGCTGTTGCACTGTATCAATCAAATTTTTAAAATAACCTGTAGTACAAGCTAATGCTGTACGCATAGCACATAATGGCTTATTTCCAGCTTGCTGAGGTCTTGCTAAAACTGCTTCCAATACTTCTCTATCAATACCTTGCAATTTAGCGAAATCTTCAATTAAAAGTACTAATTCAATATTTTTTTCTGCTAATGTCTCTCGTACTTCCCGCATTAATTGCTGCAAGTCTTCTCGACCAAAATTTAAAACTTGGGTGATAGCTTCATCTAAGTGATCATTCAACCAAGTCACACTCTGTACAAAATACATCAAATTTAAAATATCTGCCTGAAAAAATATTAATTAATAATCGATCTTCTCTATCTGGGTCTGGTGTATTTATAGGAAGTAAAATGATGCGCGTTGTGGTTGATGTACTGTAATTAGATAAATATTTTGCAGGTAGAGGTGTTCCTGGAGGATGAAAAATCAGAGTGGGTATTCGTGGCATTAGCACAGGTTCGTAACTATCAAATATAAAAATAAAGGAGTTATGTATTTTACTAGTTTCTTTCAAAAATTGATTATATTCTGGTGAAATTACAATATTCTTCATACCCTGTTCTATTAACCACTTGAACAATTTTCGACCTCGTTGAAACTTATTTAATTGTTCCAGTGACTCATAGAAAATAAGCAGATTTTTTTCACCTACAAGCACTCTTTGCATTTCTTTACCTGGAATAAAATTAGGTTTTTGCCATACAGGTCTGGAAGTAGGCATTATTCCCGGAAAAGGTGTGACTCCATTTTTTCTACAAACAGGACAACCTCCACAAGCATGAGAAACTATCACGGGATTTCTGGGTTCTGGAGTGTGACGTGAGGGAATACTATACGCTTGTGCAAATATTTCTGAAATACAACGTTTAGCTTTTAAAGCCTCTTTCATCAGTTCAAGGTTTTTATAACTCCAGCTTTGGCGTTGATGGCGAACCGGTTCAACTTCAGATTCCCAAATAAATTTTTCTAAATGGCATTCATTGCGGATACGAATACTGCGAGAATTTCGGTATAAATCCCAAGCTGCTTGATAAGCTTGTTCAGATTCTGATTCAGAGTTTTTCTTCTGAGGAGGTTCTTCTGAGTCTATTTCAATTAGATTTGCTCGGTTCATCAAAGTTAACGTGCGAATATTCCAAGCCCTATTTTGGTCACTTTGCATATCAATATCTCCTTCTAGCAAAGAGGGAGGATTATTAATAGGCACACTATATTTACCGTCTTTTAGGGGTTCTTTTTTCGCAAACATACTTTGCCAACGCTGCAATCCTCTCTCGATAGTAATTGTCGATTTTTCGTTTAAACCACGAGCAACATTGAAGTCTTCAGTTGTATATAATGTTAGCGACATACATGCTTTTCCATCCCTTCCTCCCCGTCCAACTTCTTGATAAAAACGGTCAATAGTTTCGGGAATACAAAGGTGAATTACTGCCCTGACATCTGATTGGTCAATACCTAATCCAAAGGCAGAAGTAGCAACAACTATATCAATCTTTCCTTCTCGCCATTTTTCAATTAGTTGCTCACGTTGCTGAGTAGTAGATTTACCTGTCATCAGGTCACATCTTTTAAATCCAGCGCGGGTTAATTCTCGTTTCCAATTCTCGACATCTTTAACTTTAGTTCCGTAAATAATTAACGGGCGAGGAAGATGATAAACTGCCTCAAGTAGCCTTTGTTTTCTAACTTCTTCACTCTCACATCGCTTAAACCAATAAGCAGGCTCTGGTCGCAACTGTACAGCAGATATTACTTGTAAATCTTTCCCAAATAAGGTTTCCAGGGTGTCTAAACAAGATTCTGTTAATGTTGCTGTTAGTAATAAAGTTGTGAAGGAATTAAGACGCAGTAAATCTCTTCGCAAACCGGGAATTTCTTGAAATGCGGGACGAAAATCATCACCCCATTGCTCTACCATGTGCGCTTCATCGATAATAAAATACCGTAATATCCCTAGTTTGGCTGCTTCATACAGAGCAGGTGCTAGAGAATCCATTAAACTTTCAGGAGAGGTAAAAATTATCCTTTGGGTTCCGACGCGAATGCGATCGCGTATCCCTTCTCTTCTTTCTTTCCCTTCCACAGAATCATCGCTATAATACGCTGTGGCATGGTGTACAGAAGATTTTGATTTTAATGCTCGTTCTTGGTCAATAGCCAATGCTGTAGTCGGCACAACTACCACACTGACACCATTATTGTTTCTGGAGTTCAGCAATGCAGGTAGTTGAGCGCAAAGGCTTTTTCCCGCACCCGTAGGTAAGTTAATTACTAAAGTTGAATTATCAGGAGCAGTCAAAACTGCACGAATTGCTTCACGCTGTCCTTCACCTGTTTTGAGAATCTCTCGAAGTTCTGAGAATGAGTCAATCATAAATCATCCTCCTCAGATTTAGCTGGAGGTCGCCCAGAAACGATAATAAAACCAACAGAATCAAGACGAATGCTAGGATGAAGAATTCCTTCGATAATTACTTGGTTTAATGCCGTTTCGTTATTGACTTCTTGCTCCAGTACGTTATTATAAATACGCTCTTGGTTAGTAAGTCGGTTGAGACGCAAGCGCAATTGGTCTAGTCTCTTACCTAACTTTTCTTCAGCACGGATAGCGCTATTTTCACATAATGAAATAAATTCGGGACGCTGACTGAGTAATTCTAAAGATGTGTCACGCGCCTGATGGCAAAATTCTTGCCAACTGCTAGACTCAATAAAATTATCAAGAATAGATAACCGACTTTTGGCTAAGTTGTAATCTCGATATTTACCGCCCTTGCCATTATAAGGACGTTGCAGGATATTTAATAGTGTTTCATCTTCAACCGCACACATTGGTTCATATCGTGCATCAATAAATACACTTTCTACAATTGGAGCGAATAACCCATCTACGCGTCTTTGCAAAGTTTTATCTTTTGTGGTGGTTTTGTAATTCGTTAAATTTGTTTCAATAACGTAATTCAATCGGAAACCATACCACTCTTCACCTTCCCCAGAATCCCAAGTTTCTGCAACTCGCCACATAGCAAAGGCTTGACCCCGGTCGTCCCAATGAATATAAGATGATAGTGCGTCTACAAATTTTTCACCAATGCGGTAA
Source organism: Nostoc sp. FACHB-892 (assembly GCF_014698795.1). Taxonomy (GTDB): domain Bacteria; phylum Cyanobacteriota; class Cyanobacteriia; order Cyanobacteriales; family Nostocaceae; genus Nostoc. The sequence goes on from NZ_JACJTR010000067.1 coordinate 18,477, forward strand.
AGTTTTGCACCAAGCTGTTGATTTGCTACCCTACGGTTGAAAGTCCCAAATTCTTCTAAAACCCCTGCAAAATTGCTGTTTAAATCATTTGCTGGAATTAATGTATTTTCGGTAGGTTTATAACGCGTTAGTGCCGACAAATTAGGATTAGTAATTGGCTTAAATCTCAACGCATCACAGATCCAATCTTCAGTTACTTGCTGAATTTCCTGATGACGAGCATCATAATCGTCTAAAGCTTGAAAATATTGGGTAGCGTTTTCATCCAGAGCATCAATTTCATCTAGGGCATTTTGTTCGCTAATTTTTACTTGTTCTTGCTGAATTTATTTTTGAATTACTTCTATACTTTCTAATAAACCATTTGCACCAGATTTAAATAGTATTTCTGCTAGCAATGGCAACTTTTCATCAACATAAAATTGCAGGCTGGCAATAGATTGTCTAAAGATATTAAACCCTTCTTTTAATAAGCGATACCATGCATCATGGAGACTATCGGGTAAGTCTACGCCAGCAAATACTGTAAACTCAACTTTCAATAGACGACCAATCCGGTCTATCCTACCAATTCTTTGTTCTAGGCGATTTGGCGACCAAGGCAAGTCAAAACATATCATGTAGTTGGTAAATTGTAAGTTACGACCTTCTTCGCCAGAGGAGTCGCAAACTAAAATAAAGCATTTGGGGTCTTTTTTAAACCGATTTAAGTTCTCCTCTATTTGAGAGCGAGTTTGTCCAACTTGATGACTGACAACAGTCCCCTCACCAAAACGATCGCTCAAGTAACGGACAATTTCGGCGCAAGTTTGCACAAAGCTCGTAAATATAACAATTTTGGGCAGACTGTCTCCCGGTATCGGTCTTTTTAGTCGTTGTTGAACCTCTGCAAGCAATTTAGGAAGGTTGAATTTCAAGGATTGTAATTTTAAAGGTTTGCAGAGTTGGTAAAGTATGACTGTTTGGAGTAATTCCAGGCGATCGCCATCCTCTGAAGGTTGTTCTATAATTTGCAGTAGGCTTTGCAAAATCTCTACTTCCCCAGCAAATTTAGGAGTTTCAGTCAGGATGCGAACACTATCAGCGCCAAACTCCCGAATTAATTCCGCAGTGGATATACTACTTGAACGTGCTTGAATTAGCTGTTTTAAAATACCCAGCCAAGTGCCAGAAGCACGGAAGAACAATAGAAAAATGTGGTGATATTGTTTGTCATCAGGAGCTACATCACGCCATTCCTCAATTAGTTCGTGGATGTCAGGCGATCGCTCATCTAAATCATACTCGGTTCTCAGTGTAATATTACGGTCAAAAATTACATCTTCTACGGAAGCGCGACGATTGCGAAGCATCCGGCGGTGAAGTCTGTAGGTATCGCTAATATGGATACGAATTGCCCTGACAATTTCAACTATATCGCTAGCTTTTGCTTGTAAACTATTTTCTAGATTGTCTGCCAATTCAAGTAAATACTTGTCTTCAGGAAACAGGTTACGGAGCTTTTTGAGATTAGTTTTCAGGGCAAAGAGGTTTGCGCCTTCTTTAAATGATAGGAGAATTCGACCAATCTCTTAGCGTTTTACTACCCTTTCACGAAAACCTGCTAAGTCATCAAGTTGATAAGTTGTCGGATCGAGCAGATGCAGCATGGCGAGAAAATCTTGCTCGTGGTTAAGAACCGGGGTAGCCGATAATAGAAGCAGGCGATCGCTTTTATGAGCAATATTTTTGCAAGTCTCAAAACGCTGTAGCACAGTTGCATCGCTAGAGGTCGCCATTGCCGCGATGTGGTGTGCTTCATCTAAAATTAGCAAGCCAATATTCGCTTTTGGGTTGATTTTGTGAATATCCTCAACCGCCAGCACTGCTACCCGCTTGAGAAAGTGGGAGATGTAAAACTTATTTTCTAATTCTTGCTGCCATTGTTCCAGTAAATATTGCGGAACTAGTACTACCGCACGTCCAGAAGGTTCATCTAATAAATATTGACGAAGAATAGCACCAGCTTCGATGGTTTTTCCCAGTCCAACTTCATCCGCTAATAAATATCGTTGAATCGGATCTTCAAGTACACGACGGACAACTTCAACTTGATGTGGATAAAGCTTAATATTGGCGGAAATTAATCCCGTCATTCCCCGACTGACAGCGCGTTGTAAAATTAAGCATTTAACAAAAGCAAAGCGTCTATCGTGAAAATAGGGCGTTTCTTGCCCCTTCATTGCCAGAGTTTCGATGGGGTCTGCTTGAGGTAAACTGCAACGCACATATACTTGTTCTTCGTTGACTGCGATCGTTTTTTTATCAGGTAAGTCAATGCGATACTTATGAGTTTCCTCATCCCATTCGTAAATTCTGCCGTTAATCCATGCTTCTTGGCTCTCCAGGTAAATACAGCATCGAGTTTGACGCTCCAGTTTCAACTGAGATAGCGAACTTAAGGGTAAGCTTTTTTCTATGCGTTGCCCAACTGAGCAAAAATACTCAACATTTGCCTGGGTATCAGATATATCAATTATCTTCCCTATGCCCAAGCTATTATTTCGGGAACGTACCAACGAACCAAGTGTTATCATACTCTAATTCCACTAAGTACGTTAGCATTAACCTGACTGTAGCACGCACATAGCGTATTGTATCCGCGTGCTATTCGCTTCTTCCAAGATAGCTTCTCTAACACAGATACACTGTTAACGCGGAGCCTAGCATAATCTAAACTTAGGCAACAGGATAACTCTAGGTGTCCTACCACTGTGGTAAAAGGTAAGTCACAAACTAACTTGTCAGTATGTATTTTCCAAATTGCTAATTTTTGCAGCTTGGTGTTTAATAAAGCAATTTGCATCACTATAAATTTACCAGTAGTACACCCAGAGGGTAGATAAGTATATATTTATTATGCTTTCCTTAAAAATAAAAACCAATGATTTATTGTTAGAAACACAGAAATCAGTAGAAGTACTGGATTAATAACAGGTAGCAGCTACATTACAACTTTTTGGAAACCATTCCTATTGCGAAACTTGCTGTCATATCAATACGGTTCGGTTAAGCCAAAAACCAGATAGGGGCTTCCAAGGAATAAATTACTCAACAAAAATCAAGAGTTCAAATTTAAACAATAATGATAATCATTCTGGGGAAGTAAAGCAATCTTAGCAGCTGTAGAAAAAATTCGTCGGTCTTATCAGGCTATCTGTTTGTATAACCAGTAAACCAAAAAGTTTTTCTCCAAAAAGCGAACACTAAAATATTTGTAGCTTTTAATACTTGTAAACACAGGATCTTCTAAGCAGCAGACATGGTATAAATTATAATTACTTATGATTAGCTAATTCATAATTTGTTAATGCTAACCGGATGGAATATGAATATTTTCAACTATTTGATATTTCCGCTGTAGGGCTTGAGACAAAAAGGCTAACATCTGTTTGAGTGCGAAAAGAGTGCGATAAATCAAGCGGCTACCTTTACTTTTTCGACTGATTTTGAGCCAAAGGAGATTCACCCAAATATTGACGAGAAGAAAGGATATACCAACGAATAGTAATCTCAAGACTGGATTTTTATTATTTGTTTTAATTCGACAAATATTTTTGA
>NZ_JACJTR010000068.1 GCF_014698795.1 Nostoc sp. FACHB-892
ACCTTCAATGAAGACGCTTGCCGCGTCCGTACTGGCCATGCTCCACAAAATCTATCATTGCTGCGTCGAATTGCACTTAACGCTTTAAATTTGGAACAATCACTCAAGCGAAGTAACCGTCAAAAATCAAACAGAGCTGCTATGGATAACAACTATATGTTGACCATTTTAACTGCTTGCTTATCTCATCATCATGATGCTGAAAAGCCTTGTTGTCAATAGCCTTTGAAATGCGCTTACCCTGTTGCTAAAGGTAAGGTTTTAGATCCATTTGCAGGAAGTGGAACAGCGCTATTTGCTGCTAGTGAAGCTGGAATTGATGCTGACGGTATTGAATTATTGTCCATTGGTCAACAAATAATTAATGCTAAAAAGCTTTTAGATTCTGAATTCACTCCTGAAGATTTTGATAGAATCAAAAATTGGTCAAAGTTAGAGGTTTGGAAGCAGTGTGAGCAGAAACAAGACTTACCAGAATTGAGAATCACAAAAGGAGCTTATGCTGAACTAACTATAAATGCAATTGAGCAGTATCTTGCAGCTTGCAAACGAGAAAATCATAGAGTCCAAGCAGTTTTAAACTTTGCCTTACTGTGCATTTTAGAATCCATAAGTTATACACGTAAAGATGGACAGTATCTGCGTTGGGATTATCGTTCCGGTCGTGGACAGAGCAAGAAACCTTTCAACAAAGGCGAAATTCTAGAGTTTGATAATGCGATCGCTAATAAAATAAGTGAAATTATTGATGATTTACTGCCTTCTACACAACAAATTGAGCTTTTCCCAATTAAAAATTCTCAAGGTCAAATTCATCTTTATGGAGGATCTTGTCTTGAGATTATGCCACGCCTAGCCAATTCCGTATATGATGCAATTATTACATCCCCACCCTATTGCAATCGATACGACTATACTCGCACTTATGCACTGGAACTAGCTTTACTTGGTATTTCTGAAAAGGAGTTAATTAACCTTCGTCAGGAAATGCTAAGTTGTACAGTTGAAAATCGCCCCAAAGATTTATTGACTATCAACTCAGACTGGAAAACAGCCTTAGCTATTGCTGATTCACAGGATTTGTTGCAGGCTATCTTGAAATATTTAGATAACCAAAAAGCAAAGGGTGCATTAAATAACAATGGTATACCAAGAATGGTCAGAGGATATTTTTATGAGATGGCGTGTGTAATACAAGAATGTTTTCGTGTTCTTAAACCAGGGGCACTTTTATTCATGGTTAACGACAATGTTCGTTATGCAGGCGCAAGCATTTCAGTAGATATGATTCTCTCTGATTTCGCCGAACAACTAGGTTTCGTTATTGAAAATATTCTTGTTTTGCCAAGTGATAAAGGTAATAGTAGCCAGCAAATGGGAAATCATGGACGCGATCCATTGCGGAAGTGCGTTTATGTATGGAAAAAGCCATAAATTTAATTCCTATGTGTTCCTATCAAAATCATCTTCAATCCATTGATGATCTTATAACAACTTATGAAGCAATTCGTGCAGGTTTTGTGGCTCTTGCACTGGAGAAAAATCGACGTGCTACGCCATTCGTCGCAGAAGCAAGGGCACTTAAAGAAGCTGCTAGTCAAGCTGAGAGTCCTATTGAATTACTAAAGATTAAGGGCATTGAGATGGGATTGTTAACTGCGGCAGGCTTAAGCCCCAACAGAATTAGCAGCCAACAAATCTAGCACGATTGAACCATCTGTAGTTGCACCATACGTTATCGCCCTTGGTGAACTTAAAGGTGGTATAGATCCCGCAGGCGCAGATGAGCATTGGAAAACTGCACAAGCAGCACTAAATCGTATACGTGAAGCATTTTCGAGAGTAGGGCATTCACCTCTGACTTTCTTCGTAGGATCAGCGATCGCTAGAAGGATGGCAGGCGAAATCTGGAATCAATTGGAAAACGGCACTCTCAGTAACGCTGCTAATTTAAATCGAGAGAACCAAGTTGCATCTATTTCTCGTTGGTTGTGCAGTCTATAAACGTGTACTTAAGTGTATTGATTGTGTTTTCAATCATGCGATCGCACCATTTAATCTAAAAAATCGTCATTTAAAATAGTCTTTCATTTTACAGTTATTATTTAAGCAAAATGCAAGCAAAATCTCAAAACCAGACTTCATAAGAGTTATACTGTCTAAAGCATAAAAACAGATTGTTCCTAGATAACCCTGCAACTGGCATTTAGGCTAGAAATAGGCTCTTTTTTCTCTCGCCGCGAAAAAATCTTGCATTATATGATGTTGAGGAGCGATCGCTAGGTTCGGAGTAATCCCAAGAGTGCATTTGACGGAAAGGTAGACCCATCTTTTGGAAGACGTACTTCTCTTTCACACCAGAAGCTACTAGGTCAGGCTTCAGCGCTTTGATAAATTCCTCAAATTCGTAAGCGGTAACGTCATCATAAACGATGGTGCCGTTTTCGATGTAGTGAGTGGTACGTTTGTAATCGTCATTATGAGCGAACTCATAACCTGTACCAATCATCTTCATGCCCAAGTCTTGGAAAGCTGGGACAACGTGGCGAGGACGTAGACCACCAACCATGATGGCAACGGTCTTACCATCCAAGCGGGGGCGGTACTTAGCAATTACCGCATCCATTGTTGGCTGATACTTGGCGATAACCTTCTCAGCGTTTGCTTGGATTGTTTCGTCAAACTTGGAAGCGATTTCCCGTAAAGATTCAGCAATCTTGGTGGGGCCGAAGAAGTTGTATTCCAACCAGGGTATACCATAAGCTTCTTCCATGTGACGGCTGATGTAGTTCATCGACCGGTAACAGTGGATGAGGTTCATCTTCACATTGGGGGTCATCAACATTTCGTTGATGGTGCCATCACCTGACCACTGAGCGACTACGCGCAAGCCGATTTCTTCTAACAGGATGCGGCTAGCCCAAGCATCACCACCGATGTTGTAGTCACCAATGATAGCTACATCATAAGGAGTACCTTCAAACTGAAGTGTACCGTCTTTCTTAGCTTGGTCTGCTCTGGTGAATACCCAGTCACGAACCATGTCGTTAGCGATGTGGTGTCCTAAAGATTGGGAAACACCCCGGAAGCCTTCGCAACGCACAGGTACAACTGGCTTACCAATTGTTTTCGATGTCTTGCGAGCAACAGCTTCGATGTCATCCCCAATTAGACCGATGGGACATTCAGATTGAATGGAAACACCACGGTTGAGAGGGAAAAGTACATCTAGTTCTTCGATTAGCTTGACAAGTTTCTTGTCACCACCGAACACGATATCTCTTTCTTGGAAGTCAGAGGTGAAGTGCATGGTACCAAAGGTATCAATACCTGTGGTGCCGATGTAGTAGTTACGACGACCAGACCAAGACCAGTAACCGCAACCTACAGGCCCGTGGCTGATGTGGATCATGTCCTTAATAGGACCCCAAACCACACCTTTAGAACCGGCGTAAGCACAACCACGAGCGGTCATTACACCAGGAAGGGATTTGATGTTAGACTTAACGCCGCAATCGGACTTACCTTCTTCGTATACACTTAAGTGCTTTTCCCGTTTTTTCTTAGCTTTATCGGGGTAAGCGTCTAGAACTTCTTTAATTAGTTCTTTTCTTTCTTCGATGATGTTTTGATTTTCTGGAGGTGTCATATTTAGCCTCTGTGACTCGTAAGGATCGGGGCATAGGGGGACTAGGAGTCCCCTCTAAGGTTAGGGGGGAGATGCGAGGGAGAGGTAAAAGGAAAGATATGAAGCTCTTCCTTTTTCCTTGTGCTAAAGCGTTATTTATTAGTGGCGACTTATGCTACAGGAGCTTCAGTAGCAGTCTTACCAACCAACTTGGCGGTATTTTCGTCGCTTTCGAGGATACCGAATTCAATCAACAATTCTTCTAGTTCTTCCATTTCGATGGGTGTAGGAATAGCCAGGTTTGTGTTGTTGATGATCTTGGTAGCCAATGTCCGGTATTCGTTAGCTTGGTTGCTTTCTGGTGCGTACTCGTTAACAGTCATCCGGCGCAATTCTGCGTGTTGAACAATGTTGTCACGGGGTACGAAGTGAATCATTTGGGTGTTCAACCGTTTTGCCAAGGTTTCGATCAATTCGATTTCTCGGTCTGTGTTACGGCTGTTACAAATCAAACCACCCAAACGCACGCCACCAGTGTGAGCATACTTGAGAACACCACGAGCAATGTTGTTAGCAGCATACATCGCCATCATTTCACCTGATGTCACGATGTAGATTTCTTGTGCCTTACCTTCGCGGATAGGCATTGCGAAACCACCGCACACAACGTCACCTAATACGTCGTAAGATACGAAGTCTAGGTCTTGGTAAGCACCGTTTTCTTCTAAGAAGTTGATGGCGGTGATGATACCACGACCGGCGCAACCTACACCGGGTTCTGGACCACCAGATTCTACGCAACGAACGTTACGGAAACCGGTTAGCATTACTTCTTCGAGTTCGATATCTTCTACTGCACCACGTTCTGCGGCGAGGTGAAGAACGGTTGTTTGAGCCTTGCTGTGCAGCATCAAACGGGTGGAGTCAGCTTTAGGGTCGCAACCGACGATGAGGATGCGTTGACCCATTTCAGCCATAGCTGCCAAGGTGTTTTGAGAGGTGGTAGATTTACCGATACCACCTTTACCGTAGAAAGCTATCTGTCTAATGTTATCGTCTGTCATGGTTCTTGTTTCCCTGCAATTGGTTGGTTGGTGGGTCTGTGCGTTTGTCAGTTGCGTTCACGCCAGTTGAGCGACAGTAGTGAGCGCGTGTAGAGCATCGTTGGTAGCGTTGGCATAAATGCCTGCTGGGGGCGATCGCTCCACAGCCAAAATTATTGACAGTAAGTTCATCGATCTTCCTCGTTAAATTTTTTTTCTTTTGGTTTTTTGTCCTTTGTCCTTTGTCATTTGTTTTGACAAAGAACAAAGAAAATTACGCGATTTACAAATACGTCATAATATGTTTCAGCTTGCAAGATTCAATAGGACTTGATGTTGTTATTTGTCAACAATCAATGCATAAGTCCTATTACTTGTTCAAAATAGCGCCCTTCATATTTGTGACGCGATCTAGTGCAGCTTTGGTGTCTTCTGCTGACACTCCACGCACAGCCATTGCTTCACCGAGATGCTTGGCGATCGCATCGAAGTGTGGTTGCTGTAGATTCAATCCTGCGTGGGTTTTGTCCATTGGACGACCGCCGTATTGCTTTGGCCCCTCAAATATTTGAGCTAAGAAAGCAACTAGATGATTGCGTTGCTTTGCCATGTCTGTACCAGCAAAAATGGGACTGAGGAGGCTGTCTGTAGCAATGCGTTTGTGGAGTTCATCTACTACTTGTTCAATAGCTGGTTGTCCACCAATGTTGTCGTACAATGTGCTCATATCCTGTTCCTTTGAAGCGAGTTGGATGATGAAATTTGCAAGTAGGCGCTTAATGTATGAAGCCTATATGCTGTTAGCCGTGATAGCTAATAAAGCTATCGGTTGTCGGTAGGATTGAAGCATTGATGTGGAGACAATTATATGGTTCAAATCCTACTTTCTGTTCCTGGCTGAATGCATATTAGAGCGTATTTGTAGATTACGTTAAGTCCTACAGCAATTCCTAAACTGCTTCGACTACAAGGCTCTTGCTGACACGATCTTGTAATCTGGCTTCGATCGCAATTTTCAGAGTTGCTGTACTACTAGAACAGGAACCGCAAGCACCTTGCAGTACAACTTTAACGTGATCGCCTTCTACATCATAGAGTTCTACATCTCCCCCGTCTGCAATCAGTACAGGTCTAACTTCTTCATCAAGAACCTTTTGAATTAGAGCAATCTTTTGCACGTTTGTTAGCGATCGTTGCTTTGAATTAACAATTTCTGTGGCAACTTGTACGCCGTAATTGTTGAGAGCAGGTGAGGCGTATTCCTGTTGAACTGATCTAATAATATCATCGATATTCGCCAGACAGGAACCGCATCCGCCACCAGCTTTTACATAATTTGTTACTTGCTCGGCATCCGTGAGATGATTTTCTAGAATCACGCGGCGAATTTTAGATTCGCTGATGCCAAAGCAACTGCAAATTAACGCGCCTTCATCGTCATCATCGTGGGTAGCTAGAGGTATGCCACGATAATTATAGATAGCGGCTTCTAGCGCTTCTTGTCCCATGACAGAGCAATGCATCTTTGCTTCTGGCAAACCACCAAGGTAATCTGCAATGTCTTTATTGGACACTTTCAAAGCTTCATCTAAGGTTAAACCTTTGACCATTTCGGTTAATGCACTAGAAGATGCGATCGCACTAGTACAACCAAAGGTTTGAAAACGGGCATCTAAAATCTTATCAGATTCTACTTCCACTTTCAGGTGCAATCTTAGAGCATCACCGCAAGCAATGCTGCCGATTTCACCTGTTGCAACCTTAACTCCAGCTTCGCCTGTTTCTTCAATTTCTCCCTGATTTTTGGGATCGTAAAACAGTTCTAATACTTTATCGGTGTAGTCCCACATATTGAGTGCTGAGTAATGAGTGGTGAGTGCTGAGTGGGGAGTGGGGAGTGGGGAGTAGTAAATTCCCTATTCCTTCATTAACTCTAAGTGCGGAGTAGTAAATTCTTTATTCCCTATTCCCTACTCCCTATTCCCTAATTAACGATGCGCTAGTGCTTGTTCTTGTCCTTGCAACCAACCTGCATCATCATTCTTGAAGGGTGAGAGGGCGCGTAAACGTTCTACAATACTGGGCATTACTTCTATTACTTGATCGATTTCGGCTTCTGTGGTGTAGCGACAAAGACTGAAGCGAATTGAACCGTGCAAAGTTGTGTAGGGTAAGCCCATTGCCCGAAGGACGTGGGAAGGTTCCAGTGAACCGGAGGTACAAGCAGAACCGGATGATGCACAGATACCGTATTTGTTCAATAACAGTAAGATTGCTTCACCTTCAATGTACTTGAAGCCGATATTGGTTGTGTTTGGCAATCTCTGCGTAACATCGCCATTAACTACACAATCGGGAATTTTAGCGAGTAAAGTTTGTTCGAGGCGATCGCGCAGCTTTCTTTCTCTTGCCGTCGCTTCTTCTAAGTGTAACAGTTCTAGTTCCGCAGCTTTGCCCAAGGCGATAATTGCTGGAACATTCTCTGTTCCTGCTCTACGTCCGCGTTCTTGGTGTCCCCCAATCATGAAGGGACGGAACCGAACTCCGCGCCGGATATACAAAGCACCAATTCCTTTCGGCCCGTGCAGCTTGTGACCAGACAGGGTTAACATATCTACCGTGCTAGTCTTCATATTTAAGGGGATTTTTCCCACTGCTTGCACTGCATCTACATGGAAGATAGCACCATATTCTTTGACGCGCAACCCAATTTGCTCAATTGGGAAAACCGTGCCGGTTTCATTATTAGCATACATAATTGTCACCAGGGCGGTGTTACCCGTCAAGGAAGCTTCTAGCTCATCTAGATCCAGCTGCCCTTGATGATTTACTGATAGATAGGTAACACTATAACCTTGGGTTTCTAATTGTTTGCAGACATTAAGTACTGCTGGATGTTCAACTTGGGTGGTGACAATGTGGCGCTTTTCTGGTTGTGCCAACAGTGCGGCTCGAATCGCGGCGTTATCTCCCTCAGTTCCACAACTTGTGTAGACAATTTCTGACTCATCGGCTCCCAGGATGGCTGCAAGTTGTTCTCTTGCTGTTCTCACTGCTTTACCGACTTGCCCACCAAAGGTATGCATACTAGAGGGATTGCCGTAATAATCTGTGAGGTAAGGTAACATTACCTCTATAACTTCTGGGTCTACCTTAGTGGTAGCATTATTATCAAGATAGATGCAGTTATTTTGCATTGTTGTCTTCAATTACAAATTAGGAATTATTTAATTAAGCTTCAGAACCCATTGATTGGGATTGACGCTTTTGCAACTGCTCAGAGTATTTCTGGGAATAGCTTTTAAACCAACGTTCCCAGTAATCTTGTTTATTTGTTAATTTAGCAACTACGTGATTGTAATTGGTAAACCAGCCTTCCCAATAATCGCTAGGCTGCTTAACGCAACCGTCACAGGTGGGACAACCAGCTTTACACTGAGGCACGGTATGAATGCTACCAATACAGTTTGTACAAAGTTCAGGGTCAATCCAGTGCTGTCCGTCAACCACTTTAATTGCATTTGTGGGACATACCGTTAGACAGAGATTGCAGGAAATACACTGGCTAGTAAGAATTTTGTAAGCCATGATTTATTCTCCTTTTTTGGGAATGGGGCAGTGGGCATTGAGGATTGGGTTTAGGGGAGGGCATTGAGGATAATTTTTATCCCATGCCCCATGCCCTATGCCCCATGCCCTATTCGTTATTCCCTAATTCTTTAACGTATTGCTCGTAGAACTCCAAAGCAACCTTTTCAATTACGTCGTAAGCTTCAACAGTCTTAATTCCAGCTTCTTGCAATTTTTCTTGAGGACAGTTACCAATCTTGGAAACTAAAACTGCTTTGCAATCTGCGATCGCTTTCATAATATGCTCAAAAGAAGCTTCTTCGCCGTATCCACCTTGGCAGTATTGATCAATTTTGCGATGGCTGACAAAGCGAACTTCGTCCCCACCCACTTCGTAAATTTGGAATTCTTTCGCATGACCGAAGTGTTGGTTAACCAATCCGCCGCCTTTGGTTGCTACTGCAACTAGGACTTTAGGACTGTTGGCAAATTTCTTGCCAGCAAGCGCCTTATCTTTGGCTACTTTAAGTTCTTCTTTAAACTTCTCAATCCCTTCGTGAACGGTAGCGCGTTGCTCCATGTCATATTCTGGAGTCATTTCCAAGAATTTCTCTTTGGAAAATTCCTGGCTGCGGTCTTCTCCCAACAATCCTACTGCATCGGCACGACACTGGCGACAGTGGCGCATCATTTTCATGTTACCGGAGCAATTGTCTTGAACTTCTTTGAGTTCTTTAGGTGTGGGGCCACGTTGACCGATTAAACCAAAGTGTGTGCCATGTTCAGGTGCAGAAATCAATGGCATGATGTTGTGCAAGAATGCACCTTTTTCACGAATGACTCGATTCACTTCGACTAAGTGATGGTCATTAATTCCGGGAATCATCACTGAGTTAACTTTGCACAAGATGTCAGCATCTTTGAGAGCTTGCAATCCTTCCATCTGTCTTTCGTGGAGAATTCTTGCGCCTTCAAGACCTCTGTAACGCTTGCGTCTGTAGTGAACCCAAGGATAAATCTTAGCACCGATCTCTGGATCTACCATGTTAATGGTGATCGTAACGTGATCTATATTTAATTGTTTAATGCGATCGATGTAGTCGGGCAGCATTAAACCATTGGTTGATAAGCAAAGCTTGATGTCTGGTGCTTGCTCTGCAATCAACTCAAATGTGCGGAAAGTCTTTTCTGGGTTCGCCAGAGGGTCGCCAGGGCCGGCAATTCCCACAACTGTCATTTGGGGAATCTTGCCACCAATGACCAAAGCTTTGTGTGCTGCTTGTTCTGGTGTTAGCAATTCGCTAACTACTCCAGGACGGCTTTCGTTAGCGCAGTCATATTTGCGGTTGCAATAGTTGCATTGAATGTTGCAAGCGGGAGCAACTGCAACGTGCATCCGGGCGTAGTGGTGATGAGCGTCTTCGCTGTAGCAGGGATGTTTAGCAATGCGTTCTTGGAGCTTTTCGTCCCTTTCCACGGTGGCGCTGGTGGTGCTGTCGCAGCCGCAACCACCGGATTTTGCTTGGGTTGTCGATTCCGTAGCGTTGGAGTTGAGGAGTCGTGTAGACGGTGATGTCATTGAGTTTCGCAAAAGGTCGGTGGACTTGGCTGCCACTGTGGGAGATGCTGTTGCCACTCTCTATGCCCAGAATTGAAGTCGCGTCTTCCACACTGCCTGCAAACCCTTGGGTGAGGGCGACTTGTTTTCAAGTAAGGCAGGCGATAGATATGTGATGTTCGGCTGGTGTGTCAAGGTTCGGTTCTTGGGTAGAATTTGTGCTTACAGCCGCGACTTCTTTTCACTTCAGGCTTGGTGCATGTCATCCCTCCACTCACTTTTCGCTTTGTTTTGTTTCAGAGCGTTAGGTGATTGGCGATATAAGATTTATAGCAGCCGTCTCCTAGCCAAACGGTGCGTCTCTCTAGGATAGAATTTATTGGATTTATTACTTTTGTACTCAAATACTAAAAACCCTAATTCTTCAAGCATTACAAGAATTAAAAAAGTTTTTTTCGGGTAGGGGTTCTAGTATTTTTTGATTAGGGTTCTAGTGTTTATAGATAGGGGTTCAGGATTTCTTTGTACTCAGCCACAACCCAATCCCAGCAAAGAATTTAATCTACTTGCAACTGGATTTTGGTTATTTAAATGTGTACTCACATTGCCCTCAATTTGCGTTAAAAGCAATAAATACCAAGGGTTTGAGGGTGAAAAACTCAAGTAATCTATATTGTTCTACTCCATAAAGGCGCGAAATTGAATTCTGTATCTAACATATCATTTTTTTGAGGGTAAAAATGCACTTCATATTCTTTTAATTTTTCTTTGATAATGATGTTCAAGTAAGCCTTTAAGCCTTGTCTGGTAAGCCATATAAGCTAGTGGCAATAGATGTATTGCTGCACATAATTTTCAAAAAACTTAACTTTTCAGTTCTTTTTTTCATTCCCACAATGAGGAGATGGGTAAGAAAGTCTCAGATTTTGTGTTTAAGAGAAACAACAAACTATAATCTAACATGATTGAGCGATCGCAATGATTTTTCTGACTTGCTCAATACGAACCTTAGCAAAAAACCTACCCACTTTCCCAACGCAGGGCTGTTCATCTCACGAGCTTAAGAAGTTTGTCAATTAGAGGAGTGCGATTCGTTGCTCAGTGAATCACGGTAATCAGTCCGAACATAACTAAGCCAGCCCGACAGCAGATTACTGTCATTAAAGGCTGAACTCTCGGTCAGATGCAGGTGCAAGTCCTGCTATTCAGACTCAGAATTGACTCCTTATCTGCCCACACCGAACAAGCTCGACTCTTGTAGAGTGAAGCTCTTAACTGGACGCAATCAGACGACCGTTGCGGGTTGACACTGGCGTTAACAGGGAGTTCCTACGGCGAAACCGGGTTTAGAAAAGCAACTTAATTGAAAGCAGGGCGCAACATAAAACCCCTGACTACACTGGAGAAATATATTCCCGCCGCATATTTTTTCTAATAGCGGTAAGAGTCAAGGGAATCCAGTAGTTGAATTGACCACGCCTAACGGAACAACGCCACATGCTACAACGGGGGGAACCCCCGCAACGCAGTGGCTCATCAATCTCTCCGAGGGAACGAATAAAAACGAGTTGTCGGTCTAGGGGCAGTCGAACCCCAAATAGCCCAGACGAGCGGAGGAATCCCCACAATTCGGGTAGGACAGACCGTAATTGGTCTGAGGTGTTCAGAATACACTAACCAGAGAAGAGAAAATGATTAGACACAGTAGACATACTAGTGAATCTTGGAAAGCCCTACCGTAGAAGAAATTCTGCCGAAATCTTTTCCGCCTTCACTCATCGCGTGTACAAAGCTGTTCAAGTTGGAGACAAGCGGAAAGCTAGGTTACTCCAAAAGCTTATTCTAAAATCCACCTCGGCTCGATTTCTTGCAATAAGACAAGTATCTCAGCTAAATGCTGGTAAAAAGACGGCAGGTATTGATGGGAAGAAATCCCTCTTTCAAGGTATTCAACAAGGAAACCAAGCAAAATCGTCACTCATGCCAGGAGCTAATAAAAAAGGCATTCCCAGCAGTTCCTTACTCCGAAAACAAACACATTTCTGTCAAGGGAACTAAATCACCTTACGACGGAGATACAGCCTACTGGAGCGAACGTAACAGTAAACTCTACGACGGCGAAACCTCTAAAGCTCTTAAGAAGCAAAACCATAGATGTGCTTCCTGCGGCTTAAAGTTCATTGACGAGGAACGGGTTCACCTGCATCACATCGATGGAAATCATGCCAACTGGAAGAAAAATAATCTTGAAGCAATTCATGAGAGTTGCCACGATTACAAACACATGAGCAAAAGCGCAAGCTGAGAACATCGGAAGCTGGGTGCGGTGAAAGTCGCACGCCCAGATTTAACTGAGAGGTGCAGGGAATAACATCCCCCATCGACTCAACCAAATCTTTGAGCAGTTGTGATTGAAGTATGACGATTTCGGCAACAGCAAAAAATATTGCCCACCAATATTGATTGCAGATTACTTTTTTATAGCTTTGATTAGTGTTTAAAATTACCTTTAGAAGATTTCTAAAAGGGCATTATTTTACATTTACAATAAATAGGTAGGCATAATTAAACATACAAAAAACCCTGGTTTGTAGTAAGGTCTGTCAGGGCTGAAGTCTTTACTACAAACTCAGAGTTATGCTGAGATACTTGATCATGAAGTTGCAACTGGATTTTAAGCTAGTGCCACTGCTGGTTGCTGCCAACGTCCCACCGCCTTACCAATCACTGCTAATTCTTGCATCAAGTTATCGAAACAGTCTGGCGTAAGAGATTGGGGCCCATCAGATAAAGCTTTAGCAGGGTTGGGATGAACTTCTATCATCAGCGAATCTGTGCCAGCTGCGATCGCAGCCATTGCCATTGAAGGCACAAACTCAGACCAACCTACACCGTGGCTAGGGTCAATCATGATTGGCAGGTGAGTTAGCTTTCGCAACACTGGCACTACTGATAAATCCAGCGTATTTCGCGTATATTGGCGATCAAAGGTACGTATTCCTCTTTCACACAAAATTACATTGGGATTGCCAGATGCCAAAATATACTCGGCTGCCATCAACCAATCTTCAATAGTCGCTGCCATTCCCCGCTTCAAAAGAACTGGTTTCGGCTGCGCTCCCACTTTTTTGAGCAAAGAAAAATTCTGCATATTCCTTGCCCCTACCTGGATCACGTCAGCAATTTCAGCAATTTTATCCAAGTCAGCAGCATCCATTACTTCTGTAATAATACCTAGTCCGCTGACTTCCCGCGCCTTCGCCAACAAATCCAAAGCACTCTCGCCGTGTCCTTGGAAGGCGTAAGGTGAAGTCCGGGGTTTGTATGCCCCGCCTCGCAAAAACTTGGCTCCAGCTGTCTTGACGCGCAGTGCAGTTTCCACAATCATTTCTTCATTTTCTACGGAGCAAGGGCCGGCAACGATTACCAAAGGCTGGTGTTCACCAAATAGCACCGCTCCATCGGGAGTATTAACCACCACTTCCGAAGCTTCACCGTGGCGGTACTGGCGGCTGGCTCGTTTGTAAGGCTGCTCTACCCGCAATACCTGCTCAATCCAGGGGCTAAGTTCCTGAATTTGTAGTGGATCTAAGCTGGCAGTTTCACCTACTAAACCAATAACTACTTTATGTTGACCAACAATTTTTTCTGGAGTTAGCCCCCAGCTACTTAATTCCTCATCAATGCGGTTTATTTCCGCCTCTGGGGAACCACTTTTCATTACTATAATCATCTGTAAGTTCCTGATTAATTGAGTAAAATTTTGTGTAAATAGACTAACTTTATTGTTGCTTACTTAGCCTAATTACGAATAGTTAAAAATAAAATTTATTTACAAAATATAGCGCTCAGTCAGTAGGTTTACTGTTAAATAACTGGATATAGGGTATAAAAAAGATTATATAATTTTAATTCGCAATGTTGAAGTTTTGAATAAGAATTCACAAGTCAGATTTCAGAAATCAGAATCAAATTACTTGAGGATTCGGACTCGCCACTAATTAATTCTGGATTCTGGCTCCTGACTCCTGAATTCTTTGTTAATAAAATTTCAACTTCAACATTCACTTCTTCGTTTACTCAATACCGCAGTTATCTAATACCTGAGCGCCGTTTATTATGAGTTTTTTTGCCGAGTTTCGCGCCAAACTTCCACCATTCGTCCCCAATTGGTGTTAAACTCACCCAAACCCAACAGACTTCCGACTCTTTCTTCATCCCAAGAGGCAGAAAGAACGCCATAAGTTATCCCTAAGACCCCCAAACCAAATAATCCCATGTTCACCAATAACACGGCGATGGGAGGTAGTTGGATGTTGGAGTACATAGCAAGCAGATAGCTAACAACCAAGGCGCTAATGCCCAAAGCTGTTGGTACACCACAAAACCCAGCTACCCGTCGGATCATCCGCTCGCTGACCACTTGGGGAATAGCCATCTCTTCTTTGGTGTAAGGCCGTTTTTTATCAGCCTGTTTGCCAGATTCTTGTGGCTGTGCTGCTAGTTTACTTTGAGTTTTTGCGGGTTTTTGGCGCTTTTTTTTCGGTTCAAAGGGCAAGCGACTGCCTTCAGATTCTTCAGCAGACATAAGCGGTAGTCCCTATCCACGAATACCGAGACGAGCGATCAAAGCTTGATACTTTTCCCGGCTTTCCTGAGATATATAGGCTAGAAGACGCTTGCGCTGACCAATTAGCTTTAGCAGTCCCCGCCGGGAGGAATGGTCTTTTTTGTTTGCCTGGAGATGTTCGCTGAGGCGGTTAATGCGCTCAGTTAACATGGCAACTTGTACATCGGCCGAACCAGTGTCTGTTTCGTGTACTTGGTAATTGGAAATTATTTCTTGTTTCCGCAGTTGCGTCAGAGCCATGATCGATTTAATTTCTAGTTTTTCTAAATGTATGTAGCAGTCTCCTATAATATCACAGGCATTAAGCTGGATGTGGAATCATCTTTGCTACTTTGCCTTGCACTCTAGAAAACTAAGTAAGTCAGAAGCTAGACTCCAGTATCCTCCGATAATAGACGCAAGACTGAATCGTATTGTTATTATCAGCTTGTTCTACGCCTTAAATTTGGTGAAAAAAGTCAAATTTAAAATGGTGAGAGATGCAAGCAAGTCTTTCCTCAGTGCAAAAACTACACCAGTTCGTAGAAGAAGTGTTATTGCCAAACGCGAGACATCTTGGGTAGAACAATTTGTGCGATCGCAGATTATTCAACGATCCCGAACATTTCCGTACAATTTGCGATCGCTTACTTTTTAACGAACACCGAGATGGAAGATTACTAAGGCTTTAAGTAAACTAAAATCACATTTACTATTTTAGCTGGCTACTGCCAAACAAATATCTTGGCTGTATAGCTTGGTAAGTCAGTGACTAAACCATCTTCCCCAGCTTCCACTTCACGCTTGGCGAACCAATCTCGCCAATACTCAGCAGATGGAAAGTCTGGAATTTGATATTTAGTTAGATTTTGGTCAGAAAAATTAGCCACGACAACGACATGAGAATTCTGTTCATCCCATCGGGTGTAAGCCAGTACTTTATCGTCCGCATTTTCGTAGAAAAAATCGATATTGTCACTTTGCAAGGCTAGATTCTGCTTGCGTAGAGCAATAAGGTTTTGATAATACTTAAATAAATCACAATTTTGGTCGCTTTCCAACAAAGACCAATTAATTTTCTGTGGCTGAGTCACACTTTCGCTTTTTTGCTGGTATTCGCCAAACTCTTCTCCCATCCACAGCATTGGTATACCCATCGCTGTCATTAACAGAACAGTTGCTAACTTTGCTCGCTTAAAAGCCTCTGCGTCAAAGATACCGCGATCACCTAATTCTCGCAATAAACGTTCGCGATCGTGGGTTGCCAAATAATTTATCACATTGCTAGCAGTTGCATAACCCTGCCGTCTGGGATCTAAAATTTGTTTTAGTTGTTCTAATTCAAATGTTTCTCCACAAATATATGGAACTATAAAGTACCGAAAACTCTCATGCCAACAAGCATCTAATGGCCCATCTGGACTGACTACAGTGTTTGTATCAGGAATATGTTCAGCAATATTGTAAAACTGCTTAGGTGCAGCATGCTTTTTCCCTTGCTTCGACAGCCAGTCTAGAAATTCAAAATTAGCTAACTGGCGCACCGCATCAAATCTAATTCCATCAATGTGATACTCCTGAATCCAAAATTGTACCACATCTCCAACGTATTTCCATGCAGGTTTAACATCTAATTTTTCATCATAATTATCATAATTAAACTCTGGCCCCCAGTAATTATCTGGGTCTTCAGGATAATGCTTATATTCGTAATACCAATAATTCCGGTCAATTAACATTAACGGACATTCTTCATCTGTATGGTTATAAATTCCATCCATAAAAACGCGAATGCCTCTACCATGACACTCATCTATTAATCGTTTTAAATCTTCTGTTAAACCATAACTAGATTCTGTAGCAAAAAAGTGGCGAACTTTATAGCCCCAGTTATAGTTACCTGGGTACTCATTAACTGGCATTAATTCAATTGCATTAACTCCCAATTCAACCAAATAATCTAACTTGGCAATTACCCCTAAATACTTGCCTCGTTTGTCACGTCCAACCTCATCACCAGTAAAATCTGCAATATGCATTTCATATATGACTAATTCACGATTCTCAGGCAAAGCTTTTTCGTCATGTTGCCAAACATAAGTATCAATAATGCGTTGCCCATCTTTAATCCGCACTATGCTGGATTTTTCTGTTTCATTAACATCAGTTGCTTTAGGGTCAATAACATCTATCCATTCATCATTTTCAAATTTCTGGCTTTTGCTTTGAACACGAAATTTATATTGATAAATTCCATTTTCCAGTTTTACCTGAGTACGGAAATAACCATCTTCATTTTTTACCATTGGGATTTCTTTCCATTCCGAAAAAGACCCAATTAAAGCTGCTCTTTCATTACGAGGAGCAAACAACGTAAATTCAATCAAACTTCCCATTTCCTATCTCTTCCTGTGGTAATCCGTGTCAGCAGGTATGAAAATACAAACATTAAGTAAGTAGACAAGAATAAATAAAACTATGTTACGCAATGTAAAAGTAACTATATTCTCTCCTAGTAATAGTTTCAGTCATTACTACAAACCTTTAATTATTCATAACCACCTACTTCCCCTAAGCATAGGGTTAGCACCTGCTCAGTAAATAGACCTTTCTCAGACCTTTTGAGAGGTTACTTGCTTGTGAATGACTATACATCTATCTTTAGTTAGTTTTGCTTAAAAATAAATATCATGTTTTTAAATTTGCTTGGTTTTGAGTTTTTTATAAAACAGAAGACTTATTTTCTGTCGCTTCAATGAACGCCTCAAACTCACCATTGGGTGTCCATTGAATAGCCCCATTTCGTCCTGTAAAAAATAATTTAGTTTGGCTTTGATTTAGCTCAGATAAAGTTTTTTGATCAAAATTAGCAGAAGAAGCGATCGCCACTTGTGGTTGTAGAGCAATAACTAAATCTTTTAATGACTGAGGCGCACACCATAAAACTTGTGGACGAGGCAAACTTCCACTTTTAACTAGTTGCTGTACCTCTTTAGACTTAATGTTACCTACTAATAACCAACTCTGATCTAAAATTTGCAATTGTAAGATGGGTAATTGATCGTTGATTAATTGCGCCACTATTGAACCCGTTTTCACAGCTTGACCAACTGCCATTGGTTGGTAAGATCCCTGATAC
Source organism: Nostoc sp. FACHB-892 (assembly GCF_014698795.1). Taxonomy (GTDB): domain Bacteria; phylum Cyanobacteriota; class Cyanobacteriia; order Cyanobacteriales; family Nostocaceae; genus Nostoc. The sequence goes on from NZ_JACJTR010000068.1 coordinate 17,548, forward strand.
TTTTGTAGTTCTTGTTGAATTGCCTGAGTCGCAATAGAATTTTCTGGCTTAGAGGAATATTCGTAAAAACTTTTTATTGGTAAACGTTGCAGTAGTTCCAACCAAGCATTACTTTCATTGCCTTGGAAATCAGTTGCGATCGCCCAATTAATTTGATTTACACCCTGCTGTTGTAAAAACGGTAAAATTGTAAAACGTCCTGTCCCTTCATCGCCACTATTAATTACAGTTACTGTCCCTCTATCTTGAACAACTATAATTGGTTCTGTACCAGATTCTAATACCGTTATTCTAAATAATGTATTTGTAGAATGCCAAAGGGGAATGAATACTAAACCAATCGCAATTACATTAGCAAACCACCACCGCCGTTGCCACCAAGGCACTAGCCAAACCAATATAATCAGTACATAAATCGTCAAAAGCTGCCAAGTAGATATGCTGCCTACAGCAACAGAGTTTCCTGGCAATTTACTAAAAAATTCCACTAGTTTAATTAGCCAATCAGTCGGGTAATGCAATACCGCAGCTAAAAAGCTTCCTGCCTGAGTCCAAATTAAACCAACTAAGGCACTAATGATTCCACCTATACTAATGATCGAAATTAATGGAGTACTAACCACATTCAGCAACAAACTATAAGATGGTACAACTCCAAAGACAGAAAGTTGCACAGGTAAAGTCCAAATAGTTGCAGCTAAGGGAACAGCAATCAAAGCAGCGATCGCAGGTGGTAACCATGCTAGGCGATTGACTAATGCGGGTACTGTTACGATTAATCCCAGTGTTGCTAAAAAACTTAATTGAAAGCCTAAATCCCAAATCCATAAAGGATTAAACACTAATAGTAAAGTTGCTGCTAATAGTAATGAGCCGAACTGTTTGACTTTTCTTTTTAATAGCAAACCAACTAATGCCGCAAAACCCATAATTACGGCTCTGAGAACCGCAGGTTGAAAACCTGTTAAACTCAGAAAAATGATTAAAGCCAAAAAGCCAAAGGTAAATTGCGTTCCTTTTCTTGCCCGCCTCGTTAACTGTAAAATCACACTCAAAATCAAAGAAGTTTGGAATCCGGAAGCTGCTAAAGCATGAGCTAATCCAGCTTGTACAAACAAGTCGCGGATATCGTAGGGTAAATCAACAGCTTTGCTTCCTAACACCATAGCACTGACAAGAGGCCCTTCAGGGATACCTAACCAACGAACCTGCGATCGCACAATTCGCTCCCGAATTTGCCACCATCCCCATTTACGTTCCTGCTCTAAAACATTTATTTGTCGCCCAATCAAACCAGCAAACGTTCCCTCCTGCTTGAGAAACTTCTTAAAATCGAAACCTCCAGGATTGGAAGCCGCCTTTGGTTTGTACAAAACTCCAGTCACAGCAATTTGTTGGCTAGGGTATAACCCAGTAGCCTGAAGTATAGGCACTGTCACATACAATTTGCCCGTTACTCCTTTTGGGACACCTGCTGAACCTTTTTCATTTTTGACTTCATCTAGCTGAGTTGCTTCCAGCCAAAATTGTCCTCGCTGACTGCGAGTTAAGCGGGGATTACTTGCCACTTCACCACGAATAATTACTAGTTGTTCTTGATTACTGTTATTTCCAGGCGGAACAAACTGACTAATATCTTTTGCACTTGGTTGCGGCACTCGCCATTGAAAATATAGAGTTGCCAATAATCCCACCAAGCCAGCAGCTAGCCATATTCGAGGATGGGGATTAGTTTGCCAAGTATTAGGCACTGCCTTATTTTTGCTTCCAGTATTTTCTGCTTTCTGAGCAAGTTGCCGTGAATTGGTGCGTCTTTTAAAAAGAATTGCTCCCACTATCCCCAGAACCAAAATCCATACACCACCCCAAGGAACTGCTGTAAACAACAACCCAAAAATGTAGCCAAGACAAATAATTACACCACTGGTTTGAATCATAAGATTTTTTGTAAAAGCATCTGACAACCCGATTTTGCAGTTGAGTTAAAATAGCTAGGGCAGCAATAGAGAAAAATCGGCACTGCTGAATTTGTCTATGAAATTCAAAAATAAAATATTCCAAACTCTTATTATCTGCGCTTAGAGCGCCTGTGCGTGAGTTTTTCATCTCTCTAATCAGCAACAGCGAAAAATTTTTATCCTTGTGGTGAAATATAGCCCATCAAGTTTATACGAACAAAGCCCGCCTGTGCGAGCTTTATCCTTGTAGCTTTAATGTTCTAGACTCAATACCGTATTTCTGTCCTTTAGCAAAAGCCGCATCAAAGTAAAGATATACCTACCTTAAACCTCAGCCCAGCATGGATAAACAGAACATAAAGTCGTAGCGAATTTAATTTGGCAAGACTCTGCGTTTAAAAACATTACGATTTTACACAAAGCTGTACTTAGTACAAAATTTTGCAAGTTAGTAGCGAATCTTTTCAAAAAATTCTGCCTACCTCTGCGCTTTCCTCAGCGTCCCTTTGCCTGAAAAATGCTAAAGCTGTACTTAGTTCATATATCCGCACCCTTTAGGATATTGGGCTTTTTGTTGAACTCACAGTATCTTTTAACAGCGGAAAACCCAACTTCTCTCTTTGCTCAACATATAAATGAGCTACTTTCCTAGCCAAATGCCGAATCCTAGCAATATAGCGAGTTCTCTCCGTCACTGAAATCACACCTCTAGCATCCAGTAGATTGAATGTGTGCGAACACTTCATTACATAATCTAAGCTAGGCAAGACCAATCCTCGCTCCGTTAATTGGGTAGCTTCCTGCTCATATAAATTAAATAGTGTCAGTAGCAACTCAGGATTTGACGCTTCAAAGTTGTAAGTACACTGCTCAATCTCTCCCTGAAGGTAAACATCACCATAGGTAATGTTGTCTGTCCAATGAATTTTAGTAATTGCCTCTACTTGTTGGAGATACATTGTCAGCCGCTCTAACCCGTATGTAATCTCAATCGACACCGGACGGCAATCAATACCCCCACACTGCTGGAAATAGGTAAATTGAGTAATTTCCATGCCATCTAACCATACTTCCCACCCAGTGCCCCAAGCTCCCACCGTTGCATCTTCCCAGTTATCCTCTACAAACCGAATATCGTGGTCTTCAGGACGAATACCTAAAGCTCTTAACGAATCAAGATAAATCTCCTGAATATTATCTGGCGATGGCTTGATCAGAACTTGGTACTGATAATAGTGTTGGAAGCGATTGGGGTTTTCGCCATAGCGTCCATCTGTAGGTCGACGACAAGGTTCAACATACGCAACAGCCCACGGTTCTGGTCCCAATGCTCTTAAAAACGTCTGCGGATTCTTAGTACCAGCCCCCTTCTCAATATCGTAGGGCTGGGCAATGAGACAACCGCGATCGCCCCAGAACTGATGCAATAAAGCAATAACCGACTGAAAATTCACGCTTCCCCCTTGTTTGGTTGGCACAGTGCATAAACCATTGTTGCCTAGAAGCGGGCACAGTGGGGAGTTTCAAGGGGACACAGAAGCAGTTCCAAATA
>NZ_JACJTR010000069.1 GCF_014698795.1 Nostoc sp. FACHB-892
CTTTATAGTAAAGCGTTTGCATTCAAATAGAATGCCTGCGTTAGAACAATATAGTTAGCTCTCATGAAATCGGATGCTAGCAACTCTTCTTACTTTTATTCGTTACCCCGACTTATTGAGCCGATACAAAACTAGGCTCGACAATAAAGCTCAAAAGCCCAAATCAGCGCTAACATAAAAAACTAGTAAACAATGTTTATTTCTATTGCCTAGTAAGCGTTTCATGGGTTTTTTGAAGGTAATTTAGCATGGTAGATATATTAATCTTTATTCAGTCAGAGCTTAATTTACCCACAGAAATCATCAACCCTCAACTCGCGCCACACTTCAGACGGTTGCCACCCAGAGTTGCCAACAGAACCAGAGCGCTCTTGGCGACAGTGTTCAGAAATGTAGTCCGATTTTAATGCTTCAATGTACACAGTTGGATTTGGTTCAATCACTGTTTCAAGAATATTTTGGCTCTCAAACACTTCAATGGGTTCAGTCGGTGGTGGGGTTACTTCTATTTTCTTGCGAATCGGGTTAGAGGTTTTTTTGATGAGTCGTTTCATATCTATAGTCATCATTCGGCTCTTCACAAAGAATGGATATCCCAGAATACAGGAAGTTATCAGCGAATCAGAGGCATTTTGCCAGAAAGTTGTATGGGTGATGGGTGTGGATTGCTTTTTAGGGACAAGAGCCAGCTTGATTTGGCATTGATACAACTCGATCGCTGTACCCCCAAAATCACCCATTCAGCAATACTTTTCGGTTAAGAACTAAGCAGTGTTGATAATGGAAAAATTGAGCGGTTGGCGTTGAGTACCAGTGCCACGATGAACAGGCTTCTTAGACGGAAATTTGGAACGAGTTTTTTTGACTAATCGAGGATTACTTCTGTGTTGTCGAGGCGGAATTTTTTCAATCCTTTATTTCCATGATCAACCATGACCAAAAAAAGGGAGTTGTTCGGTTGGGGTATGCTGAAATTCAGGTATCGCGGCACGAATAACCTTGAGAGTGCCGGTAAACCCTAAGCGCAGAGGAGAAATACCTGCTTGCTGTGCAGCTTGGCACATTAGAGAGCGTACTGCCCAGTGTCCTAAGAGCCAACCATAAACTTCCTGGATAACTTCACGAGGATTAAGCGAGCGGATAGGCGTTTTGCGACCATTAAGATGGGTTTTTAACTCATCAATTGTGTTTTCGACTTCCCAACGTTGATGGTATTCACGAGCTAGGACTAAAGCCGGGTAAAGTTGATGGTTTAGAAGACTGGTAATAAGACGGTAAGTTTTTTGTTCTGGTTCTGTTTCAATCGTGTACTCAATGACGCGTAACAAAATTTTGCTAAAACCCTTTTTCTTAGACTTACCATCAGGATAAATCCAGGCAAGATATGAACCATCGTCTAGAATTTGTTCTGGTACAAACTTAACATTGGCAGGAACTCTTCCTAAAAAATGACATCCTTGCTTTTGAGTTGCCTGCACCATATTGTAAGAATGCAATCCTCTATCCCACATTAATAACATCCCTGATGTTACCGAACGCAGCAGTTTCTTTACCCTGACTCGCTCTCCTATACGATAAGGACACATCAGGGCATCTACGATTAAGTGTGTCCCTGCTTCCACTAATAACACCAGTCGAATTTTGGGAAATGCCGCTCTTGTTCCTTTTGGGCTTCCGGGATATCCAAAGACTTTGGCATTTGCTGGAGTATCTGGTATGTCTAATACTGTTCCATCTGCTGCCATCACTCTTAACCCAAATAGAAATGCCCCTGGAGTTTCGGCTGTTGCTAATGGACGTACTAGCAGATAAAATAACCGACTCATCGTTTGGCATCCCAATCTCTGTCTCGCTTCTGTGATTGATGATGGGCTTGGTACACGCCAATACTGCCCTAATTTTAGCCACTGCTCTCTTAGCCCTTTGACCAGATTTTTCAACACAGTTCGCATTGAATCCGATGACCATATATTCATCGCTATTACCAAACAGACTACCAAGTGTGATGGCAGTTTCCGCTTTCTTGTCTCCCTACTATCTGTCTGCCCTAACACTTGCTCAATTGCTTCCCCTGGTATCGCTGTTTCTATCGCTTTTAGCACTTCCCCTGATTCTATTAAAAGTGAAACCAACGAGAATTCCTTGAGTTGCATTAGCTGTGTGCATTTTTAACTACAACTCTCAATCTACCTGTTTTTGCGCTTAACCGAAAAGTATTGACCCATTCAGGTAATAGTTGCTCAAAACGACCATTTTTTCTTCTCTGTATACAAAGGCAAAAATGAGAAGTTGATTGTCTCTTGGGTTGCGATCGCTGCCATTGAGCAGTGCCAAGAAATTTATATATTCTATTGAGATGAATAACTCATTGCCTGGCTAAAATTATAGTTTCTGGGCAAGGGGATGAGCTTTTATCGCCTTCAGAGATAGAAATCGTTAAAGATGCTTGCAAAAAGTGGTCAGAACAGAATCAGCGCTTAAAGCGTTTGAAAGCTGTTGTAAATCAAATTTAGTTTAAGTTGATAACAAGTTTCATGCATTACTCAGTGACCAATAGGAACAATCAGCCGAGTTTCTTCAGCTATAGGAATAAACTTCTCCGGAGAAACAAATCCTTGTTGCGGGTGCTGCCAACATACTAGAAATTTGACACAAGTTGTTGAAGGGGAATACGAATAATAAACTCAGCACCAACTCCTGGTTGGGAAATGCATTCTAAAGAACCGCCATGCTTTTGTGTGATAATTTGGTAACTAATAGCCAGTCCCATTCCTGTACCTTGTCCAACAGTCTTGGTCGTAAAAAAGGGATTAAATATTTGTTTTAAAGTATCGGATGGTATTCCTAGTCCATTGTCGGCAATGCTAATAGTGACTTGATCTGGTTCTAGTAATTGGGTGCGAATATAAATTCGGGGATTATCGATTATATTGAATTTTTTTGTTGTCCATCGACCCCTAAGTGCTGAATCTTCTAAAGCATCGAGCGCATTCACTAAAATATTTAGAAATACTTGGTTTAACTGGCCAGGATAACATTCAACTAAAGGGAGGTTACCGTATTCTTTAATCACCTCAATTTGCAGGTGCTTGTTAGCAGGGTTGAGGCGGCTTTGGACAAGCATTATCGTACTATCAATTCCCTCATGAATATCAACTGCTTTCATTGAAGCCTCGTCTAAGCGTGAGAAAGTCCGCAGAGAAAGAACAATATCTCGAATCCGCTCTGCCCCCATGAGCATCGATTTGAATAATTTAGGAAAGTCTGACCTCAAAAAATCTAGTTCAATTAGATTTGTAAACTCCTCAATTGCCTTGATTGATTGGGGATAATGGCTTTGATAAATATCTAATAATGAAAATAAATTTTGGGTGTATTCATCAGCCGATTTGAGATTGCCGTAAATAAAGCTAACTGGGTTGTTAATTTCATGGGCAATTCCAGCTACTAATTGCCCCAAACTGACCATTTTCTCATTTTGAATTAACTGAGCTTGAGCCTGCTGTAAGTCTTTGAGAGCTGTGGCGAGTTCTTCTTTCTGATTTTGAGTTTGTTTGAGTAATTCTGCTTGCTGTAATGCTACACCTAGCTGAGAAGCAATTTGGCTAAGTATATATACTTGATCTGTTTGCCATTTTCGAGGTGCATCGTTTTGGTAAACTCCTAGCAGTCCCCAAAGTTCTTGACTTTGATAAATAGCAGTAATCACGTAAGCTCTTGCCTGGCATTGCTCTAAAATTTTCAGGTAGCATTTACTAAAGCCAGCACTGTAAATATCGTCACAAACACGATAAGTTTCATTTTGAGAAAAGCGCCCTCCCTGTGTATCTTGTAAATAAGTATCTATAATTGGAGGAATAGATAAATTTTTCAAGCTACATTCACTGATATCTTCTACTAATTGTGGTTGATGCTCTTGCTGCCGAATTAGAGGCAACCACCCTTGTGCTAAGGATTCAGAGACAACTTTTCCACTCCAATCTGGATTGAAACGATATAAAATTACACGGTCAGAGCTGAACAATTGCCTAATCTCTTGGGTGGTTGTCTGAAAAATATATTCTAAGTCAAGAGATTGACGGATTTTTTCAACGGTAATAGCAATAATTCTCTGAGAATCTGAGCCTTGATTCTGAGAAGCCATAATCATACTAGACGCAACAATAATCAACTCTTACCTAGAGTTCCCTTGTTTTACTTCAAAATTAAAATTCTGTTGGAAAATTGCAGTGTGATTGACTCAGCAAGATTACGGATGTAAAATTGAAGTGCGTATACCAGTAGTAGTCAAGGTATCGGACTGAGCGATACCTTATTTAATTGTATAGGTACAAGTCTAGTAGCCTGCCAACCGTTGCATCGTTGGGTGAGGACTGGGAAAAGGGGTTCATGTTAAAGGGGAAAGGGCTAAAAACATCAATCCCATTACCTCTTGTCCTTAAAAGAGCCAAGTTCACCAGAGCAACTACTAGATCAATTTTGTGATCCAATTCGCAATTCGCCATTAAGATAGGTCAGATTTTACCTGGCTTTCCGGCGCAAGCATCTGTTGCTTAATAAGATTTGGCTTGAGTATCCAACTCTCGGGTGATGTCGTAAGTATTTATACTTAATTTTCCTGATTCTCAATTTTGACCCCCTTGATGAGGAGTATAGTTGATACTCTGTATTCAATTTAAAAAACTACATTTAAGCAGTGATATACCTAGCTAAATGCCAGCCACTTATATACTATTGACTAAACTATTTAAAGCTGTTTTTGCTAATAATTTCGTTCATGAAGATGTAACTTTTGGGTAGCTTAAGATAGTTTAGATATTTTCATGTCCCATTAACGCCTGCAACTCCTCAATCGCCATCAGCCTGATGCGTTCAGTAGCTCTCTTGATGACAGGGGTCAAAATAACTTGTAATTGATATAGCAATCGTAAATCATGTCCCCCATTGGTTTATATTGAAGATGAGTTAGTCTAAAGTATTCGGTGTAGCGTGTTAGCAAACGTTTAGATCACACGATGAAACTATACTCTCAACGGCTTTCTTTAGAACCACTGAAACCGGATCATGCCGAACTGCTTTTTGATGGATTGCAGAGTGCGAGTATATACAAATATATCGAAGATATACCACCAAAAAGCGTTCAATCACTTCGCAAACGCTACATGGTGTTGGCACGCTGTCAATCACCAGATGGAACAGAGGTTTGGTTGAATTGGGCTGTTTGGTCTGTTATAGAGAAATGCTACGTTGGATATGTTCAAGCAACAATTACTATAAATAAGAGTGCAATCCTTGGATATGTGTTTTTCCCTAATTTCTGGGGAAAAGGTTATGCACGTGAAGCGGTTAAGTGCATGATAAATTATTTAATTGAGAGATACCAAAATCTGAAATTTTTTGCTGACGTTGATGTAGACAATCACCGTTCCATAGCTTTACTGCATAATCTAGGATTTGTCAAAACTAATTTTTTTTAAAATGTTGAGTCTAACCAATATGAATTAAACCACAAAGCCTAGTAAAGTCAAGGCAATAAATTATTAATTCAGATTTTTTATTTTGTAAATACAAATAGTCAAACAGACGGTATAGCAAGGAAATTTAATCGTTAGAAAAAACTATATTCTTAAGTTCCTAAAGGTCAAATACTTTACGATTAACTGCTTGCTAATCCAAATAATACCTTAACAACAGAGAAATAATAACATTGGATTTTTTCAACAAATCATACAAAATATCTAGTTAAGATGGTGTATTATTTCGTCTGTTTTATGTCCTCCTTATTCTCGGTCAGGTTTTCGTAAGCTCAGACGATTAAATTTCTTTTGATCGGAGATAGCCAGATTACGCAGCAAAATTAGACAGAGCGCTAATTATTGTTTGATGACGATTATGAGTTGTGTAGCTTAATCCGCCTAAACTTTCTAAGTAGTCTTTTATCAGTTGACGGTCTACTAATTCTATAGGTAATCTGCATACATCTCCAGCAAAAATAGTAGTCTTCTTTTATAAGATTTAAGTGTAATAATAGCTAATTTTTGTTGGGAAAAGAAAGCTATTATAGCTTGTACTAATGTAGTTAATAAGTTTACTTTTTTTGGATAAAAGCAGTGTATTTAAACTAAAATATATACTTGTGCAAAATAAATAATTATATATTTTGTTACATATTAAATGTATGGATAACGCCCCCCAACCCCAAGAAACGCTGTTCCAGTACGTAAAAAGGATACGCGCTGCCCTTTGGCTAGCGTCAAACACAACTGGCTCTCAAACCACTGTGTAATATTAAACCGTTACCTCCCTTACCAATTGGGCCGTAACCTTCTTTTTTAGCGTCAATACTGCCATAATCAAAAAAAGTCGTGTCTCCAACACACAGCACTACGTCGCACTCTGCAACAGTTTCCGCAGTCATTTGGCAATGCGGCTGGATTAGCTTTGAAAATTCCACTTTAGGGTTGGCAAAAACTCATAAGCTCTCTTGAGTACTGTTCCACTGTTAAAGATTTCTGACAGTGCTTTGCCGAACCTAAGACCCAGAGCATAGCCTATAGACATTGCACGCTGTAGGCGCAGCCCGCCGCAGGCATCGCAGAATGGTGTTACAGGGCAAGTGTGCAGGTTTATACTTGGACTCTGTACGTCCCCCAACTCTCTGTATTAGCAGTGGCGCTGGTTCGTTAGCCGTCAGAAATTGTTCTACCGCTTGCCGTTGTTTGGGGAGTAGTTGGGAATCGGTCATGGTGGGGATGAGATGCGCGATCGCCCCATACCAACCGCAAGGTGTAGCTCCCAAAGGTAAGGCAACGCGAAACCCCCTACTTGCAATCAGAACTAACCCCTGCCGGACCTGGGGCAGTCCAAAATCAGCCATGTTGACCACGCTGTAATTGACCGAGTACCCCTCTTGCTCCAAAGCTGACAGAATGATACTGAAACTCTGACTGTTCTGATAGCGTGGGACATTTTCGAGAGTGAACACCCGTGGCTGCAACTGTAGGATAGCTTCTGCCACAGCCAGCGCAGCCGTCAGATCGTCAACCGTTTCAATACCCTTACCCGCTTTGGCTGTGTGGGCTTGGCTGAAGTTGGCGCACACCGGAGAGGCATGGAGGTAATCGGGGCGGCGGGGAAAACCTCGAAATCCTGACTGCGCCACTTCTTGAACTGTTAGCTGGACGACTCTACACCCGTATTCGCTAAAGTTGTGGTGATGAGTTTTGGCGATCGCCCGACTTAGTTCTGGTTTACTTGGGTCAAACTCTACTGCAATGACTGGACGAATACCAGCTTGAACCATGCCAGCTTCAATTCCGCCGCCACCAGCAAAAAGTACTATGGCGATCGGTGCATTATCTGGAAGAACTGGTTTTAATTTTGTATTATGAAAATTTTTGCAGACATCTAATTTTGGTGATGTCTTTTTGGATTTCGCTTTTTTGATAAAAGCGGTAATATCTTCCTTAGTTGCCCCCTGCTGTTGCATTAGACGAATCATTGAAACAGCGCCAGGGGGAATTGAGCCTATACTTCGTCCTTTCCAAACGCCGTTGTGTTTTTTCTTCCAGTTATACCCCCACCTCCAAAGAAAGGGGTTATTTGGGTCACGTTCACCAATCACACGGGGATAAAAAGCGTTTGAGCCATCAAGTAGCTTTTTAGTTTCGAGGTACTGATAAAGACAACCGACTGATTCCCCCTGTGAGCCTTTGACCCCTTTGTCTAAGAATTTTTCGGGTATTTTAGATAACTTAGCTATTACTGATTTAGTCATGCAGCCACCTCCATGACCAAATCATCAGGCACTTCAAAAATCCCCAGTTGTCCAATGTAAGGAATCGGTGTAATCTCGCGTGGATTCTCCAGCTTCCAGTGATATTGCTCAGGCATTCCCCAGCCAGACGCAACTTGTGAGAACTTGCAATCTACTATTGTGACAATGCCAATAACTTGACCGCGACGTAGAGAGATTAATTCTGGGATTACTACCCCCATGCTTTGGCAAAATTCTTTCGCTAGCTGGTACTCTTTCTTGGTACAGGTTTTTGCAGCGTGAATCAGAATGTCGCCGCGATAATTGATAGGCCAGCCTCGGTTTTCAACATTTTTGAGAGCATAAATGATTGCCCATGTCCAGGATTGACGGACTGAAAGTGCTTTCATGTACCACCTTCTAAAAATTTAGTAATTGAATGTATGCGTCTAAAGCTGCAAGTGCCGGATGCGGATGTATTTGCGACTTCAGCCCATTGCAGATTGTGGCAATAGTTCCAAGCTCTACGAAAGTGAAATGAATATTGGACTGACGGACAGAACAGCGATGTAGAACTGTTAGAAGAACAAAATTCAACTGTCTGAGAATTACATCTTCAGCTACATCAAGTCGCCAAGTAAGATTTTCGGAAGTAATCGAACGCCAGGGGTTATCGAAAGAACATTTTTCAACTTCTCTTAGTATTTTGATTTTGAACCTGTAATCCCGGTCAGTAGTAGAACATTCATCAGGGGTAAGAGCCGCCCATTATTGTAAAAGTTGTTGGTAAGTTTCAATCATTCTCAGTTTCTTGCTTTGTGTAAAAGACAATGTTTACTTCTTCAGAAGCTTTTAAAACTTGGAATGTAATCATCTCAATTTCATGGTCAGAATTAATCAGAGCCTTAAATGCTTTAGCGATAGTAGATTCAATTTGTAAACCGGAAAAGCTTTTGATATGCCTTGGTTTAGGTTGATTATGCATATTGTTGTATTTAGTTAGTGATGTTTCTTACTTATTCTAGAAAATCAGGCAGTAAAGATTTCAAAGAGTTATCTATCATAAGTTTCTTGTTCTTCACTTTGCAAAAAATGATTCTTGTAATTTCGCAAGCCTATTCAAATGAACAATCAAATTTATCTTGGATTATCAAGGTTAACTTTGTGGTTTCGTCCAGAATTTCAATGCTGTACTTCATAAACATCTAGCCTTTTATCACTCTTGAAAATTTCTAAGGCTTGAACTATCAAGTAATTTTTTCTTTTTGGTGTAGAGATAAGTCCGAACTTGCTTGATTTTCTGGGTGTTGTAGTTGGTATAAGCAATACTAATTCAGTCCAGCAGGGGCTTGATAATATGGACTGTCTCGGAGTCTGTCCAGCTTTGCTTTAACCCACGCCAAGTTATGCCGTCAGTAAGGAAAAGTCGAGAGTGTTTCAAATCGGGAAACAGTGTAGAAGCTTTGACTCTGTAGGTTTGTAGCAAGAACTCATAAAAATAGGTTTGAAACTTTTTAAAATTGAATCGGTCTAAACAAAGTAAGCAAACCAAATAATCAATGTCATAGCCCTTAGTAGCATCTTTGGTTGTGAGCAAAGGCGTTCGCTACCTTAAATTTTAGGAGATTATATGAGAAGTTTTCAAAGCATTCGACACTTTTCAATGTTCAGTCTAGTGTTCTTGTTATTCCTAACGATAGCTAGTAGCATTTTTGCTTATCAAGTATCACCATTAAGAGATCCAAGTTTTCAGCCCAATAGTGCAAATGGAGGTTCGTTAATAGTTTGGATGCAAGGGGTAACAGAAGAGCATTGGTTATTGTTAGCTAATATAATAGCAGTTTCATTGTCTACAAATTTGACATTTATTATTTGGCAAGAGCGGAAATTTTATCACAATAATAAATGGTTAAGCTTTATCCTAATGGCAGTAACATGGATGATGTTATTTAGGAGTTTTCGGTTTATATCGATAGGTTACTTGTTAATGCAGTGGCTAGTTGATTAAAGCAAGAGTCGCCCAAAGGGATTTAAACCCTTTCCTCTTTTTCCCTTCCCCTTTTCCCAGCCTGAAAAAGCGCATTTTTGGGTTGGCAGACTACCAGTCTGTTTATCAAACCAGCATAAGAGCAATATGGCTGGAGATGGCCCGTATAAATAATCAAACTCCACCTCCTGTAGAGTTGATTACTTGCCCAGTTACCCATTGTGCGTCATCTGTTACTAGCCAACCAATTAAACGGGCTGCATCTTCAGGCTGCCCCCATCGCCCTTGAGGGTTGGCTCTTAAAACTGACTCATAAAGTTCACTACTGGCATAGCCTGTATCTGTTGCTCCTGGATTTATGGCATTGATCGTGATCCCGCGCCCTATTAAATAAGCTGATAACGAAAGTGTCAGTTGATGTAATGCACCTTTGGATGCAACGTATGATAGTTCCTCTGGCATGGGATTGAGATGCTGCCCAGAGGTGAGAAGAACCACTCGACCGCCAGAACAACCACTATGTTGAGCAGCAAATGCTTGCACTAACAATAACGTTCCTCGGACATTGACTTGCAAATGCGTATCAATTTCTGCTGCGGTCAGTTGCTCTAAATTTCCCATCTTGCTGTAAGCATGATTCGCAACCAAAATATCGATGTGTCCAAATGTTTGAACCGCAGTACCGATAATTTGACCTGGTACAGCAGGGTCGAGAAAATTTCCTTGGGCGTGTGCAATCCGAGTACCATGCTTTTGAAGCAGAGCAATCAATGCAGAAATTCCATCAGGATCGGCTCCCCAGGCTTGAGTAGCATCATAGGGTGAATAGGAGTGAATGAAAACGTCTGCACCCAACATTGCTAATCGTTGCGCGATCGCAAATCCTATTCCTTTACGCCGACTTACACCTGTAACTAGGGCAACACGACCTTTCAACACTGCTTCAGGCACAACTAGAAAACCTCTGTACTACTTTGACGTACTACTAATGTAACTTTTAATGCTTCAGAAACAACTCTCAATGCCTGCCTGAATCTTAGGGGAGTAAAAATCATCAGATGGAAAAACTGATAAACATACCCCTGTTTTGTCACTTTGGGAGAATGCAATAGCCCAAATGGTTACGGAGTCTAGCTTTTGGCTATAAATTTGTGAGGATATTACCTACACAGCTTTGAGCCAATCGCACACCACAGACCTACACTCGCTCCCAAAATTAACCCATACCTGCCACTGCCCCAGGTATGCGTTCCAATAAGGCTCACCATCAGCAACACCGATAGCATTGCCGATTGTGGAGACTAGCTGTTGGTAGAACTTGCCAACGCTGTCGAGTCCAAGGTGCATTTTCAGCTTCAGCCCCTTCCATCGTTGAATAGCAATATTTTCTGGGGTATGTGGTGCTGTGTCAATGACTGGTGTAGTTGTACTTATATTATTGCTGACTGACACCAACTCATAAGAAAATGCTTCATCTCGATTTAACCACTGCCCGAAAATCGAATCACGCTGATCATCAGGGGCAACAAACCGATAAACGCACTCCCGATTTTCACGCTTACCCAACCGACCAACGTAATTCAATTTCAAATCAATTTTGGCAAGTAACTTTTGAGCGATCGCTATCGGTGTGTGTTTTTCCGAGATACTAATATTCAGATAATTCTTAATAACGTGCCGATGCGTTACAGCCAGCGCTTTAAACTCCAACATCTTCTCATCAGAAGAGCGCAACTGAACGTCTGGTGTGAGAAACTGTAACAGATTCAGATTTTCGAGTAACAGTACAGCAGGCAATAGCTGCCCCTTGTTAAAGTCAGGTTTCCAAATTGAATTCTCCCCTGCTTCCAACTGCGCTTTTGCTCTTTTAGCATCACGGTTCGTCAGAAATTCCCGCCCTAGTGTTAAATAATAGTGCATCCGCAGTTGAGGATACCACCCATCGTCATCTTTCTCGACAAGCTCAGGGGTCACGTCAATTTCATAGCGACGGGACAATTCCGCCTTGCGCTGCTGATGTCGTTCGGTTTTCGTTTTCGCCCGTTTGTCTTGCAGCTTCTTGAGTTCAGCCCCAGAGAGTTCATCAGCTTGTGCGATCGCCTGACATTCACTAGCGTACAATTCCTGGCTAGCCGCTTTAACCGACTCGATAACTGCCCCACTCTCATCATCGTCGGCATCCGAGGCATCAATAATGGTGTACCCATCCTCGACCAAACCCGCAAGCACAGACTCCCGATAACGCCGCATCTCAACGTTGATGACAGAGCCACGCTTACCCCAAGTCTGCAATGACTCCGGTTGAAAATTCTGGTCAACATAGCTGTAATCGTCATTGTCCGCCGCCGATAACAACGCAATATTCGCTTGTGTGGCGACGTGTTGACTTCTTAGCAATCCCCCTATAGATGTGGAACCATTGCCCACAAAACCCATCCCCCATTCTCTGACCCAAATGTGGCGGTCAACTGTTTCCCTAACCCTTGCCAACATCTGGCGCACAGAGTTAACCGGCTGCACTCCCTGAAAAATTCCCCAAACAGCGCTGAAATGTCCTCGAATGTCGATGCTGACCCCAGTTTCTAAACTTGGGGAGGCGATAACCAAATCATACTGGGTGAGAATTTCGTTCAGGTGAGCGATACAACCAAACGCTGCATGAGATGGATCAGCAACGGATTCGCTGTCAATTCTCAGGATTCGCAAATGTGGGAATTTGTGACGGAACCGTTCTTCAAGTGCCTGGGTTCCCCATTTTGACTTAGCTTTTTGAGCAGAGCAGCACAATAGATGATGCCCACCTTTGGAGATTGCCCGATCAAGAGCAGCAATCAAATTCTTCGGGTTACTACCAGAATAGTTGTAACAGTTGCCAGCTACGTGCCGATAATTGTTGACGATGACAAAGGGATTAACCCGATATTCTCCCGCAAGAGAAAGAACGTATTTCACATCTGTGTCGGAAACATCGGCACTAGACAGGTAAATCTTTCCCTGACTGCTGCCCAAAACATTCTGTACCAGTTGTTTGAGGTTTTTGAGGACAGATACCCGACGTTTTTGCACTTCCGTACCAGAGTTGAGCAAATGCCAGAAAACTTGGTCGCATTCGTCAATAATAATGACATCATTTGACCAGTCATTGGGATTGAATCGCGCCTGACTTTCCTGATGTAGCGAATCAACACACACCCCATATCCCAACAATGTGCCTGTTTCATTCGTGCGGACTTCGGTAACATAGTTAACACCGAAGCGATTACACAACGCCTCACCTAGTTGAATGCGATGGGTGATAATTAATACTCGTCTCTCTTGGTCGTGTGCTTTCGCCACTTCAGTTGCAAGCCATTCGGTTTTACCCGTGCCTTTAGGGGCTTTGAGGATAATCAGCTTTTCACCTTCGGGGACGAGAAGCTGACCGAGGAATCTTTGGTTGAGAGCGATTGACGGCAGGTAAGTCAACAAGGTAAACAGCTTAATCTCCCACAACTCCAGTGCAACGGCAGTGTTGTAAAGTGCATCAAATGCCGGCTGACCTTTGGCAACGATAAAATCATCAACCCCTTTCTCTTGTCCAAATGGTAAATCAATCACCCGCAAGGAACAGCCCTCATTTACTAGCAACCGACCCATGCGACTGATAGCGGTTCTGACTCGCTGGACTGTTTCAGGTTTATTATCCTGGTCAAAGCAGATGTTAACCTGTCTCCTCTCTGTTGCAAAATGGTTCAAGTCTGGGATGAGGTATGGTTTGCCATTAGCTGTACCATATTCATCAGTAGGTGTGCGGTATCCAGCATTGACACCGGGGATAGCGATCGCAGCATAACCAGCAGTCAGTAATGCCCCCGCTTTCTTGACACCTTCCACGATTGTCACTGGCACATTATGCCGCCAAACCCAGTGCCAGAAACCCCCAGGATGCTGTAGGTCTTCTTTGGTAATGGGGATGCCGCTACGATTAGAGACTTTCACCCAAATGCGATTCGGGACTAGGAGGAAGAAAGCGCGTGTCTCTTCTCTATATGGATGTTCGTACTTGATGAACTTGTGAATTTTTTGGCGGTCACGTCTGGGATGGTCGGGTTTGAAGCAGCCCCACATCATCAGCACGTAGTTGTTGAGAGGGTCAACGCCATTGCACCACCAGCCGCCGAGTTCAATGTGCTGGTATTTTTTCAAATCGCGATCGCGCAGTCGTCCATCATTGCGACGGGAGATTTTGGGACTGTAGAGCAGATATTCGTAGGGTAAAGTCCCAGACAGCGATCGCACATTCAGATGATAGATTTCTTCGTCAACGCCACTATTGAGCCATTCTTGTTGATGTTTAGCTTGAGAATCAGATTCGATTATACGCATATTCCCTCTGTTTTTTGACGCATGGAAATGAAGCGGCACTATGGGTCATGCCGCTTTGAGAATCTTTTAGATTTGAGAAAGAGAAAAGGTTACTGGGTTTGGGTTAAAGGAGTGAGAACAATTCCTTTCCCCTTACCCTTCTCATTTCCCGCCTCCTGTGTGCGGTCGAAATGTGAGATTGATACGGGTACTAACAACTTTGTTTGTTTTCGGAACCTGATGCAGATGTGTGGACTGGCAACCGGGGTGCATCACGAGCAAGCTGCCGTGTTCGAGCCAGAAGTCAGTGGATTTGCCATCTCTCGGTTTAATTTGAAACTTGCGACATGACCCCAGGCTGACTGATGCGATAGCTGGATTTATACCCATTGATTGCTCATTGTCTGCGTGCCAACCAATCGAATCCTGGCCACTGCGGTACTGATTTCCAATGACGATACGGAATTTGTAGCCAGTTAATGCAGTAATTCTGTCCCGTAAGCTAGACAGAGCCTCTGTCCACCATAGTGGTTTCAAAAACACGCTGTTGGAGTAGAGATAATCACATCCTGCATCACCATAAATGCACTCAAGGCGGGGAACTGGCATTGTTTTACCCGCGATCCTGATTTGATTTTGCTGCCACTCCAGTTTAAAGCAGTGTTGGTAGAGTTCATTGGCCTGTTCAAGATTTAAGAAATCGGGATAATAAGTGACTGGTAAAACTGGGGTTGATTCAGCAAACAAATTGAGTTGTTGCATGGTACTTTTCTCCAATTTAAGAAAATATTCTGAAGATAATTGCTGTCAGTTTTGACTAGTAGAGAAAACCTCAATCAATACACTTTCTGGATACAAACCAACTTTTCCAAAACGTGGGTCATGAATACGTTCTATTTCTATGCCCTGCTTACGGCACAATGCACTTGCCTTTCTACCTTTAGTACCGGCTTCTTTTACCGATATTTCATTACCATTGAAGATTGGCGAATCCAACAACACTATATTTATGGCCGCATGGTGTATTCACTCTATCTTGCTCAACTTCAACGGCTTTGAGCCTCGCCAAAACTTCAGTTTGTTGCTGTTGTTGTCGGAGTAAATGCTGTTCTTGCTCTGCCAGTTGTTGTGCTAGAGCAGCGAGTAACTGTATTTGAGTCATGGCTTTTAACTGGGTTTGGGTTTCAGCCTCTCGCGTTTTCACAACAAAATAACTTTGCGCTGCTGCTATCTCTGGTTTTCGTGGATCACCATTCATTGCGGTTAAATAGCAACCATAGCGAGTGAGTTTGAAATCGTCTCTAGGTCTACCTCCAGTACTTTTTGCGGTCAGACGCAAAAAGTGTTTTTCGCTCTCTTGCTCTATATTTGAGCAAGCTGCGTAAGCTCTAGAGATGGCATCCTCAAATTGTCGCCATTGCTGATATCCCAATATGGGCATCAATTCACGAGCTAACCAATATTCATTGCCATCTGTATCAACCTGCTTGATTTGGTCAAATGGGCTGGACTGATTTTCACGCTTTATAATTGCATCCATACTTCCTCTGAGTTTTTGATATGTTATGTGAATCGGCTTCGCTATTTGCCTTTTACTGTGGGTGGATCTGAATCTCTTGTTTTATTTGTTCGATGATTTCGGAAATTTCAATTTGCGACATAATTTCTCGTTGTGTGATTAGAAAGAATTAAACATTTACTCGCACTAAACTTTTTTCACCAACTAATGAGAAACGATTCGATATAGTTGGTGTCTTAATTAACGTTGGCGACATCAATTCAACAACATAAAACCAAGAATTATTCACCAGCCCAATCCCCAAAATAAGCCGTTGTTTTGTTCCCTTGTCATGAGAGCAAAGGATCACTCTTTCGCCCAAAACGAAAGCAGGTTTTTGCACGTTGAGGGCTTCTAATTCTCCAGTCCCGATGATTTGGTTTTGTGTAGCGTGGAGTATTTCATTACGGTAATCAATTGAATAAATCCAGCACTCATGCTTCCATTGGATACCGCAGCAATAGCCAAATGTTCTTGTGGTTCTTAGGTAAACTCTCTCCAGTAAATTCACCTCAACGGATGGAATTGTTTGTCCCCAAGGTGGGGAAACATACCAACTTGTTTTCAAGGCGTTAATGTGGTCAATCATGCTCGTCTCCCTAATAGGTAATTAATCGCTTCAACATCAAGAGCGGCAATGCGTTTTTTAATTGATTGTGGTGGGTTGTCAAAAAACTGCTTAAGATGGCATTTCCGAATTTGATAATGTCTGGCAGAGCGTCTTGTAGCTTTGAGCCATCCTCTTTTTACCCACCTTGTAACAGTTGAGAAATTTAATTGAAGAACTTGAGCAATCTCTTTACAAGAATAGTTATCAAGAGTGGGACGAGCTGAATAACCTAAGCTATTTAACTTCAGATAAATTGCAATCGGTGTGCGTTGATATCCTCGCCTTTTTAAGCTTGAGGCTATTTGTTTAACTGTATATAATTCAGCTTTTGCCTCAATAATTGCGAGTTCTTCATCAGTCCATTTGATACTCATAATCTCACCTACCCTATTGATGCAGATTTAGCATCAGATTGTCCTTGTACAATCTGAGCGCTCATAGATTCAAAGTCAACTTGAAAAATGTTCATGTCTGTGGACATTTCCCCAGTGTTATAGCGGTCTACTATGTGCTGCTTGATTACGGATTCATCAAGTCCATCAGGAATATTTAGGTGTGCTTCGCTTGTGATCTTTTCGACTACTGTGACTATGACTTTCATGATTGTTATTCCCATCTGATTAATTGAGGATTCAGAAATCAGAATTATTCTGTATGCGGGAGAAAAACTTCCGTGCGTTCAGCTAAAGTAATGGCATTACTTTAGCTGAACGCTTTTGTACTATTTAGAAGGTTCAGGGTTACGCTCTAACTCCCATTGCAGATAGGTGAGTGCAGTGCTAGCATCGGCAATGTTTAAATCTGGCTGATACCCTACTTTCAAGAGTTGTTTGTAGTTTGGGTGCGTAGCAATTTCGGCTATCAGGGTTTGGGCTTGTTCAACTAATTGGTGGAGATGTGGGTTAGACATTTCGATGCCCAGTCGTGAACATAAATCCTCTGCCTTTACACCGAAGGTTCCTGGCTCAATCTCCGTCGCTAACTCTTCAAGCAGGGATTGGAAATTTGGGTGTTCATCGTTAATTTCAATCTCAAATAAATCTACGCTCTTTGTAACGACAGTTGCCCAATTGGGTAAAGTCTGTGGAATATTTTTCGCGTAAAGCTTCATGATTTTCTCCTCTGGGATTAATAACCTAAAAATCCTCGGCAATCTCTAACAAAAAGCCGCGTCCCGTGTTCTGAATTTGCACCAGTTCTTTATCCAGCAGTGTTTGAATAACCTTGGCGGAGAATTGGAATTGCAACCGATGTAATGGCACACAACCGCCGCAAAGCCGAATCGAACGCAGCAAATGATTGGCTCTACGGTCAAAGCTGTCTGTAGAATTAGCCATTGTTTACACCCTTAGTTAATACGGTTAACTGTCGGTTGAGAATGTTTATCTGCTGTTGATAAAAATCAATCTCTGCGGTAATTTGTGTGAACAATTCCTGTGGGGAAAGCGGTTGAATTTGATTCTCTTGCAAGTAAGATATCTCGTCAGAATTTTTGTTAGACATCAATACGTAACGCCATCCTTCATCAAATTTATTAGCCAGTTCTGTACCAGAGGGATAGTAGTAAAGTCCTAGAATCGTGCCTTTTTCTGTACGCTGATCCAAGGCAAAGCGAGGGTAGCCCCAGTGTTGTGGGATTGATATTGTCGGTTTCATAGATGAATAGGTGAATGAAGGGACAATGAAGCTCTTGTGCAGAGGAGCGGAGGAGCAGAGGAGAGATTTGTACAGATTCTTTCCCCTCTGCACCTCCGCTCCTCTGCCTCTTTACGCTGTGACTAACTCCGTTCTCTCCAGCAGCCGTTGCAATTTATCGCCAGTTAGCTGTTCTAAGGGTTGGTCTAAAAAATATTCATCAAAAATGGATTTATCATCACAAGACACGTCCACCATCGACAATGAGCGCACAGCATCAAGCACGGAGTTAGAATACTGCTGCTGGACTGAATAACGCCTCTTCACCCACCAGTCACCGTCAGTGCATCCGACTTGCCCCAGTTTCACGCCGTTATTGTTGTAAATGCCATCATCGAGAATTTCAAACCCATAATTTTGGCACTCGTTGAAGATATGCGCCATGATTTGGTTTTCGGTAGAAGAGGAAGGCATGGGGGCAGAGGCGCAGAGGGGCAGAGGAGAAAGTTGTTGTAAGTTTTTCCCCTCTGCACCCCTGCTCCCCTGCACAAGAGCTTCTTCTTGCACAGGTAATGAACCGTCTTTGTAGTGAGTGCAGATGAAGCGATCGCAACGCATTAGAGTGTTGGCACGGAATACTTCTTCGTCGTTGACCATCACTACCGAAGGCTGGGTTAGGTGGTTGTCGTCATGGCTGATGCTGGCTATGAGTTGATTACCAGCGTAATATTCGTGATGGTCAAACGAGATTTCGACTATTGTGAGGGGTTCGGGAGCGATGGCTTGGGCTTGGTCAGCGATGTAGCCGTCGAGTTCGGTTTGGGCGAGGGCTTGGTTGTCAACATTCTGAAGCTGGGTGGATTGGTGGGCGATGATTGCGTTTACCCAGGTGTCGATCGCTCTTTTGTCCCCGGTGGGTGTTACGCCTAATTCGGCAGCGATTCTTTTGAGGCGGGGGAGGTTATAGCGGGAAAGGGCTTGCTGTGTGTAGTTTGGATGGGTCATAATAGAAACTCCTGTAAAAGGGCCAAAGGGTGATCGCAGAGCCTACGAAACTTGAGCGGTCGCCTTTTGTTTTGTATGTTTCTATTTTACCGTTGTCAACGGACAATGGTCAAGCAATAACAGTAATTATTTTGGCAGTATCGAAAAAATCAGTGATATCAGCATTTAGTGCTTCACACAAAACGTTAACAACCTCTACTGAAACAGTGATTGTTCCACTTTTGAGGCGAGTAGCATAATAATCGGGCTGTTCTAATTGCTGAATATATTGGTGTGCAACCTTTTGACCAAGTTCAGTAGTTTTTTGCTCAAGCTGACGCCGAGGTATATTTCCGCGTAATTCTGTTAACTTTTTAGCTTGTTTATTACCCCATTTGAATGTAGCAATATGTTCAATATCTATCATTGTAGTAATTTTTTTACCGTTGCTACTTGCCAGCATAACATTTTAGATTTATTGTTGTAAGCAGTAATAAAGTACCTTACAGGGAGGTGGCATGACCGTTCATGTCATCAACTTTGTATTACTATGCAACAACCAAAGATAGTGATCACCTTGTGTAGTTAGGAAAATTTACTCTTAGTTGAATCATGGAAGTAGTAAGTAAGGGAGCGATCACTTCTTTAAGAAATCTGGGCTATGGGAGATGAGCAACAGCCCTAGTAAAAATCGCCGACGCAAGGGCGAGGGCAACGGTTCTATTCACTGGCGCATCATAACTAAGAAGGGGAAGGATTACCCCCAAGCTTATTACCACTGGCAAGAAAATGGAAAGAAAAGGACGAAGTACATCCCTAAAAAATTACTAGGGGATATTCAGGAAGCTGAAGCAGCCAAACGTCCAGTTGTAGAGATATTACAGATGTTGGGGGTTGAGGTTAGCCCTAGTAAATTACTAGGGGATAAACAGATAAACCCTAGTAATGCAGCTTTAGAAACAAGCCCTAGTAATGACATATCCCCTAGTAAAATGCGGCGAAACAAAGGTGAGGGGAGCGGTAGTATTCATTGGCGAACCATAATTAAGAACGGCAGAGATTACCAACAGGCATACTATCACTACGAATTTTGGAGTGAGGGCGATCGCTTGGTCAAATCGTCGAAGTACATTCCCAAGCGGTTACTGAATCGTGTTCAGCAGATGGAGCGGGAGAAAGCGGCTGTTAAGGAGATATTGCAATTGCTGGGGATGATGAAATCATGATTCTAAGGCTGTCACGGTAACTCCTGTTGAAATACCTGACTGACTGAACAAGAGAGAGTGTCGGGAGCAAAGCAGTGAAGCAGTCCGCAGAAAGGGGTTTTTTCAAGTAGAGGAACTGCCGAATCCGTAAGGGTTCCCGTCGAGTCTAAACCCCATCAGAAAGAAGGGCTTGCCGATAGGCAGCACTACTGTTAAAACCGAGCTAAGTTGCGAGATTCAGCAAAAACATCAATCTCGATGCACTTTCTGTTGATTTTCCGTATAGTAAATAGTTGGGCTGTTTTCTTGTTTTAATGACATTCGTATTGGATGGTGAACAATTATGAGTTCAAATCAGCAGTTTCTGCAAAATTTATACGAAGC
>NZ_JACJTR010000007.1 GCF_014698795.1 Nostoc sp. FACHB-892
TACAAGCTTTACGTGATCGCATCCAAGAAATATTCGACCAACTTTCATTTGAGCAGGTGATTTCTGTCTCTTCTTATAATTTTATCCTAGAAGCTCTTTTCTATGCAGCTTCATATTAAATTGGTATCAGAGGGATAAAGTTAGCTATTAACAAGACTAACTCATTAATCATCTTCTTAATTCTTAGTAATTCAGATGTGAGACAGAATCAGCATCCATAAAAGACCGCGTTGATGATACTTTTCAACGCTTCAAAAAAGCGAAAGTGTGGGATGATCCGAAGAAAAAATCCAAAGTAGAGAAGTTGTTAGCTCAGTTAGATGCACTGATGCAAGGCGACAACCCAAAGTAAACCAATGTGGTAATTCTCGAAACTATTCAATTTGCTCTCTTAAGGATGGCGACATAATCATTAGTCCTCGGACAACCTCTTCAGGTGTGGCTGTGCCATTGATTACCTTTGGTATAATCACCATCACTTCTAAAGCTAAATTGGTGGGAATTCCCCTTGCTTCTAACCGCTTCAACTCTAAAATGTCAATCCCTGCTGCCAATTCCTCTAAAGACAATTGCTGCTGATATTTTTGATGAAGTTGCCAGAGATGCGAACGCTGGTTTTCTGAAAGTAGCGACCAAACTTGATCAATCTCGGCTTGGTTCGCCGCAACTTCTCCCCAATTAGAAATTTTTAGTAGTTTCTCAATTACCGCTTCTGTGGACTGCTGATGATTTTCAACTGGTAACTCAGCTATGATTACCTGACTTTCTGAGTCATGAGTGATGACTATTGACTCAACTTCTTCTGTTAGGGTCTGTGTTTTTTGCTCTGCGTACTGTTCTTGTAATGTAGTCAGCGTATTAATTTCGGTTTCTGCAAGTGCTGACAATTGGCAATTGGGAATTGTTGCTTGTACTTGTGCCTCCAGTTTGGCTTTGGCGGCTTTTTCTCTGGCTAGGATATCGCGCTCTACCCATGCCGTAAAAACTTCCTCTCGGCGATCGCTAACGGGAACAGCGCGACCATCGACAAAAACCAGATTCCCCTCATCATCTTTTTGGAAGTCTGGCGCGGCGACACCGTAAATCCAGACTTGGTTTCCTCGTGTTCCCTCTCGCCGCAATCGGGGGAATTTATACCCAGTAAGAGACGCTAGTTTTTGACAGACTTGCATGGGAGTATTTAGAAGAGCAAACATATTACTCTTAGCGCCAAGAATTAAGCTCAAATCAGACTGATGAGTTTTTGCTTTCTCAAATACTGCTTGTGCTAATGGGTGATTGTTGCTCAATCCGTCCGTTTCTCGAAGCTCTTTGTACCCAATCCAGTCTAAAGCATCAATTTTTTTCCCAATAAAGCTTTTATTAGTATCGGGAATGAAATAATCTCCACCGCCATTTTTTAAAGCGGTAGACATGACGTTTATTTCTCTATCCGGTAGAAATTCCCTACCCACGCCCAAATTGCGGGAACCCCATTTAGAACTAGCCCGTTGTCCAGACAAAGCAACAAAGCACTTATCCCCATTCTCTAGTTTTTGGGTAAGAATTTTTACTAATTGTGCTGGATTATTACCCTGTACTAAATTTACCTGCCAAGGCTCTACAAACTGAAATGTATTTTCCACGAGAAAAGTGTCAATCTCTTGCCCAAGCAGCCCTTTGATAAAGTCAATACCAATATCGTTTAAGTCAGCATCGGCAATGAAGATTTTCCTACCATAATTAACAACATTTTGTAGCAGGCGTTTGAAATTTTTGATGATGGCTACGCGATCTGTCTGACAAGTCGAACTGCTCAACAAATGCCAGATTAGCTGCATGATTTCATCCAAAATCAACCAGCACCCTTTCCACTCATCAGGGTTAAATTTGGCTTGGCTTTTTGGATGTAAGCTATCAATTACTAAGCCCATTCCGAAATGTGAGCCTTGCTCAGTCTGCTTCACTTCGGTAATGAAAGGTAATCCCAGTTTTTTTACAAGCTGCGTAGCAAGTTGCACCCGATGGGTAATTACTAACACTCTCCTCTCACCAGCGCGAATTATCGGGTCAGTTAGCCACTGAAGCAAGTGAGTTTTACCTGTGTTCTTTGGCGATTTCAAGCCTATTAGCTGCTTACCCAAAGGAATAGCCAACTCACCCAAGTAACGCTGATTTAAGTTCAAATCTGGGGTGTATGTGAGCCGCCTTAGTTGCTTGGTGTTCCACTCATCTAATTTCAGGGCATCGCAGTAAATAGTATCAAATTGGTCGCGGCCGTAAGCGGCTAGTACATCATCAATCCCTTTTCCTAATGCCAGATGCCACCCCATTACTCGGACTTCACAGCCGCGCAAAGATAAAAGCTTGGCAGTTTTAGCGATCGCACCATTCACGCTTCTAACTGTGGTGCGCTTCACATCGGCATCGAAACAGAAATAAATTCGTCTGCCTGGTTGAGCATAAGCGGCTAACTGTGGGATCAGATACGGTGCGCCGCTATTCTCGCCATATTCATCCTTTGGTTGGCGACGGCCTCCCCACACTCCGGGTATACCAATGGCGACATAACCACAAGATAAGATTGCAGCTGCTTTTTTAGCACCCTCGCAGATGATAACGGGAATTTGGGTATTCTCTCTCACCCATCGCCAAAAATTACCATAAGGTAAACTTTGGTAATTTTCTGGTAGTGCCACATCGTAGCGGCGACCGATTAATTCCCAGATCCGGGCGGGAATCCGTAAGGCAAAAATTTCTGTGTCAACTTTGGGGGGATGCTCATACTTAATTGCCTTGCTGTTACCCTCATCTATTCTTGGCGTGTTGGGCTTGAAGCATCCCCAATCGGAATCTTCACCAGTGATAATATTTATTCCGCTACACCACCAACCACCATTAGAGAGGTGAGCATATCGCCGCATATCCCTATCGCGTAGCCGCCCATCGTTACGGCGGCTGATTTTATCGGAGTAGAGCAAGTAATCAAAAGCGGCATTCCCTGACAGCGATTTGAAGTTAAGTGCCGCTATCTCACTGTCAATCCCACTCTCACCCCACTCTTGCCAGTGGCTTGCTTCAAAATCTTCTCTGGCTGGCAAAGTATAAGGTGCGGATGGCTCTTTGAATCCTTGATAATTACCCAGTGCTTGAATTTCGCTATCATGGTGATGGCTACGCCCAGAGCAGGCATCGCCTTGCGCCATATCATTTTGGTTGGAGGCTACAACAACTTGATGGACTTTTCCATCTCTGGACTCAAGTCTTGAGACTTCATGCAAAGCCCAAGGGGTACTTCTGAGCTTACCTCGCTTGTTGAATTTTCTAAAAACCTGCCTTAGTTCTTGATTTAGTGATTTTTGGGGTGAGGCTATCTTGCCGAATCCTTTGTGATTCATACTGCCACCCCTCCAACCTTGGCTTCAATTTGGAGAAGTACGGCGGCCACCTGACTACTAAACCAGCCAAGCTTGACTAATCGCTGTAAGTAAAAGGACTACTCTAAGTTGAGGTTAGGCGATCGCAGTAACTCATCCGGGTCGGGGCATGGTCTTAGAGCAACGTCACAGCAACCCGCTTTTAAATATTTGGTGCTAGTTCGGCGATCGCTTATATGGTTTGATAATTCCGAAATTCGAGATTCTTGATTGTTGGGGAAAGTTTGCGTTAAAATACTAGAATTTTCATTCGCAAACCCCTGTCTGTCAAAAGTGAGGGGTTTATTCATTGGGTTGTCCTTTGTTGGTTTGGACAGCCCCTTAACTTTTAAATTTGCAGATTGTAGGGATTAGTCGGTAAGCTTGAAATAGTTATAAATTTAATTAGACTTGCTGGTTGCAGAGTCCGGGGGCTGAAACGTCTAGTAAACGTTTCTTTGTGCGCTGCTTTTGCTTACCGTAGTGGATTAATCTAATCCCTGCGATCGCACTCAAAAAGCTGAGGGCTGTGTAGCTAGCATTTTTTTGCTAGTTATTTTGTGAACTTTAGATGAATTAAGCTAAGATTTTATATCTTTTGTGTAGTCCTCAAAAATACAAACTATTGGTAAGGGGATTGCATACTTTGGAAATCTCTTCATATACCTGTACCGTCATTGCGTAGCTTGCCGCCTTTTGCATCGCGGAGTATCCGTAAAACTTCTTCTAAAAGTACTGTCTGACTGGACAAGGTTCTATTTGTGTTCGCCTCAAATCGCTCTAATCTCTCGTAGAGTTGAGCGATCGCGGCGCTATCTGTTTCACTCATTGTCCGCTTTTAGTCCCTGTTCAAATTCATCAACAGCCTGAATTGAATCTGAAATTGTAATGCATTGCTCTAGCAAGGAAATGTCTAATCCTGGTAGTATTTCGCTTGCTGCCCTAAGCTCATAGCCATAAGTATCAGGGAAAATGCTGGCAAGCTCAGTCTGGGAATTGTCCCGTAGGTGGTATAGCTTAAACTGGTTTCTCTCCCAGAACCAAACTTCTGCAACTCCTAATCTTCGGTAGATTTCCAATTTACTTATGTTGCCACTGGTGAGAACTACTTCTATGGCTAAGTCCGGTACACTTTTCTCTTCACCTATGCAGTAACATTCGTCTGGTTCCGCACCTGCTTTTTTTGCTTTATTTCTAAAAGTAGAACTTCCCATAGGTACAAAACGAATACGCTTGCTGTAAAAGAAACGCTCTAACAGCATCCCTAAATTCGTTTTGATTTTTTCATGCCTGATTGATGGCGACACTATCTCTAATATTCCATCTAAATAAGTAACACGGTAATGAGAGTTGTTTTCTAGTTTGACTAGTAGCGATTCATAGCTCTCCCAACTCACGCCACTGCTGATAAACCTTTCCTCTGGGTCTGAGGTATGACCCAATTCTGGCTGATCAATTAGTTCTTTAAGACTGCTGACCATTGTAAATTCTCCCGTTTAATCTTTTGGCGAAACCGAATAGTTCGCCGTAGGCATCGCTACTTAGATTTGTGCTTCTGTCATGCTGATTTATTTTGTTCTAGTTTCTTTTGTTCGGCGATCGCCCGTTTTACTAGCACCCTAGTCAATTGGGGAACCGTTAAAAACTCTTTGTTCGCCCAATGGTCTAGGAATTCTATATCCTCCTGATCTAATCTCAAGGTTATTCGTGGCTTGCTTGAAGGCATAAGAACAACTATATAAACACTTTTGTCCAATTATGGCTCCAAATACCGACCAAAAGCGTTTTATAGTTCCTAGTTGACTAAGTGACGCACCTATTGCTATATTAGCACCATAGCAATCGATCAACAACAAGTCACTAATTAGCGTCCTACGAGTACCCCAGAGACTTACGCAGTAAAGGGTTTAGCGTTTAGGTGCTACATACTGATGTGTACTTATTCTGATTGCTAGCTAGTTACTATCTGATTCACATTGATTACTGTAGTAAACCGATGAAACCTAGACGGAGCAAGCATTATACAGACATAGACTCATTCCTTGATTTCCCATCTACCAAGACATATTTAGCTGAGGTCTTGGGTGTTAGCCGTTCTACTTTAGTCACTTGGGAAAATTTAGCCTTCTGGAGAATCCCCAGTTTCAGAGATGCCTACCCCAAAAAAGCCGATAACACTCACGATCGGGAGTCGCCCTTGTCGCCATATCAAGCATGGGTTTTGGGGAGAGTAGGGCGATTAATGGCTCAACTCCGACGCAGCGATCGCGTCAAAGGCTATATCGCCAAAAACCCGAATGATTTTTCTAGATACCGCTATCAGCAAGCATTCCAGCAATTACAGAAATTACAAAAAGGAGCGTAAATCATGGCAGCACGGAAGAGAACCACAGCACCAACAGCAGACACAATCAGCATTCATGATGCTTGCCTAAAATAAGCTAATCGGCATTTAAGCTGCAACATACTGGCTATTGCTTTTGTTTTTGATTTTCCGATGCCACTTGATCACTAACTCGCCTTGATTCAACAGCTTATCTAGCAGTGATTTTAATTCATCTACTGATTTGAATAACCGATGAGCAATATATTCTTTACATGAGTACCAGACTAACTCGATAATGTTGTAATCAGGGCTATAAGCCGGCAGGAATTCTAAAATACAATTTGGAAAGTCTTCAGCTATTTTAGCTAGAACATCTTTGCGTTTATGAAAAATAGCATTATCTAAAAATAAAATAATCTTTGGCCCAAATTTTGCAAAATCTTCAAAATGGTTTTCAATACTAGCCCATTCTTGCTTAATTAATTCATTTAATTGTTGTAATTGCTCATAAAAAATATCGGCGTTTCCTTTTTTTACAAAAAAGCATACCCGTTTCCGGTCTAATTCTCTAATTGCTCCCATCACATTAACTCGACCACAACGCCGTTCCCCTGGAACACTTTTTCGTTTTCCTTTTCTACCCTAACTCTTGCGTCTAATCACACGTAAACTAAAACCACTCTCGTCCCAAAACCACACCTGTAAACGCTCTGGCTCTTCTCGCGCTATTTTTAAATATTGAGTAAGCTTCTCCCTGAACTTGGCTCTTTCAATTGGATTTTGTTTATCTTCTAAGCTAGATTTAGCCCAGATATAACTATACTTTTTTCTCTTTAATATCCTTCTTACTTGAGAACTACTTAAATCAATTCCTGTTTTTTCGGTTAAATATGTAGCTAGTCGTTCTGCCGTCCATTTACCAAATTCGTATCCTAAATCTGATGGTTCTTGAGCAACAGTTTTTAATAGCAGCTCAATATATTCAGGAGTAGCTTTGCGGTAATGTCCATACTCTCTTTTATTATGTAAAGTTTCTAGATTATCTGGATTACCGTGCATATACCAATATGCTACTGTCCTGTGCGAACAACCTAAAAATTTAGCAATTTCGTGTTGTGGTTTCCCATCATTCTGTAGCAGAATAATGAGAATTCTTTCTCTGACGTGTGGTAGATCACTTTCTTTTAGAGCTTCCTGTAGCTTGCTGACTTGCTCCGGCGTTAAAAAGTTTTTGGCTGCTGGTGGCATAGTTGCTTTTAAACGACTTCCTCTTCTTATTATGCAACTTGCGTGCCGATTAGCTTATCTATCCTCGAATAGAGCAAATCAAACAATTAGAGTTTGCAACTGTAATTTCCAGTGGACACAACGATAATCCAGCTTGGAAGCAGTGGAGTGACAAAGCCAAAGTAGAAGAGTACATCAACCGTTTTAAAAAACCACTGGTGCATACTGATTCAAGCAAACAAGATGGTCTTACTTTCCTCATTGTCAAAAGTATGCTGCTAACTGGGTTTGATGCCCCAATTGAGCAAGTTTTGTATTTGGATCGCTCAATGCAAGGACATGAATTATTACAAGCGATCGCTCGTGTCAACCGCACCTACTCATCTAAATCCTGTGGCTTTGTTGTAGACTACTACGGCGTTGCGCGACATCTTAAAAAAGCTTTGGCAGTTTATAGTGCTGAAGATATCCAAGGTGCTTTAATCAGCCTTAAGGATGAATTACCTAAGTTAGGCGATCAACATCAGCGCATGCTTGCAGTTTTCCAAGGACAGGGTATTCATGATATTGCTGATGTCAATGCTTGCATTGATTTGCTGCGAGACATAAAAATCCGCGCTGAATTTGTAGTGAAGCTGAAGCAGTTCTTGGAAAGCTTAGATATTGTCATGCCCCGTCCAGAAGCATTACCTTACATACGGGACGCGAAAATTCTCGGTTACATCAACAAAGCTGCCGCTAACCTTTATCGTGATTTCCAACTCAATCTTTATGGCGCAGGAAATAAAGTGCGGCAACTCATAGATGAGTACATCGTAGCCAGTGGCATAGATCCTCAAGTCCCGCCAATCTCGATTATGGATGCTGACTTTGAGAGTGCTGTCAGCGCTCGAACTTCAGACCGTGCCAAAGCATCCGAGATGGAACACGCTGCCCGCTACCATATCAGCAAAAACTTTCAAGAAGACCCAGCCTACTACAAAAAATTAAGCGAACGGCTAGAAGACATCCTAGAAAAGTTTCAGGATAAATGGGCAGAATTGGTGGAAGCACTACGCCAATTTACTCAAGATTTGCGGCAAGGTCGCCCAGAGGATGAAACTCAGCTTGACACGAAGACCCAAGCACCATTTTTCGGCATCCTAGTAGAAGAAATTGGCTTAGACCAGGAATTGCTCAAGCCAGAACTTGACAAACTGGCAGCAATTACAGTGGAAATGGTGGAACATATCCGTCAGGAAATTCGGATAGTAGATTTCTGGAGAAATGCCCACGCTCAAAACGTCTTGCGGGGGTGGTTTGTCCGTTTCTTAGATGACAACGATGTGATATCCTTCTCTCGACAGCAAGCAGTAAGCGATCGCATCGTAGAATTAGCCAAAGCCCTCCATGCAAGATTAACCACATGAGTGAGTCTCTGGTAATTGATGACTTATACTTTGTTTTGCACCGCAGTGACAAGCGCAAAACTGTAGGCATTACCATTGACCGGGGTGGAGAATTAATCCTTAATGCTCCCTCTGACTCTCCCCTGGAAATAATTGAGCAAATTGCCCAACAGAAGCGCTTTTGGATTTATACAAAATTAGCAGAAAAAGAATTACTCTGCCAAAATCGGTTTGAGAAAGAGTTTGTCAACGGTGAAGGATTTTATTATCTAGGTCGGAGTTACCGACTGTTGCTAGTACCACCAAAATTAGCAACTCCTCTACGCCTTTACCAAGGTCGATTCATGATGAGGTCTAACGAACATAACCATGCTAGGGAGCATTTTATTCATTGGTACACACAACACGCTGAACTGTGGTTACAGCGTCGGCTTAACCTGTTCTCTGCCAGACTTGGGGTAGCTCCCAGCATAATAAAAATCCGAGAATAATTGGTTGCAGAATTCGATACACAGTCCTATAACTGGGATACTTTTCTTGGGCTAATTCAGATGCCTTTGCTTCTACGCGGATAGCAACTTGTTGGGGTGTAATTCGCTTACCATTCTCATTGCCTTCTTTATATGTCTTAATGATGAACTGCTGCCAATCAGAATCTATTCGATGTTTACCTTTATCAGCCCGTCTCGTGGTTTGGAGTGCAGCTAAACCCTCCTGTTCCCATTTTTTTACTAGCCGTCGTACCGTCCGCACAGATTTCCCTAATTTGGCTGCTACTTCCCTTTGTCTTCCTCCGTAGGTAATCCGATCACACGGTTCTAGTAATTGCTGAATCATATCCAGTAAATGTTTATCATCTTCTGAAAGTTCAGTGGCAATTTCATAGTTTTCTAACTCTTGGTCACCATCGGGAATATCGTTTTCCATATTTAAACATATCTGTTTAATAGAAACATAGTTGTATTGTACTTCTGTAAAAGACAATTATTTTGTCAATTTTCGTAAAGGTTTGGAGAACTGCGATTTTCGAGAGAGGACAGATAATTTGTCATACTTTTGACAGCGGACAGCTAATGTGGCAATTATTCTCTGCCAAACTAAACTAAGGCTAAAAAGGCAAAATCCTTTTTATGCAAGGGTTTTAATGCCAATATTTTAAAAAACATTAATTTGTCAAGTGGTCATTTAATTTGGCAATTGACAAAATAAATATAAGCATTACAGCGCTTTGAAGCCCTTTTTTAATGGTAGTTGTAGGGCTTGTTTCCAGAGCCTTCCAATATTTTTGGGTTAATTTTGAGTAGGTTGGGGAAACAACTGGGGTAAAACTGGGGTAAATATGTAAGGTAAAGGTGTTTACCCCAATTACCCCTTCACCTAACCCCCAAACAGACTTGGGAGAATTATGGGAAAAATACGCTGAGTTTAAAAAACCACAGGTTAGTCCTTCTACTTGTGCGGTTGACTACCGCAAGTATCGCAATCACATTGCTAAGTTACCAACTAAAACTTTAGATGATGCGATCGCAATTCGAGACTAAGCTGTTCCACATTTAACTTGCATAATTTTTCGGCTCTAACCTTTGACTGGCTTGGCTAGCAATGAAAAATTAGATGTGGTTTAGCTTATTTACTTGCAAATCTCAGTGCTATATGACTTACGCATTGACAAGAAATACCAAATATGAATTAAGCTTAAAAACCATATCTTTCGTAAGGGCACAGCATCGTCTATTTACGTAGTTTACCGCCGTAGGCATTACAGGATAATTAAGAAAAGCCTGAAAACTTCCTTTTTAGGTAATGCCGCATATCACGATGCATTTGTACTTTGAAAAGTTTTTCGTAGGCAAAGCGACAGAGCATCTTTTAGGAGAAGGGATACGTCCAGAACATTTAAACTTCGTTGGGTATCAAGAGTCCCAGGTACTCTAACTGCTGCAAAAATGCTGTTAGAAGACATGCCAGAAGTTGCATTTAATGACAGCGCAATGCCTAGATATCGAATTGCACCAAGTTGACTGTTGACGGTTAACAGTCAACAGTCAACAGTCAACGGCATTTGGGTGTCTCTCATCCCATCTTTGAAATATTGGGTTTTCCCGATGCCTTTTTATAAATATTTGCTATACAAAAGCTACAGCTTTACCCCGCACTTGCGTATTTACCTGGCCTTTATCATAAACGACCTCACCACCGACAATGGTGGTTTTAGCCCAGCCGGTGAGGTTCCAGCCTTCAAAGGGACTCCAACGACATTTGGTTAAAAGTTCCTCGCGCCGGACTGGACGGTATGAGTTTAAATCTACAAGCACTAAATCAGCATCAGAACCAGGTGCGATCACTCCTTTATTGGGAATACCATAAGCCACAGCTACATTTTTTGACATCCAGTTAACAACTTGAGCCACAGTACACTTTCCTTCCATCGCCGCAGTTAACATCAAAGCTAGGGAAGTTTCTACCCCAGGCATTCCCGAAGGACTATTGGGGTATTCTTGAGCTTTTTCTTCTAAGGTGTGCGGCGCGTGATCTGTAGCGATGAAATCAATCACGCCATCGCGCAAAGCTTGCCAAAGAACTTCGTTATCGTGGGGCGATCGCAAAGGTGGATTCATCTGTGCCAAAGTACCAATCTGCTCATAAGCACTGGTGTTCAATAACAAATGCTGTGGCGTTACCTCCGCAGTTACCCAACTAGGTTTTTCTTGACGCAGCAAATCTGCTTCTTCGGCAGTTGACATGTGCAGAATATGCAGACGACGGTGATATTTTTGAGAAAGTTTTAATGCTAGTTGGGTTGCAAGCAAAGCCGCTTGATTATCTTGAATTTGCGAGTGAACGGCTGGATCGTGGATGTTGGCAAATTCTTGGCGGCGTTGATTGATTCTAGCTTGGTCTTCGGCATGAACGGCAATCAAGCGATCGCCTTTGGCAAATATCGCCTCCAATGCTGTTTCGCCATCAACTAGCAACTGACCATGCATCGACCCCATGAAAATTTTAATTCCTGGTGTTGGCTTTGCCAAAAGCAAATCTGGTAGATTCTCTGCTGTTGCCCCAATAAAAAACCCATAATTAACTAAAGACTTTTGTGAGGCACGTTCTAGCTTGTCGTCTAAAGCCTGCTGTGTTGTTGTCAGGGGGCGCGTATTGGGCATTTCTAAAAATGTTGTGACTCCACCTTTAGCACAGGCGCAACTGGCAGTGAATAAATCTTCCTTGTGTTCTAGTCCAGGTTCCCGAAAATGCACCTGCGGATCGATAACTCCTGGCAACAAAGTTAACCCTTCTGCGTCAATTTCAGTGGCTAGTTCCGTTTGGGAGATTTCTGGGGCAACTTCGACTATTTGGCGATCGCGCGTCAACACATCCCCAATCATCAGTTCACCATTGGGTAGAATTATGCGAGCGCGGCGAATCAATAAAATTTGTGGAGATGACATAAGGTTAACAAAGTTGAGACAGGGAATTATGTGTTACGGAGAACTATGCTTTTAGGTTAAACTTATTCGCGCCCAGAGTAACCAATTTTTGCCGCGCGTTAAAAAAAAGTTTATTTTTAATTTATGAAGAAATCTGTCAAATCCACAATCTAAAATTGGTAATCAAGATGGGAACATGACTAGGAAATTAAAATTTTCCCGTTAAGATTAACAAATAAAGTCTCACTAGGCGAGTTAATTACCTACATTTTTCCTTCAGTTAAGTAATTTCATGCAAAATCAAGTGTCTGATAACAACTCTAGTCAACAACCCGATAATTCATGGATTGCAGAGCTAGGTAGAACAATTGTATTGAGCATTGTTCTAGCTCTAGGAATTCGTACCTTTGTTGCTGAAGCACGCTGGATTCCTTCGGGATCGATGGAACCGACTCTGCATGGTACGCCAAACCAGTGGGAAGCAGACAAAATCATTGTCGATAAATTGAAGTATAAATTTGCTGACCCGCAGCGGGGAGATATTGTAGTATTTTCGCCTACAAAAGAGCTACAAAAAGAACAATACCAGGACGCTTTTATTAAACGTGTAATTGGCTTACCTGGAGAAAAAATCCAACTTAGGGATGGCAAAGTTTATATCAACAACAAACCCCTCCCAGAAACAAATTACCTTGGTTCTGGTCAAAGTACAGTCATTGATGTTTGCCAATCAGGGCCACAGCCACCTTTTTTAGCGAAACCCCAGACTATACCAGCCAATTCATATGTAGTACTAGGTGATAATCGTAACAATAGTTACGATGGTCGCTGCTGGGGTGTTGTCCCCCGCGAGAATATTATTGGACGGGCTGTAGTTCGGTTTTGGCCTCTAAATAATGTTGGAGGAATAGATAAATCGCCAGTATATCCCTAATTAAACCAGTAAATAGTAAAGAGTAAACAGTTATCACAGTTTCAGTCGGGAATTTGACCCTAACTGTTACCTACCACTTGTTAGAAGTGGGGGACTCTGACGATGTGGATAAATACATCACCGATAGCTGTTAACAATTGCATGAAGTATATTTTTAAACTTCACCCCCAACCCCTCTCCTTGCTACAGGAAAGGGGGTATTTGTGTAAGCAAATACGGCATGAGATTCAGACTGTATTGCACCGAAGTAATAACCCCTATAAGTAAGAAAATAATTCTTAGATTGAAAACTGCTAAATCACCAATCTAAAATTGCTATGATGCCTTACCTAGCCAAGATTTTATTGTATCCAGTTAAGTCACTCGATGGTGTTGAAGTTGAGAACGCTAGAGTTCTTCCCAGTGGCGCACTACAGCATGACCGCGAGTTTGCCATTTTTGACGAACAAGATAGATTTGTCAATGGCAAGCGTCATACTAAAATCCATTTGCTAAGGGCACAATTTGCACTATTAAATAGAACTATCTCTTTGCAAATGCCAGACGGCAACTCACAACAAATTTTTCATTTGGATGAGGAACGGCAAGCATTAGAAGCAACTTTGAGTAATTTTTTTGAGTTTGCTGTCAGATTAAGGCAAAACTCTTTGATGGGTTTTCCTGACGATACACACTCACTTGGGCCAACGGTAATTAGTACAGCAACATTGGCAGAAGTAGCTTCTTGGTTTCCCGGTTTAAGTGTAGATGAAATGCGCCGTCGGATGCGTGCGAATATTGAGATTGATGGTGTACCAGCATTTTGGGAAGATCGGTTATTTAGTGAACAAGGTAATTTAGTCTCCTTTCGAGTGGGAAATGTGGATTTTTTTGGGGTTAATCCATGTCAGCGTTGTATAGTCCCGACACGCAATTCTTACTTAGGGGAAGCTTACCCAAACTTTCAAAAAATCTTTGTAACCCAGCGACAAGCAACTCTGCCAAATTGGGTTACTTCATCGCCTTTTAATCATTTTTACAGATTGAGTGTCAATACCCAATTACACCCATCTTCAGCCGGAAAAATTTTACAAGTCGGCGATAATATTGACATATTTTAACAATAAAATTAACATTTATTTAAAGTAAAAAATCCAAAGTAAATTTTTTTGGATTTTTTTTGTTTTTAGTATGTATTTGGATGAGAATTTTGAAATTGTTGTACTTAAATATAAGTTTTTGTACAAGTCCAGAGTTTGGAGACCGGAAAATCAAAACATCAACAATTAAAAATTAAATTTAGGATTGGGTGCTAATGGCAACCTGAATTTTAGAATGGCATACTGTAACTTATTAGTTAAATTTCAGTTCAGTTGAGATATTGCCAGTTAAAACTGAGCAAATTTAGGTGTTAGCACAAAGTCTGAAAATTAGGCGTTGGAGGAACTCAACCAATCAAGTAAGTGTATGTTAAGTATTATACCATACTAAAATTTTACGAAGATATGTCATGCTCAAAGCGATCGCACACAGTAATTACCATAAGACTAAGTGTAGCGGATATGGCAAAAATACCCCTAATATACGTTGGGGAAGAAGCAAACAATAATGTTATCCAAACTTCAGCCCGTCAAATCCATTAATCGCTTAGTTGGCATTTATGCCAAGATGCCTCTGAGGTATGTTCTGATTGTGCCCTTTATATTGCAAATTTGTGGGGCTGTAGGGCTTGTGGGCTATCTTTCGTATCACAACGGTCAAAAAGCGGTAAAGGAGCTTGCTAGTCAATTAGAAAATGAAATCTGCGATCGCATTGAACAGCATCTTGACAACTATTTAACAACCCCAAAGCAAATCAATCAAATCAACTTAGATGCAATTGAGCTAGATTTGCTCAACCTTTCGGACTTTAAAACCACCGGAAATTACTTTTGGAAACAAATGCAGGTTTTCAATGTTGGCTACAACAGCTTTGCCAACTCCAAAGGTGAATTTATCGGTATTGAACGTTTAGATAATGGCATGCTCTTAATTAACGAAGTTACCGAAAAGCATGGTATCGGGAAACTTCATGTTTACAATACAGACTTGAAGGGGAATCGCCGCCAGCTTCAGCAAGTTAAAAATTATGATCCTCGTGTAGAGGCGTGGTATGCAGATGCTGTCAAGGCGGGTAAACCCGTTTGGAGCCAAATTTATCAATGGGAAGATAAACCAGAAGTTTTATCTATATCTTCTAGCTATCCTGTTTACGATAAAACTCACAAACTAATCGGGGTAATTAGTGTTGATTTAATTTTGTCACAAATCAGCAACTTTTTAGCCAACTTAAATACCAAAAAATTGGGTAAGACTTTTATTTTAGAGCGTTCCGGGTTAATAGTGGCTTCTTCTAGTACCGAGCCACCGTATACCATCACTAATAATCAAATAAAACGTCGATCAGCATTAGACAGTCAAAATGATTTAATTCGACTCACAACCCAGTCGTTGATCAAACGCTTTGGTAATCTTGAGTTCATGGCCGCGAAGCAACAGCTAAACTTTACCGCCAATGGAATGCATTATTTTGTGCAGGTAAAAAGTTGGAAGGATCAACTGGGTTTAGATTGGCTAATCGTGGCGGTGATTCCAGAAAGCGAATTTATGGAACAAATTAACGCTAACACCCGCATCACCATTTTGCTCTGTGCAATTGCTTTTTTAGTAGCTACAACAATTGGGATGTTGACTGCTCAGTGGGTAATTAAGCCGATTTTGCAATTAAACATATCAGCTAAGAAAATTGCTCAAGGGGAATGGGAGCAAACACCAGAAATTCAGCGTTCCGATGAACTAGGAGAACTAGCAAAGTCATTTGAAACGATGGCAAAGCAACTCCAAGCATCCTTTAGTACTTTGGAAGCAAAGAATACCCAGATGCAAGTCTTAAATGAGGCGTTATCTCACAGTCAGAGTCGGCTAACTCAATTTTTAGAAGCCATGCCAGTAGGTGTATTTATCATCGATGCTGGAGGTGAACCTTATTATATAAATCATATTGGGCAGCAAATTCTTGGTCAAGGAGCGCTCGCAGAAATTAGCGGCGAACAATTGTCAGAGGTATATCAAGCTTACCTTGCCGGGACAGATCAACTTTACCCCAGCGATCGCCTGCCGATTTTGAGAGCATTGCTTGGGGAAAGCGCCAGGATTGATGATATGGAAATTCGCTATTTTGGCAAGATTATTCCCGTTGAAGTATTGGGAAAGCCAATTTATGATGAATCAGGAAATCTTGCATTTGCGATCGCTACATTTTTTGATATCACCCAACGCAAACAAGCAGAAAACTTATTAGCAGAATATAATCGCACCTTAGAGGCTCAAGTAAAAAAACGTACTGAAGAGTTTCAGCAAGCGATCGAGCAACTGCAAACTACCCAACAAGAACTGATTCAATCGCAAAAAATTGCTGCACAGGAACAACAAGCAGCCATTCGTGAAGCTGCGCGAAGTACCGCCGCTAACCTTGCCAAAAGCGAATTTCTTGCTAACATGAGCCACGAACTACGTACCCCACTCAATGCCATTCTCGGTTTTACCCAAATCATGAGCCGAGATTATTCGTTATCTGGCGAGCATCAAGAAAACTTGACAATTATTAATCGTGCTGGCGAACATCTACTCAACTTAATTAACGACATCCTAGAAATGTCCAAAATCGAAGCTGGCAGAATCACACTGAATAACAGCAGCTTTGACTTAATTCATGTATTAAAGAACTTAGAAGAGATGTTGCACTTGCGTGCTGCATCTAAAAATTTAGAATTAGTGTTTGAATATGCACAAAACATTCCTAAATACATAGAAACGGATGAAAATAAATTGTGTCAAGTCTTGCTCAACCTCTTGGGAAATGCCATCAAATTTACTAATACTGGGAGGGTAATGTTACGGGTAAGACTGGGGGCTGGGGGTTGGGGAAACGAGGAGCAGGGACAGAATCTCTCTCATTCCCCTCATCTCTTATTTGAGGTAGAAGATACTGGTTGTGGTATTGCTCCACAAGAAATTGACTTGCTATTTGAAGCTTTTGAGCAAACCGAAATCGGCAGAAAATCCCAACAAGGTACGGGATTAGGTTTAGCGATTAGCCGGAAATACGTGCAACTGATGGGAGGAAATATTACTGTTAGGAGTATGCCTGGTATCGGTAGTACATTTACTTTTGATGTTCAGATTGCTCTAACTTGCCCCAGAGAAATCCCGACAAACCAAATTAGATACCAAATTCTAACTTTAGCTTCCAATGAAAAAACATACCGCATCTTAGTAGTTGACGACTCCAAAGAAAGCCGATTGTTGCTAGTTAAAATTCTCACATCTCTAGGATTTGAAGTCAAAGAAGCTAAAGATGGTAGTGAAGCCGTTGCTAATTGGGAATCTTGGCAACCACACTTAATTTTTATGGATATGCGAATGCCAGTCATGGACGGTTACGAAGCAACAAGAATGATTAAAACTAAACAAATAGGTTATGGGGCAGCCAATACATTGCGGAAGTTCTCAAAATTGAAACAGTTGGTGTCATCGTCGGCGAACCAGTACTTGGTAGAAGAATTTCCCGATTCAAGCGATCGCGAAGTTTTCAAAGTTGCACCCCTATTCAAAAGCCAGCTTGGCGCAGCGTCTCTCACACCAGAAGCAACTAGTGTCATGGAAAATGATGCTTCTACAGCCCTGGCTCCCCCTTACGACTTCTCTGGGGCAGGACAGAGTTCTTCCAATACAGACACGATCATTATTGCCCTAACTGCTAGCGCTTTTGAGGAAGAACGCCAGAAAATTTTATCCATTGGCTGCGATGATTTTATTCGCAAGCCATTCACACAAGAAGTATTATTGGAAAAACTGAGCCAACATCTGGGTGTCAAGTATACCAACGAAGTAAAAACCACAGATACAACTGTTGTCGATCAATCTACACAGATATTTGTCAGTGTTGCCGAACTCCTGAGTCATTTATCACAAATGTCACCTGAGTGGCTCCAAAATATTTACTATGCCGCAGCCAGCTGTAGTGATGAACTGATTTTAGAGTTACTCAAGCAAATTCCATCGGATAATGGTCAACTTTTCAAAGTTCTTAGGGATTTAGCGAATAACTACCAGTTTGAGAAAATCATGGAATTGACTAAAACAAACGTAGAATGAATTACGAGCATTTAGACCCTAATAAAAAAGATATTTTGATCATTGACGATATGGCCGACAACCTCCGGGTTTTATCCTCCATATTGACAAGGGAAGGGTATAACGTTCGTAAAGCCTTGAACTGGCAAATGGCACTGACAGCAACTCAAACAGTCTTACCGGATTTGATTCTACTTGATATTATGATGCCAGAAGTAGATGGCTATGAAATTTGTCAGACTTTTAAGGCTTGGGAGCTAACAGCCGATATTCCGGTGATTTTTATTAGTGCCTTAGATGATGTTTTTGACAAAGTTAAAGCCTTTCAAATGGGTGGTGTCGACTACATCACCAAACCTTTTGAATTTCAAGAAGTTTTAGTGCGCGTGAAAAATCAACTGGCATTGAGGTCGGCGCAATTAGAAATCTTGAAACTAAATATTGAACTGGAACATCGGGTAAAACAGCGAACTGAGGAGCTAGAAAAAGCTCTAAAAAAGCTTCAACAAGAAATAAATTCTCGCCAGAAATTGCAAAGCCAACTGCTAGAAATAGCACTGCATGATTCTCTAACTGGATTACCAAACCGAGTTTTATTTATCAGGCGACTAGAAAATGCTCTAAATCGTGCCCAGCAAGAATCTAGTTATCAGTTTGCGGTACTTTTTTTGGACTGCGATCGCTTCAAAGTTGTCAATGATTCTCTTGGGCATCTGGTAGGAGATGAATTGCTGATAGCGATCGCTCATCGCCTGCAAGCATGTCTGATACCTATTCATACTCTAGCACGATTGGGTGGTGACGAATTTGGAATTCTCCTAGAAAATATTACAGATATTAATATAGCAATCCAAGTTGCAGAATCAGTTCTGCAACAGTTATCACTTGCTTTTAAACTGTCAAGATATGAAGTATTTATGAATGCCAGTATTGGTATTAGTTGGGGCAATAAAGATTATGAGCGCCCAGAATATTTACTGCGCGATGCTGATACGGCGATGTATCGGGCTAAGGCTCAAGGAAGAGCTAAATATCACGTTTTCAATCCAGCAATGCATCAGGAAGCTATTCAGCTTTTAGAGTTAGAAAATGACCTGCGAAGGGCAGTTGAAAGACAAGAATTTCTCGTTTACTATCAGCCAATTGTTTCCCTGATTACAGGCAGAATTTCTGGCTTTGAAGCCTTGGTGCGCTGGCAACATCCGATTCGCGGTCTAGTTTCTCCCACAGAATTTATTCCTGTGGCAGAAGAAACAGGTTTGATTAATGCCATCAATACTTGGGTATTACAGTCAGCTTGTCATCAACTGAGCATCTGGCAACATCATCCAGTGACGCCAGAACCTCTAACTATGAGTGTTAATTTGAGCGCACGGTTATTTTTACAGCCCAATTTGTTAGAGCAAATTGACCGAATAATTTATGAAAATAAAATCAATCCTGCATATTTAGAATTAGAAATTACAGAAAGTGTAATTATGGAAAATACTGATGCGATTAAAATAATCCTTCAACAACTAAAGCAGCGACAAATCAAGCTGATTATGGATGATTTTGGTACAGGATATTCCTCTTTGAGTTACCTGCACAGTTTTCCTTTGAATGCACTTAAAATTGATAAATCTTTTGTCAAACGTATGCACGATAACAAAGAGAATATGGGGTTAGTACCAGCAATGATTGGCATTGCTAACTCAATGGGAATGAGTGCGATCGCTGAAGGTGTAGAAACACAAGAACAGTTAGCTCAATTGAGGAGTTTCAACTGTGATTTTGCTCAAGGATATCTATTTTCTAAACCCATAGAGCAACAATTGGTTCTTAAGTTACTTGCCGCATCACCTCAGTGGTAGCTATCAAATGACACCTGGAAAAAATTTTATTGTTGACGCTCGACTAGATAATCTAAGCGTATTATCCACTATACTGCTGTAAGCAGGCTATCAAGTTCGCAAAGTTGATAATATAAATACAGCAGTTTTCATCTGCATGAAGTACAAAGCTAAGGGTTTTGAGGTAGGGGATTAGTGAGCGCAGCCGTAAAGCCTGCGTCAAGACGCTTCTCTACGAGACGCTCTCGCGAATGCGCCTACGTTAAAAAAATTGTGACTTTGGGAAAGAATTTTAGCCTTAACTGAACTGTATTAGGCTATAAATACAAGTATTCCTGTGAAGTTGATAAAAAAATTAAGATTATTAAAAACAAGTATTTACTATTCTCAATTTTTACAAACATAGTTTTTTATATATAATGCATTTCAATCAAACAGATCATCATAAAAGAAATATTTTAGTGGTCGATGATACCCCAGATAATTTGCGGCTTTTATCGGCAATGTTAACTGCACAAGGTTTTGAAGTTCGCAAAGCTTTAAACGGTAAAATGGCATTGACTGCGTGTCAAATGGTTTTGCCAGATTTGATTTTACTGGATATTAATATGCCAGAGATGGATGGCTATCAAGTTTGTCAACAGCTGAAAGCTGATACTAAAACTTGTGAAGTTCCAGTAATTTTTATTAGCGCTCTAGATGATGTTGTAGATAAGGTAAAAGCCTTTGATGTGGGTGGTGTAGATTATATTTCAAAACCTTTTCATGTGGCAGAGGTTGTGTCGCGAATTGAAAATCAGATTAATTTGCGTTTGCTTCAAGTTAAACTGCAAGAAAAAAACTTTTTACTCCAACAGGCTCTTGACAATTTGCAAGCCTCTCAAGTTAAACAGATTCAGAATGAAAAGATGGTGGCTCTAGGGCAGTTAGTAGCTGGACTAGCTCATGAGATTAATAACCCGATCAGTTTTATTTATG
This sequence comes from Nostoc sp. FACHB-892, assembly GCF_014698795.1. Taxonomy (GTDB): domain Bacteria; phylum Cyanobacteriota; class Cyanobacteriia; order Cyanobacteriales; family Nostocaceae; genus Nostoc. The sequence goes on from NZ_JACJTR010000007.1 coordinate 20,660, forward strand.
GAAATATCCAATATGCTGGTCAATATATGCAAGACCTAATAAGTCTGATTGAGGTCTATCAACAGGAATATCCCAAACCCACACCAAAAATTCAGCAAATAGCCAAAGATATAGACCTGAATTTTATGATGACAGATTTGCAAAATCTAATAGGTGCAATGTATAGAGGATCTGATCGCATTCGGGGAATTGTTCTAGCGCTACAACACTTTTCTCGGCATGATGAAGCAGAGATGAAGCAGGTAAATATCCATGAAGATATCGAAAACACTTTGGTGATGTTACAACATAGGCTCAGGGAAGCAGCAGACCGTCCTGCCATTGTTGTGGTGAAAGATTATGGTAACTTGCCTCTAGTTACTTGTTACGCGAGTGAATTAAACCAAGTATTTATGCATCTGTTGAATAATGCTATTGATGCAATAGAAGAGGGAGTGAAGAATCAATCTCCTAGTTCCTACCCCCTAACGCCACTTGGGGAAATCCCAGATGCTCTTTACCAGACGCTAGGTGTAGCTTGTTTCCCCGAAGGAGTACACGAACTCGGTAACGCTGCGTTATCGCCGTTAACGTCTCCCCAACTCTTGGAGACGCTAGAAGGTAAAAGACCGCAGTGGCTCCTTCCTACTCCCCAAATTCGGATTCACACAGAGGTAACAGACTTGAATATGGTCAAAATTGCGATCGCAGATAATGGCCCTGGTATTGAAGAGTCGTTGCGATCGCGTTTATTTGACCCATTTTTTACCACAAAACCTGTGGGCAAAGGTAGTGGACTAGGATTATCCATTAGCTATCAGATTATCGTCCAAAAACACCAAGGGAATATTACCTGCACTTCTTCTGTTAACCAAGGAGCAGAGTTTGCGATCGAAATTCCCATCGAGCAACCTGAGCGTTAGCCAACAGCAAACTCGGTAAATTGTCGTTTAAGTTTAAAGGGAGAATAAAAAGCTAAAACAGTATCTTGTTTAGGTATACCTCAATTAGCAAGCTCATTGGCAATAGAATCAGGAAATCCGGACTTTTTATTGATTACAGACTACTATTTTTAGTCGCATAAACGCATAATAGAAGTGTGACTGATCTGTTCATCCCTTTACAATCTCTCAAACAAGGTGACTGGTTCAAGCTCATCTGCGGAGCTAGCTTCCAGCATTTGCCGGCAGTCAGAAATTTAACGTTAGCCTATACTTTGGCGGGCGCTGACTGTATAGATGTTGCAGCTGATCCGGCGGTGATTGCAGCAGCGCAAGCAGGGCTACAAGTAGCCAAAACTCTGGCTTGTGATGCCCAAAAGCGAGGCTTTGACTACAAAGGCAACTCGCCCTTTTTGATGGTCAGCCTGAACGATGGAGAAGACCCCCATTTTCGGAAAGCAGAATTTAATCCTACTGAGTGTCCTACAGACTGCCTTAGACCCTGTGAACGGGTTTGTCCGGCACAAGCGATCGTCTTTGACAGTATCAAAGAAGACTTTTCGGGAGTAATATCCGAAAAGTGCTATGGCTGCGGTCGTTGCATACCAATTTGTCCATACAGTATAATTGATACAGCTTCATATGTGACAACGCCGGAAGCGATCGCGCCATTGGTGATGTCAACAGGAGTAGATGCCGTAGAAATCCATACACAAATAGGGCGATTGGCAGAATTTCACCGATTATGGCAGGCAATTTCACCGTGGGCTGATCAACTAAAGTTACTAGCCATTAGCTGTCCCGATGGCGATGGAATGATTGACTACTTAAGAGCAGTATATGACCTGATTGCCCCACTCAAGAGTGCTTTAATTTGGCAAACCGACGGTCGTCCCATGAGTGGTGATATTGGCGATGGCACTACAATAGCTGCGGTGAAATTAGGGCAAAAAGTTTTGGCAGCTAAGTTACCAGGATATGTGCAGTTAGCAGGCGGCACAAATGGCTATACCGTTGCTAAGTTAAAGGCAATGGGACTACTGAAAAGAGCAGGGGGAGCAAAGGGAGATGAGGGAGCAGGGGGAGAAAAGACTCCCTCATTCCCTCCCTCCTCCATCGCCGGGGTCGCCTACGGTAGCTACGCCCGTGTATTGCTGTCACCAATTCTCGAACAGTTAGAGAATAAGGAGGTAAATAACACCAATGTACAAGCGAATCTTCGCCTCGAAGAAAATGACGTATTACTTTGGCAAGCTGTAAAACTTGCCCATTCTCTCGTTTCCCAGATCAAGTCACAGCAGGAGCGTTAATTGCTCGTTTCGGGAAATTACCCAGAGCGGTTTCTCCTGTATGCAAATGTCCTCGCTATCTCTAAAAACGTCACCATAGAAAGCATGACGATTACAGACGATCTCCAAAAGTTATTAGACATTTTGCCCCAAGACCTGCAACAAGTACTAGAGAGTCATCCCAAACGAGATAGTTTAGTAGAAGTGGTCTTGGATTTGGGTCGTCGCCCAGAGGCTCGCTTTCCGAATCAAGCTGAGTATCTGAGCGAAGTACCCGTTACTCAAGAACAGATAGATGATTGTATTCAACGAGTTGGAATTTTTGGCGGAGATAATCGGGCAGGAATTGAGCAAACTTTGCATCGGATCAGCGCCATCCGCAACCGCACGGGTAAGATTATAGGCTTGACCTGTCGCGTTGGCCGAGCGGTATTCGGAACCATTGGCATGATCCGCGATTTGGTAGAAACTGGTAAATCGATTCTCATGCTGGGGCGTCCAGGCGTGGGCAAAACTACCGCCTTACGGGAAATTGCCCGTGTTTTGGCGGATGATCTGCATAAGCGAGTGGTGATTATTGACACCTCCAACGAAATCGCTGGGGATGGTGATGTTGCCCACCCCGCTATTGGTCGCGCTCGGCGGATGCAAGTGGCTCGTCCAGAAGAACAGCATCAGGTGATGATTGAGGCAGTGGAAAACCATATGCCAGAAGTCATCGTCATTGATGAAATTGGCACGGAACTGGAAGCTTTAGCGGCTCGTACCATTGCGGAACGAGGTGTACAGTTGGTAGGTACTGCCCACGGGAATCAGATCGAAAATCTGATTAAAAACCCGACCCTGGCTGATTTAGTTGGGGGTATCCAAGCTGTAACGCTGGGAGACGACGAAGCCAGACGGCGAGGTTCTCAAAAGACTGTTTTGGAGCGTAAAGCCCCTCCTACCTTTGAGATTGCTGTGGAAATGTTAGAACGCCAACGCTGGGTAGTACACGAAAGCGTTGCTGACACAGTAGATAATCTGCTGCGGGGACGTCAGCCTACCCCACAAACGAGAACCGTTGATGACCACGGCAAAGTGGCGGTTACACGTCAGTTAGCTGTTGTCAACGGTCGCGGTGGACAGTTAGGGACAGTGGAAGAATCTTTCCCACCTGTGCGACAGGCTAATGGCTGGCGTTCATCTGGACAAATGGTTGCACTGCCGCAATTGCCTGTAGAGCGGGTGACTGGACGCAGTGAATTTGATCGTTTGCTGGATGAATCCTTCAATTATTCTGAAAGCATTGATTTGGATGCTGCCACCAGACAGCCAGGGCCCAATGGCGAAGATTTGCCACTGCACGTTTATCCATACGGGGTTAGCCGCCATCAACTGGAACAGGTAATTAGTGTGCTAACTTTACCCGTGGTATTGACAAAAGACATAGATACTGCCGATGCAATTTTAGCACTGCGATCGCACGTCAAAAACCATGCTAAATTACGCCAAATGGCAAAAGCCCGTCATGTACCCATCCACATGATTAAGTCCAGCACCATTCCGCAAATTACCCGTGGCTTGCGGCGGTTGCTGAACATGGACGACCCAGAAATGGCCGATGACCTAGAATTGCAGCTGTTTTTGCACAATGGTAGCGATGATGAGATGGATGCCTTGGAAGAAGCTAGACTTGCTGTTGAGCAAATTGTGATTCCTAAAGGACAGCCAGTCGAGTTATTACCACGTTCTCCCCAAGTCCGCAAAATGCAACATGAGTTGGTAGAACACTATCGCCTCAAGTCGCATAGTTTTGGCGAAGAACCAAATCGCCGCTTACGGATTTATCCGGCGTAACCTCACCCCCCAACCCCTCTTCGCATTACGGAGAGGGGATGTCACTAGGAGCACTTGAGAACAAGTCTTAGGTATTTTAGTATGGATGATTCGGTCACAATCAACTTAAGGTTGGGTTTCTGATTGCTGTTAATTTATCCATGCCAAAAAACCCGGTCACGAAGACCAGGTTTTTGTGGGGCTATATTTCCCCAAGGCTAGTTATAGAAGTTATTTATAAATTAGTGTTCTGGTAATTACTACCAAACTTAAGTCACCAATTTCGGAAAATTGTTGCCCAATTATCAAAATTTTTTCTTGCTCACCTGTGCCTTAAGGGACTTCCAAGAAATAGATTATCCAAATAAAGGTAAACGCAAAGCGGCTTGCCACAGGCTACTACAGAGACACAGGAGAGGAGGAATAGAGAGAGTTTTTGAGGAAGCAGGGGAGGCAGGGGGAGAAGGTGACAAGAGGTAATAATTTGCAACAAGTCTTTCCCCTTGCCCTCTTCCCAATGCCCCATGCCCAATTTTTATTCTGGTAATTTATATTGCCCCACAATACGCTTGGCAAACTCTGGAACGTGCGCTTCTAACTTTTCTGGATGATTTCGCTTCACATACAAATAATTCCGAGTGAAGTGAGAATCAATGGAAAACCGCGCATATTCTAAACCCTTGGGACCAATTTTTTCGATGACCACACCCATGAGTTTTGCTGCCCACATGGGGAGGGTAACGCCTTTATCGTAAGCCGGAATACTTTGCTGTACAGCTTCTTTGCGGTTGCCTTTAGACATCACTGGTTGGGTGTCTAACTGGTCTTTTACCAAATCCAGCATTTCCTTACCAGTATCATTTCTAACTACAATCCATTGCCAGCCGAAGGGTGCGCCCATGTAGCCAACGACTAAATCGGCTAAGGAGTTGACATAATCAAAGCAACTCATACAGGATGGGGCAAAGACATCTTTGAGTTGGTTTGTCTTCAAGCCAAAGAAAGGCACAGTTTCCAATGAGCCATCCTCATGTTTGAAGTGAACCCGGAAGTCTTGCATGAATTCGTAATGCACAACTGTATCAGGCGATCGGCTGGTGGTTTCTAAGAATTTTTGCAGTCCGGCACGGTTAACATTATCTACGCAGGGCGTACCTAAAACATACAGCTTTTCTAAACCAAGTTGTTTTTCTACAGCTCGTAATGCCTGGATTTGGCAACCAACACCAATTACTAATAGCCGCTTCATCCCTGATTTCTCTATCTGTTCCAACACAGAAAGGTTAGGCGAAAGCGTTGGTTTATTTACCCGCGCCGCTAGTATTTCTTCTGGAGTACGGGCGATGACGGGCATGGGTTGAAAGCGGTCTTCTTTGGTATTCTGCACGCAGACAACACCTTCAACCATGCCGCGATTGAGCATTTCAATGGCAATGCTGCTAACAATACCCGTCCATTGTGCGCCTTCGATGGGCTGTTGTTTCCGCGCCGCCATCATGTCTTGGTGAACACCAAAGTAGAGTTCATCAGGGTTATCGAGATGGCGCGATCGCGTGTGTGTTTCTTCTTCAAGTTCGCCTATTTGCTGATTAATAAAAGCGCAGGCTTCCTTGACATAGTGAATATAGTATGTATCACATAGTCCACACTCGCTACAGAGTTCTTTAGCAGGGCGGCGGCTGGTAGATTTTAAGGCTCTGGCTTTTTTGTGAGGAGAAACTGAGGTCATATAAATTTTTTGTTTTATCCAGGAATCACTTTTACTACAATACCTTCACTGGCTATGAACTTGACGATAGAGATTGAACAAGAACAGGATGGATGTAATAAGCTGAAGTGATTGCTTTTCCTGGGTCAAGAGCATTAGTTGAGCAAGCTATAATTTGCTTAGATTAAAGGTGATGTATCGTTATGCTGACACTTGAGCAAATTGAGTCCGCGATTCTTCAACTGTCACCCAACGAGTATCACAAGCTCATTGAATGGTTTACTGATTTAGACTATCAACGCTGGGATGAACAATTAGAGAAAGACATTGCTGATGGCAAACTGAAAGCTTTTGCACAGGAGGCGATCGCTGAGTTCGAGGCGGGTAACTGTCGAGCAATTTGATGCATTTGTTTTATCCAGGAATCGCTTTTATTACAATCACTGGCTTACCGATGAACTTCACGATAGAGATTGAACAAGAAGAGGATGGACGCTTTCTGGCAGAAGTGATTGGTTTTCCTGGTGTACTGGCTTACGGTCAGACACCAGAAGAAGCAGTTGCTAGAGTTCAAGCATTAGCTCTGCGTGTGTTAGCAGATAAGCTCGAACATGGAGAAGTAACTCCAGAGCTAGTCAGCGTTTCATTTGTCGCAGCATGAGTGAGTGGTCTAGCACAAAGGCAAAGCGTGTCCTAGCGGCTTTGCTGCGTATTGGTTGGGAGATTAAACGGCAGTCAGGTTCGCATAAAATTTTGACACGCCCTGATTGGGCTGATTTTGTGTTTGCCTTTCATGATGGTCAAGAGATTGGGCCTCGGATGTTAGCAAGAATTGCCAAAGTAACAGGTTTAACACCTGAAGATTTGTGATCCCAGTTTAAATTTTATATAAATAAGCTTAGTTAATTTGATTATTTTGGCTTTTTCTGCTTTACGAAAAATTCATTCAATATTTCAGTAAAAGTACAAATGTGAACATAAAAAATATTTTGTTAATTTTGTTCTAAATCTATTAACTGTAAGCAAAAAAGACAATGGCTGAAAAGCGTAAAGAAGACGATATCAAAGAAGCTTCAGGATTCGCAGCAGGCGGAGCTGCGGCAGGCGCAGGAGTTGCAGCTGTGGTTGGAAACATGGGACTAGCAGGAGCATTCGGTGGTATTGCCATTGGGGCAGCCCCAGTCGTAGCTGCTGGTGCTGTAGTTGGACTAGCAGCTTATGGCTTGAAGAAGCTCTTAGATTAAAGAATACAGGAAGGAAATAAACAAATGCTAAACTCTGAAGGCTATAGGTGCTATCGCAGCTGCTTCATCTGCTGCTGCTAGTCTAGGTTCAATTACAGTAGCTACAGTTACTTCTACCGCTCCTGGAATCTTAGGTGTTTTGGGATTTACAACAACGACAGTTGTAGCATTGCCAGCAGCAGGAATTGTAGCCACAGCAGGACTTGCAGCTTATAGAGTAAAAAAGGTCTTTTTTGACTAAGCTCTAAATGGTAAAAATTTGTCAAATATTATAGATACCCCTCCAGTAAACTTACTGGAGGGTATTTGCTATTCTAAAAAGACTTTATCTCAACTGAGAAACTATAAAAATACGTAGGTGCAGCCCGCCGTAGGCATCGCACTCTATCTTCTTCATTCCTAATTTGTTCCTCTTCAAAAACAAAAATCAGTGACACAAAACTCTAAAACAGGCGCAGCATTTATCGCAGGTGGAACCATAGCAGGTGCTGGTGTTTCCGCAACTGTAGGCGGAATGGGACTAGCAGGCGGATTTGGTGCAGTCGGTATTGGTGCAACTCCTGTAGTGGCTGCTGGTGCTGTGGCTGGTGCAGCTGCTTATGGTGCAATTAATGCGATCGCACAGGGAGATGCTACTGCTTTCGCTACAATGGGAATTGGTGCAGTCGGCGGTACTGGTGTTTATAGCGTCGTCGGTGGTATGGGTTTAGTCGCACCTAAAGTAGGGCTGGCATTTGGGATTGGTGCAGTACCGATGGCAGGAATTGGTGCAGTGGTGGGACTCGCCGCCTATGGTATTGCCAAACTGTTAGATGAATCGGAAATTAGCGAAACTCCAGCACAGCTTTTTGAGCGGATGGAAGAGAAAGTTTTGCTGATAGATGCCTATTCCGAAGCAGTGATGGAATTAGAAGCATTTTTATCTGGTGAGGATCTCAACCAAAAATTTGCTGTTTTGGAAGTCGAAGACGAGTTACAAGCACTTAAAGCTGAATTCAAGAAAAAATCAGAATTTGTTACCCCTAAACCTTCTATTCCCAATATTGAAGCAGAAAGAATATCTCTGACAACCCAGCTACCTGAAACTGAAACCTGGAAATGTGTACGCACACTCAAAAGTCACTTAGCGGCAGTTAATGCGATCGCTATCACTCCTGATGGTACTACCTTAATCAGTGGCAGTGATGACAGACAAGTTAATTTGTGGAATTTGAAAACAGGTAAATGGCTTTACACGTTTTCTGGACAAGCTGAGGCAGTTTTATCTGTTGCTATCAGCCCTGATGGACAGCAGATTGCAAGTAGTGGTGTCGATTGCAAAATCAGCAGTTGGCAGATGGATACAAAAAAATTTCACCGTACATTCTTTTATTTAAACTCTACCTATAGCCATAATGGTTTTGTTAACTCAATTGCCTACAGTCCTGATGGGGCAATTCTTGTTAGTGGTAGTGCCGATAAGATTATAAGAATTTGGGGACGCTACACGGGAACAATAAAACGCACTTTGAATGGACATTCAGATGCAGTTTTATCAGTTGCTATTAGTCCCGATGGTAAAATTCTTGCAAGCAGTAGTGCTGATAAAACTATTAAGCTTTGGGATATCAAAACTTGGCAACAGTGCTATATTCTCACTGAACATTTGGCAGCAGTCAATACACTTGTCATCAGTCTTAACAGTCAAACTCTTATTAGTGGTAGCACAGACGCCACAATAAAGCTGTGGAATCTCCAAACTGGAAAATTACTCTCCACTCTGACTGGACACTCAACGGCGGTTTTGTCTGTTGCCATCAGCCCCGATGGAAAAACCCTCGCCAGTAGCAGCAGAGACGGTATTATCAAACTCTGGAATCTCCACACTGGGGAACTACTACTACAAACTCTCTCTGGCTGTAGTCCTGTTGCTTTCAGTTCTGATGGCAAGACGCTGGTAAGTGGCGGTAATAGCGGAAGTATCAAGATTTGGAGTCAAGTGCAAAGCTTTGATAAATTTACCCTCGACTCTGTACTATCTGGGGAATGGTGGGAAGTCTTGGGTGTAAATCAAAGCGATCATCCCAATCTTGTCAAATTCGCCTACCGTCGATTAGCAAGACAGTATCATCCTGATGTCAATAATTCTGCGATCGCAAAAGCTTCGATGCAAGCAATTAATCAAGCTTATAAAGAATTCCAGGAGCATTTAAACACTCACAAATATATTAACTTTGATAAATAAATTATCTTGCATCCTCTGCTGCTAATAAGGCTTTTATCTCAGGCTCGGCTGGAGGCAAAATATCATAGATACCGAGGTTAATTAAAGTAGATTTTTCACAAAGAATATACCCAGGTTGACGAGTTTCGACTTCTCTACAAGACGCTACGCGTAGCTTGCTTCCCCGGAGGGGTACGCTCAACTGTTGATCCTTTAGTTGGTGAATGTCATTGGTGTAGCTACTAGGAATGAGTCGAAAACGCGGATGTTCAACGTATCGACTCAAATCATTGTTAGCAATTATCTTGTCAGCATCTGCGGTAGGCGTAGCCCACCGTAGGCATCGCTAACTCTAGCAGCATATTGGTATTAAATTAAAAACGGACGCGCTAGAAAGAAGCTAGCAATTGATTTAGCATCTACCGGTTCTCCCTCTAAAATAGCTTTCTCTAATTCTTCGGGAGTCAAAAATACAGTTTCGATATCCTCGTCTCCATCTTGTGGTGGTGGTGTCTCCAGCTTTTCTAAATCTCGTGCCAGAAAAGCATAGATAATTTCATCAGAATAACCAGGCGCTAAGAAAAATTCGCCTAATTTGTCCCATTTTTGGGCACTATAGCCAGTTTCTTCTTCTATTTCACGCTGTATCGTCTCTAAAGGATCTTCATTTATTTCCAATGTCCCTGCCGGAAATTCTAATATGCGTCCCTGAATTGCAAAACGATACTGGCGCACGAGTACAAGTTTACCCTCTGGCGTTACCGGCACAGCTAAAGCACCACCAGGGTGACGAATACATTCCCATTCTCCTTCCGATTTATTAGGCAAACGCAAGCGATTAACTTCAAAATCAAACTTGCGTCCTTTATAAAACAAGCGTTGTTTTAGTAGTTGTGGTAATTCTCTACCTAATGGCATAGTATAATTCTGATTATCTGTGAAACAGAGGTGAAATCAGCGTTCTTCTGCGTTTAAGGATGGTAATTCTAATTGCCCATCAATAAATGTACATCAGAACAGTCTACCTCTTTCAGCAGTTCTTTAATAACATACCCGGATACTGGTTCTATCCAATCTGGGGCAATTTCTGCCAGTGGCACTAACACAAAGGCCCGATCCCGCATTCGGGGATGGGGAATCTGGAGTTTTGGTGTATCCACAATAAAGTCATCAAATAATAACAAATCTAAATCTAGGATTCGTGGCCCCCAGCGTTCCTGACGCACACGCCCAAATTGTTGTTCAATTCCTAACAAAATTTCTAATAACTGCTGTGGTAGCATTTCTACATACAATGTGACGCAGCCATTTAGGTAATCTGGCTGTGGTGGCCCCACAGCTTTGGTTTTATACCAATTGGATCTAGCTTCTAAGAAAATACCCGGAGTGTGGGCTAAAGTTTCTGTAGCTGCTTCTAAAATTGTCTGTGAATCACCAATATTACTACCAAGAGCAACGGCGCTTCTTCTTAGTTCTGCTTCGGCGTAGTTCGCCTTAGGCATCACGCTCTCCTAAAGTAAGCTGTTTTGGGGCTGTGTCTACGAATACTTCGCTGCCCTTGTTCCCAATGACGATAATTTTTATATTCCGAATAGTTATCAAAGTTGCAGTATTTTTACAAAACTCAATTAACTAAACCTAAAAAACATTTATTTTGTGGTGAATTTAGTTAATTATTTATAGGATATTATACTAACACAGAGGTGGTGCTATAACCCCAAAGTTGATTGATCGTGGTTATTATAGTTACTACTTTGAGCGAGGAACTGATGTGGGTAAGCTTACCTCCTGGTTCAAACGAAGACCAACTAATTTGAGTGACTCTGGACAAGGTGGAACAAATGAAAGCTTACCACCAAAAAATCTGGCGCAGCCGAGGCAGTTACTGAGCAAATGAAAATTTTACCATCTAGGATGAAGGCCAATCAGGCAACTCGCGGTAAACCACTCTATCGTCGCTTATGGTTTTGGGCAGGCTTGGGTTTAGGTGGTGGGATAGTTGCCTTGATCTACGGCGTTAGTTTAATAGATCAGACTTTGCCAGATCAGGCCGAGTTGAATGCCGTGGTTAGAGAGCAAACACTGACCATCAAAGCTGCCGATGGAACCATATTACAACAACAAGGTGAAACTGCCAGAGAACAGCTAAACCTGGAACAAATACCAGATAATTTAAAAAAAGCTTTTATCGCCTCAGAAGATAGAAGATTTAAACAACACAAGGGAGTTGATCCTCAAGGGATTGTCAGAGCGGGTTTGAATAATTTGCGATCGCAAGGTGTGGTCGAAGGTGCTAGTACTATCACCCAACAGCTAGCGCGGATTCTGTTTTTGAAACAAGAACAGACAATCTGGCGCAAACTCAAGGAAGTCCGCCTAGCCCAAAAAATGGAGAATGAATTAACCAAAGATCAGATTTTAGAGCGTTACCTGAATCTGGTTTATTTGGGAGGTGGAGCTTATGGTGTGGCAGATGCATCTTGGGTATATTTTAGTAAATCACCAGACCAGCTTACTCTTGCGGAAATGGCAATGATTGCTGGATTAGCTCCTGCTCCTAGCTTATATGCTCCAGACAAGAATCCAGAAGCTGCAAAACGGCGGCGGGATTTAGTATTGTTACGGATGCAAGAAGATAAAATAATTACGCCAGAGCAAAGGCAGGCAGCAGCCCAAGAACCGCTAACTCTCAAAAGCAGTTTACCCAAGCGAGTACAAGTAGAATCACCCTACTTTACCAGCTACATCCAAAAAGAATTGCCGAAGTACGTTTCTTCTGATGTGTTAGCGAATGGGGGATTAGTAGTGGAAACCACGCTGAATCCAACTTGGCAGAAAGTTGCAGAAGAGGCGGTTGCCAAAACGCTGCGAAATCAAGGACGCTGGGAAAACTTTAAGCAAGCATCAATGGTAGCCATTGACCCCCGTAACGGTGAAATTAAGGCAATGGTTGGGGGAAAAGATTTTGGTAAAAACCAGTTTAATCGAGTTACCCAGGCACAGCGTCAGCCAGGATCGACATTTAAAGGGTTTGTATATGCTACTGCGATCGCTAGCGGTAAAAGTCCCTACGATAGTTACGAAGATGCGCCCTTTGTTGTAGATGGCTACGAACCGAAAAACTATAGTGAAAGGTTTCGGGGTCCGATGAACATCCGAGATGCCCTCACCCGCTCTATTAATGTTGTTGCGGTAAAGACATTGATTGATGTGGGATTTACGCCAACGATTAAACTTGCCCATGATATGGGGATAAAATCTGAACTCAAGCCTACCTACTCTTTGGCTCTCGGCTCAAATGAAGTCAATCTGTTAGAGTTGACAAGCGCCTATGGCAGCTTTGCTACTCAGGGATTGCACATAGAGCCTCATGGTATTACTCGCATCCTCAACCGTCAAGGCAAAGTGATTTGGTCAGCTAATTTCAAATCAAAACGCGCCCTTGATGCTGACAGTGCCGCCATCATGACTTGGATGCTACGCAACGTCGTAGAAGCGGGGACTGGTGCTGCTGCTCAATTAGGTAATAGACAAGTTGCTGGCAAGACAGGCACTTCCGACGAAGCCCGCGATTTATGGTTTATTGGCTACATTCCTCAGATGGTGACAGGGGTCTGGCTAGGTAACGATGATAACCGCCCCACATACGGCAGTAGTGGTAGTGCGGCTTACACCTGGCGTGAATTTATGGCAAAAGCGGTAGAAGGGATGCCCGTAGAAAAGTTTCCTAAACGCCCTAAGTTAGAAGGTCGTAAAGGTACTATTAAAGCCCAGTCCATCAAGCCCAAACAAGTGCTGAATCGTTCTATTTCTTCTAATGATGATTCAAAAAGGGAAAGTGCTAGAAATTCTGAGGAGAGTGGTTCATCTGGGAGACGTAGAAGGAGGAGGAGTTATTCTCAAGAAGAACAGCAATCGACCGATTATACCCCAAGACGGAGAAGGCGCGATCGCAGCCAAGAATCAAGTTCCAATAACTCTTCTTCAGAGTCATCTAGTCCACGGCGGCGATCTAGAACAGTAGAATCTGATTCTCCCCCACCTCGAAGAACTCGGCGATCTTCCTCTTCCGGCAATAGTTCCGGTTCTTCATCACAGCCATCCTGGCGGGATAGACTTAGACCTTCTAATTAATGAAAAGTGGGCACTGGGCATTGGGCATTGGGCAATAATCAATAAGTTGTTATTCTTCCTCTGCCTCCCCTGCTCCCCCTGCTCCCCTGCTCCCCCTACCCCCCCTGCCCCATCCTCTTTTCTATGCAATATGAAGTTGCTCAAACTAAACTCCAGAGGGATGTTAAGTGATACGCTCATTCTATAGTGTGTCAAGTAGCGTTACTTAACATTGGAGAATATACTCATGCACATATTGATGCAGGCAGCAGATTCAATCGCAACAAATGGTACTCATTTTCCTTATGCTTTCACCTTGGTGTATGTCGTTGGTTTTATTGCTGCTGTAACCATTGGTTCAATAGCTTGGTACAACTCGAAACGCCCCGCAGGTTGGGAAAGCAAAGAGCGTCCTGATTTTGTACCTAAGGTTGATAAAGAAGAAACTCCGGGTCTGGGTGAACCGAAGTCATAATTTAGTCATTAGTCATTAGTGAGCCAGCGCGGTCTTGGGGGTTTCCCCCATGAGTGACTGGTGAACCCGTAAGGGTTATTAGTTATTAGACTATAGACTTTTGACTATGATTAGTTTTGCACTTCAACCCAACGGCGGTAAAGCTTTTGAATTTGTTTGAGAAGTGCAGTGTGAGCTGGTTGATTTGAGCCATTGGGCTTGGCTATATCCTGTAACTCCGTCAGGAGTCTAGCTTCTTCGACGGCAACTTCGCCATCGCTATAAATTAAGCCACTGATGGCTTCAATCAGATTTTCACAATCTTCAAGGCTGGGGCGATCGCCTAAATACTCCCGCACCCAGTCATAGCATTCTTTTGGCTGTACAGGAACTAATTCGTACAGCCAAGGCTTAATTTCGGGATCGTTAGCTAAACCTTTTGCTTGAGCTATCTCGCGAAGATATTGCCGTTCTTCTGGCTGGATTCTGCCATCAATCCAGGCGGCTCCAATCAGGATCTTAACTAAGTTTTTCACATTGGAAGGGGTAACCATTGCTGCCTCCTCTGGTAGATTCAGGCCACTATCAAATCGTACAATCCCAAACAGTATTCACTCGGAATTATTGGTTTTTCTTAAGCGCACCATAAAAAAGCCATCCATATCCTGTCGATGGGGCCAGACTTTAAACCAACCTTGAGGCGTGTTATGGGCAGAATCAGGTAGCTCAAAGCCTTTTGGAGACTCAATTTGCCAATCAGGCGACTCAGCTAAAAATGCCGAAATCACTTCTTCATTTTCTGCTGGATGCAATGTACAGGTGGCATAAACTAGTACACCACCAGGCTTGACAAAAGTAGATGTATGTGTTATTAGTTCTTTTTGCAGCACCGAAAGTTCACGGACAGATTCTGGTGTCTGTCGCCAACGAGCATCAGCATGACGGTGCATAGTTCCTAGTCCAGAACATGGAGCATCCAATAATACGCGGTCTGCGGTGTTTTGAAATTGGTTGAAGTGGCGGCTGTCGCCAGTGTGAATTTGAATAGATTGTAAATTTAGCCGTTGAGAATTTTCTTGGAGTTTACGAAGACGAGAAGGAGTGCGATCGCAAGCCCAAATTTTTCCCTTATCTGCCATTAACTCAGCCATGTGGGTTGTTTTACCCCCTGGTGCAGCACAGGCATCAATTACCACCTCACCTGGTTGGGGGTCAAGCAAATGGCTTACTAATTGGGCGCTACCATCTTGTACAGTCCACCAACCTTCTTTGAAACCAGGTAGTTTTTGAATTGACCCAGTATTACCAATAAATCGTAAAGCTTGGGGTAAATGAGGAATCCGTCTCACTAAAATACCAACAGATTGCAATGCCGCCTCAACTTCCTCGATGGAATTGCAAAGAGGGTTGATACGCAAGTCGATTGTTGGTGATTGATTCATCCATTCACACAATTGTTCTGTCTCAACCAAACCCAATTGTTCTAACCAAACTTGAATAATCCAGTCAGGAAAGCTGTGTAAAATGCCCAAGCGTTCTACTGGATTTTCTGGAAGTTGTAACGGATCAAAATGGGGGAGTGGGGAGTGGGGGAGTAACAATGAGTTTTTCTCCTCTGCCTCTCTGCTTCCCTGCCCCCCTGCTTTTCTAAGATACTGGCGTAATAGACCGTTAACAAAACCTGTGAGTCCAGAAAAACCGTTTTCTTTAGCGAGTTGAACGGTGGTATTAACAGCAGCTGAAGCCGGAATACGCTCTTGATAGCGCAGCTGGTAGAAACCAAGATGTAAGATGGTACGGAGGTCTAGGGGTTGTTGATGAGATTTCTTTTTGGCAAGTTGATCAATGAGAGTATCAAGAGTGCGCTGCCTTCTGACGCTCCCATAAACTAATTCTGTCACCAAGCGGCGATCGTTATCAGGCAAACTGACTTTTTGCAGTACTTTATCTAGGGCAACATCGGCATAAGCCCCCTTGTGAACATCTCGCAGGGCGATAAAAGCTAATTGACGGGGGTTTGTCATGGAAACAGGATTCAGGAGTCAGGAGGCTTTTGTATTTTAACTCTGCTAATTTTGGATTTTGGATTTCGGATTTTAGATTTTTCCTTCAATCCAAAATATAAAATCTAAAATCCAAAATTGAATGACTCCTAACTTCCTTATCGAGGCATATGGGGGTCTACACTGGCGATTTCAAACTCACATGCTCTAGAAACCTGTTCTGCTGGTAATTTTCCAAAGCTGATTAATGGTAAATAAGTGGGGTTCGCCATCAATTCTTTTGCCAATAAGAACCCGGTAATTGTCCAAGTTTGATATTTCCGAGCTTGTTTGCCAATCAACCGCCCTTTCTTACCATCGTAATATTCTGGCCATTCATCTGTACTGAGCCGTCCTTGGGCAGTTTCAATAGCTTTTTGTGCAAGACTTGTTTTGTTAGTTTTCACAGCCGCAGCCGCTAACATCCACATTAAAACAGGCCAACTACCAGCATTATGATACGACCAGGGGATATTTTTGGGGTC
Organism: Nostoc sp. FACHB-892; assembly: GCF_014698795.1. Taxonomy (GTDB): domain Bacteria; phylum Cyanobacteriota; class Cyanobacteriia; order Cyanobacteriales; family Nostocaceae; genus Nostoc. The sequence continues at coordinate 36,936 of NZ_JACJTR010000007.1, forward strand.
ACATCCAGTTACAATTCTGTATTCTTCATGTTCCAAAGCTGGGAAACAAATTTTCATTGGCATATCTCCCACCAAGTCATCCCATCGATCCTCAATGAGAGTCATAATTGCTTGTGACTGTTCTTCGGTAGCTAAGTCTGAAATGATTGCCATTAAGTTTCCGAGTGAAAAGAAGCGAGTATCTAGCTGCGACGGCCCGACATTACCTGCTAGATAACCACCTTTTCTCGGCAGCCATTTGTCCAATTCATAATAGGGAACAGAATCTACATAGATGTTGAACAGATTAACAGCACCCTTGCCATATTCTTCACTTTTAAAGCGATAAATTGCATTCAGACGATTAATATCTATCCAATAATGCTGACGAATATGAGCACATAAAAGAGGCAACCTATTATCAATGGCTTCAACAACATCGGAATTGCCTTGGCAAATTAGCAATTCACGAGATGCACGCAATGCCGTGTAAAAGAGAACTTGTAGTTCTATAGGATGCCCATAAATGCCCATACGACGGTCAATCATACAAGCGCCATCTGGAACCAACAGCGTTGGGTACATATCAAAACGATTCGCCAAGCAGATTTCCATGATTAACCTGATCCCATTTTGGAATTCAGGTTGATAGGCTAGAGAAAAGTCTTCTGTGGCAACTACATAAGCACGCAACAAAATAATCCACCATAGACAAGAATCTACTGGTGTAACTCTAGCGATCGCATGTTCACCAAAATCTGCTTCTAAATATTCTTGCCCATTTTCAGATACAACTTTAAAGCTAGCTGGTATTAATCCTCGTCCAGGCTTATAGGCATCTAATGCTCTTTCTTTAGGCTGTAACTTTAAGGTTTCTTCTAAGAAATTACGAACAATATCTGTTCTACCTTTGATTAGAAAAATTAGACCTGATGAGACAAAATCCCGAACAAAGCACTGGTCATAATTGAGAGCCTCTACAGATGCATCATAAGCGGCTACCGTCCCAACGGGGCGACCCTGATAATAGAGAATTGATTTTTCTAGTGTTCGCCACGCTTCTTCGACTTCTTTTAAATTTTCAGTAGTTTCTAATTCGTTTAGGTGCATCGCCAAAATAGCTCCATTGGGATTGTAAAGTTGTGGTAGACGCGTCTTCATTTTCTATTTTTGCTATTCTCAGCATAACAAAAACGATTCTTTGAATAGCAAATATAATTTGGAAAAAAATAATAAACTAACAATGAATAAATATGCTGGCATTTATCCAAATTTATTGATAGTTAATTCGCTTATAATCTATTACTGTTTTGGTGAATTATAGTTGTTATTATCACAAGCAGTAACATGATTCTTCAAAACAGCCACACAAGATATATTTTTAGATTATTTATGGTTCCCTTTCATGTCCATAATCTTAAGCTTTACCAAATAAAAATATATCTTCAGTGTTGTTTAGGATTTGCATGAAGTTAAAACTGGTTACAGTATATTTACTTGATCAGGATTAGTTTTTGACACTAATAAGTCAGATTATTCCCCTATAAACTAATAATTTATAACTTTTTTTCAGAATATGCAAGATGAATTATTGAAAAATTTAAAATGTCAATACTTCTGAAGAGTTATATATTTTACCCTACTGATAGATGACAGGGGGTGTTTATGGTAAGTAGAGCCAAAAATAGTAAAGCAAACAGAACTAAAATTTAAGTTTCACGGAGATAAGAGAGAAGACTTACCAAAATTGGTTTGTAGTCACTTTTGAATCACATTTGTTCTTAATCCTAGAGATGGCTAAACTGTGTAACCCAAAGCACAAATTGTCTTGAATTCTGCTAATGAAGGTTGAAAGAAATAACAGTCTTCAGTTTTTTGCTAGTTGGAACAAACTAAACCAGGACTTATGCATTGAAAAGCTGAAATCTTGTTCGCGTAGCGCACTCCCCCTAAGCTACGCCACTTGCTTTGGGAAGACACTTTCCGGACGCTACACGTTCCGTTGACTTTGTTTCAAGCAATTTTACTTAGAGGAGTTTTATGGATTGGCAGAATATATTTCATTGGCTCTACATAGCAGGTATGGCTACTGGTGCTATTTACTTTATTTCCCTCAGTAGAAATCCTCGTGGTGTCCCCAAATACGAGTATCTAATCGCCACTTTTATCCCTATTTGGTCGGGATTGGCCTATCTATCAATGGTTTTACCGCACGGTGATTTGCAACAGGGAAAGGTTTTAGTTGCCGGTCAAATAGCTCATTATGCTCGTTATCTTGATTGGATTGTGACTACCCCATTGTTGCTGTTGGCACTGTCCTTAACCGCAATGCATTATCTTGCCAAAAAAGACTGGACGTTAATCGCTTCTTTGATAGCTACACAAGTAATTGTCGTCGTCTGTGGTTTGATTGCCGACCTTTCTACAGTGCCTTGGGTGAGATACCTATGGTACATCAATGGCGTTGTTGCCTTTTTGATTGTTTTATGGGGAATTTGGAACCCTTTGCGTGCCAAAACTAGAAGTCAAGGGCGACAACTATCAGAACTTTTTGATAAAATAACAACTTACTTTACAGTGTTTTGGGTTGGCTATCCCATTGTTTGGATTATTGGCCCTAGTGGCTTCGGTTAGATTAATCAAACAATGGATACATTTCTTTTTTGTTTACTACCTTTTTTCTCTAAAGTGGGTTTCAGCTTTTTAGATTTACATGGCTTACGCAGTTTGCATGACTCCAGTGAGGAAACAAGTGCTGACGAGGCTTTTGGCAGTACCTTCCGTTTCTTGGCAAGCATAGTTATTCCCAGGGTGTCACACAGGAAATCATCACATAGAAGAGTGCGATATTTACCAAGAGATTTTCGATGAATCAGTCAATTAGAAGTATTTGCTGGGCTACAGCTGAAGGGTATAGCGGTTCTCATTCAGATGGGGTACAAGATTATATTGCAAGGTGTAGGGGGCAGTGCCTTGCCCCTACGGGTGTACCTCACGTAAACGAGAACCGCTATATATCCCTGCATACAGCAACGGGCCGGAACCTCAGTTTACAGTCATGAATTATTTGCCCTTATGGGCATATCTAGAAAAAATAGGTTTCTTTCAAAAGCAACGCTAAATGCACTTTGCAACTTTGGGCAAATTAGCAATAAACCAAATTTTAAGAATGCAGTTGGAGAAGCCGTTATGGTATGGTAACTATAACCATCGGTGGATGTTAAACATTCTTAAATCACTCAAGATACAGCAAACTTTAAAACATTTTCTTTGCTTATCATCAAAAAGTCATCACCTTGGTTTTCACTTTAACTCTCACTAAAGGAATTATGAACAAAAAATTGATTTTTCTAGCTTCAGCAGTTGGAATAAGCGTATTTATGGCAGCCTGTGAACCTGCTGCGGAAACCCCAACAACCACACCACCGGCTACTACTCCAGCACCAGCAACTCCAGTAACTCCGACTACTCCCTGATACACCTTTTTTCTTGCTTGATATTTTGTAGAAACGCTAGTACGCCACGGCGGAAATAAAGCAACCATTTCAAATCTTTAAAAAGCTGATTCCATAATACTTTTGACTTTTGACTTCCGCCTTGCGGTACTAGTAGTCTGCCAAGTTGAAATTGATAGGTAAGTAATTTCGTAGTAAAGACTTAAGTCCTTACTATGAACCTTCGTGGAATTCTAAGGGTGTTTCCCCTAGGGTGACGGCACAGGTAAATCAATGTATTTAAAAAGATAATGTTCTACAGAGAGAACGAGGCAACTGCCCGTCAGGGAGGTTATGAACAGTGGGGTACGAACATTTTCCCCAGTTCTGTATCGTCAGACCTTCGCAGTCCTCAACAATTTGTATGTAAAATTTGAAGGTCTTCATGGTGATCGGAGAATCAAGCCTTAAACTACATCTCTAGCAAGTTCGCAACAAAAGGAAAAATATTCATTTAGTTATTTCAAAAACCATGCAAGTAGCAATTTTTTGGAGACAATTATTATGATCCTGACAAGAATTATTGCAGGGAGATTGCTTGTTTGCATATTTTGGCTGGGAATTTCTTCTTGCACCTCACCAACATCTGAATCTGCAAGCACTAACCATCAAGAAAGAGAAATAACTAAACAAGTCAGTGAACAAACTTCTACCAACAATCAAGCGTGTACTCTAGTCAAAGATGGCTTTGGTTCACAAGGACAGGTAAACCTACGGGTTGAAGAAGTGGCAACAGGTTTTGAAGTTCCTTGGGGAATAGCTTTTCTGCCAAATCAAGATATGTTAGTTACTGAGCGACCTGGACGGGTTCGGCTGGTACGGGATGGTAAACTTATTCAAAAACCAGTAGCTACCATTGATGTTACAGAAAGTGGTGAAGGTGGTTTACTTGGCATTGCAACTCATCCTAACTTTTCTGAAAACCGACTTTTTTACGTTTACTACACTGCTGATAGAAATGGTTCACAGGTCAATCGTGTTGAACGATGGCAATTATCCCAAAATGGGCTTAGTGCCTCGTCAGATAGAATAATTCTTGATGATATTCCCGTGGCAGTGTATCACAACGGTGGTCGCATTCGCTTTGGTACTGATGGAATGCTCTACATTGGGACTGGCGATGCGAGAGATCCGCAAAGTTCCCAAGATGTTAATAGCCTTGCTGGAAAAATTTTGCGTGTAACGCCAGATGGACAAGTACCGCAAGACAATCCGTTTAAAAATCCCGTATATATCACTGGTATTCGCAACACTCAAGGGTTTGATTGGTACGATGCATCAACACTATGGGTAACAGATCATGGCCCCAGTGGCGAGTTAGGCAGAAGCGGTCACGATAAAGTCAGCGTAGCAAGAGCAGGCGACAACCTTGGCTGGCCTACCATCTACCGTTGTGAATCAGGAGAAGGACTGGTGACTCCTTCCATTGTTTGGCGTGAAGCTTTACCTCCAGGCGGGGCAACAATTTATACAGGAAATTCTATTCCAGAATGGAAGGGCAGCTTAATCATTCCTACCCTCCGTTCCGAACACTTGCAGCGTGTCGTCTTTAACCCACAGTCACCCCAGCAAGTCCAGCGTCATGAGGTGTATTTACAAGGTAAATACGGACGACTTCGAGAGGCAGTTATGGGGCCAGATGGCGAATTGTATATCACAACCAGTAATTGTGATGGGCGAGGAAGTTGTCCTTCACAGCAGGATAAAATTCTCCGCATTACCCAATCAAAAGAATGAAAATTTCAAAAAGAGGCAAGGAGCAGTTCTTGATGGGGTCATTTCTTTCTGCTCCCTTCCCCCTGCGTCTTCGTTGAAGACACCTTTAGTCTATTTGCGATCGCTAGACTAATTAAAATCCTAATGCCCAAAAAGCATAAATGGTTCAATGTAAATGACCTATGTTGTAGCGGAGACTCTGCTACTGTTGCAATAATACCCAGAAGAGACACAAACATAGGATGAAGAAAATTTAATTTTATTGATCTGTTAGGTAGCTTTCACTATTTCAAATGTATACTTTATAATTTATTTTTCTTTCTTGAATGTATAATCTATTATTCGTTCTTATCTAGATTCACCTCTATTACTTATTTCTCGGTTGGGATTGTGGAAGGTGGAGTATCTTCTTTGAAAATCTAAGACAGTATTCACTTAGTAATTATTTATTAACAGAGTTGTGAAATTTATAAATATTTGAATTTCTACTTTAAAAATCATGAGCCATTATATGAATAGTTCCCATCTTTACGGCACTATCCAATGGCTCAAGACTTATTAAACTCCTTTCAAGAAGCATACAGCAATCTCGAACTCTTTCCGTTGATGGAACGGAACGAAATGGAAAGATTTCGAGTCGAATATGGCGATGATTTGATTGCAGACCTGAACCAATTAGTTGAAGATAGTCCCAATGGAGATGGCAAAATTGTCTTTACAGGACATCGGGGATGTGGTAAGTCTACTTTGTTAGCTGAGTTTAGCCGACAAATTCAAAATAAATATTTTGTAGTCCTCTTTTCTATTGCTGACAAAATCGAAATGTCGGCAGTTAATCATATTAATATACTGTTTGCGATCGCAGTTAATTTAATGACAGAGGCAGAAGCACGCCGAGTTGATATTCCGCAATCTACTAAAGAAGCTCTTTATAAGTGGTTTGCTACTCGCACCCGCACTGAAGAATCAAATATACAGATAGAAGCTGGGGTAGGCTTTGACCTCCTAAAGTTGATTAGCTCTAAATTAAAAGCTGATGCTAGCGTTCGGGATGAAATTAAGCAGGAATTTGAACGCAAGTTATCTGATTTAGTTGCCAGAATTAATGAAATTGCTGCTCTAATTCAAGCTGCAACTAAACAAAACGTTTTAGTCATTATTGATGATTTAGATAAACTGGATTTAGGAAGAGTTAACGAAATTTATCGAGATAACATTAAAGCTCTTTGTCAACCCAACTTTCAAATTATTTATACTATCCCGATCGCAGTACTTCGAGAAACATTCATCAGCACAATAATTGCCACTGAAACCAACGATCAGGTTGTCGCAATGCCTGTCTTAAAAATATTTGATAAAGGTAAAAATCGCTTTCCTAATGCTGAACCTCGCCCGGAAGCAACAATGATCCTTGGTGAAGTTTTACAAAAGCGGATTCCCAGTGAATTAATCGCGGCAGAAACAGCTGAAAAAATTGTGATTTACAGTGGTGGCGTATTGCGAGAGTTGATTCGTATCTCTAAGGAATGTTGTCGTATTTGTTTGCGGACTATCCGAAGAAATCCCTCAGCCGAAGTTATTATTGACGATAAAATTCTTCTTCAAGCAATCAATAAAATCCGTAATGATTTTTCCATACGTTTAGGAAAGGTTGATACAGATATTTTGCAGAGTGTCTATGAACAATTTATGCCTAATGACCCCAAACAAGCAGAATTTTTGGATTTACTTCATGGGCTATATGTTCTAGAATATCGCACTGAGGAAACTTGGTATGATGTTCATCCAATTATCATCGAAAGCCTGAAAAGACAGGGAGCAATTAATGTTAAATGAAGAATTATTTGATCAGGGAGAAAATCAAGATGCATATGATGATTTAATTGTTTCTATTGAAGCTCAAAAACGGGGGTTAAATTTACTGATTGCAGTTTGTAATGATGCTAATTTTCGTGATGAGATTATTGCCCAATATGAAGCTGAACTACAACCCACTTTCCATACATATCGAGTAACTTTAGCACGTCAAGAGCCGAGCCTCAAAGCTGCTCTTAACCAACTGGTACAACAAGAAGAATATCTTCGTCAGCAAAACCCGGCGGTGATTACTGTGACGGGTGCTGAACAACTTTATTTTCTCCGATTGGGAAATGAGCAATCAGAACAAGAGAAATTTTTTGGTTACTTACAGTGGACAAGGGAGGGATTGCGCGAGTTTCCCTTTGCGATTGTACTTTGGGTAACTAACCAAATTTTAGTCAACCTGATTAAAAAAGCTCCTGATTTTTGGAGTTGGCGCAACGGGGTATTTCGGTTTGAATCTAAAAAGACAAATGCTATTCCTGGTAAAGAACTAGAACATATACGTTTTGTTTTTAGAGACACAGAATTAGCCAGCACAGATACTAATGAAGATAACTCCTTTTTCTTACCCATCCAAGATTTACAAGGGTTAATCGAGAAAGTAGAACAGGAACGCGGAACTAAAGATCCCACCTTGGCTACTTTATACTCAAGATTAGGCGATATTTACCGTAGCAGATTAGAACGGGGTGAGTCTCAGAATTATCAAGAAGAACAAGAACTAGCAATAAAGTACTGGCGTAAGGCGATTGAACTACAAAATGAATTAGGTTTGCAGATAGACTTAGCTACTAACTTCAACAATTTAGCAGGAATATATCGTGCAACAGGGCGTTACAGCGAAGCGGAACCACTATATAAACAAGCTTTGGAACTAACGAAACGCTTGTTAGGAGACAATCACCCTTCTTTCGCTACTAGCCTGAATAATTTGGCAGGACTCTACAAATCTACTGGACAATATACTAAAGCGGAACTTTTATATCAACAAGCTTTGGAACTGAGGAAAGGTCTGTTAGGAGAAAACCATGCTGATGTCGCTGCCAATCTCAACAATTTGGCATTACTATATGATGAACAAGGGCGTTATGAAGAAGCAGAACCTCTGTATCTGCAATCATTAGAACTCGAAAAACGTTTGGTTAGCGAAAATCATCTTTCTTTGGCTCTTATACTAAATAATTTAGCGCTACTTTATTATCATCAAGGGCGTTACACTGAAGCTGAACCGTTGTCGCTCCAAGCAATAGAATTAGATAAGCGATTTTTGGGAGAAGAGAATCCTGATGTTGCAACAGATTTACACAATTTAGGATTGATATACCGCGCTCAAGGACGCTACGATCAAGCAGAATCTTTATTTTTGGAATCCTTGGAACTGAAGGAGCGTCTATTGCAAAAGGCGCATCCACTTTTAGCAGATACTATCTACGCTCTTGGTTATATGTACAGGGAGCAGGGGCGTTTTAATGAAGCGGAACCTTTATGTATAAAAGCTTTAGAACTTGATAAGCACCTATTGGGAGAAAATCATCCCAATGTTGCTGAAAGTCTGAATAATCTGGCAGAAATTTATCGTGAAACTGGACGTTATGGTGAAGCAGAACCGCTTTATTTGCAAGCTTTAGATATTTGTGAACGAGTCTGGGGTGTAGATCATCTCCGTAGTGTCACTGTTCGTCAAAATCTAGAAAAACTCGCCGCAGCAATGCAGAATAATGGAGAATGCGATTGTATTACATAAAACTAAAACATCATTTTGGGTTAATCTGACTCTAAATTTAGAGATAGCAAAATGGCTAAAGATGTTTGCTGTCCCTAGCGAAACCTATCAAAATTTTTTTAAACTTCCCTTCGTCCAAGGTGCCCTTCAACGTTACCAAGTTAAGTTAATAGTCTTTGATCCTAGACAGGAGGAGATTCGGCAATGGATAAGATAAAACATTATCGACAACTAATAAAACAAATATTGACAGAATATGCACAAAATATCAATAACACGGATACAGTCAATTCACAACTAATTATTGATAGTGAAAACGACCATTATCAATTAGCTTATGTTGGCTGGCAAGGAGATAAGCGGGTGTTTGGCCCAGTCATGCATTTTGATATTCAAAATGGTAAAATATGGATTCAGTATAACGGTACAGAAGAGTCTGTTGCTGAACGGTTAGTTAATTTAGGTGTACCCCCTTCTGATATCGTCATTGGGTTTCATTCTCCTTTTAAACGCCAATTTACTTCTTATGCTGTGGAGTGAATGTAAATATTTTCAACTCAGATGATAGATAAATAGTAAATGGTGCGATCGCTTCCCCAAGATCCCCGACTTCTTAGAGAAGTCGGGGATCTGATTGGATTAAAAGGGCATACTAAAGCAAAATCTCATATTCTTGCCTATGCCGCGACGACAAACCCCTCTGCAAACTGGCAACTTTTACCATGTCTATAATCGGGGGAACAATCGCTAAAAGATTTTCTTTGAGCGTGAGAACTATATTTATTTTCTCCGGTTGATAAGGGAACATCTGATAACTAATGCAGTAGATATTGTTGCTTACTGTTTAATGCCCAATCATTATCACTTTTTGGTCTATCTGAGAGATGAAACTCTGTCTCATGCGATGAAATCCCTCTCTCTTTCTTACACAAAAGCAATTAATAAGCGTTTTAATCGTTCTGGGGTGCTATTTCAGGGAAGGTTTCAAAGTATTCATATTTTACAAACTGACTATCTTCTGAACCTCTCACGTTATATTCATTTAAATCCGGTGAAAGCAGAACTGGTGCAGCAACCTGAAGAATGGGAGTTTTCCAGCTATTTGGAATATGCAGGATTACGAGGAGGAACACTAGCCAAAACAGAGTATATCAAGATGCAAATTGACTCAGAATTAGCTTATCAGCAATTTTTAACGGGTCATAACCTACCTGATAGCGCTGGTTTCAAAAGGCTGCTACTGGATGATTAGCCTAATTAAAGATTCCCGACTTCTTTAAGAAGTCGGGGATATGAATAATTTCTAGTGGAGAGTGCGTAGGCGTAGCCCGTCGTAGACATCGCTCTACTAGCGAACCCCGACAAAACCAGCTTGCTCAATTGCCTTTTGCCCCTGGTCAGTTAATAAAAGTTTGGCGTAGGCATCCCCAATCTGCTGTTCCCGACCTTTATTTTGCTTAATAATCACAAACAAGTTAGCAATCATAGGATAGCTACCATTTTTGACAGCCTGAGTATTTAGCTGGTTGCGCTGACGTAGACATTGCTCAGGTGATACCAAAGGTTCGTTATAGGGAGGAATTAGTTGACTAGAAGTACTACCCAATGGCAAAGCCTTCACACTACATTGAGGTAATACTGAACGGGCAGAAGCATAATAGACACCGCCAGGGGTTTTGCTGAGTTGCCGCACTGCCTCTGTAGTAGAGTAGACATACTGTACATTAGAGCTAAGTGCTTGCCCCTTCAAGTCGCTGTTGCTAGAGAATATTACTGTATCTGCGTCTTCTGGTCGTTGAGATAAAGGTGTGATAGGTAGGTTTGGCCCACCTATTTGGTTCCAGTTAGTAATTTTCCCCAAATAAATCTGCTGCAATTGGTCAACAGTTAAACCAGGCAGATTGAGTGATGGGTTGACTACCACTGCTATCGCATCCCTACCAACCTGACGTTGCTCAAGGGTGAAGCCTCGCTCTTTTGCAATAGCTCGTTCTTCATCTGTAAGGGGACGAGAGGACTGAGCAAAGTCTAGTTTCCCATCAAGCAACATCCGAATGCCGGAGCTAGAACCAGGGCTACCATTAACAGGGTCTACATAACGTAATTGTAGTTCCGGGCGATCGCTTTGGATCTGAGAATCTACCAATTGCCGGATAGATGCCCAAGCTGTACTACCTCCGTAGTTAAATGAAGCAGTGGGGACATTAGTAACTGTTTGAAAAGTTGATGCAGTACTAGAGAGGCTATTGAAATTTTGATTAGAGGAACTAACACTGTTACGGGCAGCTAAATTCGGCTTCAGTAACCACCAAAGCAGTCCACCAATAACCATAAGTGTCAGTACTTTACCAATAATCAAACCTCTAAGAAAGAGGGCGAGTTCACCGTTAATTAAAGCTTTTCTTTGATTTGTATTGTCCATATCTTTAAATCTTGTTTATTCTATTTATCCTACAGGAATCCATAAATATTGAGGTTAAGAGCAACTCTGGAATAAACCAGTTAATAGCGGATTTTATGTGATTGCTGGTAGATGATTAATTCTTCCTAATGTAGTAAGGATAAATTTGCTCTTTGGTAGCCTTTGCAATGGTGGAATTGCTCTTATTGACTCCTCTGTGAGCTGCTGATTTAGCTACTAGTACCGCAAGGCGGAAGTCAAAAGCCAAAAGTATTATGGCATAAGCTCTTTAAGGATTTTCAATGGTTGCTCTATTTACGGCGTAACGTACTAGGCTATTGACTAGTACTAGACCTTTCAAGGTGGGTAAAAATTTTGGTCAATAAATTCCTCTTTAAGCTCTTTACTCTGTGTTCTCTGCGCCTCTGCGGTTAATAAATTACTTTTAAACCTTACTAGGCGCAGAGAGCGCTGAGAAAAAACAATCTTATTTTACGAGTCACCTTGAAAGGGGTATTGACTAGTACTTACGCACTGTACAAAATAACCATCTTATGTATTAAGGTAAATACGTTGTTTCAGGCTTTTATTAATAACTCTTGATTGGCTGCGTAGGCGTAGCCCGCCGCAGGCATCGCCAAAATATCATTGAAAAATATAGCTACAAGCCTTGAAAACTATACCTATTACTTTGGCTTCTCTGTCAATGCGTAAGTCCTATTGACATTAACATTAGCCAACCGTGGCTCAAACAATTTTTGTATAAAATTATTTAATTGAGTTGGTTGGTTTGGAGGCGATGTACCTGTATTAACGATTGTATAAATTAAAACTAATACCATTAAGCTAGTGGTAACACCAAGCCCTATTCCTAGCAGCAAAATAAAGTTTCTATAAGTTAGCGAATAAGTGTTATCAACGTTTTGCTTTGTAACATTATCTTCTGAGGATTTTGACAAGGCCAAATTAGAATTAAGCGCTTGCAAAGCTTCTGAGGCAGATTGGTAACGCTGGGTAAAGCGATCGCGAACCATTGTATCTAAAATATCTGCAAAAACATCACTTACCTCTGCCTGATGGCGCCAGAGAACTTCTCCAGTATTAGGATCTTCTTGTAGTTGCTCAGGTATTAAACCTGTCAAAGCTTGAATGCCAATCATCCCTAATGCATAGATATCGCTGCAAAGTCTTGGCTTTCCCTTAGCCTGTTCGCTTGGCATATAGCCAGGAGTCCCAACAGCAATTGTTAAGCCTGCTCCTAAAGCACCAATTTTCTTAATACTCCCAAAGTCAATTAGAACAATCTTTTGATCTGAGTGCCGACGCATTAGATTTTGGGGCTTAATATCCCGGTGAATAATGTTGTTTTGGTGGACAAAAGACAGTACTTCCAGGATTTCTTTTAATAAATTTAAGACTGTCTTCTCGCTAAGACGCTGACCCGGTACAATTTCTTGAGTCAATGCATGACCATCAATAAATTCCTGGACTAAATAGAAATCCCCATCTTCATTAAAATGGGCAAATAGTCTAGGAATTTGGTCGTGGTCGTTGCCTAGCTGGTATAAAACTTCCGCTTCCCGATCAAATAGACTTTTAGCTATGGGCAAAATAGCAGGATTGGAATCTTTTGGCTGAAAATGTTTGACAACGCAATGAGGTCGTCCTGGTAAATCTAGGTCTACGGCTAAATAGGTATCACCAGATCCTCCGCTTCCTAAGTGTTTGACAATTTCAAATCGATTCCGAAGTGTTTTTCTGGCGAGAGAGTATTGATGTTTTTTACGTATAGCATCTCTTAACAAGTAAGTATTACTAGATCCTCCACTTTCCAGCAGTTTTACAGTCTCAAAGCGACTCCTGAGTTTTTTTCTAACTAGAGGGTTCTGGCTCATGTGGCGTATACTACTTGTCAATTTACTGAGCATTCAGAGCTTGGGTGGCATTATGAATACCTGCGGCTAGGTTTGTTGGTATTTGAGGCAGTTAGCTTCTCAAGCGACCTATGCTTTTAAGCCGTTTTATAGTTAGCCGCTTAACTGGTTTATTCGATACCTTATATTGGTATCTTAATATAAAAATTTATTTCTAGAATAGTTCAATAAATTGTATCACTTAAGTAAATTTTACACTAGCCCACACTATTTATAACTGTGGGTAGAAGACAACTTTCAGGAGTCGGTAGATTTCTTTTGAATATTGGGTCTGATTGCTGACAAAACCTTGAACAGTAGCATTTAAAGACACAAGTATCTTCACCGCGTCCATCACTGAACGTGATTGCCTTGTCATATCTAAATGTAAATTCGACAAAAGAAAAAAGAGGAAGTAGGTCTTTGGAGCGAATAACGAGTGATGAGTTTTTAGGTAAGTAGGAGTAACTTCTCAATCATTAAAGTTTACTCAATAGTTTATACAAAACATCCAACTTTTCCGACCTTTCCTACCTTTTGCTCTCGCCTGTATCACTTGTGTTAACTCAGTTGCATTTAGCAAAATTTATAATGGAAAAAGTCTAAGCTGATTTTAATATATTATCTGTAGCTCTTGCTAAGTAAAGGATAAAACTGTTTTATAAAAATAAAAAACGTTTTAGATAACTTTCCAGATCTCTAGCCTTTTAGAAATAGTCCTAATTTAGATTTTGCTGCCAGGCGATAGATAAGATAATGTGACATCTGGACAGCTAACTGCAAGAACAGCATTTTATTAATAAAAAAAGCCCCCGCTAGGGGGCTTATCAAGTTGTCCGCGTGGAATGAACAACTAAATAATTTATACTCACAGTAGATACAGTAATCCGAATAAAATAATCCAAATCACGTCAACGAAGTGCCAGTAGATTTCGGCTGCTTCAATGCCAAAGTGTTTTTCGTTACTGTAGTGACCAGGAACGCGCGATCGCCATAACACAGCAACAATTGCTAAAACACCGAGGGTAACGTGCAATCCGTGGAAACCAGTCAAAACGTAAAATGCACTAGCAAATAAATTGGTAGTTAAGCCAAATTCTAAATGGGTATATTCATATACTTGACCTACCAAGAAAATAGCACCCATCGCCGCCGTAATTGCTAACCAGATTTGTGCCCCCCGCGTATCGTTCTTTTTTATAGCAGTGTCGGCATTGTGCATGACAAAACTACTAGAAATCAGATTGATGGTGTTCACTCCGGGTAACAAGAGTTCTAACTCTGGAGTCCCTGCTGGCGGCCATGCAGGTAAGGTAGCACGGAAAGCCAGATAGGCTCCAAACAGCCCCAGGAAAATCATCCCTTCAGCAATCAGGAAGACAATTAGGCCAAACAGACGATGGTCTGGATGTTCTTCGTGATGACCGACGGACGCTTCCGCTTCATGGTGATGATTTAGTTCGGTTTTAGCTGGGTCAATCGTTTGACTTTGCATGAATTTTTATAAGTGGGGAATGGGGAATGGGGAATGGGGAGTCGGGAGTGGGAGTTAGGAGTTAGGAGTTAGAAATTGTCATAACTCATCATTCATAACTCATAACTCTTCACTTTTAACTCCTAACTCTATTTACGATCTTCGGGATTAGCAGCAACGGCTGGATCGGGTTTTGCTCTTAATACTGAGTTCGGTCCGCCAGACAAGACTGGATCGGGATCAGATAAAGGTACACCTTCGTCAGCCTTTTCTAAGCCGTAGTCGTAGGGACCTGTAGCCAGTACTGGGGTTTGATCAAAATTCTCGATCGCAGGTGGTGAGGTTGTCATCCACTCTAAGGTAAGTGCCCTCCAAGGATTATTACCAGCTTTCTCGCCGTATAACCAACTCCAAATCGCATTGATAATGAAAGGGAATGTCGAAACTGCTAGTATGTAAGCGCCATAAGTGCAGATTTCGTTGAGAAAGGTAAATTTGGGGTCATACTGGGCGATACGGCGGTTCATGCCCATTAATCCCAGTTTATGCATTGGTAAGAAGGCCATATTCAGACCCACTATTGTTAAGGCAAAGTGAACCTTGCCCCAAAATTCGTTTACCATCCGTCCTGTCATTTTCGGGAACCAGTGGTAAATCGCGGCATAAATTCCGAGAACACTACCACCAAAAAGAACGTAGTGCAAGTGTGCCACCACAAAATAGGTGTCGTGAACGTGAATATCAAAGGGCACTGCTGCCAACATCACCCCACTGATCCCACCAATCACAAAGGTGCCAACAAAACCCATTGCGAACAGCATGGCAGTGTTAAGCCGGATTTTTCCACCCCACATGGTTCCTAACCAGCTGAAAATTTTAATTCCTGTGGGTACGGCAATGATCATGGTGGTGATCATAAAGAACATCCGCAACCAACCGGGGATACCACTGGTAAACATGTGGTGCGCCCAAACAATTAGCCCCAAAAAGCTAATGGCAAGAGAGGAATAAGCGATCGCTTTATAGCCAAAAATCGGCTTACGGGAATGCACGGGAATAATTTCCGAAATTGCCCCAAAAAAAGGCAAAATCATGATGTAAACCGCAGGGTGGGAGTAAAACCAGAACATGTGCTGGTATACCACTGGGTCGCCACCACCAGTCGGGTTAAAAAATGTCGTTCCTGCCAATAAGTCAAAAGCCAGCAGAATTAGACCTGCTGCTAGCACTGGTGTAGATACCAAAGTCAGCGCCGAGGTAGCAAACATCGCCCAGCAGAACAAGGGCATTTGGTGAACTCCCATACCAGGGATACGCATCTTGAGCAATGTGACGAGGAAATTGATTGCCCCTAAAATCGATGACGTACCTAGTAGGAGGACGCTCATAATCCAAATTCCCTCACCTACTTGACCTGTTACCAAGCTCAGGGGAGGGTAGGAAGTCCAACCTGCATCCGGTGCATCGCCTACCACTAAACTAGCGATCAACAATAAACCCGCAGGGGGAATCATCCAAAAGGCAACAGCATTCAAGCGTGGGAATGCCATATCCTTTGCCCCAATCATCAAGGGAATAAGGAAGTTAGCAAAACCCGCACCAGCTGGCACGATCCACAAGAAAATCATGATCGTGGCGTGCAGCGTAAATAAGCTGTTGTAAACTTCAGGGGTGACGAAATCGACTTCTGGGGTTCGCAGTTCTGTACGAACCAAGTCAGCCATCACCCCACCAATACAGTAAAAAATGAATGTAGTGACTAAGTATTGAATCCCAATCACCTTATGGTCGGTGTTGAAAGTAAAGTAGTCTTGCCATTTTCTGATCCCTTGCTCCTCTTCAAGAGCAGGGGCGTTGGCAGTTTCTTGCACTTGAGCTTGGGTCATAATCGTTAGTTATCTTTTGTCATTTGTCCTCTCTTACAAAGTTCTGAACGGAGGAAACCTCCTCTGAGACTTTGCGCTTTGTCAGTTGTCCTACCCTGCGGGAAGCCGCAGAAGCGTCTATGTCATTTGTCATTTATTTAGACCAATGACTAATGACTAATGACCAATGACCAATGACTAATGGTGAACTTGATGGAGGATTTCTGGCTTAATTCCCATGTCCTTGGTGTAAGGAGCAAGAAATTCATTTGGGGATAGATTCGCAGGGTTAACAGCAACGGCTTGATTAAGTGTTTCTTTGCTGGCAACTAGCTGTTCTTGAACCCATTTGTCAAATGCTTCTTCTGGCTCAACGACTATTGGCGCTCTCATTGCACCGTGGTAGGGGCCACAAAGTTCAGCACATATCAGGGTATAATCTCCTGCTTTATTGGGGGTGAAGCGAATCTCGCTTTGCCTACCTGGGATCGCATCTTGTTTCAGGCGGAACTCTGGAACCCAAAAGGCATGGATGACATCGTTGGCTGTCATATTAATTTGCACTTCTCGCCCGATGGGTACGTGCATTTCACCTGTAGTTATACCAGTTTCAGGATAAGTGAAAATCCAGGCATATTGTAGGCCTGTGACATTAACCTGTAATCCTGCTGGTTTGCCTGCTTTATCAGGAGTTCCCCCAATTGTCGGAGCAACACTACCGACACCAGAAGCATCCCGCTTTTGGGGAATTTGGTCAGCATTGCGGACTTCTGCGGTAGCTGGGTCTTGCATTGCCTCATCAGATTTTTCTTGATTGAGGTTGGGTTCGGTGCTAGGAGGAGTATCACTTAAAGTTGCCGCCATCGCACTTCCAGGCATTGCCATTGACTCCTGGTTCATCATCGGCGCTTCATGAATAGCATGGGGATCGAAGCCACCGATTTCGTTGTACACATCAAAGCTGTAAACAGAAATGCCGATAACGATAATTGCTGGGATCGCCGTCCAGAGGATTTCTAAAGGTACATTGCCCTCAACTGGTGGGCCGTCTTCGTTATCACCTGCACGCCGACGGTATTGAAATGCAGAGTAAATTAAAATACCTTCAACTAGCAGGAATATACCTGTAGAAATGATCATCATCGCGTTGAATAGTCCATCCACTAATACGGCTTCATCGCTTGCTGCTGCTGGCAACAGACCATGATTTTGACCGTACCAAAGGCTGACTAGCGTTAGCACGATGCCAATCAGTAATGTCCAGATTGAACTTGGAATCTTCACGGCTTACTTAATTGAATTTACTACATTATTTTAAAGCTACTCACTTACTAAGGTAGTCTAGGCTGGAAGGCATAGAGTCCAAAGGTCTGAATTTTTTATTAAGTTTTTTAACTATTTTACTAATTTTGGGTACAAGGTGACTATTAGATACTGCCAAAAGTAGATGTCAATCAGTGGAAAAATTTAAGAAAAAATTTAGGATGCTTAAATTAATTGTAATTAATCAATTTTTCACATCTTGAAAAATACCTAAAGCTTCAGGCAAAACCTTTCTGGAGTGATTCAAAGTATAAGTGAGTGCTAATCTCTAAACCTTTAGCCTATACGCTAGGGTGAAGATAGGACGCTAAAAGAAAATTGAAAATTTTAAGAGAGCCACCAAGAGCGGGCAGAAGGTATCATTCATGAGCGAATTTGTCCTACAACAACAAAATGAAGCGGCGCTTCAGCAGCAAAAGCCCAAGGAAATGATTCGTCGCTTGGTGTGGAAAATATGCATAGCCACCTTAATTTTGATGGCAATAGGCAGTGCCACCCGCGTGATGAATGCTGGACTTGCTTGCCCAGATTGGCCCTTATGTTATGGCGAACTGGTGCCAGCCAAGCAAATGAATCTCCAGGTGTTTCTGGAGTGGTTTCATAGATTAGATGCAGCTTTAATTGGTGTAAGCGCGATCGCACTTTTCGGCTTGTCCTGGTGGCATCGTCGTGTCTTACCCTCTTGGCTGCCTTGGGCATCCACATTTGCCCTGTTTATAATCGTCTTCCAAGCCATTTTAGGAGGACTCACCGTCACCGAACTGTTGCGGTTTGATATTGTTACCGCTCATTTAGGAACGGCACTGTTGTTTTTTAGCACCCTCCTGATTATCGGCACAGCGCTCACGCCCTATCAGGGGACTGGAACCATTGGTAAGTTGCCTTGGGTCGGTTTAACTGCTGCTGTTCTGGTTTACCTGCAAAGTTTGCTAGGTGCTTTGGTAGGCTCTCGCTGGGCGCTACACCAATGCCTCGGCGGTTCTCAACTTTGTACGGTAATGTACAGCCATATTGCTGGTTTGGTACCGCCAACAGTGGCAACCTTGGCAATGGTATTTATCTGTTGGCGGACACCAGCACTACATCCAGCCTTACGGCGACTGGCAAATATAGCTGGTGGGTTGTTAACCTTACAAATCTTGTTGGGATTCGCCACTTTCAAATTACACCTCCAAGTTGAGCCTCTCACCGTCTCTCATCAAGCTATAGGAGCTGCTTTGCTGGGTACTTTGGTGGCTTTCACAGTTCTCGCACTGCGTGACTGGGCTACTAGCCGCGACATCACAGTGTTGAGCAATGACTGCTGAGTATGGAGTGAGGGAACAGGGGGAGTAACGGAAGGAAAAATTTCTAACTCCTAACTCCTGTACAGACGCGATTAATCGCGTCTCTCCTAACTCAGCACTAAATTATGGCCGCAACGGCGAGTATTGCGACCCACGCAGGTGCAGAAAATCTGTGTTTCATTTGCCTGAAAGAGCCACCTTGAGCGGGGGCTGCATATAAGTTGTTGAAAAATAAGGAACCAGAGCCAAAATGATTGAGACTAATGTCTCTCGCCACCACCAAACATTTCTACAGGTAGTTCAAAGTTATTACCAGCTAACCAAGCCTCGGATTATTCCGTTGCTTTTGATTACCACGGCTGGGAGTATGTGGATTGCTGCTAAGGGAGAAGTAGACCCATTGCTGTTGCTAGTAACTCTCACTGGTGGCACTTTGGCTGCTGCAAGCGCCCAAACGATTAACTGTATCTATGACCGGGATATTGATTATGACATGGAGCGGACGCGCCATCGTCCGATGCCTTCGGGTAAGGTGCAGCCACGCGATGCTCTAATTTTTGCGATCGCACTGGCAACGATTTCCTTTACACTCCTAGCAGTATTTGCCAATCTGTTAGCCGCCCTGCTAGCCTTCTCTGGCATCGTCTTTTATATTTTGGTTTATACCCACTGGCTAAAACGCCACACCCCTCAGAATATCGTTGTTGGTGGTGCGGCTGGGGCAATTCCGGCTTTAGTGGGTTGGGCTGCTGTCACAGGCACATTAAGCTGGTCAGCATGGCTGATTTTTGCGATCGTCTTTTTATGGACACCACCCCATTTCTGGGCGCTAGCTCTGATGATTAAAGATGACTACGCAAAAGTTGGGATACCAATGTTACCTGTGATTGAAGGTACTACGGCAACAGTGAAGCAGATTTGGTACTACACACTGATAACAGTATTTGCAACTGTTTTATTGGTATATCCCTTGGGCGCAAGTGGAATTCTTTATGCTGCGATCGCTGTCATTCTGGGAGGATTATTTATCCACAAATCTTGGCGCTTGTTGCAAAATCCAGAGGATCGTGCTGTAGCTAAAGAGTTGTTTCTCTTTTCGATCTCCTACATGATGCTGTTGTGTCTGGGGATGGTAGTTGATAGTCTTCCCGTTACCCATAATTTAATTAGTGTGGTGAGTAATCATCTGCATTTTATTGGTTAGGGGATGGAAAATTTAGCGATCGCGTTTGGTAAAGGGGCGCGATCGCATTTTCAGAAATTAAAAAATATATAATAATTTGAGTTTTGTGGATTTGCGATTAAAAGTAAAATTTCAGTCATATAGCAATCCTATTTGCGTTGTGAAAAATATAGATTAGAAAACGAACCGCAAAGGACGCAAAGGAAAGAAGAAAGAAAGAGAGATATAATTTTTACGAATGATTTAGGACTGCTATAGATAAATCGATTAAAAAGCTAAATGAAGTTGTAAGAATCTAAATGTTGACAAATTACATTCGTACAGCATTGCACAAAGCAACCTACGAGTTGCTTGAGGATGGAACTTTTTATAGCGAAATTCCAGAATGTCAAGGAGTTTGGGCAAACGCTGCAACACTAGAAGGCTGCCGGGAAGATTTGCAAGATGCTCTTGAAGGATGGATTATTTTAGGATTGCGTTTGGGTCATACTTTACCGATACTTCATGGCGAAGTTGTCTATATATTGGGAAGAGGAGTAAAACGTAAAGGAACGCGGAGTTGAGCGCAGAGGGACGCAGAGTTTTAAAGCAGTATCCAGATTATTTTGGAACGGCGTTGTTCATTAGGAAAATGGCAGTAAACTGCATCATGAACCATTTCCTGTAGTGTTTCTATATCGTCAGCCTGAGTAAAAATTGACTCAGTTAGAGCTACTGCTGTATAACCGCTATCTGGATCATATTTAACGAGAAATACAATTTCAGTTATAGGTAATCTTTCCATAAATACTAGATTTTAAAGCCCACACTCTTCACATCGTAGTAAAATCGAACTCACTACTAATGTCATCCCAGTAATTCTAAAACATGGTAAATGACCTTTTGGAGCTTTTATAGAGAAGATAAGGTTATCAAACCATACAGGAGACATTTCTTCAAATAAATCTAGAAAAAACAATAATTTCTGTCTTCCCATTTTAAAACGCAACCATCCTACTTCCGAGCCAAAACTACACCAAGCTTCCCAATCTGGCTCCTTACTTCCCTTCATATTTTGCCAGATTTGTTTTTGTACATTGAAACCGAAGTGTCCGTTGCTATATTTATTCCAAAGGTAGTCAATAGCAAAAAGGTCTTCACAAGAAAATTTTTCGATATCTTCTAAATATAGAGAACCTTGCTTTTCTCTATCAGCTATTTTAAGCATGATATCGAAAGTTTCTTCATTAGCGTCTTGCCATCTGCCAGAAGCTAATAGCTCATTAAGTCTAGGAAAAGTTTCTGTTACCGCCTCATTTATATTATGATGGGTCGAACTTTGATAGTTTGGTTGAGTAGCTGTAGTAGTTTTTATATATTTTCTATATCTGGATTTATAAGATGTAGAATTGACAGCATTAATAGTTTTTATTACTTCCTCAGATGATTGATAGCGTTCCTTCACATAATCCTGAATTAACTTATCTAAAACTTGCCCAAAATCATGAGTAATACTTTTATCTTGTGGTAAGTATTTTCTCCATATCCAGCAACCCCTGAGCGCATCATAAAGTTCATCAGAACCATCTGCTTTTGGTAAACATTGGGTTAATAAACGAATACAAGTTACACCCAAACTATAAAGGTCACTTGCAGGGAAAACTTGACCACGCATTTGCTCTAATGGTGTATATCCAGGCGATCCTACTGTTGTACCAACACCTACAAAAGTTTTTGTAATTTGTTTAGAAACACCAAAATCAATTAATATTAACTTGCCATCCAAACGGCGCATAATGTTTTCTGGCTTGATGTCCCGGTGAATTACACCGCGTTCATGGATAAACTTTAGGATAGGCAATAAATCACTTAAAAGCTGTTTTATCTTTTCTTCGCTAAAGGCTCCCTGCTGCTGCAATTCTTGTAATAAATTCTGCCCTTCAATCAACTCTTGTACCAAATAAAGCCGCTTATCCTGTTCAAAATAAGCAATCAAACGGG
This sequence comes from Nostoc sp. FACHB-892, assembly GCF_014698795.1. GTDB lineage: Bacteria > Cyanobacteriota > Cyanobacteriia > Cyanobacteriales > Nostocaceae > Nostoc. Next base: position 59,136 of record NZ_JACJTR010000007.1, read on the forward strand.
GAATTTGTGGGTGTTCTCCCAAATCATACAGACGCTTCGCTTCTTGCTTAAATAACTCCGTTGCTTTCTCAAGTGCAGCCGTTCCTTCTAATTGAGGGACAAATTGCTTAATTACGCAAGGTTCATCTATCCTATCTGCATCCCTGGCTTCATAAGTTCTGCTAAATCCACCCTCACCCAAAAGTCGTATTACTCGGAAACGGTTTCTAAATAATGGTGTAAGTGTTTGTCCACACTTAATGCAAAACTTATTGTCATCAGGGTTAAACGGATTTGAACAACTGAAATTAGAACAGTAAAGCATATTTAGGAATAAGCAGATGGTGTCTATGTTCAGTTTTCCCAATTTATGCTTACTGGGTTTCATGAGTCTTGACATTTTTGAGCGGATTTACTTCTAGTGGCGGCTACAGTCTCAAGTTACTTTTGCTAGCGTAGTGATATAAGATTTATCGCTCCCCAGTATGCGGCTGGAAGCAAAAGGATTAATATGGCTCATTTAAATCAGCGTCGTCCCCAAAATGTCAACGGCGATTTTTATGTAGATACTACCTGTATTGATTGCGATACCTGTCGCTGGATGGCTCCTGAAGTATTTTATGATGTTGATGATCAATCGGCTGTTTATCATCAACCAACGAATGAGGCGGAAAGATTAGCAGCGCTGCAAGCACTTTTAGCTTGTCCTACTAGTTCTATTGGCACTGTTGAAAAACCAAAAGATATCAAATCTGTTCAACAAAGTTTTCCAATATTAGTAACAGAAAATATTTACCACTGTGGTTATCATTCTGAAAAATCTTATGGTGCTGCTAGCTATTTAATTCAGCTTCCAGAAGGTAACATTTTGGTGGATTCTCCCCGGTTTACGCCGCCTTTAGTCAAGCGTTTAGAAGAAATGGGGCCAATTCGTTATATGTACCTAACTCATAAGGATGATGTGGCAGATCATCAAAAGTTTGCCGAGCATTTTCAGTGCGATCGCATCCTTCATGTTGATGATATTACTGCGGGTACTCGCAATGTAGAAATACAGCTAACTGGTTCTGAACCATTTACCTTGACACCAGATTTATTAATTATCCCAGTTCCGGGTCACACCAAAGGACACACAGTTTTACTTTATAAAAATAAGTTCCTCTTCACTGGCGATCATCTCGCTTGGTCAGAAAGCTTCCACCAACTAGCTGCATTCCACAATGCCTGCTGGTATTCTTGGTCAGAACAGACTAAATCAATGCGTAACTTGGCTAATTATTCTTTTGAATGGGTGCTACCAGGTCATGGGCGAAGGTTTCATGCTGATAAGGAAACCATACGCCAGCAGATGCACAAGTGTATTGGGTGGATGGAATCTTTGGATTGACCGAATAATTAATAATTATTTAGTCATCTGAAAAAAGCCACGAAAAATCTAACCCCCTTAGCTCGACTTTATCCAATTACGAGTCGTGATGCGTAAAGCCCCGGTGGTTCAGCCGGGGGATACAAGCGAATGAGCCAAATAAATTTGGCTTTAAAAACAGATAAATTCTTTTTAAGATATCATAGGTATGTGCTAAATCTAACTTATATCTATCGCCTAAAACTTTTGCAGTAACAGTCCCAGACCTACGACGCATGGCTAGAAACATCTCGCAGGGTTTGGGATTTTGCGTTAGCACAAAGGAAGGATTGGTATAACTCAAGGTCATGCAGAATCGATGCTTGTAGGATCAATTGTGAATACATGATTCCGGCTGATGCACCGCGAGCAACATTTGCATCTCAATGTAAGGCTTTAACCCAAGCTCGAAAAACTAATCCCGATCTGAATGCAGCACATTCTTAAATGCTGCAACAGGTATTGAGACGATTAGAAAAAGTGTTTATTGGGATGTGGGAATAACGTGAGTTCGATGAACCTCTCCCTCCCAGCCTCCCTCTTCAAAACGCAAAGGGAGGAGCAACGAAAAATTCAGCTTTTTGCCCCCCTCTCCGACACGGAGAGGGGTTGGGGGAGAGGCCAAATAAGACTTGTCGAACTTACGTTAAATGTAATGTTTTTTGGAGTTGGGGTTGCAGTGGGCGATCGCTTTGCAAAACTATACCAGGATGTTCCCAATTGATTACCTCTTGTTCTGCTGGTGAGGAAATATTTGACCACAAAACCCAGCGACTGCCTTGAGGAAGAGTAGCAAGGCTCTGGGGGTTTTGAGTCAGCCAAATCAAAGGATAGCTTTTAGGAACTACTGAACTGGCATCTTCTAATGCTCTGGTTGCTGCTAGGGTTTCTAAAACATAGGCATCGCCTTTGATTAAATCTGTCAATGCTGTCCATAGTTGCACCTGTAATTGCTGTTGCTGTGCATAAAAGTACAGTGATGCTGCGGCAATTACTGCTTGTTCAAAGTTTTCTTCTTCCCAATTACTAGCGCTGTCAAGGGCAATAACTATCTCTTGTCCACCTGTCACCATTTCTAACTCCCGCACCCTTAATTCTCCATAGCGGGCGCTAGTCCGCCAGTGAATCAGACGAGTGGGATCTCCTAGACGATAAGGACGGAGCGATCGCACCAGTCCCGTTGTCGCTGTCTGCAAGGGTCTACCACGAGGATCGCCCCTTTTGCTCTCTTCTTGTCCCATTTCGTCTACCAGGGGGCAGGTAGCCAAGGGTAACACTGTAGGATAGACGATCGCTGTAGCAGCACAATCACGCTGACGGCGACACCAAAACAACCCCAAAGGCGCACCAGAACCTAGTTCGACTGTATGCCAACGATAAACCCCCCGGCGCTGGGTAGGGTGGTAATATATCCAACGGTAACTACCTTGGCTAGGAATCGTTTCGATTGCTTTTTGTACTGGTTTACCTAAGATGAAAGGTAATATATCTTCGATTTGCAACAAGCTTACAGGCTGCTGTGTCTGATTGCGGATTTCTAATTCCACAGTTAGATCATCACCGACTGACACAGGTTGCATGGGACGACGGGTGATGGATAGACCTGTAAGCGATCGCGGCGGTAAGATAGCTGCTACACCCAAAAGGGCAAAACTAATGCCGCTAATGGCGTACAGCCAACCAGCCATCGTATTAATACCTGCTCCAAAAAAACAAATAGCCGTAGCTGCTAGTACCCAACCGCCGTATGCAGGGGCACAAGCACGGGTTTCTAACCAATTGGTGATGGGTTTGATAATTTTCATGTTTCTTTTTTAACCCAACACCACCCGAAATTCACAGTATTTCAGGAGTTTACCAAAAAGCCATAATACTACTATTTACAAAGCTTCAAGCAATTTGAAGGGTGCTAGGTTCAGGTATAGATGAGCCTTCTTGTTATTATACAGCCCAATAATTTTTGCCTTCTGGAAGAGTAAGAATTTCAACGCCATCTTCAGTTACAGCTAAGGTATGCTCACATTGAGCAGAAAGCTTGCGATCGCGCGTTACAGCAGTCCACTTATCGGCCAGAACCTCGACTTCGTAAGTGCCTTCGTTAATCATTGGCTCAATAGTAAAAACCATTCCTGGTCTGAGGCGCTTGCCCTTACCGCGTGTGCCATAGTGGGGAACATCCGGCGCAGTATGGAAAATATTACTAATACCGTGTCCAACGAAATCTCGCACTACAGAAAAGCCTTGTCCTTCAGCATACTCTTGAATAGCTGCACCAATATCTCCAATACGTGCCCCAGGTTTAACTTCAGCAATACCCAAGCGCAAACACTCTTCTGTTACCTCTACCAGCTTTCTCGTTTTTGGGGAAGGGGTACCGACAAAGAATGTCTTAGATGTATCACCGTGATAGCCTTCAAGAATAGGCGTTACATCAATATTAATAATGTCACCTTCCTTAAGGATTTGCTTGGCATTGGGAATGCCATGACAAATTACCTCATTTACACTGGTGCAAATCGATTTAGGATAGCCCTTATAGCCAAGGGGTGCGCTTTTCGCTCCATGCGCTTGCGTCCAACGTTCGGCTTCATCATTTAGTTCAAGAGTGCTAACCCCTGGCTTCACAAACGGTTCGAGATGCTGGAGAAGTTTAGCTGCTAAACGTCCAGCTTGCCGCATTTTGTCTAATTCTCGTTGGGATAAAATAACAATTAGTTCGGTTTTCATTAACTTTTATCTAGATATTTTTCATAAACATAGTTAACCCTGTCTTTGCAGCTCTTTGTGCAGCTTCAGCAACCTTTAGGGTATACAAGCTCTCCTCTGGGGTAACGTATAAAGGAGTACCATCAAAAAGATGGTCTAACACCATACTCGTATCTTTGGCGAACAAACCCCGGCGAGGGCCAACTTCTATAGGTGTTGTTTCCCCTGGCTGGATGAAAATTCCTGTGTCACCATCAAAAATTAAACCACCTTTTTCACCGTGAACTTCAAACTTGCGTTCTGATTTCCAAAGACTTTCACCTTTGCCGTAGACTACTTGAGCTAAAAGCCCACTGTCAAAGGAGAGTTCACTAGTGCAAAAACAGCTTTGGTAGTATTCTGGTTCTATTTGTCCATATCGTTGGTGACAGTTAACTGTAAATACTTTACCAAATAAATCTGTAAGACGATGTATGCGAGACAAGGCACCAATTAAGGGAAAACCGAATAAATCGTGGTTATAAGTCCATTTACGGGGTGCAGGGTTCTGGGGATTGATGGTGCTGTAACGAACATAAAACACTTCACCAATTTTGGCTAAGTTTTGCTTCAAGGCTTGATGCAAACCACCCAAAAGTTCCAGGTGTTCAACGTGCAGGAGTTTTTGTTGTGCTTTGGCTAAGGCAATCAATTCTTCAGCTTCGACTACATCCAAGGAAAGAGGATACTCTACAATCACATCTTTGCCGTTGGTAAGTGCTGCACGAGCGATCGCACCATGATCTCGATTAATAGTGCAAATCACGACTAGGTCTATATCTTGCCGTTCTACTAGCTCTTGCCAAGAACTCAATGCCTCAATCTCGTACTCTTTGGCAAAGGTTTCTGTTTTTTCTGCGGTATGACCAACAGCTGCTATTAACTGTGATCGCGATCGCTCATCATGGAGCAATGCTTTAGCTCGAAACTTTGCCGCATACCCAGTACCCACCAAACCTACACGCACTCTTGCTTTTTCCAAAGCTGCTTCTGAATTATACATGATCCTGACTAGTTCTGTTTTTGATTCTTTCACGCTTCTAGTGGTGAAGTTTTCTCTTTATGGGGAATCGAATGACTTCACCAGTTTAGACTCTACAACATTGGTACTAGAGCGTGTTTTCAAAACTCTAATCACGAAAGCATGAAGGCGTTCATAATCATAAATGTATAATTTGCAACCAGCTTTTCAGATTGGTTAGATGACGGTTGCATTTAAATTTACGGAGTTGCTACGGTATTTTTTAGATTACCAACTCAAAGCTTATTTCTCGCTCATGATATTGAGAAAATCTCTACTTGAGCGAATGAAGCAGCCATGATTTTAAAGGGAAGTCAACGATCTCTTCTGCGTAAGTGCTATAAAAATCGGTGGCATTAATACTATTCATATTTTTTATCTATTAAGATAAGTTTTTCTAATTACATCCCCACTAGGGCAGTAAATAATATAAATAAAACTTATCAGGATTAAGTAACTAAATTTCATTACTAATCGGGTTCAATTTCCAGTTACATAATTTAATTTTTCTCGTAGTATCAGAATTGAAGCAAATTTGAACCAACGGCTACTCCCATAGAATAGCCGTAACCTTTGCCTAAAGATAACTTATACTACCGTTTGCAAAAGAGAGGATTACTCAATGCCAAGTTATAAAGTAACGCTAATCAACGAGGCCGAAGGACTAAACACAACCCTTGACGTTGATGACGATACTTATATTCTAGACGCTGCCGAAGAAGCTGGTCTTGACCTGCCCTATTCTTGCCGCGCTGGTGCTTGCTCGACCTGTGCAGGTAAACTCGTAAAGGGTACTGTTGATCAGGGTGACCAGTCATTCTTAGATGACGATCAAATAGAAGCTGGATATGTACTCACCTGTGTCGCCTACCCTACCTCTGACCTTACAATTGAAACTCACAAAGAAGAAGAACTCTACTAAGAGTTAAGAACCTCAACAATAAATCTCTTGCAAGAGTTACTAACGTTGAAAAAATAGAAGCACCGCATATTGTGTCAACGCCCTTTCAATGCAGTGTCTATAAAGCGACTTTGACAAAAAGCCTAATTTCATGTTGAGCAAGAACACAGGAAATTTTGTGTTCCTGCTTGATTTTTTGATCATGGAGTTTCCCCACTGCGAGGGCCGTGCAGCAGGAAAACACACCAGCTTCTTACGACCGGCTATTTTGCGTTGGAAGAAGACCGCGCTGCCTCCCCTTGACTTTTTGTTGACTCCCGATTCTTAACTGAAAATAGATACACCTTAAATATTGATTATCTCAAAGTTTAGTCTCTTTGCTGAGAGTCTGGATCTGAGTACCAGGATAGTAGAATTGGAGAATTTTTGGACTTGACCAACCTAATTTAGCTAAATTTTGAGCGCCAGTTTGACTCAAGCCGACTCCATGTCCTAATCCACCACCAATAAAGGCGTATCCCCACAGTTCAGGTTTGCCTTTGTTTAAGGGTTCTATGTAAAATAACGTACTTCTAGGGGCAGCAAAGGCACTCCGAACTTCGTCTTTCTGGAGAACAAAGGTACTGTTATCAGTTTTAACGGCAAGTTCAAGGATGCGTCCACTCTGGCTTCGCTTCACTACTGCCATAGCCTGAATTGTCTTAAATTTGGCATGGGGACTGTTTTTCACCTGCAAAAATTTCTGCAAGTCCTTGGTAATATCCTCTAAAGAGGTTTCCTTGTGCCAACGAAACATATCCCACTTGCTTTCATTAAATCCTTGTTGGATATTAATAAATTTTTGGAAATTCTTTTCATCTGCTAAACTCTGCTTAGACAAATTCCAAAAATTAGTTGCAGCATCCAGTACAGGGCGCAGATAGGCACGATCATCGCCATTCCAGACATCACTGAAGGAAGCAGTAACGCCGCCAGTGGTGGAAGAATAAAGGGCATCTACTAGTTCGTTTTTATAGGTTACTACCTTACCCCTGGTTGAGGCGATCGCTTGGTCTGTTTTAGCAGCTGCTCCATTCAGCCCATAATAAACTTGACAGTGAGTATCAGCACACAATTGATAGTTATCTGCGGCGAACCTGCGTAAATTTCTTAAAGCATAAGTCCGAGCGAGAATTGCTTGGGCTTCCAGCGCTGCTGTTGGTGCATCTGTACCTATCTCGTAAGGCACAACCCCACGCAAATAAGTTTCTAAAGGCACTTGGTTAACTAAAGTGTATGTGCCATAAGCATTGGGCTGCAAATTCAGTCGCCCGGCATAAAGACGAGCAGTCTCTGGTTTTTCGCTTTTATTCACCCGAATCAAGTTTTTATCGGTAGTGATTTCTAAATCATTCGGGCTATAGCGGTTATCATCCACCACCCAACTAACTCGCGGCACTTGTTTTAAAATTTTAGTATCAAGATATACTTTTTCATTGGTAGAAGCTTGGATGTTTTGCAATAGTAAGCGTCGCAGTAAAGGAGTGCTATAAACATCTCGTTTTGCCCAAACCTGCCAGCGTTCTGGCTGGGCTATTTCCACTTCTATTCCTTGAGAACGCCATTTATTAGCACTGTCTTCCGCAGTTTCAAAGGTGCGAAATATGCCCAAAACTACTACTTCCTCAACCGTTGGCTGAGGTAAAGCCTGCATGACTGTTTCCAGCTTTACAGGGTTCTTGGTAACTAGGGTTTGTTGTTTGTTGCCCGCTTTAAATTTTAGCTTTAAGCGATCGCCTTTTGTGGGTTCGAGTTGCAGCTTGCCTGTGGGTTGTGAGCCAAATCGCTGCACAATCCCAATTTTCAGCTCCATATCCTGGATGTTACTCTCAGGCCCTGATGCAGCACTCAGTCCCAATAGACAAAATGCGGCCAGCACAGTGTGGGAAAAACGCCAAAATGAAAATTTCATGGCTACCTGATAGCGTTCGCGAAGCGTCTCGGAGAGAAGCGTTAGCGAGTATTCGTTCGTGCAGCGTCTCGTAGAGAGCGTCTTTTGCCCCTTAATGTAGTGTTGGAGCTGATTTTCCAATTGTTTTATAGCGCGGTTTTTTTGTCGCATGAGTGCTCCAATGATACCATTACCAGTTTTGCCCCAAATACTAGTTGCAAAACGAAGTCATAACGATTATGATTTATTTAGAGACACAAAACAGAACTAGTTGGATAAACTCCTTATGGTTAGAGTCCAAGAAATTCCATTAAATCAAATAAAACGGCCATTGCCCCGTGCAAACGATCCTAATAAAGTACAAGCCTTAATGGAATCGATTGCGGAGATTGGGCAGCAAGAACCTATTGATGTCCTAGAAGTAGATGGACAATATTATGGCTTTTCTGGTTGCCATCGGTATGAGGCTTGCCAGCGTTTAGGCAAAGAAACCGTATTAGCCAGAGTCCGTAAAGCACCCCGCAGTGTTTTAAAGATGCACTTGGCATAGAGAATGGGAGTAGGGAGTAAGGAGCAGGGGGAGCAGGGGAGGCAGGGGGAGCAGAGGGAGAATAATAATTACTAACTCCTGACTAATGCCCGATGCCCAATGCCCAATGCCCAATTCCCAATTCCTAATCCCCAATTACATATAACCTAATTAGGAGAAAATTATGTCATCGAAAGTAACAGTCAATAATGTAAATATAGGCATTGACGAGGTGAGTAGGGCTAAAATTGCCGAGGGTTTATCTCGGCTGTTGGCTGACACTTATACACTTTATCTGAAGACTCATAACTTCCATTGGAATGTAACGGGGCCGATGTTCCAAACATTGCATTTGATGTTTGAAACCCAGTATACAGAATTAGCTTTAGCAGTTGATTTAATAGCCGAGAGAATTAGAGCGCTTGGGTATCCCGCACCGGGAACCTACAGCGAATATGCCAAACTGAGTTCGATTCCAGAAACTCCCGGGGTTCCTAAAGCTGTGGAAATGATCGGTTTACTAGTGGAAGGACAAGAAGCCGTAGTCCGAACTGCACGGTCTATTTTTCCTGTGGTAGAGGAAGTTAACGACGAACCTACTGCCGATTTATTAACTCAACGGATGCAAGTACACGAAAAGACAGCTTGGATGTTGAGAAGTTTACTGGAAGAATAGAGATGGGGCATAGGGAATAACGAATAGTGAATAAACTTAATCACCAATTCCCAATGCCCAATTCCCAATTCCCAATTTCCAATGCCCAATTCCCAATGCCCAATGCCCAATTCCCAAAAGTTGCAAGATTTAATGCAACAGGCGGGTATTTCTAGTTTTAAAGCACTGAGTCGCGCTGCTGACGTATCAGAGCGTCAACTTTTGCGGTTACGCCAAGGCAAGCTAGAGCAGATGCGCCTAGATGTACTGCTCAAGCTGTCGCCAGTGCTACAAATTTCATTGAATGAATTAATCGCAACTTTTTCAACTGTAGAGTTTTTAAAAGAGAAAGCGCCGCCCACTGAGGAATTATTAGAAGAAATTACAGATTTAAGAAAAGAGTACCAGCGATCGCAGCAACAAATAGAACAGCAGCGAGAGATAGTACTACAAGAACTCCAGCAGTCGAGTTTGCAATTGCTGGAGTCTTTATTATTGCAATGGCCAACAGCAGCACAGAAAGCGCAGGAGAATCCTCAGCTAGCAGCAGTCAAAATAGTACCATTGGTGCAAAAACCCCTAGAAAAGCTTTTACAAGCGTGGGGAGTGGAAGCGATCGCACCCGTGGGAGCAGAATTACCTTATGATCCCCAACTACACCAATTAATGGAGGGAACTTCACAACCTGGAGCAATAGTGAAGGTACGCTACACTGGCTACCTTCAAGGTGAGAAGCTGCTTTATCGAGCGAAAGTCAGTCCTGTTTAAGGGAGCTAGAAGGCAATTTTTTGCTTTCCTCTAACGCCCCTAAAACTCACTTTTTTGCAATTGCTTGATATTAAAACTTTTCATCCGCCAATGATGATTATTTTAATAATGCTTATTGGACGAATTTCAGTTTTGCAAATAATATGAAAAGCTGGAACTTTTGCTTGTATAAGACTCATATTTCATCTTTTAAAATTTAGGTTATTTTTACTTTGCTATTTACTAGTAATTATGTAATTTTTAGTTAAATAATAGAATAAGCACTAACACAAAAATATTTATAGTTTATTTTTATTTTCTTTGATATTAATTATCAATAACTATTTAGTAATAAACTATGATTTTTCCTTGTAAGCATTTTTAAATTTTATAGTATGGGTATATAATAGCAAAATCAGAGCATTTTTTACAAAAATTCAGTGCAACATAATTATGAAAGAACAAGTAAAAGTTATTAAGCTCAGTGGTAATTTAAATGCCACAACTTCACAAAACCTCCGACAAAATATTACTGAAACTTTAGAAGATGGTACAAAAATTGTGTTAGTTGATTTTCAAGATGTCACATTTATGGATAGTTCAGGTTTGGGAGCTTTAGTATTAGCTTTCAAAACTTTGCGGGCCGCGGATAGTCAGCTTTTTCTCTGCTCAATTAATGAACAAGTCAGAATATTGTTTGAACTAACTAATATGGATAAAGTATTTGAAATATTTCCTAGCCAAGAGGAATTTAATCAGGTATTAGTCTCAAAGACTTAATTAATCAAAGTTCATTTGCAAGATAGATAAATCATCATCAAAAGCATCTTTGGAGTTCAGAGCGATTAAATAACTCAGTATGTGATCAAGTTGGCAATCAACAGGATGTTGTAAGCTAACAAGTAGCTGAATAAAAGCATCCAAACTCCAAAGTGTGCCATCTGATTTAGTGATTTCATAAGCACCATCACTAAAAATATAAAGGGTACTAAATTCTTCAATATTGCAAAATCCATCAACATATTTTGCTTCTGGAAACATCCCAACTGGCATACCGGGAGTTTTCAAGAGTTTAACTTCAGATTTTCTTGGAGATATACCAGTTACTAAAATTGCTGGTGGATGACCTGCACTAGCATAAACTAACTGGCGGTTGGTTAAGTTGTAAACTCCGTACCAAATTGTAAAGTATTTGTCATTTTGATAATTCATCTGAAAGGTATCATTCAAAGCCTTCAAAACATCGCTAGGTTGATAATAATTTAGGCCTTTGAGCGCACGGGAACGCAGCAGGTTCAGCACTGAAATAGAGGGAAGAGTAGCTTTGAGTCCATGTCCTGCAGTATCAAGTAAGTAAATTGCTAAATAATTATCATCGAGCCAATAGTAATCAAAACAGTCACCGCCGAGTTGCCGTGAGGGAATGAATCGGAAATTTATATTGAAGGGTTCAGTCATGGGAAAAGGCAGTAGCGATCGCACATATTCTGCGGCTTCTGACATTTCTGATTCTAAAAGTAACTTTTGAGCCTGCAAATCTCTACTCAATTGATGCAGACGTAATCCAGCTCTTACTCGTGCTTGTAATTCGTTATGCTCGATAGGTTTAGAGATAAAATCATCAGCACCAGCATCTAGACCTTTGACGCAATCGGCAACGGAATCTAAAGATGTTAATAAAATAAAAAATGTGGTAAAAAATTTAGGATCTGTCTTAATGTGGTGGCAAACTTCCAGACCATTCAACCCTGGCATAATCCAATCACAAATAATTAGTGCTGGACGGTAAGCCAGTGCCTTTTCTATGCCTTCCTCACCGCTACTAGCAGTAACTACCTCATAACCCTGTTTTTCCAACATCCTTTTCAAGAGTGTTTTTATTGAATAATCATCATCAATTATTAATATTTGAAACATAGAAAGTTGTAGTAAACAGTAATTAATAAATTTCTGTAAAAATAAATAAAAAAAATGATATGGGCTAATGAGTTAGTAGTATTAATAAATAAATACTACTAACTCATTTTTATTTTTCGTCGACTTCAGGATTTTTTAAGAGTCATAAAACATTATGGGGGTGCAACAGGGTTCACCCACAAGAGGATGGTATTTTTTAGCTGGTTCAAGTCGCGGTATGCTTCTTGTTTGAACCATTGGCCTAAAGCATCAAAGGGGGTGAAAGATGTTCCAGGTTGCCATTTAATGTCTTGACCTAAAGGTGTTGTGTGAGTTCCTGGTAACGTTTGTGTTGTCACCATCTCATTAAAGCGTTCTTGTAAGATTTTGGTTAAAGCTGCGGATTGGTCAATGGTGTCATTGCTAAATTTTATTAATAAATTGCGCCTGATGTTATAACGCTCTTGGACAAGCTGGTTGGTTTCCAATGGTGAGGGGGTAAACTCGATTTTCAAAGTAGAATTAAATTGTTCTACTAAGGGGATAGCTTCTTTAGCGGCGTAGTTGTTGAAGGATATTAAAATGTTGCCTGCGCGTTCTACTTTAAAGAGGCTACCAATCAGCAAGTGAAGTTTACAACCCATACTGTGCCCAATGCCGTAGATGGGGTAGTAAAGCTTGCGTAATGCCCCAGAATCGTGTAGGCGTTCGAGGGTGCGATCAAAGTTTAGTAGCACAGATTTTGCGATCGCAGTATGATCCAAGGTGTTGACAAAAGGCGTAGCAATTACAACATAACCTTTACTTGCCAGTTGCTCAAGTAACCAGCGATAAGTGATGTGCGGTGCAGTGGCGACAAATGCACCTCCTAAAAAATGGATGATACCTATGGGATTTCGGGGAATGATTACCCAGTTGCCTCTGACTTCTTTCCAGTCCATGCCGATAAGCGATCGCTTTCTTGTATATTCTTTATGTTAGACCGGGGATCGCAACCGTGGGAAGGATTATAGAAAAAGCCATTGAGAATGTCTGACGAATAAAGCGGAAGCCAATCCATTCAGCAACGTCTATGAGCTTACTAGGGAGCATCTACGCGTTCTCCAACTCACGTCTTTTACAGACATTGCATAAGTATCAGTTTTAACGCTGAGTCTGTAATCTTTTCATTTCGTGTTGCACATCTAATGCAATCTGCAATGCTTCATTGAGTAATCTTCCATGCTCAGTAGCCTGTTCATTTACTTGCATGGCTGTTAAAGTTGCTAAATTGTTGACAAATAGCTCTGTATTACTAAGGATAAAGCTCTTATTCTCTCTCAGAATTCTTTCTGTCTTCAAAGCGCGAACTAAATCCGATTTAGTGAGTTTTAGCGCTTCGATCACACTCGCTCTTTCCTTTATAAGCACTTCTGGATTGCCAGCTTCTTCTATTTGATCATTAATATCTATAGCTCTAATAACAGTATTATATCTTTCAACATCGCTTAACAGGATTTGCAGAGAATTTGTCATATTAAGTTTGACAATTTTGTTTTTGCTTTTCCATACTAAATATAAGATAATCTGTGTAAAACCGCTAACCCATAGCCCTAAGATAATTAATAATAGCCAGGATGGGATTATTATCCATGTTAAAAACACTTTTATAAGTATATCAAATAAAAGATAACCAAAAACAAATGTAGCAAATCCAATAAAAATTACAGTTGCGCCTTCAGAACTTTTAAGTTTTTGGATGTATAGCTTTGCTAATTTTTTTAGAGGATTTGTAATGATTAAAAGTTGATTATTGACAGGTAAACTAGTCAGATTTTGTAGTTCATCCTGACTAATCTCCAAGCCTTGTAAATCATCCCTCACAGCTTTTCAATCCTTGCCAGAATAGTTATTTAATCTAATATAGCAATCAAATTTCTGAAATGCTGGCATCTTGTTTAACTTTTTCAGGTAAATTAATAATTTTTGTACAAATAACCCAGTCAAATTAACAATTAAAAATTCAAAATTAAACCTTTATTCAGCCTTATTTACTATCCGTCAGCTCATTTTTAAATGACAAAAGTAATGAATGTTCTGAGATAGAAGAATAGGGCAATGGCAGTGATTCTGGAGTAGCTTCAACAAATGGGTACGCTGCCATGAGCCGTATCTGATAGTCTAATCTACTCTTATAGCCTTGCATTAGCTGCCATCTGTGGTCAACAGCAACGCATCAATCTTGAAACCGCACCCTTTACCTTTAAACTTGGTGAGCGATCTGGAGATGACCTTGAGCAAATACAAGATCCCCCTAGTCGTGTTTTTCATCGAGCTAGGGGGATCACATATGTGGTAGTCTATAATAGATTCGGTATAGTTCCTTACGACTCGATTCTATAGCCTAGATTTAAGTTTGGGTAGTCTTACCATTAGAATTTATAGTATTTTTACAGCTTCTTAATCAATGCTTCATCCCTGTTCTTCCTTAGGGAGGCGGTATATGTAAGTATGGCAGTACGCAATATGCGTCACTTACCATTTTTGTGGATATCTGTAAAAAATATGAAACTCAAGATTGTCGCTACCGTGGCACTGTTAGCTTGTTTCGGGTTTGCAGAGCAAGCCCTTGGATTAAATCAGTTAGATTTGGATCAGTTGAAGGCAACAAATGCCTGTCCCCGGTGTAATTTGAGTGGTGCTGACCTAACTCAACTGAATTTAACTGGAGTAAATTTGCGAGGGGCTGACTTGAGTGGTGCTACATTATCTCAAGCTAATCTCACGAATGCCGATCTTACTGGTGCAAATTTAGAAGGTGCAGTTCTCAATTCGGTTAATCTCAGTGGTGCTTCCTTAACAGGTGCAAATTTGAAATCAGCATCTCTGGAAAATGCCGATCTGTCTTATGCCGGTTTCATCAGTGCCAATTTAGAAGCAGCAAACTTAAAAGATGCGAAATTGCTGTTTACTAATTTTCGGGGGGCTAACTTCCGGCTAACAACTCAGGCTAATGGTGTCGTTACCTCCGACAAGCCTTATGGCTGGTCATTAGAGCGTCAAAATCCCAGAGAATGTAACGAGTTTCAACCCGAAAATACTCCAGGCACAATCTGCTATACAAAATAACCAGTTTTGAATTGGGGTATAGGGCATGGGGCATTGAAAAGAGGCAAAGGGGCGGGGTGCAGGGGGCAGAGGGGAAAATTCATCTCCCTTGCTCCCTGCTCCCTGCTCCCTTACTTCTTCCCTTGCCTCCCTGCTTTCTCTACCTCTTCGTTGACCTATCCTTATTGGCAAAGAGCATTTTGTTTGTTAACAGTTCTTTATCATGGGAAAAAAGCCTAGGGATTAATTGAATCGATGCTTACCCGGATTAAAGACTTAGCAACAAAACTAGCACCCCGCTTAATTGAAATTCGCCGCCACATCCACTCTCACCCAGAACTAAGCGGTCAGGAGTACCAAACAGCAGCTTTCGTGGCTGGTGTTTTATCTTCCAGTGGTTTGCACGTACAAGAGGGAGTTGGCAAAACGGGCGTGATTGGGGAATTACAAGGCACGAGCCAAAACGACCGTTTATTGGCAATTCGTACAGATATGGATGCCTTGCCAATTCAAGAAGGTACTAATTTGGAATATGCCTCTCGTACACAGGGCATTATGCACGCTTGTGGTCATGATGTCCATACCACCGTAGGGTTAGGAACAGCGATGGTTCTGTCCCAAGTGGCAGAGGAGTTGGGTGGGAAGGTGCGGTTTTTATTTCAGCCAGCCGAGGAAATTGCTCAAGGCGCAAGCTGGATGATGAAAGATGGGGCGATGGAAAACGTCTCGGCTGTGTTAGGGGTTCATGTTTTCCCTTCTATCCCCGCAGGATCTATTGGCGTGCGTTACGGGGCTTTGACTGCTGCTGCTGATGATTTAGAGATTCTAATTATGGGAGAATCTGGGCACGGGGCGCGTCCCCATGAAGCGATTGATGCGATTTGGATTGCTTCCCAAGTGATTACTGCAATGCAACAAGCCATCAGCCGGACGCAGAATCCTTTGCGTCCTGTAGTATTGAGCATAGGGAAAATTAACGGTGGCAGAGCGCCGAATGTGATTGCTGATAAAGTGCAATTATTGGGAACCGTGCGATCGCTCCATCCCGAAACCCGTGCCTATCTCCCGAACTGGATTGAAAATATTGTATCTAATGTCTGCCATACTTACGGTGCAAAGTATCAAGTTAATTATCGCCAGGGCGTACCCAGTGTTCAAAATGATTACGTTTTGACGCAATTATTGCAATCAGCCGCAGAAGAAGCTTGGAGTAGCGATCGCGTTCAAGTTTTACCCGAACCCTCCCTTGGTGCTGAAGATTTTTCTATGTATTTGGAACACGTTCCTGGTTCTATGTTTCGCTTGGGTGTAGGCTACAAAGAAAGAATCATTAACTACCCATTACACCATCCCCAATTTGAAGTCGATGAATCTGCCATTATCACCGGGGTTGTAACTATGGCTTATGCCGCTTATAAATACTGTCAGCAATGTCAGCAAAATTTTTAAACAAACAAAAACTCCCAGCATTGATGTGCTGGGAGTTTTTGCTTAACTAACCTTTGTTAGCCGATATAGAAAGCTCGAAAGCATCTTAGGCATTGGATTCACTAACAACACCCAATTTCTCTTGAATTCGGGTCTTAGCGGCTTTGAATTCAGTAGCTAGTTGCTCACTTTGGTCGCTGCTCAAGTTGTTACGAATAGCAGCAAACATTGTGCTTTCTTCTTGACGAATATGGTCACCAACAGCTTCCATAAGCTGTCTAATTTGATCTTTGAATTCGGGTGAAGAAGGATTGACAGCCTTAATTCGGTCTAACACCTGCTTCATTTCAGCTTGTTCGTTAAACAATTCTTGGGTATTATCTTGACCGTAGAAAGGACGTACTCTTGGATAGACTACTTCTTCTTCTGCTTCAGCGTGAGCGCTTAGATCCTTGTAAATTTGACCAAAGTACTCTTGGATTTTCTGTGGATTGTCGCTTTGCAGGAGTTCGGTAAATAGAGTATTTACCTTGTTGTGATCGAGGCGGATGACATCTTGGATATTCAGATCGCTTTTGTCACTGGTTTGGGTAACAGCACTACCTACCACACCACTGACTGCGGCCATAGCGTCTTGAACACGCGCCCAAATTCCTTGATCTGCATCTTGTCCAGTGAGTTCACGGACACCCAGAATTTCCAAAACACCTTTGAGTTGTTCTTGATGAGCGCGATTCTCAAAGTTAATGGTATTCAAAGGCCCGATCGCTAACAAAACGTCAGCACCAACTTTTTGAGCAGCCTTGTGAACTATCAAGCCACTCATTACTATTTGATGTTTCAGCAACTCATGTTGAGATACTTTTTCATACAGGCTTAACTCAGAACCCTTGAACAATTCACGAGCTTTCTCAATGAATTCGGTAACATTTTTTTTAGGTTCAGCCTGAATGCCATACTGACCAATTACAGTTTCCAGAACGCCAAGATTTTTTTCGTCATCATTAAGGAAGTTGCGGATACGATCAGCAATCTCAGCATCGAGTCCTTGGCTCAAAAGCAATTGCTCATTTTCGATAGCCAACTGTTGGAGTGCTTTAATACTTGCCAATTTTATAGCAATAGCATTGCGTTTCGTATCATCTAAAGTAGCTACCATCCGTTGTTCTCCTCGGCAAAGTGTTCATAATTATTACTTGATATAAGGTTGACATAGACATTTGGGGTATTTCATCTTTCTTTTGAGCGATTGCGTTCACAACTCAGGGTAGAAAAACATCTAGTTTGGCTTTGTGAAAATATAAAGATGAATGAAAGCGATGGCTTCGATTTATTCATAGTTAGTAATCAGGGCAACCTATTCAGCATTACATTCAACTTGAATAGATTACCCTTCTGCAAGAAAGTATGTCTCTTGGATGACAATCAATCTCAAAAAATTAATTCTTATTCAAGAGGGTAAAATGGTAGTCAGTGTTAGAACAACCCTCACAACGCTCAATTTTGACTAGTAAAGCTTCTCCTTGGCGCTCACCTGAAGGCGAAAACTTAATCGTTCCTGTAACTCCAGAAGTTGAAAAATTAGGATTAGACAGTACTTTTTGCAATCCTTCGCGGGTGTCGTCTTGTTTCAAGCCAGCGATAATTACTTGCATTGCATCATAAGCTCCTGCTGTTCTCTGATTTACGTCACCTTTCCAAAGCTTGGAGGCATCTTTTGCAAATGTTTTTGCAAATGGATTATCTTTATTAGCATCACGATGCCAATATACAGGTAGTACCATTCCTTCTAGATCCTTGCCATTTTCTAAAGTTTTTGGATTGTACATAATTTCAGAAGCAAAGAGTGGTTTTCTATTTCCAACCTCTTGTGCGACTTTGGTGGCAAAAGGTATATTGTCGATTGAAGGTATTAGTAAAAAACCACTAGCATTTTCTGTTTCTATGGCTTTCTTCACAAAAGCTCTATAGTCAAAATTTGTGCCTGACAAATTGCATGGTGTACTAATAACTTTCGTTCCATAGTATTGAATAGCTTGAGTGTACTGTTTTACAAGACTCTGATTCAATGAGAAGGCTGAATTACTTCTTGAGCTAGGGACATCGCCACAAATAGCAATATTCCTTAATCGTTGAGCAATGTATCTAGCATGAATATCTACTAAATTGCTATATGGTGGATTTACATGAAATAAATAATTATTTTTAGAAGTATTAAGCTGACCAATTACTGTTTGCTCGGATTTTTCTCTATTTTCAGCTTGACTTGGAAGCTCAACAGGAAAGACTAACACCAACCCTTTTTCATTATAAATTTTTGGATTAGGTCTAACACCCACTACGGCTACAAGATTCTTCTCTTGAACTAATGTCTCATCTAATAGTCTCGAATCTTCTGGATTATCAACACTTGCAATCAAAATTTGTAATTTCTTACCGTTAATTCCGCCTTGATTATTAACTTCATTTTGAGCTTGAGCTACACCACGCAAAATTTCTTTTGCTAAATTAATATCAAAGTTAATTGGTGCTATGATAGCAACTTTTAGACTTTCTGAATTATCTTGGGCAATTTTGGCATTATTTAAATAAATTAAAGTTTCCGGATCATTGGGATTATTTTTCAAAGACGCGGTAAATTTTTCCACCGCAGTGGTGAAATCGTTTTCACTAAAAGCTTTCACTCCATCTATTTTTTCAGGATATGCTTGTAATGTCACTAAAATCCTTGTGCCCAAATTCATGAATGAAGGCTTATTTGGTAGTGAATATAAAGTTGATGTAGGGTTAGGTGATGGTATGATAGTAGAAGAAAGTTTGTTAATTAACCACAAAATAGCTGCTACCATTATTCCAGCTAGCCCCAGAGAAATAAGCAGTCTCAAGTTTTCTTTTTTATTTGTCATCAATAATTCTCCAAACTATATATAACTTATCAAAAATCAAAATTTCATTATAAATTTACCGGAACTAAAAAGCTAAAAATATTTAGAAGTAAGTTTGTTTATTATTTCCCATAGACCTATAAGAATAACTGTCAATAGACCGGCAAGAGTAACTAGTAATACCACAAGTAACAGTCCTTTTATACCAGATTGTAAAAGGTTATTAATTAACAAATTTTTAAAAGTCAAGATAATTAGTAAATTTGCTATTATGGCAATTACAATTAAATAACTTTTTTCTATAATTGAACGAGATTGAATAAAGACTAACCCCCCTAAAATTAGCAACCATAATCCAGAGCTAATCCAAGTAGTTCCGAGAAAGCTGATAAGTGCGATCGCTAAAAAAGAACTACCTGAGCTAGTAATTATTGCTCCAGAGAATAATTTACTATTAAATAATTGCGGTAAATATCGAGTTGTTGTTTGTTGAAGTGGTTGTGCTTCTAATAATTGAGAAGGCGAAATGAATGTAGCAGGTAATGTCTGCTTTAATTTTGGGAGATTATTTAAGTCTTGTAATACAGCCTGTGCAGACTGATAACGCTGCTGATGATTTTCTTGGAGTAACTTATCCAGAATCAATTCTAATTCTTGACTTATGGGTTGTATCAAATGCTGTCGCCAACTAGAAGTCCAACTATATCCTTGTTTAAGCCAAAAATTTGAAGGAGAAATATTTGTTAGCAAATGAAAGCAAGTTATCCCTAAACTGTACAGATCACTGGAAGGAAAAACTTTACCAAATTGCATTTGCTCAATTGGTGCATAACCTAATGAACCAATAATCGTCCCAAGTGCAGTGTTTGAACTTTCCGCCTTTTGCTTAGAAACCCCAAAATCAATTAGTACTAATTTATGATCGCTCTGACGACGAATAATATTTTCTGGCTTAATATCTCTATGAATTATTTGCTGTTGATGTATGGCTACCAGCACAGATAATAAATCATTTAAAAAAGATCGAATTTTACTTTCATCAAAAACTCCGTGCTGTTTTAACTCCTGCAACAAATTTTGACCTTCAATAAACTGCTGCACCAAATACAGATATTCACCTTCTTTAAAATATGCATACAAATTGGGAATTTGCAGATGTTCCCCTAGTTCTTGTAAACGTTTGGCCTCTCGCTCAAACAATTCAGTTGCTTTTTGATGTGCCTTAGTACCGTGACTGAGATAAAATTCACTCAAAACCAGTTGCTTAACAACACATCGTTCATTTAGCTTATCTATATCCTCTGCCACATATGTGCGTGCAAACCCTCCTCTCCCTAATGGTGCGGTTATGCGGTAACGATTTCTCAGTAGCGATACTAACTGTGTCCCGCAACTGAGGCAGTAATTTGTCTCGTCAGGATTTTGGGGATTTTCGCAATTGGGATTTAGGCAGCAGACCATATAATTATCGCTGTCATTTTTATTAATTTTTAAAATATACCTTAAATCTCAGTAGAGAATTTGCGCTGTAAAGTCTCGACATGAATTATTATGGGTCGTTAACTGTTGACGGTTAACGGTTATCAGCCACAGTCATCAGCCTTAATGTAAATGTTCTAGTTAAATGCGTAACAGCTTAATCAGCCGAGAAATAAAACTACTTTTAGGGAAAAATAAGGGATTGCGATCGCAATTGCAAAATCAGGTTATTTTATATATCAGGAAGGGTGCGATCGCCTTTATCACCAAAGTAAAGTATCTCAACTAATTAGGTGCAATTCTCAAATGCGATAACGTGCTTCACTCCACACCTGTTTGTAACAAAAGCTTTTTTTATCCTATCAACGCGGTAATTACCACACATCTCCATTGCCGGGTTTACAAAACTCCCCGGAATTGTGACGATTACGCTAGAATTGTTAAAGGTTCTTTACAGAATTTGCTGATCATACCCAATTCTGTTAAAACAGCCTAGCATTCAAATGTAAATCTTATAAACACCCTCTAGAGTTCACCAAAAGTTTCTATGACGCTCCCAATTCGCAACGTCGCCATTATCGCCCACGTTGACCACGGCAAAACCACGCTGGTTGACGCACTCCTCAAACAATCCGGCATTTTCCGCGAAGGCGAAGACGTTCCGGATTGCGTTATGGACTCCAACGCCCTAGAACGGGAACGGGGTATTACTATCCTGTCCAAAAATACGGCGGTTCGCTACAAAGAAACACTAATCAATATTGTTGATACTCCTGGACACGCTGACTTTGGTGGCGAAGTTGAACGCGTACTCGGCATGGTTGATGGATGTCTTTTGATTGTCGATGCCAATGAAGGCCCCATGCCCCAAACACGCTTTGTTCTTAAAAAAGCTTTAGAAAAAGGGCTGCGCCCCATCGTTGTAATCAATAAAATCGACCGTGGACAAACTGACCCCCACGTTGCTGTTGATAAAGTTTTGGATCTGTTCTTAGAATTAGGGGCAGATGAAGACCAGTGTGATTTTACCTATCTGTTTGCCTCTGGTATGGGAGGTTTCGCCAAAGAAAGCTTGGAAGCAGAATCGGTAGATATGCAACCCCTGTTTAATGCGATTCTGCAACACGTTCCACCACCAGTAGGCGACAGCAATAAGCCTCTGCAATTGCAAGTTACAACCCTAGATTATTCTGAATATCTGGGACGGATTGTGATTGGCAGAATTCACAACGGTACTATCCGCTCAGGACAACAAGCAGCTTTAGTTACAGAAAATGGTACTATTGTCAAGGGCAAAATTACCAAGTTGATGGGCTTTGATGGACTGAAGCGCGTAGAGATGGAAGAAGCAACCGCAGGTTATATTGTGGCGGTGGCTGGTTTCGCTGATGCTTATATTGGGGAAACGATTACTGACCCCAATGAACCGCAAGCTTTACCACTAATTAAAGTGGATGAACCAACCTTGCAAATGGCCTTCTGGGTAAATGATTCGCCCTTTGCAGGTCAAGAAGGCAAGTTGGTGACATCAAGACAAGTGCGCGATCGCCTATTCCGTGAACTCGAAACCAACGTTGCTTTGCGTGTCGAAGAAACCGATTCTCCCGATAAATTCCTCGTTTCCGGTCGTGGAGAACTCCACCTGGGTATCTTAATTGAAACCATGCGTCGGGAAGGCTTCGAATTTCAGGTATCTCAGCCACAGGTAATTTACCGCGAAATGAACGGTCAACCTTGCGAACCTTACGAACTCTTGGTGTTAGACATTCCTGCTGATGCTGTGGGTAGCTGTATTGAACGCCTGGGACAACGCAAAGGCGAAATGCAAGATATGCAACCAGGTAGTGGCGATCGCACCCAGTTAGAGTTTGTCATTCCCGCCCGTGGATTGATTGGTTTCCGGGGTGAGTTTATGCGGATGACTCGTGGCGAAGGCATCATGAACCACAGCTTCTTAGATTACCGTCCAATCAGTGGTGATATTGAAGCCCGTAACAAAGGCGTTTTAATCTCCTTTGAAGAGGGTGTTTCTACCTTCTACGCTATGAGAAACGCCGAAGATAGAGGAGCATTCTTTATTACTCCCGGCACAAAGGTTTACAGAGGCATGATTGTGGGAGAACACAATCGTTCCCAAGATTTGGAATTGAATATCTGTAAGACCAAGCAGTTGACCAACCACCGCGCGGCTGGTGGCGATGAATTGGTGCAACTGCAAGCACCGATAGACATGAGCCTAGAGCGTGCTTTGGAATACATTGGCCCCGATGAATTGGTGGAAGTTACACCCCAATCAATTCGTCTGCGGAAGATGTCGAAGAAGTTGGCGAAACGGTAAGTAAAGCAATAACTTAATTGATTTAGAAAGCCCACTAATGTGGGCTTTTTGTTTTGTTGCTTACATCTGTTGTATGTCTTTTTTAAGTTGCTCAACTCCTCGAAACTCTCTAGTGTTGTTTGCCGTATTTATATCCAAAAAGACAAATTTGTTTTCTATGAAGATTTATACAAATGTTCGTTATGTTCATTACAGAATAAGGTTTTTACTGGTATAAAGAAATATAATTGTCAGTCTTTATAAAAAAACTAACTAAGCTTTTATTAGTACAGCATGACCGCAAATAGCATTAAATTTACGATCGCCTTCAACGACCCTGACTTGGACGCGGAAGAAAGGGACGAACAGGTTCAACGGCTAATGACTGAACTCAAGCAAATTGACGAGGTAGATGCAGTTGTTGGTCGTGTTCTTGACCCCAAGCCACCAGAGGGCAACAAAGCATTAGGCGGGTTTCTGGTGGGTTTGTTAATGGCTGAGGTGAATGCAGCTAATGCAAAAAAGTTGATGGGATTTTTGGGCGATCGCCTCGGTGGTAAACCGATTGAACTGTCGGTAGAAGCCAACGGCAAGAAGCTAACAGTAAAAGCCCACAGTCGAGAAGAACTGGAAGCCGCCATCAAAGCAGCCCAAGATTTTATTGCAGCATAGAGAGGAAAACATGGCAAAGGTAGCGTTACTGATTGGGGTCAGTGAGTATGAGCCAGGGCTAAATCCATTACCTGCGGCTGTAAAAGATATTGAGGCCTTGCAACGGGTCTTGAAAGATTCGGAGATGGGGGGATTTGATGAGGTAAAAGCACTTCCTAATCCTGACCGACAGGCAATGGAATCTGAGATTGAAACCTTGTTTTCCGGTCGTGATAAAGAGGATTTGGTGTTGCTATTTTTCTCTGGGCATGGCATTAAGGATGATGGTGGCAAGCTATATTTTGCGACTCGGATCACACGCAAGAATCTCAAAGGCGAGTTGATTCGGTCAACTGCTGTACCTGCCAACTTTGTTCAAGAAATTATGAACAATAGCCGTGCTAGACGGCAGACAATTATTTTAGACTGTTGCTTTAGCGGAGCGTTCGATCCGGCATTACAAGCTAAAGATGATGGCTCAGTTGATTTGCAGACCCAACTGGGGGCTGAGGGGCGGGTGGTACTTACTTCTTCCAGTTCAACCCAGTATTCCTTTGAGCAGCAGGGATCGGACTTATCGATTTACACCCGATATCTAGTCGAGGGGATTGAAACCGGAGCAGGTGATCGCAATGAAGATGGGTTTGTTTCGGTGCTGGAATTGCATGAGTATGCTGTCAGCAAGGTGCAGGAAACTGCTCCCAACATGACCCCGAAGATCATCGTTCTTAAAGACAAGGGGTTTGAAATTGTTCTCTCTAAGGCACGAGTTACTGACCCTAAGCTGAGATATCGGAAAGCCGCTTCACGTTATGCAAATGCAGGCAAAATTCGTCCAGCAGGTCGGGCTCTTCTAAATACACTGAGGCAGCAGTTAGGCTTGACCTTTGAAGAAGCTGCTGAAATTGAAACTGAGGTATTACGCCCTTATCAGGAGCGATTAGCGAATTTACAAACCTATCAAGAAACTTTAATTGCAGAAGCAGAACATGAATATCCTTTAAGTGAGGAAGCTTATAAAGAAGTAAATATGCTGCAAGAGCTTCTGGGGTTAAGAGACGCTGATATTTTGCCAATTAAGCAAGAAGTTGAAGCGCAGTTTGCCCAGAAATCAGAGTTATACCAACAGAATTTAGCTCAATACAAGCAGGTATTCACAGAAACAATTCAACGAGAATTTCCTTTAAACCAGCAAGCTCGTCAAGACTTAGAGAACTTACAGAAGTCTCTAAGACTAAGAGATGAAGATATTACAGGTATTGAACAACCTCTTCTTCAGCAAGCAGAAATCAGATATCAAGCAAAGCTGAGACAAGAAGCAGAGCAACAACGGCAAAAACAGGAAAAAGTAGAATATGATGATAAACTTCGACGCTATGAGCAGGAATTTTCTAGGGCAATCCAGGCAGGATATCCTCTGAATCAGCACGTTTTAGAGGGACTGACAACTTTTCAACAGCAGTTGGGACTTAAAAATGAAGATGTTGCACGCATTGAGCGACTGATTGGTGAACCAGCAGAGTCAAAATATCGAGAAAAGCTCAGACAACAAGAGGAAGCCGAACAGCAGCGACAGGTAGAACTGGAGCGAAAGCGCCAAAAGGCAGATTATGAAAACAAACTGCGACGCTATGAGCAAGAGTTTGCAAAGGCAATCCAGGCAGGATATCCTCTGAATCAACACGTTCTAGAGGGACTGAAAACTTTTCAACAGCAGTTGGGACTTAAGGATGAAGATGTTGTACGCATTGAACGCACAATTCGTGAACCAGCCGAAGCAAAGCTACTAGAGAAACGGAAGCAACAAGAGAACGACATAATTGAAGCTGACTTCACTATTAATCCTGATGATGCAATTACTCACTACGGCTTAGGGGTTGCTCTCTATGATCAAGGAAAGTTAGATGAGGCGATCGCAGCTTACCGTAAAGCTATTCAAATTGACTCTAACTATGTAGATGCTCACGTCAACTTGGGGGTTGCTCTACAGGCTCAAGGAAAATTGGATGAGGCGATCGCAGCTTACCGTAAAGCTATTCAAATTGACCCTAACTATGTAAATGCTCACGTCAACTTGGGGGTTGCTCTACAGGCTCAAGGAAAATTGGATGAGGCGATCGCAGCATTCCGTAAAGCTATTCAAATTGACCCTAACTATGTAGATGCTCACTACAACTTAGGAAATACTCTAAGAGTTCAAGGAAAGTTGGATGAGGCGATCGCAGCTTACCGTAAAGCTATTCAAATTGACCCTAACTATGTAAATGCTCACTTCAACCTGGGAATTACTCTAAAGGCTCAAGGAAAGTTAGATGAGGCGATCGCAGCGTACCGTAAAGCTATTCAAATTGATCCTAACTATGTAGATGCTCATAACAATCTGGGGGATGCTCTCGATGATCAAGGAAAGTTGGATGAGGCGATCGTGATCGCAGCGTACCGTCAAGCTATTCAAATTAATTCTAACTATGTAGATGCTCATAACAATCTGGGGGATGCTCTCGATGATCAAGGAAAGTTGGATGAGGCGATCGCCGCTTTCCGTAAAGCTATTCAAATTGACCCTAACTTTGCACTTACTCACTACGGCTTAGGGGTTGCTCTCTATGATCAAGGAAAATTGGATGAGGCGATCGCCGCTTTCCGTAAAGCTATTCAAATTGACCCTAACTATGTAGATGCTCACGTCACCTTGGGGGTTGCTCTAAAGGCTCAAGGAAAATTGGATGAGGCGATCGCCGCTTACCGTAAAGCTATTCAAATTCACCCTCACTATGTAAATGCTCACGTCAACTTGGGGGTTGCTCTACAGGCTCAAGGAAAATTGGATGAGGCGATCGTAGCTTACCGTAAAGCTATTCAAATTGACCCTAACTTTGCACTTGCTCATAACAATTTGGAGGCTGCTTTGAAGGCTCAAGGACAGAAGAAAAAGTTCTTAGGGCTTTTCTGATATATAAGTTTGAAAACAGTATTCACAAGAGTCATCAATAATTAAATCACGATTACCTATTAGACAAAGTTTACCAACGCGCTAAACACTTTGTTCGGTTAGACAACCGCGATGTTGTCAGCATTATGTTAAAAATGAAGATGACTGAAAAAGGCAATTATCGTGACTATTCCTGAAACTGCGTCACCGAATAGCCCGTCGTAGATATCGCCAATTAGCAGCATAGATTTACAGTGCGACGCCGAATAGCCCGTCGTAGACATCGCCTCTCGGTACTGCTTTCATTTCACACAAATTCGACACGTCCCACCATCTCTTCAGGTGTCATCACCTCATACATCAAAACCAAAGTTTCAATGATTTCACCAATTGAACGAGTTCCTTTCTTGCAGTAGGTAATACCAGGATGATCGAGCCTAGAACTTGCAATAATCAAAAAATCTGCATCTTGGGTGAATAGTACTCGCTGTGTTTCCTGAATAAATGCTAACTGGACTTCATCGCTTTGAGTACGTAATTCCACATCATTGGTTGTTGTGACATCAATTCCATAACGGCGCAAGCCAAGCGCGATGTCTACGACAAGCCGCTTCGCGTCTACGCAGGATCGATATTTTCATCTAGATGAAAGCGAATTCGCTTACTCATTCCTCAACTGTCTGAGTTTCTCTTGAAGATGCGACGGATGATTTTGCTTTAGTACCTCAACTAACTCATCCTCTTCTGCTGTGCGGCGATCAATTTCGTCTCGGCGATCAAAGTAATAAGCCATTGCTGCATAAACAGATGCCAGTGACAGGTCATATTTACCAGCAATCTCTACCAAAGAATATCCTAGCTTTAAATGCATCATTGCCACATCTTCTACAGCAATGCGAGTACCGACAATGCGGGGCTTTCCACTCCGCACATCAGAAGAGATTTCAATATGCTCCTGACTGACTAACTGCATTAATGAATCTTCCACCTCCATTTTATAATTTCATAATACACAGCAGTCCTGGCTCTTACAAAATTAGATAAACATTCGCCTGTTGCGATTGTTGGACGTTTCGCCAGCAACGGACGTTATCTGATTATCACTGTTTATGAAATTACTGAAGCTCAAGGCTAGCCTTATGTATGGATATACATGCGAATATTGCGAAGGAACTATTCAACCTCGAATTGTAAAGCGCGAGGCATTTAAACATAAAGATGGATTCGTCATCCTCGAAGATGTGACGATTGGTGTTTGTGATACCTGTGGCAATCGGTACTATTCTGCCGATATTCTTCATGCGGTTCATGCTGTTGCAACTGAAGCGAAACCCCCTGAAAGAACCGAACAAATTCCAGTCACTCATCTAGAATCAGCATAATCAACGCCGCGTAACGTTAGATCCTCAAGTTGTTGATAAAGACAGATCCCTAGCCAGCAGGGATTATTGCAGAAAGCGATGTCTACGACGGGCTATTCGGCGTCGCCCTTGCCATTTTTAGTGGTTGTTGATGCAAGTCGCAATGATGAACAAAGAGATGCTGTTATTGGCTTAGACAAACGGTGGAATCTTTTGTATGTCGTCTACATTGAACGTGAAAACGAAATAATTCGGATCATTTCAGCACGCACAACGCAACACGCAAGGAGCGAGAATATTATGAAGGCTGAAGCACTGAAAAAGCGACTCGATAAAAATCGTCCAATGACTACAATCACAATTCGCATTCCCGAAGATGTCATTGAAGATTTGAAAAGAATAGCACCATTACTAGGATTTTCTGGCTATCAGCCGTTAATGCTTGCCTATATTGGGCAAGGGCTAAGAGTTGATCTGGAACGGCTGGAAGGTGATACTATCTCAGCACTGATTGCTAGCTTGAAGCGTCACGGTGTTAGCGATGAGGTTATCCATGAAGCCCTCACTGAAGTTACTCAAAAATAGTGCAATTGCGATCGCCCTTGCCGTACATTTAGTCAAATCCTTGAGTCAAAATAAGGAAGACTGGAAAAGGATTATTCTCATGACTATTCGTGAAACTGCGATCCCAAAACCATAGCAGAGATATAACCAAATTATGAGAAATATTGGATTGACACAAGGAAAAATTACAGTTTTAGAAAGCACGAATCTAGAAGAGTTCTTAAAACTTCCATACATTGAGGAGTCACCGACTTGCGAATATATTAACGGAGAGGTAATTCAGAAACCTATGGGAGGAGCTAAACACAGTTTATTGCAAAAACGTTTAATTGCAGTAATTGATGCGTTGGGCAGTAACTATGAAGCTTTTCCTAAATTGCGCTGTACCTGCGGTAATCGCTCAGTAGTTCCTGATGTGGTTGTGATCTCTACTAATCAACTACCACTGGACGAAAACGGCGAAATTATTAGCAGTGGTATTGATTTTGCACCCGCTTGGGTTATCGAAATACTTTCCCCTACTCAAAGTCAAACCAAAGTAACTGGCAATATTTTACACTGTTTGAGAAATGGTAGTCAGCTAGGATGGTTGATTGATCCAAGTGAACGCTGTATTTTAGTTTATCAGCCTAATTCTTTACCAGATTTGTTAGCAGGACAAGATATATTACCAGTGTTAGAAGATTTGAATTTGACGCTGTCTGTTGATGAAATTTTTGCTTGGTTACAACGGAAAGTTTAACAGCATTGATGGAACTGATCAAGGATTATTCCGGTTCTGCCAAAAAGCATTTTCAGGGCATTGAATTTTTGACTCGCGTAATTACCTATCCCTCTATAAAGCGGGCAATTACACAAATTAATTAAAGGTAATCCAAAATTGGTATAACTATTTTCCCAACTTATTAGGAATGCCTTCACAACCACCAGGGATAGTACCTCTGGTTTTTTCACCACCCCAAGCGCAACAGTAGTTACGTGCAGACTCAGACATACGCTGTACATTCGTGAAATCGGCATTTTCCACTACAGCGCCAGTGTGTTCGCCTGTTTGGTAATTTGGTGGTTGAGTGCGACTGCGGGGTGATGCTTTATCCACTACACCATAGAATAGGCGAATCCCGTTGATGTCGGCACGACTGAGATTAGCACTATATAAAATTGTGCGGGAAAGGTTGGCTTTTACTAAATCACAACCGCTCAGATTAGCGCGGACAAGATTAGCTTCGCTGAGGTCAGTCCAACGCAAATCAGTATCAGAAAGGTCTGCTGCGGCTAATGTTACGCCTAAATCTATGACACGTACACCTTCCAGGCGGTCTTCTGCATATCCGCCACTCCCGTCGAGAATGGCTCGACCTAATAGGCGATCGCGTTTTAGAGGTGACAGCAACTTGGAACGTGAGAGAAAACGGAGAATTTTAGCTTTACCACTGCCATCTACACTACTTAAAATTGCCGCGGTGCGTCCTTCAGCGATCGCTCTCTCTTGGGGCCAATCTTCTAATAATCCTTCTTGATCTAATACTAAGTCTGAAACGCCTTGGAAATAGGAATCAATTGTCTGCTGCTGGGTGATGATATTTTGCTGAACTGTCAGCAGATTTTGCTGAATTGTTAAGTCTTTGGAAATAACATATTGTCGCCACGCTACGTAAACGGCGATGATGGCGATCAGAATTTGCCCCAAAGCGCCAAACCATTCTGCTAGGGTTCCAGCAATGTCCCAGTTAATCTGGCGTCCCCAAAGCATTAAGCGATCGCCCACACCTGTAAACTTGATCAAGCCGATGATGGCTACTATTAGTCCCAAAATGGCAACAAACAGGGTGCGTTCTTGGGGTGAAAACCACTCGTATAACGCTTTTTGCAACCAAGGCAATAATATGGCTAGGGATAATAGCAAAGTCATCAGTGTTCCGACAATGCCGATAATCCAGTTATTGAGGATAACTCCAATGAAGGTGATGGCGATCGCTATTAGAGTAATTAGCAATGCCCTCGGCTTAACTATAAATTGAAATTGCTTGCTAGTGGGTTGCTGAAAGTCAGAACGGGCTTGTTTGAGAGCAGTTGTATGTTGCGGAGATTGCAAAGACCCAATCGCCGCTAGGGCTTGTTGTGTTGCTAGTGCTTGTGAGCTTAGGTTCTTCTCAGTTACACCATCGTCAAAGTCATCCGGTTGCAAATCGTTTTCGGTGACTAGTTCTGGGGTTGGTAGATTAGAGGAATCGGATTCAATCGTCATGTTTTCTATTTTGCCCCAGTAGATTCAGTTCAACATCTGTTTTATCAGAAATTGCACGAAACCAAAAACGAAAGAACTGTATTTGATGCAGTTGAGAAAGGCTAAATTTAACAGCTTTTACTTGCGTAAAGTACAGACAATTTGTAGAAGCAGCAACTTCCAAATAGAAAAAGTTCTAACATATAGCGGTTCTCACTTGGGTGCAGTACATTTTTGACCTCACTTCCATTCCTCTCTCCTTTTAGGAGAGATGCTTTGAATCTGACTCCCCAAAGCTAGTAGGGAAAGGGTTAGGCGTTAGGTCTGTACCGCACTCAAATGAGAACCACTATATATGTTGTGGGGTGGGCTTCTTGCCCGCCCTGAATGATGAGCGTGCAGGATGTCCACCCCACAAAATTGGGTAATTTATTTGTTGGAATTCCCAGTCCTTTACACGCAATTAAGGTGCAAGGGCATTACCCCGAATTAGACTACCAATGGTTTTGGCAGTGATTTTCAATTGGGTGATGGGATTAGCTGGGACAACCGTCTTATACAAATAGCTATCGAATGTTAGCCGTTGTACATCTAGGTCATCACACATTTCCACAAACGCCTCGCGGGTAGCGTCAGAACGATAGAACACGGTTTGCAGAATATCCAACACCTTGTAAGTGAGTCCGTATCTTTTATCCCAACGCTTCAGGTAAACCTTAAGGTCGCCTTCTGTAGGAATACGGCTGCCACTGTTAGACGTTTCTACAATGGTTTCGGCACACATCCGCCCAGATTTAGCGGCAAAATAAATACCTTCACCAGAGGACTTAGTAACGTAACCAGCAGCATCTCCCACCAAAGCGATGCGACCAACAACACGACGGGGACGGGGATGTTCAGGAATGGGATGTGCTTCAACTTTGATGATTTTACCGCCTGCCAATTTCTCGGAAGCACGAGCGCGGATACCAGCTTGTAACTGTTTGATGCTGGCTTTATTGATGTGCATCGTGCCAGTACCGACAGCTACGTGGTCATATTTGGGGAAAACCCAAGCGTAGAAGTCAGTAGAAACGTCATCACCGACATACATTTCGGCGAGGTCGTTGTAATAGGCCATTTTGTCTTCGGGTAAGCGAATTCGCTCTTGGAAGGCGATCGCATAATTGTAATCCCCAGCGTCCATTTCTTTAGCAACGCGAGAATTAGCCCCATCTGCCCCAATTATTAAATCCACTTTTAGGGTTTTAGCAATACCCTGTGATATCCCATCTGTATGGTCAACGTAATGGATGGTATAGGGATCAGTATTGTTTCCTGGTATATCAAGTTTATGAACAGTAGCATTAATTAAATTTGCGCCGACTTTTGCCGCGCGATCGCGCAAAAAGCCATCAAGCACTTCCCGGCGGCACATTCCTATATATTCTTCTTCATTTACCAGATTAATATCAACCTCACGATTGGAAGGCGAAATCATTTTCATCTTCCGTACCCGGCGATCGATAATCTCTGGTGGTAAGTCAAATTCACTCACCATACAGAGGGGAATTGCACCCCCACAAGGCTTTGCATTGTCCAGCTTCCGCTCAAACAGGTAGGTTTCAATCCCAGAGGCTGCCAGTGTTTCTGCGGCAGATGAACCAGCAGGGCCTGACCCAATAACAGCAACCCGTAGTGTCAAAGGTCTTTCTCCCAAATCTTCACATTTACCGAGAGCATACTACCACGGTCTTTCTAGTGATTTGGCGCTTTACCTTCAGGTTTCTGCACAAATGCAATATTCCTTAATGTTTCGATACGAATTGGGCATTGGGAAGAATAAAGAATATTGCCTAATCTCCAGTCTTCAATATGCAGATTTTCTTAACAGACAAGTCAGCTGGTTCCCTATATTGCAGTGGTGCTGCCTGTAGCTTCTTTGATTGTGGTAGCTAAAGATTGTTATTCAAAAATAACTATGTATGGTATATGTAAGACACGGTAATCCTAGCAGGGAACTGTAGATTAGTTGCAGAGGTAAAGCGGCAGTGGGTATAGTAGTTGAGAATGTCTCCAAACAATTTGGGAGTTTCCAGGCAGTTGATCAAGTCAGCCTGGAAATTAAGAGTGGTTCGCTAGTTGCGTTGCTTGGGCCATCGGGATCAGGTAAATCTACGCTACTACGATTAATTTCAGGTTTAGAAATGCCAGATAGTGGCAAAATCTTGCTTACTGGTAAGGATGCTACATATCAAAGCGTACAACAGCGCAATATTGGATTTGTGTTTCAGCACTACGCCCTATTTAAGCATCTAACCGTCAGGCAGAATATTGCCTTTGGCTTAGAAATTCGTAAGGCACAGCCAAAGAAAATTAAAGGGCGGGTAGAACAATTACTGGAATTAGTGCAATTAAGTGGACTAGGCGATCGCTATCCATCACAACTTTCTGGTGGTCAAAGACAACGGGTAGCATTAGCAAGGGCACTGGCAGTAGAACCCGAAGTATTACTGCTAGATGAACCTTTTGGCGCACTTGATGCTAAAGTCCGCAAAGATTTACGGGCATGGTTACGCAACCTCCATGATGAGGTTCATGTTACCACGGTTTTCGTTACCCACGACCAAGAAGAAGCAATGGAAGTTTCTGATGAAGTTGTGGTCATGAATAAAGGACGTGTAGAACAGGTGGGGACACCAGCAGAAATTTACGATAATCCTGCCAGCGCATTTGTGATGAGCTTCATTGGCCCGGTGAACGTGTTACCCAGCAACTCGAAGATTTTTCAAAGTAGCGGATTTGATGCGCCACACCCACAAGTATTTTTGCGTCCACAAGATGTGATTTTGGAAAAGGTCGCCAACGGTGCAACTACGGCTGCTACAGTAAGCCGATTGATACATTTGGGTTGGGAAATTCAGGTAGAATTAACTTTCGATGATGGGCAAGTAGTGATGGCGCATTTAACACGCGATCGCTTCAACCAATTAGAGTTAGAACCAAAACAGCGGGTATATGTGAAGCCAAAGGATGCCAAGTCCTTCCCACTGTCTTATTCAATTTAGTTGTCAATGTGGAAGTATTTATGCTTGCTGCTTTAGGTTGCAGCAGAAAAAAGTTGCCAGAATATTTGCCAAATCCCTCAATAGCCTGTGTAATAGGAGATGCTGATCAGATAGTTGCACAAAGATATACAGAAGCACCAGCTCAGTATGATACTGAGCTGGTGCGCTGGCTTTTTACACATTTATAGCGTTTTTCGTTTACATGAGGTACACCCGTAGGGGCACGGCACTGCCGTGACCTTAGACTTCGGAGTATAAGGTTGTACCACATATGAATGGGAACTGCTATTAAAGTCCTTACTAAAAACCATCAAAACTAGCTTGACAGACTACTACTAACAAGGAGTCAAATTAAACCTAATTCTATAAATCCCATTGAATCCAATTTGAGTTCGCTGCCCCGCAGCTACATTTGTAGCACGCGCTATCAAAGTTGTGTTGATGCCGAAAACCGAATTCACTGGGTTAGCACACGCGTTTACTGTATCTCCTGTAATAGCTACATCTTTTAGCCATCCACCTGAAGAGCCAGCCGAGAAGTTTGCGTTTAGATCACTACTAGATGGAATTACTCTCCCTTGAAACACTGGTCTAACTCTTAGGGCAGCAGTCCCCCCCTGAGGCACATTTGTAAAACCAGAATACCTAAGGTTAATGGGCTGAACTCGATAGCCTCTAGGTATATTAAGCCCAATTCTGAGATTGCAAGATTGTGATACAACTCTAGGAGATACAGCTACAGCCTGAAATCGAGGGAAAGTTACAGACAGAGTATTTCCTACCAAACTTACTAGGGCATTTCCCGACGCGCAGCCATTTCCGAAAACAGTTACTGGGATACTTTCAAACTGAAATGCTGGTGTTTGAGCCTGTGCCTCAGATAAACCCACAACATTTAAACTCAGTAGCGTCAAACTGGAAATAAGAGCAGTTAAAACTTTCATATCTTTCATCTCAAATAAGAAGAGCTTCTCAGGTTTGTTGTCAATAACTATGTCTCAAGACACAGAGTCAAAAATTTCTTCAGAGCGATTGAAAGAAATATTTTGATAACTTGGTAAAGCCGCTTTTGATAGTTCAGCTTATGGGGTAAATTCAATGCAAAACTGACCATGCATTTAAAAAACCTAACAAGGATTAAAAGCGAACTTTATTTGGAACAATACAGGGCCGATTGCTGTATCTATTTTATCAATTCGGATTTTGGTTTCTTGATTTGCAGGTATATCTCTAGCTCTTGCCGTCAGATTTGTATTGATACCAAAAATCGAACTTACTGGATTTTCACATACATTTATTGTGCCTAATACAATATTTACATCTTTACTCCAAGTAGCTGAGAAACCAGGCGCAAACGTTGCATTTGGATCGTCGATAGTTGGAAGTTCTTGACCTTGAAAGAGTATTTTCACATTCAGGTCAGCGCTGCCTCCTGTAGGCACATCTGCAAAGCCAAGATACTTGACTTGAATCGGCTGAACGTTAAATCCAGAAGGTACATTCAGACCGATCCGCAGATTACAGGATGCTGATACAACCTTAGGGGGTGAAGCTTTAGCTTCAAACTCAGAAATTGTTATCGAAAGAGTATCTGCATCCAAAATTCCCTTTGCTGTTCCGTTTGGGCAGCCATTTCCGAAAAGAGTTACTGGAACTTCTTGAAGCTCAAATCCTGGTGTTTGAGCCTGTACCTGAGATAAACCCACAAGATTTAAACTCAGTAGCGTCAAACTGGAAATCATACCAGTTAAAACTTTCATTTAATAACTCCGCGAAAATCTGTAACCTCCCATAAATATTACATATAATGTCAATCTCCTAATATACTTCTAGACAGAAAAACTTTACCTGGCAAACTCTTTGAATTTTGGGCATATCTATTAATCATGAAACTTATGGAATACGCTCTGGTTAAAAAAGACAGAAATATGATAAAACAATCAATTTCTGACAGGTAAATTGTTTACCAGCGTATTTAACTTATCAGAAAATAATTCAGGAGTCAGGATTTAGAATTCAAAATTGAATTCTGCACGACTTGCGGTAGCGAGTCTACCAGCGAATGAATAAGTAACTTTAAGACCCTAACTAAATTCTCCTTTGGATACGTGCTCGCGTTCGATTTATCGTTAAAGAATAAAATGGCGGTATTGAACCCCCACTAATTGATTCTGACTCCTGAATTCTTACTTCTGAATTCTTCTTTAATTAAGAATTGCCCTCACAAGAAGTTTTAAAAATATTATATCATCAAACTATCAAATAAAAATATATTTTACCTATCCAAAGACATATTTTTTGCAAATTGTGATTTCGTTAGATTTATCCACTACTTTGGCTTGACCTAGCTATTTATCAAGACAGAAAGTCAAAGATTTCTTTAGAGTGATTGAATAAATCTTTCGATAAGTTGGTAAAGATGCTTTACGAACAGCAGGTTTTCTAAAACATTAAATGCAACTGGAAATCAGACCAGTTAAAACTTTCATCTAATAACTCCGTGAAAATGTGTAATCTTCTGTGAATATTAGAGGATGTTGAAAAAGGATTTTTTGTAATATCAAAGCCTCGAAAAGTTTTGTAAAGAATTAAATGCAAAACTGACTATATAT
The DNA here is from genome assembly GCF_014698795.1 of Nostoc sp. FACHB-892. GTDB lineage: Bacteria > Cyanobacteriota > Cyanobacteriia > Cyanobacteriales > Nostocaceae > Nostoc. The sequence goes on from NZ_JACJTR010000007.1 coordinate 95,534, forward strand.
TTAAAAAACCTAACAAGGCTTAAAAGCAAACTTTATTTGGAACAATACATCCTTGATTGTTGTGTCAATTGTATTAATTCTGATTTGAGTTTCTTGATTTGCAGGTATACCTCTAGCTTTTGCAGTCAGAGTTGAATTGATACCAAAAACCGAACTGACTGGTCTACTACATGCATTTATTGTGTTTGCTACAATATCTATATTTTTGTTCCAAGTATCTGAAAAACCAGCCGGAAACGTTTGGTTTGGATTATTGATAGTTGCAACATTTGCACCTTGAAATGATATTTCAACCCTCAAATCAGCACTGCCTCCGGTAGGCACATCTGCAAAGCCAAGATACCTGACGCTAATCGGCTGAACGTTAGAGCCAGAAGGTATATCAATACCGAACCGCAGATTACAGGATGCTGATACAACTTTAGGAGGTGAAGCTAAAGCTTCAAACTGAGAAAATGTTACTGAAGCAGTATCTCCATTCAAAACTAGCTGTGCTGTTCCGTTTGGGCAACCATTTCCGAAAAAAGTTCCATCAACTTTTTGAAACTTAAATCCTGTCGGTGTTTGAGCCTGTACCTGAGATAAACCGACAACATTTAAACTTAGTAGCATCAAACTGGAAATCAAACCAGTTAAAACTTTCATATAATAACTCCACGAAAATTATGTAATCTCCTATGCGTATTAGCTGCAATGCCAAACTCCTAACATACTTTTAAAAAAACAAATTTTACCCCAGTAGCATTTTCCAGGTTGGAGGATTCTCTAGCAGTTCTTAATTGTCTGCAACACGCTCTACTTAAAAGAGACAGAAATAGGATAAAATAATCAATTTATGACTCGGAAATTATTTATCAACGTATTTCACTTCTCAGAAAATAATTCAGGAGTCAGGACTTAGAATTCAGAATTCAATTCTGTATAACTGGCGGATAGCGCAGCAGTAGGTAGTTTCCCCGCAGAATGAATAAATGGGTTTAATACCCTCACGAAATCTTCTCTTTTGGAGACGCACTCGCGTTCGATTTATTGTTCAAGAATAAAATGGTAGGTCTGGCCCCACTAAATTGATTCTGAATCCTGAATTCTTACTTCTGAATTATTCTCCAGTTCACAATTGCCGCCATAATAATCCTTGAAAAAATTCAAAATTACAGATAAATATATTTTATCTATCCAAAGACGTATGTTTGGCAAATTGTGATTTTGATAGATTTATCAGCTAGCTTGACCTAATTATTTATCAAGAGTATAGAATTCAAGATTTCTTCCAATTGCTTTGAAGAAATCTTTCGATAAGTTGGTAAAGCAACTTTTGAGAGTTAAGCTTTTGGGAAAAATTAAATGCAAAATTAACTATGCATTTAAAAAACCTAACAAGGATTATACTCAAACTTGATTTGGAACAATACATCGTCGATTGTTGTGTCGATTGTATCAATTCGGATTTGGGTTTCTTGACCTGTAGGTATATTTGTACCTCTTGCCGTCACAGTTGAATTGATACCAAAAACCGAACTCACTGGGTTCTTACATGCATTTATTGTATTTAATGTAATAGGCACAATTTTGCTGTAAACATCTGAAAAGCCGGCCGGAAAGGTTCGGTTTGGATTAACGTCAGTTGGAACTTCTCTACCTTGAAAGAGTATTCTCACGTTCAGGTCAGCACTGCCTCCTGTAGGCACATCTGCAAAGCCAAGATAGTTGACGCTAACTGGTTGAATGTTAAATCCAGAAGGTACAGTCAGACCGATCCGCAGATTGCAGGATTTTGATATAACCCTGGGACGTGGAGCTTTAGCTTCAAATTCAGAAAATGTTACTGAAAGGGTATCTCCATTTAAAACTCCCTCTATTTTTCCCGGGGGGCAACCAGTTCCCGAAAAACTTACTGGAACCTTTTGATCAAATATAAGTCCTGTTTGCGTTTGAGCCTGTACCTGAGATAAACCCACAACATTTAAACTCAGTAGGGTCAAGCTGGAAATAATGCTAGTTAAAATTTTCATATTGTTTAGACTCCGCGAAAACATTTAACTTCCTGTACAAATTAACTGCAACTTAAAATTCCCTAAGACTCTTCCTTCTACACAAAAGAATTTTAACCACTAACCTCTTTGGTGTTTGGGGACTTATAGCAGTTCTTAATTATCTGTAATACGCTCTGGCTAAAGCAAATAAAAATAGGATAAAACAACCAATTTCTGGCTTTGAAATGCTTTAGATCAGCGTATTTCATTCATTTAAGAATTGCCAATACTATTTTCCCAAACAGAGAACCAAAGATTTCTTCAGAGCGATTGTAAGAAATCTTTGGATAAGTTTGGTAAAGCAACTTTAGAGGATGTTTTAAAACGGTATTTTGCTCTCATGATAAAGCACGGTGAAGCATCTCAGTATATGGCTGAAATCGTATTTTTTATCGCACTTGACTTGAGCCAGAATGGTAAAACTATTCTGAGAGTTTTAAAACATCCTCGTTAGAGGCATCAGCTTTTGTGAAAAATTAAATGCAGATTATGCATTTAAAACCTAGCAAGGATTAAAAGCAAACTTGATTTGAAATAATACAGGCCCGATTGTTGTGTCGATTGTATCAATTCGGATTTGGGTTTCTTGATTTGCAGCTACAGTTGTAGCTCTTGCCGTCAGATTTGTATTAATACCAAAAATCGAACTCACTGGCTTTTTACATGCATTTATTGTACCTAATGTAATACCTACATTTTTATCCCAGACATCTGAGAAGCCAGCGTTAAACGTTGCGTTTGGATTATTGTTAGTTGGAACTATTTGACCTTGAAATAGTATTCTAACGTTTAGGTTAGCACTGCCTCCTTTAGGCACATCCGCAAAGCCAAGATAGTTGACGTTAACCGGCTGAACGTTCAATCCAGAAGGTACATTAAGACCGATCCGCAGATTGCAGGCTGCTGATACAACCTTAGGAGGTGCAGCTTTAGCTTCAAACTCAGAAAATGTTACTGAGAGAGTATCTCCATTCAAAATTCCCTCTGCTGTTCCTTTTGGGCAACCATTTCCGAAAAGAGTTACTGGAACTTTTTGAAACGTAAATCCTTCTTGTGTTTGAGCCTGTACCTGAGATAAACCCACAACATTTAAACTCAGTAGCGTCAAGCTGGAAATAAGACCAGTTAAAATCTTCATATTTTTTGACTCCGCAAAAACGTGTAATTTACTCTGTGCACATTTAGCTGCAACTTAAAATTCCTAAGATACTTCTACACAAAGAAATTCTACCCAGCAGCTTCTGTGGGGTTTAGGGACTTATAGAAATTATTAATTGTGTGCAATACGCTCTGCTTAAGACAGGCAGAAATACAATCAAACAATCGATTTCTGACTCTGAAATTATTTCAACGTATTTCACTTATCAGACAATAATTCAGGAGTTAAAATTCAAAATTTAGAATTGAATTCTTTACGATGGTTACTGAGCCTGTCGAAAGTATTGGCGCATAGCGCAGCGAAAAACCTTGTCTAAGAGAGGCTTGTCTTACGACACGCTACGCGTAGCTTGCCTCTCTCTAGGAGTACGCCAACGGCATAGCTTCTCTACGAGACGCTACGCCAACACTTAGAACGAGTTCACAGCGTCTCAATAAATGAGTTTAAGACCAAAACTAAATCGTTAACGTAGTGTCTCCAAAGGAGAAAGTTTAATAGTCAAATAGAAACCTGCGGGTCTTAATTCCCCACTAATTGATTTTGACTCCTGAATTCTGATTTCTGAATTTTTCTATTGAGAATTGCCCTAACAAGCAGTCTCGATGAAATAGTAAGCCATCTGAGAAAGATATTATATCTATCTAAAGACATAGATCATGTAAAATTTGACAAATTGTTGCGGGAAAGTACGTAGGCACGTAGCGGTGAAACTGCGCTCTTGGCAAAGGTTTCCCACGTTGTAGGTGTTGTAGTAACTGCTGTCAAGTGGGGCCAGGCGATCGCAAACCTAATAGCGAGTCAGAGGCTGCTATGTCAGGAACACAGCCCTTACGAGCATCAGTGCTTGTTGTCATACATCGCTTTTACCTAAGATCCTCTCAACAGCTTATTTAGCGTCGTCAAAGGTAAACTAATCTTTTAAAATTTGGATTTCATCAAGTAAATTAATTACCACATCCGCACCTCGGACATTATCAGACTTATCCACCCAAGTGATACCAATACAACCTGCGGCTTTAGCATTACGCGCCATTTGCATATCACCAACGGAATCACCCACCATCAATGTAGCGCTTGGTTCGACTCCTAAAGCTTGGCAAGCTTGCAAAAATAGTACTGGATCTGGTTTACTTGGCCCCTCATCTACTCCCATTTCCAACTGGATATAATCACTTAATTGGTGATTCTCTACAAAGTTATGTACTTCTTCAGTTGTTGCAGCCGAGAGTATACCAAGTTTCAAGCCTCCTTGCTGTAGATATTTCAATAAGTCTAAGCTACCCACAAACAGCGGCGAAGGAGTTTGTTCAATGTATTTTTCCGCTTCATCCAAAGCTTGACGGGCTATTTTTAAGGACTCAAACCATCCTCTTCCCGTTTCGGCAATATATGCCGCAGCTGCAACTTCTGTTTCACGGCGACTCGCTACCGATATCAAACCTGCGGGATCTAGAATATTCCCATTGATCCCAAATGCCATTAATAGCGGTTCGCCAATACCGGGAATTTGCGCGTCTATCAATCTTGCTGCTTTTTGTGCAAGCGATCGCAAATACGTTTCTGAATCTTCTAGAGTACCGTTTTTGTCAAACAAAATTGCCTGGATATTATCAAAGGTGATGTTTCTACATTTAATAGTTGCCACAATATTTCATTCCATTTGTTTAGTTAAAATTGAAGAGTTATGAGTTTTTATGCTTAACTCCTAACCGTTCCCAATTCTCAACATAAAAAAAGAGGGGAAAACCCTCTTTATCCAATGATTTAATACTCTTACTTAAAAATAAGTAAAACTATAAATGTATTATTCTTCAATAGCTGCTGGAATTTCTTCTTCAGTTTCCGTAGCTGCTGGAATCTCTTCTTCAGTTTCCGCAACTACTGGAATTGCTTCTTCAATTTCCGTAGCTGGTGGAATATCTTCTTCAAGTTCTGCTGCTGGTGGAATATCTTCTTCTGCTAAAACTTCCGTGGGTGCAGCAGTCGCGCCTTGTTGCTTGGCTAACATTTGTTCACGATATTTAGCAGCCATTTCTTCTGCCTTATCGTAGACCAAATCCCGGTTTTTAATCATATCGCCGGGTTCTGGTTCTAGTTGCTTGGTAGATAAGGAAATCCGACCCCTTTCTGCATCCAAGTCAATGATCATAACTTTTACTTCATCATTGACATTGAACACGCTATGAGGGGTATCAATATGTTCGTGAGAAATCTCAGAAATGTGCAGTAGACCACTCACACCACCAATGTCGATGAAAGCACCGTAAGGTTTGATACCACGAACTGTACCAATTACTACTTCGCCGACTTCTAGGCGGTTCATCTTACGCTCAACCAGTGCCCGACGGTGAGATAGAACTAAGCGGTTACGTTCTTCGTCCACCTCTAGGAATTTTAATGGTAAATCTTCGCCTACCAATTCTTCTTTAGGTTTGCGGGTACTAATATGAGAACCGGGGATAAAGCCACGTAATCCCTCAATCCGTACCAATGCTCCGCCGCGATTGGTTGCAAACACGCCAGAACGAACAGTAGCATCTTCTGCTTGCAGCTGTCGCACGCGCTCCCAAGCCCGCATATATTCAATACGGCGAATGGAAAGGGTTAATTGACCGTCTTCGTTTTCATCGGTAAGGATGAAAAATTCCCGTGTTTCGTTTGACTGTAAGACTTCTTCCGGGCTATCTACCCGGTTAATAGACATTTCTTGTATAGGAATATATGCTGCGGTTTTAGCACCAATGTCAATCAGAGCGCCGCGCGGCTCTATACTGAAAACTGTTCCTGGGACAACATCACCAGGGCTAAAATGATAATCGTATTTGTCAAGTAGAGCAGCGAAATCTTCGTGAGTGAATCCAATTTCTGTAGCGGTTAAATTCTGATTGACCATGCTGATTTGTTCCTGGTTCTAGTCTCCGTAAAGGTTGTGCGACAAGCGTGATGTGTAATGTAAACAGTTTTGTGGCAGCTTAACACTTAACATCCTTTTTCATCCTAGCGCAGAAAAGCTAGTATTAACACATATCTACTCCCAAGATTGGAAATTATATCACAATATAAAAATGATTGGTTATTTACTTAGTAGTGAAAAAGTAGTGAAAACCAACAAAGGACATACACAATAATATCCGTTGCTACGGTGCGTCGTAGCAACGGATACTAAGATTCAATCTGCTTAAAAGTCTGGTAAATAGGATCTACTTATCTTTTGGTTTTTCAAAGCGAGGGGGTTCGCGAAATGCGATCGCAAAAAAGATAGTACCTATACACAGAGTAAAAATCAAGATGTAAGCAACGCTTTCCATATTACGATTTCCTGCTTATCTAGCTAGTAATGAGGGATTAGGATTAGGTACTGGGTATTAAGGACTGGGAAAAGTTTTCCCAGTCTCCAGTTTCCTGTCCTTTAAAGGGCTTCCTTCCGGCGGGTTGACTTGTCACCCACTTTCTGGAATAGACCCCACTCAACTTGCTCTTCTAGATCCGCATCAACACCAGCAAATACGTCTCGGTAGATTGTCCGAGAGCCATGCCAGAGGTGACCAAAGAAGAACAAGAGAGCAAATACAGCATGTCCAAAGGTAAACCAACCTCTAGGACTGGTGCGGAATACACCATCAGAGTTTAAGGTTTCCCGGTCAAATTCAAAGATTTCACCGCCTTGAGCTTTACGAGCATACTTCTTCACATCAGCTGGCTCTGTAAAGGTTTTACCATTTAGATCGCCACCATAGAAACTGACGGTGACACCAGATTGCTCGAAGCTATACTTAGATTCTGCCCGACGGAAGGGAATGTCAGCGCGGACAATTCCATCTGCATCGGTCAAAATTACTGGGAAGGTTTCAAAGAAGTTGGGCAGACGACGCACGGTCAATTCGCGTCCTTCAGAATCTTTGAATACGGCGTGACCTTGCCAAGACTGAGCAATACCATCACCCTTGACCATAGGCCCTGTACGGAATAGACCGCCTTTAGCGGGGCTATTACCGACGTAATCATAGAAAGCCAGCTTTTCGGGAATCTGCGACCAAGCTTGCTCAAGGGTTGCACCTTGGGCAACACTTGTTTGGACGCGTTGCTGAATTTCTTGACGGAAGTAGCCTTGATCCCATTGATAACGGGTTGGGCCAAACAATTCTATGGGAGTGGCGGCATTACCGTACCACATAGTACCAGCAACAACGAAAGCAGCAAAGAAAACTGCTGCAATACTGCTAGAAAGTACTGTTTCAATGTTCCCCATCCGTAGGGCTTTGTAAAGCCGTTCGGGGGGTCTTACTGTGAGGTGGAATAAGCCTGCAATAATACCAACAACACCAGCAGCAATGTGGTGAGCCACAATGCCACCAGGGTTATATGGGTTAAAACCATCTGGGCCCCATTCTGGTGCTACTGCTTGCGCGGCTCCAGTTATACCGTAGGGGTCAGTAACCCACATTCCTGGGCCAAATAGTCCGGTGAGGTGAAAAGCACCAAATCCAAAACAAAGTAGACCAGATAAGAACAGGTGAATGCCAAACATTTTTGGCAAGTCTAGAGCAGGTTCACCAGTGCGGGGATCTCTAAAAAGTTCCAAATCCCAGTAAACCCAATGCCAAACGGCAGCTAGGAACAAAAGACCAGAAAGAACGATGTGAGCCGCAGCAACGCCTTCAAATGACCAGAAGCCAGGATCAGTTGCTGGGCCACCAGTCACGCTCCAACCACCCCAAGATTGGGTAACGCCCAAACGCGACATGAAGGGTAGAACGAACATCCCTTGACGCCACATGGGATTGAGAACCGGATCGCTAGGGTCAAAAACAGCCAGTTCGTAGAGTGCCATCGAACCAGCCCAGCCTGCTACTAAGGCTGTGTGCATTAAGTGTACAGAAATCAGCCGCCCTGGATCATTCAGAACGACTGTATGTACTCGGTACCAGGGTAGTCCCATCGACTACGCTCCTCCTCGATGAGTTAGTTTACAAAGCAATTTTCTTACTGAGATTCTAAGGAACGAAACTCGCCACTCAGAAAACTCTCTCTTGTTTTTTGTTATTGCCACAGCCAAAACCTTACCACACCTTAGTCTTATAAGTTAGACAGTGTGGGTACTTTGGCAATGCTTACTCGCTCCCTTGAGATTTACCCTGTAGGGTAGCCATCACTAAGCAAAAATGAGAATGTTTTAAAAAGTGTAACTATTGATGGAATTGTTTGCAAGCGTGTAAATTGATGCGATCGCGTAGCATCTCCAAGTTTTTTCGCTACCAATCGTTGTCGGGGATTAAATTTTCTTATCTTTTCTTTATGAGGGGAGTGGGGAGTGGGGAACAGGGGGGAAAGAGATAAATTCTCATCTCATTCTCCCCCTTGCACCCTGCCCCCTGCCCCTCTGCCTCTTTGATCCACTAGTATCTACTGAACCACCAATTGGATATTTTGCAGTTGACACTTCGTCTCAGCCGTACCCAGGCGTTCAATTACCTGTTCAGCACTCATCAAACGCTTGAGTACTACTTGACCTATAGTCTTACTGGCAATTACTGGTGTTGTTGGCTGCACTTCCACGGTTAAAACAGCTTCTTCAACTCGATAAAGCCATAGCAATTCGTTTTGTTCTACTAAACAAATATTCATTCGCTGAATATCTGGTTGTCGTCGCCATGCGGTTATTTGCCAGAGTCCATCGGATGCCCAAACTCTAGCAACTGTCCATCCCTCAGATAGAAAGAAATACTTCACGCTCTTAGTCTCACTATTTAGACTTTCAATCTGTTGTTTACGATATCGCGATCGCTATTCACTAATAGTTATGAATTTACGACAATTTTAGTCAATGTTTAAAATCTTAATTAAATAAAAACTTTTCATTACTTAACTAATACTAAAATTTATCATTTCGTCAATATTTGTTTGTAACAAATAGTGCAATTGCACAATAGCAATCAAATTAACTATGAAGTTTAGTATTCGTTACAAAATTTTGAGTTGGTTGCAAACTAAGTCACAATATCGAGCAAGTTTTTTCATATTTGCTGCAAGTTATGTTTATTTATACAAGTATATTTAGTCACAAAAAGTGCCGTAACTAATTGTAAAAATCAAGCACAATAGTCACAAATGTAGTAAAATTGCTGACCGCTGATATTAAATATTTTATTGCTATGACCTGGATTTCCTTGTCCGTGAAACGGTGGGGTCGGATTACACAATTCCTATCTTTGTTTTGTCTATGTTTATTTTTAGTTGTTAGTTGCGCTCCTCGTCCTAACCCAAATACGCTACCATCAGGTTCTGTGAATAGCCCTACAGGTGATGGTCGTATTACTATAGGTACAACGGCAAAGCCAAGAACTCTTGATCCGGCTGATACTTATGAGTTAGCGGCCTTAGGTTTGGTGTTTAATATGAGCGATCGCCTTTACACCTACGAACCAGGAAGCACAGAAATTAAGCCCCAGCTAGCTACAGCATTACCTAAAGTTAGCCAAGATGCTTTAACTTATACCATCCCCTTACGTCAGGGAGTGGTTTTTCATGATGGGACTCCCTTCAATGCCCAAGCAATGGCGTTTACTATTAACCGCTTCATTCAAAATAAAGGAAAACCCTCTTTTTTGCTGGGAGATATAGTAGATTCGGTAAAAACCACAAGTGAGTATGAATTAACCATTAGGCTGAAAAAACCCTTTGCAGCGTTTCCGTCACTGCTGGCGTTTCCTGGGGTGTGTGCACTTTCACCAAAAGCTTACGAACTTGGTGCAGGTAAATTTAAACCGAATATTTTTGTAGGAACTGGCCCTTACAAGTTGGCACAGTATGGTACTGATTCAATCCGATTTGATGCGTTTGATAAATATTGGGGAGAAAAACCAGTTAACAAGGGTGTTAACCTCCAAATTCAAACTAGTCCGGTTAATTTGTTTAATGCTTTCCGTACACGTGCAATCGATGTAGCTTATTTGTCCCTACAGCCAGATCAAAATCGTAGTTTGGAAGAAGGTGCTAAAAAAGGGGATTGGCAAGCGATCGCATCTCAAGGTAGCGTAGTAAGTTATCTGGTATTAAACCGGAATCAGCAGCCCTTAGATAAATTAGAGGTAAGACAAGCTATCGCGTCAATAATTGACCGTCCACTTTTAAATGAGCGCGCGTTACTTGGTCAAGCAGATCCGCTTTATAGCATGATTCCCACGACATTTAATGTTTCCCAGCCACTATTTAAAGATAAATATGGCGATGCTAACTTTGATCAAGCTAAAAAATTATTAAGTACTGCTGGTTTTTCTAAAGAGAATCCGGCAAAAGTACAAATTTGGTATCCTTCTAGTTCACCTACTCGTAGTTTGGCAGCACAGACGCTCAAATCTCTTGTTGATGCCAAGATGGATGGAATCTTGCAATTTGAAGTCACTCAGGCAGAAGGTCCAGCCTTCTTTAAAGACATTTCCAAAGGATTATATCCAGGAGCTTTACTCGATTGGTATCCAGACTTTTTAGATCCAGATAATTACGTTCAGCCGTTTTTATCTTGTGATAAAGGTTCAGTTGCGAAAGGATGCGAAGATGGAGGCAGTCAAACTCAGGGTTCGTTTTACTATAGTGAAGCCATCAACAAATTGATTGATCAGCAACGCAAAGAATTAAATCCTGAAGCGCGTCAGAAAATTTTTACAGAAATTCAAACGCAAGTAGCTACTGATGTACCTTACGTTCCCTTATGGCAAAGCAAAGACTATGTGTTTGCCCAAAAAGGTGTTAGCGGCGTACAACTAAATCCCACCCAAATTCTGGTTTACCAGACAATTAAAAAGTAGTTATTAGTCATTGAGCATAAGTCATACAGAAGAATTCAGGAGACAGAATTTAGAATTGAAACAACCTTTAAACTTAGCTTTGAGAGTAAAGTAGACAAGTTTATTAACTTGAAATTCTCTGTATTCACAAATGACCAATGACAAATGACAAATGACCAATGACCAATGACTAAAATATGTCTCGTTCTAAAGCTTTACAATATTACATCGTTTCCCGGTTGCTTCTTGCGCCACTTCAGCTATTAACAATCATCACGATTGTATTTCTTTTACTAAGAGCGACACCAGGAGATCCGGCAGATGCAATTCTTGGCGGGCGTGCGCCAGAAGCTGCTAAAGAAGAATTGCGAAAACAACTAGGTTTAAACCTTCCTCTGTGGCTACAGTACCTCAATTATTTGGGAAGCATACTGCGTTTTGATCTGGGAACGTCTTTAATGAGTCGCGGACAAAACGTTTGGGACATAATTGGGCAATATTTCCCGGCGACAGTGGAGTTAGCAGTATGTAGTATGGCGGTTGCACTCATCGTTGGAATTTTAGTTGGTACTTTTTCAGCTTCTCGTCCTGGGACATATTTTGATGTCGGTGGGCGCTTATTTGGGATCATCACCTACGCACTCCCTATGTTTTGGGCGGGAATGCTTTTGCAGTTGATTTTCTCAGTCCAACTGGGTTGGTTTCCCAATTCCAACCGTTTTCCGCCTAATCTTCCGGCTCCCACTACTGTCACTGGATTGTATACAATTGATAGCTTACTCGGTGGAAATTTTACCCAGCTTTTCACAGCTTTGCACCATCTTGCTCTACCGAGTCTCACTTTGGGAATTTTGCTGAGTGGGATTTTTGAGCGAATTGTGCGAGTGAATTTAAAGCAAACTTTGCAAGCAGATTATGTAGAAGCAGCTAGAGCCAGAGGTATTGGTGAAAATAAAATTTTAACCTCCCATGCCTTAAAAAATGCATTAATTCCAGTGATTACAGTCTTAGGATTAACCTTTGCTTCTCTGTTAGGTGGAGCGATTTTGACAGAGGTAACATTTTCTTGGCCTGGGTTAGCTAATCGGCTGTATCAAGCGATCGCCGATCGCGATTATCCCACAGTCCAGGGAGTGTTGGTGTTTTTTGGTGCGATCGTTGTCAGTGCCAGCATTTTGATTGATATTTTAAATGCTTATGTAGATCCTAGAATTCGATATTAAAAAATCTTATGATGAGTGGATTTTCCCAATTTGATTTCTCTTACTTATCACAATTTCAGCTAGTTCAATTTTCTGTTTGACTACTATCCCTACGCCTACGTTCTTGTAATTGAAGGTGATGGCATGAACCCGCTATGGAATATTCGGTTGCCACTGACACTCCTTGTCTGCCACCAGATGCGGGTTTTAATTTCCAGTTACGCGCTTGTCTTAAAGTTTCTTCATCCAAGTTACGGTTTCCACTGGAGCGGATAAGGCGCACATTGGTGACATTACCTTGAGCATCAGTATCTACAGCTATTTGTACTCTGCCTTCTATACGTTTTCCTATTGCTGACTCTGGATACTTACTACGGCATTCTTGGCAAACTGCGCGATGATTATCTGAAGTGTTAGTTTTTGGGGGTGTTGGCGCTGTCACTACTGTTGAAGGGTTTTCTGGTTGATTTCCACTCTTTAAATCGAGAGCAGTGTTAGAGCCAGAGCCACCAAGGTTATTTGATGGCAGTACATTACCGCTAACGGTACTGCTCTGGCTGGCTCTAGAATCTCTTACTATGCTCAAACATTGTGTTAATTTTTTCTGAGGAGATTGTACTGTCGGAAACTGTTGAGTCTGCATCTCAACTGGCTTAAGTTGTTTAACTTGCTTAGACTTCTCACTTGCTTTTATAAAATGGCCTATATCTGAGAACAGTACGGGAATATGCAACACTAGCGAATTCATTGTACTGTAAGCAAAAAAACCGACAGCAATGCTAGAAAAGCTCATCATCTAAGTCACCCAATTATTACCGCAAGTTACTAATGATTTGTGAGAGAGAAAAAAGCTGAAAAGCTTATAAATACGTATTTTTGATTACCGTATTTTCTCACAATTCAATTCGGATTACTATAGTTAAATGATATTGCAAATCTTTTGACAAACCTATCTTCTCAAACTACGAGGATCAAGTGCATCTCTCAGCCCATCACCGAGTAAGTTGAATGCTAACACTGTAAGGATAATTAACACAGCAGGCGGCCAAATTAACCAAGGTTGCAATACCAAAATTGAAGCATTACTAGCCAGAGAAAGCATATTCCCCCAAGATGGGTCTGGTTGTTGAATACCCAAGCCGATGAGACTCAGTATCGCTTCTGCGCCAATAAAGCTGGGAATTGCAAGAGTAGCAGAGATAATTACATAACTAGCCGTTTGCGGTAAAACGTGGCGGAGGATAATATAAAGTGGGTTCCCACCCATTGCACGCGAGGCTTGAACAAATTCTCGCTCTTTAATTGATAGTACCTGTCCGCGAATGACTCGTGCTAAACCAGCCCAGCTAATAACCGAAGTAATCACCACAATTAGTAAAAAGCGCTGAGTACTGCTTAAACCAGGTGGTAAGACTGCTCCCAAAGTCACTAAAAGATAAATACTAGGAAAAGTCATTAGCACTTCTGCCAAGCGCATAATGACGCTATCAGTCACACCGCCAAAATAGCCAGAAATTCCCCCGATGAGCAAACCGAGGGGATAGGTAATGATAATGCCAAAAATCCCAATAAACATACTGATGCGACCGCCATGCAAGAGGCGACTAAATTGGTCGCGGCCTTGGTCATCAGTACCCAATATATTGACTTTTGCGCCAGTTGTTGTACCAAATAAATGCCAATTTAAAGGAATACCAGGAAAGATTGTAACTTCATCCCACTTCGGGGGTAGTGGCAAACTCATCTGCAACAATCGGTATTCTGGGCCAGAAACAAATAGACGCAGGGGTGATGGCTTTTTGAAGTCTACAATAAGTTCGCGATCGCCTGTTTCTAAATTCGTGTCTCCCTGAGTTGTTGGATAAACATGGGGCCCGATAAACTGCCCTGACTGAGAAACCCAGTGTATTTTAGTTGGTGGGAGCAGTGAACCATTGGGCTGTGAGGCGTAAGGGTCATAAGGAGCCACGAAATCAGCTGCAATTACTGCTATGTAGAAAATTAACAGCAAAATTGCCCCAAATCGTGCCAAAGGATTTTTCTTTAGTCGTCGCCACCAATCCATAGTAGTTAGGAGTTATAAATTAGGAGTTATGAGTTATTAAAGTTTTATCTTAATTCATAACTCATGATTAATAATTTTCAACTCCTAACTCTCAACTTCTAATTCCCCACTCCTAACTTCTCTAAATATCGCTGCTGTTCTTGCTGTTGTTTTTCGTGTTCTACAACAAACACATTTGAGTAGAGATTAGCCAGAATTTGTTTTCCCTGCTGTGTGAGTGATAGATAATGCAGTCCCTCTTGGATATAGGGAAAGACACCATTCCAGTAAAACTTAGCGTAGTTATTCCGTAAATCAGCAGGAGTTTGATAGCCCAAAACTTTATTTACACCAGTTTCTTCAAACTCGTAAAATAAAGAAGTAATTTTTTTCAGATAACGCGGGTCGCTTAGTTGCCCAATCAAATCAGCAGCCCGGACTAACCCGGCAAAGCACTTTGTATCTTGATGATCTTCTGCCGCAGGCACAGGAAAGCGGGTCAATTCAATATTGCTCTTAATAGCCTCAGCATCTATTAACTTGTGACCTCCAAAACGCTCATCAATAAAAAGCTTGGCTCTATCAACATGATACGGCGTAAGACTCGCATCAGAAGCGCCAGGAGCTAAAGAAATCATTTTGCCATTTTTACCTGTGGCATATAAGCCTGCGGCTTCTCGGTCTTGTCGGCAAACTCCTTTAACATAGCCAATATCATGACTCAGTAAGGAAATAATACAATGCAACCAATCTTCACTGGAAACACCGCCTTCCCGAATGTGTTTGCCACGTAAGATTTCTTGCCCCACCAGGGTAACAAGGACTGTGTGTTCAACATTGTGATAAAGGGCGTCACTATTGGCAATGTTTTCCAAAGCCATGTTACCAGCCCAGGCGATAATGTCCTGATAATCATTTTTGAAGCAACCGTAGGTGCGACGGTAACCTTCTCGAATTTCATTTACAAAGGCATCAATTAAAATTTCAGTGGCATTGAACATATCTGGTTTCTCTGGTAAATACCAATTATTTATTGATTGATTTTAAAATTCCATAATCAGGGCCAACCTTGCTGGAATTTCGGGCAATGGATTTGCTCCTTTGTAACTCACGTGTAGCTGTGAACGCTAGCTTGATCTATTCCTAAATTGCGTAGTAAAGAATGGTTTCCTGGCAATACAAAGGAGTCAGAGGAATTATTGATGCTGTACAGACATTTTTATCAATATAATTTTATACATAAAGTTTGGATTTAAAATTAGATAAATCTAGATTACTTCACTAGTTTTTCATATCTAACCATTGGTTGACGGTGATCTAAATCCATGTACTGTGTGACCTTGAGTAGCTAGATGAGATGAGATAATTATTTGTATCACAACTTACCTAAAATCCCCAAGATTTTTTTAGTAGTAATTACTCTTACCAAAATTGTTTGATTATATACAGTTATATTAAAGGCATTTACTATGTTAAAGGCATTATTCCTGGGTGCTGGTTTAGGAATCGCGATCGCTCGAACTGCATCATTGCCACCATCGGTGACAATGATGCAGCGCCGGCAAAATTTAATTTAAGCGATCGCCAAATCCCTATATAAGAAAATAAAAGCCAGTGTTAGGCACTCATAGAATCGGGCGTGTTATGTCTGCGTCCGATTTTAATGATTTCTCTGGCAACGATCGCAGTTACTCTACTCTTGCCTATTGTGCGATCGCATTTACCAATGGGAATCATAACAAACAGATTCACCACGGTAAATATTCAATGGCTTACCAAAACATCACCGCTTCCCTTTCTCCAGCAGATATCCAAGAAATTAAAGCAGCCTTTGCCACTATCCAAACAAAGATGCCGTTTCTGGTGACTCTAAGTGTGGAAGAACGACGCAAGTTATTTAAGATGGGCGATAAAAGCCTAGCCTTTGTCAACACCAGCCTAACTGCTGCTCAATCTAACCGAGAAATTCTACCAGCCAGCTTTGATGTAGACGAATTTGTGCGGGATTATCAACTAGCAGCGACGCTTACCGAACTTTTGATTGGATTGCGACAACTGACAGAACAGGTAGATGATACCCTAATGGCAGTCGGCAGCGAGGCAATGGGCAGCAGTTTGACAGTTTACGACTACGTGAAGACAGCCGCTAAGAAAACTCCAGGGTTAAAAACTATTGCTGAACAGTTAGGCGATCGTTTTAAAGCTATTAAAAATAAACCTAGCAAAGCTGCTTCTGATTCATAGGCATAATATTGCCATTCTGTTTATAGCCGTTCTCGCTTGCGTTAAATACAAGCATTCGTAGGGGCACAGCAATGCTGTGCCCTTACCGCGTATCTGGTGTACTGCATTCAAACAATAAGTGCTGTAGTCTTTGAACTCCGTGAATGAGTAGTTAAACCTCATTAATAAGTCTTTGATACTCGTCGGCGAGTCTTTTATACTCGTGGACGAGTCTTTTATACTCGTGAGCGAGTCTTTTATACTCGTGGACGAGTCTTTTATACTCGTGGACGAGTCTTTTATACTCGTGAGCGAGTCTTTTATACTCGTGAGCGAGTCTTTTATACTCGTGGACGAGTCTTTTATACTCGTGGACGAGTCTTTTATACTCGTGAGCGAGTTTTTTATACTCGTGGACGAGTTTTTTATACTCGTGGACGAGTCTTTTATACTCGTGAGCGAGTTTTTTATACTCGTGAGCGAGTCTTTTATACTCGTGAGTAAAGATTAACATTAAGTTTGTTATCTTACTTCGCGTTTTCTCTCTGCCCCTAATCCCCAGTTCCCAGTACCTACTCCCGCGATCGCTTTCAGTTAAAAATCAAAGGTTGTACGAAGCACACCCACATACTGCGTATCATTTCTACTGTCGTTTTCTGGGTTGAAAATCACCCAAAAACCAGGAGTTACTGAGATATTATCGTTCAGGCGGTAGCGATAGAATGCTTCAATATGGTAGGCGGTGTCTCGATCTTGACGAACATCACTGTTAGAAACACGCGGTGGTATACCAAAGAGAATTCCTGGCAAGTTACCCCTACCCCCTACATCAGGGAACGACACACCAATTGCCCCAAACCAGACGTTGGCATTGTCACCACTGTTCACAAATAGAGAATCTGTTCCACCCCTGCCATTAGAAATATCACTCAAACCGGAGTTCTTGGCATTTGCCCAAATATATCCACCCCAACCGTGGACTTGGAAATTCGGGGAGAAGCGATAGAATCCCTGTGCGCCGACAATATCGTTGGAAGTAGCAATGTTGTTGCCAAAGGGAGCGTTTGACAAGGTGCTACCCGTCCCAGCTGTGACATCAACTACTCCACCAGGGCTATAGCCATGAGAGTAGGCAATACCAATAGCTCCTTGCTCACCATAATAGGCTAAGTGCGCCAGGGCATTGTAGCCGCCATCAAACAAGCCGTTACTAGCCGATGGCACATTGGGACTGCTGGCTAAATAGCCCAACGTGAGAGTCAAGTCTTTGGTAATATTCCAGTTAGCGGCTGCACCCCCGCCACCTCGTCGGAATAAAGGACTGTATGACCCAAAAAGTGAGGGAACCCCATTGCCGTCGTCAGCGATTGTGGCGGGAGTGACGGTGGTTGAAATATCGGTGTAACCAATACCTGTGGGCCCAACAACAAAGTTAAGAGATTCACTAACTGGGAAGTAATAACGAACGTGGGGAATTATCAGTGTATTGTTGCTGTCGTTGTCGAAGTTTAGGCGTGTCATGCCTGTACCTGTGGCTGCGGCAATTTGGCTTGTACCATTAGAATTGGCAAAGTTGCCAAACTCCAGCCGGACTCGCAACAAATCTTTCCCTGTGAAACTACTCTCAAAGTTGAGACGACCCCGGTTTGCAAAGTAGATACGGGAGTCATCATCTTCGCCACCTACTCTATTACCAAACGTATCACTAATGGCGGTAATAATTTGAGCATTCAGCCTAGTAGTAGTGGAAAACTGCTGCGCCTCCAGTGTTGCTGTACGTGCCTCTAGGGTATCAACTCGTCCGCGCAGAGTTGCCAGTTCGGTTGCAAAGTCTGACTGCAACTTTTGCAATACTGCCAAGTCCTGCTTATTAACTAAATCACTAGTAGCTGTGGCAATCAACTCATTAATACGATCTAAACAAGCATTTAAACCTGCGGCAAATTCATAACGGGTTAAGGCACGGTTACCACGATAGGTGGAATTGGGATAACCTGCAATACAGCCGTAGCGTTCGACCAGCGATTGTAATGCACCAAATGCCCAATCGGTTGGTTGTACATCAGAAAACTGTGAAACAGAATTGACTTGTCCCTGCAAATTTCTATTAGTATCTGTTGCATTAGAATCATCTTCTGGAGGTGCTGCCCAAACTGCTGGGATTGCCAAAAATAGGAGAAAAAAGCTATGAAAAATAATTTTTAGCATTGACTTATTAGTTGAAATGGTTAAATTCTGACTTCGTAGTTAAGGAATCGCTCAGAAACAAATTACTTATTTGCTGAGAGGTAATAAAGATTCAAATCATTTTGAAGTGTGATCTGATGGTTCCATTTCCTATGGAACTCAAACTTCTCTAAGTAGACGTTTTACTAGCCGAGTCCTACCAGATTAGCCTTACATTTATCAACTTATCAGGTAATTTATTCTGGTGCGATTTTTTAATACAATTTTTAGCGTAAACGTAGCTTAACTTAATCTAGCTACCGCACTTATTTTGTCGATTCCCACTAATATTGTCAGAAATACTTAGCAAAGAATTTTCCACAAGCGATCGCAAGGGTTTTGAGATTGCTTATCTACAAGATGCTACCCTAAAGAAGTATGTAATTAACTTACATTAAAAGCTAGCTATCCCTCGTCTAAGACTTTTGTCAGTACATTTTAGAAACTAAGCTTTTTGTAATCAATACTTAAGTACCCAATCAATAACTGACCTTTGAATTTTGACCTTATGTATATAGTTATTTGAGTAATATTCCTGATGAGCAGAATATTCTAAGCACTAAAGATCAGTAAATTATTATTGATAAATGGAAAAAAGTTTTTAAACAGTGTTGCAGTAGAAATCGAATTAATTAACAGCGTACTTCATCGTTAAATTCAGCTTGCTGTGACTAAAAGGAGGTTTGAAAAGTATTATGCAAAACATCAAACTCATCAAAGACTTAACCCCCTGCCTCTCTTTTGGGGACTTGATTGCTTATTAAACTCGAAGAACCTCACCCTGCCAAAACTACGCTTTGTCTTCCCTCCCCGCAAGCGGGGAGAGAATTAAGACGAGCCAACGTGGTCTTCTTTTAAGAAATCGGGGATATGACTTTTCCCGAATGATTTAGCTCAGAATTACGAATTACGCCACAGCAGTACTAGATGGATGCAAATTACATATCTTCTAACTCAATTCCTTTGGTTTCTTTAATAAAAAAGAGGATGAAAAAGAATGAGGTAGCTGCCGCAATTGTATAGAGTCCATAGGCAGAACCTAGACCGAAATATTGCAGTATGGGAGGAAATGTTGTGGAAACGAGGAAATTCGCAACCCATTGCATGGCAGCAGCAATAGAAAGTGCTGCGGCTCTAATTTTGTTATTAAACATTTCTCCCAACAGCACCCAAACCACTGGCCCCCAAGAGAAACCGAAGCAAAATACATAGAGATTGGCTGCAATGAGAGCTATAGTACCTGCGCTTCCGGTGAGATTGGGGTTCCCAGCCGCATCTAGGGGAGCGTTGCCAAAAATATAAGCCATTGTCCCCAAGGTCAAAGTCATGCCAATCGACCCTAGTATAAGCAAGGGCTTGCGACCAAATTTATCTACAAAGGCGATCGCAATCAGTGTTGTAATAATATTTACGGCTCCTGTAATCACCGTAATTGTTAGGGAACCTTGCTCTGAAAACCCGACTGCACGCCACAAAACGCTGCTGTAGTAGAAGATGACATTAATACCAACAAATTGCTGTAATACAGATAAGCCTATTCCTATCCAAACAATCCGAAGGAGTCCACCATTTCTGCTTAAGAGGTCAGAAAAACTGGGTTCGCGTTCTCGAAGCACTGTATGCCGAATTTCTTCAATTTTTGCCAGTACGTCACCCCCCAAAATCTTGGTCAGAACGTTAGCAGCTTCTGGTTCTCGCCCTTGAGCAACCAAGTATCGGGGGGATTCGGGAATCATTAAAGCTGACATTCCATAAAGTACGGCTGGAGGAATTTCTGTCCAAAACATCCAGCGCCAAGCAGCTATGCCAAACAAGAACGGTGCCTGAGCTGAACCTGCTGACACCGCAATAAAGTAGTCACATAGCAGTGCAATGAAAATCCCAATTACGATCGCTAATTGTTGCAGAGATCCTAATCTTCCTCGCAAATGGCTAGGAGAACACTCGGCGATATAAGCTGGTGCAATTACACTAGCAGCACCGACTGCAATCCCACCTAATACCCGCCAAAAGATAAAATCCCAGATTCCAAAGGCAATCCCGGAGCCAATGGCACTAATGGTAAACAACACCGAAGCTGCTACCATTGCCTTGACTCGACCATAGCGGTCTGCGATTTTCCCTGCGTAGAAGGCTCCTATCGCAGACCCCAACAATGCCAGTGACACCGCAAGACCCGTTAATACACTGTTGGCGTTAAAGGCATTAGAAAGAGCGCCAACTGCACCATTGATTACAGCAGTGTCAAAACCGAACAGAAAGCCGCCGAGGGCAGCAGCACCAGCAATCAAAACGACATAAAACGTGTTTGATTTACGACGAGTAGTAGTGGAGGTCATAGTTTATATATTGTTTATATATTGGGAATGGAGCATTGGGCATGGGGCATGGGGCATTGGGCATTGGGCATTGGGCATTGGGCATTGGTTAATAATCAATATTTCTTCCCCTGCTCCCCCTGCTCCCTGCTCCCTGCTCCCTGCCTCTTTACCGTCTAGAACGTCTGCGGAGTCGATCAATCATCACTGCCAAAATAATTACTAGTCCTTTAACGACTAGTTGCCAGAAATAAGATAGGTTCAACAGAGTTAAACCATTGTTGAGAATAGCAATGATTAATGCACCTAAAAGAGTGCCGCCAATGGTGCCAATACCGCCTGTGAAGCTGGTTCCACCTAGAATAACAGCAGCGATCGCATCTAATTCGTAACCCTGACCTAATACGCCACTGGCACTATAAAGACGACTGGCACTCATGATTCCTGCTAAACCTGCCAGTAATCCACTAATACCATAGACGAATAGTAACACCCGATTAACTTTAATCCCAGTTAATCTCGCTGCCCGTTCGTTACCACCAACGGCATATATCTGCACTCCTAGAACAGTTTGCCGCAGCACAAACCAGCTAACTATCACACTCAGTAGCGCAATTATCACTAGCCAAGGAAAGGGGCCAAGATAGGTATTACCTACCCAAGCAAAATTGATGTCTCGGTTAATCAGTGTTGTTCCTTGAGCAATCAAAAAGGCCACACCCCGCAAGGCAGTCAGTGAACCTAATGTGACAATAAAAGGTGGTACATCCAAAAAGGTGATGAGAGCGCCGTTGAGTAAGCCCAAAAACAATCCTGCCAGCAACGCAACAGGCACGGCTGCCCAACTTAAAGCCGGCAGTAGCGATACTAGCAGGGCAACTACGGCAGAAACAGCCAATATTGACCCAACTGAAAGGTCAATACCTCCGGTGAGAATTACAAAGGTCATTCCTGTCGCCAGCACAATATTGATTGATGCCTGACGCAAGATATTAACGATGTTATTGCCTGTGAGGAAGTTGGGAGAAAGGAATGCAAATAAGATGCAGATAATTACTAGAATTGGCAGAATACCCGCAACTTCTAGTAAAGTGCTAATTGATTTCCGGTTGCGGGGTGCGGGATTGTTGCCTAATTTCTTGGCAGGCGGTCTGACTGTCTGACTCATGATTCTGATACCTCCGATGCTCCAGTTGCATAGTGCATAATCTTTTCTTGGGTGATCTCTTTACCAGGGCTGCCGTCGAGTTCACCTACCAGCTGTCCTTCTCGCATTACCAAGACGCGATCGCTCATGCCGACAATCTCTGATAACTCGCTGGAAACCATTAAAATAGCAACACCTTGTGCTGCCAATTCGCTCATAATTCGGTAAATTTCACTTTTGGCACCGATATCTACGCCGCGTGTCGGCTCATCTAACATCAAGACTCTCGGTTTAATGGCTAACCAACGTGCTAGCAGTAACTTCTGCTGATTACCACCAGAAAGATCCAGCGCTCTAATTTCTAAATTGGCTAGGCGGATATTAAAGTTTTCTACCGCATCTGTTGACAGCCGATTAACTGAACTCCAATTAACAACTCCAGCTTTGGCATCCTGCTTAAGTGTGTTGATGGCAATATTCTTGCGGGCGCTCATCTCCAGAAATAAACCTTGATCTTTGCGGTCTTCTGGGACGTAGCCAATTCCCGCAGCGATCGCATCACTGGGCGTATTAATTTCCAGCTTCATCCCATTCAGGAATACTTCACCACTTGCTTTACGGTCAGCACCAAAAATCAGCCGTGATAGTTCTGTACGTCCTGCACCAACCAGCCCTGCTAGACCAAGAATTTCTCCAGCATGAAGTTCAAAACTAGCTGGCTCAATCTTTTTGCGGGCATCACTCATATTTCTGACTTCCAGCACCACGGGGCCAGTATGCATTTGCCGTTGATGTTCGTAAAAGTCTTGCATAGAGCGACCGACCATCATCTGCACCAATCGCTGTGGAGAAATTTCACTGCGTGTGAGACTGCCAATATATTGACCATCGCGCAGCACACTAATCCGGTCAGCTAAGGCATAGATTTCTTCCATCCGATGGCTGATGTAGATAATGGCAATACCGTCATTCCGTAGTTTGCGAATTACCTCAAATAAATGCTCACTCTCGCGGTCAGACAGTGCTGCTGTAGGCTCATCCATCACCAAAACGCGGCTTTTGTCTTTCAGCGCCCTGGCAATTTCTACTTGCTGCTGTTCTGCGATCGATAAGGTACCAACTACAGTCTGGGCTGTAAAATTGGCTCCAAGGCTTTCTAGCACTTGCTCTGCTTCAAGTTGCATCCCTTTGCGGTCTAAAAACTGACCTCGCCGCAACTCGCTACCCATAAACATATTTTCGGCAACGGTTAAATTAGGTGCAACATTCAGTTCTTGATAAATGAGATTAATACCTGCCTTACGTGCTGTCGCCGGATCGGTAATTTTGAAGGGTTGACCATTGATGCGAATTTCTCCTTCATCGGCAATGTAAGCCCCAGCCAGGATTTTCATCAATGTGCTTTTACCTGCTCCGTTTTCACCCATGAGGGCGTGGACTTCTCCTGGATAAATCGTAAGATTCACATTTTGGAGCGCAGATACACCATGAAATCGTTTCGTAATCCCTTGCATTTCTAATACAGGGGTAGTGGTTGGTGTATCAGGATATGAGGTTTCAGTAGTTGTTGTCATGAGCAGAACCTCTAAAAACAATTTAAAAATTGCATTGTGAGTTAAAAATTAACGAACTCACATTTGATGTGAAATTAAAATCATCACAAAATCATGTTTTAAAAAGCGATCGCTGTTTTGGAAAGTTCTGAACGTCGCCTTCCAACATTCAGAACTTTTCGCAGATGCATATATACATCATGAGTATGTGCAAAAACTCTGTCAATGTATCAAAAGACTCAACTCAGATTAGACATAATTTTTAATTGTAAATTCACAATTTTTATTATTTACCAGCCTTTTTCTGTGTTGACATTATCTTTTGTGATCAACTTAACTGGAATCAGAATGGTAGGTGACTCAGGTTTTTTACCATTTAAGATGTCGTTGCCAACTTGAACTGCTTTCTGGGCCATTCCTCGCGGATTTTGAGTAGCAGTTGCAGCATATAAACTACCTTTAGTAGCGATCGCAGTGATTGCTTCTGGCGCACCATCAACTCCAACAATAAAGAATTCTTTACGTTGTGCTTGGTTTGCTGCTAGTTCTGCGCCAACCCCACTCGGATCGTTAATAGCAAAAACTGCATCAATCTTCGGAAAGGTTGTCAGCAAATCAGTCATAACTCTGAGTCCTCCATCCCGACTACCGCCTGCATTCTGGTTTTTAGAGAGGATTTTGATATCGGGATATTTAGACAATACATTCTCGCAGCCATTAACTCGCTGAATCACCGAGTCCACTGGCGGCCCATTAACTATTACTACGTTGCCTTTACCTTTAAGGCGGTCAGCAATATATTGACAACTCACTTCTCCAGCTTGGACATTATTAGTAGTGATAGTGGCATCCACACCTCCCTCAGCACCTGTGTCTACGGCAACGACAATTGCACCTGCTTGTTTAGCTTTTTCTACTATTGGTCTAATTCCACTTTTATCAGCAGCATTTAAAACAATGATGTCAATATTCGCAGCAGTAAAATTTTCAATTTGATTGGCTTGCTGGTTGAGGTCATAGGCACTGGAAGCTATAATAACATTGACATCTTTTCCGCCAATTTTCTTCGCTTCTGCCTCAACTGCTTCGCCCATAACAACGAAGAAAGGGTTACTTAGATCGCCAACGGTGAAGGCAACCGATCGCAACTTTTTATTCCCAGTGGCGGTTTTACTTTCTGCACTAGTATTGATAGCAGTTGTAGTATCAGTATTAGTAGCAGTGTTGCCATCGGGAGAACTATTTGTACAGCCGAAAAGGCTACCACTAATGATACCTAGTATGCTAGCTGCGATTACAATCTTTCTCACATTCATATACCTCCTAAAAGTCATTTTGATTTACACCCAATTTGTAACTGATGTATTTTTAAACAAGGTCAAAGATTCCAACCCTCCCGTATCAAGTCTTTTTCTGTGTGTTGTAATTACGAATTACAAATTACGAATTACGAATTACGAATTACAACTTACCAGCCTTTGTAGCTGCTAAGGTTTTCTCTGGTAACCAACTTGACTGGAATCAGAATGTCAGAGGACTCAAGTTTTTTGCCCTGGATGATATCATTTCCCAACTGAACTGCTTTTTGGGCCATCCCGGCGGGATTTTGAGCAGCAGTTGCAGCAAATAGACCATCTTTGTCTTCCATTGCTTTGGTTGCATCTGGCGAACCGTCAACCCCAACAATAAAAAATTCATTACGTCTTGCTTGCCTAGCAGCTAAATCTGCACCAACACCGCTTTGGTCGTTAGTGGCAAAAACGGCATCAATTTTCGGAAAGGTTGTGAGCAAATCGCTCATAACTCTGAGTCCGCCATCCCTAGTACCTTCTGCGTTTTGGTTTTTAGAGATGAGTTTGATATCAGGATATTTGGACAATGACTTTTCACAGCCACTCACTCGCTGATTTATTGAGTCCATCGGAGTCCCGTTGAGGATGACTACACTACCTTGACCTTTGAGGCGATCGGCAATATATTGACAAGCAATCTCACCAGCCTGGGTATTGTTGGAGCTAATCATTGCATCCACATCTGCATCAACGGCTGAATCTACTGCAATCACAACCTTACCTGCAAGCCTTGCTTGGTCAATTACCGGTTTAACTCCTTTTTTATCAACTGCACTGATGATAATTAAATCAGTATTTGCAGCAGTGAAATTTTCAATTTGATTAGTTTGTTGGTTCAGATCAAAGGCACTGGAAACCGCATTAACTCTAATATTACCCCCAATTTTCTTCGCTTCTGTCTCAGCCCCTTTCTGCACTGCATTATAAAAAGGGTTGCCTAAGTCACCCAAAGCGACACCGATTGTTTGCAATTTTCTATTTGGAGCATTAGCCTGACTCTCTAAACTAGCGTTGGTAGCAGTGTTAGTACCAGTATTATTAACAGTGTTGTCGTTTTGAGCGCCATTTGTGCAACCAACAACAGCGAAACCTAATATGCCCAGTATGAGCGAAAATCTCTTCATATTCATCTATTTTTAACAACGGATTTAAATTCAAAAAGGTCAAAAGAAGATAAGTTTGCTAAGTTATCACAAGATGAGCTAAATCTAAAAATTTCAGAAAGAACCTATGTACTACTAGATTTGGCAATTTAAACTCCTTCCAAAAGTTTAATAATGTGACCTAACTAGAGCTAGCGCTATTAATTGCCCTAAATTAGATAGTTTATTTTTTAAAGCAAAACTATGAGCGTTACACTACTTCAAAAAATCACATTTTTTGTGAAAATACATTTGGAAGCGTGTGGAATAAAAACAGATATTAACTAAAATTAGTAGAACCTGATGTTATGAGAATTGAAAATCTGTATTTCCTTTTAGATTATTTCAGTTTAACCTGCATGATTGTAAATATGATCCCCGTTTATCGAACTTTACAAAACCAAGAAAACTATTCCCTTTCTATGTAGTTTAAATTTTTTCCACTAGAGTATCTGCGAAAAATTAAGTAATTTTTAGCTTAGTAGAGTTTAAAAAAACTTAATACGTTTAACTCAAGTTGAGTTGAGGGAAGTTAATCGTCTCAGAGGAAAAATTTTGCTTTAAATCTATCCTTTATGGGCAGAAATACATAGCCTATTACCATACATAAAAATCCTCGCGTTTTATTTTTGGAGTTTACTCAAATACACCTGCCAGGTGTGCTTATTAGCTATACTAATTGGTCAGAGCTAATCTTGTTATATCTCGATCAGAATAATTCTCTGGATATAGGGAGAAGAAATACCAAAAAAGTCATTATTACCCTATTATCACCGTTATCAAGATGTGAAATAACGAACGCAATAAGTAGTTATTGTCTGTTCAGTTGCTCTGGTAATTAAAGAAAATTTGAGCCAATAGCTATAAACTTTAGGACATCCGCACAGATGTTTTATAGGTTTGTAACTGGCAATGTACTATTTGTTCTTGAAAAATATTTTACTTGTTTAGGGTAAGGATTCAGGTGTTTAAAACTCAGTCACAGAGCCAGTTTCAAAATTGAGTTTCGCTTATTAACATACCTGTAGTCGCAATAAAGCACGAAAATATAGTCGTTACGCAATTCTTATTGAGAATGTAAATTTGTGACTAATTCCCGGAAACCTTTATCAGCAAAAGATTGTAGAGATTTTGGTATGACCTGAATCCTTACTGTTTAGGCTTGCCGAAAAATTTTTATTCATCATTAGGTAAAAATATTCGCAATCTCTACAAGCTCAATCAGTTATAATTTGTAAGGAATGTTTGAAATTGTTTACCTTAATTACTAAGAAAGATTTAGAATTTCAAAGTTTTGGGTAAATATTTAGCCACTAAATCTTCATAGTAAGGCTTTAATTTTTGCCAGTCTGGAGGATTAGGGTTTTTTGAATACAAATCGTAGGGATTAAATAACTTCACCCATTTAAACATTTCTTTATCGTGTTTATCCATTAAATGTTCGTAAGCATTTTCACGATGTTGAGGATAAAATGAGTGATAGCGAAGGATATACAATGCAGATTCGGGCAAATAGTTTTTCATCATGTAATATACATACTCATCATGTCCCCATGACATATGTACATTACTCAAACCACAATTCGGCTCGTAAACACCATATAAAGAGTTATATATAGGGTTACTATAATCAGGGTTTTGTTTGAAAAATTCCGAAAAAACAATCTTATCAGAAAATGCACAACCCACAGGATAGGTATCGCCTACTGTAGCCCATTGGGGTTCACTAAATAAGCAAAGTACTTTCCCCATATCATGAAACAAGCCAGTAAGTACCATCCAGTCTGGGTGGCCATCAGCGCGAATGGCTTCTGATGTTTGCAATAGGTGCTGTAATTGGTCTAAGTTTGTATCAGGATCTGAATCATCAACCAATTGATTCAAAAACTCTAATGCATCCCAGACAGACATTTCTTTCTTATCTAACTTCAGAAAGTCTTCTTTTTTCTCTAATACAAAATCATATGTTTGATTGATATGATTTAATCGATAAAACTCTTTCACGGTGTCTCTAGTCGGCGTTTCGTAATTCCTGTACTCTTTGGTGGTTTTACCTTCTTTAACTATGCTGTCCGGATCGGGATAGCGATTAAGCAAGTCTTCTTCCCATTCTTCTAGCGAATGTAAGGGATTGTTTTGAGCTTGTTCGATGGCATTATTTAGAGTTTGAGACATATCTTTTTACTTGTCGATATTGATTTGTTAAATGGTACTTTCGCACTCCAACTTATGCACAGGTGTGCAAAACCTGTATTGAACTTATTTTTAATTTTTGCACACGTGTGCAAAAACGTGTGTTAAGTTTCTTTTCGTCGTATTTTGTTAAATTTGCTTGGAGCAGAAGAAATTAGCAATTAGGTAACACGTTGACAAAAGACATCTCCAGAAATTAATTCTGCGTTACCTGAAACCCTTGTAAGACCTTGCATTGCAACGTCTCTATAATCTTTTTCACTCCTATGTCGAAAATAGATAAAATCTGTTGGATGCCTTGTCTGCAACAACCAAATTATACCGCGTTTATACTTAAACGGGCATAAGTATACTAAAATATAAGCTCATCTTTTATTTTAAAGACGTAGGCAAAATAATATATATTAATCTTTTTTATCAACTCTATGCAGAGGAGCATCAATTCGTCAATTGTATAGCAAGAGAATGCTTAACAATATTAGCCAACTCTTGTAACTGGCTTATCGCTTCTGCACCCTCTAACTTCATTAATTCGCGATCGTCCCACAATTCCATCCAGGTTATCCCGTAATCAGACACTAAAAACCGAATCAGGTGTTTTTCTCCCAGGCTAACCATAAATGAAGCACTCTGCATTTGGTCACCGCATATATAACAAGACGCAGTATAGCCACGCCGCTCAAGTATAATTGTCAAGGCTTGCAGGTTCATTACCAAGTCTTGGGCGAATTCCTGATGCTGTTGCGCTAATCTTAAAAACACTTTTTCTCTCCTACCACTCCACTTATGTGGTTAATTTTAAAATTTCTTTAGATTTACGTCCGACGTAATTTAATTACCAAAAGTTCCTGTTTTCGTAAAGACGTGATTAATTTTAATCTTGCGTTTGTAACCAATAAGCTAAATTCCTAAAGCCGTTCTAATGTTTTGGACAATTATCTGGGGTGGTTGTGCAACATCCATAGATAAGATGTTTAATGGCTCTTCAAGAGTATTAAACTGACTGTTGAGGAGTTTTTCACTCATGTAATGATTGCTACGCTCTTGCAGCCGCTTTTGAATCAACTCATAAGACCCTTTGAGGTAAACTAGCTTGATGCGTTCGCTATCCAATACCAGAAATTGCCGATAACTATCTTTTAGAGCCGAACACGCCAGCACCACATTTTTATTTTCTTGCAGCCAATGTTTTATAGCTGTTTGTAAATCTTGCAACCAAGGCATCCTGTCAGCTTCACTTAGAGGGATACCGCACCGCATTTTCTCAACATTCTCTGGCGAGTGGAAAGCATCAGCATCGCTAAATTCCCATTCTAACAAGTCTGCTAAGAGTTTTCCTATTGTGGTTTTGCCAGAGCCAGATACACCCATTACGATAATAATCATTGACTGCTTAATCATATTTTACTTAAGAAAAGTTAAGTTATTGAAATCGAGGTAGAAGTCAGGACTACTGATAACAATTTACTCAAGCTACTTGTCCACCTAGTTAATTTTTTACAGTTTGACAAATAACGATTATTTTCTATAATAAAATATATATGCACACGTGTGCAATAATTAAAACTTAAGAGGATGTTTGAAAAGTCCTCTTGCCGATATCAAAAGTTCTAAATCCTCTAAATCCACGGCACTTGCTCCACTTTGGTAAACCCCTTCTCTACGGAAGGCGCTAGCCTCTCCCTTTGGGAGAAGACCACAGTGGCTTCCCTAAAAAAGGGGGACTTTGATTCCGGTTCCCCGCTTTTTAAGGGGGTTAAGGAGGATCTAAAAATGCCTAAAGTCACAACGAAAAACTTTTCAAACAACCTCTAAGATAAAAAATGAATAAACGAAGAATTTCTATTGAAGATATTGCTCGGAGAGCAGGCGTTTCTCATTCTACTGTTTCACGTGCTTTGCGAGATAACGCTCTTATTAGCCCTAAAGTGCGAGAAGAAATTAAGCAACTGGCGCAAGAAATGAACTATGTGCCGAATGCGATCGCTCAAAGCTTGCAAAATAAACGCACTAATACTATTGGAGTAGTAGTAACTTCAATAGCAGATCCCTTTTTTGCTGAGGTAGTAGATGGAATTGAACAGATAGCTAGACCCGCAGGCTTGAGTGTTTTGTTAAGTGCTTCACACCGAGATTTTGAGCAGGAAATAGCAGCTATAAATACTTTTCATCGCCGGAGAGTGGACGGAATCTTAGTAGCCGACTCACGAATTAGTAAACAGCACACTAAGCAACTGACACAAATTGCAGTGCCAACAGTTCTAATTAACAGCCAGACTGAAGAGCAATCAGAAATATTTCACTCAGTGGCAATAGACGATCGCTTAGGTGCTAGATTAGCCACAGAGCATTTAATAAGTCTGGGACATACCGCTATTGGTTATCTAGGTGTAGGCGATCGCAGCAGGTCGAATCAGCAACGCCTAGAAGGATATCAAATGGCTCTTGCTGAAGCTGGTTTACCACAAAATCCTGATTGGGTTGCAATTAGTGACCAAGAGAATATCAGAACCAGCGATGTTACGACTGGGCAACAAATGCTATTTAAACTATTAGCTGCTGAGGTAACAGGCATCTTTTGTTACAACGATATGGTGGCGATCGGCGCTTTGTTAGCCTGCCAAGAACTAGGTATTTTAGTACCGCGAAGTTTAAGCTTGGTTGGATTTGATGGTATTGCTTTGGGCTGTTACGTTACACCTGCACTGACGACAGTCAGCCAACCAATGTTAGAAATTGGTGGCTATGCCATGCAAATGTTACTCGATTTATTAGAAGAAAAAACTGTAGAAAACCGCGTTTTATCTCCTTCTCTATTACAGCGTGGCAGTAGTGCAGCATTAACAAAGTCATCTTAAACCATATCTACCGTCAATAACTCCACCCTAAACTTTAATCCGTTGGTTCATTGGTTTTGAGGCTGGGGCTTGGGTAGTCAAACTGAATTGAAAAAATTGGAAATTCTTACTTTCTGCATGAGGCAAATTCATATTTTCACTCAGCAATACTAAAAATTTTAAGCAAACAAAAATTATGTTAACCAAAAAACCAAGTTTATCTCCCGATCGCTGCTTTTCTCCAGAACCAGTTCAAAGACAACTAGCTCATCAATTTTTTGACAGCATCTCTGCGCTACCCCTAGTCTGTCCACATGGGCACGTTGATCCAGCCTTGTTAGCTAATCCCGCAGCCCGTTTTGGTTCACCGACCGAATTATTTATTATCCCTGATCACTACCTTTTGCGAATGCTCTATAGTCGGGGCGTGCCTCTGCAAGCTTTGGGCATACCTACTAGTGATGCACCAACAGAAACAGACCATCGCAAAATCTGGCAATTGTTCGCCGAACATTTTTATCTATTTCGAGGTACTCCGTCCGGGTTGTGGCTCAAAGACGAACTAACTAATGTCTTTGGCGTAGATGAACCTTTAAACTCTCGCAATGCCGGACATATCTATGATTACCTGGAACGTCTGTTAGCTTTGCCTGAGTTCTCCCCTTGTGCTTTATTTAAACGCTTTAACATCGAAGTGCTTTGTACTACCGATGCAGCTAGTGATAACCTAGATAATCAGCGATCGCTCCACGAACAAGGTTTTACTCAAATCAGACCAACTTTTCGACCAGATGCAGTAGTTAACCTAGATGCTCCTAGTTGGCGCGAAAATCTTACTAAATTGGAAAGCGCTGTAGGTAGAGAAATTAGCACTTACGCCACTTTTGTGCAAGCTTTAGAAGAACGTCGGGCTTTCTTCAAAAAAATGGGCGCAACGGCTACGGATCAAAGTGCGGCTACACCTTATACCACACGCCTTTCTGACCACGAAGCAGAAGCTATCTTTTCTAGAGCATTAATCGGCAAGCTGAATCCAGGAGATGTAGAGCATTTTACCGGTCATATATTCATGGAAATGGCTCGGATGAGTGTAGAAGATGGCTTAGTGATGCAAATGCATTGTGGTGTTATGCGTAACCACAACCCGGCTTTCTTTGAGAGGTTTGGATCTGATAAAGGTGCTGATATTCCGTTGAAAATAGAATGGACTCAAAATCTGCGTCCGTTGTTGTCAGCTTACGGTGATGACAAGCGCTTTAGTTTAATTCTTTTTGGCATGGATGAAAGCACTTACAGCCGAGAATTGGCTCCACTAGCCGGTCATTATCCCACTGTATTGCTTGGCCCGCCTTGGTGGTTTCATGACAGCGTAAATGGCATGGAACGCTACTTCAATCAGGTAATGGAAACTGCTGGACTTTATAACACTGCCGGGTTTAATGATGATACCCGCGCTTTCGTTTCTATTCCGGCTCGTCATACAGTCTGGCGGCGAGTAGCTTGTAATTGGTTAGCTGGATTGGTAACACGGGGATTAGTCGAGGAAGAGGAAGGGTATGATATGGCCCGCGCTTTAGCTTACGACCTCGCTAAGAGTGCTTACAAACTGGACTAATACCAATTTTCCCAAATCAAGCTATTAAAATTAGCTCTTTCAAGGTGATTCGAAAAATCTCTTTTTTTCTCTCTGCGCTCGCGGTTTAAAAGTAATTTATTTAACCACAGAGGCGCAGAGAAGCCAGTGCGTTGGGCGGGTTCCCCGACTTGTAGCAACTGGCGCGACACAGAGTAAATAGCTCGAACAAGAATTTATTAACCAAACTTTTTACCTACCTTGAAAAGGTTAGTCCTAATATTGATTTTTTAATTACGAATTACGAATTACGAATTACGAATTGAAACAAGATGTCAAACTTAATTTTAAATAAACTTTTTAGTTTAAAAGAGCAGGTAGCAGTCGTCACAGGCGGCTCTGGTGTGCTTGGTGGGGCTATGGCACGGGGTTTAGCCCTTGCTGGAGCGCGAGTCGTGGTTTTGGGTCGCAATGAAGCAAGGGCGGGTGCAGTAGTAGCTGATATTACTGCTAATGGTGGAGAAAGCATAGCTGTGCTGGCAGATGTTAGCGATCGCTCCCAATTAGAAATAGCCAGGGATGTAATTATACAGCGTTGGGGTCAAATAGATATTTTGGTAAACATGGCTGGCGGTAATATTCCGGCTGCCACAATTACCCCTGATGCGACTATCTTTGATATGCCACACGCGGCTTTTGAGGAAGTAGTTAGCTTAAACTTACTCGGTACTCTACTACCCAGCCAAGTTTTTGGTCAAGCAATGATAGAAAAAAACCAGCCCTATGGTTGTATTGTCAATATTTCTTCTATGTCTGCAATTCGGGTGATCAGCCGTGTGGTTGGCTATTCAGCTGCTAAAGCCGGGATAGATAACTTTACTCGCTGGTTAGCCGTCGAACTCGCCCAAAAGTATGGAGATGGAATGCGAGTAAATGCGATCGCGCCAGGTTTCTTTATTGGGGAACAAAATCGAGATTTACTCCTAAATACAGATGGCAGTTTGACCGTTCGCGGGCAAAAAATTATCGAGCATACCCCCGCCGGACGTTTTGGAAAACCGGATGAATTACTCAGCACCTTAATCTGGTTATGCAGTTCTGGTTCTAGTTTCGTCAACGGAGTCGTTGTACCTGTAGACGGTGGGTTTAGTATCTACAGTGGAGTTTAATCATGTATTCACTGGCTGTAACTTACGGGACACTTTCAGATCAGCAAGTTTCCGAGCTAGTTCATCAAGCTTTGGCAGATCCTAAGTTGGATGGACAGCGTATTTTAGTATTAATTCCAGATGGCACTCGTACTGCTCCCATCCCTCAAATGTTTCGATTGCTTCATCAAGAGTTGGGTAAAAGGGTAGCGGCTCTAGATTTTTTGATCGCTCTGGGTACACATAATCCCTTGAGTCAAGAACAAATCAATCGCTTGGTGGGGGTGACACAGGAGGAGCGAGAGACAATCTTTAAAAAAGTTCAGATATTTAACCACCTTTGGAATGAACCGAATACCTTTATTTCTTGTGGAGTAATTTCGGCAGATGAAATAGCAGATATCAGCCGGGGAATGCTACATCAGGCAGTTGAAGTCCGTGTCAACAAACTGGTAACAGAATACGATTTAATAATGGTTTGCGGCCCAGTTTTTCCACACGAAGTTGTCGGTTTCTCTGGTGGGAATAAATACTTTTTTCCCGGCATTGGTGGTCAGGAAGTAATTGATATATCACATTGGTTAGGTGCATTAATCACCTGTTACGAGATTATTGGTACACCGGGAATAACACCAGTTCGACGCTTGATTAACCGAGCCGCTAACCTGATTTCTACCCCGAAACTTTGCTTGGCGATGGTGGTTGCACCCAAAACAAATCAGCTAGCTGGACTTTACATAGATCAACCAGAGTCAGCCTGGGAAGCTGCTGCAAAATTATCAGCCAAACTGCATATTAAATATGTAGATCAGCCTTTTAAACAAGTGCTTTCAGTAATGCCCCGAATGTATGACGACATTTGGACAGCAGCTAAAGGAATGTACAAGCTAGAGCCAGTAGTGGCCGACGGAGGCGAAGTAATTATATACGCCCCTCACATTACCGAATTTAGCTATACACATGGCGAAATTCTAGCCCAAATTGGTTATCATGTGCGGGATTACTTCCTCAAACAGTGGGATAAATTCCAAGAGTATCCCGGTGGAGTGCTGGCCCATAGTACTCATTTAAAAGGTATGGGTACATTTGATCCGATAAAAGGGGAACAAGCGCGGATTTGTGTGATTTTAGCTACTGGTATTTCTGCTGAACGGTGTGTTGCTCATAACTTGAACTATCGTGATCCGGCTACTATTAGACCTTCTGAATGGGCTAACCGCGAGGATGAAGGTATCTTGCTTGTGCCAAAGGCTGGCGAAATACTATACCGTACAATTTGACATCCTCCCCGCCGTAAACGGCGGAGATTCCTAAACTTTACAATTTAGGTTTCTGTTTCTTTCCCTTACGGGTATTTCGCAACAGCCCATAATTAGTGAAGTTATTTATTAAGACAAATTATTCGGGTCAATACCCTGAGATTGCAAATAAGCAATCAGCCGTTCTTTTTGCTGGCGTTCTTGTTCAGCGCGTTGGTGTTCTTGTTCAGCGCGTTGGCGTTCTTGTTCAGCACGTTGGCGTTCTTGTTCAATCTGTTCTACAGCCCACGGTAATAAATTACCAGCTTGATCCCACCAGCGCAACCAATAACCACTTCGCCCTTCTTTTGTTCCTTGCCAAGTTCCCAAAAATAAGCCCATTACATCAATCCAATGGCGGCCATTTTCGTCGGGTTGCTTTAACTCATAGCGTTTATTTTCCAGTTCATAGAATTCTAATAAACCGCCATCTGGTTCAAAAATTACGTAGATGGGAATCTGCAAAATTTGCTCGTAGAAAAACCATTTTCCTGGTGGATAAGTTCGCTTGACTGAATATTCTCCACCTTCAGTATCGGATAAAAATTCGATGGCGATCACTGGGATATCCCCTTCTAAATTGGGTGTATAACTTTTGCGATTACCCACAACTTGATTAACCGACGGCACATAAACCCAGTCAGGTGCTTTGGCAATAAATTGGCCGTTGACTGTCGCACAAAGACCAAAGTTTGAAGCTATCAACATCTGGGGTTGGATAAATCCACTGATTTCTAAGCTTTCACGCAAAGCACCAGCCAGAAGTGGCTGACCTGTGTTCTCCACTGGTTCATCCTCTAGTTTAAAATCCTTGGGTAAGGCTTCCCAAGAAATTACCAGTTCAGTTTGGGATTTGGCTTCACTGAGTTGGGTTGCCATAAACACAGCATGAATTTATTTTTAATCTTATCGCTTGCCATACCAGGATCAAAAAAAGGCGCAGAAAACCCGCCTCTCTATTTAACTAAAAACTTCAAATTATTCAAATTTTTTAACAAAAACAATGCAATTGAATCGAAGTAATTTTCTGAAATTTCTGATCCAGTCACAGCCAGGAAAACCAGCAATATCCAACGGCTTGCGAGCAGCGTTAGGATTGGGGGTTCCCATGCTAATCGGTCAACTTATAAACCAGAGAGAAAGCGGATTATTTATCGGTTTAATGGCTTACTTTGTCAACTTAGCGAATGTTGGCGGCCCTTACCAGATAAAAGCTAAGGCAATGACGGCGGCTACTTTGGGAATGGCTGTTTCAATGTTTGTGGCTACCCTAGCCGCTAAAGTTCCAGCGCTAACTGTGGTGCTGACATTTCTCTGGGGTCTTGCTTCAGGTTTTGCATCCATGTACGGTAATGCTGGCGCGAATGTCGGTCTGGTGGTAGGAATATCATTTATTTCCATGATCGCACAGCCAGGAAACTTGGAAGCCGCACTCATGCGATCGCTGCTATGTCTTATTGCAGGCGGATGGGCGATGCTACTCTCGTTAGTAATGTGGCCTTTTAGACCTTATGACCCCCTACGGATAGCTTTGGCTGGCTGCTTCAGTGCGATCGCTAACTACATTCAGGCATTTCTCGGTAAAGTGGCAACACCTGAAAAGATTCTCGAAATTAGAAAGGCGTTAGAGACAGCACGTACTATTTTAGGTACTGCACGAATTGGAAATTCGGCTCGAAGTTGGATGGATGAACAATTGTTGGTACTAATTCAGGATGGCGATCGCTTGCTTGGTTCAGTTATTGCCTTAACAGAGTTACTAGAAACTCACTTTCAACATCAGCAATATCACGCAGTCCAGCAATTAGTAGACGATGCACTCGAACAAATATCAGTGATTCTTCGATCCATAGCGAAAGCCATATCTGGCAAGCCTACCAGCATCGATCTGGGAAATCTCAACCGCATCTATGAGGCACTGAAAGAACAAGAAAATCTGCAAAGAAAAGCAATTGCTGGGAGTGAGACAGACTACACAACTCTCGTTGCTCTCACTAACCTAGTGCTGATGATAGAAAAGCTGATGAAGCAATTGCAATACATGGCTCAGACAGCTAAATCTCTAATAGATCGCAGCAAAATGAGTGGGCGAGATGTAGATACACTTCTTGTAGTTGAAGATAAACAGCGATCGCTCTTAGATTTACTCAAAGAAAACCTTACCTTAGACTCAGCAATCTTTCGCCATGCTCTCCGCATTGCTGTGACTCTAACTGTAGGTGTAATTCTGTATAGCATTACCAATTTACCAATGGGCTATTGGGTGACACTGACAAGCATCCTAGTCCTCAAACCTAACTTTGGTGCAACTTTCTGGCGTTTCTTCCAGCGAGTTGGCGGGACTATCTTGGGAGCTGTGTTAGCAGCTGTCATAGTTGCAACCATCACAAGTAAGCCTGTGTTAGACATAATCATTGTGCTGACAGTCTTTTGTGGCATTTCCCTGATCAGTTTCAACTATGCTTATTCAGTGATTTTCTTATCAATATTTGTCTTACTAATTATCGATATTGGTCATCCAATTGGTTGGGAATTTGCTGGCTTTCGCGTGTTAAATACATTAATTGGGGCGGGACTAGCTTTTGCGAGTCATTACTTTATATTGCCAAATCGGGAACGCGATCGCTTACCTACTCAACTCGCCACTGCTCTGCGAGAATCCCACAAATACTTTAGGGATGTAATGGCTGTTTACCAAGGAACAAAGGAGCAAGACTCTACGATTATCAGTCAACGCCGGCAAACCGGACTGGCAATTGGTAATGCCCAAGCCTCTTTCCAAGGATTGCTGCGCGAACCCCAGATGCAGAAAGGAATAGTGGAACCAGTAATGACGCTGTTGGTATACATGGGACGTTTTACTAATGCCGTGACAGTTTTGGCTGTCCATCTCGAATATTTTCGAGGAACTGTGCCACTTCCAGAATTAGAAACCTTTGTTCGCCAAGTTTCATTACTGTTACAGCAGTTAGCTGATTCAGTACAGCAGGAAGTTATACCACCGCCTTTACCTGACTTGGAAGAAACGCTGCAAAAAATTCAACCGCACCTGCAAGCGCTACGTACGGCGCGTATACAAGAGCTAGCTGTCAATCAAGGACATACACCTATTCGTCAAGCAGTCATTGATTACAGCATATTAGATTTGGAGATTGATCAGATTGTCCGACGGTTGACTGCTATGCACTCAGCGATGGTAAGGCTAGTATCAGTTAAATAAAGCGATCGCCTCTAATGTATCGCCAAGATTGTTGACAGCAATGAGCTAATTATTAATTTCCAATAATCCAGGCGGCGGGGTAATTTCAATACGATGAGATTTCAAGTCTACGACTGGTGCGATCGCTTCCACAAATGGAATCAAAACAGTCTGTTGCTTTTTGTCAGTAGCAAATGATTCATGGAACTTTACTTCTAACAAATCATTTCCGGCGGGGATAATATCTACTACCGTACCAACAAGTTCGCCAGATGCTTGCATGAAAACTTCCAAGCCTATCAAATCGAGGACATGATATTCATCCTCATCTAATTGGGGGCGATCGCTTGCTGGTACCATTAGCTTACAACCGCGCAACGCCTCGGCCTGATCGCAATGTTCCACGCCAGCTAATTTGATCACATACAAGTTTTTGTTACTAATATAACGTCCTGTCAATAATTCGATTGGTTGTGGTTCTGTATCACCTGAACGCAACAACCAACGTTTCCCTGGTACCTCAAATCTTTCGGGGAAGTCAGATACAGGATAAACGCGTAATTCCCCAGACAACCCTTGAGGGGAAACAATCTTACCAATTTCTAGCCAATCGTCGAGATTGGGGGCTGGGGACTGGGGATTGGGGATTAGGGATTGGGGATTGAGGATTGGCGATTGGGGACTGGACTTTTTTGATTTTCTTCCTCCTCTGCTCCTGGGCACTTTTGCGCCTTTGCTCCCTATCTCTTTGTTTGCTTCTTCGTGTTTCATTTCCATTTTTACTACTAGGCAGTCACAGCCGTACGCTTATAAGTTTCTTCAGCCACTTTTGCTAAACGTTGCATAGCAGTGGCTATCTCCTCATCGCTGCCTGTGAGGCTGATGCGGAAGCATTGGTGTTTGTGGGCCCATTCTTCCTCTAAACCGGGGAAGAAGGTACTTCCAGGGACAATAATCACACCTACTTGCTTAAGTTGCTGGTAAAATTCCCAGTCGCTGATGGGTAGATCCTGTAACCACAACCAAGCAAAAATTGCTCCTTCACCGCGATGGAGGAACCAAGGTAAATCCTTGGGCATCGCTTGTTCTAAACTAGTTTCTAAAACGGTAAATTTATTTTGGTAAAAGGGACGGATGACACTGTGAGAAATTTCCACTAAAGCGCCAGAGTTGATTGCAAGAGCTGCGATCGCTTGGCCGTAACGTGAAGAATGGAGACCAATATTTGCTTGGAAACACTCCAGCGCTTCAATCCACTTTTCATTCCCAATGGCAATACCAACCCTTTCTCCTGGTAATCCCGCTTTTGATAAACTCATGCAGTGTAAGATGTTATCGCCAAACACTGGTGTCATTTCGGTAAAGTTCAATGCCGGGAAGGGAGGTGCATAAGCCGAGTCAATTAACACGGGCAGATTGTAAGGCGCAGCCAGGGCAGTAATTTTTTTCACCTCATCATCAGTGAGAACATTACCAGTGGGATTACAAGGGCGAGAGAAGAGAACACAACCCGTATCTTCTGTAATCGACAGTTGGCTGAAGTCGGGGCGATATTTAAATCGATGGGCGGCTGCATCAATATCAAGAGTCGGTTTGTAGGCGATTAAGGCTTTTGGAACTAAGCAAACACCGCCGTAACCAGTGTAGTCAGGGCTGAGGGGCAAAACGATTTGTTTTAACTCGCCGCTAGAAGTGTAACCACCGAAAGTATTAGCAGCGTAGAAGTAGAGGGTTTGACTGCCGGCGGTAATGAGGATATTGCGATCGCTTAAGTTTAACCCGTAGCGTTTGTTAAAGTCGTTGGCGATCGCTTCAATTAATGGTGCATAACCCTGACTTGAGCCGTAGCGACAAACTACCTCACCATATTCTGGGCTAGCCAAAAGCTGTGCAGTACAATCCCGCCATAATTGCTCTACCTCTGGCAAAATCAACGGATTACCAGCACTCAAATTAATAAACTGCTGCCCTGCACCCGCTCGTAATGTCTCGATAATATCCTTCATGATTGCTCTTACGCCAGTCAGGTTGGACATTTGAGCGCCAATTTGAGTTAGGGCAGGGTTCATAAGCTGTGACAAAATGTATTAATTGAGGGGTGGACAAATTATTTAGGGGTTGGTGCTGACATCAAGTTTAGATTGTTGCCAAAACAACTGTTACCGCCTTTAACCAATCTAGCTAGAGAATGATATTTTAACAAAGATAAGATTTATCGTTATCGTGGCGATCGTCCTTAATAAATACGATGAAGTGATACAAAAGTGTATCATGCGCTCAATATGTTTAAGTGAAATAATCCCTGTATTGCAGCACTGGGGAAAAGTCAAATAACTATATTAGGAGGGCTGATGTTGCAAGTTAAAGCAGCAGTAGCTTACAGCGTAGGTAAGCCGTTGACGATTGAAACCGTTCAACTATCGGGGCCAAAAGCTGGTGAAGTGTTAGTTGAGGTGAAAGCCAGTGGGGTTTGCCATACCGATGCCTTTACATTATCTGGTGATGATCCCGAAGGTTTGTTTCCGGCAATTTTGGGACATGAAGGCGCTGGTGTGGTAGTGGAGGTAGGCGCTGGTGTCACCAGTCTCAAACCAGGGGATCATGTAATTCCCCTGTACACTCCCGAATGCCGCCAGTGCGAATATTGTTTGAGTTTCAAAACTAATCTTTGTCAAGCCATTCGCTTAACTCAAGGACGGGGTGTTATGCCCGATGGCACTAGTCGCTTTAGCATTGATGGACAGATGATTCATCATTACATGGGTACATCCACTTTTGCCAACTATACGGTGCTGCCAGAAATCGCTCTGGCAAAAATTCGAGAAGACGCTCCATTTGATAAGGTTTGTTACATTGGCTGTGGTGTGACTACTGGCGTTGGTGCAGTCATCAATACTGCCAAGGTGGAACCAGGAGCAAATGTTGTGGTTTTCGGCTTGGGTGGTATTGGCTTAAATGTTATCCAAGCGGCGCGGATGGTAGGGGCGAATATGATTGTCGGGGTAGATATTAATCCCAGCAAACGTACCTTGGCGGAAAAGTTTGGCATGACGCACTTTGTCAATCCCCAGGAAGTAGAAGGTGATTTAGTTCCTTATCTGGTTGATTTAACAAAAGGCGGTGCTGATTACAGTTTTGAATGTATCGGTAATGTCAAAGTTATGCGTCAAGCATTAGAATGCTGCCACAAAGGTTGGGGCGTTAGTGTGATTATTGGTGTTGCTGGTGCTGGACAGGAAATCAATACTCGTCCTTTTCAACTAGTAACCGGACGCGTTTGGAAAGGTTCGGCGTTTGGTGGCGCTAGAGGACGTACAGATGTGCCAAAAATTGTTGATTGGTATATGGAAGGGAAGATAAACATTGATGATTTGATTACTCATGTAATGCCCATTGAGCAAATTAATAATGCTTTTGAATTGATGCACAAAGGCGAATCAATTCGCAGTGTGGTGACTTTTTAGCTAATTCCAATTTTTTTCCTCTACCCTCTTGACTCTCCAGTTAACTGGATGATTCAAGATGAAATCAGTCTTGAACACGACTTGATAATTGGAGGCTTAAAATGGAGAATGCCACACTTAAGCTGCGTGGGATGAGTTGCGCTTCCTGTGCCAGAAGTATTGAAGATGCTATTAGTTCTGTCCCAGGTGTGAATGAATGTAGTGTGAATTTTGGGGCAGAACAGGCAACAGTTGATTATGACCCCAGAACAACAGATTTACAAGCCATCCAAGATGCGGTGGATGCAGCAGGTTATTCTGCCTATCCCCTCCAAGAACAAAACTTGATGACTGGGGAAGATGATGAAGAAAAAAGATATCGCCAGAAAGAATCCCGTGATTTAGTGCGAAAGGTGACGGTAGGGGGCATCATTGGCACTGTGCTGGTGATTGGCTCACTACCGATGATGACAGGGTTACACCTACCTTTGATTCCAATGTGGCTGCATAACCCTTGGCTGCAATTAGTCCTTACTACTCCTGTACAGTTCTGGTGCGGTTACTCTTTTTACGTTAATACCTGGAAAGCTTTCAAACGCCATGCTGCGACAATGGATACCTTAATAGCTTTGGGTACAAGTGCCGCATATTTCTATTCACTATTTGCCACTTTATTTCCTGGCTTTTTCATAGCTCAGGGATTGATGCCAGATGTGTATTATGAAACTGCGGCGATTGTAATTACCTTGATTTTGTTAGGGCGGCTGTTTGAAAATCGCGCCAAAGGCCAAACTTCAGAAGCTATCCGCAAGCTGATTGGTTTGCAGGCGAAAACAGCACGGTTAATTCGCAACGGGCGAGAAGTAGATGTACCCATTGAACAAGTACAAATTAGCGATGTAGTGTTGGTTCGTCCTGGGGAGAAAATTCCGGTTGATGGCGAAGTAGTTGACGGAACATCCACTGTTGATGAAGCAATGGTGACTGGCGAAAGTGTAGCAGTGAAAAAGCAACCAGGGGATGAAGTTATCGGAGCAACCATCAACAAAACCGGAAGTTTTAAGTTTCGGGCGACAAGAGTTGGTAAGGATACTGTACTGGCGCAGATTGTCCAACTAGTGCAACAGGCTCAAGGCTCAAAAGCTCCCATTCAAAGACTAGCAGACCAAGTTACAGGGTGGTTTGTGCCGGCGGTAATTGCGATCGCTATCTTTACCTTTATTATTTGGTACAACATCATGGGTAATGTCACCCTGGCGTTGATTACCACAGTCGGGGTGTTAATTATCGCTTGTCCTTGTGCGTTGGGTTTAGCCACACCAACTTCGGTGATGGTAGGTACTGGGAAAGGTGCAGAAAACGGCATTTTAATTAAAGG
This sequence comes from Nostoc sp. FACHB-892, assembly GCF_014698795.1. Lineage (GTDB taxonomy): Bacteria > Cyanobacteriota > Cyanobacteriia > Cyanobacteriales > Nostocaceae > Nostoc. Next base: position 138,786 of record NZ_JACJTR010000007.1, read on the forward strand.
AGCCGAAAGCCTAGAAATAGCACATCAGATTCAAACAATTGTGTTAGACAAGACCGGCACGATTACTCAAGGTAAACCGACAGTTACAGATTTTCTCACAGTTAACGGTACACTTAACGGCAACGAAATTAAACTGATACAACTAGCAGCATCCTTAGAACGTAATTCTGAACACCCATTAGCAGAAGCAGTTGTTCGATACGCCCAATCTCAGGAAGTAACCTTAGCAGATGTCAGAGATTTTGAAGCCGTTGCAGGTAGTGGTGTACAAGGTATCGTTACTAACCGTTTCGTACAAATTGGTACACAACGCTGGATGGAAGAGTTGAGTATTAACACTCAAAGTTTGCAACAAGACAAAGAACGCTTAGAATACCTGGGTAAAACCGCAGTTTGGTTAGTAGTTGATGGCGAAATCAAAGGATTAATGGGGATTGCTGATGCTATTAAACCCACTTCCACCCAAGCGGTAAAAGTACTGCAAAAACTCGGTTTAGAAGTTGTGATGCTCACAGGTGATAACCGCCGCACCGCAGAAAGTATCGCCCGTGAAGTTGGTATTAAGCGGGTTTTGGCAGAAGTCCGCCCCGATCAAAAAGCTGCTACAGTGCAAGCACTACAAGCAGAAGGCAAAATCGTTGCAATGGTTGGTGATGGTATTAATGATGCACCAGCCTTAGCTCAAGCCGATGTGGGAATTGCAATTGGTACTGGTACAGATGTGGCGATCGCAGCTAGCGATATTACCTTAATCTCTGGTGATTTGCAAGGCATAGTTACAGCAATTCAACTCAGCCGCGCCACAATTCGCAATATTCGCCAAAACCTATTCTTCGCTTTTATTTACAACGTTGCTGGTATTCCCATCGCCGCCGGAATTCTCTTTCCTATCTTTGGTTGGTTACTGAACCCGATTATCGCCGGTGCAGCAATGGCCTTTAGTTCGGTTTCTGTAGTTACGAATGCGTTACGTTTACGTAACTTCCAACCTAAAACACTTGGGTAGAGGAAATAACAATGTTCAATCAAGTGATATTTTTCGGGACTTTAGCAGGATTTGGATTTCTGCTAGGAGCAATTTCAGGAACTTTAATATAGCTGGTAACTTACTCACATTCACCTAGGAGGTTTTTTAATGTTGAACAAAACAGCACTCATCGGTAGTATAGCCAGTTTAGGAGTTGTATTCTCAATTGCATCTGGTGAAGCAGTTGCACAAAACTCCCACCAGGCGCACTCATCTGCAACAGTCCAAACCAATCAATTTCAACGCATTGAGCAGCCATTAGGGAACAAAGTAGCCGTCACCCTCGGCGGATTGGGACTAATTAGCTTAGAAGTTTGGTGGTTCTTGCTGAGTAAACCCAAGTCTCAGAAAGCAGTTGCAACGAGTGGAAATATTCAGGAAGCAACCGTCACCGTTGATGGAGGATATGAGCCAAGTCGAATTGTAGTGCAAGTCGGGAAACCAGTACGACTAAAATTTGAACGCAAAGATCCCAGCAGTTGTTTAGAACAAGTTTTGATTCCAGACTTTCACATTGCCGCAGATTTACCGCTTAATCAAGCTACTACTGTGGAATTTACCCCTGAAACAACAGGTGAATATACTTTCACTTGCGGTATGAATATGTTTCGTGGTGCGATCGCAGTCCAAGCCGCAAACACTACTGAAGAAAAGTTGTCCACTCAAATCAGTGTCTCATGAGCTTAATGGAATCATCCTTTTCATACTTGACTCTCCAGTTGAATGGAGAGTTTAGTATAAGATCAGTAATCATATCTCACTGAGGGTTTAGTTAGTATGTTAGCCCAAGCAGAAGCAAAACAGATTGGTGTAGTTGCCAAAGAAAGCGGCGTACCCATTAAAACTATTCGCTACTATGAAGAACTTGGCCTATTAAAATCATCAGGAAGAACGGAAGGTGGATTTAGATTATTTAACTCTGATATTTTGGAGCGACTACACTTTATTAAACGCGCTCAAAGTTTAGGATTAAGCTTATCAGAGATTAAAGATTTTTTAAATGTTCATGATGGAGGGGAATTACCTTGTGAGCATATCAAAATTAAACTAGAAGATAAGGTAAAAGCAATTGATGAGCAAATTCAGCAATTACTAATTTTGAGGCAAGAATTATCGGGTTTGCTCTCTGGTTGGGAAATTAAGCCTGATGATTCTTATTCAACTATTTGTCCAATTATTGAACATAATTAGTGAGAGATATAGCGGTTCCCATTCAGATGCAGTACAAAATTATATTGCAAGGTGTAGGGGCACGGCAGTGCCGTGCCCTTACGAGTGTACTTAAAAACAGTCAATTTAGTAAAAAATAAAATTTCTAGTAAAAGTCAAAACTTGAAATTTTAATGGTGACTATAAGTTAGTTTTTGCTATTTTTAATATCCTCATTACAGCCTTTATTTTAAAAATTTCTGTTCATCATAAGTTGGTGAATAGAAATTTTATGTGTTTACTTATAAGTTAATTTCTTTGATTTTTCCTCTTGACTCTCCCGTTAGGTGGAGAATATAAGCTAATTCTAGGTTGAATAAATAAATTAAAAACCTACTCAAACAAATCACGATTTATCAGTTAATAGCCAGGAGTTTTCAGAGATGACCCTACAAATTACTGTTCATAAATTAGCTTGTTCAGCTTGTGTGGATACTTTTGAATAATTTAATCTATTAAAAAAATGGAGTTAAATCAATGAATCGATTTCTAAATACGATTGTTATAGCTACTACTTTAGTGCTAGCTCAAAGTTGCTCATTATTATCTAATCAAGAAAAAGCAATATCTGTTAGCACACATCAGCATCAAGAGCGTTCAACCACTGAGAGTGATCATAGAGAACATTCAACAAGTGGCACGATTCATGGTGATAAGAAAGCATTGACTCAGGCAAAACTCAAAGTTCCTAGTAACATTACCCAGAATAAAAATATTCCACTATTGATTGAGGTTCAAGATTTAAATGGGAAAGCGATCGCAAATTTTGAAACTTTCCAAGAAAAGCTCATGCATTTAATTGTTGTTAGTGATGATCTTCAATTTTTTAGTCATCTTCATCCAACATATAACGATAATGGGCAGTTTGAAGTTAAAACTAGTTTTCCACAAGCTGGTGGTTACACATTTTTTAGTGATTACAAACCTGTTAGTCAAACAGAACAAGTTTCAGTACTGAAAATGCAAGTTCCTGGAAATAGTATTGCTGCTCCAGAAATTAACCTAGACAGAACTAAAATTTTTAATGATACTAAAGTCAATCTCATTCTCTCTGAATCCACTATTAAAGCAGGTCAAGAAGTCACTTTAATTTTTAAATTACAAGAAGCTTCTAGCAATCAATCGCTTACAGACTTACAGCCTTACTTGGGAGAAAAAGGACATTTAGTTATCCTGCGAAAGTCAACCTCTTTAACAGCAGAAGATTATATCCATGCTCATGCATTAAAAAATACTCCTACTGGACAGGTTCATTTTATGACTAAATTTCCTCAATCAGGAAAGTATAAACTTTGGGGTCAGTTCAATCGAAATGGCAAAATCATCACTGCTGATTTTTTGATCAATGTTGTTTAATTTGGCTTGAGTAAATTCTGAGCGATCGCTTTTATCCGGGTGAGCCTGCAAAATATGATTTAATACGATAAAAGTGAGTCTACGATGGGCTACGCTTACGCACTCACGAGAAAGTATCGATCAATTTCTGCCGTAAGCACTTCAAAGTCCACAGGCTTGGTCAAGTGAGATTTAAAACCAGACTTAAGCGCAAGCTCTCTATCTTCTTGACTACCATAGCCAGTAAGCGCAATCAGAATTGAGCGAGTAAATTTAGGGTCTTTACTCAGTTCCTGTGCAACGGCGAATCCATCCATTTCGGGAAGTCCAATGTCACAAATAATCACATGAGGCTCAAATTCCCTTGCAGTTTCTACCCCTGAAATTCCATTATTGGCAATAGAAACTTCATGCCCGAAGTACTCAAGCACTGCTTTTAATGTCACGGCTGAATCCTCGTTATCTTCGATCACTAAAATCTTCAACGATTTTTTAGCCGTTTCTATAATCTCTGGGTCATTATGCCAAGCTGTAGTCTCTTCGCATACAGGGAGAGTGACTTTGAATTCTGCTCCCAAATTGATCCCTCTACTTGAGGCTTCAACATTACCACCATGAAGTTCGACAAGACTTTTTACTACCGATAGTCCTAAACCTAACCCACCCCTCGAACGGTCTAAACTGCGATCAGCCTGGGTAAACGGCTCGAATAGTTCTGGTAAGATTGTCGGGTCTATCCCTATGCCTGAGTCTTTTACAGATAAAGCTGCTACACTGCCTGAGCCATTTTCACCTGGAATAAATGAGAGATCCACCCAGATCATTCCATCTGGCTTGGAAAACTTTAAGGCGTTATCAAGAAGGTTTCCAAAAACTTGGAAGAATCGCGTCGGATCAACATAAGCCCACAGAGGCGTGTTTGGCAGGTCTTGTACTACGTTAAGGTTCGATTTCTTTATTGCTTGTGCATGGTCATTAAGACTCTGGCGAACCAATTCCACCAGATTAACCTTCTCAAGGTTTAATGAAATCTTCCCATAGGTGATGGACGATACATCAAGTAACTCATCAATCAATTTTGAGAGGTGCTTAATCTGGTGCTGCATCTTTAAAACTGTTTCTCCGACTACACCAGTCTCGCCTAGCTTCAACTTGAGAAGCTGAACCCCATTTGAGATGGGAGCAACAGGATTTCTCAGCTCGTGAGCTAGCATGGCAATGAATTTGTCTTTAAGCGCGTTTTGGTTCGTAAGTTTTTGAAAAAGTTGAACATTTGCGATCGCCACTGCTGTAGTTTCGGTCAAAGTTTCAAGCAATTCTATCTCTTCGGGCGTGGCTCGGTGTGGTGTACTCCAGTAGGCTCCGATCGCACCGAGTGGATCAGAAATCCGTATGGGAACCATCACTAAGCTCTTGACAAAAGTTACTTTATAAGCATCGAGAGGAATTCGCGCATCCTGATAAATGTCCTCAATCACGGCTGCTTGTTTATTGAGCATTGCCCAACCGGAGATGCAAGACTTGATCGGAAAACGCATACCTTTCCAAAGTGGCCCGATGGCATTTTCATCGACATAGTGGCAACATTCACCATCCCGCAGTACAAAAGTTACTCCATCAGCATTAGTTAGATCGCGAGCAGCCAAACGCACAATCTCAATAATTTCCTCAATAGTCCGTACACAAGCCAAATCCTTCACGACCAAAAGCAGCCTATTGTAGGACGGAATACTATAGCTCTGATGTGAATTCTGTGCTTCACAGATGGAGCCTTGTAATATGTTTTTCATAAAAAACTCCGTAAAAAGGGATGTCTGTATAAAAACTCAGGTAAAGCGGGTAGGTTTTAGCAGACACCTACTCTTAATCGTAATCTTAACTTTGATGTTAAGAGTACGTCTTGCATTTTTTGCTTCTATGTTTATGGGTATAAATACTTTTAATCCAGCTTAGAGATTTCCAAATAAATATTCTGAATTTTCTTATAGAGTTGCGCCACAAGCTTTGATCCCCCCAACCCCCCTTAAAAAGGGGGGCAAAAACCTTTCAAAGTCCTCCTTTTTAAGGAGGATTTAGGAGGATCTACAACGACTTTGATAAAAATCTCCGAATCTTCCCTCTGCGGTTAACTTATTTCTATAAATGATTTAGTTTTTTTAGTACTAAACCGCCAAGTAAGGATTATTGCAGCGATCGCTAAACCAATAGCCAATCCCCACCAAAGACCAATGGCTCCATATCCTGACCAGATCCCGAAACCATAACCAGTCAATAAACCAACACACCAATAAGCAAAAATGCCAATTAACATCGGAATTCGAGTGTCTTTTAGTCCGCGTAATGCTCCCGCCGCAGTCACTTGCACACCATCAACTATTTGAAAAATCGCCGCCACTCCCAGCAATTTCACCGCCAGGGCAACCACATCTGCATTATTCTGATTGCTGGTGTCAATGTAAAGGGAAATAATCGACTTTGGCGCTAACCAAAATAAAATGCCTGCTACACCCATAGACAAACCTGCAATGGCAATGCCTACATATCCAGCCCGACGAGTAGCGATTAGGTCATCCTGTCCGGCTAACTGCCCAACCCGTACTGTTGTTGCTAGAGAAATACCCAGCGCAATCTGGAATGATATAGAAATTGTTTGTAAAGCTATTTGATGAGCAGCAAGGGCATTTGTTCCCAATTGTCCGATTAAAAAGGTGACAACGGTGAACAGTCCAGCCTCTACTGCAATCAGTCCGCCGATGGGTAATCCAATGTGAAAAATCTCGCCAATGATCCGGCGATACTCTACGGAAAAAGCTTCGTTAGACAAAGGTCGAAAAATACCGTAGACTGCAAATTCACGCTGATTACAGACATAAACTGTCAAAGCAATAAACATTGCCCAAAGTGAGAGCGTGCTTGCCCAACCGATACCAGCTAAACCCAGCGCAGGAAATCCCAACTTGCCAAACATCAGCACATAGTTAGCTGTGATGTTGAGCAGAGTACCCAAAACCACAGTCACCATAATTAACTGCGGTCGCAAAAGAGCCGAAAGAAAGCTTTTAAGTACCCCAAAGCCCAAACCAGGAATAAAACCCCAGGCGATCGCCCTTAAATAAATTTCTGCTAATGCTACTGTATTAGCATCCTGCCCTAGTAGCAGTAGTAAAGCACCTGCATTGTAAAGCAGCAATGTAATTGGCATTCCTAATATCAGAGATATGCCTAGTCCAAGCCGGACAATTGTGCCAACTTTTTCTGTATTTCCCGCTCCGTATGCTTGGGCAGCTAAGGGACTGACAGCAGAAACAATACCATTAGCAATCAGCAGACAAAAATTAAAGATAACAGCTCCCAAACCTCCAGATGCAATTGTTTGGCTTCCCAACCAGCCCATCATGACCGTATCTACAAAAGCAGTTGCAGATTGAGCCAGTTGTGCTGCTGCTAAAGGTACAGCCAACACAAGACATTTTTTAACTTCAGAAAACATATATCTTTATCTTTATAACCCGATGTGAAAAGCAAAGGGGTCTATGGCGTTTCTCGTTTACGCGAGGTACATCCGTAGGGGCACGGCACTGCCCATTGGTGTCAACTTAAGTTAAAACGCTTATCCCACAGGCGTTTTACCCCACACGCCAGATGCTTCACTTGAGGAGACCCCAAGACCGCACTGGCTCCCCTTAATCCCCTCCCCGTTCACGGGGAGGGGAGGTTTTGTCGCTAGACAAAAGCGGGGTGGGGTTCCGACGACTTAATTGGTAATTGAGTAGGCTTGATATAACGTCATTGCCAAGGTTTCACGTTAAGTTGACACGTATGGGTACTGCCGTGCCCCTACACCTTGCAATATAATCTTGTACCGCATTTGAATGGGAACCGCTATATCTAGTAGTTGGAAAATGGTATAGACTATTACCCATCTTGTCTATCCTTGAGATGAACCTAATCCTTTCGATTTCAAAAACTCCCGGACAACACCTTTAATATCACGTAATTCCCCTTCAACTAAATAGTTTAATTGTTGCATTTCATCTGCTGAAATCTTCCCAGCAAGTGAAGCGATCGCTTTTCTTAATTCGGGATATTTTTTCAATGTTTCTTGACGGACGATTGGCACAGTTTCGTAAGGTGGAAAATACTGTTTATCATCTTTTAAGACAACTAAACCCAAGCGAGCAATCTGCCCGTCAGTGGAATTACCCGCCACCACATCCACCTGTTTTTGAATCAAAGCACGATATATCAAACCCAAATCCATAATTTGGGGTGGTTTAGCAAAACGTAAATTGTAAGTTTTAGCTAATCCTGGAAAACCATCTTCCCGTTCTACAAATTCGTAACCGAAACCCGCACGCCACTGCGGTGTATATTGACTAGCTTGGGAGAGAGTTTGAATATTGTTGCGCTTGGCATCTTCACCTCGGATAATCATTGCAAAAGTGTTTTCAAAACCCAAGTTTGGCATCACTTCCAAATTGAATTGCCGGGCGTATGTTTGTTTTATTTTTTCATAAACTTCTTTGGAGCCATTAATTGGTTTTTCCTTTAAAATTGCAGTCAAAGCTGTGCCTGTATACTCAATATAAGCATCGATTTGACCAGCAGTAATAGCATTATGGCAAACAAAAGAACCACCTAGAGTACGACGAGATACTTTTAAATTAGTTGTTGCCTCGATTTGCTGTGCTAAAAGTTCAGCTAAAACATCTTGTTCGGTAAAACCTTTAGAAGCAACGATAATATTAGCATCATTGTTACTACTATTTAAATTCGGCGTACAGCCAGCGATTAAAAATAATACAGCAAAATTTAAAAAGCAAAGTGCCAAAAATTTTTTCATTACTTAACTTTTAATTTATTCTCCATCCAGCCAATTGCGAAGTCAGTTAATAATGCAATTCCCGCTGCCGGAACTGCACCAGCTAAAATTAACTGATTGTTCACTACTGATATCCCACGAAAAATAAATACTCCCAAACCACCAGCACCAATTGCTGCTGCAATAGTTGCAATACCTATGGCAATCACTGCTGCTACTCTTACCCCTGCCAAAATTACTCCCAATGCCAAGGGAATCTCAACTTGCAATAACAATTGTCTATCTGTCATTCCCATCCCTCTCCCAGCTTCTCGAATCGCTGGATCTACGCCAGTAATCCCTGTGTAAGTATTACGAATTATCGGCAGCAAGGAATATACAGTTAAAGCAACAATTGCTGGGACTGCGCCAATTCCGCCAATTATCGGCACAGGAATGAGTAAGCCAAACAACGCCAAACTAGGAATAGTTTGGAAAATATTTGCTATACCGAGAATTGATTGGCGGAGATAGGTTTTGCGTGTAATTAAAATACCTAATGGAATACCTACAAGTATGGCAATTCCAATTGCAATACCTACCAAAAATAAGTGTTCTAGAGTATGCTGAAGAATTTCTGGAGCATACTTAACGAGGAAGAAATCTTTCATAAAGTATCTTGTAGGGAACGCAGACATTGGAGAAAAGCGAGGCTTTCTGGATGTTGCGATCGCATAAATTCATCCTTCGCCTCCAATACTACCAACTCTCCCCCATACATTAAACCAATTCTCGATGCTAAAACAAAGGCTTCTTGAATATCGTGGGTAACAAACACAACTGTCTTGCCTAACTCTTGCTGCAAACGCCGAAACTCTTGTTGCAGTTCTAAGCGGGTAATCGGATCGAGTGCGCCAAACGGTTCATCCATCAACAGCACAGGCGGATCTGCTGCTAAAGCCCTGGCTACACCTATTCTTTGCTTTTGTCCCCCCGAAAGTTCGTGCGGGTAACGCCCTGCGAATTGTGCTGGTTCTAAACCCACTAATTGCAGCAATTCATAAACCCGCGTTTTTATTTGTTTAGATTGCCAACCTTCCAAAGCTGGGACTAAACCCACATTGCGTTCTACAGTGAAATGCGGAAATAAACCAATTTCTTGAATTACGTAACCAATTTTTCGTCGCAGTTTAATTTCATCCCATTGAGTTGTGGGAATGCCATCAAATAAAACTTCGCCTTGTGTCGGTGTGAATAGGCGATTAATTAACTTCATTGTTGTGGTTTTGCCGCTACCACTACGCCCAAGTAATATCAGTGCTTCTCCTTGGCGGATGGTGAAATTGAGATTTGACACCAAAGGGCGATGATTGCGGCTAAAGGTGACATCGCGGAATTCGACAGCAGTTTGGTTATTTTGCGGCATTAGTTGGCTTTTGGTGGACGCTAGCTATTGTAGTGCTGATTTTACTAGCGTGCTAACGCCCAATTTGCCAGACAAGTTGCTCAAGGCTTTTGTTTTAAGCTGCTCTATGCAGTTTTATTATTTTCTTCTGATGCTTGTTCTGCAACATTTTTCAAGCGGCTCGACCTAATTTTGCGGATGCGATCGCTATTGCGAACACCACCCGCCATTTCATATTCGCGGCTGTCTTTGCCGTATTTGATAGCAACCACCATCAGCATTTTTTCAGAAAGCTGACTCAAGTTTTTTTCCATCTCTTCAATTTCAGTTTTAGAAGAGTCAACCACAGACAGAGCCGTATTATAAACATCAAGTTTGTTACGTAACTGGTCAATTGACTCAATCAGTTTTTCCAGATTATAATTTTCATCAAATTTGATGTTTGGAACGATCGATTTCAGTCCGGCCGACCTTAACTGAGCTTTTTCTAGAATGCGGGATGTACGTTTTTGACGAGACATAAAATTACTCCTTTAAGATGCTGCTATAGCTAGCTTGGCTTAATTGAACTACGTTTCGGTTCAGCAGAACTCACAGTTTTTGTTCATAAAATATTCAGGTTATATCGGTAATTTTTCGGTATTTCTTTTCAGAATTTAATTAATCATGTAAAAAAGCAAAAGTGAGACCGCTCCCGTCACGAGTGAGACCGCTCCCGTCACGAGCGAGACCGCTCCCGTCACGAGTGAGACCGCTCCCGTCACGAGTGAAACCGCTCCCGCCACGAGCGAGACCGCTCCCGTTACGACTGAGACCGCTCCCGTCACGAGTGAAACCGCTCCCGTCACGAGCGAGACCGTTCCCGTCATGACTTAGACCGTTCCCGTCATGACTTAGACCGTTCCCGTCACGAGTGAGACCGCTTCAGTTTGTTGGGGAGTGCGTAGATGCAAAGCGGCTTAAGCGATCGCTTAGTATTCTGTAGAAAAGACTGATGCGATCGCAGTTTATAGAAGAGCGATCGCCTTTTGCCCATAAGATAAATCTACATATCTAATACACTACTCATCAACAAGCCTAAGTGCTGACTCCAAAACTTGTGTACTGATTCTAAAACCAACCTGCCCAAAAGCAGAAAATTGAGTAGCTTAAATGTCTTCCGAGAAATCATTGTAGGCGATGCATACAACGGTAAACTATGCAGTTTATGAGAGATAGTTAGTAGGGTGTTGTAGAAGTGCGATCGCAGGTTAGGCAAGGACATTTTGAAAACCTCAAGGCTAGGAATAGTAATACTTTTACCTCCTGCCTCCTGCCTCCTGCCTTTCTTGACAATTTTTCTCCAAAAACAAGCATGACTCGATTTTCAACTTCAGCTATTAGGTTAGGCTGAATCGTCATACACTGAATTGGAGACTAATGAAAACTGTTGCCTTAGGAACAATGAGTGAAAGTAAGATACCGCAGATCCTAGAAACCTTTGAGGCTGATCTGCTGTCGGAGTGGACTCAGGAATTAGCCACTGTCAATATTCGCAGAGGCTTGATGAAAGAAGCCGAGCTAAAAGAGGAGTGCCGGGAATTCCTAAGCTTGTTTCGTGTCGCCGTTGCTCAGGGAAAGTTGAGCAATATTCAAGCAGGGGACTGGCAAGAGATGCGCTCGATGCTAAAGGGCGTTTCTCGATCGCGATCGCAACAAGGTTTCACACCGTCGGAAACAGCTACATTCGTCTTTTCGTTCAAGCAACCCCTGTTTAACCGAATGCGTCAGCAATTAAAAGACGCCATTGAGTTAGGTGAAGAGATATGGCTAGCCACAAACCTACTGGATCAGCTGGGATTGCTGACAATTGAAGTGTATCAAAAAGCGCGTGAAGAAGTGATTTTGCGGCAGCAGCAAGAGTTGATGGAGCTGTCTACCCCAGTAATTAAACTCTGGGAGGGAATTTTGGCATTACCCATTATCGGTACCCTGGATAGTACGCGTACTCAAATTATGATGGAGTCGTTATTGCAGAAGATTGTTGAAACAGGGTCAGAAGTTGCCATTATTGACATTACCGGGGTTGCAACCGTAGATACCCTCACCGCTCAACATCTACTTAAGACAGTTACGGCTGCCCGTCTCATGGGAGCTGATTGTATGATCAGTGGCATTCGTCCTCAAATTGCCCAAACGATCGTTTATCTCGGCATTGATTTGACTGATGTTACAACGAAGGCAACGTTAGCCGATGCCTTTCTCACTGCACTAAAACGTTTGGGAGCTAGCATTACCCGCTCTCAACCCGAATAGGTAGGCAGGAGGAAGTAATGGAACACATTCCTATACTCGAAATGGGCAATTTCCTGATTGTGACGATCCAAGTGGATATGCACGATCAGCTTGCTATGACACTACAGGATGACTTGACCAACCGCATCTCTGAAGCTAATGTTCACGGTGTATTGATCGATATCTCTGCATTAGAGATTGTTGATTCTTTCGTTGCGAGGATTTTAGGAAACACTGCCAGAATGTCACGGGTGCTGGATGCCCAAACAGTTGTCGTTGGTATGCAGCCTGCTGTGGCAATTACCCTGGTAGAATTGGGGCTGTCGCTGACAGACATTCGGACTGCCCTAAACGTAGAAAAGGGTATGGCACTGTTGCGCTCTTCACTTAATAAAACCAAAAATCAGACCGCTGCTAATAAATGGCGTGTAGATGACGATGCAGCAGACTGAAACGCTCAACATTCAAACTTCAACAGATATAGTATTAGTTCGGCAAGCTGTGCGCCAGATGGCCGTGGAGATTGGTTTAAGTTTAGTAGACCAAACTAAAATTGTGACTGCTGCTAGTGAGTTAGCGCGCAATACCCTAGACTACGGGGGAGGTGGCACAGTCAAGCTAGAAATGCTTCAAGAAGAGAGAAAACGAGGACTTCGGTTGACTTTTGAAGATCGGGGGCCGGGAATTCCCAATATTGAGATGGCACTGAAGGATGGGTTCACCACTGGGAGCGGGTTGGGGATGGGACTGGGCGGTGCCAAACGACTTGCCAACGAGTTTGAAATTCAGTCTGCGGTGGGAGAAGGGACACGGATAGTAATTGTACGATGGAAATAATACAGCAGTTTTCTTTTGCATGAAGTACAAAGTCAGTGGTTTTGAGGCAGGAGGCAGGAGGCAGAAGGCAGGAGGAAGAAGAATAATTTGATTTGTGTGTGAATCCTTGGTTCTGTACCTCATTTAGTTGCAAAGTGCTGTATGAGAGAATCTGTCGCCATTACAATTACTGAATCTAGCCAGACTGGGGAAGCGCGACGGGTAGCGATCGCTTTAGCAACTCGGCTCGGTTTTCAGGAAACCCAACGGGGCAAGGTTGGTATTGTGGTGACAGAGGTTGCGAACAATCTGATCCAGCACGGTCAGGGTGGGGTCTTATTACTAAGATTGCTCGAACAAGATTCAGCCATCGGTATTGAAGTCTTGTCGCTAGATAAAGGACGGGGAATGGTTGATGTGGATGAGTGTTTGCAAGATGGCTTTTCCACAGCCGGAACCTTAGGCAATGGACTGGGTGCAATTTCTCGCCTCTCTGGTTTATTTGAAATTTACTCCATTCGCAACCAAGGGACGGCGCTCCTCGCTCACCTTTGGTCAGACTCCGCACTTCATCCGCCCCAAGAAACTTTAGAAATTGGGGCGATCTGTTTGCCCAAACGAGGGGAGGACGTTTCGGGAGATGCCTGGGCATATCAAATCGATCGTTGCCGCAGCCTGTTGCTAGTAGCCGATGGCTTAGGGCATGGGCCTGCTGCTGCCACTGCTGCTTCACAAGCCGTAAGAATCTTTCAAGAACATCATCGCTCTCCTGGTGCGATCGTCGAAGCTGCCCACGCCGCCTTGCGAAGTACACGCGGAGCAGCACTCGCCATTGCCGAAATCGACTTTGAACAACAGTCTGTCCGCTTTGCCGGAATAGGTAATATCGCTGCCAGCATTTTCTCGTTTACTGAACGCCACCATCTAATATCTAACAACGGCACGGTGGGACATGAAGTCCGCAAAATTCAAGAGTTTACCTATCCCTGGTATGCCAACGGACTTTTAATTATGCATTCTGACGGATTAGACACTAAGTGGCAGCTTGATCGCTATCCAGGCTTAAGTCAAAAACATCCCAGCCTGATTGCAGGTGTGTTATACCGGGACTTTAACCGAGAGCGAGACGATGTGACGGTGTTGGTGGCTAGGGGAGTGGGGTGAAGATGGCAGGGGGAGTAGGGGAGGCAGGGGAGGCAGGGGGAGCAGGGGAGGCAGGGGAGGCAGGGGAGGCAGGGGGAGCAGGGGAGTAGGGGAGGCAGGGGAGGCAGGGGAGGCAGGGGAGGCAGGGGAGGCAGGGGGAGCAGGGGAGGCAGGGGAGGCAGGGGGAGCAGGGGAGGCAAAATAATGAATAAAGAAGCAATAAAAGATCATAGAGATTTGGGGATTTATAAAATTGCCTTTGAAGCAGCAATGAAAATTTTTGAGCTATCAAAAAAGTTCCCTGTGGAGGAGAGATATTCGTTAACTGATCAAATTCGTAGATCATCACGTTCTGTGTGTGCAAATATGGCAGAAGCATGGAGAAAACGGCGTTATGAAGCAGCTTTTATCGCTAAATTAAATGATTGTGAGGCAGAAGCTGCCGAAACTCAAACCTGGATTGAATTTGCTGTCAAATGCAACTACATGAATGTAGAATTAGGACGAGAAATTTATGCAAATTACAACCAAGTTTTATCTGGTCTGGTGAATATGATTAATAATCCATCACCTTGGTTGAGAAATCATTAAGGGCACTCCAAAAATTAAATTATCCAATTTTTAGCTTAAGTCCCGTTATTCAGACTCTTCTCCCCCTGCTCCCCCTGCCTCCCCTGCCTCCCCTGCCTCCCCTGCCTCCCCTGCCTCCCCTGCCTCCCCTGCCCCCCTGCCGTCTCAGTAGTAACTGATAACTGATTTAATTTGGAGTGAAGCGACTTGACAACTATTTTCACCCTCGAAATCCAGTACGAACAGGATGTTGTGCAGGCTCGGCAGCGAACTCGTGAGATTGCAGAGCAATTGGGCTTTGCTGCCCAAGATCAGGCACGATTGGCAACGGCAGTTTCAGAAATTGCCCGTAACGCCTTTCAGTATGCCAGAGGTGGAACCGTTGAATTTTCTGTGGCAGGAGAACCGCAAGCGTTTGTGATTCGGATTCAGGATCGGGGTAAGGGAATTCCTGATCTGGCAGACGTTCTGGCAGGACGCTACACCTCTAGTACAAGAATGGGGCTAGGCATCATGGGTAGCCGCAAGCTGATGGATTTCTTTGAAATGGAATCGCTGCCAGGACAGGGAACAACGGTGGTGATGAGCAAAAAATTCTCGAAGCGCACACGGACTTTTACTGATTCGCAATTGCAGCAGATTCGAGAAACTGTGATGGAGCGATCGCCCCAGAATCCATATCAAGAGATCCAGCGACAAAACCAGGAATTACTGCGGGCAATGGCAGAGTTACGCAAGCGCGAGGAAGAATTGACCCAGCTCAACCGGGAACTGGAAGATACCAATCGTGGTGTGGTTGCTCTCTACGCAGAACTGGATGAAAAGGCAAGTTCCTTGCAAAAGGTAAATGACCTAAAAACCCGCTTTCTCTCGAACATGAGCCATGAGTTTCGTACACCCCTCAACTCGATTCTGTCCCTTTCTCGGATGCTGTTAGCACGGATGGATGGCGATTTGACCGTCGAGCAAGAAAAGCAGGTGACATTCATCCAAAAGGCGGCGAGCGGATTATCAGAAATGGTCAATGACTTGTTGGATTTGGCAAAGGTGGAAGCTGGAAAAATTGAAGTGCGTCCCAGTTCCTTTGAAGTTAGTGACTTATTTGCTACTCTGCGGGGAATGCTGCGCCCATTATTGGTTCAAGACTCCTCTGTTGCGCTGATTGTGGAGGAACCTGAAAGCATAGCTCCACTTTATACTGATGAGGGCAAAGTCGCGCAAATACTGAGAAACTTTGTCTCGAATGCACTCAAATTTACCCAGCAGGGAGAAGTGCGCGTGAGTGCTGTGCAAAGGGGTCATACCGTGACATTCTCTGTGTCTGATACGGGGATCGGCATTGCGATCGCCGATCAAGAGCGCATTTTTGAGGATTTTATTCAAATTGAGTCTTCTCTACAAAAGCAGGTGAAGGGAACCGGGTTAGGATTGCCGTTATCACGCAAGCTAGCGGAGCTACTCGGCGGTAGTATTTCGGTTAGAAGTAAGCCAGGTCAAGGCTCTACTTTTACAGTATCGATTCCGCTCATCTACCCATACACAACTGAATTTCCCACCGTAGTACAGCCGCTTATATCACTTGAGACAACTCGGCTGCCCATTCTGGCGGTTGAAGATCATCCAGAAACACTATTTATTTACGAAAACCACCTTCAGCAGTCAACCTATCAATTAATTGCCACCCGCACCTTAGCTGAAGCAAGGCAAGTATTACAACAAGTCCGACCAGCAGCGATTATGCTAGATATTATGCTAGAAGGGCAAAACGGCTGGACGTTCTTGCGAGAACTTAAAGCAGATGAAATGACTTGCACCATCCCTATAGTCGTTATTACTATCATTGATAACGAGAAGCAAGCACTGGCACTAGGAGCTAACGGTTTTCTGATTAAGCCCGTAGACAGATTACAGCTATTAATCAAACTCAATACGCTAATTAATCAGAACAAGCCTCAAAAAATCTTGTTAATTGACGATGACCCCGCCTATCGGTATCTGATGAAACAGTTGTTAGGAAATACACCTTTGAGTATTTTAGAAGCCGCGAACGGACAGGAAGGGTTAGCGTTGGCACAATCTGAGCAACCGACTGCGATCGTGCTTGACTTGGAGATGCCAGAGATGAGCGGGTTTGATGTACTCAAACAACTGAGGCATAATTCAGTCACTTCGTCAATTCCTGTAATTATCCACTCGTCTGCCCAACTGGATGCAGAAGCGAACAGCTGGTTAGCAAAACAAAGCATCGCTATTGTTTCTAAAGAAACAGGCTCTCAAGCAACGACGAACGCCCAACTTCAAGATGCCCTCGTCAAAGCCGGACTTGTTCTAGAGGTTTCAGGGGGAATTCATGTCTGAGCTACAGGTTACAATTCTCCATGTGGATGATAACGAAGCCAATCGTTACGTTGTGATCCGGATTTTGCAAGATGCAGGCTTTCGGGTTGTGGAAGCAGCAACCGGAGCAGAAGGATTAAAGGCAGTTGTTGAGCATCTCCCTGCTCTGGTGATTTTGGATGTCAAATTACCCGATATTACAGGCTTTGAAGTTTGTCGCCAAATTAAGGCAAATCCCGAAACTGCTTTTATTCCCGTGCTACACCTTTCGGCAAGTTTTGTTCAAAGTCAAGATAAAGCAGAAGGCTTAGACAGTGGTGCTGATGCTTATCTTATACAACCTGTTGAACCTATTGAACTGGTGGCTACAGTGCGATCGCTGCTGCGAATTCGACGGGCAGAGGAAGCAGCTTTATCTTCAGCACGAGAGTGGCAAACGACTTTTGACTCCATCAATGACGGTGTATGTCTAGTAGACCAAGAAGGCAGAGTGTTGCGCTGTAATCGAGCGATGATGCAACTCGTTTACAAGCCTTATAGCGAAATTTTAGGTCGCACCTACTATGAGTTGATTAACGTAAAATGGGGAATTGGGGACGGTATTTGCTTTCACCGTGCTACAGAAACTCACCAACGGCAGGTTTTAGAAGTTCAGTCTCAAGACAGATGGTTTAGTAAAACTATCGACCCAGTACTTGATGAGCATGGGACGCTCACAGGTGCTGTTTTCATCCTATCCGATATTACCGAACGTAAGCGTGCAGAAGCTTTACTGCAAGAGCAGAACGATCGCCTTAATCGGCTGATGGTCTCTTTGCAGGAACAGACTGAACAAGCGCAGCAAGCAAACCGCATCAAAGATGAATTTTTAGCAGTGCTGTCTCATGAATTGCGATCGCCCTTAAATCCGATTCTGGGATGGACAAAAATCTTACAAACCAGCCAGCAAAACGCAGCTAAAACTCAGTATGCACTGGAAACGATCGAGCGCAATGCCAAGCTGCAAGCACAACTGATCGAAGATTTGCTTGATGTGTCGCGCATTCTCCAAGGCAAATTGAGCTTGAAAACAGTTCCAGTCAACCTAACTTTTACCATCAAAGCTGCGCTGGAAACGGTGCGGCTTGCTGCTGAAGCTAAATCTATTCAGATTAAGACAATATTTGAACCAAACGTTGGGCAAGTTTTGGGTGATTCTGGTCGCCTGCAACAGGTTGTTTGGAATCTGCTTACCAACGCTATTAAATTTACCTCACAGGGTGATCAAGTTGAGGTGCAGTTAGAGACAGTAAAGGAATTAGATACTCATCCTGATGAATACGCTCAAATCACTGTCAGCGATACTGGTAGGGGGATCTCTGGTGACTTTCTGCCTTATGTCTTTGACTACTTCCGCCAAGCCGATGGTACAACAACTCGACAATTTGGGGGGTTAGGCTTAGGGTTAGCGATCGTGCGTTATTTGGTTGAATTGCATGGGGGAACTGTTCAGGCAGCGAGTCCCGGAGAAGCGCAAGGAGCAACGTTTACAGTTAAGCTGCCACTCATCCCTACGGCAAAATTAAATCACAATGATATTGTGCCTGATAATTTCTCAGACTTTGATTTTCATGGATTGCAAGCACTGCTAGTAGACGACGACACAGATTCACGAGAGGTAATCGCCTTCTTGTTAGAAGAGCATGGCTTTCAAGTGACTCAAGCTCAATCAGCATACGATGCTCTGAGCATTTTGGAGCAAGCAAAATTTGATTTGCTAATAAGTGATATTGGTATGCCCGATATGGATGGCTACACACTAATTCGTCAAATTAGAAAGCTCTCACCTTCAAAAGGCGAAGAAATTCCAGCGATCGCCCTCACAGCTTATGCTGGAGAGATTAATCAACAACTTGCAATAGCGGCTGGATTTCAACAGCATATTTCTAAACCAATCGACCCAGAGATACTAATGCGGGTTATTTTAGATACATTAGGGGTACGGCAATAATTGAGAAAAATTCTGTCATAGCTATATCTGCCCCAATACTACTAAAGTTTTGCATTTTTAACGCAGGTGGGTTTTGTGTGTGTAACCGCAATTTCTAATCTCCAGGTATTTGCTATTAAGACTCCATCTCTGCCAACTCTAACCAGCGTTCAGTCGCCACATCAATCGCTTGCTTGAGCTTTTCCACCTGATCGTACAATTTCTGCACTTGGCTATAATTTCCCGGTGAGACATTCGCTAGTGTTTTCTCGGTTTCTGCCTTTTCAGCCTCTAACTTGGCAATTTTACCTTCTAATTGCTCAAATTCTTTTTTCTCCCAATTAGATAACCTCCGCCGCTTGGTATTCTCTACATCCTTGGGTGAAGCCGCACCATTTTGCACTTCGACATTTTTGGGCTTCTCCTTAGCGTTAGCAGCTTGTTGCTGTGCCTCTTCAGCCTTCTTATAGTCCAGATAAATTGAGTAATTACCTGGATATTGCCGCAGATTACCGCCTTCTTCAAAGGAAAAGACTGTGTCGATGGTGCGATCGAGAAAGTAGCGATCGTGAGAAACTACAATTACACACCCGACAAAATCCTCTAAATAATCCTCAAGTACTGCCAATGTCTGAACATCTAAATCGTTTGTCGGTTCATCTAAAATCAACACATTGGGCGCACTCATCAAAACCCGCAACAGAAATAAACGGCGTTTTTCACCACCCGAAAGTTTATTAATTGGGGCATACTGTTGATTACCAGGAAACAAAAACCGCTCTAACATTTGAGAAGCAGTAATTTGAGTCCCATCGGTAATTTTGATAAATTCACCTTCTTCTTTGATGTAGTCAATCACGCGCTGATTTTCGTTTAAAGCTGTGAGCAATTCTTCTGAATGCTGGTCAAAATAACCGATGTGAATTGTAGTACCAATTTCTGCAACACCTGAATCTGGCTTAATCTGACCAGTAATAATATCCATTAAAGTGGATTTACCAGCACCATTAGCGCCGATGATGCCAATGCGGTCTTCTGGACTAAATTCGTAGGTGAAATTATTAATCAGGGTACGTCCATCATAAGCTTTAGAAATGTTATTTAATTCAATAACTTTTTTGCCAATGCGACGACCAACTGTAGAAATATCAACTTTACCCTGAACTTGTTTAAATTCAGTATCCCGCAAAGCGTGAGCGCGGTCAATTCTAGCTTTCTGTTTGGTACTTCTAGCTTTTGGGCCTTTTTTCAGCCATTCCAACTCGCGCCGCAACAAGCCTTGGTGTTTACGTTGACTACTTACGGCAGATTCTTCGGCTAAAGCTTTCTTTTCGAGGTAATATGAATAGTTACCTGAATAGGTGTAAATGTCGCCTCGGTCGATTTCAATGATCCGATTGGTGACACGATCTAGAAAGTAGCGATCGTGGGTGATGAGAAAAAGTGCGCCGCGATAGCGATTTAAATAACTTTGTAACCATTCTACAGAAAGAGCATCCAGATGGTTTGTCGGCTCATCCATAAGCAAAACATCGGGTTCTGCTAGCAATGCTGATGCTAAAGCAATCCGCTTGCGATAGCCCCCAGATAAAGTGCTTATTTTGGCATCAAAGTCAGAAATTCCTAATTTTGTGAGGATGATTTTAGCATTAGTTTCTAGTTCCCAAGCACCAGTTGTATCCATCTTTTGCATCACCACAGAAAGGCGAGACATCAGTTGGCTATCATCTGGATAGTGAGCTAATTTATCCGAGAGTTCTTCGTACTCACGCACCAAAGCCATGTGTTCACCACTGTCGGCGAAAACTTGCTCTAAAACTGTGTGGTTTTCATCTAAATCTGGCTGCTGGGGTAAGTAGATAATTCTAGAACCAGAATTAACTAAAATTTGACCACTATCAATGGATTCTAACCCGGCAATCATTTTTAATAGGGTTGATTTTCCTGAACCGTTAGTACCAATTAAACCAACTTTATCGGTAGCATCGAGGCTAAAGCTGGCATCTTTTAAAACTTCTTTGATACCAAAGTCTTTTTTAACCGATTGTAGTGTAATAATACTCATAAAATCTAGTAATTTTTCATTGATCGTTAGCTAGTAGGTAAAGCACATACCTTACCTACATTTGCCGAATTCTATACAAATAAATCCAAGGGGAGATGTCCATACATTTCGTTTATTCCGTCTTCGTGGTAAGACTGACAAGAAACTAATACGCCACGATGATGTCCAGCATAAGAATCGAGATAACACAAGCCATTTTTACCATTTAATTTTATATAAACTGGCCCTTCAGGTGTAAGTAAATTGTCTGGTGGTTCATAACCCAAAGCCAGAGAATAGGTCTTCATTGCCAATATTCCTTCTTCTGCTGTATCAGCACAAATTCCTAAAATTTGGTAATCAGCAAGCTTGGTGATCAAAATTAGGGCATCACGAATTACTGCTTTTTCTGATGACTTGAGGATAGGGGCAATGTCTAGACAGTTGAATTTATTCAGTAATTTTTTCGCTTCTTCGGCGGTGAGATTTTGAGGATTGGGGGTTGACATAAACTTCGATTATTGACTTGTTGGGTTTTCGATTGTGTTAGAGTTGGTACTAGCCCAACTTATACTATTTTTGATTTTAGATTTTGGATTGCAAATCGTCCAAGTGCTATGGAATTTGTATGAGGCCAAAGCAAATTCCATAATTCTGGACTTTATTATCTAATGCCTACTCTTTTTACGGTTGATTTTGGACATTTCCAAGGTTAAATATGAAGGGGACACCGCCTTTTGAGTCACCACCCATAACAAGGACTTTGGGCATTTGAGCGCCGCCAGTTCTCCAAGCTTCAATTGCTTCTTTTTGCAGAACTAACTGCCCCCCTTGGGCTTTGAGTGTCTCTGCTAAAAGTCTTTGAGCTTCTGCCCTACCTTTAGCGCGATTCACATCTGCTTGTGCTTCTTGTTCTGCTTCCCGTGCTACATAAACGGCTCTTTGCGCTCGTTGTTCAGCAATTTGTTTTTCTTCCACAGCTCTTGCAAATTCTGGTGAGAATGCTAAATCAACTACGCTAGTATCTAACACAATTATCCCATATTTGTCTAAGCGATCGCCTAGGGCTTCATCAAAGTCTTCTTTCAACTCACTTCTTTTAGTAATTGCTTCTTCTACTGTTCTTCTAGCGGCTGCAATTTTAAAGGCTTCTTGGGTCTGTGGTGCAATGATTTTCGATACAATATTTGCTAAGGTTCCTTGTTTCCTTCTAACTTCAACTACCTTAATGGGATCGAGGCGAAAGTTGATCGCAAATCTCGCAGATAAATTTTGCAAATCTTTAGTGGAACTCTCTGCCGGAACTTCAAATTTCTGCACAGTCAAATCATACACATCTATCACTGAGATAAAAGGCGGTTTTGCATGAATCCCTTCCAATAATGCCCCATCTCTCGCTTTACCCAAAATGCTGATCACTCCTGCTTGTCCTGGGTTAATAATGATAAAGGAATTTAGTCCCAGAACCACTAGTGTTGCTAACACAATTCCTAAAACTGTGCTTTGCCAATTTCCAAATTGCTGATTTTTCAAATTCCTTTCTCCAATATGAGTTAGTCATTGGTCATTAGTCGTTAGTCATTAGTCGTTAGTCATGAAGAGTTATTATTTTTCTCCTTGTCTTCTTTTTCTAGTCCCCAATCCCCAATCCCTAGTGCTAAGTCAGAAGTTTTACTTTAGCTTGGGTCAACTTAGTTACTAGTTTAAGCTTCTCATTAGCCTGTGTGAATCAACCCTTTAATTTGAAGAATGCGGCACTGGCGGTTTAATGTTCATCGTTTGTGATGATATTAACTAATTAGAGCGGTTTATGGATGGAGGAGCGAATGATATTATCCAAGTTTCCACACCTGTTCTAACAGTACGCGGAAGTCCCCACCCGTAGGCAGTCTGAGTAGCTCACTTTATTGTTGCAAACATATATGCAAGTTACAGATGTAGTTGTCATTGGTAGCGGTATTGGCGGTTTGAGTTGTGCTGCTGTTTTGGCACGATATGGCTTTGATGTAATAGTCTGCGAAAGTCACTCCATTGCTGGAGGTGCTGCCCATGCTTTTGAGCGCAATGGTTTCAAGTTTGACTCGGGCCCGTCTCTCTACTCTGGACTATCTTACAGCCCCTCTGCCAATCCTTTGCGACAAGTGTTAGATGCAATTGGTTCTGAATTACCATGTGTAACCTACGATACTTGGGGTTGTTGTGTACCAGAAGGTGATTTTGATACGTCGGTTGGTGCGGAGCAATTTTGTGAAGTGCTGATGAGATTCTGTGGTAATGATGCTGTTGCTGAATGGCAGGAACTCCAGCGCATTATGGAACCATTTGCTAGTGCAGCAACTTCCATACCACCAGCCGCATTACGCTTTGATTTTGGTGCAGCTAGAACTGTGGGCCCATTTCTCCCATCTCTGACAAAAAATCTGGCGAATATAATTAAGCTGACGGGCCCCTTCAGCCGAATTATGGATGGGGTTGTTAAAGATCCTTTTACCCGAAACTGGCTGAATTTGCTGTGTTTCCTACTTTCTGGATTACCCGCAGATGGCACTAGTGCCGCAGAGGTAGGATTTATGTTTGCGGACTGGTATCGCCCAGATGCAATACTTGAATATCCCATTGGTGGTAGTGGTGCTTTAGTTGACACCCTTGTACAAGGGTTGGAGCGTCACGGTGGGAAGTTGATTCTAGGCGCTCATGTGGAAGAAGTGCTTGTAGAAGGTAATCGTGCGGTGGGTGTGCGTCTGCGCGATCGCTCCGAAATTCGAGCGCGGCGGGCAGTAATTTCTAATGCATCGGTTTGGGACACACTGAAGTTACTACCAGAAAAGGCGATACCCAAAAAGTACCGCACTAAACGACAGGCGACACCTGAATGTGATAGCTTTATGCATCTACATTTGGGCATTGATGCTCAAGCATTACAATCAAATTTGCGGTGTCATTACATCGTGGTTAATAACTGGGAATTGGGCATAACAGCACCTCAGAATGTTGTAGTGATATCAATTCCTTCAGTTCTGGATCCATCCTTAGCGCCAGCAGGTAAGCACGTAATTCATGTTTATACTCCTGGTAATGAGCCGTATGCTATCTGGCAGGGAATGGATAGGAGGAATCAAGAATATGCCCAACAAAAGCGATCGCGTGCAGAAGTAATGTGGCAAGCTTTGGAAAGGGTCATTCCAGATATTCGCTCTCGTTGTGAAGTCACACTTGTTGGTACACCTCTAACCCACGAGCGTTATCTTCGCCGTCACCAAGGTTCCTATGGCCCAGCAATTCAGGCTGGAAGTGGTATGTTTCCTGGTCCCGGCACACCTCTACCAGGGCTGATGTGCTGTGGAGACTCGACATTTCCCGGTATTGGTTTACCAGCAGTCGCCGCCAGTGGGCTGATTGCTGCGAATACCCTCGCACCGGTTGATAAGCATTTAGCCATGCTTCAAGATATCAAGTGTATTTAATTTTTCGAGGATAAAATCTAGTTGCCAAGAGAGCCGCACCCACTGCCAAAACTGCTAGCACACTATCAGATTCGGGTACGGCAGCAACTTGAGCATCAATTCGTGCAGTTCCAGCAAATAAACCTGTCAAGTCCGGGTTTCCTAGTATTTTGGCAAACTCTGGAGAAACCAGCAATTTAACATCAGGGATAGTTAAATTTTTACCATCAAATGCCACAGGTTCTGAAAGACTCAAATCAAACAAAATTGTATCTAAAGAAAATGTGTCTCTTAAAACAAATCCGCTAGCATCTTTGATAGTACGTCCCGGAGCAAAACCTATTGAAAACTCACCAACAGTAATTTGATTATTGAAAGTAACAGTACCAGTTTGCTCGATTGTCCCTGAGAGCGGAGTAAAACCGCCCTGATCACTGAACGTAAAGTTGGTGGCTGAGTCGATGTTGAAGCCAACCAAATAATTGCTGGGAATTGGTGCGACTGTATGATTAGCACCTGTCAAGGTTAGCCCGATATTTCTAAGAATATCCTCGTGATCGTGATCTATACTGGTGACTCCAGATATCACTTTAAAAGTTGCAGCTTCTACCTCTATGGGTGCAATTAATATAAAAGCTGCTGTTGTACAACCAAGAATTCCTGCAAATTTAGAAAACCGCATACATACCCTTACATTTTTAGTTTATTTTATCGAACAAATGCTCTTTATTAATTTAAAAGCTTAAGTATTACCACTAAAGAAATACTCTCAAAACATAAAAGAATATTTTTTGAAACTTTATATTGAGCAAAAGCTAAGTTAATACCAAGATTTAATTTGTATAGTTACAAAGATAAGTTTAAGTAGTGGGTAAAAATAAAGATCACTGCTTATAATAGAGTAGAAAATATCAGGCATAAGGCATTAGACATAAAACACGATAAAAATATAGTTACGTTTAATTATGTCCAATGCCAAAACCTCGTTTCCAACCTCTGGCTATAAATGCTACTCATTGACTGCTGCCGCTAGTCTTGAGGCGGCAGTTCTCCCATTAGGGACTTGCAAAAAATAAATTATTCCAAATTATTTGTAAATTGGTAGGGGGCATACAGCTAGCTGTGCGTCCCTACTGAAAAGTTTTTGCTTTACAAGCTTGTTCTAATCCACCAGCTTATTTTCTCCAAATTAGGATCTATTTCTTGCCAAAAGCTTGCTGATGAGTTTGCTTCTCTTGCGGCTGCCAGTATTTTATCTATATTGTCGAAGTTTTTTTGAATCACCTGTTTATCAAGTTTAGGAATATCTAATTTAAGGTATTTCAGACGGTTGGGTAACTCTACTTTCTCTTTTATCGGCAAGTTAAGAAACTGCTCAACTATTTCTAGAATTTTATCTATTGACGTAATGACTTCTTCAACACTCGGCTTTTTACTTTTTAATTTTAAATCTTTTTCTTCAAAGGCTTCTTCTTGATTACCTAACTTTACTATCACTATTTTGACAAAGAAAATATTGTAATCAACTTCAATAACTTCACCCACTTGATTATGATATTTTCCAGTTTTATTTATAAGTACTATGTCACCTTTCTCAATTTTGTCTTTCATAATTTATGCAGCGCTGAATTAAATTGCTAAATAATCTCCTCTACAGAAAATACTACTCTAAAGCCACAAACCCTCAGCCCACCGTCTGACTCATTCCAGCTACGGCTAGCGCTGCGACACAGTTCTGCATTGAAACTCCAAGAACCACCGCGTAACACTCGGCGATTAATATCACCGCCAACTTCCCAGGCTGTTCCATCTGAGGGTGCGTCGCTGTAATTGTTGTGCCACGAATCAGCGCACCATTCCCAAACTAGCCCGTGCATATCATACAATCCAAAGGCGTTGGCGACTTCAAAACTACCGACGTTTGTTGTTTCTTTACGGAATTTGCTTTTTGGTTCGATAGTGCAACTGACTAACTCAGAGGTAATGGCTTCACCAAAGTGGAAAGATGTTGTAGTTCCAGCCCGACAAGCATATTCCCATTCAGCCTCACTGGGTAAACGATAGTCGCGTCCAGTTTTTTCTGATAGTCTAAGACAGAATTCTACAGCTTCATGCCAGGATACATTTTCTACTGGTCTATCTAAACCTTTGAATTTTGATGGATTGGGATTTAAAGCTTGTTTGACTTTGGGGAAAGCGGCTACTACTCTCCACTGTGCTTGAGTTATGGGAAATTTCCCCATAAAAAATGGTTCGACGGTAACTTTGTGTCGAGGGCGTTCGTCAGCATCTCCTTCAAACTCCGGTGAACCCATCATGTAAGTACCACCAGGAATCGATACCATTTCTAATGTGACAGATTTACCCAATTCTTCGGCAAAAAAGTTTGCATTACAACTGATGCGGTTTACTTCTCTACCACCTGTGTCTACTGTTACTACATCAAATTCAAAGGTTTCTAAGGGGGGTAATGGTACTATTACTTTTTGTGGTAGCGGCGGTAATATGGGTTGGGACATCGAAACAATTTTAAGGGCAACAGGTTCAATGTTCAATGTTGCAAACTTCAAATCATTAATAACTTCTACTGCTGTTTGATATCTTTCACTCGGTAGATGTTTTAATAATTTATCTAAAATTTTTCCTAAGTCGTCGCTGAGAGTAATACCTTTTTCTTGTAAACGTTCACGCCACAACCACTTAGCATTCATGGCATCATAAATAGGATCAGTAATTTGTCCAGAAGCATCCTGCAACGGTAAACATCGAGTTAAAAGACGCACGCAAGTTACACCCAAAGCATACAAATCGCTGCCGTGACAAGCAAATCCAGCCATTTGTTCTGTTGGGGCATAACCAAGGGTATAAATTACTGTAGCTTGTCTTCCTAAACTAGTTTGTGTTACCTGTTTAGCACCGCCAAAGTCAATTAATACGGGTTTTTGATCACTTGCACGGCGGATAATATTTTCTGGTTTAATATCCCGATGAATGACATTATGAGTATGAATAAATTGCAGTACTGGCAATAAGTCAGTTAAAAGTTGCCAAACTTGTTTTTCACTATATATTTGTTGCTGAACTTCCTGTAAGAGAGTTTTTCCTTGAATAAATTCTTGTACGAGATATAAGCTAGCACCTTGTTCAAAATAAGCTAGTAATCGGGGAATTTGGGTATGATTTTCTCCCAGTTCATACAACCGAAAAGCCTCTTCTTTGAAAAACTCTGCTGCTTTTGTACGTTGTCCTGTTCCCTGAAACTGCGGAAAAAATTGCTTGATGACGCAAGGCGCGTTTAGTCTGTCTACATCTTCTGTAGCATAGGTTCTACTAAATCCACCTTCACCTAGAAGTCTCAATACACGGTAACGGTTTCTTAGAAGTTTGCCAAAGTTGCTTTGTCCGCAACTCACGCAAAATCTATTGCTATCAGAGTTGAATGGATTTGAGCAATTGGGATTTTGGCAGATTTGCATAATGAGGTGAAAATAGCATCTTCTCCAAAGTTAGCCCCAATATTATCTAATTGAAAACAGTTATGTAGAGAAGCGAACACGGAAGTTTATTTATGTGCTTAAATTTCCTTCCATACGAAGGCAGAAATATAAATAAATCCTAATATTGTAGCGTTTTAAAATATTAGTAAATATGAATACATCAGTATAACGGATGTAGAGGCGTTACATCGCAACGTCTCTTTTAATATAGCTTTTGTTTCCCACTTAAAAAGTTCATGGAGAGCCAACTCGTCCATAATGTTTATTACTAATTGGGATTTTTATTTTCAGCTTTTATTCTCTCCAGAAATGCGAATTAATTCAGCTACAAGAGCCGCGATCGCAGATACTGTAATCAACATTACACTTAATGCGTTAATATCAGGCTTGACTCCTGTTCTAATGCGGCTAAAAATCTCCATTGGCAAGGTGTTAGAACCACTACCAGCAGTAAAACTGGCAATGAGAAAGTCATCTAAGCTGAGGACAAAGGCTAAAAGACAACCAGCGACAATCCCAGGCATCAATTGAGGTAATAATACTTCAATGAAAGCTTGCGTTGGTGTAGCACCTAAATCTAGTGCTGCTTCTTCTAAGTGAGGATCTAAATTGGTAAGTCGTGAACTAACTACAAGTCCAACATAAGCAAGACAAAATACGATATGGGCTGCAACTATTGTCCATAAACTTAGGGGTATGGCAAAGGCTGCTAGACATACTAGGGTAGCCACTGCGATCGCAATATCGGGAATAATCAATGGTAGGTAAGCAACACCTCGATACAATTTCTTCCCAGGAAATTGGTAACGCGCCAACCCAACCGCCATTAAGGTTCCCAGCACTGCTGAAATCCCGACTGCACAACCAGCAACTATCATACTGTTTTGCAAAGCTGATAAGATGCGATCGTCATTGAATAACTTGCGATACCAATCGAGAGTAAATCCTTGCCAAGTTGCGCTGTAAGGTGACTGATTAAAGCTATAAAAGCTAAGTACTAGTATGGGCAAGTACATGAACACAAACATGAGCAGTGAGAAAACCGCCTGCCATGAGACACGCGGTTTTTTGATAGATGGAGAGATATTCACGTTTATATATGATTTTTATCTGATAGCAACATAAAATATCATATTTAATGTAATAAGTCAATGATATAAGCAGAGGAGGCAGGGGAAGCAGGGGAAGCAGGGGAGGCAGGGGAAGCAGGGGAGGTAGGGGAGGCAAGAGATATCTGTTCAGCTATTCTTATCTCCCCCTGCTTCTCTTCTCCCCCTGCTCCCCTTACCTACCTCAACCAAGAAATTCCTTAACCGAACGGTATTGCCTTCTCCCCTGCCTCTTCGGTGAGAGGATGTCAAGTATTTTCCGTTGATGCCAGTCCATTAATCGCCGGGCCGTTAATTACCTTTCCCTGCGTATCAAACCGTGAACCATGACATGGGCAATCCCAGGTGTTTTCTGAAGAATTCCAGGCAACGATACAGTTGAGGTGGGTACAGATTGCAGAATGTTCGTGTAGTGTGCCGTTTTCATCTCGGTAAGCTGCAATTTTTGTCAAACCACGCCGCACTACTGCACCTGTACCGGGAGCAACTTTTTCAACAGAATCAACATCACCTGGTGTCACCCAGTCTAAATATTGGGTAGCAACGTTGAGATTTTCAGAGATAAAATCACCTACTCCACCAATTCTGATACGCGATGGGTCATAAAGCTCTGCCCAGGTATTCTTTCGCCCTAAAATCAAGTCAGTTAAAAGTATACCTGCGATCGTGCCGTGGGTCATTCCTATGCCTGTATCACCAGTAACGATATAGACGTTTTCCTCATCAAAGGGGTTTTTGCCAATGTAAGCAATACCATCATCAGAATTCATTACCTGACCCGACCAGCGAAATAAAATCTCCTGTGCCATTGGGAAACGTTCTCGTGTCCATGTTTGGAGTCTGGCATAGCGGGCATCGGCATCGTCAGCTTGTCCGGTTTTGTGGTCTTCGCCGCCAACGATTAATACATCATATTGTTCGTCAATGCTTTGTAACCTTACGTAATGGTAAGGGTCTAGGGTATCCCAATAAAGCGCTTTGGGAACAGAACCGCGAGGCACTTTTGCACCGATGACAAAGGTGATGTATGGAGCCTGCTTGAAGTGCATAGTAGCTAAGTTACTGATGGGTGAGTTGGTTGCTACCACTACAGCATCGGCTGTCACAACTTTACCACTGCTCGTCTCAACGCGGGCGGGTAAACCACCTTTAATTTTTTCAACGTGTGTGCCAGTATAAATTTTACCGCCACGGCGTTCTATGGCTTCTGCAAGCCCAGCTAGATATTTTAGTGGATCAAATTGCCCTTGTCGGGGAAAGCGTAGGCACATTCCTGTATCAAAATCAGGCAACGGCGCTTTTGTCACCATTTCAACATCAGTAAGTCCAGCCCGGTGTACTGCTTCTAATTCCTGCTGAATCTCATCTATTGATTTTAGGTCTGGGGGAAAAAGATAGCCGTCAAGTCGCTCAAAGTCGCAGTTAATGTTTTCTTGGGTAGCGATCGCCTCTATAGTATTAATTGCTGTAACATGACTTTGAGCAATATGTTTTGCACCTTCTTTACCGTGCATTTGCTCCAGTTCGTGGTAACCATAACTTAGCACATTCGATACGTGTGCTGTTGTTCTTGATGTTTGACCGCCACCAATGGGGCCATCATCCAGTACGATCACTGATTTACCTGCGCGGGTTAACATATAGGCAGTTGACATCCCTGCTATCCCAGCACCAATAACGCAGACATCTGCATAAGTATTTTCGGTAAGCACGAGTTTATCTGGGACTTCTGCCGTTGTCATCCAAATAGAAATTGTTTTACCAGAGTCATTTTGCATATTTTTTTAGAGTCTCAAGCCAAATTTAGCTGCTGGAAAGAAAATTATGGAGCTAAGAGTAATGACAGAAGAAGAAGGAAAAATATTTTTATATTTTTCCTTTTCTGATTGTGCCTTTATGTGTCTTTAATCCGCACCACAACTAAGCTAAGATGTGTATTCCAGCTTGTTATTGTATAAGCCTAGACTATTAATTGTAAATAATGTATCTATATCATGATAGACATAGAAATATGCTTAAGAGGGGATGAAATCGTCAGAAGTTTATATTGCAGGAAAACTTAAATTATTTTGTAAAACATTCGACTCTGGAGTAGATAATTTATGATTTGGTATAGCAATCTAAATGAATCGTAAAAATCTCCGATTCCCCTGTCTGCGTTTTCTGCGGTTAATTTATTTTTACAAATGATTTAGAACTGTTATGTAGCGGTTCTCCTTTGGATGCAATACGTCTGACCTCACTTCCATTCCTCTCTCCTAAAAGGCTACCGTGTACACACAAGTCGAATTTCTTCTTAAATCCCAAAGACTACCTACTTAATCGCAGTGATGGTTAGGGTGGGGTAAAACTAAAGCTAAAACCTTAGTAAATCAGGTTTGGGGTGAGGTTTTGAGAATTTATGCAATAAATATATTGAATTCGGATGGTCGTTTATTGAATTCGGGTAGTCGTTTATTGAATTCGGGTAGTCGTTTATTGAATTCGGGTAGTCGTTTATTGAATTCGGGTGGTCGTTTATTGAATTCGGGTGGTCGTTTATTGAATTCGGGTGGTCGTTTATTGAATTCGGCTGGTCGTTTATTGAATTCGGCTGGTCGTTCATTGAATTCAAGCAGTGGTTAGGGTGGGGTAAAACCCAGATTCTTGAACAACTTCAGACTTGTGTGTACACCGTAGTCTAAGAGGAGAGAGGCTTTGAACTTTACTCCCCAACGCTAGTAGGGAAGGGGCTGGGGTTAGGTCTGTATTGCACTCAACTGAGAACTGCTATATAGCAACAACTTGTGCATTACAAAAACCACTCTTGGTAATAAATATCTACTAACTTTTTACCCAACATCTAGCGAAAGAAAGAGTTTAAGGCTGAATATCTCTGTAATCATAAATGCGGACAAGTTTTAACCCACTTAATAACTGATATGCCGCAATATTTCGGAAAACTACCCACTACTAACCAACCTTGGACAAGCATCGGCAATGTAAAAGCTGTAACGTGGGACAATAATATTATTAATTTAGACTGTGACAACTCACGCCTTACTATCAGCGTACTTGCTCCCAATTTAGTCCGGGTGCGTTTTGCACTAACTGGGCAATTTATGCCCCGCCGTTCTTGGGCAGTGACGGTAGATGATGCAGAATGGGTAACAACACCTTTTACAGTGCAAGAAACTGAAGCAACGGTAGAAATTGAAACAGCACAGATTCGGGTGTGCGTCCAGCGAGAAAAGTGTCGCATTGCTTGTTTTGACAAAAATAATCGTCCGTTCGCCCAAGATGCAGAGATGGGTATAGGTTGGCGGATGGGCGCAACTGCGGGGTGGAAAGAAATTGTAGCCGACGAACATTTCTATGGCTTTGGTGAACGTACAGGTTTTCTGGATAAACTCAGCGAGGTAAAAACCAACTGGACAACGGATGCCTTAGATTATGATGCACTTACTGATGAAATGTATCAAGCAATTCCATTCTTTATGGCTTTGCGCCCAGAGTTAGGCTATGGCATCTTTTTCAACACTACTTTTTGGAGTCAGTTCGATATTGGTGCTGAACAACCAGGTATTTGGAAGATGGAAACTCGTGGCGGTGAATTGGATTATTACATTATCTATGGCCCCGAACCAGCCCAAATCTTGGAGACTTACACTCAGTTAACTGGGAGAATGCCATTACCGCCGAAATGGGCGCTAGGTTATCATCAATGTCGCTGGAGTTACGATTCAGAAACCGTTGTGCGGGAACTGGCGCAAGAATTTCGTCAGCGTCGCATTCCTTGTGATGTTATTCACTTGGATATTGACTATATGCAGGGTTATAGAGTGTTCACTTGGAGTAAACAGCGCTTCCCCAACTCGGCAAAACTTATTAGTGATTTAGCAAAGGATGGTTTCAAAACAGTCACAATTATTGACCCTGGTGTTAAGTATGAACCAGAAGGCAATTATCATGTTTTTGACCAAGGAATAGAAAAAGACTATTTTGTGCGTAAAGCTGATGGTACGTTGTTCCACGGCTATGTTTGGCCAGAGAAAGCTGTTTTTCCTGACTTTTTACGTCCTGATGTGTCTAACTGGTGGGCTGATTTACACAAAAGCCTAACTGATATTGGGGTGGCAGGCATTTGGAATGATATGAACGAACCCGCCATAAATGATCGCCCTTTCGGCGATGATGGTGAAAAGATTTGGTTTCCACTTGATGCACCGCAGGGGGGAGAGAATTCAAAATTCAAAATTCAAAATGACGCTCGCGGACTCGCTAACGCTGCGCTAACAAAATTAGAAATTGATGTGACTCATACGGAAGTGCATAACTTGTATGGGTTGATGATGGCTAAGGCTTGCTATGAAGGGTTGGAAAGACATCGAGGTTCAGAGCGATCATTTGTGTTAACGCGATCGGGTTATGCTGGTGTGCAACGCTGGTCTTCTGTGTGGATGGGGGATAACCAATCGTTGTGGGAGCATTTAGAAATGTCTCTGCCGATGCTTTGCAATATGGGACTTTCGGGTGTGGGGTTTGTGGGTTGCGATATTGGCGGGTTTGCTGGTAACGCTACAGGTGAATTATTCGCTCGGTGGATGCAGGTAGGAATGCTTTACCCATTAATGCGCGGTCACTCGGCCATGTCTACTGCTCGTCATGAACCTTGGGTATTTGGCGATCGCGTTGAAAATATCTGTAGAGAATATATTAATTTACGCTACCAATTACTTCCCTACATTTATAATCTTTTTTGGGAAGCGGTAACAACAGGCGCACCAATTTTAAGACCATTATTGTACCATTTCCCTAATGATCCGAAAACTTATAGCCTCTACGATCAAGTATTACTAGGTGCGTCGCTGATGGCTGCGCCAATTTATCGCCCTGGAGTTGAGCATCGAGCTGTCTACTTACCTGCTGGCACTTGGTATGATTGGTGGAGTGGTGAGAGTTATGAAGGCCCGATTCACATTCTTGCTCATGCACCACTAGAAAGAATGCCATTGTATGTTCGTAGCGGTGCGATCGTTCCCATGCAACCTGTCAGGCAATACGTTGATCAAGCCCCACTCGACGAGATGAAATTACGGATTTGGCCTGGTAATAACGAATATCAGCTATTTGAAGATGATGGGCACACAAACGATCAAGATAAACATTTTTCGCTAACAAATATAATCGTATTTACAGAGGCAAACCAAACAGTAGTGGAAATTGGAGCGAGAGTTGGGGAATGGACACCTCCACCACGTGAAGTGATTGTAGAACTTGTTGGTGTTGGAGAGCAACGTTTCCAAGATGATGGTAAGCAACGTAGCCTGCAATTCTGAAATATTCACAAAGATAGTTTTTTAACCAACATTATTTCTAATTCTCAATTCTGGAACACAAAATATGCATAAAGATAGATGAAAAGTAAGTCAATGGCAAACATACAATACAAAAGATAGAGGTGATTAAACTGTAAGAAATACGGTAGTTTAATACGCTAGATAGATGCGGTTAGAGAATACTTGATGTTAAATATTAACCGCTTGCGGCTGCAAGATATATTTAAAATCCCTACAAATTCACTTGTGGCAAAAGTCGCAAGTGCGATCGCTGTTTTTGTTGGCAGCTTGGTACTAGTTGGTTGGTGTTTTGGCATTGAAGTTCTTAAGCGCGGCTTCCCTGATAGCCTTGCCACAATGAAAGTCAACACAGCGCTGTGTTTTGTGCTGTGTGGTATATCGCTGTGGTTGTTTTCAACAGGGGAAGAAAACAATTCAAAATTCAAAATTCAAAATGACGTTCGCGCAGCCTCTCCAAAAGTTGCCATGCCGTTGGCAAAGCCTCTTTTAGAGAAGGCTTACGCCGCGCTAACAAAATTATTCCCCAACTTTCCCACTCTTTTAATCTCTAGGGTCTGTGCAATAGCTGTCACTACGATTGCTGCGCTCACACTCTGTCAATATCTGTTTGGCTGGAATCTCGGCATTGACGAGCTAATTTTTCGTGATTCGCCAACTAGTATAGCGACATCGCATCCAGGGCGAATGGGGGTGAACACAGCACTGAACTTTGTGCTGGTTAGCGTCGCCTTACAACTTCTGGTTCATCCAAAAAACCACCGCAGTTATTGGTATGCTCAGATTATCGTACTGATCGCTACTTTAATTTCCTTTCAGGCGCTCATGGGCTATGCCTACAAAGTGAAAGCTCTCTACGGGCTTGCCCCCTATACAACATCAATGGCTTTACATACAGCTATGTTGTTCAGTTTACTAAATATGGGAATTCTGTGGGCGCGGGCAGAACAAGGGTTAATGAGAGTAGTTACAAGTGATACCTACGGCGGCTTACTTGCACGTCGTTTAT
The DNA here is from genome assembly GCF_014698795.1 of Nostoc sp. FACHB-892. Lineage (GTDB taxonomy): Bacteria > Cyanobacteriota > Cyanobacteriia > Cyanobacteriales > Nostocaceae > Nostoc. The sequence goes on from NZ_JACJTR010000007.1 coordinate 174,110, forward strand.
TAATTGCCGCGATCGCAGTACCTTTTGTATTGGGGTGGATAATCGTTGAAGGTCAACGAGCAGAAAAATACGGCCCGGCGTTTGCAATGTCGCTGTTTGCAATCATCCTGATTGTGATTTTTACGATTTTGATTTGGCAAAGTGCCAGCGTTATTGAACGCCTCAGCGAACAGCGCGATCTTGCCCAGGAAGCACTTAGAACCCAGGAAGCTAAACTGAGAAGTTTTGTAGATTCTAACGTCATCGGCATTCTATTTGGCAACGTGTATGGCGGCATCCAGCAGGCAAACGACGAATTTCTGAGGATGATTGGTTACACGCAGGAGGATTTGTTAACAGGTAGGTTAAGTTGGAGCAATATCACACCACCAGAGTATCTGTCTTTGGATGAGCGAGGTGTCGCCGAAGCACAAGCAAATGTTAACGCTGCTTGTACGCCTTATGAGAAAGAATATATCCGCAAAGATGGTAGCCGCATCCCAGTTTTAGTTGGTTACGTGCTGCTAGGAGAAAAACGGGAAGAGTCAGTAGCGTTTATCCTTGACTTGAGCGAACGCAAGCAAGCAGAAGCAGAACAGCAAAAATTAGTATCGCTGGTAGAAAATAGCTCTGATTTTATCGGCATTGCTACCCTTGAGGGTCAATTACTCTACATAAATGATGCAGGTCAAAAGCTGGTAGGCTTTGCAAGCCTTGATGAAGTGAGGCAAAAAGCAGTATTAGATTACGCCATGCCCAAAGACAAAGCCTATTTTCAAGAATATATACTGCCGACTGTGCTATTACAAGGGCGCTGGCAGGGAGAATTCTGCTTTCGGCATCTTCAAACAGGTCAACCAATACCAGTTGATTACAATATCTTTACTGTTACCGACAACAACACAGGTCAACCAATTGCCTTAGCAACTGTGACTCGCAATATCAGCGAACAAAAACTGGCTAAGGAAAAAATCTTACAACTAAACAAGGATCTACAGCGCCGCATTACTGAGTTACAAACATTGTTGGAGGTAATTCCCATTGGAATAGGCATTGCCGAAGATCCAGAATGCCAAAATATCAAGGTTAACCCTGCTTTTGCCAAGCAGTTGGGGATATTACCAGATACAAATGCCTCCCTCAGTGCTCCCTTGGACGAAAAACCGACAAGCTTTAAAGTCTACCGCCACGGAAGAGAACTGTCAGCAGAAGAACTCCCAATGCAATATTCTGCTGCTCATGGTGCGGAAGTTCTGGATTGTGAACTGAAAATTGTCCATGAAAATGGAAAAATTGTCAATCTGTTGGAGTATGTTGCACCCTTGTTTGATGAAGAGGGTAAAACCAGAGGAAGCGTTGGTGCATTTTTAGATATTACGGAGCGCAAACAAACAGAGGAAGCACTTTTGAATCAGCAAAAATGGCTGGAGGATGTGTTAAATCTGATGCCAAGACCATTGCTGTTTATCGAACCAGGAACGGCGCGGGTAACTTTTGCCAATCGCTCTGCTAACGAATTAGCTGGGGGCGAATTTCCCAAAGGTGTACCAGCCCAGGAGTATCACACAGTTTATCATTATACAGATGCGGCAGGCGATCGCATCCCCAATGAACAAATGCCAGGAGTGCGGGTTGCCCTTGGCGAACGCCTGAATGGATTGGAGGTAGACTGGCACACTCCATCTGGTGTACGCTCTCTACTAATATTTGCTGATACCTTACCAGCAATGCACGGTCATCCGGCTACCTGTATCTTGGTGTTCCAAGAGATTAGCAACCTCAAACAGGCAGAAAAAGCCCTCTCGTTAGGTTACAAAAGGCTAAAGCTACTATTTGACACAGCCAACGATTTACTATCAAGCCAGGAACCAGTACTACTAATCGATAGCGTCTACCGAAAACTAAGAGAGCAAATAGGTTTAGATGTTTATTTGAACTATTTGGTTGAGGATAACTCTCAAGTAATGCGGTTGAGGTCTTCGAGTGGCATTTCCCAGGAACTAGCAAAGGAAATTGAGTACTTACCATTTGGTCAAGGGGTTTGCGGTACTGTAGCGCTGTCACGCCATTCCATAGCTGTAGAGAATGTGCAGCAATCTACTGACCCGAAAACAGAATTGATTCGCTCTTTAAGTATTACTGCTTATTATGCATATCCATTGATCGCCCAAGGACGGCTGTTAGGTACTCTTTCTTTTGGCAGTCGCACTCGGTTAAGCTTCACCGAGAATCAAAAGGGGATGATGCAAGCAGTATGCGACCAAATAGCGATCGCAATGGAACGAGCTAGTTTAATTAGTTCTTTGCAACAACAAACTGAGCAGTTGCAAGAAGCTAACCGCATGAAAGATGAGTTTCTGGGAATATTGTCTCACGAATTGCGATCGCCCCTCAATGCCATCTTTGGCTGGGCGCAATTACTGAAACGAGGCAAGCTTAGTGAAACTCAAATGGCTAGGGCTACGGAGACAATTGAGCGCAATGTTAAGGCGCAAACCCAGCTAATTGAAGACCTACTGGATATATCACGGATGATGAGAGGCAAGTTACGCCTTAATGTTGGTACTTGTAATTTGGTTCCGATGATTGAGTCAGCTATTGAGACTGTTAGCCTCGCCGCCCAATCTAAGGAAATCGATTTAAGATTTTCCCTGATTCCTTCAAAAGAAACGCGAAATGCGCCACCGGGGATACTCCCCGTGGTCACTTTCGCGCAAAATTCAGATTTGGGATTAGGAATCAATCACGAAAAGATAGAATCTTCAGAAGTACAATCCCAAACCAGTCAACACTCAGAGGAGAATTTGCTTGGTGAAAATTCTCAATTCTTAGTTTCCGGGGATTTTGAGCGCTTGCAGCAAATAATCTGGAATCTCCTATCCAATGCCATTAAATTCACACCCAGAGGAGGACGGGTAGAGGTGCAATTGTCTGTAGTGACTGACCAAGAAAAACAACAGACGATGGATCAATATGCCCAAATTCAGGTAATTGACACAGGCATTGGTATCAGCCCTGATTTTCTTCCCTATGTCTTTGATCGCTTTCGTCAAGCTGATAGTTCTAGCACTAGAACCTATGGTGGATTAGGATTAGGATTAGCGATCGTGCGTAATTTAGTAGAATTACATGGCGGTACTATCCACGCAAATAGTCCAGGTAAAGAGCAAGGAGCAACGTTTACAGTCAAGCTACCACTTTTGAAAAGTCCTCCCCTCACAGCCTTGCAGCCTCTCCCCCTGCCCTCTCCTCTTCCCTCCCTCTCCCTCCTTGGCGTGCGCGTACTGGTTGTAGATGACCAAGCCGATACCCGTGACTTCATCACTACAGTCCTCGAACAGTGCCAAGCCGAAGTTCAGGCTGTAGCATCAGTTCAAGAGGCATTACAGGTAATTACACAGTGGAAACCAGATGTTTTAGTCAGTGACATCGCTATGCCCGATGAGGATGGTTATTCTTTAATCCGCAAAGTGCGATCGCAACCACCAGAACTAGGAGGAAATATTCCAGCCGCAGCGTTAACAGCTTATGCTAGGGCAGAGGATCGGATGCGAGCTATACAAGAAGGTTATCAGCTACATTTACCTAAACCTATTGAGGCAGCTGAGTTAACTACAGTAGTTGCCAGACTTGCTGGACGGACTTAGAGAAAATGGAGCATGGGGCATCGTCCTTTTTCCTAATATCAAAATTTATACAAAATTCCAATTGTTTCCCAATTACTAAAAAGCAGTTTTTATTTGTAATTTAGCGTAGTTGGTGGATACCTGCATTGTCTAAATCCCGTTAGATGTATATTTTTATTTCAGCATGAATAATTGTTGTCTTTTGGAGCGATCGCTATTTAATAGAAGTGGCTTCAATAGGCAAGATAATGGCTTCACCTCAAAAAAGCCCGCTCTTTTCCTCCTTTAGTCCGTGTCAACGGGATAAATAGTACAGGCGGAAATAAGCAGATCATTGAAAATCCATAAATAGCTTATTCCATAATACTTTTGAATTTTGAATTTTGACTTTCGCCTTGCGGTAATAGGGGGGATAACTTAGTTTAAAGTTGATTGGAAGTAAATTCCGAAATAGGCAATTGTAGAGTTGTATTTAAATTATGTAATCTAACTTAATTCGAACAAACTACATAAATGGCAAATTGAGTATCTCAAAGAAATAGTCTTAACAAAAGTTGTAGTTGCTGCCATTAGCATGATTTATCTTTATCACCCAATTTATTTAGATAATCATGCAAAAAATAGATAGTGCATCTTTCAAACGCCATAAAGCTAACTAATAAACAGTATTTTATACATTACAGTTTTTATTATGATCGCCATAAACAAGACATTATTAAAAACATTAGCTGAACCACAAAAACTAGAAAGTATTGACTTATATGAATCGAAGCGAGCTGATTTTTTACAAGAAGTAATTGAAGGTTTAGAAGACGGTATATTAATTTTAAACCACACTGGTGAAGTAGTTCATGCTAATGCATCTGCTCGTCGCCTTTGTTGTAAATTTAATCAAGGCAACTTCAACCAAAATTTTGTACCATCAGCTATCTGGAACCTTTGTGAATCGTTGTTCAATAACCGAGATTTGTTTTCTGACAAACTACTAATTTTGTCGGATGAGATTGTGCTTGATAAGTCAAATATTTTTCGGATTAGGGTGAGACTGTTAGATTTAGATGGGTTTGAAGTACCTTGTTTATTGGTGACTATAGAAAATCAATATGAATCTGTGAAAAATGTAGCACTCACTGAAGTTAAAAAATTTGACCTAACGCCCCGAGAAGCTGAAATTTGGTTTCTCTATCGAAGCAACTACAGCTACAAAGAAATTGCCACTAAGCTTTACATCACCATAAACACTGTGAAAAAGCACATGAAAAATATTCACACCAAGCGCCAAGCAAATATGTCTTATGATTGAATGGTAGTAGGGTATCGAAGAATTCAGAATCAATGAGTGAGAAATTCAAAAGAGCCACTCACTCATTGAATACCACTAAAGATGCATATTTAGTGGTGGTTTTAAAGCCCTGGATTCAGATGTTTTCTTGTTCAAAATTCATGGTTTTATTCTTCCTTGATAAAAATTCATTTGTAAAATGTAATAAATTATTAGTGATTAACCTAATATTCAAAAACAAGTATTTTATGAATCAATACTCGCAACGTTTTGTAAAAAATCAATACTAAACCTACTATCTCCCCCTTTTATGCAAGTGTTTTACGCCATTTTGACTACGGAGATTCAGGACTTTTTTGTAGACGGAGTAAGGTATTGTAAACCTGCCGTTTTAAGATATCGTTATTTTGTAGTTCTATAGTAATTTTGTTGAACTGCTCAAATTTCAACCCATTAACTTGGACAATTTCTTGAGCGTGCTTACAGTAATTCACTGCGATATCTTGAGCCTTCTTTGGAAGACCACTTATGCTGTTAGGATCGTTACAAACAATCTGGGGAATTTCTCCATTACCAATAAGTTTTTTAATTTCTTCAAAGGCGTTTTGGCGGGCTGGCTCCATTGCTAGCACGGCTTGAGCATAGCTGTCGATTTCAGTATTGTTAACTATTGGTGGTGGAGTTTGACCATAAGCTTTTGAACTCAATGAAAACGCATTAGAAATTACACTCACAGCTGCGATCGCACCGAAAAAGAATGATTGGGAAAGAATTCGTTTTCGGCTATATCGGGGAAATAAATCAGAAATTTTTTTCATATACTATGTGACAGAGAACTACATCAGGGATATTATAAGGACTTTGAATTATTTTCGGAGTTGGAAGTTCCAGCAACTGTTCAATTCATTAAGCTTTTATATTTGATTGTCAACTTCCTCGGCAAACTTGGCAAAGTTCAATTACTTTAGTCTGGAGTGTTAGCATTTCTGATGCTCCTTGCTTGAGACTGACTTCTAACTCCAGTAGTAGGGGTAAACAAGAAATTAGCTGTTGTACAGAAAGAAGCTTGATTTCTTGCTGTAAAAAGTAGATCCGTTTGGGATTACCAATATCAGCAGCAGTAGCGATCGCTTGTTGATTGCGCTCACCACTTTCTATCATAATCTTCACCCAGAGCCAGGTGCGAAATTGTCCGATCAGCGTGGCAACTATCCGTAATCCCGGCTCGGAAGCATTGTTCAGATCCGCCAAGGTTGTCAAAGCTTTAGCTGTATCTCCTGTTCTAATTGCTGCTGCTAATTGTAAACTATTTTGAGTAGTATTTCTTACTAACTTCGTAACAGTATCTGTATCTAAAGGTTTGTTACTACCTTGGGCATATAGGCGCAGTTTTTCTAACTCATTATAAAGAAGACGTGTATCATTTCCTACAGATTCTGCCAATAAGTGGGCAGTATTGGCAGTCAGTTTCACGCCCACAGTCTGAGCTGCTTGATTAACAGATTGCACCAGCAATTCGGTTTTCCAAGGTGGAATGAGGGAAAATTCTCGGAATTCGGTGGCAAATTGTTTTAACAATTTCGTGGATTTGAGGCGTTCATCTGGCTTATTGCGGCTGGTGAGCAATAAAAATGAGTTTTCGGGAATGACTGGTAGCGATCGCACCAGTTCCGCTAAAACATTCTCTGGACAGTGCTGGCACAGGGTAGTATTTATCAGCCATACCAAGCGCCCACCAGCCCCAAAAGTGGGTGTCATGACCTGATTTAACCCCTGGATAGCAGCATCAGCTTGATCTGGCGTAAATGAAGTGTAATTAAAACTTATCCAGTCGGGATCGAGGACGCGATCGCGCAGCATAGCGATCGCCTTTTCCATAGCAAAATCATCCTCACCCCAGTAAACATAAATTGGCATAGACTAACCTCGTATATTAGGGCGTTGGGCATTGGGCATGGGGCATTGGTGAAGAGTTAATATTTATAACTCCTAACTCCTAACTCCCCACTCCCCACTCCCCACTCCCCACTCCCCACTCCCCACTCCCAAAACTAAATACTTTTGAAATCATTCTGTTAATTAAGGTAATTTTCCCTAAAATCTATCAAGTGAGAGCATGAGGCTATGAAGATTGGACGACAACTATCAAACTTATTTAAATCGGTTAGCAAGGCTGACGCTGCCAGAAGCCTACAGATCCCAAGTCCAGCATATCCAGGAATCTTCTAAATTTCAGCCGCATTCTGGGTTGAGACAAGCAGTGTCCTTTCCTGGCTATACGCTAATTACCCCGCCGGCAGAAGAAGAATCACAAAACTCTGCTTTCTATGCCAAATTACAGACTTACCAACAGGAACTTTTACAGTTGCCTGTAAGCCGTGATTTGATTGTGCCTCTAACTCCTGCGAGCTTTCATCTGACTTTAGCAGATTTAATTTGGGATAATGCTTACCTTGATGCCTGCGAAAAAAATCCCAAATTTGACGAGGAGTTACACTCTTGTTTAGCTGAAATGTTTCAGCAATATCAACAATTGATGACAAATAGGAGTCATCCGATTAAATGGCAAATGCTAGGACTGATACTGATGCCAAGAGCTATAGCCGTTTGTTTAGTACCTCAAGATGAACGCTGCTACGAGGAAATTATTAAATTTCGCCGAACAATTTATCAAAATCCCAAGTTGATTGCTTTGGGTATTGAGCAGCATTATCACTTAACAGCCCATGTTACATTAGCCTACTTTGGGGAGGTTTCATCTGACTTAGACCGCACAAGTTTCAGCACGATGCTTTCTCAGCTGAATGAACAATGGCTGTTAAATTTGCCAGAATTTTTGATCAATCGCGTCGAATTGCGAAAGTTCGACAATATGACACGCTATTATCGTGAACCAGACTGGCCGATTTTAGATTTTTAGTTAATTGATTAGTTAGTAGTCAGTAGTCAGTAGTTTTTACTCGCTGACGACTGACTACTGATTATTAATTATGTCTGTGGTAATGTATTGCAGCCGCAAGGAAGCATAAAAAGACGAACAACGACAGGAAGTTTTGATTTCAACACATATTTTAGCGAGGTTAAATATATCAAAGTATGTATATGAGCTATCTATAGTAAAGGATATTCGCTAAAAATTAGAAGCATAAAAAAGTGGTTTCTGTACTTTTATAGTTTATAAATTTTCATCATAATAATCTTTAAGAAGAGCTTTGAATCAGTCAAATAGTACCGTCTAAAAAGTATTAAAATTTGGTTTTATACCCAAAAATAAAATTTTAAATTATAATTATTTACTCTAGCAATATCTGCCTTATCTTATAAATTATAAATTTTTAATTTCTGTTCGCTCTATAATAACAGTTTGAACATTTTATAAAGTTAATACATTGATAATTGCTATTTAGATGGCTCCGTACTACTATTATTTTGGCTAAGAAAATTATCAATTTCAATTAATCTATAATTAACTTTTAATTAACCTTTGATTAACTTATTCACTAACTGCCAAGGTTATATTCTTGACTATGAACAACCGGGTTATTCACTAGATTTTTAACTTGAAAAATAGTTATTTTTTGAGGTGAATTAGCGGAAATTTAATTGTTCAATCAACTAGTAATCTTTTTATGAACAAGATGAACTTTAAGCTTAACAGCCTGACAGTATTAGGTATAGTCTCATTGGTAGCCGCCTCCTTTGGTATATCAATATCTGCGGTTCATTCCCAAAGCGTCAGCACAGTTACGGTTGATGGTTCTAGCACCGTTTTCCCAATTACGGAAGCAGCAGCAGAAGACTTCCAAAAGGCGCAAAGAGGCAAAGTTAGAGTTACAGTAGGCGTTTCTGGTACTGGCGGCGGCTTCAAAAAGTTCTGTCGTGGCGAGACAGATATCTCTGGTGCATCTCGTCCCATCCTACAAAAAGAAATCGATGCTTGCAAAGCTGCTGGCATTCGTTATGTCGAACTACCAGTAGCTTATGATGCTTTAACAGTAGTGGTTCACCCCCAAAACTCCTGGGCAAAAAATCTCACAGTTGCCGAATTGAAGAAAATTTGGGAGCCTGGGGCACAGGGCAAGGTGAACAACTGGAATCAGGTTCGTAACGGATTCCCCAATGCACCACTGAAGTTGTTTGGCCCTGGTGCAAACTCTGGAACCTTCGACTACTTTACCGAAGCTGTTGTTGGCAAATCGAAGGCTATCCGGGGTGACTTTACTGCAAGCGAAGATGACAACGTACTTGTACAAGGTGTTAGCCGTAACAAGAACGCCCTTGGTTACTTCGGTTATGCCTATTATGCAGAAAACAAAAATAAACTGAAGGCAGTGCCAATTAACGGTGTATTACCTTCGGAAGCAACAGTTAAAAATGGCTCTTACAATCCACTATCTCGCCCCATTTTTATCTATGTCAGTTCTAAGTCTATTGACAAACCAGAAGTAAAGCAGTTTGTGCAATTTTACTTGCAGAATGCAGCTAAGTTTTCTCAAGAAGTAAAATACATTGCCCTGCCAGCATCAGCATACACTACCGCTCAAAATCACTTCAATAAGAAGAGATATGGCACTATTTTTGGTGGTCAAGAATCAGTTGGGCTGAAGATTGAAGAATTATTAAGCCGTGAAGCTAAAGAATAAGCCTAATTGTGAATTTTGAATTAGTTCAAAATCTGCAATTTATCAAAGGGAGGTGTAGTACCTCTCTTTGTCTATTTAAATTCATTATCTCAGGAGCGATCGCATTTCAGCATGAGTAGTGCAAAACAAACTCAAATTTCTCGAAAGCTAGCGCGTGATTTGCAAGAACGGGCTATTGAGTCTGTCTTATTTCTAGCAGCACTCTCTTCTGTGGCAACTACAATAGCCATTCTCGGTATTTTAGTTTACGAGTCTATAATATTTTTTCAAAAAGTATCTTTATGGGAATTCCTTACAGATACACAGTGGACACCTTTATTTGACGATAAGCATTACGGAATTTTACCGTTGGTAACAGGAACATTAGTTACTACATTAGTTGCTTTATTAGTAGCAGTACCGTTAGGTACGATTATTGCTATTTACCTAAGTGAATTTGCTTTACCCATCGTTCGGGAAATTGTCAAGCCAGCTTTAGAACTGCTGGCGGGTATCCCTACAGTAGTTTACGGTTATTTTGCCCTCTTATTTCTCACACCCCTATTGCAGGTAATTCTGCCAGATTTACCTGGTTTTAATATGTTAAGTGCGGGGCTAGTCATCGGTATTATGATTATTCCTTATGTCAGTTCCCTGAGCGAAGATGCCATGCGTACAGTACCCGCACATCTACGCGAGGCTTCTTATGCAATGGGGGCTACCCGCTTCCAGACAGCTTTGCGAGTTATATTACCAGCTTCTATTTCTGGCATTTCTGCCGCTTACATTTTGGGAATTTCTCGTGCGATCGGTGAAACGATGATAGTAGCTATTGCTGCGGGTGGACAACCAAACCTGACCCTTAACCCGATGGAACCAGCCGCTACAATGACAGCCTACATTGTATCGGTAAGTCTCGGTGACCTGCCTCATGGCAGCCTGGAATATCAGACTATCTTTGCAGTTGGACTCACGTTAGTGCTAATGACTTTAGTCTTCAACATCATTGGTTATTTTCTCATCAAGCGCTATCGAGAAATTTATTGATATGACAACTCTCAATATTCAAGAAGTCCGTAAGACTATTAACCGCAATAAGCGATCGCAACATATTTTCAACCTTATAGGGCTGTTGTCAATGCTGATTGGCATTGTCACATTACTGGCACTATTATTGGATTTAATTACCGATGGTTTCCCACGTCTTTCATGGCAATTTTTGACTTCGTTTCCCAGTCGTAGGGCAGAAGAAGCGGGCATCCTCTCAGCTTGGGTGGGAACGCTTTTGGTTATGTTTGTAACATCTTTAGTAGCTATACCCATTGGTGTAGCTTCAGGGATTTACTTAGAAGAGTATGCCCGAAAAAATTGGTTGTCTGATTTAATCGAAATTAATGTGACCAATTTAGCTGGTGTTCCTTCAATTATTTACGGACTTTTAGCTTTGGGTGTATTTGTTTATGGATTAAACCTCGGTCGAAGTATTATTTCTGCCGGGTTTACCTTGGCGTTATTAGTTTTACCAGTAGTCATCGTTTCTACCCGTGAGGCTGTGCGTGCTATACCAAATAGCATACGTGAAGCTGCTTATGCGGCAGGGGCTTCTAAGTGGCAAATGATTTGGGATCATATTCTGCCTTACTCAACGGGCACAATTCTCACTGGTATTATTGTTGCCTTAGCACGAGCTATTGGTGAAACTGCACCTCTAATTACCATTGGTGCACTCACCTTTATAGCCTTCTTACCAGAACCACCAATTACTGAGCAGTTTCCCTATATATCCTTATCTTGGTTACTTGCTCCGTTCACAGTTATGCCCATTCAAATGTTTGATTGGGTATCTCGTCCCCAAGCTGAGTTTCAGGTGAATGCAGCAGCAGCAGGTATTGTTCTAATTGCCATTACTTTGGCCATGAACGCTGCGGCAATTTATATCCGCTATCGTTTACGCAAAAAAATCAAATGGTAGAAATTACATCATCAACCCTAGAAAAATCAATTAAAGCTTCGGTTAATTACTTGAATTTCTACTACGGTGGAACAGTTCACGCTCTCAAAGACATTAATATGTCAGTGGGTGACAAACAAGTAACGGCGCTGATTGGCCCTTCTGGATGTGGTAAAACCACCCTGTTACGTTGTTTTAATCGAATGCACGACCTCTACCCCGGAAATAGCTATAAAGGGGAAATCACTCTCAAACCAGATGGGATTAACCTCCTCGGTAATAAAGTTGACCCAATTGAGGTACGGATGCGGATTAGTATGGTGTTTCAAAGACCCAATCCTTTTCCTAAGTCAATTTATGAAAATGTGGCTTATGGTCTAAAGGTAAGGGGTGAATCAAAACGTGCAGTCCTTGATGAGAAAGTAGAGAAAGCTTTGCATGATGCAGCTTTGTGGAATGAAGTAAAAGATCGCCTAAATGATTTAGCTTTTAACCTTTCCGGTGGTCAACAGCAGCGATTGTGTATCGCCCGTGCTTTAGCGACTGACCCTGAAATTGTTCTATTTGATGAGCCAACATCAGCCTTAGACCCGATAGCTACCGCCAGCATTGAAGAGTTAATTAATCAATTGAAAGAAACGGTGACGATTTTGATTGTGACTCACAATATGCAGCAGGCAGCTCGTGTTTCTGATTACACGGCGTTTATGTATTTAGGTGAATTGATAGAATTTGATCAGACAAAAAAGATTTTTAATCACCCCTCGAAGCAACAGACGGCAGACTATGTGAATGGTCGTTTTGGATAAGAATATTTTCTAGAAAAGTAAAAAACTTGCTATATCTGGTTTCCCGGATGCTTGTCACTCCTTCAGGCGATGCCTACGACAGGCAAAGCCAAAGCGTTTTGCGAAAATAGAAGAAGTTAAGAATGATAATCATTTAAAAGTTGAGAAAAAGCGCTTGCTATCGACAAGCGCTTTATTTTTTATTTTTGTAATAAATTTAATAATGATTAGACTTTTTAGGTATTTAGTGAGTCTGTAGCGTTAAGGATATAACATAAACTCTAGAAGCATTTTCAACCTATGTTCCCTACATTAAACTGTTACAGATACTACAATGGTAGTAAACTGGTACACTCTAGAGAGAGTTTGCTTTACCTGTATTTAACAACTAGATTTTGCCAGTTTGGAGACTTAGTTTAACCCAGACATAGCTTCCAAAAACTGGAAATAGTTATTAAGTTTTACATATTGTTATATAATTCTTTTTAAGAAAAAAGCACAAAAACTTCAATTCAATAAGTTATCTTAGCTAAATAAAAAATTTTTGAAATACTAAAATTAATATTTTAGTGACTATATCGAACGATAAAAATATCCACTTAGTTCTTTTTAAAATATTTTAAATAATCCTATAAAATTAAACTTTAACTATAAATGACGATGTACAAATGCAATTAAAATATAGATTAAAAGCCGTGATTTATTGATTTTAGAAACTATTTTTTTAATGAGGATATACTACTAATGGAGCGAGCAAATTAAGTAGGCTTACAAAGTACAACAACTACAAAATTGAGATAAAAATTTTGCTTTTTAAAATACCCTTGATCTTTATAATATTTCTATGGGTTTGTTCAGAAAGCTTAAGGCATAAATACAGGATAAGTAAGGGTAAAAATTTTTCTACTTTCTCCCTTAATCAAAAATTATTAGTCAATGTAAGTAAAATGAGTAGAAAAAGGTTGTAAAAATGAATTTTGGGACACAACCCTATATAAAAATATAGTAACCGTTTATTTGCTGCATGGCTACTACGTAACTATGTAATTTATATGAACATCTACTTTTCAGATTAACATAGTGAAACAGCGTTGCTGATTTGTACTGTTTTACTGAATCAAGTTTTGTTTCACACGTTTTAGGAATATGAGTAAACTAATTCCAGCCATAAGAGTCAAAAACTTCAGCTTCTATTACGACAGTCAAAAGATAGTTGAAGGCGTGTCAATGGATATTTACCAAAACCAGGTCACGGCAATTATTGGTTCTAGTGGTTGTGGCAAGTCTACTTTTCTTAAATCGTTAAATCGCATGAGTGAATTAGAAGCAGATGTGAAGGTTGAAGGAAAAGTAGAATTTTTTGGGCAGAGTATTTATGAGCGTCGTGTCAATATCAATCGCTTACGTCGCCAAGTTAGTATGGTTTTTCCCAAGCCTAATCTTTTTCCCATGAGCGTTTACGATAACGTTGCTTATGGAGTGAAATTAGTTGGATGGCATCCGAAAGTAGAATTAGATGGAATCGTTGAATCTGCCATCAAAACTGCTGAACTTTGGGATGAAGTCAAAAATAAGCTGCACAAATCTGCTTTAGAACTTTCTGGTGGTCAACAACAAAGATTATGTATTGCTCGTGCTTTAGCAGTCAAACCTAATGTTTTGTTGATGGATGAACCTTGTTCAGGCCTTGATCCTGTCGGTAGCATGAAAGTTGAGCATCTAATCCATAACTTGCGTTCTGAGTTGACAATTGTGATAGTTACTCACAATATGCAGCAAGTTACTCGCCTATCTGACTTTACGGCTTTTTTTCATAATAATGAAAATCGTATTACTCAAATGGTTGAATTTGGTACTACAAGCAAAATCTTTACTAACCCTGTAGATTCTCGCACCCGCGACTATGTTTTCGCTCGCGTCTGTTGAAGTGTTTCTAAAATTCTAGCTATTCAAAGGGTTGCTAGATAGTCTTGCGGAAATTAGGGATTAAATTTAATTTCCGCTTGTTTTGAGTTTTTCCTGTGTTGGGCAATGCAGACTGACATTGACAGTCTTTTTTTATACTATATACTTAAAGAAAAGTATCTGCCTAGACCACCTGAACCATAAGATGAAATGTCCTCTGTGCGAATCTACTTCATATTATAAAAATGGTCGTCGCAATGACCAGCAGAATTACCTCTGCAAAAATTGTGGCAAACAATTCCTTGAGACTGCATTACCTGATTCTCTGGAAGGGGACTTGCTAACTAACAGCAATGGACATACTAAACTATCTATGACTGATGCGGCGGAACTTTCTTTAGTAAAAAACCTGCCAGAAGAAAAAATTGCAGAGAAAGGTCTTGGCTCTTTTAATTTTAAATTAGCTGAAGAACTGCTGCAAATGATATTATCGCCTGATTGGTTAGAATATTCTGTATTTAGACAATTACTCTTGAAAATTCAGCAAAACAATGAAATTAAGCATAAGTTAGAAACAGGAATATCTCTTCTCATTTTGGATGCAGAAAACTTAAAATTAGATATTAATTCAGAATTATTTTTAGCCAGCATTTGTGAATATCCACTCCAAGTTAAAATTGCATTTGCTAACTGGAAAAATCCCAGTATTGGGAAGCAAGATATTGAACTATATAATCGTGGTTATCAACTTTTCCATGTCCCTGAAGGTAAAAATAGTGCTGATGCAAAAATGATTGCATTCGGTGCTTGTGTATTACGCTCTTATCCAACACTTAAAGAAATATTTGTCTGTTCTAACGATGGAATTTTAAACCATCTTTGTAACGAACTCCAAAATCAAGGATTAATTGTCTATTGGGTACGTAGGCAAGGACAAAATTTGTATATAGACAACCGGAATACTGGCAAATCAACTCATTATTCTTTGCCAATGGCAACAAAAGTTACATCTTTTGAAAAAGTGATTGATTCAATTCAAGATTTAATTAAAACTGAAGAAGAATCAATCAATGCTAAATTAAACACTTTAGTAGATGTTGCAACTTTATTTCAAGAAAGATGCGAGATTAATATTAAACATAATTTAAATCAACCAGAAAAAGAGAAATCAACAGCTGTTGTAGATAACTCATTTACTGAATCTATTAAAGACCAAGAAAAGCAAGAAAATTTGACGGAAATCTCTACTGGAAAAATATTAGATAAATTATTATTGAAAATTATTCAAGATATACAAAATAAGTCTCCTAAAAATAAATTATCTGTGTCCACATTAGGGACAGAGATACGGAAAATTACCGGAGAATCTCCTAATTCAATTATTGAAAAATTAAACTTAGGTTCTAGTTTTCTTAAATATCTAAAATCATCTCCCACATTTACATTAAAGCCGAAT
Organism: Nostoc sp. FACHB-892; assembly: GCF_014698795.1. GTDB lineage: Bacteria > Cyanobacteriota > Cyanobacteriia > Cyanobacteriales > Nostocaceae > Nostoc. Next base: position 189,719 of record NZ_JACJTR010000007.1, read on the forward strand.
GGCAAAGAATACGAGGTAACAGCACTATTCTGCGAGTAAATACTTTCTGAATGTTTACGTACAACCTGAGCCTGTAATTCAGTATTATGTAAAAAGATATAAAGAAATGTAAATATTATAATGCAGGATAAAGTCGTTGTTATTGTCGGTGCTACTGGTGGTATTGGTTCAGCGTTAACACACAAACTTGCGTCTACTGGAGTTCGGTTGGTACTGGCTGCGAGAGATGCGGTTCGTTTAACAACACTGGCAAATGATTTACCAGGGCAAGTTTTGAGCGTTCCCACCGATATTACTGACCCGCAACAGGTAGATACTTTGATAGAAAAGACGATCGCTGAGTTTGGTCAAATCGATATTTTAGTGAATGCGGCTGGTGCTGGTATACTCAAGCCTTACAACAGCCTGGAACCTAGTGATTTAGACAAGATGTTAGATGTCAACTTGAAAGGCAGCTTTTACACCACTCAAGCGGCTGCTGAAGAGATGCAAAAACGCAAGTCTGGTCACATCTGTAACGTGGTTGGAATTCTGGGTAAGCATTCGATGGGAATGGCAGCAGCTTATTCTGCTTCTAAGTTTGGTGTTGTCGGTTTTAGCAAATGCATGGCAGAGGAACTCAAGCGTTTTGGTATCAAGTTCACGCTATTCTACTTTGGTGGGGTAAATTCTCCTTTCTGGGATAACGTCAACCTAAAAGTAGACCGGAAAAAAATGCTCAGTCCTGAAACTGCTGCCAATGCAATTTTCTTTGCCCTTTCTGCCGAACCGCAAGCTGTGCCAATGGAAATTAATATTCAACCTGATAGTCATTTGTTTTTTTAAAGTGGCAGTACGACTGCATAATTCTTGCCTGAGAAAGACCTGAAAATTTAGCAAAAAAGGCAAAATTTACAGAGATATAAGCTGTTATGCTGGATTTTCAGTATCTATGAAAATTGATCACGTTCATTTCTATGTAGAAGACGCCAAAGTATGGCGGGATTGGTTTGTACACCATCTTGGTTTTCAACCAGTAACCGATCGCATTAGTTCATTTCACACTTGTACAGAAGTGGTGAAGAGTGGTGCTGTCTGCTTTTTTCTGTCTTCACCACTTTTACCCACAAGTCCAGTAGCTGAGTTTCTGCGTCAATATCCACCTGGTGTGGCAGATGTCGCTTTTGCTGTCGAAGATGTAGAAACCGCGATCGCACAAGCTCAAAAACACGGTGCTACAATCCTACAGCCCACCCAGGAACGCCAGGTGGGTACAGCATTCCTCAAGTGTGGCAAAATTGCCGCCTGGGGTGGACTGACTCATACGTTGATCGAAAGGTCATTGGTCATTTGTCCATCGTCATTTGTAACTAACATCAATGACAAAGGACAAATGACTAATGACAACACTTTTACCGCTATAGATCACGTAGTGTTAAACGTGGCAGTTGGTGAATTGGAAAATGCTGTCGCTTGGTACGAAAATATCTTAGATTTTCAACCTCAGCAGGCTTTTAAAATTAAAACCAATCGTTCTGCTTTACACAGTCAAGTCATGGTTTCGCACAATGACAGCGTCCAATTGCCAATTAATGAACCAGCTTCCAAAAATTCCCAAATTCAGGAGTTTTTAGATGTCAATCGCGGGCCGGGAATTCAACATATTGCTTTGCGGACGACTAATCTTGTGAGTGCGATCGCTAAATTTCGTACCAGTGGTTTATCCTTACTCTCAGTTCCCCAAAGCTACTACTCGCAGCTAAAACAACGTCCAGGATTGCCTCTATCACTTTTAGAACTAGAAGCGATCGCTCAACAAGAAATTATGGTCGACTGGCAAGAATATGCTCCTGTAGAGGAACAACAAACCGCGCCCTTATTACTGCAAATTTTTACTCAGCCAATTTTTGAACAACCGACATTTTTCTTTGAGTTTATTGAACGTCGTTTCCAAGCTCAAGGTTTTGGCGAAGGTAACTTTCGCGCCTTATTTGAAGCTATTGAAAGCGAACAAATCAAACGCGGTACGCTGCAATAAAATGCAGATACTAAATTTATCTCTCAAAAAATAGCCATACATCTGAGATAAACTTAATAAAAATTAACTTTTACCGCCGATGCTAAGACTTATTACTGACTTCGACGGCCCAATTATTGATGTTTCCGAACGGTACTACCGTGTTTATCAATTCTGCTTAGAGAAAACCCGTCGCCCAGACCAAGTAGTGCAAGAACTTCCGAAAGCGGAATTTTGGCAGTTAAAGCGATCGCGCGTTCCCGAAAAACAAATTGCCTTGAATTCTGGCTTAGATGAAGCCCAAGCCCAAGAATTTGCCCAGTTGCGGCGGCAAACTGTGCATACAGAACCCTACTTTGACTATGACACTCTCGCGCCTGGTGCTGTGGATGCACTGTTAAAAATTCAACAAGCTGGAATTGATTTAGCAGTTATGACCATGCGCCGAGTTCGGGAACTAGATTATGCCTTCAAAAAACACGATTTAGGGAGATTTTTTCCAGAAAATCGTTGTTATTGCTTGAGTAATGACTACGTTAAAACTCGTGATATTGAAGATAAGCCCTTGTTGATGGCTAGGGCTTTAAAAGAACTGCCCCCGGCTACTGATACCTGGATGGTGGGAGATACCGAAGCCGACATCACCGCAGCTAAAAATTATGGGATTAAGGTGATGGCTGTAGAATCTGGCATCCGCGATCGCATCCAATTGGAACTTTACTACCCCGATTTAATCGTTAAGGATTTTAGCACTGCTGTAGATTTAGTACTAAAGCCTAAAAATCTTGTCTAAAAAAGCTCTGTAGGTGCAACAGACAACAGATTAAATTAATCAGTATTTAGGTTGCCAATTAAAATAGGAGCCAGAATAGATATTCTGACTCCTGACTTTCAAATTTTAAGAAGAACACACATAAACCATGTCTTCTTTTATAGAAACTTACTTGCGGGTAGTGGTTTACCGTAGAAAACTACTAACCAACCACAACAATATAAACGTTAGTACAGTAGAGAACTGATTCGATGACAAATTAAGGAACGATATTTGTGGTAAGAGCCAGCTAGCAACTAATCCCCCAGCAATTAACCCAATGATTAAACTGACCAGGGTGAACAAAACTGCTCGGCCAAATTTGTTTTCCTTGCGATTAAGGAAGTAAATACTGGTGCCTACCCCAACTACCAATGCTAACTGTAAAACCTGATCGCCTCCCTCTGGATAAAACACACTGATAGAACTCAAACCAAGAAACCAAGCTCCCGGTAAGAGTATATCGGCAGGTGTTGGCTGATCCAGCATCCGTTGCAGCCATGCAGGTGACTGCTCACGAGGGGTTGGACTTTCTTTAGGAGGCGATTGCACTCGCAACTCTGGAAACCGGATACGTTCAGGGACTTTAATTTTACCTTCCTGGCGCATCCGTAAGCGATCCATTAAAATCGCATCGTAAGCTGCTTCAATTACTTCTAAATGCTTGGCATCACCATTATGTTGCTCGAATAGGCGATTACGAGCATCCTGAATTTCATCGAAGGTAGCTTCTTCTGATACCCCAAGTTTTTCGTAGGGATTTTGATCGCTCATGGGAGTTTGTTACTTCAGCCTCAGTCAGCGGCAGTCTTTTGTCAAAATAAAAAACAGCTTTAGGTTTTATTTTAATCGAAACTAAAGTTTCGACCTATTTTATGCCCTAACAGGATAGTAGCACGGCTTAGTTTAATCGACTTTGTAATTTTAACTATAGTAACTTTAACATATCGCCAGAACTCCGTGTATACCCTCATGTCGTTGCTTAATTCTGGCTCTAATCTAGAATTTGACCAGGGAGTACTGAAAACACATAGTTTTTATGAATAAATCAACTTTACTGTTTCAAATTTGGCAACTTACTGTGCCCTAATAGAGTTTTTTTTAATTATACTGAATAATCGCTTGTGGTATATATCCGCATATCGATTTAAAATTGAAACGTTTTAAGTTACCACCTAACTCGGATCAAGAACGTGTTTTGGTGTCAAGAGCTATTGCGGCTAAAGTCAGAGCGCTTATATACTGTGGCTAACATAAGTTTAGCGTTCTCGTTGCCGACAATCCTGATTAGAATATTTATTTTGGAATAATCAGGAATCTTATACCTTAGCCATGTAGATTCTTAGTTAGTCCCTAAGTGGCAACTGCGTTTTTACGCAACCCTCATGTTAATCTTACGAATTTTTGTGCAAAGAAATGGTCATGGCTCCTGCCAAGATTCTTGTAGTTGACGACGATCCTGCGGTTCGGAATTTAATCCAACGCTTTCTGATTAAGCAGAACTATCAGGTAGAGGCTGCCGAAGATGGAAAGACAGCCTTAACTCTATTTGAGCAATTTAACCCTGATTTGGTAATTCTAGATGTGAATTTACCAGATGTAACAGGGTTTAACCTCTGCCAAGAGATGCAAAGTCGTAATGGTGTTTTTGTTCTGATGTTGACTAGCCGTGCTGACGAAGCTGACAAAATTCGCGGCTTTGCTAAAGGTGCTGATGACTATCTCACCAAGCCTTTTGGGCTGGGAGAGTTAGAAGTCAGAGTCGGAGCTATTTTAAGGCGTCAACGAGTGATAACTACTGCCGAGCAGAAACGCTTGGTATTTGAAAAACTTATGATTGATCCTGTGCGACGGGAGGTGGCACTTAATAACCAATCAGTACCTTTAACTGCTCTGGAATTTGATTTGTTGCATTTTTTAGCCAGTCATCCAGGTCGAGTTTGGCGGCGTGCGGAGCTAATCCAAGAGGTATGGGACTATGAATATGTCGGCGACCAACGGGTTGTAGATGTCCATATCGGTCAAATCCGCAAGAAGATTGAAATTGATGCTAGTCAGCCAGCATTAATTCAAACTGTACGTGGCGTAGGGTATAAGTTTGAATCTCCTGCTCACCCCCAGCAATTGGAAGCCAAATCCTAAGTTTATAGTCTAGAGTTTTTTAACTCTTGACTATTGACTTTTGGGGGAGCCATTAGTGAATTTATTTGGCTTTAGTAAAAGACAAATTAAGACAATTAAAATAGATAAATTTTCCTCAAATACAGACCAGACAGTTATTTGAGATATTTATCCTTTTAAGTCAGTGGACAGGGGAGAGAGTTCGCTGGAAAATATTTTTGCATCAGACTATTTTGGTAAATACAACGTTGCTTAGGTTGGAGTTCATAGAGGCGTATATTTGTGCGCCTCTATGAACGTGTTTGTATGCAAAATAAAACCGTTATACAACAAGTACTAACGGTTAGCCAATATATTCAAATTTTGCCTCAATTCTAAATCTTGCGCTATTACCAACTAGTTTTGGCAACAATAAAAATTATTGAAACCTTTTTAAGGATCAGAATTTACTGATCTTTTTTGTTGTAATCTTGCCCCGATATGGCCGATCGCTTTAGATCAAAATTCCATTGATCGGGCACGGTTTGCCGTGCCCATATTAAGGCATGATCCAAAGTAACGCCGTTTATACCAGTACCTATGGGGTGTCTAGTAGATTAGCTGTTGCGGGTGAATCAATGCTGGGCATTTTTACTGTGGAGTGGTGGAACAAAGTCTCTAGATAGACTCGGGCAGCGCGGCGATCGCTATCTCCATTTTGGAGTAAAAACAATGATAGTGCCGCCGTTAATACCCTATTTTCATCCCAATCGGGATGGGTTTCTAAGTAGTTTTTTAAGGATTCGTGGAGTGTTTCGGGAATTTCTGTAAAGATGCTAACCGTTGATTTCATGAGATTTTCCTCCTATGAGGATAATCAAGAGGGACAAGTTGCTTGCGGTAAAGCGGCTTAGAGCTACTTCACACGCTCTTTCGCCAGTTTGCCAATCTGCGCCCACATCTATTGGTAATATATTTTACACATTTGATGCCAACGGTTGACCGAACTACAAAAGCAAGCCGAATCATTGTGCGCCAAGAGGGGGTGGGTTTGTCAATGCTGCGAAATGTTAAAAACGATTGTATAAAAAATAAATGCGAACGGAATAATCAGCATTTGATGCTATTTTTCGTTACTTTACTTTACAAAAACTCAGTCCATTAACTTCCTTTCCACTGTTAATCAATAATCCCCAACAAGAGAGTAAGAAGCTCATTAGCTCGTAGAGTACTTGTGGAAAACTGCTAAAATCCCTGTGGAAACCCTGTGGAATGAGTGAGGAAAATAGCAGCCAATGATAAGAATTACAAAAATGTTATCAAGTCATGACATTTAACCTGATGAAATTAGCTTCTCAATCTCCTGTATCATCGTGGCTGCCGTCGATACATCCCCAGGTATGGATTTTCGCAATTGGTAGATTTCTCTCGGAAGTTGGCACAGGCTTTACTTTGTTTTACGCCCCGATCTTTTTTGTCAATCAACTCGGTTTATCTGCAACCAGTGTTGGGGTAGCCTTAGGTAGCGCCTCGATTTCCGGCATTGTGGGGAGGATTGTAGGTGGTTCTTTGGCTGATTCTGAACATTGGGGTCGCCGCCGCACTTTGTTGCTAGCCACGGCGATTTCAGCAATTGCTTCTCTAGTGTTAGCTGCAACCAATAATTTTACTATTTTGGTAATTGGTAGCTTGATTAGCGGTTTAGGGATAGGTTTCTATTGGCCGGCGGCTGAAGCTGTTGTTGCTGACGCTAGCCAAATTGACAATCGGCGCGAAACTTTTGCGATCGCTCGACTAGCTGATAATCTTGGGTTAGCGATCGGAATTGTGCTTGCTGGGTTTTTGATCGCGATAATTGGAACTTATCGGTGGCTATTTGTCATTGATGCCATCTCCTTTCTCGTGTTTTTTGGGGTTGTCTATGTGGGAATTAGTAAAACCGAACAACAGCAGATAAAGGCATCTGAAAAGACACAATATATTGCTTCTTGGATAGCAGTATTAAGCGATCGCCGTTTCCTGGTCTACATAGCAGTTAATATATTCTTTACAATCTATATTTCTCAAATCCACAGCACCCTGCCGCTTTACTTCAAAAACTTTGTCTTTGTAGAAAATACTGCCAAGGGATTTACTGAAACTACCATTAGCGGACTATTTGCTTGGCATTTGGTGTTCGCAATTATTTGTCAGTTGCCTGTCACCAGCATCTTAAAACGCTGCTCACACACACTGGCGCTCACTGTTTCCGCCATTTTTTGGGCAATTGGTTTTGGTCTGATTTGGGTAAGCGGCACAGCCCCATCTCACTATCTAGTTTGGGTAATTTTGGCATTGGGAGTATTTGCTATGGCGATTGTCTCTTATACCCCATCTGCTGCCTCTTTAGTCACTGAGTTAGCCCCGGAAAATCAACGCGGCGTTTATTTCTCCATCAACGCTTTGTGCTGGGCTGTTGGCTCTTTTATTGGTCATCCCTTGGGTGGATGGGCATTAGATCAACCGGAAACTGTTACCAATAGTTTATGGCTAGGCTTTATCTTGAGTGTGGCGATCGCTGTGGCAATTTTACAGTATCTCAATCGAATTTTGGTTGAGTAGGGGGGCACATCTCATCTGTACGCTTATTTTTTTTCTATTGACCGAAGAGGTAGGGGAACAGGGGGTAGGGGAGAAAGAATACTGGAATTTTCCTGCAAAAAGGGTTTCATATCATCAAGTCCGGTTAATCATTTATGATTACCGCATCTGTGCAAAAATCAGAAAAGCCTCCTTCCCCCTGCTCCCTTTCCCCCTCATTGGCGACGTTCTTGCAACTTACGATATACAGATTTCAGATCAACTTTATGGTGAGCTAAGGCAACCAAAGTATGATATAGCAAATCGGCTACTTCACCTGCGATCGCATCTGCTTCATCATCCTTAAAAGCCATTACCACCTCGGCGGTTTCTTCACCAATCTTTTTCAATATTTTGTTATCGCCACCTGCGAATAGTTTACAGGTATAAGAACTTTCAGTAGGATTGTCGCGGCGATCGCATATTATTTGAAACAATTGTGACAATGTATCCCCTGGTGGTGGAACAATACTCCCTTCTATTTGGTGAAAGCAACTGCGTTCTCCAGTGTGACAAGCAACATCTCCTAATTGCTCTACACCTATGAGTAGCGCATCACTATCACAGTCATAACGGATACTCTGCACTTTTTGAATATGTCCAGAAGTCGCCCCCTTGTGCCAAAACTTTTGCCGGGAACGGCTCCAAAACCAAGTTTCTTCAGTTTCTAAAGTTTTTTGTAATGACTCCTGATTCATCCACGCCATCATTAGGACAGTACCATCCAAATAATCTTGGACAATTGCAGGCACTAAACCCCGTTCATCGTAGCGAATTTCCTCAACAGGGATGGCGTAATGCAGTGAGCGTGAATCGTTAGAAGACATACCAGCTAGTTTGCTCTAATAAGAATAATTCATGGATTCACGATACCATTCTGAATAGGGCCGCTGGCATATTTTCTTAAATTTAACTATCTTATGTAGCTCTAAACAAGAACATTCCGTTCCATAGCAGACTGCATTTTTACAGCACTCAACGCGACTTTGTGAGCTTTTGAGGCTTCACCATACCAATGAATCGCCGAATTAAAAGCTGCTCGGTAAAGATCCTGGTATGCTTCAGATAATCGAGTTTGAATATCTAGAGGTAAGTCTTTATTTGAGTTGTATAACATATTATTATTTTTTGGTTCAGCTATTTATATAGGATAGAAATTCTAAGTAATTTTTGACACTATCCTAAGATAGAGCTTTTTATTGCCCACTGTTAGGAGAGAACCTTGGTAAATACCACAATTAAAACAACAAAATCACAAGAAATCTTTGCTGCTGCTCAAAACCTCATGCCCGGAGGAGTCAGTTCTCCGGTTCGTGCCTTTAAATCTGTGGGTGGACAACCCATCGTTTTTGATCGTGTAAAAGGCGCATATATTTGGGATGTAGATGGCAATCAATACATAGACTATGTAGGTACTTGGGGCCCAGCTATTTGCGGTCATGCTCATCCAGAAGTAATTGCAGCCTTGCATGAAGCTTTAGAAAAAGGCACGAGTTTTGGCGCTCCCTCAGTTCTAGAAAATGTTTTGGCAGAAATGGTTATTGATGCCGTTCCTAGCATTGAAATGGTCAGATTTGTCAACTCTGGAACTGAAGCTTGTATGGGAGTTTTGCGGCTGATGCGGGCTTTCACAAAACGAGATAAAATCATCAAATTTGAAGGCTGCTACCACGGACACGCCGATACGTTTCTAGTGAAGGCAGGTTCTGGTGTTGCCACACTTGGCTTGCCAGACTCACCGGGAGTTCCGAAAGCGGCAACTAGCGCCACTCTAACCGCACCTTTCAATGACCTAGAATCCGTCAAAGCCTTGTTTGAAGAAAACCGCGACGAGATTGCTGGTGTCATTCTTGAGCCAGTTGTCGGCAACGCTGGGTTTATTACACCTGACGCTGGATTCTTAGAAGGATTACGGGAACTGACTCACGAGCATGGAGCGTTATTGGTATTTGACGAGGTGATGACAGGCTTCCGCATTGCTTACGGTGGCGCTCAAGAAAAATTTGGCGTTACTCCCGATTTAACGACCTTGGGTAAGGTGATTGGTGGTGGTTTGCCAGTTGGAGCTTATGGCGGCCGTCGAGATATTATGTCAATGGTTGCCCCTGCCGGCCCCGTATATCAAGCTGGGACTCTTTCTGGTAATCCTTTGGCGATGACTGCTGGTATTAAGACTTTAGAATTGCTGCAAAAGCCAGGTACTTACGATTATCTTGAGCGAATTACTAAAAAGCTAGCAGATGGTTTGCTGCAAATTGCTAAAGAAACTGGCCACGCGGCTTGTGGTGGTCAAATCAGCGCCATGTTTGGTTTATTTTTTACCTCTGGCCCAGTTAATAACTACGAAGATGCGAAAAAGTCTGATACAGCTAAATTCGGACGCTTCCATCGCGGTATGTTAGAACGGGGTGTTTACTTAGCACCCTCCCAGTTTGAAGCTGGGTTTACGTCTTTTGCTCACACTGAAGAAGACATTGAGCAGACTTTAGCAGTTGCACGGGATGTAATGTCTAGTTTGTAATGCGAACCTAGTCAAAGTAGGGGAGCCAATGCATTGACTAGAGAACTGTGAGCGGAGGCTTCCTCTGCTCAAAACTTCTCTTCCCTTCTCTACCCGAGGTTTAGCTTGTTTCTTTGCTATAGCAACTGGCGTTGTGTTAGCTGAAAGTACGCACGATTCTGAGGTGCGTACTTTCAGCTAACGCACTCTACATATTAACAGCCACAACCTCCGTGACTACAGCCTTTAATAGTTTTATGACCTTCAGCACAGCCTTGGGAGCAATAGTGTTTGCCGTCTTCTTTAATAGCATCCTCAAGTGAAACGATACACAGGCAAGTCGGACAGGCGCATTTCATTTGGGTTACGGTTGTCATAACTTTCTCCATTTCCTGTTGAGATTACTTTAACAATACATGAATTGTTTCTGTCTGGTATGCGTCATATAAAGACTTATTATTTAGGCTGAGGCGAGAGCAAGGGCACGCAAAGAGATTTTAATAAAAAGTGATTAGCCGAACTTAATATCAATCTGCTCTAATTTGTAGGCGGGTTGCTAATTTAACTCACTTTATTACAAAAAAACCGTCCAAAATAATATCTGAACGGAATTTTTTCCTATTAATATTTTATGCCAACCTAGTCTGCTACAGGTTGTACTGATACCGAAAAGCTACAAATCAGGAGGTAAAATCACTTGATCAATTGCGTGGATTACACCATTGCTGCCTGTGATATCTGCCTGTGTCACTCTAGCATCGTTGATAGTTACACCAGTAGCAGGATCAACTTTAACGTTGATTGCGCCGCCTTCAAGGCTTTTAACTTCACCAGACTTCAAATCAGTGGACAATACCTTACCAGGTACTACATGGTAAGTCAAAATCTTGAGCAATACTTCTTTGTTGTCTGGTTTTAACAATTCTTGCAAAGCATCTTGTGGCAACTTAGCAAAAGCTGCATCAGTGGGTGCAAAAATAGTTAGGTTATCTTTGCCTTGTAAAGCTCCAGTCAATCCTGCTGCTTTCAAAGCCTTAGTTAAGGTGGTAAAAGAAGCGTTTGACTCTGCCAACGCTAACAAGTTTTTACCCTGAGTGTCGGTTGAACCTGGGGTTGATGGAGTTGTAGGAAGTGTCTGGGTAGGTTGAGTTCCTGGAGTGCCGGGTGTTGGTTCACTAGGTGTAACACTACCACCACGGTTATAGGGAGGCTCGTTGAAAATACTTGGTCTGGGATTTAGCGTTCCACCACTCTGCTGTGCTAGTTGTTGACCCTTGGTATTGCTTTTTTCTATTAGGGAAGCGTTTGCTTGAAGGCGTTGACCCTGATTATAAGGGGCTTCTTTGAAAATACTGGGGTTAGGATTTAGTGCGGATTTCGCATCGGATGGTAAAGTAATGAGAAGGCTGAAACTTGTAAATCCTGCTATGCCTGCCAACGTGGTCAGCAATTTGCTGTAATTTGTCTTCATAAATTTTGTTTGTCTTTTTGTCCACACATTACATAAAGATTTATAACATTTTGCTATGCACAAAATCTAACCGAAGAGGAAAGTAAAATTATTCATCCGATGAGTTTGTGTTTATGAGGTCAAATATCTAACCTCGATTCAGGCTTAACAAGGATCAAATATACTTAGCATATATTTCATGTAAATTGAGTAAATTTTCTCCATTACACCAAAAGGAGTTAAAAAGCCTGGCTTGGTGTAGCTTAAACTCTTAAAAAATCGAAAAATATATTTACAATTTATGAGTTATAACAAGCTTTGTTAAGCTCATCTCACCCGTAAAAGGGGATGGAATTTCGTGTTAACTGTTGACTGTTGACTGTTGACTGTTAATCGTCAACGCGTCTGGTCGTAATAATGTCAAAATTACTAATTTAATACTCAGGAAAACTACAGAGAGTAAATAACTAAATTTATTACGTAGGCTAACAGGTAGAGAGATTAAAGTAACTACTGAATGCCAGGACTGAGCAGTTAAATTTGTTTATGTATGCTCAATTATTGAATTATTTTATATTTTAATCACTGAGAAAATAATATTTTTTTAATCGATAATTTTGCCAAAAATCATATACGTCGGTTCCAATTCAAATGCGGTATAAGATTATATTCCAAGGTATAGGGGAGATGCCGTGCCCCTACGGGTGTACCTCACGTAAACGAGAACCGCTATATAAGTTCAATCCTAATCTCAATTAGATTAACTACAAGCAACTAATGTAAAGAAAAATTACCTTAACTAAAGATACAATTGTAAAGTTAAGAAGTTGACCAGTTACAAGGTATACAAGATGCTGGAATTATACCAATGGGAACTATCTCAATACTCAGAGAAAGTACGCCTAATTCTAGATTTTAAAGGACTAGATTATCGCAAAATAGAGGTTACGCCTGGGATTGGACAAGTAGAACTGTTCCGGCTGACTGGTCAAAGACAAGTTCCGGTATTAAAGGATCGGAACAAGTATATTGTGGATTCTACGGAAATAGCTAAGTATTTAGACTTAGAGTATCCCGATCGCCCAATAATACCGCAAGATCCCAAAAAACGGGGTTTAACTTTATTAATAGAAGAATGGGCTGATGAGTCCATAGGCATCAAAGGTCGTAAAGCACTATTTGCTGCCATAAGTCAAGACCAAAATTTCCGTAAATCTTTATTACCCACCTCAACACCAGATATATTTAAAAGTCTGGTTGGAGGAGTACCCACTGATTTACTGACAATGTTCGGTTTTGGAGTAGGTTATAGCCCGGATGTTATTCAATCAGCGATCGCATCTTTAAAACAAGATTTGGAAGCGGTAACGTTATTATTGGCAGATAGTCCTTATTTAACAGGAGATGAACCGACTTTAGCTGACTTAGCAGTAGCTGGCTTATCAATATTGCTCAAGTTCCCCTCTGGCCCCTATCTGGATTTACCAGCTTCTCTCAGAGGAAAAGGATTGCCAATCTTTGCAGAGAATATAAATTATGAACCATTCTTTAGCTGGCGCGATCGCCTTTATGCCCAATTCCGTAAACCATTAATCAGTACTACTCCACCAACCGGAAGTGCGCCAACTTCGATTCAAATTGATTAGGTAATGGCGCATTGGGCATAGGGCATAGGGCATTGGGGGAGAATAACTAATGACAAATGACAAATGACCAATGACTAATCAGATGAATTCGGTACAGCCATTAGGTTCGGTTATTCAAGGTTCTTTAACTGAAGGTTTAGAAGTGCGATTGCATCCTGACATTTCTGTGGAAGATATGCGGGTGGGTAAGTTTCTTGTTGTGCAAGGGATGCGATCGCGCTTTTTTTGTATGCTGACAGATGTAGCATTGGGAGCTGCTAATGCCCGAATTATTGCCAATCCCCCTAGTTGGGAAGACACTTTTTTACGAGATGTTTTAGCCGGAAGTGGAACATACGGTACTATCAACCTCGCGCCGATGTTGATGTTCACTCCCGAAACTGAAGAATCTTTCTCTCCTACAAATGGCAAATCAACAAATCCCTTCCTCCCATCAGTGACGGGTTTGGCTTCATTTGTGCCGCAAACCAGTACTACGATGGAATTGTTGCCTGTTAAAACTATTCCTAGCCACTTTAGTCAAGTTTACGAAGCAAGTGTTGAAGATTTTCGTCGGGTATTTGGTTGGGAAGATGACCCCCAAAGGCGCAATTTTTCCATCGGCAAACCTTTGGATATGGATGTGCCCGTTTGCATCGATTTAAATCGCTTCGTAGAACGGAGTAATGGGGTTTTTGGCAAATCTGGTACTGGTAAATCCTTTCTAACACGGTTACTTTTAGCTGGCGTTATCCGTAAAAGTGCGGCAGTAAACTTAATTTTTGATATGCACTCTGAATATGGCTGGGAAGCCGTTGCAGAAGGGAAGAACGTAAACACAGTTAAGGGTTTAAAACAACTTTTTCCTAGTAAGGTGGAAGTTTACACCCTCGACCCGGAATCGACAAAGCGCCGGGGGGTGCGTGATGCTCAAGAACTTTATTTGAGTTATGAGCAAATAGAAGTTGAAGATATTAAGTTATGTAGCCGAGATTTAGGACTCTCTGACGCAGCCTTGGATAACGCCAATATTCTATATAGCGAGTTTGGCAAGTCTTGGATTGTCCAGTTGCTGAACATGACTAACGAAGAAATCGAGATGTTCTGCGACGAGAAGCGGGGACATAAAGGCTCGATTATGGCATTACAGCGCAAACTCTTGCGGATGGATAGCTTGAAGTATATGCGAGCGGTTTGCCCTCAGAATTATATTAGTAAAATTGTTCAGTGTCTGGAAGCTGGGAAGAATGTTGTGATAGAATTTGGTTCCCAGTCTAATATGCTCTCTTATATGTTGGTGACGAATATGATCACCCGACGTATCCACGAGCATTACGTCAAGAAAGCAGATAAATTCCTGCAAAGCAAGAATCCGAACGATCGCCCCACGCCATTGATGATTACCATTGAAGAGGCGCACCGTTTTCTAGACCCAGGAGTAGTACAAAGCACTATCTTTGGGACTATTGCCCGCGAATTGCGGAAATATTTCGTCACACTTTTGGTAGTTGATCAACGTCCATCGGGTATCGATAATGAAGTTATGTCTCAGATTGGGACTCGCATTACCGCTTTGCTGAATGACGAAAAAGACATTGACGCGATTTTTACAGGTGTATCTGGTGGTGGCGGACTGCGATCGGTATTGGCAAAGCTAGACTCTAAGCAACAAGCTTTAATTTTGGGTCATGCGGTTCCGATGCCAGTAGTAGTACGTACCCGTCCTTACGACGCAACTTTTTATGAAGAAATTGGTGAACCAGCCTGGGAAGAAAAACCTGACGCAGAAGTATTCGCTGCTGCTGAACTAGCCAAAGCTGACCTGGGATTCTAGATAGTCATTGGTCAGTTATCCTTTGTCCTTTGCAAATGACCAATGACTAATGACAAATCCCTAATTCGTAACATCCCTCCATTATCGCGGGAAATTAAGTTCGGTTATCCGGCTAGTTTTGGGCAACAGAAGAGGGGTTTTTAGCGTCACTATAGATATAGTCAGTAATTTCAAGGAAGTTTAATTTTTTTTTGCAAATCGGCAATTTTGAATTATAATTAAAGATTTAATCTTAAAAAACTTTACTATTTGCCTGATTTATCGTACTATAAAGTAAATAGAACTCATATCGACTTCGGATTTGCAGTTGCTACTAAGTAACTGCCTAAAAGAAGAATTCTCGAAAACAACCAGCGTGCTTATATAAAGATTGAAAATTTAGGGAAGGTAGGGGAACCTATCATTGGGAGTTTACCGTCTGAACAACGGCTAGATCAATTGATAATTACTTTTGATAGCTCCCGATATTTCGTGATAGATGTACTACCTTTCTCCCATCGATTTTAGTAAGAAAACATACATTGTGTTTACGGAGTAGAGGATAACACATCAATGCCTACTGTCAACACCCAAACGGAAAACCTCAACACCAAATTCACAGCTGATATGGTAAGAACCTATCTGCGAGAAATTGGTCGTGTACCACTGCTAACCCGTGAACAAGAAATTGTCTATGGGAAGCAGGTGCAACAGATGATGAAGTTCATCGATGCCAAAGAAGCTTTGGCGAAGAAGCTGCACCGCGAACCGGATATGTCAGAGTGGGCTGACCACGTCCAACAGTCGGAAACCGAGGTACAACAAACTGTCGCTCAAGGTAAGCGGGCAAAGCAAAAAATGATCGAAGCGAATTTGCGCTTGGTCGTTGCTATTGCCAAAAAATATCAAAAGCGGAATATGGAGTTTCTGGATTTAATCCAGGAAGGAACGCTAGGATTAGAGAGGGGTGTGGAGAAATTTGACCCAATGAGGGGTTATAAGTTCTCAACCTATGCTTACTGGTGGATTCGCCAAGCGATTACTCGTGCGATCGCTCAACAAGGCCGTACCATCCGCTTACCGATCCACATTACCGAAAAACTGAATAAAATCAAGAAAGTGCAGCGCGAATTGGCTCAAACCTTGGGGCGATCGCCTACTCCAGCCGAAATTGCCAAAGAACTGGAAATAGAACCTGCTCAGATCCGCGAGTACCTGAACATGGCCCGTCAACCAGTATCCTTGGATGTTAAAGTTGGCGACAACCAGGATACTGAGTTGCAAGAAATGCTCGAAGATGACGGCCCATCACCAGAGTATTACACCAACCAGGAATTCTTACGCCAAGACTTGAACAACCTCCTAGCAGAACTAACTCCGCAACAGCGACAAGTTTTAGCCCTGCGCTTTGGTTTAGAAGATGGTAATGAAATGTCATTGGCGAAAGTGGGTGAGAGATTGAATCTCAGCCGTGAACGCGTCCGCCAGTTAGAGCATCAAGCTTTGGCTCATCTGCGTCGCCGTCGTGCCAATGTTAAAGAATACGTTGCTAGTTAAAATGAGAGACGCGGCATTTCGCGTCTTTCCACCACCTTGGTGATGCGCCTCCTGAATTCAGGGGGCTATTTTTTTTGCTGACAATCAGGAAAATATTTAAATTTTACCCTGTATTTATACGGAAAAACATTTTAAAAAATAGTGTCAGTAATTTTTATTTATTAAAAAGCAAAAAACAAGATGTCAAAAAACCGATATTGATTGAGAGCTGTTTATTTCTACTTAACCTCACCCGATGGGATGAATCTATTGGATGAAGAATAAATACTCTAAGTGATGGTAATCTAAGGTTATTGAATTCAATTAAATAAAAACTTTAGTTTTTGACAGTTTTCTTTTTTGGACAATAGTAATATAAATCGTTAGCAAAGTCTTTGGCAGTTAAGACTTGGTTATGATTTAAGCAAGTTCTAGAGAACTTAGTTCGTTTTTTAACAGGAGAAGTAGGGTGCTTAACAACCTTCATCAGTTATTATCTCCCCGTCAGTGGGGAATTTCCCTCGCGGGCTTAGGCTTACTTCTCGGTTTGGGCTTTATGGCCAAACAGACTCAAGTAGTATCGGTTACAGGTTCTTCATTCTCATCGGCTCAGATTCAGAAACCCAGCGAAAACTCTCTTTTATCGCAGCTAAGAAGAGTTAGAGAGCAGAGAGGTCAACTCAATGCGGCTTCTGGAGATAGAGGTTTTTTTGGTCATAAGAGCGGAAAAACATTACCTACAACCACAGCGTTGGTTCCAGGTTCTCAAGGAGCTACAAAAGGCGCAGAAGTTTTACCAAAAGCGAATTTTCCTGTAAAAGATGGGATTTATCTTTATGGTCAATCCCCAAAATCAAACCAACTAGGTCAAGGTTACATCATATTTCAAAAGCAACAGGGCAAGGTAACTGGTGCATTGTATATGCCCCAATCAGAGTTTAATTGTTTTCAAGGTACACTCAACCCCTCAGGAGAGTTGGCGATGACGGTTAATGGTTCGTCAAATGAAGCCAGTTATCCTCGGTCGAATCAGGTCGCTGCAAGCAATAGACCATCTAAAGTTAGTGAAGATGAGTTCAGCAGTTATGCTTACTCGGTGGCTCTGCAAGACTTTTATCAGTTAAATTCCATTACAGCTAGCGATCGCCACACGCTGCAAATGTGTAAGTAATCTTCAAGTTAATACTCAATTCCTGCTTGCGCCTTAACACCTTGATCGCGGAAAGGATGTTTAACTAGGGTCATTTCGGTTACGAGGTCAGCACGCTCAATTAAAGCAGCTGGTGCGCCTCTACCTGTGAGGATTACGTGCTTATTAGCTGGTTTTTGCGCCAATCCCGCTAAAACATCCTCTACATCTAAGTAAGACATTTTTAGAGCGATATTGATTTCATCTAACAACACCAGATGAAAATCTGGGTTACGGATGTATTCTAATGATTTTTCCCACGCAGCGCTAGCTTTGTCGAGATCGCGATCGCGGTCTTGAGTTTCCCAAGTGAAGCCTTCGCCCATTGCGTGAAATTCTAACTGGTCTTCCCAATAGCTAAAAACCCTTTTTTCTGAAGGTTCCCAGCTACCTTTGATAAATTGGACGATCGCTACTTTATACCCGTGACCTAGCGATCGTAATACCATTCCCAAGGCGGCGGTGGTTTTACCTTTACCATTACCAGTATTTACAATAATTAATCCTTTTTCTGGTACAGCTTGTGCTATGCGTTGATCCTGCACTTCTTTGCGTCGCTGCATCTTTTTGCGATACTGTTCATCAGTCAGAGATGAAGACATAACTTCATCAATCAAGCGCCCAATCTCTTGGTCTGGGTTTAATTCTTCTGGTGTATCGTTTTTCATTAATCTTGTTTAGAAATTAACTGTTAAAAATGTTGAAAATGAGCCAAAATATTGTTTTTTATCAAATTTCACTTAAATAAATCGATTGAAAATGTCCAAGGATTTTCACATGAAATATTAATAGTGTATAAGCTTTTTTTAACATGATTTGCAAACAAGTATAGAAAATCCTATGATATACAAACTGAACTTATAATTTTAGTTTATTATTACTATTTTAAATAATTTAATATGTTCATTAAGGCACTTACCAGAAAAATTTTGTCATTATATTGTTTAGTACAGTCATAAGTTATATTACCAACCGAGGGTACTCGATTGCAGCCTTGAGAATGCGTTACCTGTGCTATTTAGTTTAACTATTTATAGAATATTATCTTAGGAGTTGTCGGGGTAGTGCTGTAGGGTGTTATGGGTTTATGGATGCTGTTGTGTCCATTTTTCCCGCAGAGGGCGCATATCCTCTGGTTGCCCATCATAATTGAGCAATTGGTCTGAAATTATCACCCATGATTGGGCATTGCGTGTCCAAACGTTCCCAACTGGGCGTAACCAACTTGTATTATCTAAGGTTCCGGGTTTAACGTTGATAGTATCTGGGTTATAAGTCCGTTCATGGAACAATCGCGTTCCGCAATCACCACAGAACAAATTATTTATTTCGCGTCCGCTATCAGCTTTGCGAGTCCAAGCCTTCGGTTGCCCCTGAACGATTACAACAGCATCTCGTGGTACTGTAAAAGACATTCCAAAGGCACTAGACGATTGTTTTTGACACTCTTTACAGTGGCATACGTAGAGAGTTAACGGTTCAGCATGAATTTCGTAACGAATGTGTCCACATTGACAACCTCCAGTATATGGAAGACTCACAGGTTTCATCTCCTTTAAAATTTGGTGTTGCCTGATTATAACTAATGCTATCTCATTCTATTATTTCCTCATTCTTCATCTTTATCTGATTCATCATCTTCACTCCAATATTGTTGAGGTGCATTTCCGTGAACTTCTAAAATCTTTGGTTTTTTGATTTTATTATCAGGTGGATTAATTGCTTCTAACTGCACATCAAATTTCCAGTTGTCGCCAAAATCATAAAGATAGGTCATTTTAGCACCCGGTTCTAAAGACAAGTTACCAATCTGCACTTGATCTGCAAATGGAGGAGTTTCCATGTACGGATGACCTATTTTGATACTACGCCCAAAACGATCTTTATAACTAAACTCATATAAATGGTCGTAGTCAAAATCAAAAGCATCAAGAATTGTCTCTGCTAGCCAGCCTAATGGTTTTCTTGCTGGTATAGCAATGCGTCTCCAAGCTTGATAAATAGACACTTTAAAAATATAAATACCATCAGTGAAGCCTTGCTTCGGAACAAACAGATTATGTTTCCATTCTGGAAAAAATGGTTGAAAATGTGACTGTAATTTTCCAAAAGTTACATTAACATCATCCTGTAATTCTCCTTGTATCCCCAGTGGGAATAGTAATTGTAACAGAGCATCACCAAAGGGCAAACGTTGTAAACTAGCAATCCGCCACCCCTTCCCTTCTTGCGGCTTTCCCTGCTTGATAGATAACAACCCAAATAGCTCTAAAAGGGCAACATTATGCAGACCGGGGTAATAACTAATATCGTGTTGGTCTTCATATTTAGGAAATTTTAAACCTTTGTCTGAGATACGGGGCCAAAGTTGAATGCATCTAAATAAATTCCCGAATGAGTCTTGATGCTCACCCAAAATTTCGTTATTTCCCCAGATCAACCAGGCTTCTAATAAGTTGAAATAGCGTTCTGTTAGGTTAAGATTTGACCATGATTCTAAGGCGGCTACGTCTAATACTAAAATTTGTTTCTTAGCTTGGGATGTAATTTGGGCTATCCCAGAACTGCGTAATAACAGATATAGCCCATTAATGTATGGGTATGATTTCTGTACGGGACGTTTGAGTTTAGTTGCAATTGGGTGACTTAAGCGAGAATTAAGTTCTGATAGTACTTTCAAGGGTAGAAGGTTATTAACACTACTAACTTCCACTCCATTTGGTTGTAAGAAATCTATCAGGGTTTGAAAATCCCGCAGAATTGTACCGGGTTGATTTTCATCAATGCTAAGTTCTTGTAGAAGTTGTTGTTGTGACTCTGTTAAGGAAGGTAGTTCAGGATTGAGTGTGCGTTCTAGCCGCGCAAATAAATCTTCCATAAATAAAAATTATAAATTTGAAATTCACAATTTAACCTTCCGTAAAACCCTGTTTCCTTTATACTATGATTCCAAGAGTTACCCTAGTAAACCTTAACCTGCTAAGTGTCATAGTAGGTCTATCAAGACCGTAAGCTTAATGAAATCTGAATGATAATATTTTCACCTTCTAGTTGATAATCCCAGGGATTTGATATGAATAGTAACACTCGTCTACAGATGATTTTAGCTGATACACCTATTGATATAGTATTACCTGCGATCGCTCAACTAAATCTACCTAACTGGTGGTTAGCCGGGGGTGCAGTTAGAAACACTGTTTGGTCTTCAATTTTTGGACATGAGTGTGGGTTAGGTATTAAAGATTTTGATATTGCATTCTTTGATATAGAGGGGAACCGTTCTGAAGAACTAGCAGCAAAGGCTACTCTCACAGAACAATTTCCTGATGACCAGTTTGATGTCAAAAATCAAGCTAGTTTTACTCGGTGGCGGCTTGGTAGCAGACCTTACACTAGTACAGAGGATGGCATCACAGATTGGCTGCACACCGCTACTGCTGTCGGAGTTCGACTAGATACACAAGGCCAATGGCAATTTTTCACTCCCTACGGATTAGATGACCTGTTTGGTGGCATTATTCGAGCTACGCCAGCACATACTCATAACCTAAATGCCCACAATAAAGCTTCTGGGTTTTTACAAAAGTGTCCTTATCTGCGGTTGGCTTAAAAGTTACAGTCGGGTTATAGCCGCTGGCTTAGTGTGAAAAATCGCTTTTTACTGGCTTCAAGCAGTAATTTTTCACACCATAAAAAGTAAAAACTACAAAATACTTTTTACTTTTTATTCTGTTTGATGTATGAGTAAAGAAGTTCGTAATCGCTCCGAGGATTTACAATTAAGCATGGACTATTACCGCCACTTCCATTACTTACAATAACGACAGTAATACCAGCTTTTGGACAAACTCCTAAACAACTGCTGCTAACTACTCGAAATTCACCCCATAATCCCTCAAATTTCAGACGAGATTTCAACCAATTCTCTAAGTCTTCGGAAGCTGTTGAACCTAATCGCTCGTTTGCACATTGTGAACACACAAGCACTAAACCAGACTCCCATCGGGGAGAAACGCTGGGAATAGATGTGTCTAACGGACGAGAATTTATTAAGGGCGATGTCTGCTGAGAATCGGATGCAAAGCTTTTAAGGATACGTTGGAGCAATCTCTTAATACGCCGGATCAGTTTTTTCATGGACGACCTTATTTCTCTGAATAACGTGAATTTAATAAAAAAACCTCTCCCTGGTTTTTCATAGTAAAACCGTCCCTCTCCGAGTCGGAGAGGGAGAAAGTTGAACTTTAGTTCAAGTTATGGAGAGGTTTGTCGAACTCACGTTGAACAGGATAATGTAAATTTCCCGTTTAATCTGTTCTGGTAGATCATCTTGTTCCAACAAGAATCAGCGCTTCTGAGCAATTTGCTGTAAGTATGCAATTAGCTGTTCTCCTGCGGTGTCAATGTGTCGTTTTAGTAATCTGACAGCAGCTTTTGTATCCTGCTTTTGACAAGCATCTAAGAGTTGATAGTGTTCTTTTTGCGATCGCTCTTGGTAATCCATCTGCGCTAATTGTACGCGAACATAGCGATCGCAATTAACGTGTAAAGTTTTAATCATCGCCAGCAATCGAGGACGTTCAGCAGTGGCGTACAGCGTCGCATGAAATTCCCAGTTGAGTTTTGCCAACACACCTGCATCAGTTGCTTGATCTGTCGCTGACAAAATCACAGCAGCTTTTTCTATATCTGTTTCTCTGAACTTGGGTATTGCCAACTGCATCGCTTTCACTTCCAAGGCGCTGCGAATTTCACAAATTTCTTGTGCCTCTTGTGCTGTCAACACCGATACGATCGCACCACGATTTAGATGCAGTGTCACTAATCCTTCTGCTTCTAGCTGCTTCAAGGCTTCGCGCACGGGAATGCGACTAACGCCAAACTGAGTGGCGATTTCGTCCTGTCTCAGAGATTGTCCTTCCTGAAAAATGCCCCGCAGAATCGCTTCCCGCAAAGCATCGGCAATTAAATCTGGGGTACTACGTTGTTGTTGCAGCACATTCGCTGCCAAGTCATTTAAGTTCATATTGAATATTGTATACAAAATCCAAAAAATTGTATACAATATCCAAAATAAGTTTTTTCAACATCCCTTCAATACCACGGGAGACATTTATGAGCATCGCATCTCAACCAGACCGAGTTATCATCTTCGACACTACGCTACGCGATGGCGAACAGTCACCGGGCGCAACCCTCAATGTAGAAGAAAAATTAGCGATCGCTCATCAACTAGCTCTCCTTGGTGTCGATGTGATTGAAGCCGGTTTTGCCGTCGCTAGTCCGGGAGATTTTCAAGCTGTTAAAACCATTGCAGAACAAGTCGGAATACCCGGTGGGCCAATCATTTGCAGTTTAGCTAGAGCCATTCGCCAAGATATTCACGCCGCCGCAGAAGCCTTGAAGGGCGCGGCTCGTCCCAGAATCCACACAATGATTTCTACTTCTGATATTCACCTGAAATATCAGTTGAAGAAGTCTCGCAGCGAAGTATTAGCGATCGCATCAGAAATGATTGCTTATGCCAAGTCGTTTGTAGACGATGTAGAATTTTCGCCAATGGATGCTAGTCGCACTGAACCAGAGTTTCTCTATGAAGTTTTGTCAAGAGCGATCGCAGCAGGTGCAACTACAATTAATATTCCTGATACCGTTGGTTACTGCACACCCAAGGAAATCGGAACTTTGATTCAGGGAATTCGAGAACACGTTCCTAATATTGATAGGGTGATTCTATCCATTCATACCCAAAATGATTTGGGTTTGGCGACAGCTAACGCTTTGGCAGCAATTGAATATGGTGTGCGTCAGGTGGAATGTACCATTAATGGCATTGGAGAACGAGCAGGTAATGCCGCATTAGAAGAAATTGTCATGGCGTTGCAGGTTCGCAAACCATTTTTCAATCCTTATTTTGGTCGTCCAATTGAATCAGATGCACCCCTGACTAATATTAAGACTCAGGAGATTTACAAAACCTCATCCTTGGTTTCTCAATTAACCGGAATGCTGATTCAGCCCAATAAGGCGATCGTGGGAGCAAACGCTTTCGCCCATGAGTCTGGTATTCACCAAGATGGAATCATCAAGCACCGCCAGACTTATGAAATTATGGAAGCTGCTGCGATCGGTTTGCCAGAAAATCGCATTGTTTTGGGTAAGCACTCTGGACGAAATGCTTTCCGTACCAAGCTTAAAGAATTGGGTTTTGAATTGAATGAGGCGGATTTGAATAAAGCCTTCAATCGATTTAAAGAAGTTGCCGATAAGAAGAAAGAAATCTCAGATTGGGACTTAGAAGCGATCGTTCGAGATGAAATGCAGATTCAAGTAGAAAGTGGCTTCCAAATCGAACACGTCCAGGTAATCTGTGGTGACTGCACTTGCCCAACTGCAACTATCACAATTGTTACCCCCGATGGCAAAATCCTCACTGATGCGAGTGTAGGCACTGGCCCAGTGGATGCAGTGTATCAAGCAATCAATCGATTGGTGCAGATTCCCAATCAACTGATTGAGTTTTCCGTCCAATCTGTGACTGGAGGAATTGATGCACTGGGAACAGTTACAGTTCGCTTGAAGCATCAGGAGCGAATATTCTCTGGACAAGCATCTGATACTGATATTGTGGTAGCCGCCGCTTACGCTCATATAAACGCTCTAAATCGTCTTTATCGTTACTTGCAAACAGAGAGATCCCATTTTGATGAGATGAACTCTGCTGTTGTCTCTAGGTAGATCATAAAATTTACGTAAAACTACACGCTGTAGGGGCAATTAATGAATTGACCCTATAGCGTGTTTCTACACACATAAAATTCTTTCTTGGCGAAAAAACTTGACATCAAAGCGCTTTATTGGTACACTTGTACTACAAAGCGCTTAAGTGTTGCATAAAACTTTAACACTCCCGATTACGCCAACAGGAGAGTAAAAAATTAATGAAGCTATCTAAGGTAGACTTGAGCAGTTTAGTAGCGATCGCTCACTCTGATGGATATTTGCAGTTGTTGCTAGATCGAGGCGACGAACTAGAGTTTTTGGAAATTCCTGCGCCGATACAAGCTTATGAAGGATTGCAAGAACTGAACGGGGTTATCGCCGAAACGCCTGCACTACCCTTTGAAGAAGAACCAATTGCTATGTTACCAGTTAGCTCATCAATGGCGATCGCTGTAGGCTATAATCGCGACGAACAAATTTTGCAAGTTGAGTTTCAAAGTGGATCTGTTTATCAATACTTAGGCGTAGACGAGGATACTTGGGAAGATTTACAGACCTCTGACTCAGTTGGTAGCTTTTTCAATCAAGAAATTAAAGGTAGATATGACTGCGATCGTTTAGACCATGCAGATTATACTATTGACTAATAATTGCATATAGGGTTTTCAATACTTATTTTGCCCAAAAGTATTATTAAGAGCAACTAAACATACACCAGCAGGGTTTTGTTCAGAGACAATAGAAAAAGCCCATATAATATGAACCTAGTTATGACGACTACATTTGCCTCTGCTGTTAAACCAAGAGCCGAAGATAGTTTTGCTATTAGCTTTGCACCATTGTCTCTTGAAGAAATCTATGCCAAATCTGACGATCCAGCTAACGGTGCTGTAGTTCTGATGAGTGGCATGGTTCGCAATCAAACTGATGGTAAGCCAGTAATTGCTCTAGAGTATCAAGCTTACGAACCTATGGCATTGCAGATATTTTATCAAATTGCTGCTGATATTCGCTTGTCCATATCTAATGTGAATCGGGTAGTGATTCATCATCGCATTGGACGTTTGCAAGTTGGAGAAATTAGCGTTTTAGTAGCAATAGGTTGTCCTCATCGGAGTGAGGCGTTTGAAGCTTGCCAGTATGCCATTGATACCCTTAAACATAATGCCCCCATTTGGAAAAAAGAGTGGTATAGCGAGCTAAATGGTAAACTATCTAGCACTTGGGTAAGTATTGCTGCTTGTGAACAGTCAGGAGAAAATTGTTAAAATTACCGAAGTGTTTGCCTATGCCCGTGTTTCGTCTAGGTAACAGGCAGAAAATTCTGCTGCCTTAGATTAGCAAATAGCTCGTTTTAAGGCGGCAGGAGGAAAGTTAGTATTAACTTACTACTTAATCTGGACGTGAAGGCAAAGAAGACCAACGTTCTAATTTCTAGTAACTCATGCAGTGGGTTCGAGGTCGGTTAGTTAAGCAAGTTACCTTGTTAACTTTGGGGGTTGATAAGAGATTGAGACTACCGTCTGCGTTTGAGCAGCAGCGAGGTACCCAAAACACCGAGGAGGGCGATACTCAACGATGGCTCTGGTACTGCCTGTGTTTGACGCGATTGGATGTATGTAGATAAACCAGCGAGATTATCGGTATTAATTAGGTCAACATTAGCATCGTAGAGCGGCCCCCAAACACTGGGTGCATCAATAGGCAGATTCCAGAAGCGCAGGATTTTGTTCTCACTATGTACCTGAGCCACGATATTGTCTAGGGCTGCCTTGGTGTCATCAGGGATGGTGCCAAGACCGTCCCAAGCCAGATCGCCATTAAAGAAAGTGTTCCAGTTGCCACTGATTAAGGGGATGAACTCAGGTGCGATGCCCATACCGATGTCGTCAGAACGCCCATCATAGGCGGCGTAGCGCAAATCCTGGGAGAGCATATAATCTCGTGGTCGATCACCTGAGATGATGACATTAACCGCTCCCTTTTGCGTGTCGTAGCCACCAGAGGCGTTTTTGCTGTAAGTAGTGAACAGTCCGGGATTGTCAACTGCATAGTTGGTTAGGACATTGTGTAGGCGCTCGTAGGTTGAAACACCCTCACTTTTAATGTCAACCAACAAAAGTAGGGGTGTACCATCGGCGTAAATACCACCGTTGTTTACCTGACTCGCCAAGTCTCGCAATGGTGTCAGGTATAAATCCTCAATCGTGGGCAGTGTCGTTGGGTTAGATACTGGGTCGTGGGCAACGCGCAACTGTGTGCCGTAGAGCCAGATATCAGCCTCAACACTGATGAAACCATTGTGGAGAGCATCGAAAAGCGGGTACTTGTTTTCATAGTCGTTGTGAGCATGGGTGCGCGGTACAGACTTATCGAGCGGATCTATAATTGTATCGGCATAAGCTTGACCGACATAACAACTTGCTGCGATGACACCAACAGCCAATGTGCGAATGAGACTTTTCATGGCATATTTTCCCTAAAGTCTCTCTCAAAATAATTGGCTTTTATCTTAAAGCGAGTTAAGCTTCGGTAATCTTTTTATTAAAAAGTTAGGTACTGCCGTAGGCGATCGCAGTCCGTTTGGATCGCTGACTCTTTAACTTTTCCTCGCTTGGCATAAGAGAGGCGTTAACAGCCAACAGTCTTTCGTGTTATCCCATGTCTCTACAAAGGTTTCAGGTAAAGCATAATTAATTTTTGGAGATGTCTAATCATCGAAATCTTAGATTAACGCAAACCTAAAATTTCGGAAACCGCCGCTACAATATCCAGATAAAAGTTGCCTTTCACTGCTCGAAACAACTCGAAGTTAGAGTCAGGGGCACCAAAAAATGGTCTGAGAAACCATCCTAACTGCATACCAACAAAAGCATAAAGCAATAACCAAGATCTTAAAATAGTGGTGCGGGTTTTTTTGCCAACTTCATCTTGTTGAGAAAGTAATTGCATTCCTTCATAAAGGAATTTAACGCCAAAGATGCCTGTTATGCCAAAAATTAACACATTTAACAGTTTAAAAAATTGATAAGAATCGGGTGTAGTGATGAGGAAAAAGAGCGTAACTGGGGCCAAGCTGAACAAAAGCACACTAATTACTGATACAGATGTGAGCAAAACAACGAAATGTTGTTGGATACTACTCCGAGAACCAAATAAAACATTAAAAAAGAACAAAGTTGGAAAACAAATAATTAGTGTTAATAAATAAAAGGCTGGGAGTTTGATAGCACCCGATAACGCCTGTGCCCAACTATGAGAAGCACCGATAATTGCGCCATAGATGGCAAAGAAAATAGAACTAGATACGAATAGAGAACTGATTTTATTTTGTAATCTTATTCCGTGACGAATTTCTTCTAAAAACGCTTGGCGATCGCGGAGTAAATTAACCAAAACCCCAAATTGCTGAATTCCGCGATTTTTCTTATCTATCATAAATTTATATACTCCACATTTATGGAATTACTAATGTCTAATTAACGGATTCCCAGTAAATAGCTAATAGCTTGAATTACACTCAAATAGAAATTACCTTCTTTTTCGCGGAATAGTTGGAAAACAGAATCAGGTGTGCCAAAAAACGGTCTGAGAGTCCATCCTAACTGACTACCTACGAAAGCATAAAGAAATAGCCAAAATTGTAAAATTTTCTGGCGTGTTTTACTACCTTCATTATCTTGTTCTAAAACTAAACTCGTGGCGTGATATAAAGACGAAATACCAATAAACCCAGTTAAGGCAAATATGAATACATTTAACAGAATTAAAAATTGATAGTTATTGGTGGTAATTAAGAAAAACAGTGTGATTGGGGCAAAGCTGAATAAAAGCACGCTCGTGATTGAAACCGCAGTCAGCACTAATGCTAAATGCTGTGCAAAAGTCCGCTTTGAACCAAAAATAATATTAGCAAAGAACAACGTCGGGATACAAATCAGGAGTGTGATTAAATAAAGGGCTGGAAGTTTAATGGCGGAAGACAAAGCTTGCATCCAACTATGGTATGCACCAATGATTCCGCCATAAGCGGCAAGAAATAAGGAACTGCAAACTAGCAGAGAAATGATTTTATTTGGTAACCTTATACCTTGGCGAACTTCCTCTAGAAATCCTTGGCGATCGCGCAGGAATCCAATCAACACTGCAAAGTATTTGATTCCTAAAGATTTCCGTTCAATCATGTTAACCTCACACAGGTATCATTCAAATTTAATCTGAGTAATCACCACCAGAACCATACTTCCAGGCATCAATCAAACGATGCCAATAATATTGCTGTTCATTTGATTGATTCTTAATCCATGTTTCTAGCATTGCACTAAACCAAAAGAAGGTAGTATATACACCTAAGTTCCCGTAATGCACCATCCAATCTAACAAACTTGTCAAACCTACTTGCGGAATTATTTTGGCAACTAATATCGGATGAGATAAACCAGTTTTTAACAGTGTTTGCGTTAGTGCCGAAAACTGCACTATATCCTGTAAAAATGGTTTTAGCACTGGTGTACCTAACTGCTGCATTTCCTCAAATACCGCCGAGAGTAGTTGGTTAATTTGATCTGGAGCAATTTTCTGATTTACACCAACACTCATCGCCCTTTGAAACAACCAGGTAACAGTCAAACTTGGCTGATAAGGTTGCAGCAGTGTAATCGCTTTTGCAGATAATTGTTCTGTTTCTAGCGCTTCGTAAATGCCATATGTTAAACGCTTCAGGTGACGCACCATTGCCCCAAAACCACCAAAACTCAAGGGAGATTGACTACCACTGCTATCTCCAATTGGTAGAATGCGATTCCAGGGAGTTTTTAGCGGACTTTGGCGATAGGTGGGAAAGAAACCAAATAGCGCTCGTTGAAATTTCAGGTTGCTTAATTCTACTCCCTGATATTCTGGTAATAGACGCAGATATTCTTCAAATAAAGCTTCTAAACTCAAACGTTGGGGGTGTGCATCCATGTAAGTAAACAAGTAAGTTGTTCTGCCATCCCTGGCTGGGAAAGCTTCCCAGAAGTACTGACATTGATTTTGCAAAGGTGTAAATGATAATAACAAGTCGCCTGAGTTATTTTCGGCAAACCCTTGGGCGCAACTTCCTACAACTAAACACAGCGCGTCTGGTTTTTTACCTTGACGTGCTTGTTGGCTGATGGGTGAAAGATGTCCCATTGCATCGATTAATAACCGAGTTTTGAATTGGTTATTTACCATCACCCCATCTGGATGAACCACCGCTCCGGTAAAAGGTGTGTTTTCTAACAACTTTCCACCAACGGCAAGAAATCGGGTTTTCAACGTAGCCAGTAGATAAACTGGATCTACACCGATATTTAAAACATCCTCTACCCAAACTTCTGTACCACCATCAAAACTAACTCGCGCTGGGTTATATTCAGTAGCGATCGCACTTGCTAATTCTTCCTCTGTTAGCAAGTTTAATTCCACAAACACATCTAATTCTTTGCGAGAGATATTCCACTCTTGTTCCCTCCCCCGCAAAATACCCCGTTCCATCAACGTCACCCGCAGTCCCTTCACCGCTAAGGCGCAACCAATTAAAATGCCCAAAGTACCACCGCAGATAAGCAAATCGTTGTCTACAACACCTAAAGGCTGCTGATTTTCTTTAACTAACGTTGGTACAGGTGCGGTGTTTTCTCGCAAAGATGTGAGGATGCGATCGCCTTGGCGCAAACCTCCTAAAACATCACCCGGTAATTGGGAAAGAATTTCTTCGGTTAAAGACATAGAGTTTAATTCCAGCAGAGTTACTAGTATTGATCGTATCTTTGCTGGAACAGCGCCCTTATTATCAAATAAGGTAGGCATACGGTTTTATTTGGTATCGCCTACAAAGCTCTCATTCTCGTATTTTAGAATTCTGATGCAAAATTGAGGTGAAGCCATAGTATAATCACCTCCAAATAGTTTATGTATAAAACTTACTTATGTATTACAGTGTAATGGCCGTTTATACAAAGTTTAATCTCTAGTTAAAGAGCATTTTGGCCTAATTTAACACCTCTATACCCTACCCTGAAGTATGGTAGTAAGCAATAATAATTTTATTTACTTTTAACAAAGTTTTTCTTTTTGATTTTATGCTCAGTTTGATTAAATAAATTATTCCTGATTTAAAATCAATTCAGTAACTGATATGGATGCTCAAAAAATAAAAATTTTATTAGTTGATGATAATTTAGAGAATTTACATTTTTTATCAGACATCCTTGAACACCAAGGTTATCAGGTACAAAGTGCCATTTCTGGGCAATTAGCAATCAGTACAGTACTTGTGTCTCCCCCTGATTTGATTTTGCTAAATGTTCTTATGTCAGAGATGGATGGTTATGAAGTTTGTAAACATTTAAAAACTAACTATAAAACTCAAGAGATTCCAATAATTTTTTTCGGAGTTTCAGATGATTTTTTTGCAAAAATAAATATTTTTGATTTCAGCGATATTGATTATATTAGTCAACCACTCCAAACTCAAGAAATTTTATTACGCATCCAAAATCAACTCACTCTTCAAAGGCTGAGAAAACAGTTAAAAGAACAAAATGACCAACTGCAACAGGAGATTCAAGAACGCCAACGGGTTACTGTTGAGTTAAATATTCGCAACAAACAAATAGAAGATATTTTTAAAGAAATTCCCGTTAGCATTGGCAAAGATTTATGTAAAGAAATTTCCCAAAGCGAACGCCTTTTAGTCGAAGCTGCTCTCAAGAAGAGTGAAAGTCAGTATCGCCACTTAGTAGAGACATCCCAGGATATAATTTGGTCGGTGGATATTGATGGACTCATTACCTTTGTCAACCCGGCAGTCAAGCAGATTTATGGTTACGAACCTCAAGAAATGATTGGGCGTGCCTTGACTGATTTTATCTCGCCGACACAAGTTGCTCAAGATAAAGCAGCCTTTGAGTGTGTTTTTCAGGGAAAGCCGATCTTCCAGCATGAAACTACCTGTATAGCTAAAGATGGTACTTTACTTTATTTAATGTTTAATGCGATCGCCTTACGCAACGAAGAGGGTGTAGTTATAGGTATGACAGGCACTGCTAGTAATATTACACAGCGCCGAGGAGCAGAAACATTACTTCAAGAAAGCGCGATTAAGCTCCGCAATCATAACCTGGTGCTAACCCAACTGGCGCAAAATCAGACGCTTTATCAGGGTGACTTAAAAGCAGCTTTGAGTAAAATCACAGAAACATCTGTCAAAAATATTGGGGTGGAACGAACCAGTGTCTGGCTGTATGACGAAACAGGCACAAAAATCCAGTGTTTTGACCTATTTGAGGCCAGTCGCAATCGACATAGCGAAGGACTTTCCTTGGTAGTAGCAAACTATCCAGCTTATTTTGCAGCTTTGCAGCAAGATCAACAAATCGCCGCAGATGATGCCCATGCTGATCCCAGAACTAGAGGATTTTCTGCATCTTACTACTCAAAATTAGGGATAACTTCTATACTCGATACACCCATTAGGCTGGAGGGAAAAACCGTAGGAGTTTTATGTATGGAGGGAGTAGGAATTACTTATCATTGGACGCTAGAAGACCAAAATTTCGCTCGTTCTCTGGGCAATTTTGTATCCTTGGTATTGCAGGCAAAAGAACGCCAACGCGCAGAAGCAGCACGAAGGGTTTCTGAAGAAAAGTTAGCATCAGCTTTTCGGTCATCTCCTGATCCAATTGCCTTAATTACTGTTCCTAACAAACGCTATATCGAAGTTAACGACAGCTTTTGCCGATTTTTTGGTTATTCTCGTTCTCAGGTTATTGATCACACTGATGATGAATTGAATATTTGGGTAAATCCTGAAGAATATAATTTTCTCACCCAGATTTTGCAACAGACAAAAGCTATCCGCAACTATGAGATTGATGTCTGCACTTCAATAGGAGAAATCAGGACAACACTGTTTAGTGCAGAAATGATTGAGATTGATGGGCAATGGTATGTGTTGGGCACGGCGAAAGACATTACTGAACGCAAGCAGGCAGAAAATGAAAGCAGTTTGCTATTGTTGACGACCCAAGCTATCACTAACGCTAATGATGTCAACAGTGCTTTAAAAGTAGTTTTGCGCTTAATTTGTCGCACGATTGATTGGGATTTTGGTGAAGCATGGATACCTAATGAAGATGGTAATTTAGAACACAGCTTGGGTTCCTATGGTGAGGAAAG
The DNA here is from genome assembly GCF_014698795.1 of Nostoc sp. FACHB-892. Lineage (GTDB taxonomy): Bacteria > Cyanobacteriota > Cyanobacteriia > Cyanobacteriales > Nostocaceae > Nostoc. The sequence continues at coordinate 222,286 of NZ_JACJTR010000007.1, forward strand.
TAGTTTAGCAGAATTCTCCCAACACAGCCAAGTTATGAACTTTGCTCTGGGAGTAGGGCTACCAGGAAGAGTTTGGCAAAGCCGGGAACCAGAATGGATAGAAGATGTTTCTAAAGTTACAGAACCAGTTTTTTGGCGATCGCAACAAGCTGCCAAAGTAGGATTAAAAGCTGGTTTTGGTGTTCCCATCTTGTCTGGAAACCAAGTATTAGCTGTTTTAGTGTTTTTTAAACGTAGCTCGGTATTGGTAGATAAACGTTTGCTTTTGTTAGTAAGTGCTGTTGCTGCTCAGTTAGGTGGTTTGATTGAGCGCAAAACCTTAGAACAAGAATTAGCACTGAGAGAAGCTCGTCTCAATGCCTTTTTTAGCAGTGCTCCCGTCGGTATGAACATTTTAGATAACCAACTGCGGTTTGTGCAAATCAACCAACTGCTGGCGGAGATTAATGGATTGCCCCAGCAAGATCATATTGGCAAGACAATCTATGAAGTTTTACCCCACATTGCACCCTTAGTAGAACCAATTTATCAACAGGTTTTGTTGACTGGTCAACCCATTCTTAATCAAGAATTAAGCGGTGCATCAATTAAACAACCAGATGTTATCCGCCACTTCTTAGCTTCTTATTTTCCAATTCCTGGTGAGGACAATTGCCCCTCTGGCGTGGGAACAGTTTTAGTAGAAATTAGCGAACTGCAAGCAGCACTGCGCGAACGGCAAGCTGCGCTACGCGATCGCAAACACGTCGAACAAGAACTGCGTTTAGCCAACGAACGCCTACAATATCTGCTTACCTCTAGCCCTGTGGTCATTTATAGCAGCAAAAAAACCTCAGGAGATTTTAGCACTACCTTTATTAGTAAGAACGTTAAGGTAATGGTTGGCTACGAAGCGCAAGAATTTATCGAAAATCCCAGTTTCTGGCTTCATCACGTCCACCCAGAAGATGTTGAACTGATATCGGAAAAATTTTCCCAGCTTGTTGAACGGGAGTACAGCTCCTACGAATACCGTTGGTTACACGCTGACGGAACTTATCACTGGTTTTACGAAAAGATGAGGTTAATCCGTGACGAAACTGGTAACCCTATAGAATGCGTTGGTTATTGGGCAGACATTAGCGATCGCAAATTGGCAGAATTAGCTCTACAGTCAGGTCGGCAGCGATATCAACTTTTAGCGGAAGCCTCACCAGTTTGTATATTTAACGCAGATATAGATGGCAATATCTTATATTTTAATCAACGCTGGAGTGAAATTACTGGATGCAGTTTAGAAGAGTCTTTGGGAACAGGTTGGACAAAAGCCATACATCCAGACGACCTTGAGCAGCTATTGTTCGTATGGAATCAAGCAAGAGCCAATAAAGAAATGTATAAATATGAGCATCGATTCTTGCGTAATGATAGTACAGTTGTCTGGGTAATTTGTCAGGCTTTGCCAGAATTTGGAGATGATGGAGAAGTTAAAGGTTACATCGGCACAATTACAGACATAACCGATAGAAAATTGGCAGAAGAAGCCTTGCGTGAGAGTGCAGAACGCGAAAGAGCGATCGCTCAAGTGATTCAAAGAATGCGCCAAACACTTGATTTAGAGACTATATTTGCGGCTACAACCCAAGAATTACGGCAAGCGCTTAATTGCGATCGGGTTGTTGTCTATCGTTTCAATCCCCAGTGGAGTGGCGAATTTATCTCTGAGTCGGTGGGTAATGGTTGGATTTCTTTGATAGAAGAACACAACAATGACCCTTATCTCACAGAAGGTATTTTACAAGATGGTCGTTGCCTAGCAAAAATTTTGGATAGTACGAATAACCAGGTGCAAGATCCTTATCTGCAAGCAACTCAAGGTGCAAGTTTCCTCTGTGTCCCAGATATTTACAACGCTGGGTTTCATTCTTCTTATATCAACCTGTTAGAGCGTTTTCAAGCTAAAGCCTACATTATTGTCCCCATTTTATATGGTAATCAGCTTTGGGGATTACTAGCGAGCTATCAAAACTCCGCTCCCCGCCAATGGAAACCAGGAGAAATCAACATCGTAGTTCAAATTGGCAATCAGTTGGGTGTTGCTTTTCAGCAGGCACAATTGCTGGCGCAAACTCAAAGGCAGTCACAAGCATTGCAAGAAGCTGTAATCACAGCTGATGCTGCCAATCGTGCCAAAAGCGAATTCCTGGCCAACATGAGCCATGAACTTCGGACTCCACTCAACGCCATCCTTGGTTTTACCCAAGTCATGAGCCACGATCATGCTTTATCTACTGAACATCAGCAAAACCTAGCAATTATCAATCGTGCTGGCGAACATCTCCTCAACTTAATCAACGACATTTTGGAAATGTCTAAAATAGAAGCCGGCAGAATAACACTAAATCTCAACAGTTTTGACTTAATTCGTCTCTTAGAAAACCTCGAAGAGATGTTGCGCTTCCGCGCCACCTCGAAAGGGTTAGAATTGGTCTTTGAATATACATCTCACCTCCCGCAGTACGTCCAAGCTGACGAAAGTAAACTGCGTCAAGTGTTGCTTAACCTGTTGGGAAATGCAATCAAATTTACTGATACTGGGAGAGTGATGCTGCGGGTGGGCATGGGACATGGGGAAGAGGCGGTCACTGAGCGTCTTGCCCTGAGCTTAGTACCACTTGCCTACGGCACGCTCCGCGAACGTGAAAGCAAGCTACACGCAGCGTCTCCAAGAGTTGGGAGCCGAAGTGGAGCAGAGAGCAAGGAAGAATTTTCCTCACTGTCCCCCGCACCCTGCCCCTCTGCCTCTTTTCAATACCCAATGCACAATGCCCAATCGCTAATCTTCGAGGTTACAGACACTGGTCGTGGTATTGCCCCACAAGAAATTGGCTTACTGTTTGAAGCTTTTGGGCAAACTGAAACCGGGAGGAAATCGCAACAGGGTACAGGACTAGGTTTAGCAATTAGCCGCAAATACGTGCAACTAATGGGAGGAGATATTAGTGTTATTAGCACTGTTGGCGAGGGAAGTAAATTTGCCTTTGATATTCAAATTGGTCTAGCCACAGCCAGCGAAATACAGATAAAGCAAATCAGACGCCAAGTTATTAGTTTAGCGCCCACTCAAAACGAATACCGGATCTTGGTGGTTGATGACTCCACAGACAGCCGTTTAGTATTAGTAAAAATTCTGACATCTATCGGTTTTACAGTCCAGGAGGCGGCAAATGGAACTGAAGCGATCGCACTTTGGCAGACATGGCAACCACATTTAATTTTAATGGATATGCGGATGCCAATTATGGATGGCTACGAAGCCACAAAAATTATTAAAGCCAAAGAAGACACCTCAATTCAAAATCGCAAGACTATTATCATCGCCTTAACCGCTAATGCCTTTGAGGAACAGCGAGAGGCAATGATCAAAGCGGGTTGCGATGATTATATTAACAAGCCTTTCCGCGAGGAACAATTACTAGAAAAATTGAGCGAATATTTAGAAGTTCAATATATTTATCAAGAAGAAAGCTATCAAATAGCAGATGCAAGGCAACAGGAAACAGAATCAACCTTGAAACTTGCAGATTTAGTTCCTCTATTGTCTGAAATGTCGCCTGAATGGGTAAAACAAGTGTACACTGCCGCAGCCCAATGTAGTGATGACTTAATTTTAGAATTGATTGAGCAAATACCTTCGGAAAATGTGGTACTACGGAATTTTATTAATAATTTAGCTTATGATTTTCAGTTTGAGAAAATCATGGAATTAATGAGTATTCCAGGAGTATTATCTAGTTCATAATAATTAAGGCTACGGTATACACACAAGTTTTTTAGAGTTGCGCCACAGCCTTTTGATCCCCCCAACCCCCCTTAAAAAGGGGGGCAAAAAGCTCTCAAAGTCCCCCTTTTTAAGGGGGATTTAGGGGGATCTGCGACGGTTTTAGTTTTCTAGAAAAATGTGTGTACACCGTAGCCTTAAAAAGGGGGGAACCGGAGTCAAAGTCCCTCTTTGTAAGGTGGATTTAGGGACATATATAAGGTGATAACCTCTTCTATCTGTTGACACACACTTTCAAAATTATTTAAAACATCATCATTGGTGAATCTCATTACATTGAGTCTATAACCTTTTAGTATGGATGTTCTTTCTGCATCAGAATATTTGCCTTCACTTGTGAAATGGCTATTACCATCAACCTCAATCACTAATTTCAAGTTTGCACAGTAAAAATCAACAATAAAATTATTAATTGGTCTTTGCCTTAAAAATCTAAATTCTAAATTTTTTAGATAACTGTTCCACAGCTTTTTCTCTGCTGGGGTCATGTTTTTTCGTAGTTCCTTTGCCCTTTCTACAAGTTTCGGGTTGTAGGGTAAGTGAAAATCTGAGTGAAGTAAGCTTTTTTGTCTAAACATTTGTGGATACAAATTAAGATACCCCCTAACTCTCCTTAAAAATGGGGGATTTGAGTTTTTAATTTATTTAGGGAGGTGATTTTAATCTAGTCCACGGAAATTATAAGGAGAAACCGTAAATCCACTATTAACCCAAAAAAGCCCCCCCTTTTAAGGGGGGTTGGGGGGATCTCTTATCGATAATCTTGCTTTTGAATACTTCCCAAACGAGCAGCATCACGAATATTGTAGTCAGTTCGGGTAAAGCGATTTAGCTGCATCTCAAAAAACTCTCGATTGGCTTGTAAATGCCTAGGATTTGGATCATCTAATGGATATAAAAGAGCAGTTCGCAAAGCTTGAATTACCGCAGAAGTTACACAGTACATTGACCGTTGGAAACTAACTCCCAACTGAATCAACATATCTTCTTCACCCCGGCAATGTTGGCTGTAATAATCAACAAGATATGGTGGCAAAAAGTGCAACATATCTTGCATTAATAATGTGGGAGGAATGCCAGCAGTACCTACCGGGAATACATCAGCGTAAAGAATACCATAGTGAAAGTCTTTCTGGTCTGCTGGTACTTGACGCGCTTGAGCATTATAAGATTTTGTTCCTCGGAAGGGTGCGGTGCGGTAGAAAACAGCTTCTACATAGGGCAATGCGGCTTCATATAGCCACATGAAACCCTTGGATTTGGGGACAATTTCGTAACATTCGCCACGAATATAAACGTGATGGTAAATCGGACGACCTGCGATCGCAAATATACCATTAACTAAGAAGTTCATCGCCTCTGGGACGCTGCTAATCGTACCTTCGTCATAGCGGTCGGACATTTCAAAGAACACTGGGGCCATAATTTCCCAGAATAAGCCCAGATTGGCGTAGTATGACATCTGGCGACACTGTTCCAAAAACATATCGGGGAACAGCTTATAAAGCCCCAGCATAACGGGGTTACCTTGGAAGTAAGCTTTTATTGCCCTGTCAGCGTTGGCTTTGTATTCGTCTGAATCTAGGTAAGGGTCAAATTGTCCACCCATCCCCCTGTGCCACAACATCGCCCGCATACAAGCTTCAGCAAATTCCATGTTAATGCGATCGTGGAACAAGTGATGCAACAATTTCGGCATTTTGAAGGTTTCACCTTTCTCGATAAATGCCAAAAGTTCTGGATGTGCAGTAGCTTCGCCGCGCCAAATTCGCAAATCGGCATCATCACCAGCGTAATGATTATGCAGTTCTAAATACTCTTTGGGTAAGAAGTATTTAAAGAAGGGAAGCGGGTTTAAAAATTCGCGTTCGGCAATATAAAGTAGGTCACGCCAGTAAAAATCCATCGGCACAGCATAAGCTTTGTATAAACCGATGATTTGCATCAAATTTTCTGGAGTATCAGGTAACATTGCGCCGCCTGCTTCTAAGCGGTGAATGACTTCAGCAAATTCGTGCTTGGAAGGAGGTAATTTAATTGCTGTTTTAATTGCTGTCATGGGAATGGGGAATGGGGAATAGGGAATCGGGAAGAAACTGTAACCCTATTTCAGGGCGACTTCAGAGATTACGGTTTTTTCTAAGGAGGGAATTGCAGCCACCATTGTTGTAGTTGTGGATTCACTCCAACGCACTAACCAAGTGGGTTGTACTCCCAAAAAGATGATGAAGGCTGCCAAAATTAAAGCTGGTATTTTCTCAGCCCATAGGACTTTAGGATAGTAAGCGATGTTATCGAGTTTGCCAAAACAGGTACGGTTGAGGAGGATGACAAAATAAACTGCGGTTAATCCACTAGCCACTACACACAAAATAGTCGGAATGGGAAAGGCAGAGAAACTACCTTGAAAGACGATAAATTCGGCGATAAATCCTGTTAAACCGGGAATACCAGCACTAGCCATTCCACCTAAAACTAGTAAGGCACTAATTAGAGGTAAACCGCGTATGGGACTCATCAAACCATTGAGTTTATCTAATTCGCGTGTGCCAACTTTGGCTTCTACAACTCCTACCAAGTGGAAGAGAATTGCCAGGATGATACCGTGGCTAAACATTTGAGCGACTGCACCAACGAGTGCTAAGGGAGTACTAGCAGCGCTAGCTAGCAAAATATAACCCATGTGACCGACGGAACTGTATGCTACCATCCGCTTGATGTCTTTTTGAGCGATCGCAATTACTGCCCCATAAATAGCGCTGACTGCTCCCCAAATCGCTAAAGTCGGTGCAATAATACTCCAAGCATGGGGAAACATACCTAACCCAAATCGCAACAATCCATAAGTTCCCAGCTTGGCCAACACGCCGCCGAGAAGAATGGCAATTGGTGCTGAAGCCTCAACGTAAGCATCGGGTAGCCAAGTATGGAAGGGAACTAAGGGAATTTTAATACCAAAACCTAATACTATCCCTGCTAGTAAAAGGATTTGTTTTGCTGTTGACAGGTTTTCTGTAGAGAATGCATCAAAAGCAAAATTGCTAGAACCACTCAACCACACCATACCTAAGAATGTCGCCAGAATTAATGCTCCTGAAACAGCAGTATAAATCAGGAATTTAATCCCGGCATAACCCCGTTTTTCTCCTCCCCAAATGGAAATTAGTAAATAGAAAGGGATTAATTCTAGTTCGTAGAATAGGAAGAATAGCAGCAAATTCTCAGCGAGGAAAGCACCTGCAACTCCTCCACTAACTAATAAAATCATGGAGTAGAACAGTCGAGGGCGTTCAGTTTCTTTACTACTGCTGTAAATAGCAATCCAGGTGAGCAGGCTATTTAGCACCAACATTAATATAGAAAGCCCATCAACACCTATTTGATAGCTCAAACCAAGAGTTTCATTCCAGGGTAAATACTCTTTAAATTGCATCCCTGGATTGCTGATATCAAATTTTAGCAGGATAAATAGGTTCCAGACAAGAACTATCCCAGAAAAGATTAATGCTGTTAAACGAATGCGGTGATTAGGGAAACTTACAGGTAATATTGCTATAAGAGCAGCCGCTAAAATTGGCAGCCAAATCAAAACACTTAACATGGCAATTTGGGATTTCAGAAAATTGGTAATTGTTATAAATGTCTATGAATTCATGGCAGCAGAGCAATGAAGTTCATTTCCAGGTTACACCTGGAAACGAGTTTTAAAAAATCTAACTAACTAGACTGATTCTGCCAGTATCTAAATCGTAATAACCACCGACTATTTTGAGCTTTTCTGCCTTGATCAATTCAGATAAAACTGATGATGATTTCAATTCTTCAACTTGCGCCAAAATATTTGCTTTACAAGCGTTTTCTAACTTATCTCCTGTCTGTTTTTTTGAACTTTCTACACTTGGTTTAATTGCTTCAAGCAAAGTTCCAATTCGCCCTGGCACTTGAGCACCTTTGATTGCGGCATCTACCGCACCACATCTTTCATGCCCCACTACCATAATGACTTTGGAGCCTAATACTAAACTGCCAAATTCTAAGCTACCAATTTGCTGTGGTGTGGCAATATTCCCAGCTATACGGCAGACAAATAAATCTCCAAGTCCCTGGTCAAAGACAATCTCTGAAGGTACTCGTGAATCTGCACAGCCTAGAATAGAAGCAAAGGGCTTTTGACTTTTGGCAACTTCGACTAAACGTGATTGGGTTTGGTTAGGATTGCGACGTTTTGATTTAACAAATCTATCATTCCCATCTAGTAATTCTTGCAATGCTTTATCGGGGGTAATATCATCTTCTGCTGGCGTTACTGGAGCTTTTTTTTCGGCTGCAAGTAAGTTTGATCCTAGTCCGGCTGTCAATACACCTGTACCGATCGCACCTGCACCAAACTTGAATAAAGTTCTTCTAGAAAGATTGATTTTGGGATGTTGCATGCTCATGGAATTATCCTCACGATACTAAACTGTTTGTTTGAAATAAAACGGCATTGGATACCTGAATCTAGTGATTTAGGAAATCAAATTTAAAAACTGCACTTCCCAAAAGGACCAAGTTACCCACATTCCTAAAATGCTCACTCCTAAAAGAACAGTTAAAGCATAAAATTGGGTTTGTCCAGAGGTGCTGTATTTAAGACCTTCGCCGCCTAATAGCGAAAATAAACCAACAAAATTAACGATACCATCAACTACAAAGCGGTCAATCATATCGGCAAGTTGGGAAATTTTGGCAACTCCAAAAATAATGGTCATTTTATAGAGTTTGGGGGTGTAAAAGTCATATGCGAAGAAATTCTGCAAACCTTGCCAAGGGAGGCGAATCGGTTTAGGAATATTGCCTAAATAAACCACAGCAGTAATGCCGCAACTGGAAATACTCGACCAAATTAAAAGTAGTGCGACATCTTTATTGAGAGTTGCCCAATCGGGTAAAATTGATAAGCTTTGCAACACTAAAGGAAGATGTAGACTGAAGCCAAGTAAAATCACCATTGGCAGAACCATTGGCCAGTGAGCTTCAGGCGATCGCTGACTCATTTGTGTAGCTTTACCGCCAAAGATTAAAGCGAATTCTCTGGTTAAACTGACTGCTGTCAAAGCATTTACCGTTATCACTACTCCCACTAACCAAGGTTGCGTTTCCCACAACCCATCTGCTAGTTTCACCAAGGCCCAAAAGCTACCCAGTGGTGGAAAAGCAATTAATCCCAAAGTCCCGACGATAAAGGCTATTGCTGAAATTGGGCGGCGTGTCCACAATCCGCCTAATTGAGTTACGTCTTGGGTAATGCTATTCCAGATAATTCCCCCAGTACTCATCACCAACAGGGCTGCGGATATGGCATGGGTAAGTACTAACAACAGCGCCGTTTCGTATTGTTGCACTCCCACAGCAATGAATACTAAACCCATGTATGCGCTGACAGAATAGGATTGGCAGCGTTTAAGATCAATTTGCGCGATCGCAATCAAAGAAGCACCCACCGACGTCACTACCCCAATGGCTACCATAGCCGAGGAAACTATGGGTGACAGACTTAACACAGGTTGCAGTTTAATCAGCACCCACGCACCACTAGCAACTACTACCGAGTTCCGCAAAATCGTACTAGGAACTGGGCCTTCCATTGCTTCATCCAACCACAGATGCAGGGGGAACTGGGCACATTTACCCATCGGCCCGGCAATTAAGGCTAAACCTACGAGTGCGATGGCTGTTGGGTTAACATTTGCAGTAGTCGCCCATTGGGCTAGTTCTGTATAATTCCAAGTTCCGGCGAGGGGCCATAGTGCCAACACGCCCATCAGCAAGAATAAGTCTCCCACCCGCTTGGTTAAGAAAGCATCTCTCGCACCTGAAACCACCAACGGCTGACTAAACCATAAGCCTACTAGCAGGTAGGTTCCCAGCGTGAGGATTTCCAAAATTACATAGCTGAAGAACAAGCTATTACACAGAACCAGGGCGCATAGTCCCGCTTCAAATAATCCTAATAAGGAATAGAAGCGTCCCCAACCCCAATCCATTTCCATGTAACCGACCGCATAAATCTGCGCCAGCAAATTCAAGCCAGTAATCACAACCAAAGCGCTGACGCTAACTGAGGATATTTCTAAAGCAATGGTGAGGTCTAAACCAGCTGTAGACAACCAAGGAATAAATACTTCTTCGGGTAGATGATTCCAAGTTGCTTGTAAGGCGATCGCACTATGCAAAAACGCCAAAAATGTCATCACTAAGTTTATATAACCCGCCGGTCTTGGCCCCGTTTTCCGAATGATCCCCGGCGACCAAGGTACGGCTAACAAGCCACCTATTAAGGCATAGCACGGAACTAGCCAAACAGTCTCAAGTAGAAACTGAGCCATCAACTTACCTCTATATTGTCATGAAAAATTTGGGGTTTTGAATCAACTTGCGTTGATCCCAGTTAGCCAAGCAATGTAGATAAGATAAATTTATTTTTATTTAATCTTATTAAAAATAGCTTACCGTTATATCTGCCCAAATGGAATTATTTGACCTAAATAAATCTGAGATATTTGCTCTAAATAAAACTTATATAATTGACTATTGAAGTTACCAATAATAACTATTGCTTTTTATCTATGGATTAACCGTTGGCTTAATCAAGAGTTATTATGAGTTTTTACTTATTGACATCAACGACAAGAGACGCAATCGATTGCGCCTCTACAAGTCAGCTAAATGTAATCTACATTTCAGTAATTTTGTCAATCTGCGAAAAAACAGAAATAATTGCAGGCGCTTGGTCAAATTGGCTGATGGGGGCGGGTTTCATGTCTCGGTAGTCCAGCAGTTGGACTAAGATGAGGTAAGCGATCGCTAAAATGATCGAAATCACGCCTGTAATAATGGCAACTAATTTTGAACGATCCATTAGTATTTCCTTTAGTGCAAGTTATTGTGCTGTGTCTATATCCACATTAATACTTGAGACACACTTACTGATATACGCGCAGTTGATCAAAGCAACTGTTTAGAGGTTCCGCGAGTGCTTGTCTTTAAGTCATCTCGGTAAATATATTTGATTTATTTATCTTTATATAGTTTAGTTTTTTCGTGCCTACCTACTTATTGAAGCAATATATGAATATGCAGTTTTGCTTAAACTGCCAATATTTGCAAACTTTAAAAAGTATGGAAAAACATAGCAAAGTTAAGATTAGAGTTAACTACTAAGAGGCTTATAGCCATTTACCATTACAGTTTCTTTACAGTTTCTAAACATTATTAGTGACCAACAAGCTACATAATTACTCTTATAGCAGTCCTAAATGATTGGTAAATTTATTTCCTTTTCCTCTTAGCAATCTTCTCTAACGAGAGGCTGCGTGTCTACGATAATTTTTATAATTCAAATAGGATTGTTATATCTGGTTAGTAGATGAACTACTGCGGAATAATCATTTAAATCCAATTAAAACTTTCATGAGTACTATTACTAAATTAAATAAAATTGACTTTCTAGTTTTGATTTTTATTATTCTAATTGGTCTTGTACATTTACCTTTCCCATTTGATGGAGATCAAGCATTTTTTAGGCTAGGTGCTTTGGAGATGCAACAAGGAAAGGTACTCTATCGTGATTTTTGGGATATTAAGCAACCGGGGATTTTCTGCTTTTATTTTTTGGCAGGAAGTTTATTTGGTTTTAATGAGATTGGTATCCATGCCTTTGAACTTATTTACATGGTATTTTTTTCGATAATATTGCTGCTAACTCTAAAAAGCTATTTTCGGCATCAGATAATCGCAAGTCTAGTACCTTTGTTAACTGTTGGCGTTTACTATGTTGTTTCAGGCGCTTGGCACCTTACTCAAGTTGAAGCGCTGGTTGGCTTTCCTTTATTCCTTTGTCTTTGGCTAACTTTTCAATCTTTTAAAAACGAAGGAAAGCAAAGATTTATCCTGCTTTTACTATCAGGCTTTATTGGTGGAATTGTCCTGCTATTTAAATTAATATTTCTACTGATATTGCTTTCGTTTTGGCTAGCTATCTTAATGTATTCTGTATTAATAAAACGGCAGAGTATTCAAAAAATATTTATTGAAATTTGTTTGCCAATTTTTATCGGAGTTATTTTTCCTCTTTTAATCGTTGCCAGCTATTTTGTTTGGTGTAATAGTTTTTCAATATTGTATCAGACATTTTTTATATATCCACCTCTGATTATTGCTAATTCTGCATTAGCTCAAAACGACTTTATTTCGGGAATAAAATGGTTTTTACAAAATTTTTATTCTTTAGTCTTAATAGCTATTATTGCAGTAAATGCTTCATTGCGTAAGTCTAAGAATACATTGACTTTGTTACTTGTCGTTTGGTGTGTTTTTGCTTTGAGTGTTATTGCTCTACAATATAAAGCATTATGGGAATACCACTTTTTACTATTGTTTGTACCCATAGGTATTTTAGCAACTAAAGGATTAGATGTGTTATGGGGCTATTTAAAAGAATTGAGTTCCCCAATTCCAACAATTTTGCTCATATTTTTATTGTTCTTACCTTTATCATCCACCCTAACAAAAAAGAGTGCCACTCTAGTTAATAATAACTTTGCTTTAACTGAAGATACACGATTAAAATATCAGACTGTCTTTAGAAAAAAATATCCATCCCTTCATTCAGAAGGTAAGTTTATCTCTCAAGCAGGAACCCTTGCTGGTGAAATTTACGTAGCTGGTGATCCATCTATTTACTACTTTTCTGGTCGGACTCAAGCAACAATACTACGTGGTTGGGCACTTGAATATTTTCTGCCTGAGCAATGGTCAAGGCTTATAGAACAGTTAGATTCATCAAAGCCTCCTTATATCTTTATTGATTATGAACCCCAAGCTATAATCAAAAAATATTTCCCCAAAATGCTCGAATTTGTTGAGCAAAGATACCAAGTTTTACGCCAAAGTAATAACGGTATTTGGTATATCATTAAATGACATTTATGGAAGTCGGCGGGAAACTTCATCTCCTTATGGGTGGACAGGGATAGCTGCCCTCCGCCTTGCGCTACTAGCCTCTGACACTTGACATTTGTCTTCTCACAAGAGTATGTCCAGATTGAACATCAAACCAGTGAATATCTTCAGGGGGCAATGTCAGTGTGATATTTTCAGTACTCCAATTTTGGTCTGTTGGCAACAAAGCACGTACTATAATGGCTCCAGTTTGTGAACCCTCAACCTTGACACTGACTAAATAGTGCATACCTAAGTTTTCTACTAGATACACTTGCCCTTGGATAGTTTGGGTATCACCTGGTTGGGCAATGCGAACGTTTTCTGGGCGGATACCTAGCACAATCTGGGGTGGTACAGTTGGGATATCTGGCAGAGGTACTTGAAAGTTCCCTAGTATTGCATAGCGTCCCTTACAAGGGAGAGTAAGCAAATTCATCTGAGGACTACCAACAAATCCAGCCACAAATAAATTAGCTGGATGGTTATAAATCAGTTCGGGTGGGTCAAGTTGCTGAACATAGCCATCGTTGAGCAAAGCTACTTTTGTGGAGAGTGTCATTGCTTCTGTTTGGTCATGGGTAACATAGACCACAGGGACTTTTTGGACTGCAAAAATTTGTTTGAGGTCGGCTCGGACTCGTTCCCGTAACAGCGCATCCAAATTACTTAACGGTTCATCTAGCAGATACACATCGGCATTACGCACCAAAGCACGACCAACCGCAACTCGCTGCCGTTGACCTCCAGACATTTGACCAGGTTTGCGGTTCATTAACTCTGCTAATCCTAAAATTTCTGCGACTTCAGCCACTCGCTGTTTAATTTCTGTAGGTGGTACTTTTTTCAGCTTGAGTCCAGAAGCGAGGTTGTCGTACACTGTCATGTGCGGATACAGGGCATAACTTTGAAATACCATTGCGATGTTGCGATCGCCTGCTGACTTATAGGTGACATCCAGCTCGTTAATCTTAATCTGACCGCGAGTAGGTTCTTCAAGACCTGCAATCATCCGTAAAACAGTGGATTTACCACAGCCAGAAGGGCCAAGTAAAGTGAGAAACTCATTGTTATCTACTGTTAAGCTAACGTCTTTGACAGGGACGACTTTGGAAGTATAAGTTTTATTCAAATTTTTGAGTTCGAGTTTAGCCATTTTTTTATCCTTTAACAGCACCAGCAGTCAGACCTTGGACAATCCGGCGCTGGAAAAACAAAACCATTAAAACCAGGGGTAACGTCCCTACAACAGTAGCAGCAGCGATCCCACCATAGGGAATTTCAAATACTGTCGCACCACCCAACTGAGCAGCAGCAACGGGAATCGTCTTCATCTCTTCACGAGTCATAAATGTTAGAGCGAAAATAAACTCATTCCAGGCAAAAATAAAGGTGAGTATTCCAGTAGTCACTAAGGCGGGAAGGGTCATAGGCAACACGATTTGCCAGAGTAGTTGAAAAGTGTTGTAACCATCGACCCTAGCAGAATCTTCTAAATCTTTAGGTAATTGTTGGAAAAAGCTTCTGAGTACTAGAATTGTCAGAGGTAAATTTATGGCAGTGTATGGTATAATCAGCGCTAAATAATTGTTGCCCAATCTGAGGGCTTGGATAATTTCTAACAGTCCCAGGAACAACAGAATTCCAGGAAATAAAGTCACCATCAGAACGCTAGCGAGGATAGCTCGTTCACCCCAAGGGCGTAACCGTGCCAGCGCATAAGCAGCAGGTGCGCCAATCGCTAAAGCTAAAGCTGTAGAAGTAATGGACACAAAGGCGCTGTTGAAGATGTAGCGCCAAAATGGACGACGAGTGAATAATTCAATGTAATGACTAAAAGTGAATCGCGTGGGGAAATAAACAGTGGGAACGGCAGCAATATCTTCGTTAACTTTAAATGAGGTCAGCAATTGCCATAAGGCTGGTGCTAGGCTGAATAACATTACGAATGTAACTGCTATTAGCAGCAAGATTTTTTTCAGAGAAAACCTGCTTTTTGCTATCGGTTGTGGAGTTGAACTCATGGTTAAATAACTCCTGATGTTTTAGCACGGGATTTATTAAGCAAGAAACTAGCGATCGCCACCGCAGCAATTAATATTAAAAATGTCACTACTACTAGCGCTGCGCCATAACCAAAATCTAAGTAGCGCATCACCGTGGAATAGATGTATAGCGACACAACTTCAGTTGCCCCACCAGGGCCACCCCCGGTCATCACAGCAATCAAGTCGAAAATCCCAAAAGCTTGAGCAAATCGAAATAAGACTGCAATTAAGATTTGTGGCAGCAGCAATGGCAGGGTAATATTGCGAAAGCTTTGCCAAGGATTTGCCCCATCGACAGAGTAGGCTTCGTAGAGGTCTGCTGATATCGATTGCAAGCCAGCCAACAGCAAAATACTGATAAAGGGTGTAGTTTTCCAAACATCAGCAAAGATTGCTGCACCCATCGCCAGAGTTGGATCTCCTAACCAGTTAATTCCAGTTGTAATTAGCCCTAACCGCCGCAGAATATCGTTTACAACCCCAAATTGGTCGTTAAAAATCCAAGCCCATGCCAGACCAATCAGAGCGGTAGGCAAAGCCCAAGGTAGAATGGCAGTTGTCCGCACTATGCCCCTTCCAATAAACACCTGATTGAGAACTAGAGCAATCAAGAGTCCTAGCAGTAGTTCTGAAAGCACGGATGCTGTTGTGAACACAGCCGTCGCCGAGAAACTCTGCCAGAAACGACCATCCCCTGCCATCCGCACATAATTTTCTAAACCAGAGAATACGGGTTGTAGTTCCGTTCCCAAATTCCTAGTAAATACACTTAACCAGAATGCTCGTAAAATCGGGTAGGCAAATACAAACAACAACAGCAATAATGCTGGTGTTAGTAAAATCCAAGCAGTCCGTTGTTCTCGGCTTCGGAGTGTATGCATATTAGTCATTAGTCATTTGTCATTTGCCATTAATCAATAATTCTTCCTCTGCTCCCCCTGCTCCCTCATCTCCCCCTGCTCTCTGCTCCCTATACCCTGCCCCCTGCCCCCAACAGTCGGCGTGTTTCATTAGCAGCAGCTTGCATTGCTCTTTCTGGATTTATCCGACCGGATAGCGCAGCACTGAGATAACGCTGTAAAATATCTGATGTTTGGGCATATTGCGCGACTGGCGAACGTAAAACTGCATTGTCCACAACCTCCAGTAATTGCGGATAGTGGGGATATTTGGCAACAATCTCTGGGTCTGTAAATAAATCCCGGCGGCTTGGCACATAGCCTGCACTCAAAATGAATCGGCGCTGTGCCTCCCGACTGGTAAAGTACTGAATTGCTTTCCAAGCTTCTTCAGGATGTTTAGAAGATTTAGAAATCCCTATACCCCAGCCTCCTAAACAAGCTGCACTAGTTTTACCAGGAGCATGAACCATCGGTTTAATTGCAATTTTGCCTCGGATTGGCGAATTCTTTTCTTGGGCTAAAGGCCATGCATAGGGCCAGCTACGTAAAAAGGCTACTTGACCACTTTGGAATAAACGCCGGGTGTCTTCTTCCTGGTAGGTTGTTACCCCAGGAGGAGAAATGCCTTGGCTGACGGTACTACGCAAAAACTCAATTGCTTGTAATGTTTCTGGTCTATCCAGCCCAACCTCCAACGTTTCGGGATTAACCCAGAAGCCACCAAAGCCATTAAGGACTTCCACAAACATTGCCACAAGTCCTTCATATTGCCGCCCTTGCCAAACATAGCCCCAATTCACCTCGTCTTTCTTCTGCAAGACTTGGGAAATTCGCATCAAATCCTCAAAGGTTTCTGGCGGTTTCAAGCCTGCTTCTTTGATTAAATCTTCCCGGTAGTAAAGCATTCCCACGTCGGAACGTACGGGAATGCGGTATAACTTGTTCTGGTAACGTCCGCCTTCTACATCCTTGGGTGAAAATGCTGCCAACTCCTGCTTAGAAATGCGATCGTCTAGGGGTAGCAACCATCCAGCAGCAGCAAACTTGGGCGTCCAGATAACGTCCATATTTACCAAGTCATAAGGGGATTCACCTAAGATAAAAGATGAGGTATAGAGGTCTTCGAGCAAATTTGTGGCATTCGGCCCCTCAACTAAGTTAATGCGAATGCCTGGGTTTTCAGCCTCAAAGTCTCTAATCAAACCCTGCTTCCAAGGTTGAGCATCAGGAGCAGTAATTAACATACTGAGGGTAACTGGTCGCTGCGAGAGTGCTACCCAATTGAACAATATGATTCCTAACAGAATTGTCAGAAAAATCCCTATATGCAAAAAACTTTGTTTTTGGATGAATTTTTGCAGCTTTTTTATTGGATTTTGATACAACATTATCAATGTAGCGATCGCTAATGGTGATAATTATATAGTTATTTATGAAGACAATTATGTTTATTGCCTGTCTGCAATGTGTAACTATACTTACTACTGATTGTTTCCGATTTCTTCCTAGTTTATACTCTCCTGGTATTAACAAAGAAAGATAAGGCAATAGTTTATGCTTCTATACTGAAAATTTTACAGATTGTAATAAATCCATTAGGATTTTTATAGGCTTTGTTGATGAAACAAAAAAGACAGATAATCACTCATTACTAACTTTGACTACTTTTATTATTTTTTCAATTGTTATAAATAAACAGCAACCCATATCATAATGCTGTTACATCTTTGTTAAGAATAGTTACAACCTCTTAACACAAGGAAATATTGATTATGGCAGTCTCACTGGAGAATAATGCACCACATCAGGTTGTTATTGTTGGTGGTGGTTTTGGTGGATTGTATGCAGCAAAGGCTTTGAATGCAGCGAATGTAAATGTTACTCTCATTGATAAACGTAACTTTCACCTATTTCAGCCGCTTTTATATCAAGTTGCCACAGGTACGCTATCACCTTCTGATATTTCTGCACCATTGCGCTCTGTATTTAAGAAAAGCAAGAATACAAAGGTGTTGTTGGGAGAAGTAAGTGGTATTGATCCAAAAGCCCAACAAGTTATTTTGGGTGATGAAGTAGTACCTTATGATACATTAATTGTCGCTACAGGTGCGAACCATTCCTATTTTGGTAAAGATAATTGGGAAAAAGTTGCTCCTGGCTTGAAAACTGTGGAAGATGCCATAGAAATGCGTCGCCGGATATTTGGTGCATTTGAAGCAGCAGAAAAAGAAACAGATCCCGAAAAACGCCGTGCTTTCTTGACTTTTGTGATTGTAGGGGGTGGCCCAACTGGTGTAGAATTAGCAGGTGCGATCGCAGAATTGGCATACAAAACTCTCAAAGAAGATTTCCGCAGCATCGACACCTCAGAAACGAAAATTTTACTATTACAAGGGGGCCCTCGCATCCTCCCACACATGGTGCCAGAGTTATCGGCATCAGCAGCAGTATCTTTGCAAAAGTTGGGTGTAGAACTCCACACTCACACCAGGGTGACAAATATTGAAGGTGGTATCGTTACTTTCAAGCAAGACAATAAATTTACAGAAATTGCCTCAAACACTATATTGTGGGCAGCAGGTGTTCAAGGTTCCCCAATGGGGAAAGTCTTAGCAGAAACTACAGGTGTAGAGCGCGATTACTCTGGGCGTGTAATTGTAGAACCTGACTTGTCTATCGAGGGTTATGACAACATTTTCGTAATTGGAGATTTAGCCAACTTCTCCCATCAAGATGCTAAACCTTTACCTGGTGTTGCACCCGTAGCTAAACAACAAGGAGAGTATGTAGGTAAACTAATTCGACGACGGCTTCAAGGTAAGACTTTGCCACAATTTCATTACAACGATGTGGGTAGTTTGGCGATGATTGGGCAAAATTTAGCTGTTGTAGATTTAAGCTTAATCAAACTCACAGGTTTCATTGCTTGGGCATTTTGGCTATTAGTTCACATCTACTTCTTAATCGAGTTTGACACTAAATTACTAGTAGTATTTCAGTGGGCGTGGAATTATATTACTCGTAATCGTCGCTCTAGATTGATTACAGGCCGAGAAACTTTTGTAGAAACAGTAGAAACAAAAGAGGTTCCAGTTACTAGTACCTAACAGAATATAAATCTAATCTAGTGCTGGTTGATTGAATGAATGCTTGAGTATCCAAATTAGAGATTGAGAGACAAGAAGGCTCTTGTAGAATTGATGGTGTAATTCGCTTAGAAGCCAGTAGAGATTTAATTAATAGTAGTGTTGTGCTTTGGTTGCTTTAACAAGACTTGAGTCAAAAAAGTAGACCTTTATAAAGAATCAAGTCCACAAATGTATAAGTTACTTGCTCTGCAAAAGACTTATCCTTATTCATGAGCTAGATTACGCGCACCAGTAGCAATGGAGCAGGAATAGTCTCAACAATTGGCTTTTTAGCTCCTCCTGTAACATTTGTTACTACGCTGTACACAATTCTTTTTGAACCTAATGTAAGGTTACGTTTCAAAGCCACTGAGATACCTCATCCTAGTAAAACCTCACCTTTTCCAATCGGACAGGGTGAGGTATTGAGGACTTTTGGGTAATCGGATAAAGCGTAGGCAAGCCGGGGAGGCAGGGTGGTTTCATACAAGCAGAGAAAAACTAAAACTGCGTTTCAAAGCCTCTCCCCCACGGGGGCTACGGTGTACACACAAGTACTTTCGTTCAGAACACAAGTGCTTTCGTTCAGAACACAAGTGCTTTCGTCCAGAACACAAGTGCTTTCGTCCAGAACACAAGTGCTTTCGTCCAGAACACAAGTGCTTTCGTTCAGAACACAAGTGCTTTCGTTCAGAACACAAGTGCTTTCGTTCAGAACACAAGTGCTTTCGTCCAGAACACAAGTGCTTTCGTCCAGAACACAAGTGCTTTCGTCCAGAACACAAGTGCTTTCGTCCAGAACACAAGTGCTTTCGTCCAGAACACAAGTGCTTTCGTTCACAACACAAGTGCTTTCGTTCACAACACAAGTCTTTTTTGAGCTTTTGAGGGAATGAAACAACTTTGCTTTTCAAGAGAAAGGGGTTGCGGGGATAAAAAGGCTGTGGGGCAACTTTTCAAGACTTGTGTGTACACCGTAGCCCACGGAGGGAGAGGTTTGGAGAGGGGTAAAAAGCTATGCCACAAAACGAGAAATCAAGACTTATGTATTTTTCTTTTTTCGTATGAAACCACCTTGGCGTAGGCAAGCCGGGGAGGGGAGACAAAGTGTAGCCTTTGCGGGGTAGGGTTCTCCAGGTTTAATGAGTGAAGCTTTTCATTGCTTTTTTGTTTAATACGGTAAATCCAACTTATGTCTGTACGGTTTACCCAACTTTTTTTAGATTTTTATTTTATTAAATTAGTTACTAGAGAGAGGAAAGAAAGCAAATAAAACTTCTCTCTAAAAAGTAGAGGTTCGATAATCGATTAAATATCTGAAACCTCTAGATACCTCTAAAACTTTGTTTGATTAATCAAAAGTGAATTATAAAGTTAAGGAGAGATTACGATATGGCACTCATTCGTTGGGAACCATTCCGTGAAATGGAAATTCTGCGTCGGCAAATGGATCAACTCTTCTCTGAGCTTACAGCAGCCGAGCGCGGCAACTCTGATATTTCTACATCACCGAGAACAGCCTGGGTTCCTGCTGTTGAATTATCTGATAATGGTTCAGAGTTCGTATTAAGAGTTGAGATTCCAGGTGTGGAAGCTAAAAACCTGGATGTTCAAGTTACTCAAGATGCAGTTTCGATTTCTGGTGAGCATCGTTACGAAAAACATTCTGAATCTAACGCTAAAGTTCATTCTGAATTCCGGTATGGCAACTTCACTAGAATAGTTCCTCTACCAAGCAAAGTTCAGAATCAACAAGTTAAGGCAGATATGAAAGATGGGATTTTAATTCTGACCTTACCTAAACTCGAACAAGAACAAACCAAGGTATTCAAAGTCAATTTAGGCAACGCTCAAAGTGCTACAGCTTCTATAGAAGCTGGTAATGGTAACGCACAACCCAACATTACATCACAACAAAGTGTTCAAACTGCTTGAGGAAATGTTCTATTTTCCCATTTAATAGTTCCTATATCTTGGGAATAGGTACATTTTGAGATAAACCCCAGCTAAACATATCGGCTGGGGTTTTGTCGCTTAACTCCTAAAAAATAGATAGACTAGTACCGCAAGGCGGAAGTCAAAAGGAGCCAGTGCGTTGGGCGGGTTTCCCGACTTGTACCCCTACGGGGAAGCAAGCTACGCTCTTAGCGTTCCCGCAGGGTAGCAACTGGCGTTCAAAAGTCGAAAGTTTTGTATATCAAGGCTTTTGCTGTTTCAGATGGTAGCTTGATTGATGCCACGCTGTACTAGTATATTGCAAGAAATTCAGGGGGATGGCGCTATTGCTCTTGCACATCAACCCAGATACTGCCTTCTTCTACACGAATCGGAAATACTGGCAATACTTTTTGTGGCGAAACCATCGAAAGTACTTTACCTACACCAGGTGGCCAGGAACACCAGCCTTTTACCTCACCAGTCTTTAGGTCAAAAGCACTACGATGGAACGTACAAACGATCGCTCCATCTTCAGTGATTTTCCCACTTTTCAACGGTAATTTTAAGTGGGGACAGTTGTTATCTACAGCATAAAGCTGATTTTCGTGATTCAAAACCAGAATTTTCCGGTTGCCTACTTTCACCACTTGTCGCGTACCTGGGGAAAGTGCTTCAACTGCAAGAACTTTAGTCCAACTCATTAGGTTCTCCTTTCCTAATTAATCTGCTTTTAGTTTCCCGCAATTTTGACCAGTACGATCGCCTTTCAATCCTGGGCAGTGCAAAAGGATAAAACTTAAACATTTTTTTAAGGGAACTCCAAAAAATAAATTATCCAATTTCTGGACTTCACTATGACTTTCCCTCCCCTTGCCTCCTGCCTCTATAGCAATGGTATATTTTTTTATTTGGAAGTCCCTAAGATAGTGTCACTTTAATATTCCAAATATCCCAGGAGATAAAATTATGGTTCAAGTTCGCTATGGTGGGCAGAACGGTCAACAATATGAACTTGCTATCAGTGACGAACATCTTGTAGTGCGTACCGAAAACCGCAGCGCGCTTATTGGTGCAAGACCCTTTGAAGTTGCACCGATATCACCTACAGTTCGCAGCATTCTTAACCAATTCGAGTTAGCAACACGGTTTCGGCAAGCGGGTGTAGAAATTTTGCGAACGAAAGTTCCGACTGAAGGTGTGGCTTTGCGCGATCGCGCTCGTGAAATTCTCAACCAAGAGCCTCAAGTCCAATTTGCCGGACGTGTTCTTGTCGATCCAGTATCCCAACAACCTGTAATTTACACCGAAAACCTCTTCCTTAAATTCCATAACGAAGAAGAGTTAACGGTTTGTCAAGAGGTCTTAAGACGTTATGATTTAACAATCAAACGCCAACTGGAATATGCTTCAAATGCTTACTTTGTCAGTGCATCTGCAAATACTGGTATAGCCATCTTTGACATCGCCGAAAGACTTTTAAATGAAGAATCAGTTGAGCTGTGCCATCCTGAACTAGTGCGTGAATCACGCCAACGTCAGATTTCTCCGCAGCAGTGGCACTTAAAGCAAACAACAATTAATGGTAAGGTAATCAATGCCCATGCCAACGTTGAGGCAGCTTGGAAGTTGAGCGATGGCACAGGAACAATTATTGCAATTATTGACGACGGCGTGGATCTGGATCATGAAGAGTTCCGTTCCTCTGGAAAAATTGTTGCCCCACGTGATGTCACACGTAAAACTGACAATCCCAGACCGGGAAACGATAATAACCACGGGACAGGTTGTGCAGGAGTAGCTTGTGCAAATGGCAACTTTGGTGCATCTGGTGTGGCACCGGGTGCAAAGCTGATGCCGATTCGTTTAGCCTCGGCACTCGGATCGCAGGATGAAGCAGATGCTTTTGTTTGGGCGGCTCAAAATGGTGCTGATATCATTTCTTGTAGCTGGGGGCCAGCAGACGGTGCTTGGTTTGAACCAAACGATCCTGTACATAACCAAAAAGTGCCTTTGCCTGACTCCACACGGCTTGCTATGGATTTTGCAATCAATAAGGGACGCAATGGCAAAGGCTGTGTAATTTTATTTGCGGCTGGCAATGGTAACGAAAGCGTGGATAATGATGGCTACGCCAGCTACCAAAAAGTGATTGCTGTGGCAGCTTGTAACGACTACGGCACGAGAAGCTCTTATAGTGATTTTGGTCAGGCCGTCTGGTGCGCTTTCCCCAGCAACAATGGCAACAGTTCTCAAACTCCAGGAGTTTGGACAACCGATCGCTGTG
Source organism: Nostoc sp. FACHB-892 (assembly GCF_014698795.1). Classification (GTDB taxonomy): domain Bacteria; phylum Cyanobacteriota; class Cyanobacteriia; order Cyanobacteriales; family Nostocaceae; genus Nostoc. The sequence goes on from NZ_JACJTR010000007.1 coordinate 245,388, forward strand.
GTATGGTTGGTTATAATTCGGGTAATCGAAATCTGGGTGACAATGGAGGCAATTACACGAACGAATTCGGCGGAACTTCCAGTTCTTGTCCAGGTGCAGCTGGTGTAGCAGCTTTGATTATTGCCAGAAATCCAAATCTGCGTTGGGACGAAGTACGAGATATTATTAAACGCTCCTGCGATCGTATTGATCAAGCTGGAGGTAAATATGATGCTAATGGTCGTAGTCCCTTTTACGGTTACGGTCGAATCAATGCTCTCAAAGCTGTAGAATTGGCCAAACCGGCGCAAACATTGCCCATCAGCGTTTTTAAGGCAGTACAAGATATCCCAATTAACGACTTACAAACATCAACATTGTCGTTGGCGATCGCTAGTACTAGCCTGATAAAATCTATCAAAGTTAATGTAGACATCGAGCATACTTTTATTGGTGACCTTGTAGTTACTCTCTTTCCCCCAGTGCAAACAGGCGTACTTCCTGTAATTCTGCATGATCGCCAGGGCGGAGCTACAGATAATATTAAAACAACCTATAACGAGGTAAATACCCTTAAACTTGCTGCCTTTAAAGGTAAAAGTCCCCAAGGAACCTGGACTCTGGAAGTTGCAGATAAAGCTGACGCAGATACAGGAAAGATTCGCAGCTTGATCATTGAAATTGAATTTTAATGAAAGCGACGGGCATTGGTAACTTCTTCCCCATGACCCATTCCCCGTTCCCCATGCCCAAAAACTTCACCCACAAGGGGATGGAGTTTTTCATTTTTTTAATTTCCATAGAGATAGATTCTGCTTGAAAACTAAACCTATGTTCAAGCCGTGTTCCTTTTTCAAAGTATCTTGTAATTTTTCAGAAGCATTGAGGAAAAACACATCAGTAAAGGTATCAGGAATTTCTTTAATATTTGTTTCAGGAAATAATTGAAATTTTGTTTCTGGTTCTAAAAGATAACTTAGAGATAATACATTTCCCCAACCCCAATCTCTCCCACAGTTTAAACAAATAATTAAAGGGTTTGAAGATTGCTTAATAATATTTACTATAGGAATATTGTCGGAATTATAAGCTTTATTCCACCAAGTTTTTTTCGGTAAAATAATCAAACATGATACGATTTGTAAAGAAATTAACCCAACGAGTAATAATCTCCATAAATGCTTACGCATATTTGTATTTGGAGATAAGATAGCTTTCTGAGCTAATAAATAAGCCACAGCTAAATGGCATCCTAAATAAACAGGGATTGAGTATCTAATAATAATCGAACGAATCCCACCAAAAACTAGATCGGGTATGGCTTGAGCTAATGCTGTCAATAAAATTAATATTAGAATAAAAGACCAAGTTGACTTGGGCGTTTTACGACAGAGAAAGTAAACTGCATAAAATAATAAAATTACTAACAGTCTAATAATTAAAAACCATAGATTGTTTTGTAACTGATCTGAGTAACTAGATTTCGATGTTATATCAAAAAAAATACGCGCCCAATTAATTTGCCATAAATCTACTAAATCATTTAGCGGCACAATAAGCTTCGACCATTTTATTGTTTCTTGAACTTTATCTGATTGAGTAATTATTAAAAATAACCAAGGAAGAAAAGCTAATACTCCAGCTAATAATGCGCTCAGATAAGCAATCAATATTTTTCTGCTTCGGAGTCTTTTATTGACAGCTACATAAAGGCCTTGCCCAATCGCTACCAGACTAAACAGTAAATTTGTATATAATCCTATCAATAAAGTAACAGAATAAATACTCCAACTTGATTTTGTATGTAACCTGATTGCTCTGAGCAATGCAGCACTAGATAACAAGATATTTAGTGTAGAAAAACTATACATTCTTGCTTCTTGGGCATACACAAGATAAAATGGTGATACAGCTATAATGGCAATTGCTACTAAACCGACGATTTTTGATTGAAATAATTCCTGGCATAGCCAATAAAGAGCAGGAAAAACTAATAAACTTATAAAGGCAGAAAAACTTCTTGTGGCTGCGACTGTACTTCCAAAGCATTGCACCCACAAATTTGTCATCACAAAATATAGAGGTGGATGTTTTGGATCTTCTAACGCTAAACCTTTAACAGTATCAATGATACTTTTTCCAACTCCAGGGCTTTGATATTTTTCTAATAATGTTCCAGCAGTTAATATTTGGCTATTAACTACTTCTTGCATTAAATCTGATTTGGTGTAACCATAAATTCTTAAATAAGTAAATGTTTCATCTGCCCAAGTTATTTTTTCATCAAGATTGATAAATCTTATCAATATCCCCATGACTATTAAAACAACAGTTAGTTGTTTGAAACTATTAAAGAATAAATCATCATATTTTTTTTGAATTGTTTTAGATGAGTCAGGCATAAAAGCAGATATCATCAATAATAATTTTTAATTTATCAGTTTATTTGACTTTGGATACAAAAATTTAAGACTTACGCATCATATATCTGAGTTTTTACGGTATCTGGAAAACCTCTCTCCATAGACGTGGTAGACGCTTCTCCTTCCATACTCTCTCACATATGAACTAATGGGGGCACACAGCTAGCTGTGCGCCCTCTATCCTATATCTCATCCATGTGAGCCATAGGGATTCAACTGGACTCGATCTAATAATCTGTTAGCTTTGAGTCACAGTTTCTTTCGCCAAGAACTTCTCTAATTCTGTCAGCGCATCAGCATCAACCTTAGTTTGCATTGGGCAGAACTTAGGCCCACACATCGAACAAAACTCAGCAGTTTTATAGATATCTGCGGGCAGAGTTTCATCATGATATTCCTTAGCTCTTTCTGGATCGAGTGATAATTCAAACTGACGGTTCCAATCAAAGTTGTAACGCGCCTTGGAAAGTTCATCATCTCTATCTCTTGCACCAGGGCGATGTCTAGCAATATCAGCCGCATGGGCCGCTATTTTATAGGCAATCAACCCATTGCGCACATCTTCGGCATCTGGTAGACCCAAATGTTCTTTAGGTGTTACATAGCACAGCATTGCAGTACCGTACCATCCAGCCATTGCCGCTCCAATGGCTGAAGTGATGTGGTCATAACCGGGAGCAATATCTGTCACCAATGGCCCCAAAACATAGAAAGGTGCTTCAGAACACTCTTCCATTTGCTTACGGACGTTAAATTCAATTTGATCCATTGGGACGTGTCCAGGCCCTTCCACCATAACCTGTACATCATCTTCCCAGGCTTTGCGAGTTAGCTGTCCAAGGGTTTTCAATTCAGCTAATTGTGCTTCATCTGAGGCATCATGGGTACAGCCAGGACGCAGGGAATCTCCTAAACTGAAGGAGACATCATATTTTTTGAAAATCTCAATAATATCTTGGAAGTGGGTATAAAGCGGGTTTTGTTTGTGGTGATGTAGCATCCACCGCGCCAGAATACCGCCGCCGCGAGAGACAATACCAGTGATGCGGTTTCTTACCAAAGGCAAATGCTCAATCAAAATCCCTGCGTGGATAGTTTGATAGTCTACCCCCTGCTGGGCGTGCTTTTCGATGATATGGAGAAAATCATCAGCAGTCAGGTTTTCGATTGTGCCGTGGACACTTTCTAAAGCTTGATAAACTGGCACTGTACCAATGGGAACAGGTGAAGCCTTAATGATGGCGGTACGAATTTCATCCAAGTTACCGCCGCCTGTGGATAAATCCATCACGGTATCAGCACCGTACTTCACCGCCAGATTCAGCTTATCAACTTCTTCTTGAAGATTAGAAGAGTTGGGGGAAGCGCCAATATTAGCATTTACTTTACATTTGGAGGCGATGCCAATAGCCATCGGCTCTAGGTTGGTGTGATTTATATTAGCGGGGATAATCATTCGTCCCCGCGCCACTTCCTCACGAATGAGATCAGCCGGGAGGTTTTCCCGTTGGGCGACGTAGTGCATTTCTTCGGTGATAACACCTTGGCGGGCGTAGTGCATTTGAGATACATTAACCTGCCCACGTCGTTTAGCAACCCATTCTGTCCGCATATTGTAATTCCTCAATAAACAGCTTCCCTCCGCTGGTATTACCCAGACTCAGGTGTTAAGGGTGTGATCTCAGCCTCGTTATATAGGCACCCCTAGCATGGATGTAGTGTATCACCTTCGTTCTATCTGGGAGCAAGAGTGTTAACAATTTATGCTGTTTTTTCGGAGTTTGGCGATGTCTATGACGGGCTGCGCCTACGCTGTTTCTGTTGAATAATGTCTAATACTGCCTTGTGGATTTCCTCTGGAGTCATTGATCCGGGATAAGTCGCAGAGGGAGGTTTTGCCGTCAAACGATCCGCAAGTGCGTAAAAAGCCTCTTGATCATCTTGGTGTGCAATGACGTAGGCGCGTAATTCTGCCTTGCTCATAGCATCAAAGTTTAGTTTACTCATGGATATTCCCAGTTGCCATCAAGACTAATCAGAATTTCTATATCTTCTCCAGCCAAGATGAATATTTTTCCAGTGCGCTCATCTAGACGCACCATGTAAATTAGTTTGTAGGCAGTCGTCAATAATTGACATAGGTAGACACATTTAAGGGCTTGTGCTGCTGTTGGAAGGATAACCGCTCCTTTGATATAAAAGCTTATTTATATTTTATAGTAATTTAATGGAGCCGACCCTGTACCATAGTTTGTTAATTTTGCATAGTTTACAGCCGAAGATATCGCTGATATTTATGGCTATGACCGTGCAAACATCTTATAGTTTAACAAGCTGTAACTCGAACATCAGAAGAAAAAGATTGTTCGCAATACTTTCTAATTAGAGCTTGGGCATTTTCGCGTCGCTTTCCTGTAAATAAATTACATACTACTTCTTCAGATTGAGAGTAAAGATGTAGTAATCCAAAGTCTTTCACCCGTGAATAAAGTAAGGGAACCTCTGCAAGAGCGAGTAAAGTTGCTTTTTTGCGATCGCGCTCCTTTGCTTCATCGGAGTCATGATATGAAGACTGAAAATCTACGACCAAACAAGGTTTATAATCATAGTCTGTTATTAAGGCATCCACATTAGAGCTAAAGAAAAATTTTTTGAGTTCCCAATCAATGCTGTTATCTAGTTCGCAAAATTGGCATAAGCTAACCTGTGTATGAATTTTATAACTATCATCTACACAAGTTTGCAAAAACTCTAGCATCCTTTCTTCGTATGCATTAACTAGCCTTTTGATTTTGAGAGGCATTATTGTTGCTCCATGAGTATTTTTGCAAAATAAATAATAAATTCTTCTAACACTTCTTTTGAATTTATTGCAACTTGATATGCATAGTTAAAAAGCTTGTCTTTACCTATGTCGCCTTTACCAATGTTTAAGCAACAGTCACTATTATCCAAAGAATTTGAAAGTGGATGCTTATTTATATATTTGTTTTGTATTATGTCAACGAGTTGCATATCATTAATATTCTGAATTTTAGAATCAGAATAAGCATTTTTTGCTTCTTTATAAGCTATCCCATCAAAATTCAATTCAAAATCTCCTATAATTTGTCCTTTAAAAGTTTCTCTATATTCTTTGCTTAAATCAAAAAAAATGTTTTTCTTACTAGGTATTATCCAATAAAATTTTGATATTTCATGAAACATTGTTACTACGTTTTCCAATTCGGGCATTTTTGTAAAAAAATTGATTGAAAAGTTTAGCTTTAGTAAATATGGCTCTAATATCTCTTGAGGAATAGAAATGGATAAACCTTCTTTTCTTTGAGCAAAAACAAGCTGATAACGTTTAGCTCCTTTTCCAGGATTTTTCAATTTATATCCTATGTATTGAGATGTACGTTTTTCCTGAAACTTGTTATAAAAGCCAAGTTTATCCAGCAGACTGGTAGCTAAAGACATTAAATCTTCCCCGCCTTCAATCACCTGGATGTTTGTTGAAATCAAACGGGGAACGCCGTTTTCTACCTCAAAACGCTGGATAACATCGTATATAATTTTTGACATAAGTTAATTTCCAAAAACCTTAGCTTAGGTTCATGGAAACAGTGTAACGCTTATTCTGAAATAATCCAATAGTCTTAGATAAGATTTTTAGATTTGATTGTAAGTGCTAATTCTCTCCATAGCTTGATGGCTATACTAAAGGCGATCGCACCCTCACGCCCTTCACCCACCTGGCTAAAAGAAACCTCTCCCTGGTTTTACTACGCAAAACCGTCCCTCTCCGACTCGGAGAGGGACAGACTTGAACGAAATTTCAAGGCAGGGCGAGGTTTCTAAATTGTATAAACACTCTTTACGGTTGTTAACTGTTGACGTTAACAGTCATTAGTCATCAGTCATCAGCCTTCATGTAAATGTTCAAGTTAAATGCGTAACACCTTACCTAAGTACATCTGTTTCAGCAAGTAGCCGCGACTACTTTCGCATATTTGCTAACGTAGTCCACAAATAATTGCTTCAGTCGAGGACTAACGCCAGCGTGTTCAAAGAATCCAAAACCCAGATTCTTAGCTCTTGCTAAGGTTTCCTCTGGTGTTAATCCTTCCTGGATAGCAATACTTAAAAGCGCAATTCCAGTCGATCGCATCCCGGCTGCACAATGCACAACTACTGGTTTAGGAATTTGTTCTAGTGTCGTGAGGATTTTGGTAATTGCCTCTTCATTCAAATTTTTTAAATCTACCTTGAGTGGGACATTTGTGTAATGCAACCCCAATGCTTCCGCTACTTTTTGCTCATCCTGGGAAAATCCTACCTCATCAGGCGATCGCAGATTTAAAACAGACTTAAAACCTTCTTGGATAGCTTGCTCAAGCTGTTTTGGTATAACTTGTCCTGTTGTTGTCAAGTTTTCGTTAATCTGTATGGCGTTGATCACATTCACTCCTTTTAACTCTCTAATGGGTTCCAGCTTGGTAAATACTTGAATTAGCAAGCTTTAAAAAGATATTTAAATAAAAAACACAAAATTAGCTAAATATCACAATATATTGCTTGATTAATTCAAAATATGCCTTTTTAAGTAGGTTATTTTATTGCTTTATTTATAATATACGGTTTGTCGATAGATTTAAGGTAAATTATAATTTGTTATAGATTCAGATGATGTTATTGCTGTAACTTATAACTCAGAGGTTATACTATTGGGCAAGTTAAGGGAGCAATAAAATCAGGATTTTCGTTAACAAGGACATAAATAATGATTGCAACAGAGCAAGTTTCTTCTCTATCTATTGGGATAGTGTTGTTTCCAAATGTGACGCAGTTGGATTTCACGGGGCCCTATGAAGTCTTTGCAAAATTGCCAAACGTGCAATTATACCTGCTGGCGGAAACACTCGAACCGATTCGGAGCGATTGCGGACTTACCTTTCTACCTGACACAACCTTTGCTCAAGCCCCAGCCTTAGATGTGTTATTTGTGCCAGGAGGCCCAGGTATCAATGCCAAAATGGAAGATGGAAAGTTTCTCGACTTCTTAAAAACTCAAGGGAAACAAGCCCGCTACGTTACAGCTGTCTGCACTGGCTCTTTGTTACTGGCGGGGGCGGGGTTACTTCAGGGCTATCGCGCCACTACTCACTGGCTATCATTAGATTTACTTGAGATACTGGGAGTTGAGACAGTTGCACAAAGAGTTGTCGTTGATCGCAATCGAATTACAGGCGGCGGTGTGACAGCAGGCATTGATTTTGGGCTAACTTTAGCTGCTGAGTTATTCGGGGAAGCGATCGCCCAAGAAATTCAACTAAAAATCGAATACAATCCCCAACCCCCTTTTAATAGTGGTTCTCCTCATACTGCCCCTGCGGCTGTACTTGCTCATGTTACAAATGCGAGCCAAAATTTTCAAGAAATTAGACGGCAAATTGTCCAGCGAGTTGTGACACAATTGTAAACTGATAAGATCGGCAAAGCAGTTGAGAATTTGGCTAGTTGATGTGTTGCGATGTCTACAATGGGTTACACCTATGCAACTAAAACCTCTTATAACCAAAGTTGATATCTTTGTATAAGAAAGTCAAACAGGCATATAATCTGAATGCCAGTCCTGAACTTATGAGTGCTAACGAAATATTTCTTCGGCCTGCCCAGGAAACAGATGCGTGGGTACTGAGTGCAATTCATATTGCCGCTATTAAAGCTTTACCTGCAACTTTCTATACCCAAAAAGAACTTTTAGCTTGGCGTAATTACCGCAACAAACCTGATGGTTCAAATATCTTGAAGAGTATGAAAGTAGAAACTTGCAGGGTTGCCATCAAGGGAAATGTTATTATAGGTTTTGCTAGTTTTATTGTTGATGAACTAATCGGTCTATATGTTCATCCTAAATATCAAGGTCAAGGGTTCGGGCGTATCTTAGTTCAACATTTTTGCGATGAAGCGATTGATCAAGGTATAGATAAGGTAATTACAACTGCTAGCCTTTATGCCGAAGGTTTTTATTTACGACTAGGATTTACTGCTATCCAAAGAGAGCCTCATTATTTAAGAAGTGGGGTAGTTGTTCCAGTTACTAAAATGAGCAAAATATTAGCTATTGCACCGACATAAATTTGAGCATATATAAGACTCATATTTGATTTTTGAAAAAACTCCGTACAACTCAAAAAGGCTGATTTCTTATTCTATACTCCCTAATTTCTGCCTATGCAAATAAGTTTTGAAATCAAAATTGATTCCTATACAAAATTTTGAATAAGTTTAAGAATGCTGGTATCAAGATTAATTTCTCCAAGTTGCAACAACTTTTTCCGTATAACCTATGATGTAAGTAAGTACTTGCCATCATAAATGAATAAAACCATCCGTTCATCAACTCTCACCCGTACACGTTTGATAGAAGCCGCCTCGCAAGTATTTGCCAGTTTAGGTGTTCAAGGAGCAACTACCCGTGAAATAGCTCGTGTTGCTGGTGTGAATGAGGTAACTTTATTTCGCCACTTTGCTAGCAAAGAACAACTTTTGGGAGCAGTAATTGAAAATGCCTTAGCGCTTCAGACAGAAGCTCTTGCACACCCCGAAGCCTGGACACAGGATCTAAAAATTGATTTAAAACAGTATGCCATTCTTTACAATACTATGCTTGAGGCACAGGAAGACTTAATTCGTACCTTCATTGGAGAAGCCAAACGTCATCCGGAGGCAGCCAAACAAGTGATTCAAGAAGCTGCCAAGCCTTTAGAGGAAAAACTGGTAGCTTATCTGCAATCGAGTCAGAAACGAGGCATTGTTAAAGCAAACCTTGATCCATTTCCAGCAGTCGATATGTTTACAGGAATGCTGTTAGCTGGAATGCTATGCCGCAGTGCAAAATTCAATCAAGGCAACTATAGCTGTGATGACTATATTGAAACCTGTGTAGATATTTTTGTATGCGGTATCAGTGCTACTGTTCTCTAAATTGTTAATAAATAATTACCTATACTGCAAACCATTGCACATGGAAGAGAGGGAAAAACTACCTCTGACGGGTATAACGATGCTTCACTCCAATGGGAAAATATTCAGAATCACCCATTGGGGCTAATGTAACTTGTGGTGTTTGATATTCTGGGGGAACATAATTAGCAAACTCGCTATTTAGGCGTAGCAGTTGTGAAAGAATGGAAAATGCGATCGCTTGTTTTTGAGCTTCACTACCCTCTACCCCTGGTGCTAACTCTACAACCACAGATAAAAATCGGTTTTTATCAGCATCTTCTTTTACCTGCAATACAAATTTACCCGTCACCCATTCTTGAATTACTGGTTGCTCTAATCCCACCGTTACATTTTCTGGATATATATTTGCGCCAAAGTAGGAAACTGTAAAGTTAGAACGGCCGAAGACATAAACAAAAGGTAGTTGATGAATACCTCTAGGGGAGTGGGGAGTGCTGTTAGTGATAGCCGGGCGTTGAGGCAGTGCTGAGTTCTCTAACGCTGCAACAGGGTTAAATTCCCATTCTGCTAAAAATTGCAGCATGGCATCATAGCTAATTATTCCGCCAGTATCCAAGATGTCATAACGCACTAAGGGAATACCGTTATCTCCAGAAAACAACAATCCGCCATCTTGAACTTCAAAAAAGCGAGTGAAGGGATCATATTGTACTAGTGTAGGTAAGCGCGATTCCCCAAATAAAGCTCTAGCTGCATCAGGATTTTGTGCCAAAAAACGGCGAATGCAGATACTTAAGGGGGTTTCATTACCCAAAACTCCTGCATCCGCAGTACCGTAAAGTGATGCAAAATCATAGCAAGGATTTTGTGAACCAATTCTTTCGCCAACTAAACTCCGCCATTCTTCACTAAATACTTCTCCCGCCATCACTAACTTAATCTGATATTGTTGCCACTCCACGCCACGAGCGATACCAGTATCAATCACATCTTTTAAAAATGGCGGGTATCCCAATAACACTACTTGTTTAAATGCTGAACCTAGTTCTTGGACAACTCGCAAGATTTCTTCTTTGTTGTTACCAGGAGTAATTACAGTGATGGGATAACCTTTGCTAGCAAGATAACGACAGCAATTAGTGGTGAACATTCCACCTACCCAAGTGCCCAAACTGAAACAAATCACAGCTAAAGTACGTCTAGTATCTGTATGGAAACTATCGTGAAAAATCTGTTCAAAGCGTGTGGTGATTTGGAGTTCATCTGTGAAAAAACGGGGCCAAAATGTCGGTTTCCCACTAGAACCTGATGAAGCAGCTATCATGTCGCACGCTTCTAATTGTCCGTTGCGGCACAAGTCAGCTAAAGGGTAACGCAGTATATAATTTTGTTTAGCGATCGCTGGTAATTTTTGAAACTCCTCTAAGGTTTGAATAGTTGCGGGATTAATTTCCCTCTCTGCTAAAAAAGCTTTGTAGGCAGGTACATTAGCCGCCACATCGTGAAATAAAGCTAAAGCTGCCGAACTTTGAGTGTTGAGATGTCGTTGCAGTACTGTTTCTAGGGGGGTAGACAAAAAATCTTCAAATGCTTTAATTGTTTGCTGTTGTCGTGGCTTGCGGTTCATAACGCTTGTTTTTATCCTGAAGTAGAACCAACACCGTTAAAATAATTCGTAATGACGCTCTCTGCAAGACGCTAGGCATAACTTGCTTCTTTGCAGGAGTACGCAGACTCGCTACCGCTACGCTTAAAGCGTAGCTATGCCGCAGGCTTTACGTAATTCGTAATTCGTAGGATATCCGAAAATAAGGGTATGCGCGTTGTAGTTAATCAATAAAACCTTAATCTATCCTTGGGCACCATGCAGCTCTATTGCAGTAAACAACACACAAATAATGGTAATAACCGCTTTTGTACCCATTGTGGTGAGCCATTACCTCTTGCTGTGGGACAGGTGGTGGATAATCGCTATCAAATTATTCGTCATTTAGGGCAAGGCGGCTTTGGACGCACCTATTTGGCGGAGGATATAAATAAATCCCATCAAACCTGTGTGTTGAAGGAATTTGCACCCCAAGTACAAGAACATCAAGATTTACAAAAAGCTAAAGAGTTATTTGAGCGAGAAGCAAATGTTCTGAAAAAACTTCAGCATCCACAAATTCCGTGTTTTCATACCTCGCTACAAGTGAAGATAGGCGCTAAAGATTTTTTCTTTCTAGTGCAAGATTATGTGGATGGTGATAATTACTACCAACTATTAGAACAACGCGAGAGTCAAGGAAAGACTTTCAGTGAAGAGGAAGTAATCACCCTCCTGCAACAGATTTTACCTGTGTTATCTTACATCCACTCACGAGATGTAGTTCACCGTGATATCTCTCCCGACAATTTGATTTGGCGGCGTTCTGATAATTTACCAGTGCTGATTGATTTTGGTGGTGTCAAGCAATTGCCAGCTTCTCAAGGTTTTTGGCGGACTAAGCTAGCTGAAAATAATACTTTGCTGGGTAAAAAAGGCTACGCTCCAGAAGAACAGTTACGGCAGGGGAAAGCATTTTTTAGTAGTGATTTATATTCTTTAGCGGTGACATCACTGGTGTTACTTACAGGGCAAGAACCGCAAAAATTATACGATAGCTACCAGGGGATTTGGAGATGGGGAAAGGAAATTCGAGTTAGTCCCCAACTCGAAGCGGTGTTAAAAAGAATGCTGGCTTATAAACCGAGCGATCGCTACCAACGAGCCGAGCAAATCCTCAAAGATTTACCATCGCCAACTGCAACTAAATCTAAATCCACAGGTAATTATATTACTACCAAGCTCAAGACGATGGTAGTTGCTCCGGGAAAACAACGTGCCAGTGGTATTGTGAGTAGATTCCAGAGCAAAACGCAAGCGATTGCTAAACCGATATCTTGGCCTGTTTGGATTCGCCCTTTTGTGATCAGTTTAGGGGGAACGGCTTTAGTTGGATTAACTTTAGCGGCGGGAAATGCAGTCATTCGTACTGTAACTTCAATCACTATTCCAACAATTTCCTTACCGGAAATTCCCCAGTTTCCTAATCCGATTGGTAAACCAGTCAGTGACAAAGGAAAAAATAGTGATCTCCAGGAAATTGTCAGTCGTCGCCAACAGCTAGAAATTACTGAAGGATTTTTTATTCCTTTCGTAGATAATTTATTTTATACAAAAAAACCAGAACTCAAGGGACGTAGCCTCACATCTAAATCTGAAGACGCTGGTTTACGAGATGAATGGTCTGGTATTGCTGACGATTTGTTGAATAAAATAGAACAGGCTAACCTCAGTACAGCAGCTCGTCGGAAATTGGGTAAATACAGCCAAAAAGATTACGAAACATGGAGACGACAAGCACGATCGGGGCAGTTAGGGAACTATACAATTGATCAGCTGAACAAATATACAAATGAAAAATTTGATCGATTGTTTCCTGATCAGCAGCGTTGGAAACTCAATCAACAGACTTTTGGTCAAATTTGGTATGCGATCGCAGCTGATCAAGTCAGTAAAGTACAAAAATAGAGTTAGGAGTGAGGAGTTAAGAGTGAGGAGTCAGGAGTTATGAATTACGGTAATTTTCTTTATAGACTACGGTTTAAGACACAGAGTACTGTAGTTTAATAAATTGAAAAACGCTACTCTCTACTCTCTACTCCCTGTTGACTGTTGACTATTAACTCCTAACTATTAACTCCTAACTCCTAACTCGTAACTCCTCACTTTCCAATGAATAAAATATATTGTTCTCAAGGACATGAAAATTCCCCAGGTAGTCGCTTTTGTCTCCAATGTGGTGAGAAGTTGTTGGATACGCCCATGAGTTCTAGTATCCAACCGGGACTCACTTTAAGCGATCGTTATGTGATTGTGCGTCAAATTGGCCAGGGTGGCTTTGGACGCACTTATTTAGCTGAAGATGTCAACCGTTTTCGGGAACTTTGTGTTTTAAAGGAATTTTCCCCCCAAGTTCAAACCGCCTACGTTGTCCAAAAAGCTGAAGAACTGTTTGAGAGAGAAGCAAGTGTTCTTTATAAACTGCAACATCCCCAAATTCCCCGCTTCCGGGAACTGCTTCGCATGAACTTAGGGGGCAAAGAATATTTGTTTTTGGTGCAAGATTATGTAGAAGGGGAAACTTACAATTCTTTGTTAAATGCCCGGTTACAGCAGGGTTTGCGTTTTACAGAGACGGAAATACGCCAATTGTTGCAGCAAATTTTACCAGTCTTAGAGTATATCCATTCCATAGGCGTTATTCATCGAGATATATCTCCCGATAACTTAATGCTTCGCACTGTTGACAAACTGCCAATGTTAATTGATTTTGGTGGTGTCAAACAAGTAGTAGCAACCGTTGCTTCCCAATATTATCAACCCGGCGTAGTTGCATCTTCCCCATCACCAACCCTATTGGGTAAGATAGGATTTGCTCCTCCAGAACAAATGCAAACTGGGTTGGTATCTCCCCACAGCGATTTGTATGCAATGGCTGCAACAATGTTGGTTTTGCTGACAGGGAAACAGCCCCAAGAATTAATTGATACCTATAATCTTACCTGGCAGTGGCGACGGGAAGTAAGCCTGAGTCCAATTTTGGCACAGGTATTAGATAAAATGCTATCTGTCAGACCAAGCGATCGCTATCAATCAGCCCGTCAAGTACTCGAAGTTCTGAACCCGCCTCCAGCTAACTTTCCCCCAACTCAATATCCCACCCCACCACAACCCACATCCGCCACCGTCGCCGTCTCTCCACCTCCGCCATCCCCCTCATTTCCGACATCTTCCCCATCCCTTCAGCCCACAAGCTGGTGGACACCAACAAAAACCTTTCTAGTGGCGGCAATAGTAGCTGGTACTGTTGGATTAATCTGGTGGGGAGTGAATAGCAACCGAGATGTGGGGGAAGTCCAACCTAATCCTACAGGTAGCCCAGTTCCAACGAATGATCAACCAACCGATCCTTTAGCGCAATATTCACCAGCAGAAAGGCAGCGTAAAGAAAAATTAAGCGATCGCCGTCAACAATTGGGTATTGATGAGAGATTTTACATTAACTTGGTGAATCAAGTTTTTTGGGACAGAAATCCCAGTTTACGGGGACGCACTCTCAGTGATGGCCCTGAAGATGAAGGTTTGCGGGCAGAATGGGATAAAACAGCCTCAGAATTGTTAGAAAAACTAGCGCCACTAAGTGCCAATACACGCCGACAGCTTGGAACTTACACAAATGCTGAACGCGATCGCTGGAAAGTGGAAGTCAACAAAATCAACGTTGGTAGCCGTTCTTTGTATGATTTGGGAGATGCCGCCTTCTTAAGTGTATTCCCTGAACAGCGTGGTAAAGATTTTCTGGGCCAGCCCATTGGACAAGTTTGGTACGGATTTGTTAACGATAAACTCAGTGCTATCCTCGCCGGTAGCGCTTTCCAGAAACTTGTCTTTGATCCGGGCGCTACTAGCAAAACAGTCAGTGGTACTCTCCAACCTGGTGGTGGAAAAGTATTCATTGCTGGACTTGCCAAAGACCAATCTTTAGAATTGAAGCTACAAGCAAATTCCCAAGTATTGTTATCAGTCTATTCACCTTCTGGCAAAATTCGATTTTTGGAAGATTCTACCCAGCGTAGTTTGTCAACTAAATTACCCGAAAACGGATTTTACGAGTTTTCCGTGGTTTCTACAGCATCGAAACCAGTGGATTATCAACTCACCATTACAGCAGAAAATCCTACCCCAACTTCCACTCCTACACCAACTCCCATAGAAACAGTTACTCCTACACCAATCACCCCTACACCGACTCCCACAGAAACAGTCACTCCTACACCAATCACCCCTACACCAACTCCCACAGAAGCAGTCACTCCTACACCGACAGAGTAAATATAAGCCTTATAAGCTTTTTTATAATAGCTCCCACTTTTAAAACATCCTTTAAGCGCGTCTATGATACACTAACCTCTAAATGTTTGAAATAATCAAACTCATATAAAAAGATGAAATTAAATATTTATTCTGATAAGAATTATCTTTCTAATGGAATAAAATCAGTTCCAATGCTTTATCCCTTTTGGAAAGAATTTATTCCTAATCAAAAATACCCTTGGAATAGAATTCATGACAATTATATAGAGGTCGGTAATTCCCTTTTTAACATGACTTCTTTAAAGGAAGCTGACTTAGCAATTATGCCTGCAAACTGGAGGGCCATCAGAGGAGAAAGCTGGAGAGATAAAGTTAACAAACAAGCACAAGATATATCTATGCAATTTGCCGAAAAAGTAGCTAATAGCGGCAAAGAAATAGTTGTTTTTTTCGCAGGCGATTGTTGTGCCGAAAAAGTACCTATAAAGAATGCAACAATAATCCGACCTGCGGTATATCGCTCCCAAAAGAGGCAAAAGGATATTATTATTCCGGCTTTAGTGGAAGATTATGTTAAAGAATATTTGGGAGGTCTAATTTCTATCAGGCAGAAATCTGCTAAACCTGTTGTTGGATTTTGTGGTTTAGCACAGCCAGATTCTTGGGATCTTAAACTGAAAGCATTTACATATCACGGATTGATGTTAAGTAAATCATTAAAGCTTGGAGTTTCGCCTTACAAAGGAAAAATTCTGCGTAATCAGGCTATGAGAATACTTGCAGAAAGCCCATCTTTAGTGAATACAAACTTTATTATCACAGAAGGATCACAATCAGTATATCTAACTACACAAGACCCAGATAAAAGACAAAAGACTCGTGCTGAATTTGTGAAAAATATGGTTGAGAGCGACTACAATTTGTGTTGTCGCGGCTCTGCAAACTATTCCATTCGATTATATGAAACCCTCAGTTGTGGTCGGATTCCAGTTTTTATCGATACAGACTGCGTTTTACCTTACGATTCTGTTATTGACTGGAAAAAGTATTGCGTCTGGATAGATGAGAAAGAAATACCATATATTGCAGAGAAAGTAGCTGAATTTCATAGCAATATCTCAGATAAAGAATTCGTAGATTTGCAGCATGAATGCCGCAAGCTCTGGAAGAATTGGCTTTCTTCTGAGGGATTTTTTACTAATTTTCATCTTCATTTTCAGGCAAATAAGACTAGTATCGCTACGCATAATTTGTAATTCGTAATTCCTTACCTTGGTCTTTTTACTCTAGCGATCGCTGGCTGTTAAACATGGATTTCTAGCCATTTACAGGTTGTGAACTGCTTTTACTGGATAAAAATAACAAAATACTAATTCACATTAACTTGAGAGATAAAAACAAATCCATTACCAGATCAATACGGTTCGGATAAGATCCCCCCGCCTGTGGCGACCCCCTTAAAAAGGGGGTAATAAGAATGAAAAGCCCCCCCTTAAAAAGGGGGGTTGGGGGGATGTTCGACGAATAAACACGTTAACCGAACTGTATTGGGTACCAGATGCCTATCTCCGTAATGCAGAGGCATTTAATCAAAGCCTGTTGGGAAATCTGGTTTACGGTAATGTTGAAAAACTTGATAAATCTGAAATTAGCGCTTCTTTAAATAAGAAACTACTTTTTTACCAAACAATTTGATATTGAAATCTAACTTAATAAAAGTACCACCTGATCTGAAAAATATCGCAACATTTACCAAAAAGTTAATATTTTGAAAAAAATATCAAAATTCAACCATACAAACATATTACAAATTATTACAAATTGCGTTAATCTGCATTGAACTGATGAATAGTTCTTTGACTGAGGCTGAATTTAACATACTTAGTGAGAAAATCAGGATAAATAACATGGCATTTATTTTTGGCAATACAAGTGCTGACAATCTCTCTGGGACTTCGGGAAATGACACGATAGTTGGTTGGGCTGTTGGTGGTAATGCCAATAGTACCTCTGGTAACGACACCTTGAATGGTGCAGCTGGTAACGATTCCCTCGCTGGTGGGACAGCGAACGACAGTCTAATCGGTGGTGCAGGCAATGACACACTTGATGGAGGCACGGGAAACGACACTCTAATCGGTGATGCAGGCAATGACACCTTCAAAGGCAGCAGGGGTAACGACAGCATTAATGGCGGAGATGGCAATGATACCGCAGACTACAGTCAACTAGGTCAAACCATTACCTTGTCAGGTGTCGGAACCATTCAAAAAGCTGGTGGATTGGGGCAAGACCAACTGTTTAGAGTAGAAAGAGTTATTGCTGATGCTAATGTTGCCAACAACACTATAGATGCATCCCAATCTTTGCCTGGGGTAGCTATCAGTGTTAATTTAAGAACCCAAAGTTTGGCTGCCAGTAACGTTCCTGGTTTGGGATCATTGTCATTTACCGCAGTCAACTTTGACAATGTAAGAGGCACAAATGCAAATGACACCATTGTTGGTGATAACCAAAATAACCAATTGTTTGGTAATAATGGCAATGACACACTTGATGGGGGCTTGGGTACTGACACTTTGAATGGGGGAGCAGGCGACGACACTTACCTCATTGACAGTACTACCGACACTATTACAGAGGCTGCGAATTCAGGTACAGATACCGTTCGGTCTTCTGTCACCTATACACTACGCGCCAATCTAGAGAACCTGACGCTGAGGGAAGGTGGCAACATCACCGGGACAGGTAACAATCTTAACAACTTTATCTTTGGTAATACTTCTAACAACACTTTGAATGGCGGAGGAGGTAATGATACTTTAGATGGTAGTAATGGGAATGACATCCTCAATGGTGGCGACGGCAATGATAGCCTACAGGGCGGGCCAGGCAATGAGGTACTCAATGGGGGGTCTGGAAACGACATCCTCATCGGTGTTTTCCCTGGTAGTCCGCTTCCACCTGGATTAGGAGAAACTGATAACTTTACTGGCGGGGCTGGGGCAGATAGATTTATCCTGGGAGACAGTGTAAATGTTTTCTACGACGATAACAACACTACAAGTCCTGGTTTTGTGGACTTGGCTAGTATTACTGACTTTGACTCTAGCCAAGATCGAATTGAACTCAAAGGAGCTCCACAGGACTACCGCCTGCAAGTTATTGGAAACAACACACGACTATTGTTAGACAAACCGGGAGGAGAACAAGATGAGATCATAGGTATTCTGCAAGGGAAAACCAATCTCAGACTTGATAATGATGACTTCCTTTTTTATGAGCGAGAAAATGCTGGAGAAGGTACAAACAACTCACTAAACAGCGCTGAAGGATTAGGTTCCTTATCATCAGGCTCAGACATTAATCTCTCAGCCCAGTTGGCAACAGTTCAACCAGGGAATAATTCCGATTTCGACTTTTTTACATTTTCTTTAGCAAATTCAGGAACTGTCACTATCAGTACGGTGACATCTGGAGATACAGTTCTTGGTCTGTTTAACAGTGCTGGAACTTTATTAGAAAGTAACGATGATAATGCCCGTGACTTGGAGTCATTAATCACCACTTCACTAAGTGCAGGTACTTACTCTATTTCAGTGAGTAAATTTGCTTTATTGCCTGAAGATGGCGGAATTTTCTCTGGTAACAGTTCTAGACCTGATTTTTCTTATACCCTACAAGTCAGTTTGGCATAAGAACGTTGTCAATTTAAGAAAGTTTTGACATCAGAGGGCAGATTTAAAGATACTTTTCCTCCTTGTTAAGGGAACAGGGGAACCTATTAGTGTCAACTTAAGAAGATAAAGCCCAAATTTGTTTGGTGTAAGCGTCAATCAGTCGATGGCGCTTACGCCTTGTTTTGACTAATCCAAACAGCTTTTGACGTTCAACAAGATAGCATCTTACGGTTTTAAGTTGACACCAATGAGCATTCATGTGCCCTTATGAAAAATCTATATAACTCCAGACTGGATTTTGATAGTTCTGCTATAAGCCTTCTGATAGTGATTTCGCCAAAGAAAAGAGTTTAGGCTGGAGATGTTTAGTTATAAAAATGAGAGGTAATAGTTATGCCTGGTGGACATGCTAGCCATAAAAGCACTTCCAATAAACCCAATATTAATGCTAATGGAGTAATTGATGATGCTGCTGATGAATCATTAAACCCTGATGATCTCCTGTCTGAGGAGCAAACCAACACAGAAATCCATAGAGTCGAAGAAAGTGTCAAGTATCCTCCTGCTACTGAACGGCCAGGTGAAAAATCAAATACTAGTACCTAAAGTAACTATAGCGTTTCTCGTTTACATGAGGTACACCGCTAGGGGCACGGCACTGCCGTACCTTTAGACTTCGGAGTATAAGGTTGTACGGCATATGAATGGGAACTTGCTATATAGGAATTATATTTTGATTTGATTTTTGAAATCCGCGTAGTAGTGCAGCAAGGCTAAAATAATGCATTAAAAATGTCTCTCAAATCCAATTTGAGAAATATAATCTGATTTTTATATTGCAACACTTTAGTCTTGACACGTGAGTAGGGTGTGTTAGTAAAGCTAACGCACCTATATATTTAGATTTTTTTAAAATAGAATTGGATTGCTATAAATATACAAAAATCCCCCTCTTACCTGACGGTATAGAGGGGGAGATGGCTAAGTCAGAGGATTTAAAAATTTTTAAATTTTCAACCAAATTTACTAGCGGTTGAGGCTATGAGGAATGCGGCATAGGTAAGGATGTAGCCAACTGTGAAGTGGGCTAGACCTACTAACCAACCTTGGACAATAGACAGAGCAACAGGCTTATCTTTCCAGCGAACTAAGTTAGCCAACGGAGTGCGTTCGTGTGCCCAGACTAGAGTTTCAATTAACTCTTGCCAGTACCCACGCCAGCTAATCAGGAACATGAAACCGGTTGCCCAAACCAGGTGTCCAAAGAGGAACATCCAAGCCCAGACAGACAAATTATTTGTGCCGTAGGGGTTATAACCGTTAATCAACTGAGCGGAGTTAGCCCAGAGGTAATCACGGAACCAACCCATCAGGTATGTAGAATTCTCATTGAACTGAGCGACATTACCTTGCCAAACACCTAGATGCTTCCAGTGCCAGTAGAAAGTTACCCAACCAAGGAGATTCAGCATCCAGAACATAGCGAGATAAAAAGACTGTTCCCAAGAGGAAGTTTGGCAAGTACCGCCCCGACCAGGCCCATCGCAGGGGAAGGTAAAGCCGAAGTCTTTTTTATCAGGCATCAATTTGGTACCACGAGCATCCAATGCGCCCTTGACACAAATTAAGGTGGTGGTGTGCAAACCTAAAGCGATCGCATGGTGAACCAGAAAATCTCCAGGCCCAATTGTCAAGAATAAGGAGTTAGTACCAGAGTTGATTGCTTCTGTCCAGCCTGGTAACCAGACGTTACCGTAGTTGGGCCAAGCTGTATAGGCGATACTATCTGGGTTAGATAATAAAGTATCCATCCCATACACCAGTTTCCCGTGAGCAGATTGGATGAATTGAGCAAATACTGGCTCAATCAAAATTTGCTTTTCAGGAGTGCCAAAGGCAACAACAACGTCGTTGTGGACGTACAGACCGAGGGTGTGGAAACCTAAGAATAGCGACACCCAACTCAAGTGTGAAATAATCGCTTCTTTGTGCTTGAGTACACGCTCCAGAACATTACCTTTGTTCTGCTCGGGGTCATAATCCCGAACCCAGAAGATGCCGGCATG
Organism: Nostoc sp. FACHB-892; assembly: GCF_014698795.1. GTDB lineage: Bacteria > Cyanobacteriota > Cyanobacteriia > Cyanobacteriales > Nostocaceae > Nostoc. The sequence continues at coordinate 266,389 of NZ_JACJTR010000007.1, forward strand.
GGCAAACGCACCAATCATCAAGAAGCCAGCAATGTACTGGTGATGGGTATACAGCGCCGCCTGTGTTGTGTAGTCCTTAGCCATAAAAGCATAAGGAGGCAGCGAATACATGTGCTGCGCCACCAATGATAATGCAGTACCTAACGCTGCCAGGTGTATGGACAACTGGAAGTGCAGGGAGTTGTTGTAGGTGTCGTACAGCCCTTGGTGTGGTAAGTTAAACTGACCTTCAGTTTGGACACCAAAGAAATTTCTGGCGTTGAGCATCTCTTTGATGCTGTGACCAATACCGAAGTTAGTCCGGTACTGGTGACCAGCGACAATAAAGATAACTGCGATCGCTAAATGGTGATGAGCCATATCGGTCAGCCATAGCGATTCCGTCTGGGGATGAAAACCACCCAAAAAAGTCAGTATTGCCGTTCCTGCGCCTTGAGATGTGCCAAACAGATGCCCTGATGTATCAGCATTCTGAGCGTATACACCCCAATCGCCTCTCCAGAAAGGTGCCAAACCTGCTGGGTGTGGCAAGGTAGTCAGGAAATTATCCCAACCAACATGAACACCGCGAGATTCGGGAATGGCAACGTGAACAAGGTGTCCGGCCCAAGCCAGAGAGCTAACACCAAACAAACCTGCTAGGTGGTGATTCAGGCGAGGTTCAGCACTCTTGAACCAAGCCAAGCTAGGACGGTACTTGGGTTGCAAGTGCAGCCAACCAGCAAACAAAAATAACGCTGCTAACAGCAACAAGAACACTGAACCCTGGTAAAGGTCACTGTTTGTCCGCATCCCAATGGTGTACCACCAGTGGTAGACACCAGAGTAAGCAATGTTAACAGGATGGGTAGCGCCCCCTTGGGTAAAAGCTTCTATTGCTGGTTTACCAAAATGAGGGTCCCAAATCGCGTGGGCAATGGGACGAATATGAAGGGGATCTTTAATCCACTGTTCAAAATTACCTTGCCAGGCTACGTGGAACAATAGACTGGATGCCCACAGAAAAATGATTGCCACGTGACCAAAGTGAGTAGCGAAAATCTTTTGGTAAAGATTTTCCTCGGTCATGCCATCATGGCTTTCAAAATCATTTCCCGTAGCCATCGCGTACCAGATCCGACGTGTAGTCGGGTCTTGTGCGAGATCCTGGTTAAATTTAGGATATTTTGTGGCCATGCAATTTAATTACATCTCCTTAAACGCTAATCCAAGTTGCTAGTTCTAATGAGCCAGCAACTTTTTGCAATTGAATCAGCACCTTTTCAGCCTTAAATTGGAGGTTAATCTAATCTAAATAGCAAAAGCTGGTGAGTATTGAGGGTAAAACAGGCTTAATTCTTGGACTTACATCCTTAGGCGGTATGATGCAATTCATTTCCATACAAAGTAATAAACTAATTAATGACTACCATTTCCATCTAACTTTTGGAGGATATTTACATTAACTGAATTTGTAGGCTTAAATACAATCCATAAGCCACAAAGATTAGCAAATATTTCATGCAAATGAACTTAACATTTTGTAAAAATATTGCATAACAACAATATGAATTTTTTTTGCAATATATAACAGAATATTAAGTTTAAGTTTGCGAACAACTTAGTAAGATGTGATACCAACAGTTTGTATTTTTATTAATTGAAATGGATATTTTAATAGTTGAAGATGAACCAGAAATTGCTCATTTAATCCAACTATCTTTAGAAAAAGAAGGATTTTTTTGTCGTATTAGCCGCGATGGCGTGAATGCCTTGCGGATGTTTCAGGAGCAACTACCTGATTTAATTATTCTAGATTTAATGATTCCTGGTTTGGATGGGTTGGAAGTTTGTGCCAGAATTCGCCAGAAACCAGGTGCAAAAGATCCTTACATTTTGATGCTCACGGCTAAGGGTGAGGAAATTGATCGCGTGATTGGTTTGTCTACAGGTGCTGACGATTACATGGTCAAACCTTTTAGCCCCAGAGAATTGGTAGCTAGAGTGCGGGCACTATTGCGGCGTAGCCTCCGGCAAGGGGGACAACATCAAGTCAATCGTACCCAACACTTTATTGTCAATGTAGAGCAGCGCACTGCTAGTCGTCAGCTGAATTCTCAAGAGGTTGAAGTTTTGGACTTAACTACCTTAGAATTTAACTTGCTAACTACCTTTGTCAGCAATCCTGGTCGAGTTTGGAACCGCACTCAACTCATTGATAAACTTTGGGGAGATAACTTTTTTGGCGATGAACGAGTAGTAGATACTCATGTAGCCCGGTTGCGAAAGAAGATTGAGCCTGATTCGGCAAATCCTACTTTTATTAAAACTGTTGTTGGGGTTGGCTATAAATTTGAAGATCCTCTGGTAGCGTAAATGTTATGAAGATGGGGCTGAGAGAGCGCTTATTTTTCTCCCATTTAGTAGTAATGATTGTGGGGGTAGCTAGTCTGGTAAGCATCAGCAAAATCTCTTCCCCCCACTTGTTTATCTTGCATTTGGAACGATTAGAAAATCAGGGGTTCAACTTAATCAATATTCGTACTAAATTGGTTACAGGATTTGAATTTGCTTGGCAGCGAAGCACTATTTGGTCAGTCTTAGTTGGTAGCACCGCAGCTGGAGGATTGAGTTACTGGGTGTCCAGACGAATTATGCAACGCTTGACGGAGATGGAACAAATCACCCAAAAATTTGCTGCTGGTCAGATGGATGCACGATTACCTCTGTCTGACATTCCAGAACTTAATAGACTGGGTGCTAGTTTCAACCGGATGGCAGCCAGTTTAGAAGGAGTAGAAGCGCGGCGGCAAGAAGTGATTGGAGACATGACCCACGAACTACGGACACCATTAACAGTTGTACGCGGTTACTTGGAAGAATTGGCTGATGGGGAAATTGAAGCTTCTCCTGAAATTTATCGGCGTTTAGCTAGAGAAACTAGACGGTTAGAGCGGTTGGTAAACGATTTGCAAGAGTTATCTAAGGCAGAAGCTGGTTATTTGCCAATTAATATACAACGGGTAAATCTGCGTTTGTTGTTAGAGTCATTAGTGGAGAAATTCACTGACCAGCTGTTGGAAGATGGGCCAGTTCTGGTATTGCAATGTCCATCTGTGCTGCCTCCTGTATTGGCAGATATTGACCGCACAGAACAGGTGTTGGTTAATTTGCTAGGTAATGCAGTGCGTTACACTAACGAAGGTTCAATTACCATTCGTGTTGGAACTGAAGCATCTCGACTCTGGATTGCGGTTATAGATACAGGCATTGGTATTGCTCCAGAAAATTTGCCCCATGTATTTGAACGCTTCTGGCGAGCTGACCAATCGCGCGATCGCCATTCGGGAGGTACTGGTATTGGCTTAACTATTTCCCGGCGTTTGATTGAACTACAAGGCGGTCAGATTCAGGTAGAAAGCGAGTTGGGAGTTGGCAGTACGTTTCGGTTTTTTCTGCCTTTGGCTTAAGTTGAGTCAAAATCTGGAGATACAAGGGATTGACATAAGCTAGTCACGGTTGTGTCATACCTAATTGCTAATTTGAAAGTGTTCAAAATCTTGTTTTTGAATAGATGCCAAGATTTTGGAATTGTATTAAATATGTTGATTTGGCATTTGAGTAGAATTCTGTATGTCTCCTTTTGTTCTGGCTGCTTTTTTAGTTAGTTTACTCAGTGTTTCAGGTTATGCTGCGATCGCCTACCTGTTCCCTCAAAATCGTTCCCAAGACTGAGCAAATAACAATTTTTTGCTATTTTTGGTTTACTATTGCGATCGCAAAGCCGTCATATCCTTTGCTGCCCACAGTCTGGATCGCCGTAGCGCTGAGGCGTGGCTCAGAGGCAAGCTGTTCGTTGAAGCAACGCACCCCTTGAACATTAAGATCATTACTAGTGGCATCAACCACCGCTCCGTTACGCACAACATTATCGGCGATGATCAGGCTGCCGCGACGGGAAAGCTTGAGCGCCCATGTCAAATAATCTGGATTGTTTGGTTTATCTGCGTCAATAAAAATCAGGTCAAATATATGACCCTCTGCGGCAATATCTGGCAGCGTAGAGAGTGCCTGTCCGAGGCGCAGGTCAACAATGTCGGATAGACCAGCGTGGGCGATGTTCGCGCGGGCGACTTCGGCGTGCTTTGGGTTAGCTTCAAGCGTAATCAGACGGCCGTCGCTGGGTAACGCCCGTGCTAGCCAGATAGTACTGTAACCACCCAGCGTGCCAATCTCCAGGATGGTTCGCGCCCCTTGGATTTGCGCCAACAGCAGCAGCAGTTTACCCTGGTTTGGTGAAACGTTATGCGGTGGCAGTCCGGCTGCGGCGCTGGTCTGGAGAGCTACATCCAGCACAGGATCGGGCGGCACAAGCAAATCAGTAAAGTAATCATCGACCGCAGTCCATTGTTCCTGAGTCATCTCATGTATCAATCCGCAATAAAATAGTCGAGATTACGTGTCTGAAGTTGCTTCATTGGATAGTATTTTAACATTCATCTAGGAAATAAGATTTACGCGTTTCAATCCCTAATAGGGATTTTAGGTAATTGCAATTCAGGATTATCATCAGGATTAGGCAAAGGATAAGTGTTTCAATCCCTAATAGGGATTTTAGGTAATTGCAATTGCTGGGTATATTGCATGGCTTTTGTGGGGTGGTGTTTCAATCCCTAATAGGGATTTTAGGTAATTGCAATTTTCCTCTCTTTCTGCTTCTGCTGTCAATCCCAAACCTAAGTTTCAATCCCTAATAGGGATTTTAGGTAATTGCAATGTATATTTCGTGCTTTTTTAATTGTTTTACAACGTTTCAATCCCTAATAGGGATTTTAGGTAATTGCAATCCTGCCTATTGCCTGGGTTATCCCATAGGTGATTTGTTTCAATCCCTAATAGGGATTTTAGGTAATTGCAATTCGGGGAATTAGAACGGGCATTAGAAAAACGGCCCGGTTTCAATCCCTAATAGGGATTTTAGGTAATTGCAATGGCATTATTAGCGTCGGGGATTAATTCACTGATTTTGTTTCAATCCCTAATAGGGATTTTAGGTAATTGCAATTCCCCACTGGCGCATTCCAATAAGCAGTAGTGCAAGGGTTTCAATCCCTAATAGGGATTTTAGGTAATTGCAATGGTTGCGCGAATGCAAAAATCATAACACGAGGAGTTCTTACTTGGCTAGAGGCAAATGGCTGAAAACTAGTCCCCATAAGGTGCGCGGATGGTTTAGAAATGCGAACATTCTCAAGTTATTGCATAGAGGGCAATTCAGCCATTTTTGTAGTCACTCCTTCTTGAACACCTACCTATCCGCGCATTCAGCGAAAAAACTAATCTGACGGGAAAGCTGCTTACTTAATAGATATCCTACTTAATTAGGCTAACTAACTTCAGAGCGATGCCTGGGTTAGGCTACGCCTACGCAATACCAGTACCTCATGATCAATCTTACTTGCCAACGTCCTCAAAGTCTGTTATCGCACAAGCAAACTCCGTAAAAGCTGTTTTAATCAGAACCTCTTTCGTTCCCCTTTCTAGCGAAGAATTGCGTATGAGGTCTGTTAGTTCTATGAACAGCAGAGAAAACATAAAACGATCTTGGCGGTCAACTTGTTTCAAGCAAGACGATATAAACTGATAAAGCTCTGTTTTTCTGGGCTTAGTTTGTTCTTCCCATATTTGTAACCCAAGCCGAAAAGTTCTCAAGCGGATTTCATTAGTGTTGAAGGACGCGTCTTTGTAGCGAACTGATACGCGTTGAGGTATATCCATGAGTTTTAGCTATACATATTCGATGTAAAGTAATTATTCACTTATATTTTCGTTTAACCGGAAAAATCTGATATTTTGCACCAATTCCAACAACTGCCATAGGTTAGAAATGAATGACTTGCATGGAAAATAAATAGTAGGGACCCACCATGTGTGAGGTTAAGGTAATTGCACATTTGTCAAGAGGGTGCAGGAAAAGGGGATAAATTCAGCCTGGAGACTGGCTTTCGGAGATATTTAACCACGCCTAAGTCTTGATTTTCTGGGGCTGCGAAATACTTAATCGGGTCATTTGCTTTGGCTTTTAAACGAGTAATAAAATGGACTTTTTGGTTAATAAGTTGTTGCAAGAAGTTTCACCCTCTTTTTGCACCTAAAGGGATGCTCCCAATAAACCTGTCCAATTCTTATTGGCCTAAATTGCTACGCAGCTTGGCGATGTCACGATGCGGGGGAATACCAAATAGTTTTTTATATTCCCGGCTGAAATAAGACGCGTCATCGTAACCGACACGAAAGCTGGCGATCGCCACGTCCATGTTTTCGCCGAGCATCAGACGGCGCGCTTCCTGAAGCCGTATTTGTTTCTGGAATTGCAAGGGACTCATTGCCGTGACGGACTTAAAATGTTGGTGAAAGCCTGACACGCTCATACCGATCTCGCGGGCTGTATCTTCGATTTTCAGCGGCTGATCAATGTTCTCGCGGATTTGCTTGACCACCCTGGAGATGCGCTGCGCGTCGCCTTCGGTAGTGATAAGCTGACCCAGGCGTGCGCTCTGTTTTCCCTTTAAAAGCCGGTAGATGATCTCGCGAATGATGAGCGGCGCGAGAAACTTCATTTCGTCCGGCGTGTCAAATAGTTTCACCAATTTGACGACCGCATCGAGTAAATCGGCATCAACCGGGCTGACATCCATCGCCTTGACTCCGGTACTGCTTTTTTTAGTTTCGATGCCAGATTCAATCATCACTGCAGCAACAAGTGCCGGATCGAGGTCTATGCGAAGATTCAAATAAGGTTTTTCTTCGGACGCTTCGACGACATTACTCATAATCGGCAAATCAAGCGTCGAGATTAAGTAATGACCAGAATCATAGTGAAATAATTCATCGTTCAAAAGCACATCCTTGCTGCCCTGTGCGATGACGCAGAAAGCGGGCTTTAATACGGATATCTGGCTCTCGGTCGGTTTCGACGATTGCGATTTCATGGAAGTTCTACGCATGGAGTCTGCTCAAGAGGGGACTAACATTCGTACTGCGACAATTTATCCTGCTGCAATTAATACCCAGTTGTTAGAGCAGATTACCGACCAAGATGTGGCTGAAAAAATGACAGCGTTGTATAAGCAATATGGCATCTCACCAGATCGAGTAGCCAATGTTGTAGCGTTTGCGATTGACCAGCCAGAAGATACAAACGTGAACGAATTTACGATTGGCCCAACCACGCAGCCTTGGTAAGGATAGTGCTGGTAGTTAGGCTGAGTGTGATCGCGGAAATATCTTTTCCCCTGTTTGGCTAAAACAGAGAAGTAAAAAGCTAAACCTTATATTAATTTTCTTAACCTCTCATGGGTAGGGGCCCACAGGCGTGCGCCCTTACTATGATCAATTTAGAGGATTCCCCAGAAATGGAGTAAGCCTTGACCAGAAAAAGCTTCAATCAAAATCGCAGATAGAAAACCAATCATTGCAAAACGACCATTCCAGTTTTCACTCTGAGGAGTGAAGCCAAAACGCACAGCATTAGGATCTTCTGAAACTATAGGCGCAGGATTCTTAAAACCTGTCATCAGTAAAACTCCAAAGTTCAAGTGTTGTAGCAGTTGTAACTGTCTGTAAAGTAATGTAACAGATGTTTGAAAAAATGCAACATTGATTGAATAAAGAAAATCTGAACACAAAATTACTTGACTAATGTTTTGGCAGCAGATTATATGGGAGCTAATTTAGCTTTATGGCGATCGCAGTAATTAGTGAGTTAAACTGCGTTTGATTAAGAAAAATCGCATCATATTATACCTAAAAATTACTTAAATTTTTATGTCAGTAGCCTTGTTCTGACAACCCAAGTTTTACAACAATCTGAATGGAATCCACCAGTTATTGAGCAGCAACAAGAAGATTCTCTCCAAAGCCTTAGAGAAATATGGCGGCTGTATAGCGGTTCTCAGAGACGATACAACATTAAATCGCAAGGTGTAAACACGGCACGGAACTGCCGTGCCCTTACGGGTATACCTCACGGAAAAAAATTGGCTTGCAAAAGCCAATTTTCTAAAAATGAAAGCACAAATAGAAATAGATAAACGCTGATGATTTGCCTATTTCTACCTGTGATTATCTGGTTTCAATACCTAGGAATTAAACGATTAAGCTTGTTGTATTTCTGGACGACCATCTTCAACCACAAATGAAGCCCGTTTACTAATGGTGCCAGATGGGGTTGTGACGTTTGACATAACTAGATAATCTGTCTTCCAAGTTGTAGGAGTCAGGGCACAGCGAACATATCCCCGTTGACCGTTGAAAAACTTAATGTGTGGGTTATCTGGTAAATAAGCTTCAACGGTGGGATTAGTATCTGCTCCATCTCCACCAGAGCTAATTGAGGAACAGACGAATTCACTACCAACGGTGGCGGATTGTGGGTTATCAAAGTTAGCCTTCAGGTTCATCGCCCAGTGGGAATGCACATCGCCTGCCAAGGATACTGGATTAGAAGGGCGGCGCTGTCCGAGGAAAGCCATGAGGCGATCGCGCGAAGCCACATAACCATCCCATTTATCCATGCTGTAAGTTCCGCCAGGGCCTGGTGTCATGTCTCGTTGAGCAATAGGAACCTGCTGCGCTAAAACATTCCACTTGGAGTGTGAACTATTTAGACCATCGAATAACCAATCTTCCTGTGCCTTACCAGTAATTGTTGCATTCGGATCTAAATTTTCTGGGCAACGTTCTTTAGTGCCATCATCACAAGGCTGATCGGTGCGATATTGGCGGGTATCTAAGACATGGAAGGTGGCTAAGTTACCAAAGGAGAGCCGACGGTAAAGTTGCATATCTGGGCCAACAGGACGCGAGAAGGGGCGCAGTGGCATATGTTCGTAGTAAGCCTGATAAGCAATAGCCCGCCGTTGGAGGAAAATTGCCCGATCCTGATCTGGTTCGGTATCAACTTGGGAGATGGCGTTGGCGTAGTTGTTTTCTACTTCGTGGTCATCCCAAGTGACAATCCAGGGAAATGCTGCGTGAGCTGCTTGCAGATTGGTATCGGTTTTATAGAGGGCGTGACGGTTGCGGTAATCCTCTAAAGTAAAAATTTCTGTACCATTGTGTTGTCTGGGGCCATTGTTTGAGATTCCCCCTTCATAGATGTAATCACCAACATGCACTACTAAATCGAGGTCGTCCTGTGCTAAATATTTGTACGCGGTATAGAATCCCTGCTGATAGTTTTGGCAGGAGACTAGACCAAAATTAAATTTACTCAAATAGCTATTTGCTAGAGGCGCTGTCCGAGTACGACCAATAGGGCTAGCATCTTGGCCGACAAGAAACCGATACCAGTACCAAGTATCAGATTGCAATCCTTCTACCACAACTCGTACTGAGTGAGCTAGTTCTGGGGTTGCAAGTACCGTACCTCTGGAGACAATGCGCCTCATATCGGGATCAGTTGCTACTTCCCAACGAATTGGCACATTAAGAGGTGGCATTCCACCTCCGTTTAATGGTTCAGGAGCAAGACGAGTCCAGATCACTACGCTGGTAGGATAGGGTTCACCCGACGCTACACCCAAGGTAAAAGGATAATTGGAAAATCTGCCTCTAGCAATCGCTCTTTGAGGAGAAAATTGATTAGCGATCGCTAAACCAGACAACGCTCCTGCCCCAATAATTAAGTTGCGTCGTTTCATTCGACTGTGCAGAAACTGCTCAAAATTCCGGTAATCTACCATTCTCTACTCCTGGGTAACAGGTAACTTAAAGCACAGCAACAGCTAACACGAAGAAGGCAGGGTAATCGTAGGCAAACTTCATAATTAATTCCCTTACCAAAATCAGGTTTTAATTCCCAATTTTTCTTTTATTATCAATGTGTTAGATGTTATGTTGCTACATAAAAGCCTACTAATAAGAGATTAATCTTTGGCAAAGAAAGCGTTAATATCAACTTAACCAAGCTTAGATTTTAAGCTTTTCATTGATGTTACTTTTCTCTTCATCATCCAGCCCAGGCTACAAGCAAACAAAGTGCCAACTAAGGGTGTAGGTTCAGGTACTTTTGTATAGGAAACTTTACCTAATATGGGTTGAGCATCTGGAGAAGTTCTAGAGAAGATTGTAAAATCCTCACCGATGATTTCGTAACTAATAGAACTGGAAGAATTAGATTTATCGTTGAATAGATAATCTAATGCAAAACTTGTTTCTCCTGTTAAAGATGTGGTTGGAAAGACAAGAGGAAAATCTGGATATTTGTTATCATCTTGTTCAGTGTAAACGGTAGAATCACCGTCAAATTGGAAAGAGAGAGAATTAATGGTGGCTACGGGATTAACTTCATTACTGAAAGTTGAGTCATCAAAGCTAAAAAAACCATTTCCTTTACTTTCCATGCTCTCAACTGTGAAAGCGTAATTAATAATTGCAGCAGATACAGATTTTGAATCTACACTAATAAGGCCTAAGGTAAGACTAGCAGCAGCAAGAACTAATTGGGGAACCAATTTCATCTCAGTTTTCCTCACCATAAACTTCTGTAACCAATGCACACTTCAAAGTAGAGAAATAATTTGTTTAGAAATTACTTCTTTCTTAAATTAGTATTTATCACTGATTAGAAAATTGATCTAAATCAATGATTTTCCATTTTTTAAGAACAATAAACAAGTTTCCAATTAATTGGAATCGTCCTCATTTTAAAGTTAGGAGTTTAAGCAGACTTTAATTAAAGGTAAAATTGAAGAATAATGCAGAATTCGGAATCAATTAGAATTCAAACCCGCCACTACAAAACTTGACTACCAAATTTTCAATTTGGTGGGGGTTTTAAGTGGTACATAACAATTTCCATGTGTCCCACGTTTATATGGAAATTGCTATGTATATATTGGCTTTTAAAACATCCTCCAAAAGTATTAATTACGGAACATAATCTATTACCAACGAAGGCAGGAGGCAAAGGGCAGTTCTTACTGGAGGAAAGCTGGCCATCGTACTTTCTTTAACTCTTTGAATTGTCGCTTATAGAACACGGAACAGATTTTTCACCTGACCAATCTGTAAAAGTATTTTCATCTTTATAATGCCGAGGAGTTTGGAGCAGCAAGTTCCAAGCCTCCCCAGCATCAAATAAATTAAAATCTTCAGAATAGTGAGTTTCTAACAAATCCCTAACTATGAAATAATAGTCAGAGTTCATTCCTGGAAAAATATGATGTTCAGTGTGGTGGGAAAAATTTAAATGCAATAGATCAAATATTTTATAAACCCGGAGAGACATACTATTAACAAGTGGATCATTAACGGTAGTCATCCTACAAAGCATATGATTGGTATAAATATAAAACATTACCCCACCATAGCCAATTCCAATAGGTAAAAAGTAGCCGAGTATGAGTTTAAGAGGTTCAAACTGTAGATAGGCAAGGATACTCAGATGAATTGTTATCATCATCAATAATTCTCCTGCGATCGCTCGACGATCTTTGGCACTAACTGTAAATGCAGCAGGAACATAATTGACAGATTCACGGTTAAAAAATAGCACAGATGTGAGATTACGAAAAGTATGTACTCCCCAAGCTGATGTTAATCCGACTACGAGCCATATAGGATTGACTTCACTAGAAGGCACAAATAAATCCTGAATCCATTTTCCCCAAGTTGAAGACTGTTCATATAAGTAATTGCGATCGGGGTCGCCAAAATCATTAGTATGATTATGATGTACTCGGTTATGAACTGCTTTCCACAATGTTGGTGGCATCCACAACATTGTTAGCCCTAGAAAGCTAATAATATAGATTAACCGGGCGTTTTTAATCACGCTACCATGCATCAAATCGTGGGTGCTAAATAGTAAGACAACCACGCTATTACCCATAATGATGCTTAGAGGGAGATAAAGCCATAAAAGAGATGGCGACCAACAATCTAACCGAGCCGCTATCATCCACCCTAGTATCAAAATTGCCAGATTAATGAACAAGATAACTAACTTACTTGGATCTGGGATAAATGCTTCAGGTGGAATGAGGGAACGTAATTCTTTGGCATATATTTTCTGGTGAATCAGTGTTTGATCAGTACTAACATTCATAAATCATTGTCACTCACGTAAAGAATTGAACTAAATACAGTTTTGCGGTAAATCGTAGCGTTTTTAAACGCAGAGTCTTTCGTAATTTCATTGATTACGAACTTATGAAAGCCTATACTAATACCAATTTGAAAAAAGAATGCGATAGATGGTTAGGGACATAACAATGTTGTGCCCTTACAAATAATTGATGTGTCGCAAACATTATTTGAATTGGTATAAGACATTCCAAAAGCTAACTGCTCTCCAAGACCTTCACCAAAAAAAAGATGGAGAGATAGGAATAATGTAAAAATAAACTACAAAAGGTCGATCACAGGAGCAAGAGAAGGAATTCTTCAGTAGGAAAAGAATGGAAAACAATCTTTTATTGCCTATGAAGTTACTTCTGTTTTCCACCAATTGGGTGAATTTTGCGGTACTAGTTTCTTATTGTTCTAACATTCGGAAGAATCGAGTAAAGTAATCTGGAAAGGTTTTCGCTGTACAGCCAGGATCTTTAATTAAAATCCCTGGAACCTTCAAGCCTGTGACAGCAAAAGCCATCGCCATTCGATGATCGTGATAGGTTTCAATCGCCGCCGGGGTAATGGGGCCAGGCTCAATTTTCAGTTTATCGGGGAATTCTTCAACCTTGACTCCTAGCCGACGTAACTCTGTGACCACAGCTTTAATTCGATCGGTTTCCTTATATCGTATATGTTCCACGTTACGAATGGTAATCGGTGAACTGGCAAAGGGCGCGATCGCTCCTAATGTTTGCACCAAATCTGATATATCATTCATATCAATGTCGATGCCTTGCAATTGCTTTGGTCCTGTCACTTCGGTGTATTCATCTGAATCCTTAATTTGGCAACCCATCTGTTCTAAAACATTTAGCCACAGAATATCACCCTGGCAAGATTGTTTAGTCAAATGTTTGACGCGCACCCGTCCACCCGTGACGGCGGCGGCGGCAAAAAAGTAAGAAGCATTTGACGCATCGGGTTCTACTGTGTAATGTCGAGCTTGGTAACGTTGACCCGCTTTAATCTGAAATTGATTATCGCCGATTTGATTCACCTCAACACCAAAATCCGCCATCAGACGACAGGTCATTTTGACGTAAGATTGGGAAACTAATGTCCCCTCAACCTCAATGTTCGTATCTTGTTGAGCATAAGGCGCAATCATCAGCAATGCCGAAAGTTGCTGACTTGTTTGATTAGCTTTCAACCGAAAATTTCCGCCAGCGAATCCCTTACCATAAACGGTGTAGGGCATAAACCCAGAGTTTCCTTCAAAGTTAATGGTTGCTCCGCCTGCTTCTAGTACCGTTAACAAGTCACCCATCGGCCGTTCTCGCATTCGGGGAACGCCATCTAGACGATATTCACCGTTACCCAATGCCACCAGCGCCGAGATAAACCGTGCTGCTGTACCTGCCAAACCCACAAATAAATCTGCCTGTTTAGCTGGGATGTCGCCTCCTCTTCCGGCGACTTGAATATGTGCTTGATGAGGATTCAAAGTAATGGGGATGCCCAATTGCTCTACGCATTTGGCAAAATACTCGCTATCTTCACTAAATAAAGCATTTTCTAAAATGGAGTCACCTTGTGCTAAAGCAGCGACAAGCAGCGCCCGATTGGTAAGACTTTTAGAACCGGGAATTTCTACCGTGGCATCCACTGGCCGATCTAGAGCAGGAATTGCAATGGTATCCACGTTAAACCTCTAAGTAGGCGGTTAGCTACAACTTTATATATTGACACATTGTGGCCAAAAGGGGCAGGGGGTGGAGGGGCAGGGGAAGCATGGGTAGAAGGAATATTAATATTAACCCATGCCCAGTGACGCTCTCTTGCTAACCGCTTTGCGGTGTAGACGGGAGCATCTAACCTAACTTTTCACGGGAAATGTTGGTTCTCAAAAATGCGCTCAATATACAGTTGTTGGCAGCCATGTTAATTTGGCTGCTCAAATTGAGTCTTATAACGTGGGAGGACAGATTTTAATTTCTAAAAATACCTGTAAAGATACCAATATTGACCTCCAAATTGCTAGACAACTACAAATAGAAGCTAAAAGAATAAAACGCCCTGTGACAATTTGTGAAATTCATGGCATTGGCGGTAAATATAATTTATTCTTGCCTCAAGATGATGAAATAATAGTCAGTCTTAATCAAGAACTCCCTGTGGAATAAACTATTTTGTAGGGAAAACATACAGTGGTAACAGTATTTATAGCCATTTTCAATCTAGTGAGGTACAAGTATGCAAATAGACCTAACCCCCTAACCCCCAACTCGTCGCGGGAAGGGGGAACAATTCAAAGCCTCTTGCCTTTTAGGAGAGAGGTTTGGAGAGAGGTAAAAATTGTACTTTACTGGGTCGAGAACCGCTATATAGGAGCATTGATTAGCCTCTCGGAAAAAGGGGTGCAATTGCAATCGCCACATTTTTTAGAACTTTTGAGTAATATCAAACTCAAGTTATTGATTGAGCCAAAACTGGCTACAGAAGAAGAACACATCTATGCCAAAGTGATCTAACAATCTCATGTTGACGAGCATCTTTTTCTGCTTCGGTTTACAGCTGTTCCCGCGAAAATGATAGCAATTCTCAATGCGCTCCGTCAGTCTGGGTGAGATTAAAGCATCTTGAAATGTAACGAAGGGAGGTCTATGTAAATACGTCGAAATGTAAAAATAGGTAGTTCAGCTTTTTTAAAACAGTAGCAATTGTTGCTGATAGAACTAGGCGATCGCGGTAAGATTTTGGACTTAAGCCTGATTCATCTCCAATAACTCCTTAATAATTCGTAATTCATAATTTGTAATTTATTATGCTACGGAGCAACTCACTTGAGTTATGGAGATAAAAATATGATTTCTTCTAAAACTGAGATTCAATTACATCCAAGGACAAATGGCCAACGTAAACAGATTTCAAAAACTAGTAGAACTTGCAAATGAATATGGCATTATTTGCCAACCAACGCCAGAAGAATGTTTGATTGCATCTTTGCCTGGAGAGGAGGATTTTTTATTAGCTTTTACTTGGTCTGGTGCGATTGAAGGAGAGCCGCCAGAGCATGAGTTAATAGCGATTAGCGTACAGGATATAGTCAAAGAAGTTACGGTTGCAGCTTGGCAGATTCCTATTTATTTATTTGGAAACGTTTTAAGACAAGCTCAAATGCTTGTTGCTGCCCATAAAGATTTTGTTAGCTAAAAGACGAGCTTTAGGCAAAAACTACTATCCCTGTCTACTGTGGCAGGGATTTTTATTTGAACTACTGTGTCTAGCGTCCTTATTAAATTCCCTAAATTTATTTATGGGGATTACCTCCAGCAAGAACTGCCTTTGCCTTCCTGCCTCCTTAAAAAGGTTTTAGCAAACAGTGGAGGTTTAGTGAGTACGACAAGCCTTGGCAATATCGACGCTGCACAACTGCCGTTGCCGTATACGGTGACAATGAAGTTGCACTATGGCGATTTCACAAGTAACTATCTATCGTTAGGATCGGCTCATAAGTTGTTACTAGACTAAGTGCTGTAACTCAAAAAATTAAAGCTCTATTAACTACAACTTCTTCAGTATTAACTACAGCTTCTTCTGTAGTTAATAACGTTTCAAGTATGATAAGTAACGCTTAAGTTGTTGTTACTACGGCTTAAACAGTAATTATCAATGCTTAAGGTGTTATAACTAATGCTTAAGTCGTTGTTACTACAGTTTAAACAGTACTTATCAATGCTGAAGCTGTAGTTAATAACGTTCCAAGCTCTATAAGTAATGCTTAAGCTATAATAATAACAGCTTAAGCATTACTTATAGATGTTCAAGTTGTCGTTAAGAGACAAGAAACTTATTTTCTAAGTTTTCATTTCCTTTGTCTAGATTTTTAACTGCCTGCTACTTAAATGCTACTTAAAACGGTAGCCTTAAATAATCCAGCAACTCACACGCACTGCATCATGTTACCTAAACCCAAAAAGCACTGGACACCCTCAAACTGGGCAAGTTGGAAGCCTTTCGGGATTGGCGAACAGTACCCCAACAACTATTGGGAGGTATTTCGGGCAATTTGGCTGTCTCGTGACAAACTACCTTATGCATGGAATATTCTCGATAAAGGTGTCTGTGATGGTTGCGCTCTCGGAACAACCGGGATGAAGGATTGGACTTTAGATGGCATCCATCTCTGCAATGTTCGATTACGGCTGTTGCGAATGAATACTATGCCAGCTTTTGACCCTGTGCTATTGGAGGATGTTTCGCAGTTACAAAAACAAAAAAGTGCCCAATTACGAGACTTGGGACGGTTGCCTTATCCGATGATGCGTCAACGAGGGGAAAAAGGCTTTCGTCGTGTTAGCTGGGATGAAGCTTTAGGGGTAATTAGCGATCGCATCCGCTCCACAACACCAGACCGCCTCAGTTTTTATATTACCAGTCGCGGTACTGTCAACGAAACTTATTATGCTACCCAAAAAGCTGTGCGGGCAATGGGAAGCAATAATGTTGATAACGCTGCCCGCATCTGCCATTCTCCTAGTACAGCAGGACTGAAAGCTGCTCTTGGTGCTGGGGCTACTACCTGTTCTTATAAAGACTGGATTGGAACCGATTTATTAGTCTTCATTGGTTCCAATGTTGCTAATAATCAGCCTGTTACCGTTAAGTATCTCCATTATGCTAAAAAAGCTGGCACAAAGATTGTAGTTATTAATACTTACCGCGAACCAGGAATGGAGCGCTACTGGGTTCCTTCAATTGTGGAAAGTGCCGTTTTCGGTACAAAGTTTGCCGAAGACTTTTTCTTAATCAACATGGGCGGGGATATAGCATTTTTGAATGGCACTATTAAACATATAATTGCTAACAATTGGGTAGACCAGTCATTTATAGATTTATACACAGATGGCTTTGCCCAACTCAAAGCATCGTTAGAAAATCAATCTTGGGAAGAATTAGAGCGACTTTCTGGAACATCCCGCGAGTCAATGTATGCCTTTGCCAAAATGGTCAAAGAAGCGAATAAAGCTGTATTTGTTTGGAGTATGGGCATTACCCAGCATGAATGCGGTGAAGATAATGTGCGAAGTATTATCAATTTAGCTCTTACCAAAGGTTTTGTCGGTCGGGAAGGCTGCGGTTTAATGCCAATTCGCGGCCACTCTGGGGTGCAGGGTGGCGCAGAAATGGGATGTTACGCGACAGTTTTTCCCGGTGGTAAACCGATTACCTCAGAAAATGCTGCCCAATTGAGTCAACATTGGGGCTTTGATGTGCCAGTAAGTAAAGGTTTAATTGCTCCAGAAATGATTAACGCCGCACATCAAGGGAAATTAGATGTGTTGGTTTCTGTGGGCGGGAATTTTTTAGAAGTACTGCCAGAACCAGATTATGTGGAAGCGGCGCTGAAGAAAATACCCCTGCGGGTACATATAGATATTGTTCTCTCTAGCCAGATGTTGGTGGAACCTGCTGATACTGTGGTGCTTTTACCTGCGACAACTCGCTACGAAATACCAGGGGGAGTCACAGAAACTAATACCGAACGCCGGGTAATTTTCAGTCCAGAGATTCCGGGGCCACGTATCAAAGAAGCACGTCCTGAGTGGGAAGTGTTTCTAGAATTGGCAAGGCGGGTAAAACCAGATTTGGCAGATAAGCTGACTTTTGCTGACACAGCTGCCATCCGTCAAGAAATTGCTCAAGTTGTGCCGCAATATGCTGGTATTCAACACTTACAGCAGGCTGGAGATCAGTTTCAATATGGCGGCTCACATTTGTGCTTTGGTTGGAATTTCCCTACAGCAGATGGTAAAGCACATTTTGGTGTATTATTGCCACGCCAAAGAGAATTACCAGAGGGTTATTTTTTATTAGCAACGCGCCGAGGCAAACAATTTAATAGTATGGTGCAAGAACGCAAGGATGCAATTACTGGGGCAATGCGAGAGGCGGTGCTAATGAATGCTGCTGATGCAGCACAGTTGGGTTTAAAAGATAGCGATCGCGTCCTTCTTAAGAATGATTTAGGCGAGTTGTTGTGTCAAGTCTACATTGCGCCAATTCAGTCAGGAAACTTGCAAGTACATTGGCCAGAAGGGAATGTGCTATTAGATAAAAGTAAGCGATCGCTTGAAGGAGTTCCTGATTATAATGCGATCGTGCGGTTGAAAAAAATCTGAATAAAGTCTCATTTCAAGTGTGAGAGGACTAATTAACTACGAAAGAGATACCGTAATCAGCTGTTATATCATGTGCGCCAAATTTCCCATATATCCATAATCAAAGAACCCCTTCCCACAAGCGGGGTGGGGTTTTTCGGGTTTAATAAGCAATCAAGCGAACCTGATATTATAGTCGTAAGATTTCTCCTTAAAAAACCTAAATTGAATTGGAAAACTATCACTGGTTAATTTCTCCAGTGAGTAGTTTTACTTATTACTAAATAGCAGAAAATCCTAGATCAGTGTTTAACTTCTTAACAGACTGATGATTTATGGGATAATATCATTAAAAGATTATTATCAATTTTTGCCACAAGTAGGAGAAAGCGAGGTGGATCGCCAACGCACAACGCTTAATGTATCACTAACTCCTGATTTCAATGAATTTATTACCTCGCTTGTCAACTCCGGAAAGTATAAATCAGCAAGCGAGGTCGTTCGCCAAGCCCTGCGACTACTTCAACAGCAGGTATCAAGCTTAAACTCTAAAAAGCAAGGTAATTTACAAGAAAGTGCAACAGTCAAAAGCACTGCTAACGATAAGCCCTTAAATATGTTTTCTGGCTCTGGTGAAATGAGCGAACGTATACGTAATTTCGATTGGGCAAGTACATCTGTTGGCAGTGTAGAAAAATGGCCACAAAGCTTGAGAGCAACGATACGTACCCTGCTAGGGTCACGGTATCCAATGATTTTACTTTGGGGGCAGGATTTAGTTCAAATTTATAATGATGCATATACTAGCTTAATTGGGGCAAAACATCCTTTAGCGCTAGGTCGCTCTATCCAAGAAACGCAATCGGAATCCTGGGATGTAATTGGGCCGATGATTGTTGAAGTGATGACAACGGGTGTCCCGAACTGGGTAGAAGACCAAATGATGGTGGTAAACCGGGCAGATTATAACGAGGAAGCCCACTTCAGTCTGTCTTACAGTGCTGTTGAAGATGACGAAGGTGCAATTAAAGGTATGCTTTGCGTATGTAGCGAAGTGACGCAGCAGGTACTCGGAGAGCGGCGCTTGCGCTTGCAACGTGATTTAGCGGCACGTTCTGGTGATACACGAAGTGTAGACATTACCTGTAAGGATATTCTGTCCACAATTGCAGAATATCCTCTTGATGTACCGTTTGCTCTGATCTATCTAAGCGAGTCAGATGGCAAGTCAGTCCGATTATGTGGCAGCGTTGGAGCAAACATAAATGAATCTATTGCACCTTTGAGAGTGGTTTTAGAAGAATTTACAGGTATATGGCCGCTTACAGAGGTAATGGTAGGACATACAGCTTTGATTGAAGGTCTTGATCGCCATATAACTATTGTGGGCGGGCCTTGGAATGAAATTGTCTATGAAGCAATAGCGTTACCGATTCCGTCATCAAATGTCATAGCACCGCTTGGGGTACTCATTGCTGGGATCAGCCCCAATCGTGGCTTGGATGAAAGCTATAAATCGTTTTATGAGCTTTTAGCAGGGCAAGTTTCGGTTTCACTTCGCAATGCTCAAGCATACGAAGAAGAACGCAAAAAAGCCCAAGCATTAGCCGAACTAGACCGAACTAAAACAGCTTTTTTCAATAATGTCTCTCATGAATTTCGTACACCTCTGACTTTGATGCTTGGGCCATTAGAAGATGTGCTAAACAACCAAAACGGGAGATTAACAAGTGAAGAACGCGAACAATTACAATTAGTTCACCGAAACAGTCTGCGTTTGCTCAAGTTGGTCAACACACTATTAGACTTTTCGCGCATCGAAGCAAATCGGATTCAAGCAGTTTATGAACCTGTTGACCTTGCTGTATTTACAACTGAACTGGCCAGTGTCTTTCGTTCAGCTATCGAACGCGCCGGTTTACGTCTAATAGTAGATTGCCCACCTTTACCAGAAGCGGTGTATGTAGAC
This sequence comes from Nostoc sp. FACHB-892, assembly GCF_014698795.1. Taxonomy (GTDB): domain Bacteria; phylum Cyanobacteriota; class Cyanobacteriia; order Cyanobacteriales; family Nostocaceae; genus Nostoc. The sequence goes on from NZ_JACJTR010000007.1 coordinate 286,618, forward strand.
CGCGATATGTGGGAAAAGATTGTTTTGAATTTGCTTAGTAATGCTTTCAAATTCACGTTTATTGGACAAATCAGTGTAATCTTGCGTTGGTACACGGAATATGTGGAACTGGAAGTCCAGGATACAGGTACAGGAATTCCAGCAGCAGAATTGCCCCATTTGTTCGAGCGTTTTTACCGTGTACAGGGGTCACAGGGACGCACTTATGAAGGCTCTGGAATTGGATTATCGCTAGTGCAGGATCTGATTCGACTTCATGGTGGTTCAATTCGTGCCACTAGTAAAGTAAATCAGGGAAGTTCTTTCATTGTTTCACTTCCTACTGGTACTGCTCATCTGCCCACTGAACGCATTGCATCTGGGCATGATTTACTGAACACTGCTTCAGTAAGGGCTGCTTTTGTTGAGGAAGCGTGGCGTTGGCTACCCCAAGCGGAGGGGGAGCAAGGGAGCAGGGGAGGAGGGAAGCAGGGGAGAACTTACAGCAGTTCCTCTCCTCTGCTTCCTAGCCCCTCTACCCCTCTGCCCAGTTCTGCTCGTATTTTGCTAGCTGATGACAACGCAGATATGCGTGATTATCTGAAGCACTTACTCCAGCCATATTACGAAGTAGAGGCAGTGACAGATGGAGTAGCTGCCTTAGCAGCAGTCCGCAGGGAAATACCGGATTTAGTCCTTAGCGACATTATGATGCCAGAAATCGACGGTTTGGAATTGTTGCGCGAATTGCGCTCTGAATCATCAACTTGTGAAGTGCCTATTATTCTGCTGTCTGCCCGTGCGGGTGAAGAATCTCGTGTTGAAGGCTTAGAGATGGGTGCAGACGATTACCTGATAAAACCTTTCTCGGCGCGAGAACTGCTGGCGCGGGTACGAACAAACTTAGAGTTGTCACGACTGCGTAAAGATGCTTTAGCTCAACAAGCCGAACGAATTCGAGAGCAGGCAGCGCGAGTTGAGGCGGAGGCAGCCAATCGGCTCAAAGATGAATTTCTGCAAGTACTTTCCCATGAGATTCGCACACCGCTCAATGGAATGCTTGGCTGGGTTAAGATGCTTAACCAAGGGAAATTAGACTCATCTGCAACTGCTCATGCGCTAGCAACTATTGAGCGCAACGCTAAAACTCAAGCAAAATTGGTAGACGATTTGCTAGATGTATCGCGTATTATCCGAGGACAACTGCATCTAGAAAAGCGTCCAGTTTCTTTAATCACAGTGATTACTGAAGCTGTGGAAACTGTAAGACCACAAGCTGAGGCTAAAGATATTATTATCAAATCTATGCTTGACCAGAGCGCTAGTTCTGTTTTTGGGGATGCTAGCCGCTTACAGCAAGTTGTATGGAATTTACTAACTAATGCAATAAAGTTTACACCTTCTAGGGGACAAGTGGAAATTTGCCTACAATCATTAGGTACTGATGCACTTCTCCAGATTAAAGATACAGGTATTGGTATCAGGGCCGACTTCTTGCCCTATCTCTTTGATCGCTTCCGTCAGGCAGACGCAAGTACAACCCGAACCTATGGGGGACTAGGGTTAGGGCTAGCAATTGTCCGGCATTTAGTAGAAATGCATGGTGGAAGCGTACAGGCGCACAGCCCAGGGGTAGGGCAAGGAGCAACTTTTTGCGTGCAGTTACCCTTGATGAGTAGCTCAAGTACCTCAGTAGGTGCAGAATCAATGGCGATAAATGAGCATAGTCAAGTTTTACTTAATGGGTTGCAAGTATTAGTGGTTGATGACGAAGTTGATGGGCGCGACCTTGTTAGTTTTATCTTGCAGCAACATGGTGCTTTGGTGAGTGAGGCAGCATCAGTAGCTCAAGCATGGTCAGCTTTAGAGCAGAGAATCCCACATATACTGATTTCGGATCTGGGAATGCCAGAGGAGGATGGCTACAGTCTCATTCGTCAAATTAGAGCATTGCCAGTAGAAAAAGGGGGAAGAATGCCTGCGATCGCTTTAAGTGCTTATGCCAAGGAAGAAGACCGAAGACGGGCGCTGCTGACAGGCTTTCAAATGTATTTATCCAAGCCATTTGATCCAGATGAGTTAGTAGTCATGGTGGCAAGTTTGTCAGGTCGCTTTCAGTAGACTTAACCCCTAATATCATTTAGAGCGCAGTTCTTGCTGGGGGCTGGGGGAAAGAGGCTTTTGCGATTTTTGCACAGATACAGTAATCATAAATGATATCATGTTCGGCAAATCACTTATAATATGTCATTGCGTTCGCCCCTGTCGTTCCTGTTGGCGCAGCCTCTCCAAGAGTTGAGAAGCGATCGCAAAGGTTTGGGATTGCCGCGCTCCGCTCGCTTTTGACTAAGTAGGGCTTGCTGAAAAAAAAGAAAAGGTTACAGTCTCTAGATTCTCAGACCAAAGAAGTATATTCAGGTGCAAGACTTGAAGGTAAAATACCCCAAAATCCTTGCATCACAGTGGTTCGCTGCAACATAGTGTATCATTATTAACTATGTACCGATAAGAAGAATCAACTCCAACTCCAGCAGAAAGTTTTGAGCTTCCTATGAAGTGAAAGTTATCATCAGATAATCGTTGGGTAATTATGGCCGATTTAATACCCTGGACAGAATTTGAGTCAGATTTAGTACATAGGTACTGTATAAATATACTATCCTTGTAGCTGAACATGAGGATGCATTTACTTAACTGAAAGTGCAACAGTTACACCAATTAGATAATCCAACAGCAAAACAGCAGGTGCAGATATCTGCCAGGTTTGGAACACCAAATTCCGATTTCAGGATAGGAAACTTCGAGTTCCAAACACCAAACTTTGAGTTCCAAACATCAAAATTTTAGTTTTCAAAACAAAAGGACGAACTCATGGCAAATTCAGTTTTCAGCTTATCTAACCTCAACGGCACGTCGGGCTTTGCGATCAACGGCATCAATCCAGATGACCGTTCAGGAAACTCTATTAGCAGTGCTGGAGACATCAACGGCGACGGTTTAGACGACCTGATTATCGGGGCAGATGGTGCCGACCCCAAGGGCGACAATTCAGGGCAAACCTACGTGGTGTTTGGTAGTAAAGAAAGTTTTGCTGCTCAATTCTACCTCTCCAGCCTCAACGGCACGTCGGGCTTTGCGATCAACGGCATCAATCCAAATGACTTCTCAGGCAACTCTATTAGCAGTGCCGGAGACATCAACGGCGACGGTTTAGACGACCTGATTATCGGGGCAAATGGTGGCTCTATCAACGGCATCACTTCAGGGCAAAGCTACGTGGTGTTTGGTAGTAAGGAAAGTTTTGCTGCCCAATTCAACCTTTCCAGCCTCAACGGCACGTCGGGTTTCACCATCAACGGCATCAATGAAGATGACTCCTTAGGCAACTCTGTTAGCAGTGCCGGAGACATCAACGGCGATGGTGTTGACGACCTGATTATCGGGGCACCCTTTGCCGACCCTAACGGCACCTCTTCAGGGCAAAGTTACGTGGTGTTTGGCAGCAAAGAAAGTTTTGGTGCCCAATTTGACCTCTCCACCCTCAACGGCACGTCGGGTTTCACCATCAACGGCATCAATGAAGATGACTCATTAGGTAACTCTGTTAGCAGTGCCGGAGACATCAACGGCGATGGTGTTGACGACCTGATTATCGGGGCACCCTTTGCCGGTCCCAACGGCGACAATTCAGGGCAAAGTTACGTGGTGTTTGGCAGCAAGGGAGGTTTCGGTGCCCAATTCGACCTTTCCAGCCTCAACGGCACTAACGGCTTCGTCATCAACGGCTTCAATCCAGATGACCAATCAGGCAACTCTGTTAGCAGTGCCGGAGACATCAACGGCGACGGTATTGACGACCTGATTATTGGGGCACCCTTTGCCGATGCCAACGGCGATAATTCAGGGCAAAGCTACGTGGTGTTTGGCAGCAAGGAAAGTTTTGGTGCCCAATTCAACCTCTCCACCCTCAACGGCACTAACGGCTTCGTCATCAACGGCTTCAATAAAGGTGACGGCTTCTTCAGCAGTTTTGTCAGCAGTGCTGGAGACATCAACGGCGACGGCATTGATGACCTGATTATCGCGGCACCCTTTGCCGACCCCAACGGCGACAATTCAGGGCAAAGCTACGTGGTGTTTGGCAGCAAAGAGGGTTTTGGTGCCCAACTCAACCTCTTCAACCTCAACGGCACAAATGGCTTTGCCATCAACGGTATCAATTCAGATGACCGTTCAGGCTACTCTCTTGGCAGTGCCGGAGATATCAATGGCGACGGTATTGACGACCTGATTATCGGGACACCCTTTGCCGACCCCAATGACATCAGCTCAGGGCAAACCTATGTGGTGTTTGGCAACCGCGCCCCCGTTATCGACCTCAACGGCAACTCACAGGGTATTGATTTTAGCACAACCTTTAGCGGCACTCCCGTCTCGATCATCGATAACAACTTCACCTTGGGCGACAACGACACTACCCTAGCTGGTGCCACCATCACCATTACCAATCTGTTGAATGGCGCAGCCGAAAGTCTCAATGCCACTACCATCGGCAACATCACCGCTACCTACAACCCCACCATAGGCACTCTCACCCTTAGTGGCACAGATACCATTGCCAATTATCGACAAGTCCTTAGCAGCGTTACCTACAACAGTACAGCTACCACTGTTAACACCACAATTGAGTTTGTCGTCGATGATGGGCAAGATTTGAATAACACCAGTGCAGTGGCAACCACCACTTTGGGTTTTGTCCAGAAATTGATCACGGGCACAAGTAGTGCAGATATCCTCATTGGCACACCCAACAACAACATCATCGAGGGCAAAGCTGGTAACGACAAGCTCACTGGTAATGGTGGTCGAGACAAATTCATCTTCTCAAGAGGCGATGGCATCGACACCATAACCGACTTTGGCGGCGTAGGGAGCGTAGATATTGATTCAAATCCATCAACGGCGGTAATTGCTGAAGTTGATACCTTGGATTTTACTAGATTAGGATTGACTGCTAAAAATCTACAATTAGATCAAAATGGCAACAATCTAGAACTTACTTTTGAAAATACAAGCAATACCCAAATCATTCTAGAAAACTTCCTGTTGGAAAACTTGAATAATTTACCAGCATCTGATACCAACCCAGCTATTGGTAATATCCTGTTTGATAACCAGAGGGGCATCGTTGACAGTTTTGATGTCTTCGATGCCAACTCCACTCAAACTGACTTATTTAACCCAAACACCGTTACATTCCTGAATGACCTTAACAATAACATTACGGGTTTTAAGGACTCCGGCGATGTGATTAATGGTCAGGGAGGTGATGACATCATCTACGGCAATAGTGGCAATGATTTGCTGCGGGGTGGAACTGGTAATGATACCCTTATCGGTGGTGCTGGCGATGATACTTTGGTTGGCGGTGCTGGCAATGACGTACTAACAGGTGGTGAGGGTGTTGACAGATTCCTTTACAACACCAGTACTGCTTTTAACAGCACTGATGTTGGTCTAGATAGTATTAATGGATTCTATGGTGTATTTTTTGCAGTCACTTCACAAAGTGACAAAATTGTACTGGATAAGTCTACCTTTAATACAATTACTTCTGATCCGGGAATAGGTTTTAGTAACGAGAGTGATTTTGAAATTACTTCTTCTGCGGGGACTAGCACGGCAAAAATTGTCTACGATCCTGTGAGTGGGCAATTGTTCTACAACGAAAATGGCAGCACGGCTGGTTTCGGCAGCGGTGATCTATTTGTGACTCTAACTGGTGCGCCAATTCTCAAGGCATCTGATTTTATTATCCAAGCGTAGTTTGCTTGGAACAACAAACTTTGAGTTTTAAACAGTAAAGTCTGACTTCGGAACATCAAACTCCAAGCTTGAAACACTAAAGTTTAATACCATTTCACGCAAACCCTGATATTCAGTAGGAAGTAGGGTGTGTTATGCCGTAGGCGAGAGCACCTTGAATGGTTGATGGTGCGTTGCGCTATGCGACAACGCACCCTACTACATTTAAATTTCTTAACTTAACCAAAATTCAATACAGTTGAGTTAAGCATTTCTTTCTTCTCTTTGCGTCTTATGCGTCCTTCTCTAACAAGACGCTGCGCGTTGGCGGAAGCCTCTCGTAGAGATGACAGCTCGTTAAAAAAAATTGACTGTTGCTGTACGGTTAACGATTTATTCATTCTAAGTAAATACCGTCACATAATACTATTAACCTCAATTTTCGTGCTTGACGCAAAAAACGAATAATCTTGAAATTGGCATTACAAATTTTAGAGGTCGGCATCAGCCAACGTATTACAGACGGCATCCGCGATTTTAAGCTTCTTCTTTTAGGTTTTGTGGTAAATAATCGATTATCTTTGTAAGTAAACTTGCTTTAATTTGTAGGTTCTAGCTTTGCAAAGCATAAGCTAGTCCTTGTTCAGGAAGCCATATATGTTTTTGGAGCAGTGCAGCCAGTAAACCCTGGGGTAAATTAGGGTCTGCCATAAAGCTATGCATTTGACTTTTGCACGAATACAGTAATTCTAGCGAACTGCAAACATAAACACTTCAAACCGCAAATGTCGCTTAATACGATATTTTTCGTCGTTAACACATTATTTGTCGGCATCAATACGTTGTATTGTACGGCATTGTAAACATTCAGAAGATACCGCTTAACGGTTAAAATTGGCGGCATCGTCCATACCAGAGCCGTTATCAAGCAAGTGCAGTTCGTTAATACAATCCTTCTGGTGGGGAAATATCAGATCCGACAGCCACACTAGTGTTAGTAGATTTAATCCCTGGTTTAACAGAAGGGGATTGTTGTTTTAACGATTGTAAAACAGAAGAAGAGTTATCTTGCTCAATTGATGTATTGGTATTTGCTTGTTGCTGGGACATGAAAGCTAATCCTCCCATTGCACCAGCAAGAAGAGCTGTATAACCTACATATAAATGCGTCGGACGAATTTCCAATCCTATTCCTTTTTTAGATTGATCCAAAAAAGGCCTCCTTACTGGTATAGCTGCTAGGAATGGCAAAGAGGCAGCTAAAGCAACACCATTAAGTCCTAAAGCATCTCCATAACGTCGGATAAATCCACGTACAAAAATATCATCTGATAATTCTTTCCAGTTGCCGTTTTCTAATGCCTCTATCAGCTCCGTTCGGATATGAGTGGAAAGCTGAATGTGATCCAAAGAAAGCCCTTTAGATTGACGGGTTTTTTGGAGTTGTTGCCCGATTTGACGTAGGCACACCATGCGTTGTTGGACTGCAAGTTCAGCTTGTTCAACAAGTTCTGCTTGAGAAATTCTCTGATGATTGAGCAATTGTAGTGGTTTTTTCCACAGTGAATTTTCTGCTGTACTTTTAGAAGGTTCTTCCCGGAAAGTGCAATGCTCCTGCTGTATCTCTGGTGAAGAATTGACTGTTTCTGTAGCTTGCTTGGTATCTGTAGCCGTTTCAACTTTTTGAGATTGTTGGGCAAATTGTCGAAATGCTAACCCGATCGCTTCTCTACCTACGGCTTTTAATAAATCTTGAGCCTGATCTGTTTTTTCCCCTATTAACTTCTGCACAATCGCTAAAGCACGTCGATAAACTCGGCTACGATGCAGTTGTACTTCTATTTCTCCTAAAAGCGATCGCAACTCATCTTGAGAAATTTCAATATTCGGATTGTCCAGAATTTGCAAAAAGTATACAGGAGTAGTAACCATTGTGAAAGCCTTTTATATGAACTCAATCAAAGGAAGTTACAATCATATCTTCACTATTTTTCCTAACTTCATCTTTGTTTTCCGGATGTTAATTGTATAATTTAACTTTTTTAATTGATTATCAACACTGAACCAAGGCAGTAATTACCGTAGTGATAATTGCTAAAATAATACTAGTGTCTGATTGAGGAAAACTTAGGATGCGTACCAAGGGTAAATTGTAGAAGTGCTTCAACGCCGTATAGTATTGCTAGTTCTTTATTTGCAATTAGCTTGGCAGGAGTGATAGTCAATTGCAACTATTTAATCCACTAGAATAGTTGTAGAAAATTAGTTTGGAGTCAATAGTAATGTTTCCTAATTTTCTACCATCACAAGTTAATCAACTAACAAACTCAAAAGTGATCGCTTTTGTCCAAAGTATTCAGAGAATTGCCCTTACAACCTCCCTGAGCCAACACCCAATCCTCACAACTTACATTCACAAAGGTAGTAAAGGCATACCAATTCTTCTGCTACAAGGCTTCGATAGTTCCATGCTAGAGTTCCGCCTTCTGTTGCCATTACTTGGTACTCAAAATGAAACATAGGCAGTAGATTTGTTAGGTTTTGGCTTTACACAAATTTTTAGGTCAGATGAGCGACGGAATTCCCTCAGTTCGCGTAGAGCGCGGCACTTTTGCACCAGCCGAAATGAGCGCGAAAAAACACAAATTAACTCACAACAGATGCGGGAATTTTTACGTCCAAGTAGGGTTACTGAAATCACTTACCAGATGGGGGTTTTTGCCCTACATAGGATATACGATAAATTACGCCATTAGTATCGTCAGTAAATAACAGAGAACCATCTAGTGCTGTAGCTAAACCGACTGGTCTACCAAACTGTGTTTTTCCGTCTGCTCTTAAGAAACCTGTAACAAAATCTTCAAACTGCACGGGTTTGCCATTCTCAAAACGCAAACGCACAACTTTATACCCAACGGGTGGATTGCGGTTCCAAGAACCACGCATGGTGATGAAAGCAGAATTACGATACTGAACGGGAAATTGGGAAGCAGTATAAAAAACTAAGTCCAAAGGGGCACTATGAGCTGTATAAGTACTTACAGGTTCTTCGGTTTTTTTGCAATATTCTTCCTTGGTTGTGCCTGTTGGGTTGGCTTGCAGGTAGACATCAGGGCGGCGAGCGCCCCAACAGAATGGCCAACCATAATTTGCACCCTGTTTAATTAAGTTTAGTTCTTCTGGTGGTGTAGTGTTACCTCGCCAGTCTGAACCGTGATCCATTCCCCAAAGTTCCTTAGTTTGGGGATGCCAAGCAAAACCGATAGTATTTCGTAATCCTTTGGCGTAGATAGTCCGCTTGCTACCATCAGGTTGAACTTGCAATAGGGTGGCGTGTTCGTCATTTGGCTCGTCACAAGCGTTACAAGTGCTACCTATAGAAAGATAAAGCAATCCATCAGGGCCAAAGCCAATAGTGCGATTCGGATGTTGTCCAGCATCAGGTAGATTTCTAATTAAGGTCTGGATGTTACCTTCCCTACCATTGGATAATAAATTGGTAGCATATAAATGTGTATCAGTAACAAAATACAGGCGATTTTGGTTGATGGTGATGTCGTTAACAAATTTTAGCCCTGATGCAACAGTACGTTTTTGGTTAGCGCGTCCATCTTTGTTTGTGTCTGTTAAAGCTATAACATCACCTTGCTCACGCCGAGTTACGTAGACTGTACCATTAGGAGCAACTGCTAAGTTGCGGGGATTACCTAAATCTTGAGCAAATATGCTAATTTCAAACCCAGGAGGTAGCTGTAACTTATTCAGTAGAGATTCATTGAATTTTAACCTTTCTGGAGTCGCTAAGTAACCTTCTACACGCTCGATTCTTAATGGCTGGGGTTGCTGAGAGCTTGCAGGAACAGCAAGTCCCAATGCTAAAGCACATCCCATCAAAAGAGATTTTGGTTTCGTGATTAATTTCATTTGTAAAGCCTGTAAGTATTGGTTTGCACTCAGGACTGCTCTTTTTAGCTGAAGAGTAAGGTACTTATACGGGTTAAACTACACTGTTACTCAGGCTATTGCATCTGACTAATGGAGTACAATCACTAACTCATTCTGGCTTCAGAAATATATCTATTAATAGAGGCATCCAACTGATGAAACTGGGAGAATTTAGGCGCAATAATCAAATACTAATATTTTTGTTGAGTGCTACGTAGCTTTTCAGCAATTAAACCTTTAAAAAGACCAGTCCGAAAATTAAATTTGCATAAAGATAAAATAGAGAATTTTAGCTTTATTAATCTTGATATCTGCCCTATCTAGCTTTTGCGGACTATACAGCATAATAAATTTTGTTGAAACACAAAATTTGAAAATACTATTTTTTGCTTTTAAACTATCATTAACTATGTCAAAGCCCTATTCCTACATTGGTTTAAGACAGATAAGCAGCGTTTAAAACCCTTGTACAGACTGGATTATAAATTTACGGACAAGTCTAAAGCGATCGCTCTTTTGCCAATTTCTATAGGTGCAGTCATCAAATACCTGATCTCCTTGGTATATAGCTTAGATTACTTAGATTATGATTAGTAGTCTGCTTTTCCTAGCAAAAGTTGGGTGACGGCTGGGAAAAGCGGAAAAGTATTTGAACAAAAAAATTTGTATATTATGCTTTATTGAGCAGTATCCAGAAAAATTCTAGAATCGACTGGTATCTGATGTTTATTAGTAGAGAATGAACCAACCCACGCTCGCTTATGTGGAAATGTCTCTACCAGATGGAACTCAGGCGGAGAAATTTGCAGCCATCCGGCGTTGGGGCATCGGTTTAGAGATTGCTAATTTGGGGGATATACAGATAGACGTGTATAAATGCGCCCAGATCCCAATTACTGCTGTGCAGGCATATCAAATGCACGATTTTCATCCGCTTCATCGGAATGCAGAACATCGTCATCAAGCCAAAATTCATGTAGAACATACCTTGGAGGTAGCCGCTCAACTGAATGCCCCTAGAATTGTGACAGTCTGCGGCTTTGGGCATGACCTAGTAGATAATCCATTAGAACGAGCGGTGGAATTCTTCTCCAACTTGGCTCAACGAGCAGCAAAATTAGGGGTTCGCATCATGATTGAACCCTTGAGTACCAAACGTGCTGGGGCATTAACACATCCTGATGAGATTGTGTCTCTCATCAGATGCTTAAATCAACCAAAAGTGTTTTCTATTTTGCTAGATACTGGACATCTGCTCGATAGTGGCTTTAATCTCAATTTGTTTTTCTCCCTTTGGCAGTATCCAGTCGAAGAACTGCAACTCAAAGGCATGAACTCAACTCCACCAACCTTGACCATACCGCTCACAAGCTGGATAAAAGCCAAGTCCCCGCCCGATGTGATTTGTATAGAGCATCGTTAGGCTATTTCCTGGAAAGAATTTGACCAGATTATCCAAAAATGTTTCCACTCCCTAGAGAAATTAAATAGAAACATTTGAGTTGCAATTACCCTTGTGAGTTTACAGGAACTGAAACAGCATTGGGAATTCTGAAGCGATCGCTTTTAGGTGAAAAGTTATATGTACATAAATACCTTGATTTAATTTAGGTTTTAATATTTAAAATCAATGTACCGTTTCTGCTAGACTGCTTGAAACAGTTGACTCAAAAGAATAAATTGATGAAAAGTATTTGTGTCTACTGCGGCTCTAATTTTGGTAATCGCAATAGCTATCTTGAGGCAGCACAAAATCTAGGTGTCCAGATGGCAGAGCGCGGACTTACCCTTATTTATGGCGGAGGAAATGTCGGACTAATGGGTGCTGTAGCTGATTCCGTGCTAGCTGCTGGTGGAAAAGTTATTGGTGTAATGCCACGAGCCTTAGTTGATAAAGAGATTGCACACACTGGTTTAAGCGACCTTCGAGTTGTAGGATCAATGCACGAGCGTAAATCGCTTATGGCTTCGCTGGCTGATGCCTTTATTGCCCTACCAGGTGGGCTAGGAACATTAGAAGAATTTTGTGAAGTTGTCACCTGGACTCAACTTGGTTTTCATCGCAAAGCTTGTGGACTGTTAAACATTGACGGGTTTTATAACAGATTGATTTCTTTCCTTAACCACGCAACAAAAGAGCAGTTTATTCGCTCCCAACACAGAAGTATTGTTTTAATAGGGGAAACTCCTGCGGAATTAATTGAAAAGTTGAGTCAATTTGAAATTCCCAACGTACATAAGTGGATTGACCGGGAGCAACAATAGTCTACTCATTATCAACACATTAACCTGTTAATCGCGCTTTTCAATACCTTAAAAACAGCGATCGCAACAGGTTTAATTTCATTTTGTGCCCAAGTTGTACACATTTTGAGCAAATTATCTACAACTCTAGCAGCTTCAATTGATCTGTAAGGATGACGACGCTCAAAGCCAAACCTGTCCTTGCAATATTCTTCAAGGTTGAATGCATCGAACGGTACAGTCTGCGATCACCTATGGCGGGGCGTAAGCCCATCGCACAATTCGGCCACTCCATAAAGATAGAGGAAAAACCAGGCTCAAGCAGCTTCCTGATGGTAATTTCCAGGCATCAATAAGTTTATTTTAATACCATATCGATAGCACTTTGTCAATACACTTAGATGCGTTTCCCCTGATATATTGCCTAACAATCTACTGAGGTACTATCAAGCCATCACAGTATTTGATGCTAGTTCTGCCGAAATGAGATAATGTAGTAATATAGATTATTGTTGTAATACGTAAGGAAGGAAGAATGATGACTCAATTATTAGCTGTCCGGGTTGCCTTCAAAAACTCAACCAACTCAAGGCGCAGAGATTTTCGTTAAATCCTCCATTTACAGGAATGATACTCGAATTTACAGACACTAAGAAATTCATCTAGAAAAGTGTCTGCCTCTGTGCGCCTTGTCCGTTAGAAAAGCAGCACACATAGAGGAAACATCAATGAATTTGGATTTTTTAGGCTGGAGTGACTTTTTTACTCGCAGTTTTGCACCTTATAGCCAACAAGGTTTTAGCGTTGCTAGGGTTGCTATTGAATACAGAAATACTTACATCGTTTATAGCCAGCAGGGGGAACTAACAGCAGAAGTTACAGGAAAACTGCGACATCAAGCGATTCTTGGGCAAGATTTTCCTGCTGTTGGGGATTGGGTTATCATTCAGGCGCGAGAACAAGGACGCGCTAGCATTCACGGAATTTTGCCCAGAAAAAGCAAGTTTTCACGAAAAATCGCTGGTAGTAAAACTGAAGAGCAAATTGTTGCAGCTAACATTGACACCGTGTTCTTGGTTTGTGGACTTGATGGCGACTTTAATCTCAGAAGAATTGAACGCTATCTGATTTTGGCAAACAATAGTGGTGCAAATCCAGTCATCGTTTTAAATAAAGCCGACCTGTGCAATTCTTTAGAAGATAATGTCTCAAAAGTTGAAGCTGTTGCCCAAGGAGTACCAATTTTAGTATTGAGTGCCACCACTGCTCAAGGGCTAGATGTCTTGAAATCATACCTCCAGCCAGGACAAACAGTTGCTTTGTTGGGGTCTTCTGGTGTGGGTAAATCTACTATCACCAACCAACTTAAAGGTGCATCAGTACAAGCTGTGCAACCAGTGCGTCGAGGTGATGACCAAGGTCGTCACACGACTACAAATCGAGAATTGATATTACTGCCGACAGGCGGCTTAATTATCGATACCCCAGGAATGCGAGAAATTCAAATTTGGGCAGATGGTGAAAGCTTGCAAGAAACTTTTGCAGACATTGAGACTTTAGCCGCAGAATGCCGTTTTCGTAATTGCCAACACAACAATGAACCTGGTTGTGCAGTGCAACAAGCATTACTTGAGGGAGAACTTGATTTTTTCAGATTCCTCAGCTACCAAAAATTGCAAAAAGAACTTAACTATCTTGTTCGCAAACAAGACCAACGGGCGCAATTAGATGAGAAAGAACGCTCCAAGAAAATCCATAAAGCTATGCGAAATTATCACAAGCGTTGATGACGTTGAGATAATTAACTGATTTTCTTATGGGACGGGGATATCACCCGTCCTTTTAATCAATCCTCACCCCTAGCTTCCAATTAATAAATCCGCATTGAAGGGTGTTCATCCATCATCCGCCAGTAATATTCAGTAGGTAGCGGCGACACCTACCACCACAACGGTACAAGAAAACTGGCTCACAGGAGTGCATGGCTTTCTTAATTACCTGCTCTAAACTGGGGTTTGGTTTATCACTGTTGTACCAAATAATATGCGACTTTCTAAAATACTTTGCATTCAGCAAACTTGCGAACAATCATTCTATGATTGACTGAATCTGCTGCTCAAGACCGCTACTGGTTTGACCATAGTTATCAATGGTCGGTTGGGCTGGTTTAGATTTAAGAAAGTTCAAGATATTCATGACGATGGGAAATGCTACTATAGCCAGGATTCCCATTTGATCGGGTACGATGAATTACATCTTGCATAAATATAGCGATTGCTCCATAGGTAAGAGAATTGAGGGTCAGACAATGCGATCGCCCTCCATAAAATCAACTGAGGAAAAAGTAGGGTGTATAACTGGTAGTATGCCTAAGATTGCTCAATGCGATCGTTGCCTTCAACGGATTCGGCACTTTTATATTTTCAGTTTAATATTTTTGCTGTTTTTAACGATAGCTACTAGTCTTTTTGCTTATCAAGTTTCACCGTTAAGAGATCCGACTTTTCTCCCTGATAGCGCAAATGGAGGTTCATTAATACCTTGGATGCAAGGCGTAACTGAAGACCATTGGTTATTGCTAGCTAATGTAGTCGCGTTTTTTCTTTCTACAAATCTCACACTTATTATTTGGCAGACGCTACGATTCTATTATCATAATAAATGGATAAGTTTCATAACTATAACGATAACATGGACGATGTTATTTGGTAGTTTTATGTTCACATCGATAACTTACTTATTAATGCAGTGGTTAATTGATTAACGCGAGAACCGCAGGAGTTACAGAAATTATTGATAAAATTTAGCTATTCCAAAAGGTACATTATGAGCTGCTTAAAATTAAAGCAATAGCAAGGGGTGCAATACCATTTACTTCCCAGTTTTTGGCACAGAAATACTTAATCTTTATAAAAATAAATTAGCCTAACGTTTTAAACATTTAAGACGAGTTAATCTTAGGAGTACTTGACAACAGGAAATTTTGAAAGAGGTTGCCAGACGATAAGATTTACGGATTATATCTAAAGCAGAGTATGGCACACGGAGTCGAAGTGGGCGCAACACGGGACGGTATAACCAATAATAAGCCTTTTTTAAGTCATTCCATTTTGAACAGGCTTCAAGATGTAAAAAATCTGAAATGTCTACAACCAAACCTCTACCCTGATGCATCATAACATTACGCCCGTGAACATCATGAGGATGGAGGGAGCAACGTCGGGCATAGTCAAGAGCTTCATCGATGTCTCTTATCACCTGCTTGGGAATCGGTAAACCTAAGTGCATACAATCGTACAAAGTTGTTCCATAAAGCCGTTTCAAAATTAAAAAGCTATCTTTGGCATACAAACACTCAGAAAATGCCGGGTGAGAACCTAGACGACGGTAGACTTCTACTTCCTCTTCAAAGCCTGATCGTCCTGGGGCATAAATTTTAACTACACACCCAGGGGAATCGGGGTGATAAACTACTGCGGCGTAATTTCCTTTACCAAGCAGCTGCCAGGGTTGTGGAAGATAGCTGACCTGAATGGGATTACGAGGATTGACACTTTCAATTTGTAATCTAGGCAGTAGTTCTTGATAAATGCTTTTGACCAGCTGTTCTGAAAGCAATTTGTCCATACCGGATAAGTTTCTGACACCAAAGAACAAGATAAACTACTTGATTTATCTCAAATATTACGGCAAGAGTTGGAGTTGAGCTTAATTTTGAAATGGCAATCCCTATATTGTGACAACAGAGCTAGCAATATGAAGCCATTGTGGATAACTGGCATAATTTTAACTGCGATCACTGGAGCTACCATCACCGCTATCTCGATTTTACAAAGAACTAACCAACTATCCATCGCGCTTACCGAAGAATGGATAGCATCACAGTTCGTCAAACCGATGGTAGCCAAATGTCAGTTGAGCTTTGTGGTATCAATGCCTCGGAAGTGAAACAAGGTGTGGAATGCCGGAATCAAATAGCTTTTGAACAGGCTAAAAAATAGCGATCGCTTCTAAAACTGGAGTGTGGAATCAAGACAAACGAAACTAGCCTTGAAGCTAAAACCAGCACTTCGGTTAAAATTTGTCGCAGATATCAAGCAGGTGTAGAACCACCAAGCGCATGGATGTAAGCCTCGGCAGTTTCCGCGCCAAAACCACCAGCTTGAGCATGACGGAGTAGCGATTGTACTATCGGCATCGCAATACTCATGCCAAATAAGGCATTGAATCCTGCAACAACCACTGGTGCTGATAATATAACTGTAAATTTTGGAAATAACGCCAATACAGCCACTAAGATCAGAAAAACAATTGGTGTAGCAATGCCTGCTGCCTTTGCGGCTTCTACAATTAAATTTTTATACTCTTCAACAGTAATATCGCCTCGATAAAGATCCAAGGAGTATGAAATCGCTGTAACTATAAATTAGGTAAGAATAGCGGTTCCTGTAGCAGTGATCCCCAACTTAACAATTGTTCCTGAATTGTAGATAATGCAATCCTATAATTTCTGCGACTTCGCGCCAGATTTGCCATCAACACCCCACTCATCACTTCAATAGCCCACATCAGAAAGACTCTCGGTAATTTTGGGATAATCGATTAGGAAAGCGATGGAGTATGGCGACAAAATCTGAAGTATTTATTAACTTTATTTACAACTTTTCGGTTAAAAACTGGAGCATCTTTTGGATGTTACTGCCTCAAACCCTTTTATTTAGAGATTTATAGCTCAATTACGCGCCCTCTACCCCAAATTATTATTAATTCTTGGGGTGATTGTGGCCAGGTAGCAAAGCTATATCGCTATAATCGCGCCCATGATGACCCTGTTATAACCTTGTTTTAAAACGCTCTCACGGATAGGATGTCTGATGAATACAGCCGCACACGAAGTTGCTCTTGACTACACGAACACCGTCCAAGCCGAGAAAACAGAAGAGATATCCCCAACTGCGCTCGATGAGCAATACGATACTGCCACTATAATGGGCGGACTCTACGGCGACGGGATCATTGGGTTGAAAGGAGCGTTTGAGCCGACGTGGGCAGATCGCCTCGGTGAGGATATTGAAGTTCTCTTCTCAGAAGCGCTCGCGCGTCCTGGTGGGGCCGTGGGGCGGGGACCTAACCGATACTACGTAGAAATTCACCCGGAGAGGCTCAGGGGGTTTCTCGACCTTGTGACACATCCTTGGGTAGTGGCAGTGTCAACCGCGATTCTTTCTAAGGATTACAAAATCGTGGAGATTGGGTTCGACGTGCCTCTGACTGGCTCCATGAATCAGCCGTGGCACCGCGACTTTCCCGCGCCTGAAGCCACTCTGACAGGACGCAGGCTCAACTCCCTTGCCTTCAACTTGACCACTGTGGACGTTGAAGAGGACATGGGACCGTTCGAGATAGCACTCGGCACCCAGTGGGATCAACCAATCGGCTTCAAACACGAAATGTTTCCGCCCAAATCTCTCTACGGCCGATACCAGGAGCGCACCGTGAGGAAGATGCCGAAGCGTGGAGATATATCTGTTCGGTCAGCACTGACCATTCATCGGGGTACAGGCAACCAATCCCAAAAATCTCGGCCAGCCCTAGTGCTTGGTGTAGATGCTCCAGATGCCCAAAACGCTTTGCGGCACGATCTCCAGTTTACTCGGTCTTACTACGAGACTATCCCTGTAGAACACCGAAAGCACTTCGCCTGCCGGATCGTTGGAGAACTAGAACCTATCGTACAAGCGCATATGATCGAAGGACTCGTTATGGGCGAGGCTTAATATGATGTGAGTTCAGTTTAAAACACATTGGTTAGCATATAAAAATTAAGGAGTTTTAACCTTTTAACCCAAGTGTATTGTTTTATAATGCCCAGATAAGTAATTAAAAGTAGCTAATAAAATCAGTAATTTAGGTTAATAACCCAAGTTGTTAGTTAACTTAGTGCTGTTTTTTAGTGACAACTGGTCATACACTAACATTGACTAAATCAACATTAGCAAGCCATATTGTTCTGCTCTGGGTAGACACTTCTTCTAAAGTTGGGGAGCGCCACTCTACCCTATAGAGCCAATTATCTTTGAGACTAAAAATTCCTTGAATAATACGGCGTGTTGGCTGTTCACCGAAATCAACCTCAACTATGTCCCCCAGATTAAAAGCTGGAGTAGAAACAGTGGACTTTTTTAGTACATTTGTTGGATGAAATTCTTGCTCAGGTAAGTAAAGAGTTTTTCTCTGGCAAATAATTACATAAATCCATTCTTGCCCTGACCAGAGAAGTTAAAGGGCATAATTCCAGTGAGTTATTTAGTTGTAGTAAAGTCTGATATCGAAGCTTAATTTTGAAACTTTCTCACACCATAAAGGAATAGAGAATTTTTAGAGTATGGATATGCAAGTTTTTGTCGCTGCACGAGGATAATTCGCTAGTCATGATCCTCAGAATTGGTAATCGGCGTATGTTCTCAGGCTTGACCGTTAGGAGCGTTAGCTCAATAACAAGTAGTGCTGTTTTCTAGCGGGGCTTAAATCATCCACAGCGTCGTTTTCCACTCCTACTTTCTAGTCTTGTGGATAATTTCTCAGCTTGCGATCGCCTACGGCGGGCGGTTACGCCATCGCTTAATTGATTTTTTAATCTTCACAAAAAATTGTAGTGTTTTTAGCTAATTGAAGAGGTTAGACCCTCAGAGACAAGCTCAATATCGAAAGTGGGTATGAAATTAGGCTTGTTCTCAAGAGTGGCGAATTGGGTTCCCTGGAAGGACAAAGCACCAGTTTTGCTATCGTAACTGAATTCGTTAGTGGAAGTAGCGCCAAACCCAATTGTGGAAGTCTGAATTTTATCGCTTTCTAAGTAGCTGAAGTCCTTGATGATGTCAATGCCTTCAGACCTGAAGTTGAAGACAAATGTATCAGCACCAGCATCGCCTGTGAGTGTGTTGTTCCCAGCACCGCCATTTAAAAAGTCGCTACCAGAACCCCCATTTAAGAAGTCATTACCAGCACCGCCAATGAGTGTGTCGTTACCAGTCCCACCAACCAAAATGTCGTAGCCCCCATAGCCAAGCAAGTGGTCATTGCCATCGCCGCCAACCAAAAAGTTTTGACCGGCATTCCCCTCAATTTGATTGTCTAGGGCGTTGCCTATGCCATCAATATCGCTGCTACCTGTGAGAATCAAGTTCTCTAGGTTGTCACCCAATTCGTAGTTGAACGAAGACTCAACCGTATCGGTTCCTTCATTCAAGTATTCTGTAATATTGAATTCTACAATCTCATAGAATTCTACAATCTTACTGGTAAACCGATTGGTGATTAAATTGTCCTCAGACCCAAATACAAAAGTAATATAAGTGTCGTTGCCAGTTCCACCAATTAGTGCATCAGACTCCTTAATATCATCAAAAATGTCATCGCCTTCCTCGCCATACAGTACATTGCCACCATTATCTTCTCCGCCATTCAAATAATCATTGCCCAAACCACCGTACAGTTCGTCACCATTTGTACCACCGTAAAGGCTGTCATTGCCCGAATGACCATACAGGATATTGTAACCATCGTTGCCATACAGTACATCGTTGCTTTCCAAACCATAAATATTCTCGTCTACCCAGGTTCCTTGGATTGTGTCAGAACCTGTAGTGCCATAAATAGATTCGGTTTTTCCTGAACGAAATACCGAGATTGCGGCAGCTGTCCTTACTCCAGTTATATCTACATGGTTACGGTCGTAATTGACAGGGTTAATACTGATAATACTACCCACATTTTTAATGATGTCAAAACCATCAGTACTATAGACGTACCATTCATTAAGAGAACTAAGAACGAGAACATCAATTACATTGTTGAAGACAAACTCATCATCACCACCACCACCATCAAGAATGTCATCACCGAAATCGCCGAAAATGGAATCAGTTTCTGGAGTCCCAGTCAGATTGTCGTTACCAAAAGTACCGTTAATAGATGCCATGTCCATCACTCCTTCTCAAGCTATGGTTCAGTGCAGAATTAAGTTAATTTAATGTGAGTTCGACGGCGTATGACCGTTAATTAACAGAATATTTTAATAGGTCAACAACCGCTTATAAACAGCATTTACTGATGAGCATGAGTTGTACTGCAAGGTACATCTTTCTGCCATGAACCACGACCCCCGGCAGGTACATTAGCTATAAGTACTATCTCTCCCTTTTTGTTTACCACCCATCCACTTGCTTCTACAATAGGTTCTGGTGTGGTAGTAACTGCCCTAGTAGTAACAGGTGGATTGCTAAGTGGGCGTAGCTCGCCAAAGCCATTGCTGCTAGGCTTGAGCGACACCCAACCTACTTCTACTGCGTCGCCAGTTAGGACATCCTTAATAGGATTGGGTGGTAAACCGCCGTGTCCGGTAATGATAAACCTGCTTTGAGCATAACTTTGACTATTGCAGGCTTGCGCTACTTTAGTTTCTACACCGATTGTGGGTAACTCAACTAAGCCACTGTTTGGGTCAACGTCAGGTGTGTTGAGTTGTACAGTACCTTGTGTACCAAATTCTGAACTAGCAGTGATGTCACTCAAAAGAGTTGGACTTTTACGAAACTCAATACCATAAATGCCATTCGCTTCGATATCCACTCTCCCACCTGCACCTGAAAAAGCATTGGCGCTGATGTCACTGTTTTCTTCAGGGATAGCAACAATAAATTTAGAGTTAATATTGATACTACCACCATCTCCACCCTGTTGTGCTGTACCTGCGGTGGTGGATATTTTACTACCACGGCGCAGGAGTAAGAGGTCTTTTACTGATAGATTAGTATTTCCTCCATTACCCGATGTCGTTTGCGAGGTAATACTTCCCTGGTCAAGACTCAGAGAGCTTACTTCTACTTTAGAATCACCTGCTCTTCCAAGCCCTGTGCTGCTACTGGTTATCTGTGCGCCATTTTTGATAGTCAACTGCCCAGTTTCAATCATTAAATTCCCAGCATCTCCCACGCCTGTGGTTTCAGTTGTCAAGAGGCTGGGCATCTGACCGTCGGCTGACGTGCCATTTAGCTCTATAGAGTTAGAAGCATTCACCATTACGGTTCCTCCTCGTCCCTCGCCCACAGTACGGGCAGACACAAATGCTCCATCCAGAACTTGTAATTTCTCAGTTTTAATTATCAATTCTCCGGCAGATCCAGTACCTGTGCTTCCAACAAGCAAGCCGCTTCTATCCTGACCATTTGCCGATGTTCCAATTAGTTGCACTAATGAAGAAGCAGTTACACTCAACGTCCCTCCCGACTGAGCCGAGCCTAAATTGGAAGCTGAGGCTCTTGCGCCATCACGGGCAATAAATAAGCGAGTTTCAATCATCAAGTCTCCAGGTTTGCCAGAACCTTCCCCCAAAGCAAACAGACCACTAGGTGTCGGATTATCAGCTGATGTTGATGTTCCAATCAGTTGCACCGAATCAGAGGCTTTTACAAACAACAGTCCTCCTTGTCCGGAACTAGTCTTAGCACTAGCAGTTGAGACTTGTGCCCCACCCTGAACAATCAATTGTCCAGTTTCAATGCTCACTGAACCGGCATTTCCGACACCATCAGTCTGAGTTATGATCCTGCTAAAATTCGCACCATCAGCCGATGTTCCACTTAGTTCCACCGAATCAGAGGCTCTTACAGTTATAGTCCCCCCCTGTCCGGAGTTAAAAGTACCAGCTGCTATCTCTGACCCATCCCGGATAATCAACTTCCCAGTCTCAATCGTCAAATCTCCACCAGTTTCGACACCATAAGTTTCAGCTAACAGGCGGCTTGCTCCAAGGACTTCCACCAACTCGGAGGCGCGGACGATAAGTGTCCCTCCGGGTTTGGCTCCTGTGTTATTAGCTACAATCTGTGAACCATCAGCGATTGTGACACGTCTACCTTGTAAGAGGATATCGCCAGTGCCTAGTTGAGAACCGACACCTCGTTCAAAACTGGTTTGGACTGTAGCTCCTTTGGTGAGGGATACGTCTGCTAGCGCTACATTATCAGGAAAACTCAAACGCAGATTTTTGTCATCTATATTCAGCACTACCGTTCCTTCTCCTGCTAATCCTCCCAATTCGACTCGACCATTGAGAACGGACAATTTACCCCCTTCTAAGTTCACATCACCACCTACCAACAACAAACTTTCATTCGCAGAAAGTTGCAAACCTGTTGTAGATTGATTGGTAATTGATTTAGCAATTTGATTGAATAGCAAAGCTGAAGGATTGACCGTTAGGAGTGTGGGAGAATTAGGAGCCGAGGCACCGAACAAGCCTTGCTCACCAAACCCGATGGCATTTGCTGTTGTTGCTAGAAACGAACCTCCTATATTAAGTTGGGCATTCGGTCCAAAGATAATTCCATTGGGATTAATCAGAAACACGTTAGCACTACCTAAGACACCAAGCCTGCCGAAAATCTCGGAGCGGTTACCCCCTGTCACCCGACTAATAATATTCTCAATGCCATTCGGATTTCTGAAAATGGCTCGTCCTCCTTCTTTAACGTTGAACTGCTCAAAACTGTGGAATAGATTGGCACCGCGAGTTGCTCCACCGTCTATCAGCTCAAAGTTAGGAGAAGATATAACAACAGAACTTTCCTGACCTAATGTGTTATCGGGTACTATCTGGGCTAGGGCAAACTCGTTGTCTCCTGCGATCGCCGCCATTAAAGTTAATAAGCTTGCCAACCTCAATTGCCACCACTGATAAAATAGACTTTGAGAGAACACTAGAAAATTCTCCTTAAAGGATATTTGTATAGTTTTTATCAAGTTACTTAATGATTATTGATGAAACTGAGGAAATTTTCGACAGCAAAGAAAAATAGTAGCCATACTCAATTAATACCCCGCAAGAGAAATTCTCTGAGTGGGGTTATTGTTTTTGGAGTGGCTGTAGTATCTAAAATTTAGGTTCGGTTAGGCACTACAAGACCAAGCTAATTGAAGAGATTAGCCCCTAAGAAACAAGCTCAATATCAAAATGGGGTATGAAACTAGGCTTGTTCTCAAGAGTAGCGAATTGGGTTCCCTGGAAGGACAAAGCACCAGTGTTGCGGTTGTAACTGAACTCGTTAGTGGAAATAGTACCAAATCCAAATGTTGAAATCTGAATTTTGTCGTTCTGCAAGTAGCTGAAGTCCTTGATGATGTCAATGCCTTCAAACCTGAAGTTGAAGACAAATGTATCAGCACCAGCATTGCCTGTGAGTGTGTTGTTACCAGCACCGCCAAAGAGTTTGTCGCTACCAGAACCCCCATTTAAGAAGTCGTTACCAGCACCGCCAACAAGTGTGTCATTACCAGCTTCACCAACCAAAATGTCGTAGTCCCCATAGCCAAACAACTGGTCATTACCATCGCCGCCAACCAAAAAGTTGTTACCGACATTCCCCTCAATTCGATTGTCCAGGGCGTTGCCTATGCCACTAATATCGGCGCTACCTGTGAGTATCAAGTTCTCTAGGTTGTCATCCAATTTGTAGCTAAATGAAGACTGAACTCTATCGCTTCCTTCATTCAAGTATTCTATAATCTCATTGGTAAACTGACCGAAGATAAACTGATTGAAGATTACCTTGTCTTCAGCAGACGCGTATACAAAAGTAATATAAGTATCATTGCCAGTTCCCCCAATTAGGGTATCAACTCCCGTACTGCTATCAAAAATGTCATCGCCTTCCTCGCCATATAGTAAATTGCCAACGTAGTCTTTTGTGCCATTCAAATAATCATTGCCTAAACCACCGTACAGTTCGTTAGCATTTGCACCACCGTCAAGGCTGTCATTGCCCGGGCCACCATACAAAATATCGTAACCATCGTTGCCATACAGTACATCGTTGCCTTCTAAACCATAAATATTCTCGTTTGCCGAGGTTCCTTGGATTGTGTCAGAATCTGTGGTGCCGTAGATGGATTCGGTTTTTCCGGATCTAAATTCATAAGATAATCCGGCAACTATTGGTGTAAATATGTTTACATTTTTACGGTTGTGATTTGCAGGATCAATACTGATAACCTCACCGGAAGAGAAGTTTTTAATGATGTCAAAACCATCATTACTATAGACATACACATCCCGTGAAAAACCAGAATCAAAAACGATAACATCAATTACATTATTGAAGACAAATTCATCATCACCATCAAGACCATTGAGAATATCATCACCTAAATCGCCGAAAATGGAATCAGTTTCTGGAGTCCCAGTTAAATTGTCGTTACCAGAGGTCCCGTTAATAAGTGTCATGTCCATCACTCCTTGTATGGTTCAGTGCAGAATTAAGTTAATTTAACGTGAGCGCAAACTCGCTAGCGCTGTGCTAAACGTAATTTGTAATTCTCAATTAATACTCCGTCTATAAATTCTCTAAGTGGGATCATTGTTTTTGGAGTGTAGTGTCTAAAATTTGGCTTTAGTTAAGCACTACAAAACCAAGCTAATTGAAGAGGTTAGACCCTCGGAGACAAGCTCAATATCGAGATTGGGTATGAAACTAGGTTTGTTCTCAAGAGTGGCGAATTGGGTTCCCTGGAAGGACAAGCCACCAGTGTTGCTGTCGTAACTGAATTCGTTAGTGGAAGTAGCACCAAACCCAATTGTGGAAATCTGAATTTTGTCGTTCTGCGAGTAGCTAAAGTCCTTGATGATGTCAATACCTTCAAACTTGAAGTTAAAGACAAATGTATCAGCATCAGCATCGCCTGTAAGTGTGTTATTACCAGCTCCACCAACGAGTGTGTCGTTACCAGAACCCCCATTTAAGAAGTCGTCACCAGCTCCACCAACGAGTGTGTCGTTACCAGTCCGACCAACCAAAATGTCGTAGTCCCCATAGCCAAGCAAGTGGTCATTACCATCGTCGCCAACCAGAAAGTTGTGACGGTCATTCCCCTCAATTCGATTGTCAAGGGCGTTGCCCATGCCATTAATATCCCTGCTACCTGTGAGAACCAAGTTCTCTAGGTTGTCACCCAATTTGTAGTCGAACGAAGACTCAACTGTATCGGTTCCTTCATTCAAGTATTCTGTAATATCGAATTTTACAATCTTATTGGTAAACTGATCGGTGATTAAACTATCCTCAGACCCGAATACAAAAGTAATATAAGTGTCGTTGCCAGTACCACCAATTAGCTTATCAGCCTCGTTAATGCCATCAAAAATGTCATCGCCTTCCTCGCCATATAGTACGCCATCGTATTCTCCGCCATTCAAATAATCATTGCCCAAACCACCGTACAGTTCATCACTACTTCCACCACCGTAAAGGCTGTCATTGCCCGGATCACCATATAAAATATCGTAACCATCGTTGCCATACAATACATCGTTGCCTTCCAAACCATAAATATTCTCGTCTGCCGAGGTGCCTTGGATTGTGTCAGAATCTGTGGTGCCGTGGATGAATTCGGTTTTTCCTGACCTTGAATCGCCCATAGAAGGGGCAACTAAACTTGTATCTATATTTACATGGTTATAAATGTTATTCACAGGGTCAATATTGATAACACTATCATTTGTATTTTCATCGAAGTTTTTAATGATGTCAAAACCATCAGTACTAAAGACGTACACACCAGAATCAAAAACGAGGACATCAATTACATTGTTGAAGACAAACTCATCATCACCACCACCACCATCAAGAATGTCATCACCTAAATCGCCGAAAATGGAATCAGTTTCTGGAGTCCCAGTCAGATTGTCGTTACCAAAAGTACCGTTAATAGATGCCATGTCGATCACTCCTTGTGAGTATCGGCTCAATAAGTCGGGGTAACGAATAAAAGTAAGAAGAGTTGCTAGCATCCGATTTCATGAGAGCTAACTATATTGTTCTAACGCAGGCATTCTATTTGAATGCAAACGCTTTACTATAAAGTTTGAGGACTGATAGAGAACTTTTCTCGAATAATAGTATCCAATTCGGGGATTTTATCAGAGAGAGAAATCCGGTCATGTATGTACTCAAAGAAGCTGATTCCCAATTTACGAGTAGTTGCAACAAGAGACATAAAAATGTCCCACGCCTTAGTACCCTCACTCGTTTGAGTTGCGTAACTAATTTTTCGTCGCTGCACCATAGTCCGAGCAGCTAATTCCGCCGGATTATTATGCAACGGTAATTCTGGATGTGACAAGACTAGCAAAAGTTCTTCTTCTTTTGCTGCTGTTAATTTTTTTCGCTCATCTAATTGTTTATATCCAGTTTCAGTACCAAATAGCTTCCAGAATTTAGACTTTAATTCCTGTTTTGTGTCCGGGTTTGGGGAATCTCTGTAAGCTACTAATTCTCGATAGTAATCCCAAAATTCCCCGAGAAATTTGTCTAACGTTTGTTGATAAAAACCAACAAATGGACTTAACTTTTTATAATGTCTTGCTTCATGCACCCAACATAAAGCCAAATTATCTGTGATTAATTTGAATTGAGGTGCATCATCGCAGACCAGAAATTCTACCACTGGTATTTCCGATTGCTG